>NZ_SLWY01000061.1 GCF_004341245.1 Plasticicumulans lactativorans | reverse complement strand
TACTGATCTCTGCTTAGCTTTTTAATAAACTATGGTTATCAAAAGAACCGCCGGAGGTTGATAGCCATGTCATCGCAGACAGCGGATGGATTTGAGTATCGTCGTTGCCGGGCGCTCGCGTTGCGTGGACAGGGCTGGACGCAAGCGCAGATCGCACAGGCATTGGGGGTGACGCAGGGGGCCATCAGCCAGTGGGAGAAGGCCTACCATCAGCACGGCCGTATGGGCTTGGTGCGCCAGAAAGCGGCCGGCCCGATACCGCGCCTGGACGGGTTTCAGCGCCAGCGGTTGCTGGGACTGCTGAGCGAAGGTGCGCAGGCGGTCGGTTTTCGCGGCGAGGTGTGGACCTGTGCGCGGGTGCGGCGGGTGATCCAGTTGGCGTTTGGCGTGGTCTACCACCCGGCGCACATCAGCCGTCTGCTGCGCGCCTGGGGCTGGAGTGTCCAGAAGCCGTTCAAGCGGGCAAGCCAGCGCGACGAGACGGCGATCGAGGCGTGGATCAATGCGCGCTGGCCGGCAATAAAAAAAAGCGCAGGAACAGGGCGCGACGATCGTGTTTGTGGACGAGTCCGGGTTCTACCCGTTGCCCCTGGCGGTGCGGACGTACGCGCCGCGGGGCCAGACGCCGCTGCTGCATCCGTGGCTGACTCATGATCACCTGTCGGTGATCGGTGGCATTACCCCGCGGGGCGGGTTGTTCGTGCAGTTGCAGGCGCATGCGTATGACGGCACCGAGGTGGTGGGGTTTCTACGGCATCTCCTGCGCCATCTCGCGGGGCCGTTGTATGTCCTGTGGGATGGGGCATCGATTCATCGCAGCGCCGTGATGAAGGCGTTCCTGGCGACTGAGGCAGCACAGCGACTGCACGTGGAGCGGTTACCGGCCTATGCGCCTGAACTCAACCCGATCGAAGGCGTCTGGAGTCATTTGAAGCGGATCGAATTGCGGAATCTCTGCTGTCAGTCCTTGGTGGAATTGAAAGGAGAACTCCGGCGGGCGGTAGCACGGCTGCGGTGCAAGAAGCGGATTATTCTGGGTTGCTTCAAAGAGACTGGCTTGTATTAGCTAACCATGCAGAGCTCAGTAA
>NZ_SLWY01000060.1 GCF_004341245.1 Plasticicumulans lactativorans | reverse complement strand
AACTACGACCTGAAGAAGGTGGTGACGGTGAGCAGCTTCCAGAACGCGCTGTTCTTCGTGGACTTCTGGTTCCAGCTCGCACGCTGGATCGACAGCACGATCCTGGATGCGCTCTACGGCTGGGGGTTTGGCGCGGACAGGCCGCACACGAACTTCGATCCGCTGATCGGCTTGAACAACGCCTTTGGCGACATGCTGCTCAACTTCGTCATGGCGATGATGTTCATCGTGCTGCCGACGTTTTGGGTCATGGCATTGGCTTGGGCAGGCGTTCGCACGGGAAATATCGTGCAGGGGTTGTCCACCGCCACCTCGGACGCTAAGGGCGCTGGGGGGCGTGGCGCTGGTATGGCAATGAGCGCCGTATCGAAGAAGTGACCGCCGTTCAGTCGTCGTCGGTCACATGCGGGTCGATGCGCCAGTCGCTCTTGTCATAAAGCCCGAAGCCGTTGGGGCCTTCCCTCCACTCGGGTTGCGGTTCCTCTTGATCAGGGTCGTCGTGCTGCACGAGCCATGCAGCAGTCACCGCAAAGGCAAGCAGCAGGGCCAGCCAGAACGCGGAGTAGAGCAGCGCACCGAGCACGGCGAGCTTGACGATCCAGAGCACCGCCGTGGTCGCGCCCGCAGGCACCCCGCGCGTCACCAGCCAGCCGGCGACACGCTGCTCGCGGCGCAGGTATCCACGCCAGGCACGGCCAGCCCCCCGGCCCAGCCGGTGGCTCCAGCGCCCGTTGGGCGGGTTGGTGGTCATGCTCAGATGCCTCGGCTTCAGTGGTGCCTCACCTCGCGGAGCGGCCGGTCGTGGCCTGCCCTCCAGCATAGACCGCGATCAGGAGGGCGGGTTGCGGCCGGCAGAGCCGGGTTGGCTCGGGTCGCAGGTCGATTAGATTCTGCACGATACATCAAACCTTATGCTACTTTCCCTGCACGTTCTTGCAATGGCTCTAGGGGTCGATTGGATTCTGTGTTATTTTTATAACATGGATGGAAATTCTCGGCACCAGGTAATCAAGCGACTGCAGGCGGGACTCCCCCGCGGGGCGCCGTTCGACCTTGCCACCCTGAGCCAGTTCGGGGTGTCGCCCCAGCTCGCCGCTCACTATGCCGACGGCGGGTGGCTCGTGCGCCTGGCCCATGG
>NZ_SLWY01000059.1 GCF_004341245.1 Plasticicumulans lactativorans | reverse complement strand
CGCGCACGGTCGAGCCTCTCGGCCACGCGGAAGGCGGCATCCAGCTCGCTGATGCCGTGCTGCTGCAACAACTGGAAGCGTTCGGCCTTCACCTCGGGCTCGGTCATCGCCATCGCCAGATAGAGGCTGGGCGGCACGGCGCGGAACAGTACTTCCATCGACTTGGACAGGATGACGCCCTCGCTGAACTTGCCGGCCTCCTTGCGTGCCGAGAGCATCAGCGCCTTCTGCGAAGCGTTGAGTTCGCGGAAGCGCGCGATCTTCTCGACTTCATCGGGCGGCATCGACAGGCAGATCCACCACTCGATCATGTTGAGCATGGGCTCGGCCGCTTTCGGCAAGTCGTCCAAGTTCTGTGTGGCGAGCCAGAACCAGGCGCCGAGCTTGCGCCACATCTTGGTGATCTTGACCACGTACGGCGCGAGCAGCGGATTCTTGGTGATGATGTGGCCCTCGTCGGTCACGTTGATGATCGGCCGGCCGAGGAACTGATCGCGCTCGGCGAGGTTGTTCACTGTGTTGATCAGCGAGATGTAGGCGATCGAAAGTTGGGCGTTGTAGCCCTCGCGGGCAAAGGTGGCGAGGTCGACGATGGTGATGTCCGCCTCGGGCCACGGTGTGCCGGACCGGTCGAACATCTCGCCGTCCACGCCCTGGCAGAACATGTCCATGGCGTCGGCCATCTCCAGCAGCCGTGCGCGCCGCATCTCCGGCAGCGTGGCGTCGCGGGCGCGCTCGCGCAGCGCCTCGCGCACATCGCGGGTCAGTACCGTGCGCTTCTCCGCTACGCAGTGCTGTGCCGCATCGAGAATGCACTGGCGGATCAGGCTGCGGTCGGCGCGCGTCATGCGCGCTTCTTCCTTGTCCTCGCCGCCGGTGATCATCAGTCGTGCCGTGATCTCCAGCTCGCCGAGTACGTCGCGCTGCTCATCGCCTTCCACGACCATGCCGGCATCGGTCTGGTCTTCGTCGAGCGCATCGGCGTCCAGCGTCTGTACCTGGCTCGGCGTATCGACCAGGCGCCAGGCGTCGGCGAACGGCGCCAGACTGACGCCCGCGCCCGGCGCGAGCTTCACCCGATGCACGGTGAGGCCCAGCCGTGCCGCGAAGTCGCCGAACAGGCCGAAGCTGTTGCCCGCCTCGACGATGAACAGGCGCGGCCGATAGATCGCCGTCTCCTGATTCAGGATGTTGTTGATTGTCGCGCTCTTGCCCGTGCCGGTGGGGCCGAACAGGTACAGATGCGCGTTCATCTGGCGGTCG
>NZ_SLWY01000058.1 GCF_004341245.1 Plasticicumulans lactativorans | reverse complement strand
GGGGGGAGGCGGGGCGGCTCAGCCCTGGAGCTTGCGCGGGAAGGCGTTGCGCCCGGCGTACACCGCACCGGCACCGAGCTGCTCCTCGATCGCCAGCAGCCGGTTGTACTTGGCGATGCGGTCCGAGCGGCTCAGCGACCCGGTCTTGATCTGCCGCGCCGTCGTCGCCACCGCCAGGTCGGCGATCGTGGTGTCCTCGGTCTCGCCCGAGCGGTGCGAGCTGATCGCGCTGTAGCCGGCGTCGTCGGCCATCTTGATCGCCGCCAGCGTCTCGCTCAGCGTGCCGATCTGGTTGACCTTGATCAGGATCGAGTTGGCGATGCCCTCGCGGATGCCGCGCGCGAGGATCTCGGTGTTGGTGACGAACAGGTCATCGCCCACCAGCTGGATCTTGCCGCCCAGCACCCGCGTCAGCTCCGCCCACCCGGCCCAGTCCGACTCGTCCATGCCGTCCTCGATCGACACGATCGGGTAGCGCGCGGCCAGGTCGGCGAGCACCCCGGCGAACTCGTTCGAGCTGTACGACTTGCCCTCCGAGGCGAGCACGTAGCGCCCGTCCTTGTAGAACTCCGAGCTCGCGCAGTCCAGCGCCAGCACGATGTCGCGCCCGGCCTGGTAGCCGGCCTTGTCGATCGCCTCCATCACCACTTCGAGCGCGGCCTCGTTGGAGGGCATGTCGGGGGCGAAACCGCCCTCGTCACCCACCGCGGTGTTCAGACGGCGCCCGTGCAGCACCTTCTTCAGCGCGTGGAACACCTCGGCGCCGTAGCGCAGCGCCTCGGCGAAGCTCGGCGCGCCCACCGGCATGATCATGCACTCCTGGAAGTCCACGGAGTTGTCGGCGTGCGCGCCGCCGTTGAGGATGTTCATCATCGGCGTGGGCAGCACGTACGGGCCGGCCGGGTTGATCTGCCGGTACAGCGGCACGCCGTTCTCCGCCGCCGCGGCGTGCGCCAGCGCGAGCGACACGCCGAGGAGCGCGTTCGCCCCCAGGCGGCCCTTGTTCGGGGTGCCGTCGAGCGCGATCAGCTTGGCGTCCACGCCGGCCTGGTCCTGCCCCTCGTGGCCGCGCAGCGCGGCGAGGATCTCGCCGTTGACGTGCCCGACCGCCTTGCGCACGCCCTTGCCGAGATAGCGCGCCGGGTCACCGTCGCGCAGCTCCACCGCCTCGCGCGTGCCGGTCGACGCCCCCGACGGCACCGAGGCCAGCCCCCGCGCCCCCGAGGCCAGCTCGATCTCCACCTGCACGGTGGGGTTGCCGCGCGAATCCAGTATCTCGCGACCATGAATCGTCTTGATGGCGGACATGCGA
>NZ_SLWY01000057.1 GCF_004341245.1 Plasticicumulans lactativorans | reverse complement strand
GACAGCAGCGCCCCGGCGTTCACGCAGCGCTACCCCAACCTCGCCAGCGCCAAGCTCGGCGCGCGCCCGGTCAGCGCCACCGACGAGTGGTTCGCCCCCGTCGAGCGCATGCTCAGCGACGCCCCCGCGGTGTTCATCGACGGCAAGTTCGATGACCACGGCAAGTGGATGGACGGCTGGGAAACCCGCCGCAAGCGCACCGAGGGCAACGACCACTGCGTCATCCGCCTCGCCCTGCCCGGCATCGTGCGCGGCGTGGACATCGACACGCGCCACTTCACCGGCAACTTCCCCCCCGCCGCCGCGCTCGACGGCTGCTGCGTCGCCGCCGGCGACCCGCACGCCGACACCGCCTGGTTCCCGCTCGTCGTCCCCACCTCGCTCGGCGGCAACGCCCAGCACTTCGTCGCCGTCGACGAGCCCCGCGTGGTGTCGCACGTGCGCCTGAGCATCTACCCCGACGGCGGCGTGGCGCGCCTGCGCGTCTACGGCCAGGTGGTCGCCGACTGGAGCGGCGCCGGCGCCGAGCTCACCGAGCTGTCCGCGATGCGCCTCGGCGGGCGCATCGTGGCCTGCAACAACAGCCACTTCGGCCCGCCCCACGCGATGCTCGCCGCCGGGCGCGGCGTCAACATGGGCGACGGCTGGGAGACGCGCCGGCGCCGCGAGCCGGGCAACGACTGGGCGATCATCGAGCTCGGCCACCCCGGCGTGATCGAGCGCGTGGAGATCGACACCGCCCACTTCAAGGGCAACTTCCCCGACGCCGCCTCGCTGCAGGCCGCCTACGTGCGCGCCGGCACCGACCAGTCGGTGATCACCCAGGCGATGTTCTGGGCGGAGCTGCTGCCGGCGCAGAAGCTGTCGGCCGACGCCATCCACACCTTCAGCGCCGAGCTGAAGGCGCTCGGCGCGGTGACGCACGTGCGCCTGAACATCTTCCCCGACGGCGGCGTGAGCCGGCTGCGCCTGTTCGGCCGCGCGCAGCGGGGCTGAGGCGATGACGCACGCCCTCAGGCTCGCGATCGCGCCGCTGACGCGCGAGGCCTTCGCCCCCTTCGGCGAGGTCTTCGAGGCCGCCGCGGCGACGCGGGTGTTCCCGATCAACGCCGGCACCGCGCAGCGCCACCACGACCTGCTGCGCCTCGACACCGCCGCCGGCGACGGCCACCCGGTGGTGTCGCTGGTGCGCGCCCAGCCGGTGGCGCTGCCGCTGCGCCTGCGCCTGCTCGAGCGCCACCCGCTCGGCAGCCAGGCGTGGCTGCCGCTCGAAGGCCAGCGCTTCGTCGTGGTGGTGGCCCCGCCCGGCGCGGGCTACGCGCTCGACGCCATCCGCGCCTTCGTCACCGACGGGCGCCAGGGCGTGAACTACGCCCGCGGCGTCTGGCACCACCCGCTCCTCACCCTCGAGCGCGCCGCCGACTTCCTCGTCCTCGACCGCGACGGACCCGGCGACAACTGCGATGAGATTCCGCT
>NZ_SLWY01000056.1 GCF_004341245.1 Plasticicumulans lactativorans | reverse complement strand
GCGCGCGCCCCCGGGGTTGCGCGCGCAGGGGGAGTGGCGGGGGTGGGGGTTTCAGCTGAGGGCACGGGTCAGTTCGGGCACCAGCTCGAACAGGTCCCCCACCAGCCCGTAGTCGGCCACCTGGAAGATCGGCGCCTCGGCGTCCTTGTTGATCGCCACGATCACCTTCGAGTCCTTCATCCCCGCCAGGTGCTGGATCGCCCCGGAGATGCCCACCGCGATGTACAGCTGCGGCGCCACCACCTTGCCGGTCTGCCCCACCTGGTAGTCGTTCGGCACGTAGCCGGCATCGACCGCCGCGCGCGAGGCGCCCACCGCCGCGCCGAGCTTGTCGGCGAGCGCCTCCAGCAGCGCGAAGTTCTCCCCCGAACCGAGCCCGCGCCCGCCCGAGACGATCACCCGCGCGGCGGTGAGCTCGGGGCGTTCGCTGACGCTCAACTCCGCGCCGACGAAGCGCGCCCCCACCGCCGCCGGCCCGGCCGCGATCGCCTCGATGGCGGCGCTGCCGCCCGTCGCCGCGGCGGCGGCAAAGCCGGTGCCGCGCACCGTCAGCACCCTGGGGCTGTCGCCCGCCTGCACCGTGGCGAGCACGTTGCCGGCGTAGATCGGGCGCACGAAGGTGTCGGGCGCCGGGATCGCGATGACGTCCGACACCGCGGCGACGTCGAGCAGCGCCGCCACCCGCGGCAGCAGGTTCTTGCCGAACGCCGAGGCCGGGGCGAGCAGGTGGCTGTAGCCCCCGGCGAGCCCGGCGATCAGCGGCGCGAGCGCCTCGGGCAGGGCGTGGGCGTAGGCCGCGGCGTCGGCGTGCAGCACCTTCACCACGCCCGCGACCTGCGCGGCGGCGGCGGCCACCGCGGCGCTGCCGCTGCCGGCCACCAGCACGTGCACCTCGCCGCCGCACTGCGCGGCGGCGCTGACGCTGTGGCGCGTGGCGGGCTTGAGGCTGTGGTTGTCGTGTTCGGCGATGACGAGGACGGCCATTTTCAGATCACCTGCGCTGCGTGCTTGAGCTTGTCGACGAGTTCGGCCACCGTGGCCACGCGGATGCCGGCGGCACGCCGGGGCGGCTCCTCGACCTTGAGCGTCTTCAGCCGCGGCGCGGGGTCGACGCCGAGTGCCGCCGGGGTCAGCACCTCGAGCGGCTTCTTCTTCGCCTTCATGATGTTGGGCAGCTTGACGTAGCGCGGCTCGTTGAGGCGCAGGTCGCTGGTCACCACCGCCGGCAGGTCGAGCTCGACCGTCTCCAGCCCGCCGTCGATCTCGCGCGTCACCGTCACCGTGCCGGCGCCGAGCGTGACCTTCGAGGCGAAGGTGCCCTGGCCGCAGCCGAGCAGCGCGGCGAGCATCTGCCCGGTCTGGTTGGCGTCGTCGTCGATCGCCTGCTTGCCGAGCAGGATCAGCCCCGGCTGCTCGCGCGCCACCACCGCGGCGAGCAGCTTCGCCACCGCCAGCGGCTGCAGCTCGGCGTCGGTCTCCACCAGGATCGCCCGGTCCGCGCCCATCGCCAGCGCCGTGCGCAGCACCTCCTGGCACGCCGACACCCCCAGCGACACCACCACGATCTCGCTCGCCTGCCCCGCCTCCTGCAGGCGCACCGCCTC
>NZ_SLWY01000055.1 GCF_004341245.1 Plasticicumulans lactativorans | reverse complement strand
CTCAGTAGACGAGTTTGGTGAAGGGTGGCACGTAGGCCATCAGCGTCACCAGCACGCCGACCAGCGCGGCGAGCGCGAGGGAGTGGAAGAACACGTAGCGCAGGATGTCGCCCTCGTGGCCGTACCACTTGGTGGCGGTGGAGGCGACCACGATCGACTGCGCGTCGATCATCTTGCCCATCACGCCGCCGGAGCTGTTGGCCGCGGCCATCAGCACCGGGTTCAGCCCCAGCTGCTCGGCCGAGGTCTTCTGCAGCCCGCCGAAGAGCACGTTGGCGGCGGTGTCGGAGCCGGTCAGCGCCACCCCGAGCCAGCCGAGCATCGTGCCGAAGAACGGGTAGAACACGCCGGTGTGCGAGAAGGCCAGGCCCAGCGTGGAGTCGAGCCCGGAGTAGCGCGTGGTGTAGCCGAGCGCGATCATCGCGGCGATGGTGATCAGCGAGTAGCGCAGCATCCACAGCGTCTCGCCGTACACCTTGAGCAGCTCGCGCACCCGGTAGCCCATCACCAGCCCCGACAGCAGCGCGGCGACGAAGATGCCGGTGCCGGTCGCCGACAGCAGGTTCAGCGTGTACACCGCCTTCTCCTTCTCCACGTGCGCCACGATCGGCGGGCCCTTGGTGATCAGCTCGTGCAGCGTCGGGATCGGGTACTTCCACACCCACAGCCCGTCCATGAACTGCTTGAACGCCGGGACGCCCCAGATGAACACCAGCACCGAGAGGATGATCCACGGCAGCCAGGCGCGGAACACCTCGCCACGGCTGTAGCCGTGGTCGGCGCTGCGCGAGGTGGCGCTCGCCGCGACCTTGCTCTCGGCGCCGGCCGCGCCGAAGGCGGTCGAGGTCCAGATGTGCCGGGGGTGCCAGACCTTGAGGAAGGCCGTCACCGCGAGCATCGAGGCGATCGCCGCGACCACGTCCACCAGCCACGGGCCGTGGAAGTTCGACACCAGGAACTGCGGCAGCGCGAAGGCGGCGCCGGCCACCAGCACCGCCGGCCAGATCTCCAGCATGCCGCGCCAGCCGCAGAACGCCCACACCAGCCAGAACGGCACGATCAGCGAGAAGAACGGCAGCTGGCGCCCGACCATGCCGGAGAGCTGCAGCAGGTCGAGCCCGGTGACCGCGCTGAGCGCGATGATCGGGGCGCCGAGCGCGCCGTAGGCCACCGGCGCGGTGTTGGCGATCAGGCTCAGCCCCGAGGCGGCGAGCGGCGAGAAGCCGAGCCCGATCAGCATCGCCCCGGTCACCGCCACCGGCGTGCCGAAGCCGCCCGCGCCCTCGAAGAAGGCACCGAAGCAGAAGGCGATCAGCAGCAGCTGCAGGCGCCGGTCGCTGGTGATGCCGGTGATGCTCTCGCGCAGGACCAGGAACTGGCCCTTACGCTCGGTGAGCTGATACAGAAAGATCACGTTGAGGATGATCCAGCCGATCGGCAGCAGTCCGAAGGCGGCGCCGTAGCCGGCCGCGCTCAGCGCCATCGTGCCCGGCATGCCGTAGACGAGCACGGCCACGAGCAGCGCCGAGGCCAGTCCGTAGAGCGCGGCGAGGTGCGCCTTGATGTGGAAGATGCCGAGCGCGCCGAGCATCACGATGACCGGGATCGCCGCGCACAGCGTCGACAGCCAGGCGTTGTTGAGGGGGTCGTAGACTTGGGCCCACATGCGTTGTTGTCTCCT
>NZ_SLWY01000054.1 GCF_004341245.1 Plasticicumulans lactativorans | reverse complement strand
CGCCAGTCCTTCGGGCTGCTGTTGCTGAACCCGCCGTATGGCGACCTGAGCAAGGACGTGAACGGCAACATCGGCTATCAGGGCCAGGGGCGCGCGCGGCTGGAAAAGCTGTTCTATCAGCGCGCGCTGCCGCTGCTGCAGTACGGTGGCGTGCTGATCTTCATCGTGCCGTCCTACGTGCTCGACGCCGAGCTGGTCGGATGGCTGACGCGCCACTTCGCCGACCTGCGCATCTACCGTGCGGTGGAAACGCAGTTCAAGCAGGTAGTGATCTTCGGCCGCCGGGTTCGCCAGCGCGACCAGGCGTCGGAGTCGGCCAAGGCCCTGCGTGGACTGCTGCTGCAGATCGGACAGGGCGACGCCGAAGCCGAGGAGCTGCCGCTCGAATGGCCGTTCCTGCCGTACACCCTACCTGCCAGCCCGGCCGAGCCGGAGCACTTCTATCGCGTGACGATGGAGCCCGAACAGTTCGCCGATGAAGTCGGCCGGCTGCAAGGACTCTGGCCAGTGCTCGATACGCACCTGGGCGCCGCGCAGCAGTCGCTGCGTCCGCCCGCGCGGGCCTTGTCGCACTGGCATCTCGCCCTGGCCCTGGCCGCAGGCGCGATTTCCGGCGTAGTGAAGTCCAAGAGCGGGCGAGTGCTCGTCGTCAAAGGTGATACCCACAAGGAGAAGATGCTCCAGACGGAATACACCGAACGCGACGACGGCTCCGTGGCCGAGACGCGCATCCTCACCGACAAGTTCGTGCCGGTCATTCGTGCATGGGACTTGACGCTGGGCTCGCCCACGTGGGGCGAAGTGCTGACCATCCGCTGATCGCTGTTCCCTGACGGTTCGCCGTCATGCTTTTCACCCACCGGGGTCACGTTGCCCCGATGGGGTGCCGTGGCCCTCTTTTCCGAAAGGAGAAACCACCATGGCACTCGCAGTCCTCAACCTCGCATCACAAGCACGCTTTTCGCCCGGGCAGGTGGTCATGACCGCTGGCGTCGACGAGCTGGTCCGACAGGGCCGGCTCAATCCCACGCCGTACCTGCGCCGCCATCTTCATGGCGACTGGGGCGACCTTTGCGACGACGATTGGCAACTGAACGACGCCGCGCTGAAGTCCGGCGAAGATCGTCTGTTCTCGTCCTACCAGGTCACGCGCGACCTGAAGCTCTGGATCATCACCGAATGGGATCGCAGCGTCACCACACTGCTGCTGCCCAGCGAATACTGATCCGCATCCAGCGGCCTCGCGCCGCTTCTTTCTTCCCACCCAGGGGCATGTCACCGCCCCGTGGGGGAGGTGCATGCCCCATTGCTTTGGAGCATCACCATGTCCCTCGATCTCGAAACCGTTCCCGAAACCGCTGTGCAGGGCGACCTGCTCGAAGCGGCCGCTTCACCCCTCACGCTCAGCCTGCAGGACTTCGTGTCCGAGTTCGGCGACGAGCTGCTCGACTCGCTCAACCGCGCCAATCCTCCGGTCTACACCGGCCAGGTGCGGGTGCATCGGCAACTGATCCTCGCCGCGCTCAAGCGCAAGCTGTTCCCGGCGCAAGCCGATGTGGTCCACGCTGTCACCGAGCTGTTGGTCGATCGCGGCGAACGCGCCGCGATCGTCAATGGCGAGATGGGCTGCGGCAAGACGACGGTGGGTATTGCCACCGCCGCCGTGCTCAACGCCGAAGGCTACCGCCGCACCCTGGTGCTCTCGCCACCCCACTTGGTCTACAAGTGGCGGCGCGAAATCCAGGAGACGGTGGCCGGGGCCAAGGTCTGGGTGCTCAACGGCCCGGACACGCTGGTCAAGCTGCTGAAACTGCGTGAGCAGTTGGGCGTGCCGGCGCAGGGCCAGGAGTTCTTCGTCCTGGGCCGCGTGCGGATGCGGATGGGGTTCCACTGGAAGCCTGTCTTCGTTCGGCGGCGCACGCCTCACGGCGACGTGGGGGCCTGCCCGGCTTGCGGGCATGTCATCACCGACCTGGACGGCGAGCCTGTCAACACCATCGATCTAGAAGCGGAAGAGTCCCGCCGTAAATGCAGCCACTGCACCTCACCGCTGTGGACGCTGATCCGTCCCAGAGGTCTGTCCGCCAGCGACCAGTCCTCGACCGTGCTCAAGGCACTGAAGCGTATTCCAACCATTGGCGAAGTGACCGCGCAGAAGCTGATGCAGAAGTTCGGTGACGCCTTCCTCGCATCGATGCTCGGGGACAACATCCACGAGTTCATCAACCTGATGGATGGCAACGGCGAGCTGGTATTCTCGGACCGGCAAGCCCATCGCATGGAACGTGCGATGTCCAACATGG
>NZ_SLWY01000053.1 GCF_004341245.1 Plasticicumulans lactativorans | reverse complement strand
TCGGCGAGGCGGCGGAAGTCGTCGATCTGGTCGAAGTTCATGTAGCGGTAGATGTCGGCGGCCTGGGCGTTGATCACGCCGATGTTGGCCGTGTACTCCGCCAGCGTGGGGATGCGCCCGAGCATCGCGCACACCGAGGCGAGCTCCGCCGAGCCGAGGTAGACGCGGGTGTCGATGCCGAGGCGGTTGGGGAAGTTGCGCGTCGAGGTCGAGATCGCCGTCGAGCCCTTGCGGATCTGCGCCTGGTTGCCCATGCACAGCGAGCAGCCGGGCATCTCCATGCGCGCCCCGGTGCTGCCGAGGATGCCGTAGTAGCCCTCCTCGGTGAGCAGGTACTGGTCCATCTTGGTCGGCGGGGCGATCCACAGCCGCACCGGGATGTCGCGCTTGCCGTCGAGCAGCTTGCCGGCGGCGCGGAAGTGCCCGATGTTGGTCATGCACGAGCCGATGAAGACCTCGTCGATCTTGTCGCCGGCCACCGCCGACAGCGGCTTGACGTCGTCCGGGTCGTTGGGGCAGGCGAGCAGCGGCTCGGTGATTTCGCTCATGTCGATGTCGATCACCGCGGCGTACGCGGCGTCGGCGTCGGCCTTGAGCAGCTGCGGCTCGGCGAGCCAGGCCTGCATCGCCTTGATGCGCCGCTCCAGGGTCTTCCGGTCGTCGTAGCCGTTGGCGATCATCCACTTCATCAGCGTGATGTTCGAGGTCAGGTACTCGATGATCGGTGCCGGGTCGAGCGCCACGGTGCAGCCGGCGGCGGAGCGCTCGGCCGAGGCGTCGGAGAGCTCGAAGGCCTGCTCGACCTTGAGCTGCGGCAGCCCCTCGATCTCCAGGATGCGCCCGGAGAAGATGTTCTTCTTGCCCTGCTTGGCCACCGTCAGCAGGCCCTGCTGGAGCGCGTAGTAGGGGATGGCGTTGACCAGGTCGCGCAGCGTGATGCCGGGCTGCATCGTGCCGCTGAAGCGCACCAACACCGATTCGGGCATGTCGAGCGGCATCGAGCCGGTGGCCGCGGCGAAGGCCACCAGCCCCGAGCCGGCCGGGAAGGAGATGCCGATCGGGAAGCGCGTGTGCGAGTCGCCGCCGGTGCCGACGGTGTCGGGCAGCAGCAGGCGGTTGAGCCAGGAGTGGATGACGCCGTCGCCCGGGCGCAGGCTGACGCCGCCGCGCGAGGAGATGAAGTCGGGCAGCGTGTGGTGGGTCTGCACGTCGACCGGCTTCGGGTAGGCGGCGGTGTGGCAGAAGCTCTGCATCACCATGTCGGCCGAGAAGCCCAGGCAGGCGAGGTCCTTGAGCTCGTCGCGGGTCATCGGGCCGGTGGTGTCCTGGCTGCCGACGGTGGTCATCTTCGGCTCGCAGTAGGTGCCGGGGCGCACGCCCTGGCCCTCGGCCAGGCCGCAGGCGCGCCCGACCATCTTCTGCGCCAGCGAGAAGCCGCGGGTCGAGGCGCCCTGCGCGGCCGGGCGGCGGAACACCGGCGAGGGGCCGAGGCCGAGCGCCTCGCGCGCCCAGTCGGTGAGGCCGCGGCCGATGATCAGGTTGATGCGCCCGCCGGCCTGCACCTCGTCGAGCAGCACGTCGGACTTGAAGCTGAAGTTGGCGATCACCGCGCCGTTCTTCAGCGCCTCGCCGGCGTAGGGGCGCAGCTCCACGACATCGCCCATCGCCATCTGCGAGACGTCGAGCTCGACCGGCAGCGCGCCGGCGTCCTCCATCGTGTTGAAGAAGATCGGCGCGATCTTGCCGCCGAGGCAGAAGCCGCCGAAGCGCTTGTTCGGCACGAAGGGGATGTCCTCGCCGGTCCACCACAGCACCGAGTTGGTCGCCGACTTGCGGCTGGAGCCGGTGCCGACGACGTCGCCGACGTAGGCCACCGGGTGGCCCAGCGCCTTCAGCGCCTCGAGCTGGCGGATCGGGCCGACGCTGCCCGGCTGGTCGGCTTCGATGCCGGGGCGCGGGTTCTTCAGCATCGCCAGCGCGTGCAGCGGGATGTCGGGGCGGCTCCACGCATCGGGCGCCGGCGACAGGTCATCGGTGTTGGTCTCGCCGCTGACCTTGAACACCGTCACCGTGACGCTCTCCGGCACCTTCGGGCGGCTGGTGAACCAGGCCGCGTCGGCCCAGGCCTGCAGCACCGTGCGGGCGTTGGCGCTGCCGGCGTCGGCCTTGTCCTTGACCGCGTTCTTGTAGTCGAACATCAGCAGCGTGTGCGACAGCGCCTTGACCGCCGCGGCGCCGCACTCGGCGTCGTCGAGCAGCGCGATCAGCGGCTGGATGTTGTAGCCGCCGAGCATCGTGCCGAGCAGTTCGGTGGCGTGCACGCGGCTGACCAGCGGCGAGCGCGCCTCGCCCTGTGCCAGCGCCGCGAGGAAGGCGGCCTTGACGTAGGCGGCCTGGTCCACGCCCGCCGGCACGCGCTGGGTCAGCAGCTCGACCAGGAACGCCTCCTCGCCGGGCGGCGGGGCCTTGAGCAGCGCCACCAGGTCCGCGGTCTGCTGCGCGCTCAGCGGCAGCGGCGGAATCCCCTGCGCCGCCCGTTCCTCGACGTGTTTGCGGTAGTTCTCGA
>NZ_SLWY01000052.1:1939-2669 GCF_004341245.1 Plasticicumulans lactativorans | reverse complement strand
CCTCAATGCGATGCTGCGGGATCAGACAACTTGGAATGCCGCGCGCCACATCAACTTGGCCATCAGCGCTTGACTTCGAAGACAGTTGCTCTCCCAGGACTTCGCAGGTAAGCCGGGGCCCGATCCTGAGCGCATCGCCGTGCCCCGCAACATCCGCGCACGATCGGGGTGCCGGAAGGCTACATCGCCAAGGGCGTCTTCCCCCACGAACGCTTCAATGAGGCCGCGGCAATTAGCCGCGGATGAGGCCGCATGAGGGGCCTGATGAGGGGCCCACATCTGGCTTCAATGAGGCCGCGGCAATTAGCCGCGGATGAGGGCGCCTCGCGGAATCAGGGGCGGAGACAGACCATGCTTCAATGAGGCCGCGGCAATTAGCCGCGGATGAGCGGCGTCAGCATGCGCATGCCGATGTCGATGATCCGGCTTCAATGAGGCCGCGGCAATTAGCCGCGGATGAGGCCGACAATCCTGTCGTCCGCATCGTTGATGACTTGGCTTCAATGAGGCCGCGGCAATTAGCCGCGGATGAGATGGCCGACGCGTGGGTCGAGTTCGCCCTCACCGGGCTTCAATGAGGCCGCGGCAATTAGCCGCGGATGAGCCGGCCCCGTAGCGCAGCAGATACCAGTACGCGCCCGCTTCAATGAGGCCGCGGCAATTAGCCGCGGATGAGATCACCCAGTTTCGCCGAGCGTTCGACGAGATCGTCGCTTCAATGAGGCCGCGG
>NZ_SLWY01000052.1:603-1843 GCF_004341245.1 Plasticicumulans lactativorans | reverse complement strand
GCGGCAATTAGCCGCGGATGAGCCGCGCCCTGCCGCCTGCCCCTCGCGCGCCAGGCCGCGCTTCAATGAGGCCGCGGCAATTAGCCGCGGATGAGCCGCGCCCTGCCGCCTGCCCCTCGCGCGCCAGGCCGCGCTTCAATGAGGCCGCGGCAATTAGCCGCGGATGAGCCCGAGCGGTCGACGTAGCGATCGCTCCCGAGGCGGCTTCAATGAGGCCGCGGCAATTAGCCGCGGATGAGTCCAGGAATTCGCGGACGGTGCTTTCCCACCTCGCGCTTCAATGAGGCCGCGGCAATTAGCCGCGGATGAGCGCGAAAGGTCAGCGCCGCCCATGTCGAGCTCTTCGATAGCTTCAATGAGGCCGCGGCAATTAGCCGCGGATGAGGGACCTGATCAGCACGGCTGAGAAGGCGGCCGTCGCGCTTCAATGAGGCCGCGGCAATTAGCCGCGGATGAGGCGGTCTGCTCGAGCACGCCGACTACATCGCCATCGGGCTTCAATGAGGCCGCGGCAATTAGCCGCGGATGAGCAATCGGCGCAATGGGAAACGCGTCTACGCAGGGAGGCTTCAATGAGGCCGCGGCAATTAGCCGCGGATGAGGGCTCACGGTGGTCGACAAGGCGATGGGCGAGTGGCGGCTTCAATGAGGCCGCGGCAATTAGCCGCGGATGAGCCCGATGCGCGAGCCGCGGGTGATCGGGTTCGAGTCGCTTCAATGAGGCCGCGGCAATTAGCCGCGGATGAGGACGGTGATCTCGGCGCGGCGCAGCCAGCCGATGCGGCTTCAATGAGGCCGCGGCAATTAGCCGCGGATGAGGCGATCACCTGCCCGCGACCTGCGATTCCAAATTCTCGCTTCAATGAGGCCGCGGCAATTAGCCGCGGATGAGGCCGCCGGCGCGGCGACCGAGACCGTCGGCCGCCACGAGCTTCAATGAGGCCGCGGCAATTAGCCGCGGATGAGCGCCTGATCGGCCTCCGCGGGAGAGCCCCCCGATGAGGCTTCAATGAGGCCGCGGCAATTAGCCGCGGATGAGCTGCGCCTGCTCGCCGCGAGCAGCGACTACACCAGGCTTCAATGAGGCCGCGGCAATTAGCCGCGGATGAGGGCCAACGGCTGGACGCTCAGCAGCGGGGTGCTCAGGCTTCAATGAGGCCGCGGCAATTAGCCGCGGATGAGGGCCAACGGCTGGACGCTCAGCAGCGGGGTGCTCAGGCTTCAATGAGGCCGCGGCAAT
>NZ_SLWY01000052.1:0-506 GCF_004341245.1 Plasticicumulans lactativorans | reverse complement strand
TATTAGCCGCGGATGAGGTGCTTGTTTCGGCTAGCGTTTATGCCGTTACTCCGCTTCAATGAGGCCGCGGCAATTAGCCGCGGATGAGCGCGCGCCGAAGCGCACCGCGCCGCCGCGCAACCGCGCTTCAATGAGGCCGCGGCAATTAGCCGCGGATGAGGGCGTGCGCTGCGAAATCAGCGGCCTGCGCGAGCTCGCTTCAATGAGGCCGCGGCAATTAGCCGCGGATGAGCTCATGCAGGGGCAGATACCCCTGCCGCCCGGCGCGGCTTCAATGAGGCCGCGGCAATTAGCCGCGGATGAGCGGATGCCCATGGATAGGTTAGGTGTGTGGGAAAAGGCTTCAATGAGGCCGCGGCAATTAGCCGCGGATGAGGAGCTAGCCAAGTACGCCGATGTCTATGGCAAGCTGCTTCAATGAGGCCGCGGCAATTAGCCGCGGATGAGGAGCTAGCCAAGTACGCCGATGTCTATGGCAAGCTGCTTCAATGAGGCCGCGGCAATTA
>NZ_SLWY01000051.1 GCF_004341245.1 Plasticicumulans lactativorans | reverse complement strand
CTGCTCGAACTCGCCCCCGACAGCGACGAGTACACCCAGCGCCACGCCCGCGTGCGCGAGACGCTGGCCACCCTCACCCCCATCGAGAGCTACTGGGCCTTCCCCGGCCGCCACCGCTTCCACGAGCTGTGCGTGTGGTTCGACGCCGGCGAACTGGGGCGCCTGTGGCAGGCGGTGCGCCGCATCAAGGCCATGCTGGTCAGCCAGACCTTCCGCCACCGCCACTTCGCCCTCGACGACGCCAACCCCCCGGGCCTCTCCGAGATCGAGACCGAGGCCGAGCTGCAGGCGCAGATCGAGCAGCCCTACTTCGAGGTGCTCATCGTCGACGAGATGTCCGCCGACGATGAGGAGGCGCTGCGCCGGCGCGTGGCGCGCAAGCGCCGCGCCGACGATGACTTCGTCTACGACATCGTGGTGGTGCCGAGCTTCGAGGATGCGCTCATCGCCACGCTGTTCAACTTCAACCTGCAGGCCTGCGTGATCCGCCACGGCTTCCCGTTCAAGTCGGAATACGATCTGGACATCCTGCGCAAGTTCCTCGACGGCCTCGACGAGGGCATCGAGCGCCTGCCGGAGTCCGAGCGCGGCCCGCTGCTCGGCGCGCACATCGCGGAGCTGCGCCCGGAGCTCGACCTCTACCTGGTCACCGACGTCAAGGCCGAGGAGATCGCCGCGCGCCTGGGCGAGGTGTTCAAGCGCATCTTCTTCCGCGAGGAGGACCACACCGAGCTCTACATGTCGATCATGAAGGGCGTCGGCGAGCGCTTCCGCACCCCCTTCTTCAGCGCCCTCAAGGAGTACTCGAAGCAGCCCACCGGTGTCTTCCACGCGCTGCCGGTGGCGCGCGGCAAGTCGGTGATGAACTCCAACTGGATCCTCGACTTCGCGCAGTTCTACGGGCCCAACCTGTTCATGGCGGAGACCTCGGCGACCTCCGGCGGGCTCGATTCGCTGCTCGATCCGGTCGGCCCGCTGAAGGTGGCGCAGGAGGACGCGGCGCGCGCCTTCGGTGCGCGGCGCACCTACTTCGTCACCAACGGCACCTCCACCGCCAACAAGATCGTCGTGCAGGCGCTGGTCAAGCCCGGCGACATCGTGCTGGTCGACCGCAACTGCCACAAGTCGCACCACTACGGCATGGTGCTGTCGGGCGCGCACGTCGCCTACCTCGACTCCTACCCGCTCGACGACTACTCGATGTACGGCGCGGTGCCGATCCGCGAGATCAAGCGCACGCTGCTCGCCTTTCGCCGCGCCGGCACGCTGGCGCAGGTGAAGATGGTGCTGCTCACCAACTGCACCTTCGACGGCGTGGTCTACGACGTCGAGCGCGTCATGGAGGAGTGCCTGGCGATCAAGCCGGACCTGATCTTCCTCTGGGACGAGGCCTGGTTCGCCTTCGCCCGCTGCCACCCGACCTACCGCCGGCGCACCGGCATGGCCTCGGCCGCGCGCCTGCGCCGGCGCTACGACAGCGCCGCCTACGCCCAGACCTACGCGGCCTTCGCCAAGGGCTTCGGCGGCGCCGACTGGGACGACGAGGCCCGGGTGCTCGCCACGCGCCTGCTGCCCGATCCGACGCAGGTGCACGTGCGCGTCTACGCCACCCACTCCACCCACAAGACCCTGACCTCGCTGCGCCAGGGCTCGATGATCCACGTCTGGGACCAGGACTTCAAAGACAAGGCCGAGGAGGCGTTCCACGAGGCCTACATGACCCACACCTCGACCTCGCCGAACTACCAGATCCTCGCCTCGCTCGACGTCGGTCGGCGCCAGATCGAGCTGGAGGGCTACGAGATGGTGCAGCGCCAGGTCGACCTGGCGATGACGCTGCGCGAGTGGGTGTTCTCGCACCCGCTGCTGAAGAAGTACTTCCGCTTCCTCAACGTCAGCCACGTGGTGCCGGCGGAGTTCCGCCCCTCGGGCGTCGACGCCTACTTCGACCCCGCCACCGGCTGGGCCAACATGGAGGCGGCCTGGCGCCAGGACGAGTTCGCCCTCGACCCCACGCGCCTGACGCTGTCCATCGGCGCCTCCGGCATCGACGGCGACACCTTCAAGAACCGCTACCTGATGGACCGCTACGGCATCCAGATCAACAAGACCTCGCGCAACACCGTGCTGTTCATGACCAACATCGGCACCACGCGCTCCTCGGTCGCCTACCTCATCGAGGTGCTGATCAAGATCGCCCGCGACCTCGAGGAGCGCACCGCCGACATGAGCACCATCGAGCGGCGCCTGCACCACAAGCGCGTCGCCTCACTGACCCGCGAGCTGCCGCCGCTGCCCGACTTCTCGCGCTTTCACTTCGCCTTTCGCAACGTCCACCAGCTCGACACCCCCGAGGGCGACATCCGCAGCGCCTTCTTCCTCTCCTACGAGGAGGCCGACTGCGAGTACCTGACCATGCCCGAGGTCGCCCGCGCGCTCGGTGCCGGACGCGAGGTGGTCTCGGCGCTGTTCGTCATCCCCTACCCGCCGGGCTTCCCCATCCTCGTCCCCGGGCAGGTGATCAGCCAGGAGATCCTCGCCTTCATGCAGGCGCTCGACGTGCGCGAGATCCACGGCTACCGCCCCGAGCTCGGCTTTCGCGTCTTCACCGAGGCCGCGCTGGCCCGCGTCGCCACCGAAACCGCCGCCAAGGCCGCCGCCGCCATCGCCTCCAGAGCCGCCAGAGAAGCGGCCA
>NZ_SLWY01000050.1 GCF_004341245.1 Plasticicumulans lactativorans | reverse complement strand
TGGTACCGAAAGAGGTGCATCCGGGGGAGCGGCGGGTGGCGCTCGATCCGAGCGTGGCCGAGCGCTTCCAGAAGCTCGGCGCCGAGGTGCTGGTCGAGTGCGGCGCCGGGCGCGGCTCGCACTTCACCGATGCGCACTACGCCGGCAAGGCCACCCTCGTCGAGGACCTCGACGCCGCCTACGCCCAGGCCGACGTGCTGCTCAAGGTCCAGCCCCCCACCGCCGAGGAGCTCGCACGCCTGCGCCAGGGCGCCGTGGTGCTGAGCTTCCTCGCCCCGCACAAGCACCCCGAGCTGGTCCGGGCGCTGTGCGCGCGCCCGCTCACCGCCTTCGCCTTCGAGCTCCTGCCGCGCATCTCGCGCGCGCAGTCGATGGATGCGCTGTCCTCGCAGGCCTCGATCGCCGGCTACAAGGTGGCGCTGATGGCCGCCAGCCTCGCGTCGTTCTTCTTCCCGATGCTCACCACCGCCGCCGGCACCATCCGCCCGGCCAAGGTGGTGGTGGTCGGCGCCGGCGTCGCCGGGCTGCAGGCGATCGCCACCTGCAAGCGCCTCGGCGCGCAGGTGGAGGCCTACGACATCCGCGCCGCGGCCAAGGAGCAGGTCGAGTCGCTCGGGGCCAAGCTTATCGACACCGGCGTGACCGCCGAGGGCAGCGGCGGCTACGCGCGCGAACTCACCGCCGAGGAGCGCGCGCAGCAGGCGGCGGTGCTCGCGCGCCACGTCGCCGCGGCCAGCGCGGTGATCACCACCGCGTCGATCCCCGGGCGCCAGGCGCCGCTGATCATCACCCGCGCGATGGTCGAGGCGATGAAGCCGGGGGCGGTGATCGTCGACCTGGCCGCCGAGAGCGGCGGCAACTGCGAGCTCACCCAGCCCGGGCAGACCGTCGAGCACCAGGACGTGATCATCCACGGCCCGCTCAACATCCCCAGCCTGATCCCGGTGCACGCGAGCGAGACCTACGCGAAGAACATCTTCAACTTCCTCTCGCCGTTCATCCGCGACGGCGCGCTCGCGCTCGACTGGGACGATGAGGTCATCGCCAGGAGCTGCCTGACGCACGCCGGCGAGATCCGCCACGCCCCGACCCGCACCCTGCTGGGAGGCTGACCGCCATGATCGAAGGCTTCGCTGCACTCTACATCTTCATGCTCGCCGGCTTCGTCGGCTACGAGGTCATCGCCCGCGTGCCGGTGATCCTGCACACGCCGCTGATGTCCGGTTCGAACTTCGTCCACGGCATCGTGGTGGTCGGGGCGATGGTGGCGCTCGGCGGCGCCGACAGCGGCCTCGAGCAGCTCATCGGCTTCGTCGGCGTGGCGCTCGCCGCGGGCAACGCCGTCGGCGGCTACGTGGTCACCGAGCGCATGCTCGAAATGTTCAAGTCGAGCAAGGGGTAAGCCGCCGTGGTGTTGATCCAGTTCGTTTACTTCGCCGCCGCGGTGCTGTTCATCCTCGGCCTCAAGCGCATGTCCAGCCCGAAGACCGCGCGCAGCGGCATCGTCTGGGCCGGCGCGGGCATGCTGCTGGCGACGCTGATCACGCTCGTGCACCCGGGCATGGGCAATTACCTGCTGATCCTCATCGCCCTCGGCGTCGGCTCCTACGTCGCCTGGGCCAGCGGGCGCAAGGTCGCGATGACCGACATGCCGCAGATGATCGCGATCTACAACGGCATGGGCGGCGGCGCGGCGGCGTGCATCGCCGCGGTGGAGCTGCTCAAGGGCAGCACGCACGGCGCCAGCGGGGCGCTGCTCGGCGCGCTCGGGGCGCTGATCGGGGCGGTGAGCTTCTCCGGTTCGGTCATCGCCTGGGCCAAGCTCGACGGGCGCATGAAGAAGGCGGTGCGCTTCGCTCACCAGCAGCGGCTCAACCTCGCGGTGTTCGCGCTGGCGCTGCTGCTCGGGCTGTGCGTGGTGCTGCAGAGCCACCCGGGGGCGTTCACCATCGTCGCCTTCTTCCTCGCCGCGCTCGCCTTCGGCGTGCTGATGGCGCTGCCCATCGGCGGCGCCGACATGCCGGTGGTGATCTCGCTGTTCAACGCCTTCACCGGCCTGGCCGTGGCCTTCGAGGGCTTCGTGCTGCAGAACGCGGCGATGATCATCGCCGGCACCGTGGTCGGCGCCGCCGGCACGCTGCTCACCCAGCTGATGGCCAAGGCGATGAACCGCCCGATCCGCAACGTGCTGTTCTCGCACTTCGGCGCCAGCGCCGGCGGTGCGGCCGAGGAGACGGTCAGCGGCTCGCTCAAGGCGAGCGAGCCGATGGATGCCGCGGTGCAGATGTGCTACGCCGCCAAGGTGATCATCGTCCCCGGCTACGGCCTGGCCGTCGCCCAGGCCCAGCACAAGGTCTGGGAGCTCGCCGAGCTGCTCGAGGAGCGCGGCGTGGAGGTGAAGTTCGCCATCCACCCGGTCGCCGGGCGCATGCCCGGGCACATGAACGTGCTGCTCGCCGAGGCCGGCGTGCCCTACGACAAGATCTTCGACCTCGACGAGATCAACAACGAGTTCGCCAGCACCGACGTCACCCTGGTGATCGGCGCCAACGACGTGGTCAACCCGGTGGCCAAGACCAACCCCGACAGCCCCATCTACGGCATGCCGATCCTCAACGCCGACCAGTCCAAGCAGGTGCTGGTGGTCAAGCGCGGCCAGGGCGCGGGCTTCTCGGGCATCGAGAACCACCTCTTCTACCTCGACCACACCCGCCTGGTCTACGGCGACGCCCAGAAGGTCGTCGCCGAGCTGATCAGCCACGTCAAGACGCTCTAGCCGGCACTCCCCGCGCGGGCGACGGC
>NZ_SLWY01000049.1 GCF_004341245.1 Plasticicumulans lactativorans | reverse complement strand
TCATCAAGCTGTTGTATGGCTACGGCGAGCTGGTATTCTCGGTCCGGCAAGCCCATCGAATGGAACGTGCGATGGACATCATGGAGTTCGGCTTCGGCGAGGGCGGCTACCAGCCGTCCGAGTTCATCAAGAGGCAGCTTCCCCAAGGCACGTTCGACCTGCTCATCGCCGACGAGGCGCACGAGTACAAGAACGGCGGCTCCGCTCAGGGCCAGGCCATGGGGGTGTTGGCGGCCAAGGCGCGCAAGACGCTGCTACTCACCGGCACACTTATGGGCGGCTACGGCGACGACCTGTTCCACCTGCTGTTCCGAGCCCTGCCGGGGCGGATGATCGAAGACGGCTACCGGCCGACGAAGAGCGGCAGCATGACGTCGGCCGCGATGGCGTTCATGCGCGATCACGGGGTGCTCAAGGACATTTATTCCGAGAGCACCGGCACGGCGCACAAGACGGCCAAGGGCACCAAGGTATCGGTGCGCACGGTCAAGGCGCCAGGCTTCGGTCCCAAGGGCGTGCTGCGTTGCGTCCTGCCGTTCACGGTCTTCCTCAAGTTGAAGGACATCGGTGGCAACGTGTTGCCGCCCTACGACGAGGAGTTCCGCGAAGTCGCGATGGACACGGCGCAGGCCGCGGCCTACCGCGATCTGGCCGGTCGGCTGACCCAGGAGCTGAAGCAGGCTCTGGCGAAGCGCGACACGACGCTGCTCGGTGTAGTCCTCAACGTGCTGCTGGCCTGGCCGGACTGCTGCTTCCGGTCGGAAACGGTGGTGCATCCGCGCACGCGCAACACCTTGGCGTTCGTACCGGCTCAGTTCAACGAGCTGGAGGTGATGCCCAAGGAGCGCGAGCTGATCGAGATCTGCAAGCAAGAGAAGGCGGAAGGTCGCAAGACCCTGGTCTATTCGGTCTACACCGGCACGCGCGATACCACGTCGCGTTTGAAGGTGCTGCTGGAGCAGGAAGGCTTCAAGGTTGCGGTACTGCGCGCGAGCGTGGATGCCTCCCGCCGCGAGGACTGGATCGCCGAGCAGTTGGACCGTGGTATCGACGTGCTCATCACCAATCCCGAGCTGGTGAAAACCGGCCTGGACCTGCTGGAGTTCCCGACCATCGTGTTCCTCCAGTCCGGCTACAACGTGTATTCGCTGCAGCAGGCCGCCCGGCGCTCATGGCGCATCGGCCAGAAGCAGCCGGTGCGCGTGATCTACCTGGGCTATGCCAACTCCTCGCAGATGACCTGCCTGGGGTTGATGGCCAGGAAGATCATGGTCTCGCAAAGCACGTCGGGAGACGTACCCGAGTCGGGCCTGGATGTTCTGAACCAGGATGGTGATTCCGTCGAGGTCGCACTGGCCCGGCAGCTTGTCACGGTCTGATCCATGTGCCCATGCCGGTGGCCCCTCGGGGTCGCCGGCTTCTTTCCACGGCCCTTCGGGGCCGTTTTTCTTGGGCGTATGACAGTCTATGGCGCTGCCCAGCCATGTATTCGGGCGGGCGTCAGTGCGTTTTGTTTGCTGCCCGCAGGCCAAGCGGCGGCGATGGTGAGCGCTCCGTGTTCCAGGGAAGCGCCCTCCATGCAACCATCCATCCGCGCTGTTCACCGCCTGGCCCTCGCCGCTGGCTTGCTGGCAGGCAGCCTGTTGGCCGCCGGCTGCGCCACGACCGCCGCGTCGTCTGCGCCAGCGGTGCCGGCCGCATCGCCAACCGCCGTCGCGCCGGAGCCGGGTTTCGTTCCGGTGGCCCGCTACGGCCGCTACACCCTGGTCGAGCTGGTGCCGGAACCTTCGCAGCGTGATCTCTTGCAGCAGGCGGTGGAGGTTTCGCTTCCGCCCATGCTCGATGCCAGCGTGGGCGATGCCATGCGCCATGTGCTCCTGCGCTCGGGCTACCGGCTCTGCGATGCGGTCGAAGCCGCCACGCTCTACGCGCTGCCGCTGCCTGCCGCACACCTGCGCCTAGGCCCGCTGATGCTGCGCGATGCCTTGCTGACCCTTGCCGGCCCCGCCTGGGAGCTGTCGGTCGATGACTTGACCCGCCAGGTCTGCTTCAGCCGGCACGGTGCTCCCACCTTCCTTTCCGCCAACCCGCCCGGCACCGCCACGCCCGTACCGGACGCCGACCGGCCCGGGGAGATGCAGCCATGACCTTTCCCCAAGCGCCATCCGAGCGCAATTCCCGCACGCGCTGGCTCAAGGTCGCCGCGGCCTTCTGGCTGGTCCTCATCAGTGCCGTGGCACTCGTCAACAGCGTCGGCCTGTCGCGGCTCGCCGAACAGACCCAGAGCAGCGCACAGGATGCGCAGGTCAATGCGCTGGGCCTGCGCGTGGCCGATCTCGAACAACAGGCCGATGCGGACAAGCGCCGGCCGGCGCCGATCAGCCAGGCCGAATTCGCCACCGCGCGGCAGGCGCTGGACGAACGGATGACGCGCCTCGAAGAGGCGGAGGAGACCAGGGCCCTGGCCGTCGACCTGCAGACGCTGCAGGCGCGCGTGAACGGAATCGAAACCCGCCTGGAGAAGGCCCGGCAGGTGGCATCCGCCGCTCGCCCGCGCATTCCGGTTGCGACGAAGCCCAAGGTGCCGGAGCCGCCGTTCCGGGTGCTGGGCGTGGAGCTGCGTGGCGGCGAGCGCTTTCTGTCGATCACCTCCACCGCCGCGGCCTCGCTTGCGGGCGCCCGGCTGCTGCGCCAGGGCGATGCCGAGGGCGGCTGGCAACTGCAGTCCATCGAGGCGCAGGCGGGCGTGTTCCAGGTGAACGGCCAGACGCAGCGCGTTGCGGTGCCGTAGGAGGTGCCATGACCCCACGCTCACTTCGTTCGCAGCCCCCCGAGGGGGCTTCAGCCTCCTTGAGGCGGCTCGGCGGAGGCTGACCATGAACCTGCGGCCGTTGCTCGCTACCGTCGTTCTGTTCGCCGCTTTCGGCGCATCCGCCCAGCCGGCCCCGGTGACGAACTCGCGCATGGTGCCCGCCCAGGTGCAGCCGGGCGCTGATGCCGCGCTCGACGAGAGGCAGGCGCGGGAGTGGGGGCTTCAGCCCGAGGAGTGGGCACGTTACCGCCAACTGATGCAGGGGCCGCTCGGGGTCTATTCGCCCCAGCTCGATCCGCTCACGGCGCTGGGCATCGAGGCCCGCAGCGACGAGGAGCGCAGGCGCTACGCGGAGTTGCAGGTGCAGGCCGAGGCCCAGCGCGTCGGCAAGACGCTGGCCTACCAGCGCGCCTACGACGCGGCGTGGCAGCGCCTGTTTCCCGGCCAGCCGCGCGTGAGCCTGCCCGGCGCCAAGGCGCAGGGTGCCGGCAAAACCGGCTCCGGGCGCCT
>NZ_SLWY01000048.1 GCF_004341245.1 Plasticicumulans lactativorans | reverse complement strand
GCGGGCGCTTGACGCGCCCGCGGTCCGGTGCGTGGGAGGGGCTGCGGCGGCGGCTCAGGAGACGAAGCGCAGGGCCGAGGCGGCGGTGCGGGTGTCCATGTTGCGGCCGCGGTTGAGGTGGTCGTCGATCTCCGCGGCGCAGCCGATCATGCGTCCGTAGAGGAACAGCGTGAACGCCGCGCTCTCCAGGTCGTGCTCGCCGAGCGCGCCGCGCTGGTAGCGCGGCCACAGCATCTTCAGCAGCAGCGCGCCGATCACCGCGTCGATGTTGACGCAGAAGACGTTGCGCGTGACGCCGGCCTCGAACAGCGCGCGGGTGAGCGCGTGGTAGTAGTCGTGGAAGACGTTGTGCTCGCCGCGCTCGCGGAACAGCTCCACGAGGTAGGCCTCGCGCGGGTCGAGGTTGACCGGCTTGTCCTTGAACACCGGGTGGTTGATGCCGGCGATGGCGCGCCGCTCGCCGCCGAGCTCGCGGGCGGCGGCCTTCTCGGCGGCGTAGCGCTCGGCGTAGGCGTGCGCCATCGCGCCGAGGTCGAGCCCGTGCGCCGGGTCGCCGGGGTCGCTGAGGTGGCTGTTGCGGAACTGCTCGACCAGGAAGGTGATGGCCTCGTAGCCGGCACCCCCGTGCGAGTAGCCGGTGTGGGTGAGGAAGCCGACCATCGCCTTGTTGATCTGCACCCGCGCCGGGGTCTGCGGGCCGTCGGCCGACACCGCCCCCTTGGCGCCCTGCGCCGAGATGCTGCCGGGACCGTTGGAGAGCAGGATGCCGACCAGCACCTGGAAGGCGAACAGGCGCTCGGCGTCGGGGCGCTCGCCGAGCAGCGTGAGGTAGGCGATCTCGTTGGCGGTCCAGCGGCTGAGCAGCTCCTGCTGTGGCACGCCGCAGAAGGCGCGGGCCTCGTGGCGCGCCGCCGGGGCCGAGGCGCCGATCAGCGCGCCGTAGAGCTTGAGGTACCAGGGCAGGCCGCGGGCGCTTTCGAGCGAGATGCGCTTGCGCGCGAGCGGGCCCCAGGCGAGCGTCATGGCGATGGCGGCGAGCACGGCGTCGGCGCTCGGGTAGCCGCCGAGGTGGCGGATGAACTTGAGGAACACCGAGCGGGCGCCGCGCGCTTCGAGCGCGGCCATCATCGCCTCGCCGCGCGCATCGGGGCGCTCGCCGACGAAGCGCGCGCGCTCGGCGTCGCTCAGCACGAGGCCGCGGCAGTCGAAGTCCTCGTCGCGCGCATCCTGCAGCCCGGCGTCGGAGAAGCGCGCGATCAGCAGGTCGACCACCGCGCGCGCGGTCTCGACGCGCTTGGGGCCGAGGATGCTGGCGGCGGCGGCGAGCACCGCGTTGGGGGCGTTGCCGGCCTCGCGCGCGGCCTCGGCGGCGGCGAGCATCGGGTCGCCGTGCAGGTTGACGTAGGCGGCGAGCGCGACGCTGATCAGCGCGTTGTCGTTGGGCCCGTTGTGCTCGCGCAGCAGCGCGAAGCACAGGTTGGACTCCAGCGGCTGGCGCGCGGCCTCGAGCACGCTGACCCCGTGCAGGCGCGTGATCTGCGTCTTCGGGTCCATCTGCGAGACGCCGGAGGCGTCCTTCATCGGCTGGCGCGGGAAGCTGCGCCCGATCTGGCGCGCCAGCGCGGCGATCTGCGCGTTGTAGGGGCCCGGCGCCTCGACCACCGGCAGCGCCAGGTCGGGCGGCAGGTCCAGGCCCTGGGCGTTGCCGAACCACGGCTTCAGCGCCAGGCTGCCGCGCGGGGCGAAGTCGGGCTCGATGCCGTTCAGGCGCATCACCGCGCTGAGCGCGAGCGGGATGTGGGCGATGTTGGTGACCACCGCGCCCTTGGCCGAGCACACCGGGTTGTCGGGGCTGAACAGCTCATCGACGCCGAAGGCGTCCATGAACCAGTGCTCCTTGGCCTCGGCGCTGTCGCCGCTGCCGCCCATCGCCCCGGCGTGGCCGACGGCGCGGGTGAGCTTGGCCTTCCAGCGCCCGACCACGCAGGCCACGGTCGGCTTGGTCAGCTTGAGCGCGTGCTCGTAGTAGCCGCCGGGCTCGACGTAGAGCACCGCGGCCTTGGAGCGCGCGTCGTTGGCCAGCGCGTAGGCGAACTCGGGGGCGGCGAAGTGGATGTAGACGTCCTTGCCGCTGGAGATCAGCGTGGTGGTGCCCCAGCCGGCGGTGGCCAGGTACTGCGCGATGGTGGTGGTGAAGTTGCCGGAGTTCGAGTACAGCGCCACCGAGCCCGGGATCAGCGCCTCCTCGGGGTGGTCGCCGCCGAGCGCGCCGCCGATGCGCACGCGGTTCCAGCTGTCGGCCACGCCCAGGCAGTTGGCGCCGAAGATGTCGATGCCGCTCTGCTGCGCCATGGCGCGGATCTCGCGCGCGTCGTGCACCGAGGACTTCTCGGTGACGATGACGATCTTCTTCAGCTCCGGGTTGACGCGGATCAGCTCGGCCACGCCGTCGCGCACCCCCGCCGGCGGCAGGTAGACCACGCCGGTGTTGAAGCGGTGTCCGGCCGCCAGGCCCTCGCGCACGCTGTTGAACACCGGCACCGCGCCGAGCGCGGTCTCCAGCACCTGGCCGCGCTTGCCGGGCGAGGTGCCGAAGGCGATGTTGCCGCCCGAGTAGAGGTGGCTGACCGGCGTGACCTCGCTCGACTCGCCGCCGAGGATGTTGAGCACGCAGACACGGTCCTCGCGCGTGGCGATCTCGGCCAGCGACGGGATGCCGACGAAATAGGGGAAATCTCCCACACCTTGCTTGTACATCGTGATGGTTCTCCGGATTCGGTGGACGGTGGCGCTCAGGCGGCGAGGCCGAGGCGGCGGGCGACCTGGGTGCGTCCGCCGGCCTTCATCCAGCGGTCCACCGCCTGGGCGTGGTTGACGACCTCGCTCATCGCCGAATCGAAGCCGAAGAAGCGGTAGGGCAGCCCGAGCGCCTCGCAGGTGTCCTTGAGCACGCCCATGCCGCGGATCAGGTTCGGCCCGCCGCGCCCGACCACCACGTACAGCGGCGTCGGCCCGTAGGCGCCGAAGTGCTCGCGCAGCGCATCGGCCATGCCGCGGAAGGTGACCTCGATGTCGGTGTTGTTGGACTTGCCGCCGATGATGAACAGCACGTTCGACTGCCTGAGCCAGTGCTTGAAGCAGATGCGCGCGACGTCGCGCATCTTTTCGTAGGGCGGGTTGCCGCCGAAGTCCGAGGAGATGATGGCGTCGTCGCCGAGCGCCTGGGTCACCAGCGAGTTGGCGCCGCCGCCGAAGGTCGGCGCGAGGATGGTGCCGGCGCTGTTGATCACGTAGACGTCGCTCTGCCCCTGGTAGGTGCGCAGCGCGTTGATCTCCTGCTCGAAGTCCGAGGTGTCGGCGCTGAACAGGTGCGCCGGCAGCCCCAGGCGCTCCCAGCGCGGGTCGTCGCGGTCGAAGCCGCACTTGAAGTCGCAGGCCACCGGCACCAGGCGCCCGCCCTTGCCCGGCATCATGCGGATGGGGTTGAGCTCGAGCGTGGTCATGCCGTAGTGGTGGAACAGCTCCCAGAGCTTGGGCAGGTGCTGCACCAGCGGCGAGACCAGCTCCTTGGGCGCGCCGATGTCGGCGAGCGCGTTGGCGATGACGAAGCTCTTCAGCCCGGTGAGCGCCTCGAAGGGCACCTCGGCGACGTAGCGCCGCTCGAGCTCCTCGATGTCCATGCCGCCCTTGTGGGTCAGCGTGATGGTCGGGGCGCGAAAGCGCGTGGCGTCGCTGATCGAGAAGTACACCTCGTGCTCGGCCGCCACCGCGCCCTCGAAGGTCACGCCCTGGGCCTTGCTGACGACGTGGCCGACGCGGTGCTCGGCGAAGTACAGCCGCTCCTTCTCGGCCAGCGCGCCCTTCAGGTCACGGGCGCGCCCGAGCAGGCCGGACTTGCCCTTCTTGCCCACCCCGCCCTTGAAGATCGGCTTGATGAACACCGACCCGCAGCGCGCGATCAGCGCCTTGATCGCGTCCTCGTCGGCCTCCGGGCCGAGCACCTCCGCGGTGGGAAAATCCACGTACTGCAACAGCCTCGCCCCGTGCAACATGCCGGTTATCTGCATCGCCTCGCCTCC
>NZ_SLWY01000047.1 GCF_004341245.1 Plasticicumulans lactativorans | reverse complement strand
GGTGGCGCGGCGGGTCTCGTCGAGGTCGCGGTACTTGCCGGTGCCGACCAGCAGGCGCGAGCGGTACTCGCGACCGGCGATGATCAACGGGGCGGACGACGGACAGGGTGGATTCATCTGCGGAGCGGCCTCGTGGGTTGTGCTGGACGTTGAGGGGATGGGCGTTCAGCCGCCGCCGATGGCGTGCACGATCTCGACTTCATCGCCGGTCTGCAACCGGGTGTCGGCGTAGGTGCTGCGCGGCACGATCTCCCGATTCAACTCGAGGGCGAGCCGTTTGCCGGCCAGCCCCAGTTGCGTGAGCAACTCGGCTGCCGTCAGGTTGTCGGCGACATCCAGCGCCTGACCGTTGAGGTGAATGAGCATGGGGATTCCGGGGGATGAGCAGGGACGACGTCGTGAAGGCGGGATCATACACAATTCGGGCGACGTGCAAACGCGGTGCGGCTGATATCGGATTGCCTCGCGGCTCCTGCGGCGCTATTCGTACGGCACTAATTGTGTGAATCCCGGGCGATTGCGGATGACGCTGCGCATGGCCAATCCCGACGCACTGCGGAGTCGTCGACAGCCCCCTCGGGACTAATGTTGACAGTCACCGAATTGCCTACCATCATTCCGCCATGGAAATCGGTTTGCTTAATTGAAGCTGCGCGCGCAGTGACGCGCGTGCCGAGCCATCCCTCAAACCTGCAGGCCAGTGAGAAACCATGATCGCCAAATTCGAAGACATCGATGTGAGTGCGCTTTCGCTTGATGAGTTGCAGGCCCTGGTCGAGGCCGCGCGTCGGGAAATCACCCACAAGGAGCAGACCAAGCTGTTCGATGTGCGTAATCAGATCGAAAGCCTGGCCAGTAGCGTGGGGCGTTCCGTCGAGGAACTGATGAATCTCGATGCGCGGCGCAAGCGGGCGGCGGCAAAGCCGGCGGCGACCGAGCGGGTCGTGAAATACCGCAATACCACCGATGCCTCGCAGACCTGGAGTGGCCGTGGCAAGCGGCCGCGCTGGTTGCAGGAGGCGCTGGATTCCGGGGCCAAGCTGGAGAATTTTCTCGTCGCCTGAGCCTGTCGCGGGGCTTGCCAAGTGCGAAAGGATTCGCATAATACGCGAGCCCCGCGGGTGTAGTTCAATGGTAGAACCTCAGCTTCCCAAGCTGATGGCGTGGGTTCGATTCCCATCACCCGCTCCACTCCATGATTCCGGGGACTTCCAGGATAGTCCAAGGTGGTTTTTAAGTCGTTGTCACGCAACGATTTTTCCGCCTTCGATCTTCCAGTGTGGTCCGCTGCGATCCGCTGACAGCCAAGACTTTTAAGTCCACTTTTAAGTCCATTTTGCGGGTCGTGCGGGTTCCGGATTGTTGATGGAGGGCTGCGGCTGAGATGAACAGCATCTGCTACCTGACGCGTTCAGGAGCAAGAGCATGGCACTCTCAGACTTGGTGGTCAGGCAAGCCAAGACCACAGGAAAGGCGTACACCCTCCCCGACATCGACGGCCTCAGCCTTGCCGTCACCCCCACGGGCAACAAAAGCTGGCACTTCCGCTACTACTGGCTAGGAAAGCAAAAGCGGATGTCGCTGGGCAACTACCCGGAGGTGTCCCTGCGCGATGCGCGCACACTGCGCGACGAGGCGCGCGCCCTGGTGGCCAAGGACATCAATCCGCACCTGCACCGCAAGCAGAAGCGCGCCGCGGTCAAGCTCGCCGGCGAGAACACGTTCGAGGCGATCTACAAGAAGTGGCTGGCCCACCGAGAACTGAGCCTCAAGAAGGGCCGGCAGACCACGCTCTCGATCCTGCCGCGCGTCTTTGCCAAGGACGTATTGCCGGCGCTGGGCAAGCGCTCGATCTACGACATCAAGCGGCCCGACCTGCTGGAAGTCATCGCCAAGATCGAGAAGCGCAAGGCGCTCTCCGTGGCCGAGAAAGTTCGCACCTGGTTCAACCAGTTGTTCCGCTACGCGCTGGTGATCGTGCCGGGCCTGGAGCAGAATCCGGCATCCGACCTCGACGTGGTGGCGGTCCCGCTGCCGCCCGTCAACCACAACCCGTTCCTGCGCATGGCCGAGTTGCCGAAGCTGTTGCAGCGGCTGCGCAAGTACCGGGGGCGCCTGCAGACCCAGCTCGGCCTGCGCCTGCTGTTGCTGACTGGCGTGCGCACCGGCGAGTTGCGCATGGCGACGCCGGATCAGTTCGACCTCGATCACGGACTCTGGATCATCCCGCCGGATGTCGTGAAGCAGCTTCAGGTGGACATGCGCAAGAAGCGGCAACTGCCCACGGACGTGCCGCCCTACATCGTGCCTCTGTCGGTGCAGGCCATCGAGATCGCTCGTCACATGCTGGAGCAATTCAAGCCAGCCCAGCACTACCTGTTCCGGCACGATAGCGAGATGAAGAAGCGCATGAGCGAGAACACGCTCAACAGCGCGCTCAAGCGCTTGGGCTACCGCGACCTGCTGACGGGGCACGGCATGCGCGCCACGATGTCCACCGCACTCAATGAAATCGGCTACCCGAAGGTGTGGGTGGACGCGCAACTCTCGCACGTCGATCCCAACAAGGTCAGCGCCACCTACAACCACGCCGAATACGTGGAGCAGCGCCGCCGCATGATGCAGGATTGGGCCGACCGGCTCGACCTCTTCGAGCAGAATATGGCCGAAGCAGCGAGCATGCCGCTCACGATCCGCCTGGAAGGCGTGCCCGTCGTCTCGGACGGGGAAGCGGCGGCAGCGCCGCCCGCAACCGCCGAGAAGGCGGCCGCGGCGCCGGTGCCGATGTTGATCGTCACGCCACCCTGTGACGCGAAGCCCTTGGTGTCCGCCGCAGCGCTTCGACTGCCTGCGGTCCCGTCGCCGCGTTCGGTGATGGAGCAGCCGCTCTCCGACATTCAGCGCGAGCGCATGGAACTCGTCGATGTCTTCGAGGCGCCCCACAACCTCCCCGTCGTCGAGTTTGCGAAGATGGCCGGCAAGTCCCGCCGCTGGATCAGCTACGAGATTAAGGCGGGCAATCTGCTGGCGCTGCAGGTGGGCAACCGCGGCCAGCGCGTGCCGGACTGGCATCTCGATCCGCTGAGACACGCGCTGATCCAGGCTGTGCTCAAGCTGACCCGTGGCGCCGACCCCTGGAAGATCTACGACGCACTGCTGCAGCCGCGCTCGACGCTGCGCGGTCGTTCGGCCCTGGAGAGCGTCACCGCCACCAATCTGGACAAGCTCGTCATGGCAGTGAGCACGACGGTGCGGGAAAGCGAGTGGTCCCCGCAGCAGGCGGCGTTCGCGTAGCCCTTGCTTGGACGGCGCGCGTGCGTCAGGAGATGGAGCGCGCGCGTTGTGCGAATCGCTCCTGGGGCTCGGTCAATGATGCGCAGGGACGCAGCAGGTAGGCCATCACGACCAGCGGGGCGCCTGCCAGCGGCCGCGCCGCCACACCCCGGAGCACGTAGCCGGCCAGCCGCGCGGTAGGCGCGATGGCGATGCCGTATCCCGCCGAGACGAGGGTCATCGCAATGTCGAAGGTGCTGACGATCTGCTCGCCGGCTGGGGGCGCATCCTCGAAGAGGCGATGCGCCACGGCGCGCCACGGTTCATCGGCTGTCGATTGCGCGCTGATCAGGGGTTGCCTGAGTACCTCGTGGTGCGGCACCTCGCGGTAGGCCAGCAGGTGCGAACGCTTGGCGACGGCGACTGCCAGCGTGTCGTGCCACAGCGGCTCGCATACCCAACCCGGCCACTCACAGACGGCCGTGGACAGGGCAAAGTCGAAGCTGCGGCAAGGCGGCTCCTGCGTTTGCGTAGGGGCGTCACCCCCGATCAAGGCGGCAGTGGTTTCGGGCTCTTCGGCGCGTTGCAACGCCAGCACGTCGGCAAGCTGCGAAGGCACCCATTCGCTGAGTACGGCCACCCGGATTTCAGCGGAGGCATCGCTCGATCTCACGTCCAGCTCCTCCGGCAGCGAACTCGCGGCGGCCGGTTCAAGTTGCCATGAGTTAAGTTTAACGTGGTTTAAATCGTGACCGTGTTCGACGCTCTTGGCAATGCCAAAGCGTTCGATCCAAAGGGGCCGCCCCACCGGCACCACTACCTACGAAGCGGAACCAGCCATCGCGTTTGGGGCTGCAGTGCGGGAAGAAAGAACCAACCAGGGCATCGCTCAGGAAACGCTGGCCCACATGGCCGGCATCGAACGGTCACACATGGGCAAGATTGAGCGCGGCGAGCATGTCCCCACGCTCCCTCTCATCCTCTAGATTGCCCGTTTGATGAAATGCAGTTCCGCCCACTTGAGGACTCT
>NZ_SLWY01000046.1:0-2500 GCF_004341245.1 Plasticicumulans lactativorans | reverse complement strand
CACCTACTGGAGGACCGAACCCACGTCTGTTGAAAAAGACGGGGATGAGTTGTGGATAGGAGTGAAAGGCTAATCAAGCTCGGAGATAGCTGGTTCTCCCCGAAAGCTATTTAGGTAGCGCCTCGTGTCTCACTCCTGGGGGTAGAGCACTGTTTCGGCTAGGGGGCCATCCCGGCTTACCAAACCGATGCAAACTCCGAATACCAGGAAGTGCAATCACGGGAGACACACGGCGGGTGCTAACGTCCGTCGTGAAGAGGGAAACAACCCAGACCGCCAGCTAAGGTCCCCAAATTACCGCTCAGTGGTGAACGATGTGGGAAGGCTCAGACAGCCAGGAGGTTGGCTTAGAAGCAGCCATCCTTTAAAGAAAGCGTAATAGCTCACTGGTCGAGTCGGCCTGCGCGGAAGATTCAACGGGGCTCAAGCGGTATACCGAAGCTGCGGGTGTGTAGCAATACATGCGGTAGGGGAGCGTTCTGTAAGCCTGTGAAGGTGGATCGAGAGGTCTGCTGGAGGTATCAGAAGTGCGAATGCTGACATAAGTAACGATCATGCGGGTGAAAACCCCGCACGCCGAATGCCCAAGGTTTCCTGCGCAACGTCAATCGGCGCAGGGTGAGTCGGCCCCTAAGGCGAGGCAGAAATGCGTAGTCGATGGGAAACCGGTTAATATTCCGGTACTTGGCTGTACTGCGATGGGGGGACGGAGAAGGCTAGGCGAGCCGGGCGTTGGTTGTCCCGGTTCAAGCGTGTAGGCAGACATTCTAGGCAAATCCGGAGTGTCAATGCTGAGACGTGATGACGAGTCCGCTTGCGGACGAAGCCGTTGATGCCAAGCTCCCAGGAAAAGCCTCTAAGCTTCAGGTACAGCGAAACCGTACCCCAAACCGACACAGGTGGGCAGGGTGAGAATCCCAAGGCGCTTGAGAGAACTCGGGTGAAGGAACTCGGCAAAATAGCACCGTAACTTCGGGATAAGGTGCGCCTGCACTACGTGAAAGCCCTCGCGGCTGGAGCGGAAGCAGGCCGCAGTGACCAGGTGGCTGCGACTGTTTACTAAAAACACAGCACTCTGCAAACACGAAAGTGGACGTATAGGGTGTGACGCCTGCCCGGTGCCGGAAGGTTAATTGATGGGGTCAGCCGCAAGGTGAAGCTCTTGATCGAAGCCCCGGTAAACGGCGGCCGTAACTATAACGGTCCTAAGGTAGCGAAATTCCTTGTCGGGTAAGTTCCGACCTGCACGAATGGCGTAACGATGGCCACGCTGTCTCCACCCGAGACTCAGTGAAATTGAACTCGCTGTGAAGATGCAGTGTACCCGCGGCTAGACGGAAAGACCCCGTGAACCTTTACTACAGCTTTACACTGGACTTTGAGTCTTCTTGTGTAGGATAGGTGGGAGGCTATGAAGCGTGGACGCCAGTTCGCGTGGAGCCATCCTTGAAATACCACCCTGGAATACTTGAGGTTCTAACCTCGGCCCGTGATCCGGGTCAGGGACCGTGTATGGTGGGTAGTTTGACTGGGGCGGTCTCCTCCCAAAGAGTAACGGAGGAGTGCGAAGGTACCCTCAGCGCGGTCGGAAATCGCGCATTGAGTGCAAAGGCATAAGGGTGCTTAACTGCGAGACAGACACGTCGAGCAGATACGAAAGTAGGTCTTAGTGATCCGGTGGTTCTGTATGGAAGGGCCATCGCTCAACGGATAAAAGGTACTCCGGGGATAACAGGCTGATTCCGCCCAAGAGTCCATATCGACGGCGGAGTTTGGCACCTCGATGTCGGCTCATCACATCCTGGGGCTGTAGCAGGTCCCAAGGGTATGGCTGTTCGCCATTTAAAGTGGTACGCGAGCTGGGTTTAGAACGTCGTGAGACAGTTCGGTCCCTATCTGCCGTGGGCGTTGGAAATTTGAGGGGAGCTTCTCCTAGTACGAGAGGACCGGAGTGGACGTACCTCTGGTGTTCCGGTTGTCATGCCAATGGCACTGCCGGGTAGCTATGTACGGACGGGATAACCGCTGAAAGCATCTAAGCGGGAAGCCCACCCCAAGATGAGATTTCCCGGGGCCTCTGAGCCCCCTGAAGGTCCGTTGGAGACCACAACGTTGATAGGCAGGGTGTGGAAGCGCAGCAATGCGTGTAGCTAACCTGTACTAATTGACCGTGCGGCTTGACCATATAACACCCAAGCGCTCTGGCGCCGCTGGGTGATGATGTGGTCGGCGCTGGAAAGCGCAGCCGCTGGCCTCGCGAGGCCGCACCGACTTGACTTGGCACGCACCGTTTTTGCCTGGCGGCCATAGCGGCGTGGAACCACCCGATCCCATCTCGAACTCGGACGTGAAACGCGCCAGCGCCGATGATAGTGTGGGGTCTCCCCATGCGAACGTAGGTCACCGCCAGGCACCCATTGCCCCGAACGCCCTCGCCCTCACCCGGCCAGGGCGTTCGGCTTTTCAGGGCACCCGCAACCCCCCGCCGCCTCGCCCCCGC
>NZ_SLWY01000045.1 GCF_004341245.1 Plasticicumulans lactativorans | reverse complement strand
AGCATCACGATGACCGGGATCGCCGCGCACAGCGTCGACAGCCAGGCGTTGTTGAGGGGGTCGTAGACTTGGGCCCACATGCGTTGTTGTCTCCTCCGGGTACGCACAAGGGCCGTGGCGGGCTCCCTGCGCTGCTCGCGCCCCGCCGCGACCCTCGAACTCGTCACATCACACCCCCTGCCTCCAGGGGACCGCTGCGCACGTCGCCCTTTCGGGCGATTCAGCCAGATTGGTAAATTGATCTGACTACTCTATTAGAAATTCTCACGCGTCCGGTTTCAACTGGAATTTTTACCATGACCCCTCTCCCTCATCGTTCAGTCAACCCATGCAGTGTCTTGAGCGATCGCCACGGCGGCCGTACCGCCCCTGATGCATGGCGATGCACCGGCACGTGCTGCTGCCGGCACCGTTCCAGTTCAGCATCGATAAATTGGTCTTACCAAATGGCCGTAACCCGTCGAAATCTCGATCGGGACACCGGCAGTGGATGTTCGACAGGCACGGCCGGTAGCGCTATCGTCAATTGGTCTTACCACAAGCCGGCCTAGGAGCTGTACGTGAAGCCCGTCAAGATTTCCGACGTCATCACCCACCAGATCGAATCGATGATCCTCGACGGTGGCCTGCGCCCGGGTGACCGCCTCCCCCCCGAGCGCGAGCTGGCGGCACGCTTCGAGGTATCGCGGCCCTCGCTGCGCGAAGCGATCAAGAAGCTCGAAACCCGCGGTCTGGTGGAGGTCCGCCGCGGCGGCGGCACGTATGTGTCGGACCTGCTCGACCAGACCTTCAGCAATCCGCTGATGGGGCTGCTGCACCACCATCCGGAGACGCTCTACGACCTGGTGGAGATGCGCGAGTCGCTGGAGAGCGTCGCGGCGTACTACGCGGCCGTGCGCGCCACCGAGGAGGATCGGGCGGCGCTGCGCCAGCGCTACGAGGCGATGATCGAAGCGCACGAGAACGCCCACGTCGACCCGGCCACCGATGCGCGCCGCGATGCCGAATTCCACATCGGGATCGCCGAGGCGGCGCACAACGTGGTGCTGCTCTACATCATGCGCGGGCTGTTCAACCTGCTGCAGAGCGGCATCTCGACCTCGCTCGAACGCCTCTACACCCGCCCGGGCAACCGCGAGATCGTCGGCGAGCAGCACCAGGCGCTGTTCGAGGCGATCATCGCCGGCGACGGCGAAACGGCGCGCCAGGCGGCGCAGCAGCACCTGCAGTTCGTCAAGCGTTCGCTGGTCGAGATCGACGAGGAGGAAAAGCGCATCGAACGCTCACGCCGCCGCCTGCACGGCCTGGCCGACTGAGCGCCCCTCACGCGGCGGCGTCTTCGCTCCGCAGCAGCTCGCGCAGCACCGCGGTGGCATAGGCGCCGGCCGGCAGCCGGAACGCCACCCGCAGCGCATCCCCCGCCAGCACCTCGCCGCCGGCCTCGCGCACCGGCAGGCGCAGCGCCCGCCGCTCCTGCTCGAGCCCGGCCGCCTCGAGGCCGGCGCAGAGCGTGGCGTGCGTCTGCGCGAGCTGCGCCTCGGCCGCCGCCACGCGACCGGTGGCGAGGCTGCCGCCACGCCCCCACAGCGGCCCGGTCGGGTGCACGTCGCCGCGGGCGAGGCGCTCGGCGATGGTGGCGTCGGGCTCGGCGCAGGCGAACACCGAGTGCGTGCCGTCGAGCATCAGCACCTCGCCCGGCAGCGCGCAGTCCCAGCTGCCGTCGCGCACGCGTTCGGCGAGCAGTTCGTTGAACAGGAACGAGCGCGCCGCCGACAGGTAGAGCCCGCGCTTGTGCCGGTCGCGCTCGCGCAGGCGCCCGGCGAACAGCGCCTCGGCGCGCGCCAGGTTGCCCCCCTCGCGGCCGAAGCGCTGCTCGCCGAAGTAGTTCGGCACGCCGGCCGCCGCGACCGTCGCCAGGCGTTCGAGCACGCCGGCGGGGTCACCGTCGAGATCGCGCAGCACCAGCCGGAAACGGTTGCCGGCGAGCACGCCGCGCCGCAGCTTGCGCCCGTGGCGCGCGGTGCGCAGCACCGTCACCCCCTCGGCGGCGAAGGTGCTCCAGTCCGGGTCGGCCCGCCCCGGCAGGTGCACCGAGAACCACTGCTCGGTGACGGCGTGGCGGTCCTTGAGCCCGGCGTAGCTGACCGCGTCCGCCCGCACGCCGGCGTGTGCCGCCAGCTGGCGTGCGACCCAGTCGGTGTTGGCGCCGCGCTTGCGCACGTAGACGAAGGCGTGTTCGCCGGCCCCGTCGGGCTCGAAGCCGAGGTCCTCGATGACCTCGAAGTCCTCGGGCACGCTCCGCATGCGCCCTGCCAGCGGCGGCAGCCCGTGGGCGTGGGGCAGCGGCTCGCTCACAGCACCGGTGCCTCGACCAGCAGCACCACCGCGTGCACGGCGATGCCCTCGCCGCGCCCGATCCAGCCGAGGCGCTCGGTGGTGGTGGCCTTGACGTTGACGCAGGAGTACGACACGCCGAGATCGGCGGCGATGTGCTCGCACATGGCCTCGACGTGCGGCGCCATCCGCGGCGCCTGCGCGACGATGGTCGCGTCGACGTTGGCGACCGCGTAGCCCTCGCCGCGCACCAGGTCGCGCACGCGGCGCAGCAGCACGCGGCTGTCGACGCCGCGGTAGACCGCGTCGGTGTCGGGGAAATGCCGCCCGATGTCGCCCAGCGCCGCGGCACCGAGCAGCGCATCGCACACCGCGTGCAGCAGCACGTCGCCGTCGGAGTGCGCGACGAGCCCGCGGTCGTGGGCGATGCGCACCCCGCCCAGGGTGATGTGGTCGCCGGCGCCGAAGGCGTGGACGTCGAAACCGTGGCCGATGCGCATGGCGAACCCCCTGCTGGTGGCACCCTGAACGGGGGCGCAGCGTAGCGCGGGCGCGCGGCGCCGGCCAGCACCGCACAGCGCCTCAGCGCGCCAGCCAGGCGCCGCCGTGGGCGCCGAGCACGGCGCCGAACACGGTGAGCAGGCTCAGCGCGAGCAGCACCCGGTGCAGGCGCAGGATCAGTGCGAGCGTGCCGGACGGGTCGCGCACCGCACGGGCGTGGAACCAGCGGTGCAGCAGCAGCGGTTCGAGCACGAACAGCATCAGCGTGAACAGCGCCCACACCGCGACCATCGCGTGCATCCACCAGAACCGCGGCTCGGCGAAACGCCACCCGGCATCGAGCCGCCAGGTCAGCCACAGCCCGCTGGCGCCGACCAGCGCCGTGGTCCAGCGCGCCTGCGCGGCGAAGCGCCCCTCGATGCGCTCGAAGAACGCGACCGGCTCCACCGGCGCATCGAGCCGGCGCACCGCCGGCAGCAGCACGGCGGTGACGAAGGCGACGCCGCCGATCCACAGCACCACGCCGAGCACGTGCAGCGCCCGTGCGAGCGCCAGGTCGTTCAGTTCCACGCCTTCCCCTCCGTCGTGCGCACGCCTGCCGTCATGCCGGCCCGGCCGCCAGCCGCGTGCGCGGGTCCTGGCGGTAGAAGGCCGCCAGTTGCGCGTACACCGCGGGGTACTCGGCGGCGAGCAGGCCGGGCTGTTCGAAGAACGCCTCGCTCAGCACCGCGAAGAACTCCTCGGGGCTGTCGCTGGCGTAGGGATCGAGCGGCGTGTCCTCGCCGGCATCGACGCGCCGGCAGAAGTCCTCGTAGGCCGCGCCGAACGCCGCCGCCCAGGCGGCCACGCGCATCCCCGCCGGCAGCGGCGGCAGGCCGTTCGGCTCGCCGTTCAGCATGTCGAGCTTGTGCGCGAGTTCGTGCAGCACCACGTTGTAGCCGTCGAGCGCCGCGCTGCCCTCGACGTCGTCCCACGACAAGAGCACCGGCCCGCGCTCCCAGGCCTCGCCGCTCAGCGGCCGGCGCACGTGGTGCACCACGCCGGCGGCGTCGGTCCACTCGTGGCGCGCCATGAAGACGCCCGGGTAGACGATGATGCTGGCCCAGCCGCGGTACCAGTCGAGCCCGAGGTACAGCACCGGCAGGCAGGCGAGCGCCGCCAGGCGCAGCCGCTCGGCGGCGTCGAGCGCGAAGCCCTCGACCGGTTCGATCGCCTTCTCGTGCAGGAACAGGATCGCCAGATCGCGCAGGCGCGCACGCTCGACGGCGTTGAGCCCGGCGAGCACCGGCCACGCGGCGAGCGCGGCCTCCCACGCCGCCGGCTCCAGGGGCGTGCGCGCCAGCACGCGCCGGCGGCGCCACTCCCTCAGCCAGCCCACGCCCGCCCCGGCAGGCCGGGCATGGGCGCCGGCCTCATGCCGCCGCGCCGCGCAGGAAGAACTCGGCGAGGGCGAGGTCCTCCGGACGCGTGATCTTGAGGTTGTCGGCGCGCCCCTCGACCAGCCGCGGCCGCAGCCCGAGCGCCTCGATCGCGCCGGCCTCGTCGGTGACGAGTTCGCCGCGCGCGAACAGCGTTTCGAGCGCCTCGCGCAGCACCCCGTAGCGGAACATCTGCGGGGTCTGCGCGTGCCACAGCTGGCGCCGGTCGAGTGTCGCCTCCACCCGGCCCGCGGCGTCGGCGCGCTTCAGGGTGTCGTGCACCGGCACCGCCAGCAGGCCGCCGACCGGGTCGTCGGCGAGGCTGTCGAGCAGGCGGTCGAGGTCGGCCGCGCGCAGGCAGGGGCGCGCGGCATCGTGCACCAGCACCCAGTCCTCGCGGGCGGCGCGCGCGGCCAGCGCGACGAGCCCGCCGTGCACCGAATGGCAACGCTCGGCGCCGCCGTCGGTGCGCTCGGGCACGCGTCCGCCGGGCCAGGGGAGGCCGTCCCACCAGCTGTCGTCGCGGCCCACCGCGACCACCACCGCCTCGATGCAGGGGTGCGCGAGCAGTGGCGCGAGGGCCCATGCGAGCACGCAACGCCCGGCGAGCGGCAGGTACTGCTTCGGGATCGCGCCGCCCATGCGCCGGCCCACGCCGGCGGCCGGCACCACGGCCCAGACCCGTGCGGCGCTCACCGGCCGTCGTCCTCGACGGCCGGCCCCGCGCCGTCGTCGGGCTCGGGATCGGCCGGGGGTTCGCTGCGGCGCGGCGGCGGTGGCGGCGGCTTGCGGGCGGGCTCGGGCTTCTTCGCGGCCGCCGCCGGCTTACCCGGCGCCGTGGCAGCACCGGCGGCGGTCGCCGGTTTCTGGACCTCGCCCGGGCGGCCCGGCTTCGACGGCGGCGCGGTCGGCGCCTCGTCGAGCAGGCGGAAGAAGGTCTCGTCGCGGCGCACCATGCCGAGTTCGGCACGCGCACGCTCCTCGATCGCGGCGAAGCCTTCCTTGAGGTCCTTGACCTCGGCTTCGAGCGCGCGGTTGCGGTCGAGCAGGGTCGCGTTCTCGGCCTTCTGCGCCTGGATCGCGGTTTCCAGCGCACGCTGCTGGCGCACGCCGCGGTCATCCGACATCCACAGCAGAAAGTTGAGCCCGAGCAGCGCGGCGATCAGGGCGGCGAGGAAGATCCGCATCGTGACAAGGGGCTCGGCGGGGTAACGAAGGAACAGGGACGACCCGCCGCGGCGGCCATCACGGCCGCCGCGGCGGGCGGGGGGGAGGCGGGGCGGCTCAGCCCTGGAGCTTGCGCGGGAAGGCGTTGCGCCCGGCGTACACCGCACCGGCACCGAGCTGCTCCTCGATCGCCA
>NZ_SLWY01000044.1 GCF_004341245.1 Plasticicumulans lactativorans | reverse complement strand
TTGGTGAAGCCCTCGTCGCGCCCGTTGGCGATCGCCCGTCCCGAGGCCGCCCACGGGAACACCGCCTTGCCGTACTTGATGCCCTCGGCCTTGCACTGCTCCTCGGTCTTGCCCGCCCAGGCCACCTCGGGGTCGGTGTAGGCCACCGAGGGGATCTGCCGGGCGTCGAAGTACGCCTTGTGCCCGGCGGCGTTCTCGGCGGCCACGTGCGCCTCGTGCACCGCCTTGTGGGCGAGCATGGGCTGGCCGACGACGTCGCCGATGGCGAAGATGTGCTCGACGTTGGTGCGCATCTGCCGGTCGACGGGGATGAAGCCGCGATCCGTCACCGCCACCCCGGCGTTCTCGGCGCCGATCTTCTTGCCGTTGGGGCTGCGCCCGACGGCGACCAGCACGAAGTCGTAGCACTGGGCTTCGGCCGGGGCCTTCTCGCCTTCGAACTTCACCCAGATGCCGTCGGGTTTGGCTTCGGCGCCGACGGTCTTGGTCTTCAGCATGACGTGGTCGAAGCGCGGGGCGTTCTTCTTCTCCCACACCTTGACCAGGTCGCGGTCGGCGCCCTGCATCAGGCCGTCGAGCATCTCGACGACGTCGATGCGCGTGCCGAGCGTCGAGTACACGGTGGCCATCTCCAGCCCGATGATGCCGCCGCCGACCACCAGCATGCGCTTGGGCACGCCCTGGAGCAGCAGCGCGCCGGTGGAGTCGACCACGCGCGGGTCCTCGGGCATGAAGGGCAGCTTCACCGCCTGCGAGCCGGCGGCGATGATGCACTTCTGGAAGCGCACGATCTTCTTCTCGCCGGTCTTGGCCTGGCCGTCGCCGCCGGTGAGCTCGACCTCCAGGTGGTGGGGGTCGAGGAAGCGCCCGACGCCGCGCACGGTGGTGACCTTGCGCGCCTTGGCCATGCCGGCGAGCCCGCCGGTGAGCTTCTTGATGACGCTGTCCTTGAAGCCGCGCAGCTTGTCGATGTCGACGCTCGGCGCGCCGTAGGCGATGCCGTGGTGGGCGAGCGCCTGCACTTCGTCCATCACCGCGGCGGTGTGCAGCAGCGCCTTGGAGGGGATGCAGCCGACGTTGAGGCACACCCCGCCGAGGGTGGCGTAGCGCTCGACCAGCACGGTGTTGAGGCCGAGGTCGGCGGAGCGGAAGGCCGCGGAGTAGCCGCCGGGGCCGGCGCCGAGCACGAGCATGTCGCACTCGAGGTCGGCACCGCCGGCGAAGCTCGCGGCGGTGGGGGCGGCAACCGGAGCCGCGGCGGGTGCCGCAGCCGGCGCCGGGGCCGCGGCCGCGGCCGCGCCGGCGGCGGCGAGGCGCACGATCGCGTGGCCTTCGCCGACGCGGTCACCGACCTTGACCAGCACCTCCTGCACCACGCCGGCCGCACTCGACGGCACGTCCATGCTCGCCTTGTCGCTCTCCAGCGTGACCAGCGACTGCTCGACCGCGACCGTGTCGCCGACCTTGACCATCACCTCGATCACCGGCACGTCCTTGAAGTCGCCGATGTCGGGCACCTTCACTTCCACGACGCCACCACCACTGGCCGGCGCCGCCGCAGCAGCGGCGGGCGCGGCAGCCGGCGCGGGCGCCGCGGCCGGAGCCGCAGGCGCACCGGCACCGGCGGCTTCGAGCAGCACGACTACCGCGCCTTCGCCGACGCGATCACCAACCTTGACCCTGACTTCCTTGACCACGCCGGCCGCGCTGGACGGCACGTCCATGCTCGCCTTGTCGCTCTCCAGCGTGATCAGGGACTGCTCCACGGCGACCGTGTCGCCGGGCTTGATGAACACTTCGATCACCGGCACGTCCTTGAAATCGCCGATGTCGGGGACCTTGACTTCGATTGTTGCCATCGTCGTCCTCTCCCCTTACAGCAGGATGCGGCGGAAGTCCGCCAGCAACTGTGCGAAATACACGTTGAAGCGCGCCGCCTCGGCGCCGTCGATGACGCGGTGATCCCACGACAGCGACAGCGGCAGGATCAGCCGCGGCACGAACTGCTTGCCATCCCAGACGGGCTTCTGGAAGGACTTGCACACCCCCATGATCGACACCTCGGGAGCGTTGATGATGGGCGTGAAGTACACTCCGCCGATGCCGCCGAGCGAGGAGATGGAGAAGCAACCGCCCTGCATCTGGTCGGGCTTGAGCTTGCCGTCGCGTGCGGCCTTGGCGAGCGCGTTCATCTCCTGGCCGATCTCGAACACGCCTTTCTGGTCGGCGTTCTTGATCACCGGCACCATCAGGCCATTGGGCGTATCGGCGGCGAAACCAATGTTGTAGTACTGCTTGAGGATCAGGTTGTCGCCGTCGAGGCTCGCGTTGAAGGTCGGGAACTTCTTCAGGCACGCCACCGCCGCCTTGATCATGAAGGCGAGCATGGTGACCTTGTTGCCGCTCTTGTCCTTCTCGGCTTCCTTGTTGAGCTGCACGCGGAAGGCTTCGAGCTCGGTGATGTCCGCTTCGTCGTGGTTGGTGACGTGCGGGATCAGCACCCAGTTGCGGTGCAGGTTGGCGCCCGAGATCTTCTTGATGCGCGCGAGCGGCTTGCTCTCGATCGCACCGAACTTGCTGAAGTCGACCTTGGGCCAGGGGATCAGCCCCAGCGCCTCGCCACCCCCGCCGGCGGCCGGCGCGGCCGCGGCCGGGGCGGCGGCCTGGCCGCTCATCACGCCCTTGACGTAGGCGGTGACGTCCTCCTGCTGGATGCGGCCCTTGGGGCCGCTGCCCTTGACGCGACCGAGGTCGACGCCGAGTTCGCGCGCGTACTTGCGCACCGAGGGGCTGGCGTGCGCCTGGGCGAAGGCGGCCTCGTCGACCTTGGCGGCCGGCGCGGCGGCGGCCGGGGCCGGCGCGGGGGCGGCGGCGGCGGCGGGCGCCGCGGCCGGTGGCGCAGCGGCCGGCGCGGGGGCGGCGGCCGGGGCCGGGGCCGCGGCCGGGGCGGCACCGGCGGCGGCGAGGCGCACGATCGCGTGGCCTTCGCCGACGCGGTCACCGACCTTGACCAGCACCTCCTGCACCACGCCGGCCGCGCTCGACGGCACGTCCATGCTCGCCTTGTCGCTCTCCAGCGTGACCAGCGACTGCTCGACCGCGACCGTGTCGCCGACCTTGACCATCACCTCGATCACCGGCACGTCCTTGAAGTCGCCGATGTCGGGCACCCTGACCTCGACCGTGCCACCGCCGGCGGCGGCGGGCGCGGCAGCCGGGGCCGGCGCGGCGGCCGGCGCCGGGGCGGGCGCGGCGGCAGGCGCCGCACCGGCGGCCTCCAGCACCAGCACCACGCTGCCTTCGCCGACGCGATCGCCGACCTTGACCTTGAGCTCCTTGACCACGCCGGCGGCACTCGACGGCACGTCCATGCTCGCCTTGTCGCTCTCCAGCGTGACCAGCGACTGCTCCACGGCGACCGTGTCGCCGACCTTGACCATCACCTCGATCACCGGCACGTCTTTGAAATCGCCGATGTCCGGTACTTTCACTTCGATCGTCTGGCTCATCTCTGCTCCTCGTGAAATCTGCCACGCCGCGGGCCGCGCACAGGCCCCGCGCCGTCCCCGCGCGGGGGGCGGCGACGCTGGGGCCTGCGCGCGCTCACGCGCTCGTCACACGGTCATCGGATTGGGCTTGGCGGTGTCGATCCCGTACTTGGCGATCGCCTCGCCCACCTTGGCGGCGGGCAGCGTGCCTTCGTCGGCCAGCGCCTTGAGCGCGGCGATGGTCACCCAGTAGCGGTTGACCTCGAAGAAGTGACGCAGCTTCTCGCGGGTGTCGGAGCGGCCGAAGCCGTCGGTGCCGAGGGTGACGTAGCGACGCGGCACGAAGGCGCGGATCTGGTCGGGGAACAGGCGGATGTAGTCGGTCGAGGCGATCACCGGGCCCTGGGTGTCGGCCAGGCAGGTCTCGACGTGCGAGCGGCGCGCCGGGGTGCCCGGGTTGAGCAGGTTCTGGCGGTTGACCTCGTGGCCTTCGCGGGCGAGCTGGGTGAACGAGGGGCACGACCACAGGTCGGCCTCGACGCCCCAGTCGGCCTTGAGCAGCTCCGCCGCGGCGATCACCTCGCGCAGGATCACCCCCGAGCCGAGCAGCTGCACGCGCGGGCCCTTGCCCGCCGCGCCCTTGCGCAGCGCGTACATGCCCTTGAGGATGTCCGCCTCGGCGCCGGCGGGCATCTCCGGGTGCTCGTAGTTCTCGTTCATCAGGGTGATGTAGTAGTACACATCCTCCTGCTCCTGGACCATGCGGCGCAGGCCGTCCTGCATGATCACCGCCAGCTCGTAGGAGAAGGTCGGGTCATACGAGATGCAGTTGGGGATCGAGGCGTGCCAGACGTGGCTGTGGCCGTCCTCGTGCTGCAGGCCCTCGCCGTTGAGCGTGGTGCGCCCGCTGGTGGCGCCGAGCAGGAAGCCGCGCGCGCGCATGTCGCCGGCGAGCCAGCACAGGTCGCCGGTGCGCTGGATGCCGAACATCGAGTAGTAGATGTAGAAGGGGATCATCTGCTCGCCGTGCGTGGAGTACGCGGTGGCGGCGGCGATCCAGTCGCACATCGAGCCGGCTTCGTTGATGCCCTCCTGCAGGATCTGACCGTCGGTCGTCTCCTTGTAGAACATCAGCTGGTCGTGGTCCTGCGGCAGGTACTTCTGCCCTTCCTGGCTCCAGATGCCGATCTGGCGGAACAGGCCTTCCATGCCGAAGGTGCGCGACTCGTCCGGGGTGATCGGGACGATGCGCTTGCCGAGGTTCTTGTCGCGCAGCAGGATGTTGAGGATGCGCACGAAGGCCATCGTGGTCGACAGCTGGCGCCCCTCGCCCGAGGCCTTGAGCAGCGCGTCGAACGCCGCGAGCTCCGGCGCCGGCAGCGCGGCGGCCTTGCGCCGGCGCTGCGGCAGGTAGCCGCCGAGCGCCTCGCGCCGTTCGCGCATGTACTTCAGCTCCGCCGAGTCCTCGGGGAAGGTCAGGTACGGGCACTCGTAGAGCTGCTCGTCGCTGACCGGCAGGTTCCAGCGGTCGCGGAACTGGCGCAGCGCGTCGACCGGCATCTTCTTGGCCTGGTGGGCGATGTTCATCGCCTCGCCGGCCTCGCCCATGCCGTAGCCCTTGATGGTCTTGGCCAGGATCACCGTGGGCTGGCCCTTGTGGGTCACCGCCGCGTGGTAGCCGGCGTAGACCTTGTGCGGGTCGTGGCCGCCGCGGTTGAGGCGCCAGATGTCGTCGTCGGACCAGTCGGCGACCAGCTCCCGCAGCTCCGGGGTGTTGAAGAAGTGCTCACGCACCCAGGCGCCGTTCTTCGACTTCATCGTCTGATATTCGCCGTCGACGACCTCCATCATGCGCTGCATGAGGATGCCCTTCTTGTCGCGCGCGAACAGCGCATCCCAGTGCGTGCCCCAGACGATCTTGATGACGTTCCAGCCCGCGCCGCGGAACTCGCTCTCCAGCTCCTGGATGATCTTGCCGTTGCCGCGCACCGGCCCGTCGAGGCGCTGCAGGTTGCAGTTGATCACGAAGATCAGGTTGTCGAGCCGCTCGCGCCCGGCCATGCCGATCGCGCCCAGGCTCTCCGGCTCGTCGGTCTCGCCGTCGCCGAGGAAGGCCCACACCTTGCGCCCCTCGGTGTTGGCGAAGCCGCGCGCGTGGATGTACTTCATGAAGCGCGCCTGGTAGATCGCCATCAGCGGGCCGAGGCCCATCGACACCGTCGGGAACTGCCAGAAGTCGGGCATCAGCCACGGGTGCGGGTAGGACGACAGGCCCTTGCCGTCGACCTCCTGGCGGAAGCTGTCCATCTGCTCGGGGCTCAGGCGCCCGAGCAGGAAGGCGCGCGCGTAGACGCCCGGCGTCGAGTGGCCCTGCACGAAGATCAGGTCGCCGCCGTGGGTGTCGCTCGGGGCGTGCCAGAAGTGGTTGTAGCCGACGTCGTAGAGTGTGGCGGCCGAGGCGAACGAGGAGATGTGGCCGCCGACGTTGGTGTCCTTGCCGGCACGCACCACGATCGCCATGGCGTTCCAGCGCGTGTACGAGCGGATGCGGTGCTCCAGCGCCTGGTCACCCGGAATGCGCGCCTGCTGCGCCAGCGGCACCGTGTTC
>NZ_SLWY01000043.1 GCF_004341245.1 Plasticicumulans lactativorans | reverse complement strand
CAAACTGCTCGATCCACTCTGTTAAAGAACTCTCGCCAACCCGTTCCGTTCAGCGAGGCGCGCATTATACACGCCGTTTTCCATCCCGCAAGCCCCGTTTTATCCGGCTTGCCGATTCGAACCTGAGTCGAACCGTTTCGCGGCGCGCATTCTACATTCACTGCAGAACGCGTCAACATCCAATTTGGCAGTGCATCACGAATCAATCAGACCGATTCACGACAACCAAAACCGGATACCGCAATTAGCAGCAGCCAGCCCGGCAATCAACCTGAGAAGGTCAATTGCCAATTAGACATTCCGCTTAATCGAAGACCCCTGCCGATTCGGCAGGGGCATCGGAGGCGCGCATTCTACTGAGCGAACTTTGCCCGTCAACCCCGGTTACGGAAATATTTCCGTAACCGCCGCGCTCAGGCCAGCGTGACCCGCGCGGCACGGCGCTTGCCGACCTGCAGCACCACGCAGGCACCCGCGACGAGCACCAGCGCCTTGTCGTCGATGTGCTCGCCATCGAGCCGCACGGCCCCCTGCCCGATCATGCGCAGCGCGTCGGAGGTGCTGGCGGTGAGGCCGGCGTCGCGCAGCACGTTCGCGATCGGCAGCCCCGCCGCGCCGACCGTCACGGTGACCTCGGGCAGGTCGTCGGGCAGCACGCCCTTCTGGAAGCGCTGCACGAACGCCTCGCGCGCGCGCGCGCCGGCGCCGGCGCCGTGGAAGCGGTCGACGAGCTCCTCGCCGAGCCGGAACTTGACGTCGCGCGGGTTGAGGCCACCTTCCACCTCGCGCCGCCACCCATCGATCTCCCGCAGCGGGCGGAAGCTCAGCAGTTCGAGGTAGCGCCACATCAGGTCGTCGGACACCGACATCAGCTTGCCGAACATCTCGTCGGGCGGGTCCTGGATGCCGACGTAATTGCCCAGCGACTTCGACATCTTCTGCACGCCGTCGAGCCCTTCGAGCAGCGGCAGGGTCAGGATGCACTGCGGCCGCTGGCCGTGCGCCCGCTGCAGCTCGCGCCCCATCAGCAGATTGAACTTCTGGTCGGTGCCGCCGAGTTCGACATCGGCGCGCAGCACCACCGAGTCGTAGCCCTGCATCAGCGGGTACAGGAACTCGTGGATCGCGATCGGCTGGCCGCCGGCGAAGCGCTTGTGGAAGTCGTCGCGCTCGAGCATGCGGGCGACCGTCTGCTGCGAGGCGAGCCGCAGCATGCCGGCGGCGCCGAGCGCGCTCATCCATGTGGAATTGAAGGCGATCTCGGTGCGCTCGGGGTCGAGGATCTTGAACACCTGCTCCGTATAGGTGCGGGCGTTCTCCTGGATCTGCTCGGGCGACAGCGGGGGGCGCGTGGCGTTCTTCCCCGACGGGTCGCCGATCAGGCCGGTGAAATCCCCGATCAGGAAGATCACGTGGTGGCCGAGCGCCTGGAACTGGCGCAGCTTGTTGATCAGCACCGTGTGCCCGAGGTGCAGGTCGGGAGCGGTGGGGTCGAAGCCGGCCTTGATGCGCAGCGGCCGCCCCTCCTGCAGCCGCGCGACCATCTCGGGTTCGAGCAGCAGCTCCTCGGTCCCGCGCTTGATCAGTTCCAGGGATTCGTCGACCGAAGCCATCGCCGCGCTCTCGCATGTTCATCGATAAGGGCCCGGTAAGATAATCGAATCCACCCGCCGCGCAACCGCGCCCCGCTGCCCGCGCACCGGGCGGGGGCCCCTCGTTCCGATCCGCCGGAGACCTCATGAACAGCGAACTTTTCGTCGGGCTCATGTCCGGCACCAGCATGGACGCCGTCGACGCGGTGCTGGTGCGCTTTGCCGACGACCGGCCGCAGTGCCTCGCCCGCCGCGCCACACCCTTGCCGCAGGACCTGCGCGACGCGCTGCTCGCGCTGGCGCACCCGGGCGCCGACGAAATCGACCGCGCGATGCAGCTCGACGCCCGCCTCGCCCGCACCTTCGCGACCGCCGTGCGCGCCGTGCTGGACGATGCCGGCATCGCGGCACGCAAGGTGCGCGCGATCGGCTCGCACGGCCAGACCATCCGCCACGCACCGCAGGCCGCCGAACCGTACACGGTGCAGATCGCCAACCCCGCGCTGCTCGCCGAGCTGACCGGCATCACGGTGGTCGCCGACTTCCGCCGGCGCGACATGGCCGCCGGCGGCCAGGGCGCGCCGCTCGCGCCGGCGTTCCACGCGGCCTTCTTCCGCCGTGCCGACGCCGACGTCGCCGTGGTCAACATCGGCGGCATCGCCAACCTCACCGTGCTGCCGTGCGATCCCGCCGACGCGGTGCGCGGCTTCGACACCGGCCCCGGCAACGGGCTGCTCGACGCCTGGACCCAGCGCTACCTGGGCGTGCCGGTCGACCGCGACGGCGCCTGGGCCGCCGGCGGCGACGTCGATCGGGACCTCCTGGCCTGCCTGCTGGCCGACCCCTACTTCGCCCAGGAGCCGCCGAAGAGCACCGGGCGCGAACACTTCCACCTCGACTGGCTCGACCGCCACCTCGCCCGGCCCGGCGCACCGCGCGCCCCGCGCGACGTCGCCGCGACCCTGGTCGAACTCAGCGCGCAGAGCATCGCCGCGGCCTGCCTCGCGCAGGTGCCGGCGGCGGCCGAGTGGCTGATCGGCGGCGGTGGCGTGCACAACGCCCACCTGATGGCGCGCCTGCGGGCACATGCGCCGGTGCCGCTCCACCCGACCACGGCACGCGGCGTGGACGCCGACGACCTCGAAGCCATCGGCTTCGCGTGGCTCGCACGGCGCACGCTGCTCGGGCTGCCCGGCAATCTGCCGGAGGTCACCGGCGCGCGCGGGCCGCGGGTGCTCGGCGCGATCCACCCGGCCTGAAAAGCACGAGGGCCCGTCCGCCAATGCCGGCGGACGGGCCCTCGTCATATAGGTGCGTGGAGGAGGCCCCGGTCAGGCCGAGAACGATGAACCGCAGCCGCAGGTCGTGGTGGCGTTGGGGTTGCGGATCACGAACTGCGCCCCTTCGAGGCCCTCGGTGTAGTCGATCTCCGCGCCGACCAGATACTGGAAGCTCATCGGGTCGACCAGCAGCTTGACGCCGGCCTTCTCGACCAGGGTGTCGCCGTCCTGGATCTCCTCGTCGAAGGTGAAGCCGTACTGGAAACCCGAGCAGCCGCCCCCGCTGACGAACACGCGCAGCATCAGCGCGGGGTTGCCCTCCTCCTCGATCAGGCCCTTCACCTTCAGCGCCGCGGCGTCGGTGAACACCAGCGGATCGTCGAAATTCACGTCGGCAGCCGATGCAGACATCTCGTTGCTCCTCGCGCCGCAGCGGCGCTCTCTTGCTCGATGCGGGCGATTATGGGGTTCCCGACTAAAGTGATCAACAATTGGCGTGCGCCGCGCCCGGCCGCCCGGGAGGGCGGCAATGCCCATGCTATCCTGCGCCTCCCGCGCGTCGCGCACCGCGAACCTATCGCGCGCCCGCGCATCCAACGCAGGCACCCAACCAGCGCCCCCGGCCGGACCCGCCATGAAAACCAAACAGATCGTGACCGCCGGCTTCGCGCTGGCACTGGGCATCGCACTCTCCACGCTGCTGTTCCTGCCGAGCGGGACGGCCGCGCCGGAGGTGGCCTTCAAGAGCATCGACGGCCGCGCGGTGTCGCTCGCCGAACTCCGCGGCAAGCCCGTCATCGTGACCTTCTGGGCCACCACCTGCCCGGGCTGCATGCAGGAAATGCCGCACCTGATCGAGCTCTACCGCGAGCTGCGCCCCAAGGGCCTGGAGATCGTCGGCGTGGCGATGTCCTACGATCCGCCCAGCCAGGTGCTCGAACTCGTCAAGCGCAAGCAGGTGCCGTACACGATCGCCCTCGACAGCGACGAAGCCGCCTCGCGCGCCTTCGGTGTCGTCCGCGTCACGCCGACCTCGTTCGTGATCTCCCCCGAAGGGCGCATCGTGCAGCAGAAGATCGGCGAGTTCGACATGCCGGCCCTGCGCGAACAACTGCAGAAGATGCTGGGCGCCTGAGCCCGCACGGCCGGAGTCCTTCCCGATGTCCTACCTCGCGATCAAGGCCTGGCACCTGATCTGGATGGTGACGTGGTTCGCCGGCCTGTTCTACCTGCCGCGGCTGTACGTCTACCACGCGATGACCGAGCCCGACGACCGCATCGGCCGGGAGCGCTTCAAGGTGATGGAGCGCAAGCTGTTCTGGGGCATCACCACCCCCGGCGGCGTGCTCACGCTGGCCTTCGGCGCGTGGCTGCTCGCCGCCGGCGGCTGGGCGGCCTACGCCAAGATGGGCTGGCTGCACGCCAAGCTGCTGCTGGTCGCGCTGCTGGTCGTCTACCACGTGTGGTGCGGCAAGCTGCTCCTCGACTTCAAGCACGAGCGCAACCGCCGGTCACACGTGTGGTTTCGCTGGTTCAACGAAGCACCGGTGATCGTGCTCATCGCCGTGATCCTGCTGGCGAGCCTCAAGCCGTTCTAGGGTGTCGTCCCCACCGGAACGACGCGCCCTTCCATCTCCGCGCTGCATCGTTCCACTTCCGAGCTGCATCGTTCCACCTCCGAGCTGCAACGATGCAGCTCCGGACTGCAACGGCCGAGCACATTGCTGCATCGATGCACCTATTGGGTACTCGGATGCACCTGATAGGTTCATCGATGAAGCTCGGAGCCTGGCGCGAGCACTTCCCTGCTCGAACGATGCACCTAATAAGTGCTCCGATTCACCAAATAAGTGCATCAATGTACTTATTAGGTGCATCGTTGCAACGTCGAGCCTGATCGTTGCAACAAATTGCCTGACGCGAGCAGTTCGGAGCTTCATCGACGAACTTATCAGGTGCATCGATGCACCTATTGGGTGCTCGCCTGCGCCTCGGCGCTGCAGGTATCCGCCTCGACGGCTGAATGCCGCGCCGTCGAAGCCGGAGCGTGCGATCCGTCGTGCGATCGCTGCGCCGCGCAACGTTGGGGTTCGCATCCGCTCACCCGCAACCTACGGGCTGCGGTGATGGCAAACCGCTCCCCGTAGGTTGGCGGTGAGCGCAGCGAACCCCAACGTGGCGACGCCCGGTGTGGCGGTGGGTGTTGAGGTTCGCATTGAATGTTGGGGTTCGCATCCGCTCACCCGCAACCTACGGGCTGCGGTGATGGCAAACCGCTCCCCGTAGGTTGGCGGTGAGCGCAGCGAACCCCAACGCGATGGCGCCCGGTGTGGCGGTGAACGTTGGGGTTCACATTGAATGTTGGGGTTCGCATTCGCTCACCCGCAACCTACGGGCTGCGGTGATGGCAAACCGCTCCCTGTAGGTTGGCGGTGAGCGCAGCGAACCCCAACGCGATGGCGCCCGGTACGGCGGTGGATGTTGGGGTTCGCGTTGAATGTTGGGGTTCGCATCCGCTCACCCGCAACCTACGGGCTGCGGTGGCGGCAAACCGCTCCCTGTAGGTTGGTGGTGAGCGCAGCGAACCCCAACACGACGACGCCCGGTGCGGCGGTGAATGTCGGGGTTCGCATTGACTGTTGGGGTTCGCATCCGCTCACCCGCAACCTACGGGCTGCGGTGGCGGCAAACCGCTCCCTGTAGGTTGGCGGTGAGCGCAGCGAACCCCAACGTGGCGACATCCGGTGTGGTGGTGAACGTCGGGGTTCGCGTTGAATGTTGGGGTTCGCGTTCGCTCACCCGCAACCTACGGGCTGCGGTGGCGGCAAACCGCTCCCTGTAGGTTGGCGGTGAGCGCAGCGAACCCCAACACGACGACGTCCGGTGCGGCGGTGGGTGTTGGGGTTCGCATTGAATGTTGGGGTTCGCGTTCGCTCACCCGCAACCTACGGGTTGCGGTGGCGGCAAACCGCTCCCTGTAGGTTGGCGGTGAGCGCAGCGAACCCCAACGTGGCGACGCCCGGTGCGGCGGTGAACGTCGGGGTTCGCGTTGACTGTTGGGGTTCGCGTTCGCTCACCCGCAACCTACGGGCTGCAGTGACGGTGAGCGACTCCGCGTAGGTTGGCGGTGAGCGCAGCGAACCCCAACGCGATGGCGCCCGGTGCGGCGGTGAACGTTGGGGTTCGCATTGAATGTTGGGGTTCGCATTCGCTCATCCGCAACCTACGGGCTGCGGTGGCGGCAGGCCACGCAGCGCGGCGGATCAGGGCGTCGGCGTACCGTTGCCGCCGTTCTCAGGCGTCTCGTCGCCGTTGCGCTTGGGGCGACGGGCGAAGCGCCGGCGGGCGAGCCCGAGCAGGTGGTCGAGCCCCTGGCCCTTGCCGGCGCGCTGCGAGGCGGCGTAGACCTCCAGCGAGCCCGCGTAAGCCTCGGACCCCACCAGCATCAGGGTGTCCTGCACGCGCGTGTGCAGGCGCGCGATCTCGACGGCGATCACCGCGAGTGCCGCCCGCAGCGCGACGTCGCGCTTGTACTCGTCGAGATCGAAGTCGCGCGGCATCATGCCCTGGTAGGTCTCGATCGCCGCGTAGCAGTGCTCGATGAACGAGATGCCCGCGTCACCGGCCTTCGGCAACTGTCGTCGCTCGTCGTTGGTCAGCGCGATCAGGAACGGCAGCAGGATTTCGATCGCGCGCAGGTGTACGCGAACCTGCTCGATGGCCTCGGGGGTGAGGTCTGCCGAAATGTCATGGTCCATGGGAAGTCCTCTCTCGATCACTGCATCCAGCGGCGCCAGCCATCACGGCCGCGCCACACACCTGACCCTCAGGCGCAATAGCCAGTGTGGTCGGCGAATCATCGCTTTGCCACCCATGCCGACGACGGACCGCGCAGGCGCGACGTCCGGCCGCGCCGCGGACCCTCGACTATCCTCCCCGCAATCGCCCGTGAGCGTCGCCCGTACCCGGAGGTGGCCGATGTCCCTGCAACGCACGTTGTGCCTTGCCACGGCCCTGCTGCTCGCCGCATACGTCGGCCCGCTGCAGGCGGCCGTCATCGACGACCCGGCGAGCGGCGGTGAGAGCTTTTTCGCCTGGGAGGACGCCGGCAGCCTGACCGGCGTGTTCGATGTCGGCCCCGACGACGGCATCTCCGACGAACCCGGCGCCGCCGGCTGGTTCCTGAGCCTGCCCTCCCCTCATCGCATCGGCATCGCGGTCGCCACCTACAACCGCCCACCGACCACCTTCACGCTGTTGATCGACGGCAACAGCGTTCCGTGGACCCACGCGCAGATCACCCCCGAAGTGATCTCGGAGGACAACGGCATTCCCCTCGAAGTGATCCACCACTTCAACGGCACGCTGAGCGGCGGCATCCTCGGTGCCGGCCTGCACTTCATCACCTTCACCGCGAGCGCCCCGAACACCGACGGCAACGCCGGCCACATCCGCTTCCTGCCCGCGATCGCCATCGCCGAACCGCCACTGCCCGCGTGCATCGCGCTGGCCGCCGCCGCCCTGGTGGCAGGCCTGCGGCGAGAGCCTCGCTCATCCCCACCGGCTTCGCTCCCTTGTATCTTCGAGATGACGATAGTGGAGTGTTCACTGTGCGCATGGACGCGGGGAGGGCCTTCCCTCGTCCATGCGCCTGCGTGTGGCGGCC
>NZ_SLWY01000042.1 GCF_004341245.1 Plasticicumulans lactativorans | reverse complement strand
GCCTCCGGGCCGAGCACCTCCGCGGTGGGAAAATCCACGTACTGCAACAGCCTCGCCCCGTGCAACATGCCGGTTATCTGCATCGCCTCGCCTCCAACGTCGGTGGAAAAGGGGCGGTTGCGCGCCGGGTTCGCTTCCCTGCGTACCCTTGGCTTCAGTCGTGATCCGGCGTGCCGCCGCCCGAGCCTGCAGACTACGGACGCGAACTTTCGCCTGCCTTTCAGGGCATGAAATGAAAGAACCGCCTGGCGAAGGCGGTTCCTGCAAAACAAAAAGGGCATCCCGGAGGATGCCCTTGTCGGTGAGCCGGCGCGGCTCAGAAGTCGTGGCGCATGCCGAACTGGATGTTCTTGTACTCGTCGCCGGTCGACACGAAGGGCGAGGTCGCGCCCGAGGCGAAGTCGGAGTCGATGTACTCCAGCCACACGCGGGTGCGCTTGCTCAGGTTGTACTGGTAGCCCGCGCGCCAGACGTCGTAGTCGTCGCCGTTGTCGACGTCGTAGCGACCCCAGCCACCGCGCAGCACGTTGTTGCCGAAGAACAGCTCGCCGGTGACGCCGTAGGCCTTGGCCTTGCTGTCGAGGTCGTCGCTGAAGGTGGCGTCCTGGTAGCTGCCGATCAGGTTGAACACGTCGCCGAACTTGTACGACGCGGCCAGGCCCCACAGCGAGCCGTCGGAGAAGTAGCGCGAGTTGAAGCTCTCGCCGCCGCCGTTCGACTCCATGCCGCGGTAGGCGGCGCCGAGCACCAGCGGGCCGTTCTTGTACGACACCGCGAGGTCATACAGGTCGATGCCGTCGCTCTTCTTCAGCGGGTCGTTGAGGTCGTTGCCGGCACCGTCCATCGTGATCGCACCGGCGAAGCTCAGGCCGCTGAAGCTCGGCGAGGTGTAGATCAGGGCGTTGGAGATGCGCGTCGGCGAGCCGACCAGGCCGAAGCTGGTGCCGGTCATGTCGCCGTTCCACACGTCGTCGATGCCGACGGCGTTGTAGTAGGGGCTGTACTGGCGGCCGGCCGTCACCGAGCCGAAGCCACCCTTCAGGCCCACCCAGCTCAGGCGCTGGTTGAACGGGCTGCCGTCAGCCTTGCCGTCGGCGTTGACGCCGAACTCGTACTGGTAGATGGCGCTCAGGCCGCCACCGAGGTCCTCGGAGCCGCGCACACCGAGGCGCGACGCTTCGTTGACCACGTCCCAGGCGTTGACGTCGGTGGTGTCATCGTCGGTGTACTGCACGCCCACGCGAACCGAGCCGTACAGCGTGGTCTCGGCACTGGCGAGGCCGGGACCCATCAGGGCGAGACCGACGGCGGCGGCGATCAGCGACGCGGCGTGGCGCGGGCGGGAAAGCGCGATGCAAGACATGGCATTCATCCTCTTGGAACGGGTTGATCGGGAGCGGGCGGAGCGCACGCTTTGAACAATGCGTACCAGCGTCCACTGGCCTGAACACATTCTAGCTCCGGAAATCTTTCATGGGGGTTTCATTGCAACGAATCTTCGTGTTTTTCATACGCCGTGATGCACATGTACAACACGAACCCCTCGGGGCGGGGGCCGTCAACGGCCGGGAGGGGGGGGCGTGTCGTCGAGCGTGCGCTCCCATTGCTGCAGGAAGCGCCGGCGCTTGTCCTGGTCGAGGTAGAGCAGCAGGCCGGGGTTGACCGGGATCGGCAGCAGCGCCGGGCCGAGCTGGGCGCGCAGGGCCTTGGCGGTGAGCTCGCCCTCGATCTGCGGGAGGATGGCGTAGAGGTGCGCCGCCCCCGCGACGATGCGCTGGCCGTCCGCGCCGAGCAGGAAGTCGACGAAGCGGCGGGCGAGGTCGGGGCGGACGGCAGCCTTGGGGATCAGCACCAGCCGCGACATCACCAGCGTGTAGTCGCGCGGCAGCGCGATGCCGATCTGCGGCAGGCGCTCGGCGTGCGCGCGCGCGTACGAGCCGAGCACGTTGTAGGCGATCAGCACCTCGCCGGCGGCGAGCGCGTCGAGCATCTCGACCGAATTGCCGTAGAGACGCACGCCGGCGGCACCGAGGCGATCGACCAGCTTCCAGAACACCGGCGAGCGGCGCGCGTCCTGCGAGGCGAACAGGAAGCCGACACCGCTGAGCTCGGGATCGTAGGTCGCCACCTTGCCGCGGTAGCGCTCGGGCTGCGTTTCCAGCAGCCGGCGCAGTTCCTCGCGCGTGCCCGGCACGTCCTGCGGCGGCACGCCGTCGCGGTTGTAGGCGATCACCGCCGGCTCGTGGGTGAAGCCGAACACCTCGCGACGCCACACCGCCCACTCGGGCAGGCCGCGCGGCGGGGTGAGGGCGCTGGCGTAGCCGTCGTTGGCGAGCTTCATCTGCAGGTCCATCGCCGCGCTCAGCAGCACGTCGGCGGTGCGTCCCTGCTCCTGGACCTCGTCGAGCACCCGATTGTAGAGCTCGAGCGACGGCAGCAGGTGGTAGTGCACCTCGACGTCGGTATTCAGGGCCTGGAAGCCTTCGATCAGCGGGCGGATGAATTCGAGGTCGGTCGAGCTGTAGATCACCAGGACGCCGCCTTCGCCGGGCCCGCCGGCGGTGCCGGGCTGCGGGGCCGGGAAGCGCGTGAGCTCGGCGTGTGCCGCCGCCCCGCCGCCGAGGACGAGCAGCAGCGCCAGCAGCCAGCCCGCGAGCCGCGCCATCGCTTTCAGCCCGCCGCGCGCGCGAAGTCGAGGCGCACGCACAGGCCGCGCCCGCCGACGCCGTCGGCCAGCGTCAGCGTGGCGCCGTGGCGCTCCGCCACCTCGTGCACGATGGCGAGCCCGAGGCCGCTGCCGTCGCTCGCCGAACCGGGGATGCGGTAGAAGCGCTCGAGCACCCGCGCGCGTTCGGCGGGGGCGATGCCGGGGCCGTCGTCCTCGACCTCGAGGCGCACGCCGCGGGCGTTGGCCTGCGTGCGCACGGTCACCGTGCTGCCCGCCGGGCAGTAGCGCATGGCATTGTCGATCAGGTTCTTCAGCATCTCGCGCAGCAGCAGTTCGTCGCCGGTGACCGGCAGTGGCCCGTCCCCCTCGAAGCCGAGGTCGATGTGCAGCAGCAGCGCCGCCGGCACGATCTCGCGGGTGAGGTCGGCGGCGAGCGCGGCGAGGTCGAACGTGGCGTGTTCGGCGACGCCGCCGCCCGGTTCGGCCCGCGCCAGGCTCAGCAGCTGGTTGGCGAGGCGGCTGGTGCGACGAGTGGTGTCGAGCAGGCGTTGCAGACCACGGGCGAGCGCCTCGGGTTCCGTCTCGCGCAGCGTCAGCTCGGCCTGCGTCTGCAGCCCGGCGAGCGGCGTGCGCAACTGGTGCGAGGCGTCGGCGATGAAGCGGCGCATCGCCTCGAAGCTCGCTTCGAGCCGCTGCATCAGCTGGTTGATGGCGCTCACCAGCTCGCGCACCTCGGGGGGCGCCGGCTGGGTGATCGGCGCGAGGTCACCGGGCGAGCGCCGCCGCAGCGCACGGCGCAGCTCCGTCAGCGGCGCCAGGCCGGCCTTGACGCCGAGCGCGGTGATGGCGGTCGCGACCACCACCACCAGCAGCAGGCGCAGCGCCGAGGCGAACACCAGCTCGCGCGCGAGACGATCGCGCTCGCCGCGCGTCTGCGCGAGCTGCACCTCGAACAGACCGTCGAGCCCCCACGGCGCGAGCGGGCGCGCCAGCGCGGCGATGCGCACCGCCTCGCCACGGAACTCGGCATCGTGGAAGCGCGGGGCGCCGTCGGTCCCGGTGAGTGCGGTCGGCAGGTCGGCGTAGCCGGTGACGAAGCGCCCGACCGGGCCGTCGACGCGGTAGTACACGCGGTCCTGCCCGGCCGAGGCGAGCATCTCCAGCGCCACGCCGGGCAGGTCGACCTCGATGTGGCCGTCGACGACGCTGACGCGGTCGGCGATCGCCAGCAGCGAGGCGCGCAGCAGGCGGTCGTAGGTGTCGTCGGCGGTACGCCGGGCCTGTACGTGGTTGGCGGCCAGCAGCAGCGCGCACACCGCGAGCAGCGGGGTGAGCAGCCAGACCAGCAGGCGCCGGCGGATCGACCAGTCGGCCCGCCTCAAGGCTGCTCCAGCAGGTAGCCGAGGCCGCGCACGGTGCGGATGTTGACGCCGGCCGGGCCGAGCCGCTTGCGCAGCCGGTGCACGTAGATCTCGATCGCGTTGAGGCCGGCGTCGTCGTCGAAGTCGAAGAGCTTCTCGGCGATCTGCTCCTTGCTGACCACCTGGCCGACGCGCCCGAGCAGCACTTCGAGCAGGCACAGCTCGCGCCGCGGCAGCTCCAGCGGCGCGCCGTTCAGGCTCACGCGCCGGGCGACGGTGTCGAAGGCCACCGGGCCGTGCACCAGCAGCGGTGCGGCCTTGCCCTGGCTGCGGCGCAGCAGCGCACGCACGCGGGCTTCGAGTTCAGACAGTTCGAAGGGTTTGACCAGGTAGTCGTCGGCGCCGGTGTCGAGCCCGGTGACGCGCTGTTCGACCTCGCCGCGTGCCGTCACCACCAGCACCGGCGTGCCGGCGCCGCGCTGGCGCAGCTGGCGCAGCAGCGTGAGGCCGTCGATGCCCGGCAGGCCGAGGTCGAGCACGACCAGGTCGAATGCCTCGGTGCGCAGCAGGCTCTGCGCGGTGCGTCCGTCGCTGATGCGATCCACCGCGTGGTCGCGGTCGCGCAGCGCGCGCTGCATCGCGCTGCCGAGGGCCTCGTCGTCTTCTACCAGGAGGATGCGCATGTCAGCAGGAGCTTCTCCGAATGACTGCCTACAGTGAAAGGCCGGCGACAGCAACGCCCTTTTAGCATTTCGCCGTCGGGATGAGGACAGGTGTGCCGGCCAGCGGAAGGCCAACCCAAAGTCGATCGAACCGAAACGTGTAGGAGAGGAAGCGATGAAAATGACCAAGATGCTGGCGGCCGCCGCCGTTGCCCTGTCCCTGTCGGCTGCGCATGCCGAGCCGGTCGACGTGATGAAGATCATGGTGCCGGCCAACCCGGGCGGTGGCTTCGACACCGTCGGCCGCGCGCTCGGCGAGGCGCTCACCGCCGCCGGCCAGGCCAAGCGCGTGCAGGTGGAGAACAAGGCCGGTGCCGGCGGTGCGATCGGCCTGGCGCAGTTCGTCAACAACGCCAAGGCGGATCCGAACTCGCTGTTCATCGCGGGCATCGTCACCGTCGGCGCGATCGAAGCCAACAAGCCCCCGGTCAGCCTCGACATGGTGACGCCGGTCGCCCGCCTGATGGGCGAGTACAACGTGATCGTGGTGCCGGCGAACTCGCCCTACAAGACGCTGAAGGACCTCACCGACGCGGTGAAGGCCAACCCGGGCGCCGTGTCGGTCGGCGGCGGCTCCGCCGGCGGCGTGGACCACATCATGATGGGCCTGGTCGCCAAGGCGATCGGGGTCCCGCCGGCGAAGATCAACTACGTTCCCTACGCCGGCGGCGGCGAGGGCAAGGCGATGATCCTCGGCGGCCACATCGCCGCCTACGTCAGCGGCTACGGCGAACTCGCCGACGTGATCAAGGGCGGCAAGCTGCGCGCGCTGGCGCTGTCCTCCGACAAGCGCCTGGACGGCGTCGACATCCCGACGATGAAGGAGCAGGGCATCGACGTGGTGCTGTTCAACTGGCGTGCGGTGTTCGCCGAGCCGAAGCTCTCCGCCGAGCAGACCAAGGCGGTGACCGCGATGGTCGACGCCGCGGTGCACAACGAGGCGTGGAAGACCAAGGCGCAGAAGCTCGAATGGATCGACCTGCACCAGGACGGTGATGCCTTCCGCAACTTCCTCGCCGAGGAGCAGAAGCGCGTCGCCGCGATCATCCCCGAGCTCGGCCTGGCGAAGCAGCCGTGATGAAGCACGCGCGCGACTGGGGACAGGTGCTGATTTCGGCGGGAGTGGTGGTGTCCGGGCTGATCATGCTGGCCCAGATCCCGCTGATCCAGGCCGACGCCGGGTACGCGGGCATCGGCCCGCGTTTCTTCCCGACCGTGGTGGGCAGCGGCATGCTGGCCTGCGGCGTGCTGCTGCTGATCGAGGCGCTGACACGCGGCTTCCCCGACGTCGAGGAAGGCCCGCACGATCATGAGCCCTTCGACCGCCGCGCGGTGGCGCTGGTGATCGGCGGCCTGGTGGCGCACATGGCGCTGATCGAGGTGATCGGCTTCACGCTCGCCGGCACGCTGCTCGGCAGCTGCGTCACGCTGGCGCTGCGCGGGCGCCCCGTGATCGGGGTGGGGGCCTCGTTCGCCGTCTCGGCGGCAATCTATCAGGCGTTCGGACGGCTCGGGGTGACCCTGCCGGCGATTGCCACGGGGTGGTTGTGATGGAAGGTTTGACGGCACTGTTCACGTCGGGGTTCGCGGTCGCGCTGACCCCGATCAACCTGCTCTGGGCGCTGATCGGCTGCACCCTCGGCACCGCGGTCGGCGTACTGCCGGGCATCGGCCCGGCGGTGACCGTGGCGCTGCTGCTGCCGGTGGCGCAGAGCATCGATCCCACCAGCTCGCTGATCATGTTCGCTGGCATCTACTCCGGCGCCATGTTCGGCGGTTCGACCACCTCGATCCTGCTCAACACGCCGGGCGAGTCGGGGTCGATCATCAGCGCGCTCGAAGGCAACAAGATGGCCAAGGCCGGGCGTGCCGGGCAGGCGCTCGCCACCGCGGCGATCGGCTCCTTCATCGCCGGCACCATCGCCAACCTGCTGCTGACGCTGGTCGCGCCCTTCGTCGCCGACCTGGCGATCAAGCTCGGCCCCGCCGACAACTTCGCGCTGATGATCTTCACCTTCGTCGCGGTGTCGGCGGTGCTCGGCGCCTCGCCGCTGCGCGGCATCACCAGCCTGACGATCGGCCTGTGCGTGGGCCTCACCGGCATCGAGGAGCAGTCCGGCCAGCCGCGCTTCACCCTCGGCCTGCTGCAGCTCGCCGACGGCGTCGACGTGACCGTGGTCATCCTCGGCCTGTTCGCGGTGGGCGAGACCTTCTACATGGCCGCCTACGAAGGCGGGCTGGTGAGCCAGGTCGAGCGCCTCGGCTCGGCGGTGCGGATGACGGTCGAAGACTGGAAGCGCTCGTGGAAGCCGTGGATCCGCGGCACCTTCCTCGGCTTCCCGCTGGGCACCATCCCGGCCGGTGGAACCGAACTGCCGACGTTCCTGTCGTACACGATCGAGCGCAAGCTCACCCGCCACCCCGAGGAGTTCGGCAAGGGCGCGATCGAAGGTGTCGCCGGCCCCGAAGCGGCCAACAACGCCGCCGCGACCGGCACCCTGGTGCCCCTGCTGACGCTCGGTCTGCCGACCTCGGCGACCGCGGCGATCATCCTGGCGGCGTTCCAGCAGTACAACATCCAGCCCGGCCCGCTGCTGTTCGATACCGATCCGGCGCTGGTGTGGGGGCTGATCGCGAGCCTCTACATCGGCAACGTGATGCTGCTGGTGCTCAACCTGCCGATGATCCGCATTTGGGTGAAGATGCTGCACATCCCCAGGCCCTACCTGTACGCGGGCATCCTGATCTTCGCGACGATGGGGGCGTACTCGATCCGCCAGTCGTGGTTCGACCTGATGCTGCTCGCGATGGTCGGGGTGCTGGGCTTCCTGATGCGCCGCTACAGCTTCCCCGTGGTGCCGCTGGTGGTGGGCCTGATCGTCGGCCCGATCGCCGAGAAGCAGTTCCGCCGCGCGCTGTCGATCAGCCAGGGGGACCTGACGGTGTTCATCACGCACCCGATCTCGGCGACCATCCTCGCCGTGGCCGCCGCGCTGATCGTGCTGCCGCTGATCGTCAAACGCCTGCGCAAGGTCCACGACGACAATCCGCTGGAGCACTGAGCGCTTTCCGATCCTTCCCACCCGCGGGGCTGCTGACGCAGCCCCGCTCCTTGTCCGGAGAACCGCCGCATGGAATTTTTTCTAGACCCGCAGATGTGGGCCAGTCTGCTGACGCTGACGGTGCTCGAGATCGTGCTCGGCATCGACAACCTGGTGTTCATCTCGATCCTGTCGAACAA
>NZ_SLWY01000041.1 GCF_004341245.1 Plasticicumulans lactativorans | reverse complement strand
CACGCCGTCGACATGCTCACGCTCGGCCAGTACCTGCAGCCGAGCGCGCACCACCTGCGCGTGGAGCGCTACGTCACCCCGGCGGAGTTCGAGCAGCTGCGCGTGGAGGGCCTGGCGATGGGCTTCACCCACGTCGCCTCGGCGCCGATGGTGCGCTCCTCCTACCACGCCGACCTGCAGGCCAGGGGCGAGTTCGTCAGCTGAGGCCGTCCCGCTCCCGCTGCACGCGGCCGTCGCCCCGGACCACGGGGCGACGGCCGCGGCGTTTCCGGGGGTCACCTCGTGCCCGTACGTCGCCCGGGCATCCCGGCACCCGGCGCCCGTGCTTGGTGTAGGATGCGCCAGCCGCGCCGCCGCACGGCGCGCGTTGGGATGACGCAGGAACGCACGATGAAACGAATCCGCATCGGTCGGCTGGCCCTGGTGTTCGCGCTCGGCATCGGCTGCGCGTCGGCGGCCGAACTCGACGACATCCGCCGGCTGGCGGACGACGGCAACACCGTCGCCGCGCTGGAGCGGCTCGACGAACGCCTGGGCAAGGACCCCAACGACGTCCAGGCCCTGTTCCTGAAGGGCACGCTGCTCCTCGACATGGGACGCAACGCCGCCGCGCGCGACACCTTCAGCGACATGACGCGCCGCTTCCCGCGCCTGCCCGAGGGCTACAACAACCTCGCCGTGGCCTACGCCGCCGACGGTGATTACGAGAAGGCCCGCCAGGCCCTGCTCGCGGCGGCGGCGAACGCCCCCGACTTCCCCGCGGTGCAGGTCAACCTGGGCGACCTCTACGTCAAGCTCGCGGCCGACGCCTACCGCAAGGCGCTCGACATGAACCCCGCCGACGAAGCCTCGAAGAGCCGCCTGCTGGCGCTCGAGGCGCTGTTCCAGACGCGCAAGTGAACGCCGACGCCGCCCTCGCCGACCTCGCCGCGCGCGTCGGCGCCGCGCTGCAGGCCCGTGGCCTGCTGCTGGCCACGGCGGAATCGTGCACCGGCGGCGGCATCGCCCAGGCGGTGACGGCGATCGCCGGCAGCTCGCTGTGGTTCGAGCGCGGCTTCGTCACCTACAGCAACGACGCCAAGGTCGAACTGCTCGGCGTCAGCGGGGCGACGCTCGCACGGCATGGCGCGGTGAGCGCCGCCACGGTGGGCGAAATGGCCCGCGGCGCGCTCGAACGCAGCCCGGCGCATGTCGCCATCGCCGTCAGCGGCATCGCCGGCCCCGACGGCGGCAGCCCCGACAAGCCGGTGGGCACGGTGTGGCTGGCCTGGTGCCGGCGGGGCGGCGTGCCGCGGGTGCAGCCGTTCCGGTTCGCGGGCGATCGCGCGGCGGTGCGCCGGCAGGCGGTCGTCGCCGCGCTCGAGGGCGTGCTCGATGAACTCGCCGTCGCCTGAACCCGCCGCACGCCGACTGTTCCTCGCGCTGTGGCCGGACGCGACGACCCGCGACGCGCTCGCCGCGCTGGCGCAGCGCGTGGCGGGCGCGGCAGCGACCCCGGCGGCCAACCTGCACCTGACCCTGGTGTTCTTCGGCACCACCCCGGCCGCGCGCGAGGCGGCCTACCGCTCGGTGCTCGCCGGCCTGTCGGCGCCGGCGCTCGACCTCACGCTCGACCGGCTCGGCTGGTGGGCACGCTCGCGCACGCTGTTCGCCGCACCGTCGCAGCCCCCGGCGGCGCTGGAAACCCTGCTCGCGGCGCTGCTCGCGCGCCTCGTCCCCTGCGGCTTCACCCCGGAGAACCGCCCCTTCCGGCCGCACGTCACGCTCGCCCGCCGCAAGGCGGCCGACGCCGCGACCGACGCCGCCCTGCCGCCGCTCGCCTGGCGCACCGAGCGCATCGTGCTGGCCGAATCGGTGTCCGGCCCGGCCGGCTCGCGTTACCTGCCGCGCGCCGCATGGCCGGTCGACGGCACGCGTTAGGTCGGCCAACGCGTTCTGTGGAATAATCCGGCGCCCTTACCAGGCCCCCTCGGCGGCGGGCCGTCACGGGTTCACGCGAGGTCACGTCTATGGACGACAACAGGAAAAAGGCGCTCGCCGCGGCTCTCGGCCAGATCGAGAAGCAGTTCGGCAAGGGCTCGGTGATGCGCCTCGGCGATGCCCAGGCGGCACGCGACGTCGACGTCATTTCCACCGGTTCGCTCGGCCTCGACATCGCGCTCGGGGTCGGCGGCCTGCCGCGCGGGCGCATCGTCGAGATCTACGGGCCCGAGTCTTCCGGCAAGACCACGCTGACGCTGCAGGTGATCGCCGAAGCGCAGCGTCTCGGCGGCATCTGCGCCTTCGTCGATGCCGAGCACGCGCTCGATCCGATCTACGCGTCCAAGCTCGGCGTCAAGGTCGAGGACCTGCTGGTGTCGCAGCCGGACACCGGCGAGCAGGCGCTGGAGATCACCGACATGCTGGTGCGCTCGGGCGGCGTGGACGTCGTCGTCATCGACTCGGTCGCCGCGCTCACCCCGAAGGCCGAGATCGAAGGCGAGATGGGCGACAGCCACGTCGGCCTGCACGCCCGCCTGATGAGCCAGGCGCTGCGCAAGCTCACCGGCAACATCAAGCGCTCGAACACGCTGGTGATCTTCATCAACCAGATCCGCCTGAAGATCGGCGTGATGTTCGGCAACCCCGAGACCACCACCGGCGGCAACGCGCTGAAGTTCTACGCCTCGGTGCGCCTCGACATCCGGCGCATCGGTGCGATCAAGAAAGGCGAGGAGGTCATCGGCTCCGAGACCCGCGTCAAGGTCGTCAAGAACAAGGTGGCACCGCCGTTCAAGCAGGCGGAATTCGAGATCCTCTACGGCGAGGGCATCTCGCGCCTCGGCGAGGTGGTGGACCTCGGCGTCAAGGCCGGCCTGGTCGAGAAGTCGGGCGCCTGGTACAGCTACGCCGGGCAGCGCATCGGCCAAGGCAAGGACAACGCGCGCACCTTCCTCAAGGACAACCCCGAGCTCGCCCGGGAACTCGAAGACAAGGTGCGTGCGAAGTATCTCGCCAACCCCGACGCCCTGCCCACGGTCGCCGCCTCCGGCGAGGAGGATGTCGTCTCCGATGAGTTCTGAGGCGGCAGCCGCGGCGCTGCAGGCGGCCGTCGGCCTCCTCGCCCACCGCGAGCACAGCGCGGCGGAACTGCGCCGCAAGCTCGGGGCGAACGGGCACGGCTCCGCGGCCATCGACGCGGCCCTCGCGGAACTCGCCGAACAGGGCCTGCAGAGCGACGCGCGCTTCGCCGAGGCCTATGCCCGCGCGCGCTTCGAGCGCGGCTACGGCCCGCTCAGCATCCGTGCCGGCCTGCGCGAGCGTGGCGTGTCCGAAACCCTGGCTTCCGCTATTCTGGCTACCTTCGATGAACTGTGGATGACGCGCCTCGCCGAACTCGCCGGACGGCGGTTCGGCAACGCCCCGGCGGCCGATGTCCGGGAACGCGCCCGCCGGAGCCGCTTCCTGCAGCAGCGGGGCTATACCCCGGCACAGGTCGCGCGGCTGCTGCATGAGCCCTGAACGACGGCGCCGGCAGCGGATCGTGCGACCGGATGTGTCCACGCTCCAGACAAACGACCGAACGAGACCATGACCAGCAGCGCCGAACTCCGCTCCGCCTTCCTGAACTTCTTCCGTGGACACGGCCACGAGATCGTCGCCTCGAGCCCGCTGATCCCCGGCGACGACCCCACCCTGCTGTTCACCAACGCCGGCATGGTGCAGTTCAAGGACGTCTTCCTCGGCACCGACCACCGCCCTTACTCGCGGGCCACCACCGCGCAGCGCTGCGTGCGCGCCGGCGGCAAGCACAACGACCTCGAAAACGTCGGCTACACCGCGCGCCACCACACGTTCTTCGAGATGCTGGGCAACTTCAGCTTCGGCGACTACTTCAAGCGCGACGCCATCACCTTCGCCTGGGAGTTCCTGACCGGCGTGCTCAGGCTGCCGGCCGACAAGCTGTGGGTGACGGTGTACGCGACCGACGACGAGGCCTACGCGCTGTGGGCCGACATGATCGGCGTGCCGAAGGCACGCATCGTGCGCATCGGCGACAAGCCCGGCGGCGGCTCCGACAACTTCTGGCAGATGGGCGACACCGGCCCCTGCGGGCCGTGCACCGAGATCTTCTACGACCACGGCCCCGAGGTCGCCGGCGGCCCGCCCGGCTCGCCCGACGAGGACGGCGACCGCTACATCGAGATCTGGAACCTCGTGTTCATGCAGTTCAACCGCGACGAGGCCGGCGTGCTGCACCCGCTGCCGAAGCCGTCGGTCGACACCGGCATGGGGCTCGAACGGCTCGCGGCGGTGATGCAGCACGTGCACTCCAACTACGAGATCGACCTGTTCGCGAACCTGATCAGGGCGGCGATGGCGGCCACCGGGGCGACCGATGCGCAGTCGGCATCGCTGAAGGTGATCGCCGACCACATCCGCTCGACGGCCTTCCTGATCACCGACGGCGTCGTCCCCTCGAACGAGGGGCGCGGCTACGTGCTGCGTCGCATCATGCGGCGTGCGATCCGCCACGGCTACAAGCTCGGCGCGCAGACCGGCTTCTTCCACAAGCTGGTGCCGGCGCTGGTCGCCGAGATGGGCGCGGCCTACCCCGAACTCGCCACGGCCCAGGAAACCGTCACGCGGGTCATCGCCCACGAGGAGGAACGCTTCGCCGAAACGCTCGAACACGGCATGAAGGTGCTCGAAGCCGACATCGCGGCGCTGTCGGGCAGCGTGATCTCGGGCACGACGGTGTTCCGCCTGTACGACACCTACGGCTTCCCGGTGGACCTCACCGCCGACATCGCGCGCGAACGCGGGCTCACGCTCGACATGACCGGCTACGAGGCCGCGATGGAAGGGCAGCGCGCCCAGTCCCGCGCCCACAGCCAGTTCGGCCACTATCACAGCGAGGCGCTCGCGGTCGGGGGCAGCACCGCCTTCTGCGGCTACACCGCCCTCGACGGCGACGCGACGGTGACGGCGCTGTTCCGCGACGGGCAGGCGGTCGCGCGCCTCGAAGCCGGGCAGGACGGCATCGTCGTGCTCGACGCGACGCCTTTCTACGCCGAGAGCGGCGGGCAGGTCGGCGACAGCGGCCGGCTCAGCGCCGACGGCGCGCTGTTCGCGGTCAGCGACTGCCGCAAGCAGGGCGAAGGCGTGCACCTGCACATCGGCCGCGTCGAGGCCGGGGCGCTCGCCGTCGGTGCGCGGGTGCACGCCGCGGTCGACGCCGCACGCCGCTCCGCCACCGCGCTGAACCACTCGGCGACGCACCTGCTGCACGCGGCGCTGCGCCAGGTGCTCGGCACGCACGTGATGCAGAAGGGCTCGCTGGTCGACCCCGAGCGCCTGCGCTTCGACTTCTCGCACCCCGAAGCGCTGACGCCGGCGCAGATCGAGACCATCGAGCGGCTCGTCAACGCGCAGATCCGCGGCAACGTCGAGGTCACCACGCGGCTGATGCCGATCGACACCGCCAAGGCCGCCGGCGCCCTCGCGCTGTTCGGCGAGAAGTACGGCGACGAGGTGCGCGTGCTGTCGATGGGCGCCTTCTCCACCGAGCTCTGCGGTGGCACCCACGTGGGCCGCGTCGGCGACATCGGCCTGTTCAAGATCACCGCCGAAGGTGGCGTCGCCGCCGGCATCCGCCGCATCGAGGCCGTCACCGGCGAGCGCGCCTACGAACACGTGCACACGCTCGAACAGCGCCTGCAGGCGATCGCCCACATCGTCCGGGGCGACGCGGCGTCGGCCGAGACCAAGGTCCGCGGCCTCGCCGAACGCGTCCGCGGGCTGGAGAAGGAACTCGAACAGGCCAAGGCCAGGCTGGCGAGCAGCCAGGGTGGCGATCTCGCCGCGCAGGCGGTCGACATCGACGGACTCAAGGTGCTCGCCGCCCGCCTCGACGGCGCCGACGCCAGGACGCTGCGCGACACCGTCGATCAACTGAAGAACAAGCTGCATGCGGCGGCCGTGGTGCTGGCGGCGGTCGAAGACGGCAAGGTGCGCCTGGTCGCCGGCGTCACCGACAGCCACACGACACGGGTCAAGGCCGGCGACCTGGTCAACCAGGTGGCCCAGCGGGTGGGCGGCAAGGGCGGCGGTCGCGCCGACCTCGCGCAGGCCGGCGGCACCGATCCGTCCGGCCTCGACGCCGCGCTCGCCGCCGTCCCGGCCTGGGTCGCGAGCCAGCTCGGCTGAACGCGATCTCCCTCACAACCTCAACTGCAGCGGAAACAGCATGGCGCTTATCGTTCAGAAGTACGGCGGCACCTCGGTCGGCAACGTCGAGCGCATCGAGAACGTCGCGAAGAAGGTCATCGGCTATCGCGCCCAGGGCCACGACCTGGTGGTCGTGGTCTCAGCGATGAGCGGCGAAACCGATCGCCTGATCGGGCTGGCCAAGGCGATCACGCCGCGCCCCAACCCGCGCGAGCTCGACGTGCTCATCTCGACCGGCGAGCAGTGCACCATCGCGCTGCTGTGCATGGCGCTGGAGAAGCACGGCCAGCCGGCGAAGTCCTATACCGGCGCACAGGTGAGCATCCTCACCGACAGCGCCTTCACCAAGGCGCGGATCAGGTCCATCGACGGCGACAACATCCGCGCCGACCTCGCTGCCGGTCGCGTCGTGGTGGTGGCCGGATTCCAGGGCGTGGACGAGGACGGCAACATCACCACGCTCGGCCGCGGTGGTTCGGACACCACCGGCGTGGCCATCGCCGCCGCGCTCAAGGCCGACGAGTGCCAGATCTTCACCGACGTCGACGGGGTCTATACCACCGATCCGCGCATCGAGCCGCGCGCGCGTCGCCTCGACCGCATCACCTTCGAGGAAATGCTGGAGATGGCCTCGCTCGGCTCCAAGGTGCTGCAGATCCGCGCCGTGGAGTTCGCCGGCAAGTACAACGTCCCGCTGCGCGTGCTGTCGACCTTCGAGGAAGGCAACGGTACGCTCATCACGCTAGAGGAAGAACAGATGGAAGCAGCCCTGATCTCCGGCATCGCCTTCTCGCGCGACGAGGCGCAGATCACCGTGCTCGGCGTGCCCGACAAGCCGGGCGTGGCGTTCGGCATCCTCGGCAGCGTCTCGGATGCCAACATCGAAGTCGACATGATCGTGCAGAACATCGGGCGCGACGGCACCACCGACTTCACCTTCACGGTGCACCGCAACGACTACGAGCGCGCCCTGGAGATCGTCCGCGCCAAGGCCCAGTCGCTCGATGCCCGCGAGGTCCGGGGCGACAACAAGATCGTCAAGCTTTCCCTGGTCGGCGTCGGCATGCGCTCGCATGCCGGCATCGCCAGCACGATGTTCCAGGCGCTCGCCCGCGAAGGCATCAACATCCGCATGATCTCGACGTCGGAAATCAAGATCTCGGTGGTGGTCGACGAGCGTTATCTGGAACTGGGCGTACGCACGCTGCACGAGGCATTCGGGCTCGAGCAGACCGCTCCCGCCTGAGCGAGCGTCAGCCCTTGTTCTTAGTGATTGTTTTGTAAAGAAGCATCAAAACCACCACACCCGCAGCCTGTCTTCGTTAGAGTCCGAGCCACGACCCCGCGCCACCGGTGTCGTGCAGCCAAGAAGCTTGGACCAACAAGGTGATATGCAAGGAGTACGACATGCTCATCCTGACCCGCAGAGTCGGCGAAACACTGATGATCGGCGACGAAGTCACCGTCACGGTGCTCGGCGTTAAAGGCAACCAGGTTCGCATCGGCGTCAACGCCCCGAAGGACGTCGCCGTGCATCGCGAGGAAATCTACGAGCGCATCAAGCGCGAACAGGAGAGCGGCGAGGGTCACCACCACGAGTGAGTCAGCACCGGGCTTTACGCTCCCGGTGTTCATCGGTACTATTCGCAGCCTTCGCGAACCGGCGTACCGCGCCATCGTGAAGACGCTGTGAATCTGGAGAGATGGCCGAGTGGCTGAAGGCGCTCCCCTGCTAAGGGAGTATGGGGGCTTAAACCTCCATCGAGGGTTCGAATCCCTCTCTCTCCGCCAAAACGCGCATCGCAACTTGACAGGCCCAGACCTCGAAAGCAAAATGCGCGCCGTCACGCAAAGCGCCCGTAGCTCAGTTGGATAGAGTACCTGGCTACGAACCAGGGGGTCGGAGGTTCGAATCCTTCCGGGCGCGCCAATACTGGAAACCCGAGTCGAAAGATTCGGGTTTTTCGTTTTGCGCGATCACCAGCCCCCTCGACAACCCCGCGCGCTGAAAGTGGATGTGCGGCGGCCGACAAAATGCCCGGCGAACGCTTCGGGAGTTCTCGGCACGGCCCGGCGGGGCTACACTGCGCGGCCAGCGTTTGTTCCGTCCGCGAGAGGCGTGAGCCCATGACTTTTGTCGTCACCGAAAACTGCATCAAGTGCAAGTACACAGACTGCGTGGAAGTCTGCCCCGTGGACTGCTTCCACGAGGGGCCCAACTTCCTCGCCATCGACCCCGACGAATGCATCGACTGCACCTTGTGCGAACCCGAGTGTCCGGCGCAGGCGATCTTCGCCGAGGATGACCTGCCGAGCGGGCAGGAGGCGTTCCTGACCCTCAACGCCGAACTCGCGAAGATCTGGCCGGTGATCACGGCGCAGAAGGATGCCCCGCCCGATGCGACCGAGTGGGATGGCAAGCCCGACAAGCTCCAGTACCTGGAGCGCTGAGCGATCGGCGCACGCACCGCGATCGGTGCGCTCGGCTACGCCCGAAGATTTCCCCCCGGCGCGGCGCTCGGATCTCCGGGGCCGCGAGGACTCCGCATGAGTCAGTTCAGCTTCGACGTCGGCCTTGCCGACTTCCAACGCTTCGTCATCGACAACTCCTTCCATGCCCCGGTGCTGGTCGACTTCTGGGCCGACTGGTGCCAGCCCTGCCGCACGCTCGGCCCGCTGCTCGAAAAACTCGCGCAGGAGTACCAGGGCGCGTTCCTGCTCGCCAAGATCAACGCCGATCGCGAGCAGGCGCTCGCCGCTCATCTCGGCGTGCGCTCGCTGCCGACGGTACTGGTCGTGCGCGACGGGCAGATCGTGGAAACCCTGACCGGCGCGCAGCCCGAAAGCGCCTACCGGCAGGTGATCGACACCTACAGGGCGCGGATCGCCGACAAGGTTCTCGAACAGGCCGAAGCCGCGTGGCACGAGGGGCGGCAGGACGATGCACTCACCCTGCTGCGCGAAGGCCTGGCCCAGGATCCGGGCGACCCGGACATGAAGGTGTCGCTGGCCGCCAAGCTGGTCGAACGCGAAAGCTTCCTGGAAGCGGGCAAGCTGCTGCGCAGCCTGCCCGAGAACCTGCACAAGGTCGAACCGGTGGCGGGGCTGCTCGCGCGCGTGGCAGCCGCCGAAGCCACCCCCAAGGGCGTGGACACCAGCGCCTTCGACAGACGGCTTGCCGTCAATCCGGATGACCATGCCGTGCGCCTCGCCCTCGCCGCCGCCCTGCTCGAAGCCGGCGACTACGAACGCGCGGCCGAGCAGTACCTCGAAGCGTTCCGGCGCGATCGCGCCTTCGAGAACGGCGCGGCCCGCCAGGGCCTGTTCAAGCTGTTCGAGACGCTCGGCAACGAGCATCCACTGGTCGCGGTCTATCGACGCCGGCTGGCATCGCTGCTGTACTGAACGATGGTGTGCTGGGTTCGCGCCGGCCGCGGGATCGCGGCCTTCTCAGGTCGCCTGCGGCCGGCGCGAACCCAGCGTCCGCAGCGCCCGCGCTGAGGGCACGCGCCCCGCGTTTCCCCTTCACTCCCCCCCGCATCAACACCGCAGGCCTCACAAGACTTGCATGAGCCGGCGGAATCGGCGATTTTTCACGAAGTGAATTTAGCTTTCCGAAATTCCAGAACGTGAAATAAACTCTTGTGCGGATATCCGCACGCCGGTCTGGAACCGCCAAACCCACTGCAGAAATAAGTCCTCCAAACTCAACACTCTGGCTTTACAAACATTGTGTCACAGAAGTGGCATGAGGCGTGCTGTATGGCGCCAATCAGCGGATGACGTCTCCGTTGCCAGCAGCAAGACGACGCAGATGGCGTCGATCACTACAAATCATCCGGAGGAGATCACGATGCACAGTCCGAACGACATCGACCCGCAGGAAACCGCCGAGTGGCTGGCGGCGCTCGATGCGGTGGTGCAAACCGGCGGCAGCGAGCGCGCGCACTTTCTGATCGA
>NZ_SLWY01000040.1 GCF_004341245.1 Plasticicumulans lactativorans | reverse complement strand
ATCCGCCTGCAGTGGCTAAAACGGCCCTGCCGTCGCATGGCGACTGACCCATTTCCGGATTCGGCGCCGGAAGCGGGTCAGAAAATGACCGGTCCGGGGGCCGGTGAATGGGGAATGGATCTGATCAGAGGTTCCTTATGAATATTTGTGCAGAGCACGTCTACGTTTATTAGGCTCGAAAGAACACCGTAACTTAATCGAGGTTGAGCGGGATCAAACAAATTGTTGCCAGTATTCCCCGCTTCGTCGATATGAAAGAACATTTCCTGTGCCTCACTAAAAGTAGACGGCCTATCGGCAAAATAAACACACCCGCGGCCGCGGGACATTCACCGAAAAGTAACGGCTGATAAACCGCTTGGCAAGGGTTCTGCCGGTAAGCCATTCGGGTGTCAAGCGGACGGATCGCCGCATTTGCCACCTTCTCATTGATAGTACGGGCGATGCGCCGTCTGGCACCCATTTCGATATGACATAAAGCATTTTGAATTCAACGCACTATCGACTCATGGCCGGTTGTTGTGCGGACCGCGTTTGCCGGCGCTCGCCTGTACGGCATGGCCGTGCGATAGCGGCGACGGTGCGGAGGACCGTCTGCCGCCATGAACCAACCCAGCCCTTCCCGCCAGCCTCCCAGGCCGCTCCAGCGGGTCCGTGGGCGGGTGCCCCCTCAGCGCGCCGGCAGCAGTTTCAGCGTGCCGAGCGCGCCGGTTTCGTAGTCGGCGGCGCGCATGCTCATCGGCAGGTACTCGACGCGCCGCCAGGCGCCGAGGAAGTCGGCGTAGTGCGGCGACGGGCGCTGGCCGGACTGGCCGGTGGCCTGGATGAAGCGCGAGGCGTCGGGGTCGGCGAGGTCGATCAGCATGCGCAGGCTCGCGCCCTGGGTGGAGCGGTAGGGGTGGGCGGCGTCGGCGACGTGGTGGCGGGCGACGTTGACGGTGTACACGTCGCCGCCGACCGGCACGTTCAGTTCGAACCAGTCGGCGAGCAGCGGCACGCGCGAGAACGGCCGGTGCTCGGCGCGGGCGACGTGGGCGTCGGCCCAGCGCCACGCCGCCGGCTGCGGGCCGTACTGGCGCGCGAGTTCGGCGACGGCGTCGGCGAGCGCTGCGGAGAGCTGGAAGTCGCAGTCCTCGACCGCGGGGGTGGTGATGTCGTCGCACCAGCGCGCCTGGCCGTCGCGGTCGGCGAGCACGTTGGCGGTGAACACGCCGCGGATGTCCCAGGCCTGCTCGAACAGCGGGCCGAGTTCGTCGGCGTACAGGCGCCGGCCGAGGGCGCGCATCCAGGCGGCGTAGATCAGCGGTTCGGGGCGCTCGGCGTCCATCGTGCCGTCCCAGCGCTGCAGGCGTTCGAGCGCTTCGCTGCTGAGCGCGTCGCGCGTCACCGTGTAGCGCAGGCGCGGCAGCAGCTCGCGCGCCTGCACCGACAGCACGTCGGCGTGCATGCGGGCGAAGTCGTCCAGCGTGTGCCGCGGGCGCGCCGCGAGCAGTTCGCCGATGCGCCGGCTGCGGTAGGGCGGGGCCCATTCGGCGGTGATGTAGTACGGGTAGGCGGGGTCGACGATCTTGTCGTTGGCGGTGTGGATCTCGCCGCCCGGCGGGTCGAGGCGCCGCGGCAGCGCGTCGAACGGCACGTAGCCGGTCCAGTCGTAGCGGGCGTCCCAGCCGGGGGCGGGGGCGAGGCCCATCAGGTCGTTGTCGGGCCGGCGCAGCGGCACCCGCCCCGGTGCGATGAAGCCGATGTGGCCGTCGACGTCGGCGTAGACGATGTTCTGCTGCGGCGTGTGGTAGTCGCGCAGCGTGGCGACGAACTCGTCCCAGTTGCGTGCGAGCGGCATGCGCAGGCCGGCCTGGTAGGTGCGGTCGTCGGGGTCGAGCGCGGTCCAGCGCATCGCCAGCACGTACCCGGGGGAAAGGCCGGCGGTGCTGCCGCCCGCCGGCAGCACCGGGCCGTGGCGGGTTTCGCGCACCACGAGTTCCTCGTCGGCGGCGCCCTTGACGTGCAGGACCTCGCGGCGCTCGACGAAGGGGCGCGGGCCGTCGGGGGCCTGGTAGTAGCCGGGCCGCGCCGGGTCGAGGCGTTCGAGGTAGAGGTCCTGGGTGTCGGGCTTGGTGTTGGTCATGCCCCAGGCGATGCGCTCGGTGCGCCCGACGATCATCAGCGGCACCCCCGGCAGCGTGCCGCCGATCACCCGCAGGCCGGGGGCTTCGAGGTGCACCAGGTACCACGTCGAGGGCACGGTGAGGCCGAGGTGCGGGTCGTTGGCGAGCAGCGGCTTGCCGCTCGCGCTGCGGCTGCCGGCGACCACCCAGTTGTTCGAGCCGATGCCCTCGGGCGTGTGCGGCAGCGGCGTCGGGCCGAGCGCGAGCGCCTGCGCGCCGAGGCTGCGGTACAGCGCGGCAAAGTCGGCGACCGGCAGCGGCGCGTCGCCGGGGTAGGGCGGCAGGAATTCCTGCAGCTGCCGGGTGTCGAGGCGCATCGACAGGCGCAGGCGCAGCAGCTCCTCGGTCCAGTTGCCGGCGAGGTCCCAGGCCATCATCTTGACCCAGCCGATCGAGTCGGCCGGCTCCCAGGGCTCGGGGCGCACGCCGGTGGCGAGGAATTCGAGCGGCAGCGGGCCGGGGTGCCCGCTGATCCACGCGTTGACCCCGGCAGCGTAGGCGTCGAGCACGGCGCGCGCGTCGGCGTCGAGGTTCGCGAGGCTCGCCTGCGCCGCGCGCCGCACCCCCAGCGTGCGCAGGAAGCGGTCGGTCGGCAGCGCGCCGGGGCCGACCGCCTCGGCGACCCGCCCGGCGGCGATGCGCCGGTTCATCTCCATCTGCCACAGCCGGTCCTGCGCGTGCACGTAGCCGAGCGCGAAGTAGGCGTCGTGCACCGAGCGCGCACGGATGTGCGGCACGGCGTTGCGGTCGCGGACGATCTCGACCGGGCCCGCGAGCCCCGCCAGGTGCACGCGCCCGGCGTAGGCCGGCAGCGGCCCGCGCAGCAGCCAGGCGAGCGCGCCGGCGGCGGCCAGCACGAGCACGAGCAGGCCGTAGAGCACGCTGCGCCGGCGGCGACGGGCGGGGGAGGGGGCGGCGGGATTCGGGCTCATGGGCAGGGTTCCGAGGGCTGGGCGGCGGCGACCGCGTTCCTGAGAGGTGCGCAGGAATCGGGTGGCCGGATGCGGCACGGGCTCCCTAGTATGGCCCGCAGCGTCGGCACCGGGCCGGCGCGGAGGGTGACAGCATGAACGAACCGGACGAGGCGAACCGGGCCTACCGCACCGTGGCGCGGGCGATCGAGCTGATCCGCGCGCACGCCGACCGGCAGCCGGAGCTCGCCGAGATCGCGCAGGCGGTGGGGCTGAGCGAGAGCCACCTGCAGCGCGTGTTCGCGAACTGGGTGGGCATCAGCCCGAAGCGCTTCCTGCAGTACGTGACCAAGGAGCACGCCAAGCGCGCGCTGGCCGGCACCGACGTGCTCAGCGCCGCCGCGGCCTGCGGGCTGTCCGGCCCCGGCCGGCTGCACGACCTGCTGGTGGTGGCCGAGGCGGTGTCGCCGGGCGAGTACCGCAACGGCGGCGTCGGGCTCGACATCGCCTGGGGCATGCACGCGAGCCCGTTCGGCACGGCCTTCGTCGCGGCGACGCCGCGCGGCATCTGCCGCCTCGCCTTCGTCGAGCCCGCCGAGGCCGGCGCCGAGTGCGCGCGGCTGCAGGCCGAGTGGCCGCACGCGACGCTGCGCCACGCGCCGGCGGAGGCCGCCGCGCTGCTCGCGCGCATCTTCGACCCGCCGCCGCAGCCGAAGCCGCTGCACCTGTGGATCCGCGGCAGCAACTTCCAGCTGCAGGTGTGGCAGGCGCTGCTGCGGATTCCGCCGGGCCGGCTGGTGAGCTACGGCGAGCTCGCCGCCTACCTGCAGGTGCCGCACGCGGCGCGCGCGGTGGGCAACGCGGTGGGAGCGAACCCGGTCGCCTACCTGATCCCCTGCCACCGCGTGATCCGCGCCGGCGGCGAGCCCGGCGGCTACCGCTGGGGGCTGTCGCGCAAGCGCGCGCTGATCGGCTGGGAGGCGGCGCGCAGCGCCCAGCCCGCCTGAAACCCGGCACCACTTTGGGAGTGCGCCGATGCGCATCGCCGATGTCCTGCGTCTGCTCGTCCTCGCCGCCATCTGGGGCGGCTCGTTCATGCTGATGCGCGTGCTCGCGCCGGCGCTCGGCCCGACGGCGACCGCCGGGCTGCGCCTCGCGCTGGGCGGCGCGGCGCTGCTCGCGTACTTCCGCGTGATCGGTTTCGATGCCCACTGGCGCCGCGACTGGCGCCACCACCTGCTGGTCGGCGCGATCAACTCGGCGCTGCCGTTCTGGCTCTACGGCTTCGCCGCGCTGCACCTGCCGGCGGGCTACTCGGCGATCCTCAACTCGTCGGCACCGCTGTTCGGCGCGCTCTGCGCCGCGCTGTGGCTCGGCGAGCGGCTCGACCGGCGGCGGCTCATCGGCATCGCGCTCGGCGCCGCCGGGGTGGCGCTGGTGGCGCGCACCGGCGCGAGCGTCGCCGACGACCCGCTGCTGCCGCTCGCGGTGCTCGCCTGCCTGGCGGCGGCGTCGTGCTACGCGCTCGCCGGCGTCTACATCCGCCGCCACGCGGCCGGGGTGCCGGCGATGGCCTTCGCCGGCTGCAGCCAGATGCTCGGCGGCGCGCTGCTGCTGCCGCTGGTGCCGCTGGCACCGCCGCCGGGGCCGATCACCGCCGGCGTGGCCGGCAACCTGCTGGCGCTGGCGCTGCTCTGCAGCGCGGTCGCCTACCTGCTGTATTTCCGCCTGCTGGCCGACCTCGGGCCGACGCGCGCGCTGACCGTGACCTTCCTGATCCCGGTGTTCGGCATGCTGTGGGGGGCGCTGTTCCTCGGCGAGGCGATCACGCCGGCGATGCTCGCCGGCTGCGCGCTGGTGATCGGCGGCACCACGCGGGTGCTGCGCCGGAGCTGAGGGGGCGGGCGACACCCACCCCCGGCGGGGGTCAGTGCACCACCAGTTCGACCGGCGTGGCGCTGAGCAGGTTGTCGGAGATCGGGCAGCGGCGGTCGACCTCGTGCAGGAAGTCCTCCTTCTCGGCCTGGGTGAGGTCGGCATCGACCGTCACCGTGACCGTGAAGCCGTGGAAGCCGGCGCGGCTGTCGCGGTGCTTGCCGAGCAGCACGGCGGGGTCGAGCTGGCCGGCGACGTGGATGTCCAGGCCGCGCAGCGCCAGCCGGCGCTGGTGGGCGACGATGCGGGCGATGCTGCCGATGCAGCCGGCGAGCGCGACGAGCTGGTATTCGAGCGGCGACGGCCCGCGGTCCTCGCCGCCGCCGGCGCGGCCCTGGTCGACGCGGACCAGGTGGTCGCGGATGCGGGTCTCGATCAGGAAATCGCTGCCGAGACGGGAGTGCACTTCGACGGTCTTCAGCGTGCTCATGACGGGGTGTCTCGAGTGGGGCGGAGCGGTGCGTCCGCGATGGCATCATTATGCCTATATATTCAGATAAACGAATATACGAATCTGAATTGCGGCCATGCCTGTGTATGCGCGCTGGTGCGCGGCCGCCCGCGGCGGGGAGCGAATCGCGCCGCGGCTTGTCACAGGTAGAATCCGCGCCCGCCCCGCGTGGGCGAGCACCCTAAAAGGAAGCACACCGATGAGACGTTCCACCCTTTCCCTGGTCGTCGGCGCCGCGCTGCTGAGCGGCTGCGCGCCGTACCCCTACGGCGGCCAGCCGGGCTACGGTGGCCAGCCGGGTTATGGCGGCGGCTACGCCCAGGCGCCCGCCTACGCCGACAGCGGCGCCTACCAGCGCTACGGCGTGGTCACCGGCATCGCGCCCTACCGCAGCCAGGGCGGCACCAGCGGCAACGAGGTGCTCGGCACCGCCGCCGGCGCCGTCGTCGGCGGGCTGCTCGGCCACCAGTTCGGCGCCGGCAAGGGGCGCACCGCGGCGACCGTCGCCGGTGCCGTCGCCGGCGGCGTCGCCGGCAACATGATGAGCAGCGGCAGCAGCGCCGGCAGCGACCTGTGGCGTGTCAGCGTGCGCCTCGACAACGGCCGCACCCTCGAGGTGGACCAGCCGCCGGGGAGCTTCGGCGTCGGCTCGCGCGTCGAGGTCGTCGAGCGCGGCAACGGCGTCGAGCTGGTCCCGCGCTGAGCGGGCATGCGCCGGCGCCCTGCCGGGCGGCGGGCGCGGCGCGTACCATGGAGGTCTACACGCATTCTTTCGTCCCCGGAGCCCCGATGACGCACCCCGCCTTCGAACACCTGCGCACGCGCGAGATCCCCGCCCTCAAGCTCGCGCTGGAGGAGTACCGCCACCGCGTCACCGGTGCGCGGCACCTGCACCTCGCCGCCGCCGATCCGCACAACGCCTTCCTGGTGGCGTTCCTGACCGTACCGCAGGATTCCACCGGCGTGGCGCACATCCTGGAGCACACGGCGCTGTGCGGCAGCCGCCGCTACCCGGTGCGCGACCCGTTCTTCATGATGACGCGGCGTTCGCTGAACACCTTCATGAACGCCTTCACCGCGTCGGACTGGACCGCTTACCCGTTCGCCAGCCAGAACCGCAAGGACTTCGACAACCTGCTCGCGGTGTACCTCGACGCGGCGTTCTTCCCGCTGCTCGATGCGCGCGACTTCGCCCAGGAGGGCCACCGGCTGGAGTTCGCCGACCCCGCCGATCCGGCCTCGCCGCTGGTGCTGAAAGGCGTCGTCTACAACGAGATGAAGGGCGCGATGAGCTCGCCGGTGCAGGCGCTGGCGCAGCACCTGCAGACGGCGCTGTTCCCGACCACCACCTACCACGTCAACAGCGGCGGCGACCCGGCGCACATCCCCGAGCTCACCTACGAGCAGCTGGTAGCTTTCCACGCCGCGCACTACCACCCGTCGAACGCGGTGTTCATGACCTACGGCGACATCCCCGCCGCCGAGCACCAGGCGCGCTTCGAGGCGCGCGCGCTGGCGCAGTTCCAGGCCCGGCCGCTCGACCTCGCGGTGCCCGACGAGCGCCGCTACGGCGCGCCGCAGCAGCGCGAGCTGCGCTACCCGGTGCCCGCCGACGAAACCGCCGAGAACACCCACGTGGTGCTCGGCTGGCTGCTCGGGCGCAGCACCGACCCGCTCGAAACCCTGCGCGCGCGGGTGCTCGCCGAGGTGCTGCTCGACAACGCCAGCTCGCCGCTGCGCCACGCGCTCGAAACCTGCGGCATCGGCGCCGCGCCGTCGCCGCTGTGCGGCTTCGACGACTCCACCCGCGAGACGACCTTCGTCTGCGGGCTCGAAGGCTGTGAGCCGGAGGATGCCGAGGCGGTCGAGCGCCTGGTGTTCGAGGTGCTCGCCGAGGTCGCCGAGCACGGCGTGGAGCCGGCGGCGCTCGACGCGGTGCTGCACCAGATCGAGCTGCAGAGCCGCGAGATCAGCGGCGACGGTTACCCCTACGGGCTCAAGCTGATGCTCGATGCGCTGGCGCCGCAGCTGCACGGCGGCGACCCGCTGTGCGCGCTCGACATCGACCCGACGCTCGACGCGGTGCGCGCCGAGGCGCGCGCGCCCGGCTTCGTGCAGGGGCTGGTGCGCCGGCTGCTGCTCGACAACCCGCACCGCGTGCGCCTGACCATGCGCCCCGACCCGGCGCTCGCCGACGCGCAGGCGCGCGCCGAGGCCGAGCGCCTGGAGCGCATCCGCGCCGGGCTCGACGCCGCGGGGCGCCAGCGCATCCTCGACGCCACCGCGGCGCTCGCCGCGCGCCAGGCGCAGGTCGACGATCCCGAGCAACTGCCCAAGGTCACCCTCGCCGACGTGCCCGCCGACCTGCCGATCCCGCAGGCCGAGCGGCGCACGCTGGCCGGCCTGCCGGCGGCCTGGTACGCGCAGCCGACCAACGGCATGGTCTACCAGCAGTGGATCATCGACCTGCCGGCGCTGCCCGAACCCCTGCTCGAGCGCCTGCCGCTGTACGCGCTGACGCTCGCCGAGGTCGGCAGCGGCGGGCGCGACTACCTCGCCACGCAGGCGCTGCAGGCGGCGGTGACCGGCGGCCTCAGCGCGCGCTGCATGGCGCGCGCGCCGGTGGCGACGGGCGACGCCGTGCGCGCGGTGCTGGTGCTCGCCGGCAAGGCGCTGGCGCGCAACCACGCGGCGCTCGGCGCGCTGCTGCGCGACACGCTGCTCGCGCCGCGCTTCGACGAGGCCACGCGCCTGCGCGAACTGGTCGCGCAGTACCGGGCGCAGCGCGACGAGGAGCTCACCGAGCGCGGCCACGTGCTGGCGATGAGCGCCGCGTGCGCGCCGCTGTCGCCGAGCGCCGCGCTGCTCGAGCGCTGGGGCGGGCTCGCCTCGGTGCAGGCGCTGCGGGCGCTCGACGACGCCCTCGACGACCCGGCAGCGCTCGCCGCCTACGCCGCGGACCTCGCCGCGCTGCACGCGCTGATCGTGGCCGCGCCGCGGCGCCTGCTGGTGGTGGCCGAAGGCGAGCGCCATGCCGAGCTCGAAGCCGCGCTGGCGACGCTGTGGGCCGGCGATGCGCCGCCGCCGCCGCCCGCCGCCGAGCCGGCGGCGTTCGCGGTGCCGACCGTGGCCGGCGCCGCGCACACCGCGTGGGTGGTCGGCACACAGGTGAACTTCTGCGCCACCGCCTACCCGGCGGTGCCGGTCGGGCACACGGACGCGGCGGCGCTGCTGGTGCTCGGCGACTACCTGCGCAACGGCTGGCTGCACCGCGCGATCCGCGAGCAGGGCGGGGCCTACGGCGCCGGCGCCGGCTACCAGGGCGACGCCGTGGTGTTCCGCTTCTTCTCCTACCGCGACCCGCGCCTCGACGCCACGCTGGCCGACTTCGGCCGCGCGCTCGGCTGGCTGGACGGCGACGGGCACACCGCGCAGGCGCTGGAGGAGGCCATCCTCGGCGTGATCGCGGCGATCGACCGCCCCGGCTCGCCGGCCGGCGAGGCGATCACCGCGCACCTCAACGAGCTGTTCGGGCGCAGCGCCGAGCAGCGCCGCGCGCTGCGCGCGCAGGTGCTCGGCGTGAGCCTCGACGACCTGCGGCGGGTGGCGCACCGCTACCTGGCGCCCGAGCGCGCGGTCAGCGTGGTGGTGACGCACCGCGGCGCGCTGGCGGGCAGCGCGCTCGACTTCGCCGTGCACACGCCCTGAGCCGGCGACGGCGGCCGGCGGGCGGGCTCAGCCGCCGGCCGGCGGGCGCGCCAGCCAGGCGCGCAACTCGGCGTTGACCACCTCGGGCTCCTCGAGCGGCGCCAGGTGGCCGCAGCGTTCGAGCATCAGCAGGCGCGCGCCGGGCACGGCGGCGGCGATCTCCTGCTGGCAGGGCGGCGGCGTGAGCTGGTCGTTGCGCCCGCCGATCACCAGCGTCGGGCAGCGGATCTGCGCCAGCAGCGGGCGGCTGTCCGGGCGGTCGATGATCGCGCGCTGCTGGCGCAGGAACACCTCGGCGCCGGCGTCGCGCGCCATCGCCATCACCGTCGCCGCCGGCTCGGCGTCGTCGAGCCGCGAGTGGTCGATCAGGAACGGCAGCAGCGCGTGGCTGACGCCGCGGAAGCGCCCGCGGGTGGCCAGCGCCATGAAGTCGAGCCGGCGCTGCACCTTCTCCGGCGGGTCGGGCTGCGCCGCGGTGTTGATCAGCGCGAGGTGGGTGATGCGCTCGGGCGCCTGGCGCAGCAGCTCGAAGGCGATGTAGCCGCCCATCGACAGCCCCGCCACCGCGAAGCGCGGCGGCGCCTCGGCGAGCAGCGTGCGGCCGAGTTCGTAGAGCTCGTCGTGGCGGGTGTGGTCGGGCACGCGCATGTCCGCGACGTCGGCCAGCGCCGCGAGCTGGTGGCGCCACAGCCGGGCGTCGTTGAGCAGGCCGGGGATCAGCAGCAGCGGGATGCGCGCGTTCATGCGTCCACCGGCGCGGCGAGCGCGGTCTTCAGTCGGATCATCTCCAGCAGCAGCCGGTGACGGGGCAGTTCGAGCCCGAGCGCGGCGGTACGGGCAACCAGGTGGCCGGTGATGAAGTCGATCTCGGTCGGGCGCCCGGCGCGCACGTCGGCACACATCGACGACACGTTGCCGCCGGTGGCCGCGGCGACCGCGAGCACGCGCTCGGCGAGCGCCGTGGCCGGGCGGCCCAGCGCGGTGAACGCGGCGTTGGTCTCGGCGCACAGCGCGCTCACCAGCGCGCGGCCCTCGGCGTGTTCGGCGAGGGCGCCGTTGCGGCAGTCGAGCAGCGCGGTCAGCGGGTTGATCGCGGCGTTCACCGCGAGCTTGTCCCACAGCCGCGCCTCGATCGCGTCGTCCCAGTCCACCGTGAAGCCGCTCGCGCGCAGGCCGTCGAGCGCGGCCGCGCGCTGCGCGGCGCTCGCCGCGCGCGGCCCCGGGCCGAGCCAGGTCGGGCCGTCGCCGGCGTGCACCACGTGCGCCGGCGCGCGGCGCCAGGCGCCGAGCGTGGTGGTGGCGAGCAGCGGGGCGTGCGCGGGCCCGTCGGCGACGAGCGCGTCGGCAGCGCCCATGCCGTTCTGCAGCAGCACGATCACGGCCCCGGGGGCGAGCCGTGGCGCCACCGCGGCGAAGGCAGCGCGGGTCTGGTGCGCCTTCACGGTGAGCAGCAGGCGCGCGATCGGCGCGCCGGCGGCGTCGATGCGCTCGGCGGGCAGCGCGAGGCGCTGCGTGCCGGCGGCATCCTCGAGGACGAGGCCGTCGGCGTAGGCGGCGGGGTCGCGCACCAGCAGGTGCACGGCGACGCCGCCGCGGGCGAGGCGCGCGGCCCACAGCCCACCGAGGGCGCCGGCACCGAGTACGTACCAGGGAGGGGTGTCCATCGTCGGGCGAGGTCCGGGCGCGGAAAGGGCGGCGGATGATAGCCGACGCGGCGGGCCGGGGCCCGCCGCGCAGCCGTTCAGGCCGGGCGCTTGTCGACCATGAAGGTGGCCTGGCCGTCGACCACGGTCTTGCCCTTCACGGTGCAGGCGGTGTCGCAGGTCACGCGCCGGCGCTCGACGTTGATCTCGCGGATGGTGAGGGTGGCGGTGACGGTGTCGCCGATGCGCACCGGCGCCCGGAACTTCAGGTTCTGGTCGACGTAGACCACCCCCGGCCCCGGCAGCCGCGTGCCGGCGACGCACGAGATCAGCCCGGCGCAGAACATGCCGTGGGCGATGCGGCCCTTGAACATCGTCGACTCGGCGAACTCCTGGTTGATATGGATCGGGTTGTCGTCGCCGGTGATGCCGGCGAAGAGGACGATGTCGGCCTCGGTGATGGTCTTCGCATACGAGGCGCTCTGTCCGACCACGAGGTCTTCGAGGTAGTAGCCGTGCAGATCCTGGGACATATCGGTACTCCGCTGGGGATGGGGGATGCGGGCGGCAAAACACCAGCCTGACGATAGACTCTGGAAACCCCGTCCGTCAGGCGTCAAGCGCCGGTGCCACGCTGCCCTGGCGTCGGCCGGTCGTGACGACCGCCTGTCTTGCATCGTCCATTAAGAAGAAATACTATTCAACTACGGGTTTACCCTAATATGCTCTGGCCAAACGTGGGGGCGGAGGTAAACCGGTTCTTCGGGCCGCGACCGCAGGGTCGGCAGGCCCGGCGCGGGCGGCGCCTGCCGTCGACAGACGACCGGAGGCCGCCTCCGGCCAAGCGACTGAGGAAGGTAAGGGGATGAAAGTACTGGTCACGGTCAAGCGCGTGGTGGACTACAACGTGAAGGTGCGGCCGAAGGCCGACGGCACGGGGGTGGACATCGCCAACGCGAA
>NZ_SLWY01000039.1 GCF_004341245.1 Plasticicumulans lactativorans | reverse complement strand
GTCTGGCACCACCCGCTCCTCACCCTCGAGCGCGCCGCCGACTTCCTCGTCCTCGACCGCGACGGACCCGGCGACAACTGCGATGAGATTCCGCTGCCGGAGGGCGTCGTCATCGCTTCGCTCCAGGACTGAGCACCCCCCTCGCAGGGGAGGCGTCCGTGCCCGGGAACGGTGCGGACGCCGGCATCACCACAACAGACGAGCGCCGGGCCGCGGAACGAAAAGCCCCGACCGCACAAAACGATAGCTACGACACCACAGGCAGGAGGCCGGCGGAACGGGCGCACGCGCAACCCGCGGGCATGCTTTGTGCCCGGCTCCACCGAGTCCTCCAGGAGAAAACATCATGAAATTCTTCAAGTCACTGTTCGGGCAGGTCTGCATCGCCCTGGTACTGGGCGTGCTGGTCGGCGTGTTCGCGCCGGAATTCAGCGTCAAGCTCAAGCCGCTGGGCGACGGCTTCATCAAGCTGATCAAGATGATCATCGCCCCGATCGTGTTCTGCGTGGTGGTCACCGGCATCGCCGGCGCCGGCGACCTGAAGAAGGTCGGCCGCGTCGGCGCCAAGGCGGTGATCTACTTCGAGATCGTCACCACCTTCGCCCTGTTCGTGGGCATCGTGCTCGCCTACGTGCTGCAGCCGGGCGTGGGCATGAACATCGATCCGAAGTCGCTCGACGCCTCGGCGATGGCGGCGTACGTGCAGACCGCTGAAACGGTCAAGGGCGGCGGTGCGATCGACTTCCTGATGAAGCTCATCCCGAGCACCGTGTTCGACGCCTTCGCCAAGGGCGACATCCTCCAGGTGCTGCTGTTCGCGATCCTCTTCGGCACCGCGCTGTCGCTGCTCGGCGAGCGCTTCCGCCCGGTGTACAAGCTGATCGATCAGCTCAGCCACGTCCTGTTCAAGATCATGTTCCTGATCGTGCGTCTGGCACCGCTCGGCGTGCTCGGCGCCATCGCCTTCACCACCGGCAAGTACGGCATCGGCTCGCTGAAGCAGCTCGGCATGCTGGTGCTGATCTTCTACGCCTCGTGCATCGTCTTCGTACTGCTCGTGCTCGGCAGCATCATGCGCTTCGCCGGCTTCAGCATCGTCAAGTTCCTGCGCTACATGCGTGAAGAGCTGTTCATCGTGCTCGGCACGGCGTCGTCGGACAGCGTGCTGCCGCAGGTGATGCGCAAGCTCGAAAAGCTCGGCGTGCACGACTCCACCGTCGGCCTGGTGATCCCCACCGGCTACTCCTTCAACCTCGACGGCTTCTCGATCTACCTGACGCTCGCCGCGGTGTTCATCGCCCAGGCCACCAACACCCCGCTCTCCACCGGTGAGCTGCTGACCATCCTCGGCGTGTCGCTGGTGACCTCCAAGGGCGCGCACGGCGTGCCGGGCTCGGCGATCGTCATCCTCGCCGCCACGCTGAGTGCGGTGCCCGCACTGCCCGTGGTCGGCCTGACGCTGGTGCTCGCGGTGGACTGGTTCATGGGCATGGGCCGCGCGCTCACCAACCTGATCGGCAACTGCGTCGCCACCGTGGTGATCGGTGCCTGGGAGAAGGACATCGACTACGAACGCGCCCACGCGGTGCTGAACGGCGAGATCAAGGTCAGCCTCGACGAACCGGCGTCCGGGGACGACGGCACCACCGCTCCCGCCCCGGCCCACTGAGCCCTCCCGCTGCCGGCGCCGCTCCCCGCGAGCGGCGCCGGCGTTTCCGCGTCCGCACCGGGTGGCGGGCGCGTCGGCACGAAAGCCGCTAGAGTCCGGCGCCAACCGCCCCCCAGCGCCGAGGAGCCCCGCCATGCCCCTGCCCGCCCTCGACACCGTCGAGATCGAACCCGCCACCCCCGCCACCGCCACCGTCATCTGGCTGCACGGACTCGGCGCCGACGCCCACGACTTCGAGCCCGTGGTGCCCGAACTCGGCCTGCCACCCGGACTCGCGGTGCGCTTCGTGTTCCCCAACGCCCCGGTGCGGCCGATCACCATCAACGGCGGCTACGTGATGCGCGGCTGGTACGACATCCTCGCCGCCGACATCCCGCGCGCCGAGGACGCCGCCGGCGTGCGCGACTCGGCGGCCCGCATCGAGACGCTGATCGCACGCGAGAACGCCCGCGGCGTGCCGAGCACGCGCATCGTGCTCGCCGGCTTCTCGCAGGGCGCGGCGATGAACCTGTACGCGGGCCTGCGCCACCCCGAAGCGCTCGCCGGCATCGTCGCGCTGTCGGGCTACCTGCCGCTCGCGGCGACGCTGGAGGCCGAACGCCACCCGGCCAACGCCGCGGTGCCGATCTTCATGGCGCACGGCGACCACGACGCCGTGGTGCGCCACACGTGGGGCGTGGCCACGCGCCGCCAGCTCGAAGCGCTGGGCTACACCCCGGCGTGGCACGAGTACCCGATGGGCCACGAGGTGTGCTGGGAGGAGATCCGCACCATCGGCGCCTGGCTCGCCGCCACCCTCGGCGACGCCAAGCGGTTCTAAGCACGGCCGCAAGCGCATAAGCTCTCGCGCGGACACCCATCCTCAGCGGCAAGGAGTCAACATGAAGCACTCGCATACACGGCTGATCGTCGCGGGCCTCACGCTCGCACTCGCGCTCGGCGGCTGCGCCCAGCCCGGTGGCGGCAGCGCCGGCGGCATGAGCAACACCTCCAAGGGGGCGATCGCCGGCGGCGTCGTCGGCGCACTCGCCGGCGGCCTCACCCAGGGCCACGACAAGGCCAAGCGCGCGCTGATCGGCGCCGGCATCGGCGCGCTCGCCGGCGCGGCGGTGGGCAGCTACATGGACCAGCAGGAGCAGCAGCTGAAGGGCCAGCTCGCCGGCAGCGGCGTCGACGTGGTGCGCCAGGGCGACAGCATCGTGCTGAACATGCCCGAGGCGATCAGCTTCGATACCGGCAAGGCCGCGCTGAAGCCCGGCGGCGAAGCGCAGATCGGCAAGATCGCGGCGGTGATCAAGCAGTACGACAAGACCGTCGTCGACGTCGCCGGTCACGCCGACAGCAGCGGCAACCCGCAGAGCAACCTGGCGCTGTCGCAGCGCCGCGCCGCCGCGGTCGCCAGCGCCCTGGTGCGCGACGGCATCCCGCAGTCGCGCATGGTGATCAACGGCTACGGCGACACCCGTCCGGTGGCCGACAACGCCAGCGAGGCCGGCCGCGCGGCCAACCGCCGCGTCGAGATCACCCTGCTGCCGCTGACGCAGGGCTGAGCCGCCCAGGGGCCGGCACGCCGGGCGCCGGCCCCGCACGCCGATGAGCCTTCTCGACACGCCCCTCGACGGCGGCTGCCTGTGCGGCCGCGTGCGCTACCGCGTCGACCCCGGCGCGGTGACGGTCGCCTACTGCCACTGCACGCAGTGCCGTCGCGCGAGCGGCGCGCCGGTGTCGCTGTGGGCGACCGTGCACCCGGCCCGCTGGCGGCTGACGCGCGGCGCGCTCGCCTGGTACGCGGTGGGGGCACGCGCCGAGCGCGGCTTCTGCCCGCACTGCGGCGCGCAGCTCGTGTTCCGCTTCACCGGCCAGGACGAGGAGATCGACGTCGCCGTCGGCACGCTCGACACCCCCGACGCGCTGCCGCCGCAGTACCACGTCTACACCGGCACGCGGCTCGCCTGCATGGCGGCCCTCGCCCCTGAGCTGCCGGCGTGGACCGACCACGGCCCCGACGCGCCACCACCGACCGACGCCGCATGAACCCGCCGCTGCGCGTGCTGCTGATCGGCCCCGAGTCGACCGGCAAGACCACGCTCGCCCGCACCCTCGCCGCCCGCTACGGCGAACCCTGGGTGGCCGAGTTCGTGCGCGAGCACCTCGCCGCCGCCGGCCGGCACGAGGTGCGCTTCGACGACCTCGCCGCGATCGTCGCCGGCCAGCTCGACGCCGCCGCGCGCGCCGCGCGGCGGGCGCGGCGGCTGCTGATCTGCGACACCGCCCCGCTCGCCACCGCGATCTACGCCCGCCACTACTTCGGCCGCTGCCCGCCGCGGCTGCTCGCCCGCGCCCGTGCCGACGCGCACCGCTACGCCGTGGTGCTGCTCGCCGACACCGACCTGCCGTTCGCCGCCGACCCGCTGCGCGACCCGGCCCAGGACCGCACCGCACTGCGCACGGCGTTCCGCCGCACGCTGCAGCGGCTCGGCATCGCGCACCGCTGGCTGCGCGGGCGCGACACGACCCGGCTGGCCGCCGCCCGCGCGGCGGTGGAAGCGGCGCTGCGGCGCCGGCGGAACGACGCGGGCCGTCTTCAGAACAGCACCAGTTGCAGCCCCTGCCCGCGGCCCGCGGTCTCGAACCCCGACACGGTCACGCCGAGCAGGCGCACCCGGCGCGGGCCCGCCTCGGTGCGCGCGAGCAGCACGGCGAGGCGTGGTTCGAGGTCGGCGTAGGTGGCGGTGGGCTCGGCGAAGCTCAGGCTGCGGGTGACGCTCTCGAAGTCCGCGTACCTGACCTTCACCGTCAGCGTGCGTCCGCGCAGGCCGCGCCGGGCGAGGTCGGTGGCGACCTCGGCCGCCAACGCGCGCAATTGCCCGAGCATCTCGGCGGGGTCGTCGAGATCGGTCGCGAAGGTGGTTTCGGCGCCGAGCGACTTGCGCGCCCGATCGGGCTCGACCGGGCGCTCGTCGATGCCGCGCGCGAGCTGGTGGTACCAGGCCCCCGCCTTGCCGAAATGGCCGACGAGCTCGTCGCGCGAACGCGCGCGCAGGTCCGCGCCGGTGGCGATGCCGAGGGCGAGCAGCCGCCGTTCGGTGGCCCGGCCGATGCCGTGGAAACGGCCGACCGGCAGCGCGGCGACGAAGTCGGGCCCCTGCGCCGGGGTGATCACCGCGAGGCCATCGGGCTTGTCGAGGTCCGAGGCGAGCTTGGCGAGGAACTTGTTGTACGACACGCCCGCCGAGGCGACGAGCCCGGTCGCCGCGCGTATCGCCTGCTTGATGTCACGCGCGATCAGCGTCGCCGAACCGCGGCAGGCGGTGCTGATGCTGACGTCGAGGTAGGCCTCGTCGAGCGACAGCGGCTCGATCAGCTCGCTGTAGCGGCCCAGCACCGCGCGGATGTGCTGCGACACCGCACGGTAGACCTCGAAGCGCGGCTTGACGAACACCGCGTGCGGGCACAGCCGGTACGCCTGCGCGCTCGGCATCGCCGAGTGCACGCCGAAGCGGCGCGCCTCGTAGCTCGCCGTCGCCACCACGCCCCGGCTCGCCGGCGGGCCGCCGACGATGACCGGCCGCCCCCGCAGCCGCGGATCGTCGCGCTGCTCGACCGCGGCGTAGAAGGCGTCCATGTCGACATGGATGATCTTGCGCTGCTCTTTGTCTTTCACGACAGACACTTGTCTGCGACAGGCAGGTGTCGATCATAAGAGATGTGACGCCGGATGGGGCGCTTTCGCGTGTCAGGAGCAGGTCACGGCAGCGGCCGGCAGGTGTCCGCCGGCCGCTGCCAGGGGGGGATACGGGAACGGCGGCACCGGTGCTGGCCGGGCCGCCGGGGTGGCGTCGCGCTCAGGCGGCGACGCGCGCGAGCGCCGGTTCGCGCTCGCTGATCTCCCAGGCCTGCGGCGTGGCGAGCAGCTGCCGCAGCAGGCGGTTGTTGAGCGCGTGCCCCGACTTGTAGCCGCTGAAGGCGCCGAGGATCGGCAGGCCGAGCACGTAGAGGTCGCCGATCGCGTCGAGCAGCTTGTGACGGACCAGTTCGTCGGGCCGGCGCAGGCCTTCGGCGTTGACCACGCCGGAAGCGTCCAGCACCACCGCGTTGTCGAGGCTGCCGCCGAGGGCGAGCCCGGCCGCGCGCATCTTCTCGAGGTCGGAGAGGAAGCCGAAGGTCCGACACGGCGCGAGCAGCCGCGCGTAGTCGTCGCCGTCGAGATCGAAGTGCGCGCGCGCCGGCATGTTGCGCACGGCGGGGTGATCGAAGTCGATCTGCAGATCGAAGCGCCGCCCCGGCGCCGGCGCGAGCCGCGCCCACTTGTCGCCGTCACGCACCATCACCGCCTGGCGGATGCGCAGGAAGCGGCGCGGTGCCCGCTGCGCGCGCACGCCGGCGCGCTTGAAGGCGGCGACGAAGGCGGTGGAGCTGCCGTCCATCACCGGCACCTCGGGGCCGTCGAGGCTCACCACGGCGTTGTCGATGTCGCAGCCGGCGAGCGCCGACATCAGGTGCTCGATGGTGCTCACCCGGGCCTGTTCGCTGAGTTCGAGCACGGTGCTGAGACGCGTGTCGACGATCTTGCCGGGGTGCACCCGCGTGCTCGCCGGGATGCCGAGGTCGGTGCGGCGGAACACGATGCCGCTGCCGGCAGGCGCCGGCTCCACCCGCAGTTGCACCGTGCGACCGCCGTGCAGGCCGATGCCACTGAGGGACACTGCGGTACGCAAAGTATGCTGCGGGGTCATTGCCGTTCTCCTGCCCTGACGTTTATTGCCTAAGCAGTATATTGATGCAGCGCAACGAGGGAAAGTTATTTTTGCCACATGTTGCTAACAGGATATTTCTAATGGTCTCGCTTGCAACATTTCAAGCGCCGGCAAGGCGCCCGCCAGCGCCTATCCTTCGTCTGCGCCCGCCGTTCGTCGGGCCCTGCCGAGGGAGGATGACGCCATGCCGAACCCCTGCGGACCCATCCTGTTGCGCGGCGGCCTGCTGCTCGCCGCGCTGACGCCACCGGCCCTGGCACAGGAAACGCCGCCGCCCGCGAACCCCTTCGGCAGCGCCCCGTCGCTGTTGGTGATCGGCGCCGTGGTGGTGATCGTGCTGGCGTTCCTCGTCTACCTGTTCGTTGCCCAGCGGCGTTTCTTCAACGCCTGCCGCGAGGACAAGCAGCTCGCGCTGTTCTTCCAGAGCCAGGCCGGGCTGCCCGAAGGCACGGTGCGCGCGACCATCGGCCTGCTGCTGATCACCGTGTCGCTGGTGATGCTGGTGCTGTCGATGTGGGGCGGCCTGAAGTTCCCGGAGATGCTGACCGGGCTGCTCGGCTCGGTGATCGGCTTCTACTTCGGCAGCCGCAGCGGCGGCGGCGAACCCGACAAGGTCCTCAAGGCGCAGGTCGACTCGCTCGGCAAGGCGCTCGACGACGCCACCACCGACGCCCAGCGCGGCACCGCCGACGGGCTGATCGGCAAGGCCGAGGCCGGGCTCGCGGTGGTGAAGACGCTGACCGGGCTGTTCCCCGAGGAGCAGGGCAAGCGCTACGCCGACCTCGCCGACACCCTCGGCAGCGGGCTCGCGGCGGCGAAGTCGCTCGCCGACGGCGACCCGGCGGCGGCGGCGGCCAAGGCCGGCGAGCTGGTCAAGGCGCTCAACGCCGACAATCCGCTGAGCGGCATCGTCGGCGGCGCGCTGAAGGACTTCACACCTTTATTGAAGAGCGTCGCGCCGGCGCTCGGCCCGGCGGCGCTGATCACCGCGGTGGTCGGCGTCGGCATCAAGCTCGGCGGCGAGGCCTACCAGCGCTGGCGCGCGCGCGTGCTGCACCTGCCGCTGTCGCCCGCGGTGCTGGCGCTGGGCGAGGCCGACGCCACCACCGGCATCGCGATGGTCAGCGCCGTGCCGGCGCTGCGCGCCGCGCTCGGCGCCCGCCTCGACGACCGCCCGTTCATGCTGCAGTTCGCGCAGGACGTGCTGACGCAGAGCGACCTGGAGACGCTGCGCGCCCGCTACGGCAGCGGCTTCGAATCGCCCGCCGCGTTCGAGGACGCGATCGAGCAGGCCCGTCGCGGCGCGGTCGACGGCGACCTCGGCCCGCGCGCGCAGACGCTCGACCCGGCGCTGCTCGCGCCGGTCGGCGGCTACGACCCGCTGGTGCAGGCGGTCGACGCCATCCACGCCAGCGCCGCCAAGGGCGAACCCGAGGGCGAGGCCGCGCTGGCGAGCCTCGACCAGTTGATGGCCGCCAGCGACCGGTTGTGGCGCGACAGCCAGCCGGTCACCACCCTGCTCGCCGATGCCGTCAAGGAGGCCCAGCCATGACCGCCACCCCTGCACGCCCCCGCGGCGTCGCCGCACTGCTGCTGTGCGTGCTGCTGCTCGCCGGCTGCGCCTCCGTCCAGCAGACGCGCCAGCTCGACGACTTCAAGACGCTCGCGGCCAAGGGCGACTACGCCGCGATCGCCGCCCGCGACGTGAACTGCGACGCCACCGACCCCGCCTGCGCGCAGGCCCAGCTGATCAAGGGCGACGCCTGCTACCGCCTCGCCCAGGCCGGCGACGCCTCGCGCTACGCCTGCGCCGCCGACGCCCTCGGCGCCGGCCTCGCCGCCCCCGGGCTCGACCAGCCCGCCGCCACCCGTGCGGCCTACGCCGCCAACCGCTGCGAGGCGCTGCGCCAGGCGCGCGACCGCATCAGCGGCCCGCCGGCGCTCGCCCGCAACAAGGAGCTCGCCGCCTGCGCGCAGGCGCTCGAGACGCTCAGCCCCGGCAGCGCCGCGGCGCGCTTCTTCGCCGTCAACGCCGGGCTCGCCGCGGTACAGGTCAGCCCCACCAACGCGACCACCTGCGCCCGCCTCGACGGCCTCGCCGCGAGCCTGCGCGAACGCGAGGGCGCGGCGGCGGCCAGCGGGCTCGATGCACCCTACCGGCGCCTCGGCAACGACCTGCAACTCACCCGCCGCGGCTTCGGCTGCCGCTGACGCGAGGGCACCGCGATGGCCTACACCCGCGTTCTCAAGTACCGCCTGCCGATGCTGCGCGGCAACGACGTGCTCGAACTGCAGCTCGCGCTGCGCGCGCTCGGCCTGTACCAGAGCGGCCAGCCCGACGGCCTGTTCGGCATGCGCAGCGACGCCGCCGTGCGCGCCTTCCAGACGCAGAACGGGCTGACCGTCGACGGCGTGTTCGGTCCGCAGTCGTGGACGCGCCTCGCCGAGGCCCTGGCCGGCGCCGCGCCGGCCGGCACCGCCGCGCCCGCCGTGGTGCGTGCCAGCGCCGCGCGCCCGGCCGACCGCCTCGCCGGCGTGCTCGCCGACCTCACCGCGGTGCACGGCTACCGCGACAGCGTGCGCTGGCACCTGACCCCGATCGGGCTCGCGATCGGCGACGAGCCGCCGCAGGGCAGCGGCGGCGAGCCGAAAACCATGCGCCGCGTATGGGGCGACTTCGGCCCCTCGATCGTGCGCTGGGCGACGCAGTTCGGCGTGCCGGCGGAGCTGATCCTCGCCACCATCGGCACCGAATCGGGCGGCGACCCGCGCGCCGTGCGCGAGGAGCCCGGCTACCGCGACGATGAACGCACCCCCGGCAAGGTGTCGGTCGGCCTGATGCAGACGCTGATCAGCACCGCGCGCGAGGCGCTCGGCGAAGGCGGCAACGTCGACCGCGCCTGGCTCGAAGTGCCCGACAACGCGATCAAGGCCGGCACCGCCTGTATCGCCAGCAAGTTCCCGCAGACGCAGTTCGACCCGCCCAAGGTCGCCTGCGCGTACAACGCCGGCGGCGTCTACTACCAGGACGGCGCCGGCAACCGCTGGAAGATGCGCCAGTACCCGATCGGCAGCGCCGCGCACGCCGACCGCTTCGTGCAGTGGTTCAACGACGTCTTCCTGCTCTTCGCCGCCGACGGCGGCGCGCCCGATGCGAGCTTCTGGGCGCGGCTGAACGCCAGGACCTGAGGGCCGCAACGGTGGAGTCCGCCCCCGCATGAGTGCACGCCGCATCCCCCCGATCCACGGCCTGCTCGCCTTCGAGGCGCTGGCCCGCCTGCGCAGCGTCACCGGTGCCGCGGAGGAGCTGAGCGTGACGCCGAGTGCGGTGAGCCACCGCATCCGCCAGCTCGAATCGCAACTCGGGCTCAAGCTGTTCGCGCGCGGCGACTTCAGCCTGACCGCCGACGGCGCGGCCTACCTCGCGCGGGTGATCGAGGCGCTCGACGCGCTGCAGGAAGTGCCGGGGCGGCGCGCCGTGGTCGGGCCGACGCGGCTGCGCGTGGCGGTGATGCCGACCTTCTCGCGCCAGCTGCTGCTGCCGCGGCTGTCGCTGTTCCGCCACCGCTACCCCGACATCCACCTGATCCTGCAGGTGACGATCCCGGTGCTCAACGTCACCGCCGAGGAGGCCGACATCGAGCTGCGCTTCGGCACCGGCCCCTTCCCCGACCGCGAGTCGATGCACCTGCTGTCGGAGGAGGTCTGCCCGGTGTGCAGCCCGGACTACTTCAACGAGGCCGGCCCCTTCGACGGCTTCGAGACCGACGCGGTGGTGTCGCGCGCGCGCCTGATCCGCTCCCCGCTCGAACCCTGGCGCACCTGGCTCAAGGCCTGCGGCATCAGCCTGCGCGAGCCGGACAGCAGCGCGCAGTTCAACGACATCGGCCTGATGCTCGATGCCGCGGTCGCCGGCTTCGGCGTCGCGCTGATGCGCCTGAAGCTCGGTGCGGCCTGGCTCGACAGCGGCCGGCTGATCCGCCTGTCCAGGCACAGCGTGCCGTCGCCACACCACTACTTCCTGTGCTGGAAGCCGGGCACGCTCGAACGCTGGGAATGCGCCGCCTTCGTCGACTGGCTGCGGCAGTCGCTGCGCGATTGAAAACGCTTCACGGCGCGCCGCAACAGCTTTCACGCCGCGCCGTGCCCCCCTCCGTAAAGTGACTCTCCGAGCAGGCGTCGACGCTCCCCGAGCGATCACGACGCCCCGTCGCCACACCACCACTTTGCAGGGGAAATCATCCATGAGCCGTCGCTGGTATCGCGGTACCGACTTCAAGCGCGCCCTCACCATCGAAGAGCTGCGCGGCGTCGCCCGTCAGCGCACCCCCCATTTCGCCTTCGAGTACGTCGAGGGCGGTGCGGAGGACGAGCACACGCTGCGGCGCAACCGCTCGGTGTTCGACGACTACGTGCTGCTGCCGAACACGCTGGTCGACGTCTCCCAGCGCAACCTGAAGACGACGGTGTTCGGCCGCGAGATGGCGGCGCCGTTCGCGATCGCCCCCACCGGCTTCAACGGCATGCTCACCCACAAGGCCGACGTCGCGCTGGCCCGTGCCGCCAAGGCCGCGGGCATCCCGTTCACGCTGAGCACGGTGTCGACCGCGAGCATCGAGGAGATCGCCAGCGCGGCGGCCGGCGCGCGCCACTGGATGCAGCTCTACGTGCTGCGCAGCCGCGAGTTCGCCAAGCACATCGTCGAGCGCGCGCTGGCAGCGGACTACGAGGCGCTGCTGGTGACCACCGACGTGCCGGTGTTCGGCCACCGCGAGTGGGACAAGCGCAACTTCTCGCGGCCGATGCAGTTGTCGCTGCGCAGCAAGCTCGACGTGCTGCGTCACCCGCGCTGGCTGTTCGACGTGATGATCCCGCACGGCGTGCCGCGCTTCGGCAACCTGTCGGCCTTCCTGCCCAAGGGCCAGGACAGCGCCGAGAAGGGCGTCGCCTTCGTCGGCCAGGAGCTCGACCAGACGCTCGACTGGGAGGCGATGCGCTGGGTGCGCGACCTGTGGCCGCGCAAGCTGGTGATCAAGGGCGTGCTCGGGGTGGACGACGCCCGCCGCGCGGTCGAGATCGGCGCCGACGGCATCGTGCTGACCAACCACGGCGGGCGCCAGCTCGACAGCACCCTCGCACCGCTGGAGGTGCTGCCGCAGGTGCGGGCGGCGGTCGGCGACAAGCTCACCCTCCTGATCGACAGCGGCTTTCGCCGCGGCGCCGACATCGTCAAGGCGCGGGCGCTCGGCGCCGACGCGGTCCTGCTCGGCCGCGCCACCCTCTACGGCGTGGCCGCCGGCGGCGAGGCCGGCGCGGCCCACGCGCTCGAGATCCTGCGCAGCGAGGTCGACCGCGTGCTGGCGCTGATCGGCCGCCCGGACATCAACCAGGTGGGGCCGGACTGCGTGATGAAGCGCAGCAGCTAACTCTGGTAATACCAATAGTCCATTCACAAAAAATCGTCATTGTGAATCTGAGCGGAAGCAGATGCAACGCCATGCCCGCGAGATGACATGGCAGCACTAACTGCTTCATAAACAGCCATATGACTCGTTATGACGACGAAGTAGTCGGCCGGGATAAAAATTTCGGTTGAATCAGAATGTGTGAAAATTTCTAATACAGTGGTCAGATCAATTTACCAATCTGATCTGACCACCCTTGGCGTGCATCGGCGACCATGGCCGGTGCCGACAAACCTGGCAGGAGGAGGCAATAGAACGACATGACCCTGAAACTGTTGGTACCGAAAGAGGTGCATCCGGGGGAGCGGCGGGTGGCGCTCGATCCGAGCGTGGCC
>NZ_SLWY01000038.1 GCF_004341245.1 Plasticicumulans lactativorans | reverse complement strand
TTGTTCGACAGGATCGAGATGAACACCAGGTTGTCGATGCCGAGCACGATCTCGAGCACCGTCAGCGTCAGCAGACTGGCCCACATCTGCGGGTCGAGCAGGAATTCCATGGTTTACCTCGTCGGCAGGCCGGCGCGGCGCCGGCCGAAACGGTGCGCCCCGCGCGCGCCGTCTGCAGGCGCGGCGCGGGGCGCGGTCGAGTAACTACGGCTCAGGCGGAGACCATCGACGCGAAGTGCGCGAGCATGCGCCCGGCGTTCGGTTCGGCGCCGGTGAACAGGCGGAAGGCGTCGACCGCCTGGAACACCGCCATGCCGCCGCCGTTGAGCACGCGGCAGCCCTTCGCCTTGGCCACGCGCAGCAGCTCGGTTTCGAGCGGGAAGTAGACGATCTCCGATACCCACAGCGCCGGGTGCAGCAGCTCGGCCGGCAGCGGCAGGCCGGGGAGCTTGGCCATGCCGGTCGGCGTGCAGTGCACCAGGCCGTCGGCCGCGGCCATCGCCGCGGGCAGGTCGGTGCCGGCGACCGCGCGGCCCGCGCCGAAGCGCTCCGACAGGCTCACCGCGAGCTCGGCGGCGCGGTTCTGGTCGACGTCGAACAGCGTGAGCTGCTGCACGCCGAGGCTCAGCACCGCGTGGGCGACCGCCGCGCCGGCGCCGCCGGCGCCGAGCTGCACGGCGCGGTCGAGCTTCGCGCCCGGCAGGCCGCGGCGGAAGCCTTCGGCGTAGCCCGAGCAGTCGGTGTTGTGGCCGATGCGCTTGCCGTCGCGCAGCACCACGGTGTTGACCGCGCCGAGCGCGCGGGCGTCGTCGGACAGCTCGGTCAGCAGCGGGATGATCGCCTGCTTGCACGGGTAGGTGATGTTCAGGCCGGCGAAGCCCATGCGCTCGGCGGCGGTCAGCAGCTCGGGCAGGGCCTCGACGCCGAGCCCGAGCTTGTCGAGGTCGATCCGCTTGTAGACGTAGCGCATGCCCTGCTCGGCGCCTTCGCGCTCGTGCATGGCGGGGGTCAGCGAGCCCTGGATGCCGAAGCCGATCAGGCCGCAGATGAGCGACTGGGGGGCGGCGGTTGAGGTCATGGTGTTCTTCCTCCGGAGGATGGTGGACGGGTGGCGGACGGCTGACGGCGCCGTCTTCTGGCGCTCAGTGCTGGGCGGGTGCGAGCAGGCGCTGCAGCGCGCGCAGCGCGAGGGCGTAGCCCTGGGTACCGAGGCCGGCGATCACGCCCACCGCGATGCCCGATACGTAGGAGTGATGGCGGAACTCCTCGCGCTTGTGGATGTTGGTGACGTGCACCTCGATCACCGGCAGGTCGCTCGCGGCGAGCGCATCGCGCAGCGCCACCGAGGTGTGGGTCCAGCCGCCCGGGTTGATGACGATGCCCGCGGCGGCCTCGCGCGCGGCGTGGATCCAGTCGATCATCTGGCCTTCATGGTTGCTCTGGTGGAACTCGAGCGTCAGGCCCAGCTCGGCGGCGAGCGCGCGGCACTCGGCCTCGACGTCGGCGAGCGTGGTGCTGCCGTACAGGTGCGGCTCACGCTTGCCGAGCAGGTTCAGGTTGGGGCCGTTCAACACGTACACGGGCTTGCTCATTCGCGACTCTCTCCTGGTGGATCGGCAGGCGCCCGCGGCGCGCGGCCGGGGCGTCGGGTTCGGGGCTCAGGCGGCGAGGAAGTCGAGCACGCCGGCGGTGAAGGCGTCGGCATCCTCGATGTTCGACAGGTGCGCCGCGGGCAGCTCCAGGTAGCGGGCGCCGGGGATGGCCCCGGCGAGGAACCGCCCGTCCGCCGGCGGCGTGGCGAGGTCGTGGGTGCCGGCGATCACCAGCGTCGGCACCGTGATCGCCGCCACCGCCGCACGCTGGTCCATGTCGCGCACCGCGGCGCAGGCGGCGGTATAGCCCGCCGGATCGGTGGCTTCGAGCACCGCGCGCACCGGCGCCACGGCCTCGGGGTGCCCGGCGACGAAGGCGTCGGTGAACCAGCGCGCGATCACGCCGTCGGTGATCGCCGCCATGCCGCCAGCCTCGACCGCCGCGATGCGCTTGTCCCACAGCTCGGCGGGGCCGATCAGCGCGGCGGTGTTGCAGAGCACCAGGCGGCCGAGGCGCGCGCCGGCGTTGACGCCCAGCCACTGGCCGATCATCCCGCCCATCGACAGGCCGCAGAAGTGCACGCGGTCGAGGCCGAGGGCGTCGAGCAGCGCCAGCACGTCGGCGCCGAGCTGGGCGATGCGGTAGGGCCCGGGGGTGGCCGCGCTCGCGCCGTGGCCGCGGGTGTCGTAGCGCAGCACGCGGAAGTGGCGCGTGAAGGCCGGCATCTGCGGCTCCCACATCGTCAGGTCGGTGCCGAGGGAGTTGGACAGCACCAGCACCGACGCCCCGCTGGGGCCGTCGAAGCGGTAGTTGAAGGTGCTGCCGGCGATATCGATGGACGGCATGGTCGGGGTTCCCGTGTTCGCTCAGCCCTGGGCGCGGCACGCCGCGAGGGCACGTTGGACGAAGGCCGCGGCGCAGCCCGTGTAGTGCTGTGGATCGAGCAGGCGGTCGAGCGCGGCGGCGTCGAGGTGCGCCGTCACCTGCGGGTCGTCGCCCAGCACTTCGCGCAGGTGGCGGCCCTCGGCGACGGCGCGCTTGCAGGCGAGTTCCACCACGTGGTGCGCCGGCAGCCGGCCGATGTGCTCGGCCAGCGCCATCGTCACCGCCTCGGCGAGGATCAGGCCGCGGGTGAGGTCGAGGTTGCCCGCCATGCGCGCCGGGTCGACTTCGAGCCCGGCGAGCATCTGCGTGGCCTGCGCGAGCGCGCCGGCGGCGAGGGTGCAGATCTCCGGCAGCGTGTCCCACTCGGCGTGCCAGCCGCCGAGGCTGCGCTCGTGCTCCTGCACCATCGCCGCGAGCATCGTCGCCACCAGCCCCGGCACGCGCGTGGCCGCGCCGAGGATCGCCGCGCAGGCGACGGGGTTGCGCTTGTGCGGCATCGTCGACGAGCCGCCACGTCCCGCCGCGGCGGGCTCGAACACCTCGGCGACGTCGGTCTGCATCAGCAGCGAGACGTCGCGCGCCACCTTGCCGAGCGTGCCGACCAGCAGGCCGAGCGTGGTCGCCACCTCGGCGATGCGGTCGCGCTGGGCGTGCCAGGGCACCTCGGGCAGCGCGAGCCCCAGCTCCTCGGCGAGCGCCCGGCCGACCTCGAGCCCGCGCGTGCCGAGCGAGGCGAGCGTGCCGGCGGCACCGCCGAACTGCAGCGCCAGCAGCCGCGGGCGCAGCTCGTGCAGGCGTGCGCGGTGGCGCTCGACGGCGCCGAGCCAGCCGGCGGCCTTGAGCCCGAGCGTGGTCGGCGTGGCGTGCTGCAGCCAGGTGCGCCCGACCAGCACGGTCTGCGCGTGCGCCGCGGCGAGCTCGCGCAGCACGCCGGCGAGGCGCGCCAGGTCGGCGTCGAAGAGTTCGAGCGCGGCGCGCAGCTGCAGCACCAGGCCGGTGTCCATCGCGTCCTGGCTGGTCGCGCCCCAGTGCACGTAGCGGCTGGCCTCGGGGTCGTCGGCGGCGACCAGCGCGGTGAGCAGCTTGACCAGCGGGATCGCCGAGTTGCCGCCGAGCGCGGCCCCCTGCGCGAGCTGCTCGATGTCGATGCGCCCGGCGTCGCAGGCCGCGGCGATCGCCGCCACCGCGGCCGCCGGGATCACGCCGACGCGCGCCTCGGCGCGCGCCAGCGCCGCCTCGAAGTCGAGCATGCCCTGGACGCGGCCATGGTCCGAGAAGATCCCGCGCATCGCCGCCGTGGTGAACAGCGGATCGAAGCAGCGGTTCGATGTGCGGATGCTCATGGCATCCCCCTCCCCCGAAGCGGTTGCAGCAGGCGGGGGCGGCGCGGCCGGCCCCCGGTCGATGCTCAGATGTCGAAGAACACCGTCTCGCGATCACCCTGCAGGTGAATGTCGAAGCGGTACACGACCTGTCCGTCGCGCTCGCTGCGCTGCGCCACCAGGGTCTCGCGCCGCGGCGCCAGTTCGATCAGGTTGATGACCGGATCGGCGGCGTTGGCGGCGGCTTCGTCGGAGAAGTACAGCCGCGTCTGCAGCCCCACGTTGACGCCGCGGGCGAACACCAGCACGTTGACGTGCGGCGCCATCGGGCGCTTGTGGCGGCCGGGCACGACGCCGGGCTTGATCGTGTCGAACCACCACAGGCCGGTGCCGAAGTCCGACACCGCGCGGCCGAAGCCGTTGAAGTTCGGGTCGACCGCCTTCTGCTGCGGATCGTCCGGGTGGTCGTACTTGCCTTCGGCGTTGGCCTGCCAGATCTCGATCATGGCGTCACGCACCACGCAGCCCTCGCCGTCGTAGACGACGCCTTCGATGCGGATGCGCTCGCCGAGCGCACCGGCGCGCGCGAGCACGTTGCCGGGCTGGTTGCGGCGGCGTTCGAGGCCGGCCGCGGCCGGCATCATGCCGATGTGCAGGTAGGGGCCGGCGGTCTGCGAGGCCGATTCCTGGAGCACCTTGGTCGTCATCTCAAAAACCCTCCGGGCGGTTCTCGAAGTAGGTCTGCTTGCGCCCGCGGAGCACGATGTCGAAACGGTAGGCGAGCGAGTCGAGCGGGATCGCCGCCTCCAGGTCGAGCGGGGCGACCAGGCGCGCACGCGCACCGGCGTCGGGGATCGCCTGGTAGATCGGGCACAGCGGCAGCAGCGGATCGCCCTCGAAGTACATCTGCGTGATCAGCCGGCTGACGAAGCTGCGGCCGAACACCGAGAAGTGGATGTGCGCCGGGCGCCAGTCGTTGATGCGGTTGCGCCACGGATAGGGGCCGGGGCGGATGGTGCGGAAGTGGTACCAGCCGTTCGCGTCGGTGAGCGCGCGGCCGCAGCCGCCGAAGTTCGGGTCGAGCGCGGCGACGTAGTGGTCCTTCACGTGGCGGTAGCGGCCGCCGGCGTTGGCCTGCCAGAACTCCAGCAGCGCGCCCGGCACCGGGCGGCCGTTCTCGTCGAGCACGCGGCCGTGGACGACGATGCGCTCGCCGATCGGGTCGTTGTCGACGCGGTAGTTGAGCAGCAGGTCGTTGTCGAGCGGATCGAGGTCGCCGTTGCCGAACACCGGGCCGGTCAGCTCGGACAGCGACTGCTGCAGCGACAGCAGCGCGCGGCGCGGCGAACGCAGCACGGTGGTCTTGTAATCGGGGAAGTAGGCCGGCGGATGGATGCCGCGGTCACGTTCGTAGAAGACACCATTGGACATCGTTGCTTTCCTCATCCTTCACTTGTGTACCTGCCGCCCGCGGCGAACGGGAGGCAGGACCAGGGATCACCCGGGGGCAGGTCGCCCGCTGCGGTGCGCGGGCGACTCGTTATCGGGCGGGCGCCAAGGCGCCCGCCACGCTTGTCGTGGATCAGACCCGCTCGATCGCCAGCGCCACGCCCTGGCCGACGCCGACGCACATCGTCGCCAGGCCGCGCTTGCCGCCGGTCTTTTCGAGCTGGTGCAGCGCCGTCAGCACCAGCCGCGCGCCGCTCGCGCCGAGCGGGTGGCCGAGCGCGATCGCACCGCCGTTGGGGTTGACCTGCGGCGCGTCGTCGGCCAGGCCGAGGTCACGCATGCAGGCGAGCGCCTGCGCGGCGAAGGCCTCGTTCAGCTCGATCACGTCGAAGTCGGTGATGGCGAGGTTCAGGCGCTCCAGCAGCTTGCGCACCGCCGGCACCGGACCGTAGCCCATGATCCGCGGCGCCACGCCGGCAGTGGCCATGCCGAGCACGCGCGCGCGCGGCTTCAGGCCGTACGCCTGCACCGCGGCGGCGCTGGCGAGGATCATCGCCACCGCGCCGTCGTTGACGCCCGAGGCGTTGCCGGCGGTGACGGTCTTGTCGGGGCCGTTGACGCCCTTGAGCTTGGCCAGCATCTCCGGCGTGGTGTCGGGGCGCGGGTGCTCGTCGGCGCTCACCACGGTCTCGCCCTTGCGGCTCTTGATGACGACCGGGACGATCTCCTCGGCGAAGTAGCCCTCCGCCTGCGCGCGCGCGGCGCGGTGCTGGCTGCGCAGCGCGAAGGCGTCCTGGTCGGCGCGCGAGATGCCGAAGTCGTCGGCGACGTTGTCGGCGGTCTGCGGCATCGAGTCGACGCCGTGCTGCGCCTTCATCAGCGGGTTGACGAAGCGCCAGCCGATCGTGGTGTCCTCGATCCGCGCGCTGCGCGAGTAGGCGGTCTCGGCCTTGCCCATCACGAAGGGCGCACGGCTCATGCTCTCGACGCCGCCGGCGATCACCAGGTTCGCCTCGCCCGCGGCGATGGCGCGCGCCGCGGTGCCCACGGCGTCGAGGCTGGAGGCGCACAGCCGGTTCAGCGTGGTGCCGGGCACCTCGACCGGCAGCCCGGCGAGCAGTGCGCTCATGCGGGCGACGTTGCGGTTGTCCTCGCCGGCCTGGTTGGCGCAGCCGAAGAAGACCTCGTCGACCTTGCTCCAGTCGATCTGGGGGTTGCGCTCGACCAGCGCGCGCAGCGGCACGGCGCCGAGGTCGTCGGCACGCACCGTGGCGAGCGCGCCGCCGAAGCGGCCGATCGGGGTGCGCACGGCGTCGCAGATGAAAACGTCAGTCATGGAACTCTCCTGGGGGCGATGGCGGTGGCGGAGCGGATCAGGCGGCCATTTCCAGCGGCACGCCGCTGATCGCGCGCAGTTCGTCGAGGGTCATGCCCTCGACCATCTCCAGCACCCGCAGGCCCTGGGGGGTGACGTCGATCACCGCGAGATCGGTGTAGATGCGGTTGACGCAGCCGATGCCGGTCAGGGGGTAGGTGCAGACCGGGACGATCTTGCTCTCACCGCTCTTGGTCTGGTGGTCCATCATCACGAACACCTGCTTGGCACCGATGGCCAGGTCCATCGCGCCGCCGACGGCGGGGATGGCGTCCGGCGCGCCGGTGTGCCAGTTGGCGAGATCGCCGCTGGCCGAGACCTGGAAGGCGCCGAGCACGCAGATGTCGAGGTGGCCGCCGCGCATCATCGCGAACGAGTCACCGTGGTGGAAATAACAGCCCCCGGTGAGCAGGGTCACCGGCTGCTTGCCGGCGTTGATCAGCTCCGGGTCTTCCTGGCCCGGCGCCGGCGCCGGGCCCATGCCGAGCAGGCCGTTCTCGCTGTGCAGGAAGATCTCGCGGTCCTTCGGCAGGAAGTTGGCGATCAGGGTCGGCGCGCCGATGCCGAGGTTGACGTAGGCGCCTTCGGGGATGTCGCGCGCCACGCGCGCGGCGATCTGCTTGCGGTCGAGTCGTTTCATGGCAGTGGTCTCCTCGCGGGGGGCTTCAGGCGGTGGCGGTCGGGGTCGAGCCGCCCAGCGGCACGACGCGCTTGACGAAGATGCCCGGCGTGATCACCACCTCGGGATCGAGCTCGCCGAGTTCCACCACCTCGCTCACCTGGGCGATGGTGCAGGCCGCGGCGCGCGCCATGATCGGGCCGAAGTTGCGGGCGGTCTTGCGGTACACCAGGTTGCCCCAGCGGTCGCCCTTGTGCGCCTTGATCAGCGCGAAGTCGGCGTGGATCGGCATCTCCAGCACGTAGTGGCGGCCGTTGATCTCACGCGTCTCCTTGCCCTCGGCGAGCAGGGTGCCGTAGCCGGTGGGGGTGAAGATCGCCCCCAGCCCCGCGCCGGCGGCCTCGATGCGGCACGCCAGGTTGCCCTGCGGCACCACTTCCAGCTCGATCTCGCCGGCGCGATAGAGGCCGTCGAACACGTACGAGTCGGCCTGGCGCGGGAAGGAGCAGATGATCTTGCGCACGCGCCGGGCCTTCAGCAGCGCCGCCAGGCCGGTATCGCCGTTGCCGGCGTTGTTGTTGACGATGGTCAGGTCACGCGCGCCCTGCTCGATCAGCGCGTCGATCAGTTCCGAGGGCATGCCCGCGGTGCCGAAGCCGCCGATCATCACGGTGGCGCCGTCATGGACGTCGGCCACCGCCGCGGCCAGCGAAGACACGATCTTGTTGATCACAGCGAGACCCTCCGCAGCAGCTGCTGCACCACCGTCTGAACGATCGCCTGGGCGCCGTCGCCCCCGCGGGATGTACCGAGAACTGCCATGACCATCCTCCTCAGTGCTGATCGTGCGATTATCGCTCGATCGTTCGATATGTGGACACAAAGTAATCCACGCCTTACGTCTCGTCAATGTCGATTATCGAATATATGTGCGTTTATCGAACCAAACTGGATCGATACCGGCCGCCACCGCGCCCGCCCGCGTTCAGCCGCGGGCCGCGTGCAGGCGCCGCCAGCGCGCCGGTGCCGCGCCGGTCGCGCGGGCGAAGAAGCGCGAGAAGTACGCCGGATCGCGGAAGCCCAGCGCGTGGCCGATCGCGGCGACGCTCGCCGCGGAGAACAGCAGCCGGTGCTTGGCCTCGGCGACCAGCCGGGCGTGGATCACCGCCAGTGGCGGCTGCCCGGCCGCGCGCCGGCACAGCGCCGTCAGCTGGCTGCGGGTGAGGCCGAGGCGGGCGGCGTAGAAGGCCACCCCCGCCTGGCTGCGGTAGTGGGCCTCGATGAGCTGCCGGAAACGCAGGAACAGCGCGTCGTCGTGGCCGCGCGCCGGCCCGCTGCGCTCACGCGCCGCGTGCAGCCGGGCGACGCCGGCGAGGATCAGGCCGAGGTGGGCGCTGCTCGCCGCGTCGCGCGCCGGCGCCGCCCATACCGACTCCTGGGTGATCGCGGCGAAATGTGCGGGCAGCCCGTGCGCCGCCAGCGTCGCGTCGACCAGAGGGTAGACCGCGGCCCGCGCGAGCGCCGGGCGCAGGCCATCGCCGCCGAGCCCGTCGAGCAGCGCGTCGATGGCCCAGGCCGGCACGCTCAGGGTGCTGCCGCTGGCGTCGGCGCTGAAGGCGAGGCGGTGGTGCGTGTCCGGCGGCACCACCACCAGGGCCGGCGCCGGGCACACCAGCGCGGCCGCGTCGAAGCACGCCGTCACCTCGCCGCCGAGTACCAGCGCCAGACGCAGCCAGCCGCGCGCCGCGGTCTCTTGCATCGCGCAATTGTGCAAGTCGCAGTGAGCGGATATGGTGCCGACCCGAAGCCGCGCGAGCGCCGTATCGCTCTCTAGCTCGCCATACAGCGCGCAGCCGGGAATGAAGGTGTCCGAGCCTGTCACAGCCGACCTCAACGATGCGTGGATGCCCTGCGCCACCCTGCATCGCAGCCTGGCGAGTTCCCGGAATGACGACGAAAAATACCGGCAGACGCGCACCCGCCCGCCGCACCCGGCTCAGCGCCGGTGCGCAGGTGTGCATCCGCATGGAGGTGGGCGCCCGGCCGCAGCCGGGCGCCGTCACCGCGGCGCTCGGCCGCGGGCTAGTCCGGACCGGCCACGGCCCGGCGCCGGGCCTGCACCAGGGCGGCCATGCGCACCGCGGCGTTGACCGCGCCGTGCTGGGTGTAGCCGCCGCGGCGTTCGGTGAGCTCGAAGAAGAAGCGCTCCTCGCACAGCGCGGTGTAGGCGTGCAGGAATTCGCCGCCGGACTCGTCGCGGTCGTAGAGGACGTTGGCCTCGGCCATGCGGGCGAGGAACCCGGGCTCCAGCGCGTAGCGGGCGTCGAGGTCGTCGTAGTAGTTGCGCGGGATGTCGAGGATGGCCACGCCGTTGTCGCGGGCGGCGCGCACCGCCGCGAAGATGTCGTCGGTGGCGAGCACGATGCGCTGCAGGCCCGAACCGCGATAGGTCCTGAGCAGGCGCGACACCGCGGTGTCGCGGTCGGTCGAGGTCATCAGCGGGACGTGGACGCTGCCGTCGGTGCTGCGCACCGCGCGGCTGCGCACCAACCCGTAGGGGTCGGGCAGGGTCAGCGGCGCGCCGGTGTCGAAGCCGAAGCTCGAACGGAAGAACATGATCCAGTTGTCGAGCTCCTCGACGGCGATGCCGAGCGCGACGTAATCGATGCGCGTCAGCAAGGCCGGCGCCGCGTCGCCGGCGTCGGCGCGCAGCTCGAAATCGCTCTCGTAGATGCTCGCCGCGTTCGGCTGCTGGTCGACCAGGTACACCAGGCTGCCGTCCGGCGCCCGCACCGCGGGGATGCGCCGCTCGTTGGGGCCGACGCGGCCGGCGAACAGCTCGTAGCGGAACTGCCGGGCACGCTCGGCGGCGCGCTCGGCATCGTCGACGCGCAGCGCCAGCGCGCACAGCGACGGGCCGTGCGCGGCGAAGTGCTCGCGCGCGAACGAGTCGGGCTCGGCGTTGAGGATCAGGTTGATCGCGCCGTGGCGGAACAGCGTCACGTCCTTGGAGCGGTGCGTGCCGGCGACGCGAAAGCCCAGTTGCCGGAACCACTCGCCGAGCCGCGCCGCCGCCGCGCCGTCGACCGCGAATTCGAGGAACTCGATGCCGTCGTAGGCGCTGACCGCCGGCGGCTGGAACAGCGCCTCGGTCGCCGCCTGCGGCGGCCGGGTGAAGGTCGCGCGCGCGCTGGCGGCGAGGCGCTGGCCGGTCTTCTCCTCCAGGTACAGCAGCGAGCGCAGGCCGTCGGCGGCGGTGCGGCCGGTCGGCGCGGCGCGGAAGCCGTCGTTGAAGACCTCGAGCGACAGCCAGCCCTGGTAGCCGGTCGCCATGATCGGCGCCACGAACCCCGCCAGGTCGAAATCGCCCTGGCCGGGGAAGCAGCGGTGGTGGCGGCTCCATTCGAGCACGTCCATGGCCATGCGCGGCGCATCGGCGAGCTGCACGAAGGCGATCTTCTCGGCCGGGATGGCCTGAATCAGGCTGAGATCGTCGTCGATCGACAGCGTGTGGAAGCTGTCGAGCAGCACCCCCAGGTTGGGGTGGTCGACCGCCTTGACCAGCTTCCACGCGTGGCGGTACGAGTTGACGTAGCGGCCCCAGGCGAGCGCCTCGTAACCGATCACGATGCCGCGCCTGGCGGCACGCTCGGCGAGCCGCGCGAGGTCCTCGATCAGCACCTCGTCGTCGCGGATCACGTCGGGCGAGACGCTGCTGCAGACCAGGATGCGGTCGGTGCCGAGCTCGCCCATCAGGTCGAACTTGCGCTCGGCACGATCGAGGTTCTGCTGCAGGCGGTCACGCCGGCAGCCCTCGAAGTCGCGGAACGGCTGGAACAGCGACACCTCCATGCCGAGGTCGGCGACGATGCGGCGCACGTCGCGCGGCGAACCGTCGAAGTACAGCAGGTCGTTCTCGAAGATCTCGACGCCGTCGAAACCCGCGGCCGCGACGGCCTCGAGTTTCTCGGGCAGGGTGCCGCTCAGGGATACCGTCGCAATCGCGTGCCGCATGTCTCCTCCACTCCTCGGGTGTGGCGACCGGTGCGCACGCGCGGCGGGCGCAGCCGGTCAGGCTTCGTATTCGTCCTCGCTCCAGCCGATGCGGTCGAGGGCCCAGGCAAAACCGAAGAACTCCGCGTACGAGCGCACCTGCTCGCTCAGCATGTAGATGCCGCGGTGCGTGCGGAAACCGCGCGCCGCCGCCGCGCGCAGCAGCGGCGTCTCGCTGGAACTGACGACGATGTCGGCCACCAGCGCCCCCGGCGTCAGCCGCTCCAGGTCGAAGGGCAGCGGATCGTCGTCGCGCCGTCCGAGCGGCGTGGCGTTGATCACCATGTCCATGCCGCGCGGGTCGGGCGTCGCCAGCGTCGAGATCCGCCCCGGCCAGCGCGCCGCGAAACGTTCGGCGAGCGCCGCCGCCTTGGCCGGCACGATGTCGCTCAGGTACACGTGCTCCAGCCCCTGCTCGAGCAGCACCGCGGCGATCGCCGAGCCGGCGCTGCCCGCCCCCACCAGCAGCGCGCGGCGGCCGCGCACCTGGTAGCCGGCCGCACCGAGGCCGAACCAGAAACCGTCGCCGTCCAGCATCTCGGCCAGCCAGCGCCCGTCGGGGTCGCGGCGCATCGCGTTGGCGGCGCCGACGATCGCCGCCATCTCGCTGCTGCGCTCGGCATGGCGCAGCACCGCCTGCTTGTGCGGTACGCCGACCATCACGCCGGCGAGGTTGCGGACCTCCTTGAGGCCATCGAACACCCGGTCGAAGTGCTCGGCGGCGACGTGCATCGGGATCAGCACCGCATCGAATCCCGCCCGGCGGAAGATGTCGTTGAAGATCGTCGGCAACTGCAGTTGCGCCACCGGATCGCTGACGATCACGAACAACTGCGTGCTGCCCCCCGGACGGGCGGTCAGATCCAGGGACGTCGGCATGGGTACTCCTCCTGCGGGTTGGGTAAGGCCTGCCCCATGCTTACTGGATCGGACGCCGCAGCGCCACCCCACCCCCCTCGCCCCCCGCATCCCCTGCCACGGTCGCCGCGATCGCACGCGTTTTCGGCCGCTTATCGAACCATCGAACAAGTTCGATTATCGACTTGTTGTTCGGTTATGGGATTAAGACTAATCTGCGGATTGCGAGGGGTCAATGTCGATAATCGAAACATTGTTCTTTAATCGCACAAACTGGCCCGCAGGAGAGATCCCCATGGACCCGAACGAAGTTCCCGACGACGACGCCGCCACGAGCGGCGGCGCACTGCCGCGCCGGGCGCCGGGGCCGCCGCGGCCGGCGCCGATCGCGGAGATCGACGCCCTCAGCGGCGATCCGAGCTTCATGACCTCGCTCGCGCGCGGCCTCGCGGTGATCCGCGCGTTCAGCGAGCGGCGCAAGAGCATGACGATCGCCCAGATCAGCCAGAAGACCGGCATCCCGCGCGCGGCGGTGCGCCGCTGCCTGTTCACGCTGGCGCAGCTCGGCTACGTCCACGACGACAACCGCAGCTTCTCGCTGCTGCCCAAGGTGATGTCGCTCGGCCACGCCTACCTGTCGTCGACGCCGCTGCCGGTGATGGCGCAGCCCTTCCTCGACCACGTGCGCGAGGCCCTGCACGAGGCCTGTTCGCTCGCGATCCTCGACGGCGACGACATCCTCTACATCGCGCGCTCGGCGACCACCACGCGGATCATGTCGGTGGACCTGAAGATCGGCAGCCGGCTGCCCGCCTACTGCACCTCGATGGGGCGCGTGCTGCTGGCGGCGATGCCGCAGGCGGAACTCGACGCCTACCTGCTGCGCGAGGAGCTGAAGCCGTTGACCGATCGCACGATCACCTCGCGGGCCAGCCTGCTGCAGGCCCTCGCGGCGGTGCGCCAGAACGGCTGGGCGATCGTCGACCAGGAGCTCGAACTCGGCCTGCGCTCGCTCGCGGTGCCGATCCACGACACCTCGGGCACGGTGATGGGAGCGATGAACGTCAGCGTGCAGGCGGCGCGGGTACCGGTGAAGGAGCTCGAAACCCGCTTCCTGCCGGTGCTGCTGGAAGCGAGCCGCGAACTGAGCATGCAGCTGCTGTGAGGCGGGACCTGCGCGCGCCCCCGGGGTTGCGCGCGCAGGGGGAGTGGCGGGGGTGGGGGTTTCAGCTGAGGGCACGGGTCAGTTCGGGCACCAGCTCGAACAGGT
>NZ_SLWY01000037.1 GCF_004341245.1 Plasticicumulans lactativorans | reverse complement strand
CGCACCCACGCCTACGTCGAGTACGAGTACATCGACCGCAAGAGCGACCTGCTCAACGACAACAGCACCGTCGCCATCGGCCTGCGTACCGATTTTTGATCTGGACACGCCTGACAACGTTATCAGAATGATGGTGCAGCCTTTGCCCAGGAGATGAGCATGCCAACCATCAAAGACGTTGCCAGGCGCGCCGGTGTTTCGATCAAGACGGTGTCGCGCGTCGTCAACAAGGACCCGGCGGTGCGCGACAGCACCCGCGAGCACGTCGAACGCGTGGTGGCGGAGCTGGGCTACACGCCCGACCCCGCCGCCCGCTCGATGCGCAGCAACCGCACCGGGGTGCTCGGGCTGGTCACCGACATGGTCACGACCACCCCCTACTCGGTGGACATCATCAGCGGGGTGCAGGACGCCTGCGCCGAGGCGGGCATGATGATGCTGATCGTCAACACCCGCGGTGACCGGGCGCATACCGAGCACGCGATCCGCACGCTGGTCGAGCGCAAGGTCGAGGGCATCGTCTACGCGACGATGTACCTGCGCGCGCTCGACGAGCTGCCCGCGATGGGCGACCTGCCGATGGTGCTGGTGAACTGCTTCATGGCCGACGGCAGCGTGCCGTCGATCGTGCCCGACGACTACGCCGGCAGCTACGCGGCGACTTCGCACGTGATCGAGCTCGGCCACCGCGACATCGCGCTGCTGTCGGTCAACCCGGTGATCATCGCCGGCGAGCGTCGCGGCCGCGGCTTCCGCCGCGCGCTGCTCGACCACGGCCTGACCTGCACCCCGGACCGGGTGCGCGCCGGGCAGGTGTTCGAGAACGGCCGCGAAGTCTTCGTCGCGGCCGAGGCGACGCTACGCTTCCTTGACGCGGCGCAGCGCCCCACCGCGATCGTCTGCGGCACCGACGCCATCGCGATGCGCGCCTACAACGCGGTGCGCGAGCGCGGCCTGCGCATCCCCGACGACATCTCGATCGTCGGCTACGACAACTTCGTGATGATCGCCGAAGCGCTGGACCCGCCGCTGACCAGCGTCGCGCTGCCCTACTACGACATGGGCCGCACCGCGGTGAGCTGGCTGCGCCGCCTGGGCCACGGCGACGGGCTGGCCGAGCCGACGCTGCTGATGCCTTGCCCGCTGATCCGGCGCGCGTCGTGCCGACCGCTGTGAGACCGACGCGCAGCCGACATGCCCATTAGCCCATTAACCGGCCTCACGGCCACCCTCCCCCCCACCACGCAACGCAGAGGAACCAGGAGCATGAAGAACTCGCGACACATCACCGGCGCCGCCCTGTTGCTGGCCGCGCTCGCCAGTGGCAGCGCTGCGGCGGAAACGATCTCGGTAACCTGCGGCACGACCGGCAAGGGCTATGAGTTCTGCAAGAATCTCGCCGAGGAGTGGAGCAAGAAGACCGGAAATACGGTCAACATCGTCTCGGTGCCGAGCTCCACCAGCGAGCAGCTCGCACTGTTCCAGCAGATGCTCGCCGCCGGTTCGAGCGATATCGACGTCTACGATATCGACGTGGTCTGGCCGGGCATCCTCGGCACGCACTTCATCGACCTCGCGCCGTACACCAAGGGTGCCGAAAAGGAACACTTCCCGGCGATCGTCGCCAACAACACCCGCGACGGCAAACTGCTCGCGATGCCGCAGCTGACCGACGCCGGCGTGCTGTTCTACCGCAAGGACCTGCTCGCGAAGTACGGCGAAGCCGTGCCCGAGACCTGGGAGCAGTTCGCCGCGACCGCGAAGAAGATCCAGGACGCGGAACGCAAGGCCGGCAACGAAAAGATGTGGGGCTTCGTGTTCCAGGGCAAACCGTACGAGGGGCTGACCTGCAACGCCGTCGAGTGGCTGTCGAGCTTCGGCGCCGGCAACATCGTCGAGCCCGACGGCAAGGTCTCGATCAACAACCCGCAAGCCGTCAAGGCACTGGAAACCGCCGCCTCCTGGGTGACGACCATCGCCCCGCAGGGCGTGCTCAACTACACCGAGGAGGAAGGCCGCGGCGTGTTCCAGTCGGGCAACGCCGTGTTCATGCGCAACTGGCCTTACGCCTGGGCGCTGGCGCAGGGCGAGGGCAGCCCGGTCAAGGACAAGGTCGGCGTGGTCGCGCTGCCCAAGGGCGGTGCCGATGGCAAGCACGTCGCCACGCTCGGCGGCTGGCAGAGTGCGGTCTCCAAGTACTCGAAACATCCGGAGATCGCTGCCGACTACGTGATGTTCGTGACCTCCAAGGAAGTACAGAAGCGCCGCGCCATAGCGCTCGGCTCCCAGCCCACGATCCCGGCGCTCTACAAGGACCCCGAGGTCATCGCCGCCAACCCCTTCTTCGCGACGCTGTATGAGCTCTTCGCCGCCGCCGTTGCGCGCCCCTCCACGGCGACGGGGAACAAATACAGCCAGGTCAGCAACGAGTTCTGGAACGCGACCTTCGACGTCATCTCCGGCAAGGCGAGTGCGAAGGACTCGCTCGCCGCCCTCGAAGGCAAGCTCAATCGCATGAGCCGCGGCGGCAAGTGGTAACCGTGCGCTAACCAAAGCGACATACGCTGCGCCGGCGGCGATTCGGCGAACACCTGTATCAACCGATGGAGCGCCGTCGCGGGCCTGGATCGGCCCCTGCGACCGAGTCGTTGCTTTACCACCCGTCGAGCAACGGAAAGGGCCCGGCGCCGCGCCACGATCGCGGCGCCGGGACAGGCGGGAATGCAGCCGGGAAGGCTGTCCGCCGACGCGGCATCGCCGCCGCGCCGGACGCAAGCGATCCACGTACACGACCTGCATCGAGGTGGCGCCCGCCCCGCAAGGCGAGCGCCGGACGTGGAGCGCGGCTGCAACGGCAGGCCGGCGCAGCCGGCCTCGACCACCACGAAGTGACCACTGAGAGGAAGCGAACGATGACGAAGCAAAGCAAGAAGCCGTTCCGCTGGAGCCACCACGCCGCTGCCGCCATCCTGCTCGCCGCCGGACTGGCGGGGGGCAGCGCGGCGATGGCCGAAACCATCTCGATCTCCTGCGGCTCGGTCGGGCGCGAGTTCGAACTGTGCAAGGCGCAGGTCGACGCCTGGGCGAGCAAGACCGGCAACGAAGTCAAGATCGTTTCCACGCCGAACTCGACCAGCGAACGCCTGGCGCTGTACCAGCAGCTGCTGGCGGCCGGTTCGCCCGACATCGACGTGTTCCAGATCGACGTGATCTGGCCGGGCATCCTCGGCACGCATTTCATCGATCTGTCGCCGTATACCAAGGGCGCCGAGAAGGAGCACTTCCCGGCGATCATCAAGAACAACACCCGCGAAGGGATGCTGCTGGCGATGCCGTGGTACACCGACGGCGGCGTGCTGTTCTACCGCAAGGACCTGCTCGCCAAGTACAACGAGCAGCCGCCACAGACCTGGGAGCAGCTCGCCGCGACCGCGAAGAAGATCCAGGACGGCGAGCGCGCCGCCGGCAACGAGAAGATGCAGGGCTTCGTGTTCCAGGGTAAGGCCTACGAGGGCCTGACCTGCAACGGCATCGAATGGCTCGGCTCCTACGGCGGCGGCACCATCGTCGACCCCGACGGCAAGATCTCGATCAACAACCCGCAGGCGATCAAGGCCCTCGAAACCGCCGCGAGCTGGATGAAGACGATCGCCCCGGACGGCGTGCTGAACTACTCCGAGGAAGAAGGCCGCGGCGTGTTCCAGTCGGGCAATGCCGTGTTCATGCGCAACTGGCCCTACGCCTGGCCGCTGGCGCAGAGCGCCGACAGCCCGGTCAAGGACAAGGTCGGCGTCAGCGCGCTGCCCAAGGGCGGTGCCGACGGCAAGCACGTCGCCACGCTCGGCGGCTGGCAGCTCGCCGTCTCCAAGTACTCGAAGCACCAGGCGCTCGCCGCCGACCTGGTCGTCTACCTGACCTCGAAGGACGCGCAGAAGGAGCACGCGATCAAGGGCGCCTATCAGCCGACGATCCCGGCGCTGTACCAGGACAAGGAAGTGCTGGCAGCCAACCCCTTCTTCGCCAGCCTGTACGACACCTTCGCCAGCGCGGTGGCACGCCCGTCGACCGCGACCGGTGCCAAGTACAACCAGGTCAGCAACGAGTTCTGGAACACCGCCTACGACATCCTTGCCGGCAAGACCAGCGCGAAGGACGGCGTGGCCGCGCTGGAAGCCAAGCTCAACCGCATGAGCCGCGGCGGCAAGTGGTAAGCCCGGAGCGCGCGTAGGCCGGGCTTCCCGACGGCCTGCGCCGCGGCGGCGACCGCGGACCTCCCACCCCGGTCGCCGCACATTCCACCGTCCTGCATGAGGATTTGCAGATGGCTGAAAAACTGTCTTTGAACCAGAGCCGGATCCGTTCGGCCTGGCTGTTCATCACGCCGATGATCGTCGTGATGGTGCTGGTGGCCGGTTGGCCGCTGCTGCGCACGCTGTGGTTCAGCTTCACCGACGCCGACCTGAAGGAGCTCGGCGCCGCGAAGTTCGTCGGCTTTTCGAATTACGTCGGCGAGTACGGCCTGCTGGCCGATCCGGAATGGTGGAACGCCGTACTCAACACCATCCGCTTCTCGGTGATCTCGGTGACCCTGGAAACGGTCCTCGGGTTAATCGTCGCGCTGGTGCTGAACGCGAAGTTCCCCGGGCGGGCGCTGGTGCGCGCCGCGGTGCTGATCCCCTGGGCGATCCCGACCATCGTCTCGGCGAAGATGTGGGCGTGGATGATGCACGACCAGTTCGGCGTGCTGAATTACGTGCTGATGGGCCTGCACATCATCAATCAGCCGCTCGCCTGGACCGCCGATCCCGCGCTCGCGATGAACGCGGTGATCATGGTCGACGTGTGGAAGACCACGCCGTTCATGGCGCTGATGATCCTCGCCGCGCTGCAGATGCTGCCGACCGACTGCTACGAGGCGGCGCGCGTCGACGGCATCCACCCGGTGCGCGTGTTCTTCAAGGTGACGCTGCCGCTGATCCGCCCGGCGCTGATGGTGGCGGTGATCTTCCGCGCCCTCGACGCGCTGCGCGTGTTCGACCTGATCTACGTGCTGACCTCGAACAGCAAGGACACGATGAGCATGTCGGTCTATTCGCGCCAGCAGCTGGTGGACTTCCAGCAGGTCGGCTTCGGTTCGGCGGCCTCGACGGTGCTGTTCCTGATCGTGGCCCTGTGCACCGCCGCCTACATCACGATCGGACGGGTCAAGTTCGACGGAGACGCACGATGAAACCGAATCTCTGGCTGCGCATCGGTTTTTACCTGCTGGTTGCGGTGATCATCGTCTACGCGGTGTTCCCGTTCTATTACGCCATCGTGTCGTCGATGAAGTTCGGCTCGGATCTGTTCACGCCGAACCTGCTGCCGGCGCAGTTCAAGCTCGACAACTACGTCTCGGTGCTGTCGCAGGGCGTGTTCCTGCGCAACGTCGGCAACTCGGTCGTGGTCGCGGTCGTGGTGGTGGTGGTCTCGCTGACGATCGCGGTGTCGGCGAGCTACGCGCTCGGACGCGTGCGCTTCAAGGGCCGCAAGCTGCTGCTGCTCACCGTGCTCGGCATCTCGATGTTCCCGCAGGTCGCGGTGCTGTCGGGCATGTTCGAGATGATCCGCGCGCTCGGCCTGTACAACACGCTGTGGGGCCTGGTGCTCACCTACATGGTGTTCACGCTGCCGTTCACGGTGTGGGTGCTGACCACCTTCATGCGTGACCTGCCGAAGGAACTCGAAGAAGCCGCGATCATGGACGGCGCCTCACCCCTCGTCATCGTCACCCAGGTGTTCCTGCCGCTGATGTGGCCGGCGCTCGTCACCACCGGGCTGCTCGCCTTCATCGGTGCGTGGAACGAGTTCCTGTTCGCCCTGACCTTCACGCTGAGCCCGGAGATGCGCACGGTGCCGGTGGCGATCGCGCTGATCAGCGGCGCCAGCCAGTTCGAACTGCCGTGGGGCACGATCATGGCCGCCTCCGTGATCGTCACCGTACCGGTCGTCGGCCTCGTGCTGATCTTCCAGCGCCGCATCGTCTCCGGCCTCACCGCCGGCGCCGTCAAGGGCTGACACCCCTTCACTACAGGAGCATCGAACATGAGCCATCTCGACTCACGCACGGACCCCGACTGGTGGCGCGGCTCCGTCATCTACCAGATCTACCCGCGCAGCTACCAGGACACCAACGGTGACGGCGTGGGCGATCTGCCGGGCATCACCCAGCGGCTCGAATACATCGCCAGCCTCGGCGTGGACGCGATCTGGCTGTCGCCGATCTTCACCTCGCCGATGAAGGACTTCGGCTACGACGTCTCGGACTACCGCGACATCGACCCGCTGTTCGGCACGCTGGCCGATTTCGACACCCTGGTGGCGCGTGCCCACGCACTCGGCCTGAAGGTGATGATCGACCAGGTGCTGAGCCATACCTCGGACGAGCACCCGTGGTTCGTCGAGAGCCGCCAGAACCGCAGCAACCCGAAGGCCGACTGGTACGTCTGGGCCGACCCCAAGCCCGACGGCACGCCGCCGAACAACTGGCTGTCGATCTTCGGCGGCAGCGCCTGGCACTGGGACGCGCGGCGCAACCAGTACTACATGCACAACTTCCTGACCAGCCAGCCGGACCTGAACTTCCACCACCCGGAAGTGCAGGCGCAGATGCTCGACGTCGTGAAGTTCTGGATCGAGCGCGGCGTCGACGGCTTCCGCCTGGATACCGCCAACTTCTACGTGCATGACGCCGAACTGCGCGACAACCCGCCGTTCGACCGCTCGGTGCCGGCGGTCGACGGCGCGGTGCCGGCGAACAACCCGTACGGCTACCAGCAGCACCTGTACGACAAGTCGCAACCGGAGAACCTCGAGTTCATGCGCAAGCTGCGCAGCCTGCTCGATCGCTACCCGGCGCTGACGACGGTCGGCGAGATCGGCGCCGACGACGCCATCGGCACGATGTGCGAGTACACCAGCGGTGGCGACAAGCTGCACATGGCCTACAGCTTCATGCTGCTCGGCCAGACCGGCACCGCGACGTTCGTGCGCAAGGTGATCGACGACACCGAGGCGCGCATCGGCGACGGCTGGCCGTGCTGGTCGCTCGGCAACCACGACTGCATGCGCGTGCTCAGCCGCTGGGCCGGCGGCGATGCGCCCGCGCGCGCGCGCATGCTCGCCGCGATGCTGCTGAGCCTGCGCGGCAGCGTCTGCGTGTACCAGGGCGAGGAACTCGGCCTGACCGAGGCCGACATTCCCTTCGAGCGCATCCAGGACCCGTACGGCATTCCGCTGTGGCCGGAGTTCAAGGGCCGCGACGGCTGCCGCACGCCGATGCCGTGGAACGCCGCGGCGCCGCACGCGGGCTTCTCCGGCGCCGAGCCCTGGCTGCCGGTCCCCGAGGAGCACCTGCCACGCGCGGCGGACCGCCAGCAGGACGATCCGCATTCCGTGCTCAACGCCTATCGGCGCTTCCTCGGCTGGCGCCACACGCAGCCGGCGCTGATCAAGGGGTCGATCGCCCTGGTCGACAGCGATGAGCCGATCCTCGCCTTCGTGCGCGAGGCGGGCGACGAGCGCGTGCTGTGTGTCTTCAACTTCAGCGCCGACACCGTCGCGTTCACCCTGCCGGCCGGCGACTGGAAGCCGCTCGCCGGTCATGGCCTGGAAGCCACGCTGGCGCAGGACAAGCTGACGCTGCCCGCCTTCGGCGGCTTCTTCGGCGGCGCCTGACGGCGCGGACATGTCACCCCTTGCCCTACCCGCGGGGCGCGTGCCCGGACACGACGCGCGCCCGGCCGGGGAGGCGGAACATCCGCGGCCCCGGGGCCGTTGCAACGCAGAGATCGAGAGGAGTTAACCGCAAATGGCAGACATCAAGCTCCGTGATGTGCACAAGCGCTACGGCCACGTGCAGGTCATCAACAACGTCAACCTGGAGATCGCCGACGGCGAGTTCTGCGTCTTCGTCGGCCCGTCGGGCTGCGGCAAATCGACGCTGCTGCGCATGGTGGCCGGCCTGGAGGAGATCAGCGCCGGCACGCTGCACATCGGCGGGCGCGACGTCACGCACCTGCCGCCGTCCGAGCGCGGCGTCGCGATGGTGTTCCAGAGCTACGCGCTGTACCCGCACATGACGATCTTCGAGAACATGGCCTTCGGCCTGAAGCTCGCCAAGACCGACAAGTCCGACATCGACAAGCGGGTACGCAAGGCCGCCGACATCCTGCACCTCGGCCACCTGCTGGAACGCCTGCCGAAGGAGCTCTCCGGCGGCCAGCGCCAGCGCGTGGCGATCGGCCGCGCGATCGTGCGCGAGCCCGGCGTGTTCCTGTTCGACGAGCCGCTGTCGAACCTCGACGCCGCGCTGCGCGTGCAGACCCGCATCGAGATCGCCAAGCTGCACGCGAGCCTCAGCGCGAGCATGATCTACGTGACCCACGACCAGGTCGAAGCGATGACCATGGCCGACAAGATCGTGCTGCTCAACGCCGGCGAGGCGATGAGCCGCGACGGCAGCATCGCCCAGGTCGGCGAACCCCTGGAGCTCTACCACCACCCCACCAACCTCTTCGTCGCCGGCTTCATCGGCTCGCCGAAGATGAACTTCCTGCCGGCGACGATCAGCGCCATCACCGGCGAACGCGTGGAGGTGACGCTGGCGAGCGGCGCCCGCGCCAGCGCGACGGTGGACGCCGGCAGCGCGCGCGTCGGCGACAAGGTCACGCTGGGCGTCCGCCCCGAACACACCCTGATCGGCGGCAGCACCGACGCGATGGGGGTGATCACCGGCGGCGCACGGCACGTCGAGCACCTCGGTGAGTCCTCGTACTTGTACGTCGAGAGCCCGGCCACCGCCAACGACGAAGCGACGCTGACGGTGCGCGAGGAGGGTGACACGGCGATCCACGTCGGCGAACCGCTGACGGTGACGCTGCCCGAAGCCCACTGCCACCTGTTCGATGCCAACGGCCACGCCTATCGGCGCCGGCTGAAGCCCGGGGCCCAGGTCCGTCCGCCGCTGATGGCGGTCCCCAACACGTCGCACTGAGCGACGGCAGCGGGCGGGCCGGCGGCGTAGAACGCCGGCCCGCCCGCCGGGCCACCTCCGGCCCCGCGGGCACCGCGCCCGCTTCAACACATGCGTTGGTCACGAGGCCCGTCGCCGCGACGGGCCAGGGGCTTCGTTGCGGCCGAAACGCCGGTCACCGTCCTGTCGCCCGTTCCGGGCGGCATTACACCGGCGTCGCGGATCAGGATGTATCGCCCGCTATCCCGGGCGGCATCAGCACGATCATTTCACGCCGGGAGAAAGAACATGCAGCAGGCATGGTGGAAAAACAGCGTCGTCTACCAGATCTATCCGCGCAGCTTCAAGGACAGTAACGGCGACGGTATCGGCGATCTGCGCGGCATCATCGAAAAGCTCGATTACCTGCGCACGCTCGGCGTGGACGTGATCTGGCTGTCGCCCGTCTACAAGTCCCCGAACGACGACAACGGTTACGACATCAGCGACTACCGCGACATCATGGACGAATTCGGTACGCTGGCCGATTTCGACGCAATGATCGCCGGCATGCACCAGCGCGGCATCAGGCTGATGATGGACCTGGTGGTCAACCATACCTCGGACGAGCACGCCTGGTTCCAGGAAGCCCGCAAGTCGCGCGACAATCCCTATCACGACTACTACATCTGGCGTGAACCGGCAGCGGACGGCCGCGAACCGAACAACTGGGAGGCGGCGTTCGGCGGCTCGGCCTGGGAGTACAACGAGGCGACCGGCGAATACTACCTGCACATGTTCTCGAAGAAGCAGCCCGACCTGAACTGGGAGAATCCGCAGGTGCGCGCCGAGGTCTACGCGCTGATGGACTTCTGGCTGCAGCGGGGCGTCGACGGCTTCCGCATGGACGTCATCAACATGATCTCCAAGCCCGACGGCCTGCCCGACGCACCGGTGGTGCGCCCCGGCTTCCTGCAGCCGGGTTCCGTGATGGTGACCAACGGTCCGCGCCTGCTCGAATACCTGCTCGAAATGAAGCGCGAGGTGCTGTCGCACTACGACACGATCACCGTCGGCGAAGCGCCCCTGGCCACCACCCGGCAGGGTGTCGAAATCACCGACGAGGAGAACGGCGCGCTGAACATGCTGTTCCAGTTCGAGCACATGGATCTCGATGCGGTCAGCGGCCATGCCAACGGCAAGTGGGCCCTGAAACCCCTGGACCTGCGCGAATTGAAGACGACGATGTCGCGCTGGCAGGACGAGCTCGCCGGACGTGGCTGGAACAGCCTCTACCTGTCCAACCACGACCAGCCGCGGCCGGTGTCGCGCTTCGGTGACGATACCCGCCATCGCAGCGAATCGGCCAAGATGCTCGGCACCTTCCTGCACCTGCTGCAGGGTACGCCCTACATCTATCAGGGCGAGGAACTCGGCATGACCAATGCCCGTTTCACGGACATCGGGGATTACCGCGACATCGAGACGATCAACATGTACCGCGAGGCGGTCGAACAGCGCGGCGAGGATCCGGCGGCCGTGATGAACGCCATCCATGCCAAGAGCCGCGACAATGCGCGTACGCCGATGCAGTGGGATGCCGGCCCGAATGCCGGCTTCACCACGGGCACGCCGTGGATCAGGGTCAATCCGAATTACCTGACCGTCAATGCCGAACAGGCGTTGGTCGACCCGGATTCGATCTATCACTACTACCGCCGCCTGATCCGCCTGCGCCGGGAGCACCCGGTGATCGTCCACGGCCGCTACCAGTTGCTGCTGCCCGACGACACGCGGCTTTACGCGTACACGCGCACCTGGGAACGGGACTGCCTGCTGGTCGTCGCCAACTTCTCGGCCGACGAGGTGATGTTCTCCCTGCCCGCGGAGCTGCCCCGCCGGGAACACCAGTTCCTGATCGGCAACTATCCGGTCGACGCCCGCCGCAGCCCGGAGCACTTCGTGCTGCGGCCGTACGAGGCGCGCGTCTACCGGCTGGGATGAGGCGCCGCCCGGTTCTGGCTCCACGCGGCGAAGCCGCCCGCGGCGCGCGCTGGCGGCCTCCGGGGCCGCTGGCGCGCCGACACCACCCGGCCGCGCGGCGGCCGCCCGGGCTGTAGTGCGGCTGTCGTTGGTTGGCCCGTTCCCCGAACGTATGATCGAGCGCACTCCCCCCTCGACGAGATCCCACCCATGCATGCCTCCGATGACAAGGACCTGCGCACGCGCGTGAAGCTGTTCGGCAATCTGCTCGGAGAGGTGCTGCAGACCCAGGAGAACGGCGCGGTGCTCGATGCCGTCGAGGCGCTGCGCAAGGGCTTCATCGAACTGCGCGCGCAGGAGGACACGGCGAAGCGCGAACAGCTGATGCACCTGATCGAGGCGCTCGACGCGCAGACTCTCACGCACGTGCTGCGCGCCTTCAGCACCTATTTCACCCTCGCCAACATCGCCGAGGAGGACTGGGCACATCAGGCGCGGCGGCGGCAGGTCGCCAGCGGAGAGCCGCTGTGGCGGGGCTCGTTCGACGATGCGGTGCGCGAACTGCACGCGGCGGGCGTGAGCGTCGAACAGCTCCAGAGCCTGCTCGACGAACTGCTGTTCCAGCCGGTGTTCACCGCCCACCCGACCGAGGCCAAGCGCCGCACCCTGCTCGAAGCCCAGCGGCGCATCTTCCTGATGGCCAAGCACCTGAACGACCCGACGCTCGGCGAGCACCAGCGCCAGGTGGTCGAGCAGCAGTTGCGCAACCAGATCCAGATCCTGTGGAAGACCGACGAGGTCCGCGTGCACAAACCCCAGGTGCGCGACGAGATCTTCAACGGCCTGTACTACTTCCGCGAAACCCTGTTCCAGGCGGTTCCGCACATCTACCGCAACTTCGAACGCGCGATCGGCAACGTCTACGGCGCGGCCCTGCGGGTGCCGAGCTGTATCCGCTTCGGTTCGTGGATCGGCGGCGATCGCGACGGCAATCCGTTCGTGACGCACGACGTCACCGCGATGGCCCTACGCATGCAGGCGCGCGAGGTGCAGCGCGAATACATGCGCCGCATCGACGAACTCTCGCACCTGCTGACGCATTCGAGCTCGCTGGTGCGTCCGTCGCTCGCCTTCGCGCAACGGCTCGCGGCCGACGCCGACATCGCCGCCACGGTGTTCCGCGACAACCCCAACCGCTTCAGCCAGGAGCCCTACCGGCGCAAGCTGTTCCTGATGTTTCACCGCCTGAGCCGCAACGTGGCGATGCTGAACGCGCGGCTCAACGGCACGGTCGATCAGGACGGTGGCGGCTACGCCTCGGAGACCGACTTCCTGCAGGACCTGTACGCGATCCGCGATTCGCTGGCCTCGCACGGCGACGGCAACCTCGCCGACGCCGAGCTGAAGGATCTGATCCGCCTGGCGGAAAGCTTCGGCTTCTATCTCGCGCAACTCGACATCCGGCAGGAGTCGACCCGCCACACCGCCGCCGTCACCGAGCTGTTCGCGCGGGCCCCCAACCTGCCGGACTACGCCGCGCTCGACGAGGATGGCCGCATCCGCGTGCTCGGGGAACTGCTCGCGCACCCCGGCACGCCGCTCCTCTACGCCGAGGACCTGTCCGCCGACACCCGCGAGATCCTCGCCGTGCTGCGCACGGTCGCCGAACTTCGCCGCGAGATCAGCCCGCACGCCTTCGGCGCGTACGTGATCTCGATGACGCACGCGGCGAGCCATATCCTCGAAGTGCTGTTCCTCGCGCGCTTCGCCGGGCTGGTCGGGCGCCACACCGACGGCAGCTGGCACTGCGAACTGCGCATCTCGCCGCTGTTCGAGACCATCGACGATCTGGCCCACATCGAGCCGGTGCTCGAAAAGCTCCTCGCCTGCGAAGCCTACCGCGCGCTGCTTGCCGCCTCGGGGGATGTCCAGGAGGTCATGCTGGGCTACTCCGATTCCTGCAAGGATGGTGGCATCCTCGCCTCGGGCTGGAACCTCTACCGCGCGCAGCTGCGCATCAACGCCATCGCGGCGCGGCACGGCATCCGCTGCAAGCTCTTCCACGGCCGCGGCGGCACGGTCGGGCGCGGCGGCGGGCCGACCCACGACGCCATCCTCGCGCAGCCACCCGGCACCGTGCAGGGTCAGATCAAGTTCACGGAACAGGGCGAGGTGCTGTCGGCGAAATACGGCAACGCCGAAACGGCCGTCTACGAACTGACGATGGCGCTGACCGGCCTGCTCAAGGCCAGCCGCTGCCTCATCACCGATTGCCGCCCCGACGACCCCGAGCACCTGCGCGTGATGGCCGAACTCGCCCGGCGCGGCGAGGACGCCTACCGCGTCCTCACCGACCACACGCCACGCTTCGTCGATTATTTCTACGAAGCCACGCCGGTCACTGAAATCGGACTGCTGAACATCGGCTCGCGCCCGTCGCACCGCAAGAAGGCCGATCGCTCGAAGTATTCGGTGCGGGCGATTCCCTGGGTGTTCGGCTGGAGCCTTTCGCGGCAGACGGTGCCGGCCTGGTATGGCATCGGCACGGCCTTGCGGGAATGGTGCGCCGCGGACCGCGAACGCCTGGTGACGCTGCAGGCGATGTACCGGGACTGGCCGTTCTTCCGCTCCCTGCTCGGCAACAGCCAGATGTCACTGTCGAAGAGCGAACTCGGCATCGCCCGCGAATACGCGAAACTGTGCGAGGACGCCACCACCGCCGACGAGATCTACGGCGCGATTCGCGACGAATGCAGCATCACCGCAAGCGAAATCCTGGCCGTCGCGCAGATCGACGCACTCCTCGCCGAGACGCCGTCGCTGAGCCTGTCGATCGCCCGCCGCAACCCCTACCTGGATCCGATCAACTACATCCAGGTGGTGCTGCTCAAGCGCTATCGTGGCGCCGCGAGTGGGGGAGAGGCGGAGCGCGCGCTGTGGCTGAATCCGCTGCTGCGCTCGATCAACGCGCTGGCGGCCGGGATGCGCAACACGGGCTG
>NZ_SLWY01000036.1 GCF_004341245.1 Plasticicumulans lactativorans | reverse complement strand
AAGGTCAGTTGTTTCATGGGACGGGAGCTCGGGTGACGGTGGGGCTAGTTTACGGCAATGGGTCGGTGGACTGACCGGATTTGATCAGATGTTCCCATAGCTTTTCCACAACAGGGTGTAGTGCCTTTACTCCATGAACTCTGCCATCAATATGCGGGGAAGCCCCGTAGTGCGATACAAGAAGTTTTAGTCGAGCGGAGTCGCCTGGATTCAAGAGCGCGGGCTTGATCGTGACCACATGATCTTTTCGCTCCAGTTCCAGAATTAGGGACTTGGGGACAGTGAACGCGACGACGGCCGAAAGAACCTTCGCGCCTTCCCCAAAATCAAGCGCTATTGGGCGTTCGTAATCACTAGCGGGTATCGGCGTATTGCCCGTATTTTCCACATAAACGAAAAGAATCCGCGGATCCTTAATCGGATGTCCTTCATAGAGCAACTGCAGCTTTCCTTCATCTTCCTCGATGACCGACAAGATAGGGCTATTCAAAACAATGTCGTACGAAAGGTCTTTCCGCTCACGCTGTGATCGATACAACGCGTACGACAAGCCGATGGTTAGAAGCGCTAGAAACGCGCCGACAAACTGCCAAATGGGGTCTCTGAGGAGTTCAATCATCGTCGTCTAACTAAAAGTAGACGGCCTATCGGCCGCATAAACACACCCGCGGTCGCGGGACCTTTAACGAAAAGTAGCGGTCGAGCAGTGGCGTGGCAAGCAGTGTCAACGAAGCGTCAACGCCGATGATGCGCACTGACAGCGATTGATGATAAACGCGAACGGAAGAGATTGATTTCGCTCGCGTTGATGATCAAGGATAAGCGTCTACAATAACGCACAATCGCTAGGTCGCAGGTTCGAGCCCTGCAGGGCCCACCAATAAAACAGGGGTTTACGCGCGAGCGTAGGCCCTTTTTTCATGGGCCGGGAGCGCCCCGACCGTCGCCGGAGAGGAGGTGTTGTGATGTCCCTGCGAGAACTGCTCGGTACCGATTGGCCGATCATCCAGGCACCGATGGCGGGCGTGCAGGGGAGCGCCCTCGCGATCGCCGTGTCCGCGGCCGGCGGGCTCGGTTCGCTGCCCTGCGCGATGCTCGGCCCGGATGCGCTGCGCAGCGAACTGGCGGCGATCCGGTCCCGTACCGACCGACCGTTCAACGTCAACTTCTTCTGTCACACGCCCCCCGTGCCGAGTGCGGAGCGGGAAGCCGCGTGGCGCAGCGCGCTCGCGCCGTACTACCGCGAGTTCGGCCTCGACCCCGCCGCCGTTCCCGCCGGACCGGGGCGCGCGCCCTTCAGTGCCGAATTCGCCGAGGTGCTGAGTGAGTTCGAGCCGCCCGTCGTCAGCTTCCACTTCGGCCTGCCCGCGGCCGACCTGCTGGCGCGCGTGAAGGCGTGGGGGGCCACGATCCTGTCGTCGGCGACCACGGTGGACGAAGCGCGCTGGCTGGAGGCCCACGGAGCCGATGCGGTGATCGCGCAGGGGGTGGAGGCCGGCGGCCATCGCGGCATGTTCTTGAGCGATGACCTGAGCACCCAGGTGGGAACGTTCGCCCTGCTGCCGCAAGTCGTGCGGGCGGTGCGCTGCCCGGTGATCGCCGCCGGGGGCATCGCCGATGCGCAGGGCGTGGCGGCCGCGCTCGCGCTCGGCGCCGCCGGCGTGCAGATCGGCACGGCCTACCTGCTGTGCCCCGAAGCCACCACCTCGCCGCTGCACCGGGCCGCCCTGCAGAGCGACGCCGCCGGTCACACCGCCCTGACCAACCTGTTCACCGGTCGGCCCGCACGCGGCATCGTCAACCGCCTGATCCGCGAGCTCGGCCCCCTCTCCTCTGCGGCGCCGGCGTTTCCGCTCGCCACCGCCGCCATCGCGCCGCTGCGCACCGCCGCCGAAAGCCGCGGCTCGGGGGACTTCTCGCCGCTCTGGTCGGGCCAGAACGTCAGCGGCTGCCAGACGATCCCCGCCGGCGAACTCACCCGCCGGTTCGCCCGCGCCTTCGGCTGACGACCGGCTGCGCGGACCTGCCGCCCGCTGCGGGGCCGGAGCCGGCCCGCCGCTGCGGCGCCCGCTCAGGCATCCGGGGTGGCGTCGTCCGCCTCGGCCTCCAGCAGCATGACTTCGCGCACCGCGAAGGTGATGCGGTGCAGCGCCTCGGCCCCCGCCGGCGGTGCGCCGTCGCTGCGCGCCACCTCGGCCGCGGACAGCAGGTGGCGGGACTGCACGTGATCCCCCGCCTGCTCCCAGTTGACGGTGATCGCGAGCCCCCCCGCCTCGTGCGGGTCCAGCGTCACGTGTCCGCCATCGGTGATCGCCGCGATCTCGGCGACCCAGTCGGCCAGCTGTTGCAGTGTCATCTCGACCTCCTCCCGCTGCGCGGATGCACACGCCAGAAGTCTAGCCTCCCTGCGGCGGGGGCCACCGGACGTTCCGCAGCCCGCGGCGCCGTCGGCCGCCGGGGGCATGCTCAGTGCTCGCGCAGCCGCGGGATCAGCTCGACGAAGTTGCACGGGCGGTGCCGGAAATCGAGCTGCTCGCGCAGGATGCGCTCCCAGCCCATGCGGCAGGCGCCGGTCGAGCCCGGCAGGCAGAACAGGTAAGTGCCGTTGGCGACGCCGGCGACGGCGCGCGACTGGATCGTCGAGGTGCGGATCTCCTCCCACGAGAGCATGCGGAAGAGTTCACCGAAGCCCTCGATCTCCTTGTCGAACAGCACCTTGACCGCCTCCGGCGTGCCGTCGCGGCCGGTGAGCCCGGTGCCGCCGGTGATCAGCACCACGTCGACACCGGGGTCGGCGATCCAGCGCGAGGCGATCGCGCGGATCGCGTAGACGTCGTCGCGCACGATGGCCTTCTCGGCCAGGTGGTGGCCGGCCTCGGTCAGGCGCTCGACGAGCGTGCGCCCGGAGCTGTCGTCGGCCTCGGTGCGGGTATCCGAAACCGTGAGCACGGCGATGGACAGGGGGATGAATGCACGGTTCTGCGACATGCGGGACCTCCGCGGGCGGGCCGCCCGGAGCCGGCTAGATAGCGCATCCGGCCGCCCGGCGACAGGGCCGGGATCAAGGCGGAACGCGCGCCGCCGCGGCAGGCGGCGATCATTGTGTTCGCCCGGCGATACTGCCAATCTCGTCCCCCTACCCAGGCCGCGACGGCGCGGCGCGCCGTGGCCCCACCTCCCAGGACCGCTCCACCGTGAGGCTGCGTTTCTTCGATCGCCTGTCGATCCGCCAGACCCTGCTGCTGACGGCCGCCCTCGCCGGCGTGCTCGGCGTCGTCGCGGGCGCGCTCGGCGGCGCGGGCGACGTCGGTGCAGGGCTCGCGGCGCTCGCCGTCGGCGCGCTGGGCGCCGGAGCGTGGGTGCTGGGCATCGAACGCGCCCTTGCCCGCGCGTTCGAGGAACTGTCGCAGCTCGCCCGCCGCGCCGGCCACGACGCCGACTACACGCTGCGCAGCGAGGCCGCCCGCAGGGATGCGATCGGCCGGCTCGGCGCCGACCTCAACGACATGCTCGAGCGGATCGAGCGCCGCGACCTGATGCTCGCCGCCGAGGTCAGCGCGCGTACCCGCGAGCTGGAAGACCTGAACGCGCAGCTGCACCACCAGGCCTTCCACGACACGCTGACCGGCCTGCCCAACCGTGCGCTGTTCGACGATCGCCTGGAACAGGCGGTGGCCTACTCGCGCCGCCACCAGCGCCGGATCGCGGTGATGTTCCTCGACCTGGACAACTTCAAGACCATCAACGACACCCTCGGCCACGCCGCCGGCGACGAACTGCTGATGCTGGTCGCCGAGCGCATCTGCCAGGTGCTGCGCGAGGTCGACACCGTGTCGCGCTTCGGCGGCGACGAGTTCACGATCCTGCTGCTCGAACTCTCGCCCGACGACTACGCCGAGCACATCGCGCGGCGCCTGATCGACAATTTCGAGCACCCGTTCTTCATCCAGAACAAGCCCGTCACCATCACCACCAGCATCGGCATCACCATCTTCCCCGACGACGTCCCCGAAGGCGGGATGACGAACACACTCGACCTGCTCAAGCGCAACGCCGACGCGGCGATGTACACCGCCAAGGATGCCGGCAAGAACACCTACCAGTTCTTCGAGGAGCACATGAACCGCGCGGCGCAGGAGCACCTGTCGATGCAGCTCGAGCTGCGCCGCGCGCTGCAGGAGAACGAACTGCACGTGTACTACCAGCCGGTGGTGGACCTGCGGCAAGGGCGCACGATCGGCCTCGAAGCGCTGGTGCGCTGGCGCCACCCCGAGAAGGGTGAGCTGCTGCCGGGCGCGTTCATCCCCTTCGCCGAGAAGTTCGGGCTGATCGCCCAGATCGACCAGTGGGTGCTCGCCGCGGTCTGCCGGCAGTGGCGCGACTGGCAGGCGCAACTGCCCCCCGGCTTCTGGGTGGCGGTCAACCTGTCGGCGGCGAGCCTGAAGAATCACGGGCTGGTCGACGAGATCGCCGAGGTCCTCTACAGCCACGGCGTGCCGGCCTCGGCCATCGTCATCGAGCTCACCGAGAGCCAGTTGATGGAGAACGCCCGCGACGTGCTGGGCCTGCTCCAGGGCCTGCGCGAGCTGGGGCTGCGGCTGTCGATCGACGACTTCGGCACCGGTTATTCCTCGCTCGCCTACCTGCGCCAGTTCCACGTCGACGCGCTCAAGATCGACCGCTCCTTCGTGCACGACCTCGGCAGTCACGACGCCGCTGCGATCGTCTCCACCATCGTCGCGATGGCGCGCAACCTGAAGCTGCGAGTGATCGCCGAGGGCGTCGAGACGCCGGCGCAGCTGGAGGTGCTGCGCGGGCTCGCCTGCGACTGCATCCAGGGATTCCTGTACGCCGCGCCGCTGCCGCCCGCCGCGGTGCCGGCGCAGCTCCACGCCGTGCTGGTGCCGCCCGGCGACGCGGCGCCAGACCCCGGGGCGCCGCCGCTGACGCCTTGAAACGCTGCGCCGCGCCCTCATCTCGCGGACAGGCCGGTGACCGGCCCCTGTGTCCACGTACCGTCTTCGAGGAGGTTCGCCATGAGCATCACGCGCTACGACCCGATGAGCCGCTTCACCCAGCTGCAGAAGGAGCTGGAACGCCTGTTCGACCCCCGCGCCCTCGGCAACGAGGACAGTTCCAGCGTCGCCACCTGCGACTGGATCCCGGCGGTCGACATCAGGGAAGAGGCCAACCGCTTCGTCATCCACGCCGACATCCCGGGCGTCGATCCCAAGGACATCGACATCACGATGGAGAACGGCGTGCTCACGCTGAAGGGCGAGCGCCTGAGCGAGCGCAAGGACGAGCGTGAGGGCTACAAGCGCGTCGAACGCGCGCGTGGCACCTTCTACCGCCGCTTCGGCCTGCCCGACACCGCCGATGCCGGGCGCATCAGCGCGCGCGGCGCCAACGGCGTCCTGGAGATCGTGATCCCCAAGCAGGAGTACACGCAGCCGCGCAAGATCACGGTCGAGAGCTGACCCTTCCGCGGGCGGCCCCGGCACGGGCCGCCCGCCCCACCGACGGCCACACACCATGCGCTTCAAGGACTACTACGAAACCCTCGGGGTGCCCCGCACCGCCGGCGCCGACGAGATCAAGAAGGCGTACCGGCGGCTCGCGCGCAAGTACCACCCCGACGTCAGCAAGGAGCGCAATGCCGAGGAACGCATCAAGGAGATCAACGAAGCCTGGGAAGTCCTGCAGGACCCGGAGAAGCGCGCCGCCTACGACCAGCTCGGCCCCGACTGGCGCGCCGGCCAGGAATTCCGCCCGCCGCCGGGCTGGCAGGCGCACACCCGCCGCGGCCCCGACCCGACGCGCGGCTTCTCGGGCGCCGACTTCAGCGAGTTCTTCGACAGCCTGTTCGGCGAACGCGGCTTCGCCGGCGCCCACGCCCACGGCCACGCCCACGGCCATGCCCACGCCCGCCCGCGCGCCGGCGAGGACCAGCACAGCGTGCTCGAGATCAGCCTCGAAGAGGCCTACAGCGGCGGCACCCGCGCACTCAAGCTCACGCCCGCCGGCGGCCACGGCGCGGCGCGCACGCTCAACGTGAAGATCCCGCCCGGCGTGGTCTCCGGGCAGAAGATCCGCCTCGGCGGCCAGGGCCAGGCCGGCAGCGGCGGCGGCGACAGCGGCGATCTCTACCTCGAACTGCGCGTGCTGCCGCACCGGCTGTACCAGCTCGACGGCCGCGACATCACCGTGGAGCTGCCGGTCGCGCCGTGGGAGGCCGCGCTCGGTGCACGCATCGACGTGCCCACGCTCGGCGGCCGGGTGACGCTCGCCATCCCGGCGGGTGCCCAGAGCGGCCAGAAGCTGCGCCTGCGCGGACGCGGCCTGCCCGGCGACCCGCCCGGCGACCAGTTCGTGCGCCTCGTCATCGTCAACCCGCCGGCCACCAGCGATGCCGCGCAGGCCCTGTTCCGGCGCATGCGCGACGAACTGGCGTTCGACCCGCGCGCCGCGCTCGGCTGAGGCCCGCCGCGGCGCCCCGCTTCCCATCCCGCACGGTGCGACCATGAACCCGATCCTGCGCCTCACGCTCGCCGCCTGCTTCGGCTTCGGCCTCGTCCTCGCCGCACCGCCGGCGGCACGGGCGGCGCTGCCGAGCTTCCTCGACGGCGGCGAGCCGGTGCCCACGCTGGCACCGATGCTCGAACGCGCCACGCCCGCGGTGGTGAACATCGCCACCGAGGCGCGCGTGAAGACCGCACGCAACCCGCTGCTCGACGACCCGGTGTTCCGCCGCTTCTTCAACGTGCCCGACCAGCCGCGCGAGCGCCGCACGCAATCCGCCGGCTCGGGGGTGATCGTCGACGCCGAGCGCGGCTACGTGCTCACCAACCACCACGTGGTCGAAGGCGCCGACACCATCACGGTGACGCTGCGCGACGGCCGCCAGCTCGCCGCCAAGCTGATCGGCTCCGACCCCGACAGCGACGTGGCGGTGGTGCAGATCCCGGCGAGCAAGCTGGTCGCGCTGCCCTTCGCCGACTCCGACCGCCTGCGCGTCGGCGACTTCGTGGTGGCGATCGGCAACCCCTTCGGCCTCGGCCAGACCGTCACCTCGGGCATCGTCAGCGCGCTCGGGCGCAGCGGCCTCGGCATCGAGGGCTACGAGGACTTCATCCAGACCGACGCCTCGATCAACCCCGGCAACTCCGGCGGCGCGCTGGTCAACCTGCGCGGCGAGCTGGTCGGCATCAACACCGCCATCCTCGCGCCGGGCGGCGGCAACATCGGCATCGGCTTCGCCATCCCGGTGAACATGGCGCGCCAGCTGATGGAGCAGCTCGTGCGCCACGGCGAGGTGCGCCGCGGCCTGCTCGGCGTCGCCGCGCAGGACCTGACGCCGCAGCTCGCGCAGGCCTTCGGGCTCGAACGCGACGGCGGCGCGGTGGTGTCGCAGGTCAGCCCGCGCTCGTCGGCCGAGCGCGCCGGCATCCGCCCCGGCGACGTCATCACCGCGATCAACGAGCGCCCGGTGCGCGACGCCGCGGCGCTGCGCAACGCCATCGGCGTGATGCGCGTGGGCGACGAGGCGCGCGTCGACCTGCTGCGCGACGGCAAGCCGTTCAGCGTGACCGCGCGCATCGGCGAACAGCACAGCGAATCGGCCAGCGGACAGGGCTTAAACCCGCGCCTGCAGGGCGCGAGCTTCGCCGACGGGCCCGACGGCGGCGTGCAGGTGCGCAGCGTCGAGCCCGGCAGCGCGGCGGCGCGCGCCGGCCTGCGCCGCGGCGACCTCATCGTCAGCGTCAACCGCCAGCCGGTGGCCGACGTCGAGGCGTTCCGCGCCCTCACCAGCGGCGCGCGCACCCTGCTGCTCAACATCCAGCGCGGCGGCGGCGCGCTGTTCCTGATGCTGCAGTAGCCCGCGCGCGTCAGCCGCGTGGGGCGAGCACCACGCAGTCGCGCCAGAGGCAGCGGTCCATCACCACGAACATCCCCGCCGCCTGCGCGCGTCGCGCCGCGGCGGCATCGATCACGCCGTCCTGCAGCCACAGCGCCGGCAGGCCGAGGCGGATGCAGTCGTCGACGATGCCGGCCACGTGCTCGGGGGCGCGGAACACGTCGACCAGGTCGACCGGGCCGGGGAGTTCGTCGAGGCTCGCGTAGGCGCGCTCGCCGAGCACGTGGCCGGTGCCGTCGACGATCGCCGGGTTGACCGGCAGGATGCGGTAGCCACGCCCCTGCATCGCCGCCGCCACGCCGTAGCTGGGCCGGCCCGGCGAGGGTGACAGCCCGACCACGGCGATGCTGCGCACCCGCGCCAGCAACTCGCGGATCTCGTTGACGGACGGGTTGACGAAGGCTTCACTCATGCGGGACCCCCTTGGCTGGATGCGCGGCGAGCATAGCGGATCGGCGCCGCCGCACGCGGCCCGGCCGCGGCTCGCCGCGGCGCCGGCGCGGTCCTAGACTTGCCCCCAGTGTGCCCCGCCGGCGAGACCTGCATGCGCGCCTCCATCCCCCCTTCCGCCCTGTATGCGCTCGCCGCCGCCGGGCACCTGTCGCCCGCGGCACTCGCCCGCGCGCTCGCGCTGCTCGACGTGCCGCCGGGCACCGCCGCGTGGCGGCGCTTCCTCGACCGTCTGCTGGGCCTGCTCGGCGCCCTGCTGCTGGTGGCCGCCGCGGTGTTCTTCATCGCCGCCAACTGGAGCGGGCTGTCGCGCTTCGCGCAGTTCGCGCTGCTGCAGGCGGCGCTGCTCGGCGCCGTGCTGTTCGCCGCCCGCCGCGGCCTCGACGGCTGGGGCGGACGCGGCGCGCTGCTCGCCGCCGCGCTGCTGCTCGGGCCGCTGCTCGCGCTGCTCGGGCAGACCTACCAGACCGGCGCCGACCCCTGGGAGCTGTTCGCCAGCTGGGCTGCGCTGATCACGCCGTGGGCGCTGGCCGGGTGCTTCGCACCGCTGTGGCTGGTGTGGCTCGCGCTGCTCGACCTCGCCGTGCTGCTCTACTTCGGCGAGGCGCGCGGCCTGCCACCGGAGTTCCTGTTCCTCGGCCACCCCAACGGCGGCCTCGTCGCGCTGCACGCCGCCGTGCTGGTCGGCTGGGAGTACGCGGCGGTGCGCGGCGTGGGCTGGCTCGCCGGGCGCTACGGGCCGCGCCTGATCGCGACGCTGCTGCTCGCCGACCTGACGCTGCTCGCGCTGTGGCGCGTGCTCGATTTCGGCCGCGCCGGCGGTGACTGGGCGCTGCCGGTGTGGGCCCTCGCGCTGGCGGCGCTCTACGGCGCCTACCGCCACTGGCGCCGTGACCTCTACCTGCTCGCGCTCGGCTGCGCCGCCGGCATCGTGGTGATCACCGCCGCGCTCGGCCGGCAGCTGTTCACGCACCATCTCGACGCCGGCGGCCTGCTGCTGCTCGGGCTCGTGGTGATCGGGCTGTCGGCGGGCGCCGGCGCGTGGCTGCGCGCGCTGGCGCGGGAGACCCCGCATGACGCCGACTGAGCTGTTCGCACGCCTGCACGCCGAGGGGCTGGTCGCTGCGCCACAGCCGCCGGCGCCGCCGGCCGCCGCCAGCCCGTGGTTCGTGCGCGTGCTGCTCGGCGGCTGCGGCTGGCTCGGCGCGCTGCTGCTGGTGGCGGCGCTCGGGGTGCTGCTCGGCGAGCGGCTCAGCCGGAACGAGGCGGCGCTGGCCGGGTGCGGCGCGCTCGCGGTCGCGGCGGCGCTCATGCTGGCGCGGCGGGCACCGGGGGATCTGGGGGCACAGTTCGCGCTCGCGCTGTCGCTCGCCGGGCAGATGGCGATCCTCGCCGCGCTGGCGATGCAGCTCGACTACGGCCTTGGCGTGCTGTTCGCGCTGGCGGTCGGCGCGCTGTCGGCGCCACTGTTCGTCGTCTACCCCGAGCCGCTGCACCGCTTCTTCAGCGCGCTGGCGCTGTGCTGGGCGTGGGACCGGCTGTGCCGCGCCTTCGGCGACGACCTCTGGACGGTGCTGTTCGACCCCGGCGGCGCGGGCCTCGCCGGTACCTCGCTGGCGAGCGCGACCGCGCTGACGCTGCTCGCCGCGGCACCGCTCGCGCTCGGCGCCGCGTGGCTGTGGCTGCACCACCGCGACTGGGCCGGCAGCGCGCGCGCGGCCTGGTGCGCACCGGCAGCCTGGGCGGTGACGCTGAGCCTGCAGTTGCGGCTCGGCGAAGCGGCCTGGTACGACGCCCTGCGGTTCACCCGCGGCCACACGCCGTGGCTGTACGCCGGCGGCCTCGCCCTCGCGGTCGCCGCCGGGCTGCTGTACGCGGTGCACGGCCTCACCCTCGCCGCCCCCGCGCGCCTGCGCGCCGCCGCGCTCGGCGCGGCCGCTGCCGTGGCGCTGGCGACGCTGCCGGCACCCGGCATCGGCGCCGCGCTCACGCTGCTGCTGCTCGGCTTCCACGCCGGGCTGCGCGTGCTGATGGGGCTGGCGCTGCTCGGCCTGCTCGGCTGGATCGCGCAGTACTACTACCTGCTCGCGCTCGGCCTGCTGGCGAAGTCGGCGGTGCTCGCCGCGACCGGCCTGCTGCTGCTCGGGGTGCGCGCCGCGCTCGCGCGCGGCTTCCTCGCCGGAGCCGGCGATGTGGCGTAAGTGGCTGCTGTTGCTGGGCCTCGCGCTGGTGCTGGCGGCCGTCAACACGACCCTCTACCAGCGCGAGCACCTGCTCGCCCACGGCACGGTGCTGCGCCTCGCGCTGGCGCCGGTCGATCCGCGCTCCCTGCTGCAGGGCGACTACATGGCGCTGCGCTTCGCCGTGGCCGTGGAGGCCGCCGCTGCGCGCGCGGCGGCGGCCGGGGACGGCGGCAGCGGGCTCTTGGTGCTCGCGCTCGATGCGCGCGGCGTGGGGCGGTTTCGCCGCTTCCACGCCGAGGGCACGCCGCTCGCCGTCGACGAGCACCTGCTGCGCTACCGCGTGCGCAACGGCCAGCTGCGCCTCGGCACCGACGCGTTCTTCTTCGAGGAGGGCCAGGGCGGCGCCTACGCGGCGGCGCGCTTCGGCGAGTTCCGCCTCGCCGCCGACGGCACCGCGCTGCTCACCACGCTGCTCGACGAGCACCTGGCGCCGCTCGGCCGCGAGGCCGCCGCGGCGCGCTGAGCGCTCAGGCGGGCAGCACCTGCTCGCCGGCGAACAGCGCGCTCACCTGCTCGCGCGCGCGCACCAGGTGCACCCGCGCACCGTCGACCATCACCTCGGCGGCACGCGGGCGGGTGTTGTAGTTGCTGCTCATCGCGAAGCCGTAGGCGCCGGCCGAGCGCACCGCCAGCAGGTCGCCGGCGACCACGCCGAGTTCGCGCTCCTTGCCGAGGAAGTCGCCGGTCTCGCAGATCGGGCCGACCACGTCGTAGCGACGCAGTTCGCGCTCCAGCGTGGCATCGGCCGGCACGATCTCCATCCACGCCGAGTACAGCGAGGGGCGGATCAGGTCGTTCATCGCCGCGTCGACCACGGCGAAGTTCTTGTACGGGGCGAGCTTCAGCAGCTCCACCCGGGTCAGCAGGATGCCGGCATTGCCGACGATCGCGCGCCCGGGCTCGATCAGGATCTCGTACGGCAGCGCGTGCAGGCGTTCGAGCATGCGTGCCGCGTACTCGGAGGGCTGCGGCGGGTTCTCGTCGCGGTAGCGGATGCCGAGGCCGCCGCCGAGGTCGAGGTGGTGGATGGTGATGCCCTGCGCCTCCAGCCGGTGCACCAGATCGAGCAGGCGGTCGAGCGCGTCGCCGAACGGCGCGAGCTGGGTGAGCTGCGAGCCGATGTGGTAGTCGACGCCGGTCACCTGCAGGTTGGGCAGGCGCGCGGCGCGCGCGTAGAGGCGCGGCGCGTCGGCGATGTCGATGCCGAACTTGTTCTCCTTGAGCCCGGTGGAGATGTACGGGTGCGTCCCCGGGTCGACGTCGGGGTTGATGCGCAGGCTCACCGGCGCGCGCACTCCGCGCCGCTCGGCCACCTGCTGGATGCGCTCGAGCTCGGCCTCGCTCTCGACGTTGAAGCAGCGGATCCCCACCGCCAGCGCGCGGTCGATCTCGTGCGCCTGCTTGCCGACCCCCGAGAACACCACGCGCGCCGGGTCGCCGCCGGCGGCGAGCACGCGCTCGAGCTCGCCGACCGAGACGATGTCGAAGCCCGAACCCAGCCGCGCCAGCACGTTCAGCACGCCGAGGTTGCCGTTGGCCTTGACCGCGTAGCAGATCAGGTGCGGATGCGCGCCGAAGGCGGCGTCGAACACGCGGTAATGGCGTTCGAGCGTGGCGCGCGAGTACACGTAGCACGGCGTGCCGAACTGCGCGGCGATGTCGGCGACGGCGACGTCTTCGGCGTACAGCCGGCCGTCGCGGTAGTTGAAATGGTCCATGGCGGGTTCCGGCGTCGGGAGGATGGGACGGGTTCAGCCGGCCGGCTTGGCGGGCTTGGCAGGCTTCGGGGTTTCCGGCGGCGGCTGGTACAGCGGCCCCTTGAGGCCGCAGCCGGCGAGCACCGCGACGGCGAGCAGGGCCAGCAGGGCGCGGGCGACGGTGGCTTTCATCGGCGGCATCTCGGCGTGAAGGGCGGCAGTATAGCCGCAACGTCGACCGTCGCAGCGCCGGCGCCCGATGCGCAGCGGTGGCGTGAAGCGCTGTCCGGTATTTTTGGAAATTAATTCCGAAAAATTGTAAACACTGTGCAATACAGCTAGGATGACGCGAGCGCGGCCTCGCTCCGGCGCCGCGCCCGACGACCACCCGAGGAGAACGCCATGGACAAGCTGCGCATCATCGCCGGCCCCTATACCTTCGTCGCCCGCTTCGAACGCGAGGCAGCCCCCAAGACCTGCGCCGCCTTCGAGCGCGTGCTGCCGTTCGCGAACCAGGTCATCCACTCGCGCTGGAGCGGCGAAGCGGTGTGGATCCCGCTCGGCGACTACGAACTGGGCGTGGACTTCGAGAACCACACCAGCCACCCGTCGCGCGGCGACATCCTGTTCTACCCGGGCGGCTTCAGCGAGACCGAGTTCCTGCTCACCTACGGCAGCGCCTGCTTCGCCAGCAAGATGGGCCAGCTCGCCGGCAACCACTTCCTGACCATCACCGAAGGCCTGGAGAACCTCTACGCCTTCGGCCGCATGGTGCTCTACAAGGGCGCGCAGGAGATCCGCTTCGAGCCGCTGTAGGCGCCATGCCGATGGACGCCGCCGCGCTGCATCACCTGCCGCTGCTGCTCGGTGCCGCCTTCGTCGCCGGCGCGCTCAATGCCGTGGCCGGCGGCGGCAGCTTCCTGACCCTGCCGGCGCTGGTGTACGCCGGCGTCCCGGCGGTCACCGCCAATGCCACCGGCACCGCCGCGCTGCTCCCCGGCTACCTGTCGAGCACCTGGGCCTACCGCCACGACATCCGCACGCGGCGCCACGCCTCGCTGCCGGCCACCGTGCTGGCGAGCCTCGGCGGCGGCGCCCTCGGCGCCGGGCTGCTGCTGCTGACCCCCAACGCCACCTTCCGCGCCATCGTGCCCTGGCTGCTGCTGCTCGCCACCGCGCTGTTCGCGGCCGGGCCGTACCTGCTCACCCACCTCAGGCGCACGCAGGTCGCCGGCACCACGGCGACCTGCGCCGGGGTGTTCGCGGTATCGGTGTACGGCGGCTACTTCAACGGCGGACTCGGCATCATGCTGCTCGCGCTCTACGGGCTGCTCGGCCACACCGACCTGAACGCGATGAACGGGCTCAAGAACCTGCTGTCGGCAGTGCTGACCACCATCGCCGTCGCGCTCTACGCGCTCGGCGGCGCCATCCTGTGGAGCGATGCCGCGCTGATGGCGCTCGCCGCCACCGCCGGCGGCTGGGTGGGCGCGCACTACGGCCGCCGCCTGCCGCCGCGCTGGCTGCGCGCCGGCATCATCGCCACCGGGCTGGTGATGACGGTGCTGTTCTTCCGCCGCTGAACCGCGCCGGCCCCACCAGCGCGACGCCCCCTCAGCCCCCGCAAATGAAGCGGCCCGAACCCCGGTCAGGGGTTCGGGCCGTGTCATCTACGCTCGGCGACGACGCCTCCGGGATCGCCGGGGGGCCGCGCAGGACTCACGCGGGCAGCGCGTCCAGCGTCACCTCGACTTCGAGCGGAATCTCATCGCAGTTGTCGCCGGGTCCGTCGCGGTCGAGGACGAGGAAGTCGGCGGCGCGCTCGAGGGTGAGGAGCGGGTGGTGCCAGAC
>NZ_SLWY01000035.1 GCF_004341245.1 Plasticicumulans lactativorans | reverse complement strand
GCGAACCACTCGTCGGTGGCGCTGACCGGGCGCGCGCCGAGCTTGGCGCTGGCGAGGTTGGGGTAGCGCTGCGTGAACGCCGGGGCGCTGCTGTCGGGATGACTCATGGGCTCCTCTCTTCTCTCTCGTGGTGGTGGGGGTGGAACAGGGGGGCGCGGGGTGCGCTCAGCGCCCGGATTTCTGGGGGTGCGGGCTGCGTGCGCCCGGCCCGGCGAAGGTGAAGCCCGCCTCGCCGTCCAGCACGCGCTGGGCGCGCTGGCGGTCGATGTCGCCTTCCCAGCGGGCGACGACGACGGTGGCGACGCAGTTGCCGATCAGGTTGGTCAGGGCGCGGGCGATGCCCATGAACCAGTCCACCGACAGCACCAGCACCAGGCCGATCACCGGGATCGCGGGGACCGACGACAGCGTCGCGGCGAGGATCACCAGCGCCGAGCCGGGGATGCCGTGGGCGCCCTTGGAGGTGATCAGCGAGACCGCGAGGATGCTCAGCAGGTCGGTGAAGGCGAGCGGCGTGTGGGTGGCCTGGGCGATGAACACCGCGGCGAGCGTCAGGTAGATCGAGAAACCGTCGAGGTTGAACGAGTAGCCGGTGGGGATCACCAGGCCGACGGTGGTGTCGCGCACGCCCAGGTGTTCGAGCTTGCGCATCACCTGCGGCAGCACGCTGTCGGACGACGCGGTGCCGAGCACCACCGTCAGCTCCTCGCGCAGGTAGCGCAGCAGCTTGAAGATGCTGAAGCCGCAGGCGCGCAGGATCGCGCCGAGCACCCCGATCACGAACAGCGCGCAGCCGAGGTAGAACATCGCCACCAGCGAGCCGAGCTGCTGCAGCGAGCCGAGGCCGTAGCGACCGGTGGTGTAGGCGATGGCACCGAACACGCCGAGCGGTGCCAGGCGCACGATGATGCCCATGGCGCGGAACAGCACGTGCCCGGCCTCGTGGATGACGCGGTTGATGCTGGTGGCGGCCTCGCCGCTCAGGCTCAGGGCGCAGCCGAACAGCAGCGAGAACACCAGCACCTGCAGCACGTCGCCCTTGGCGAAGGCGTCGACCATCGACGTCGGGATCAGGCTGAGCAGGAACGTGGTCGCGCCGCGGTCCTGCAGCGTGTGGGCGCCGCTGGTGTAGCGCGACAGCGCCGCGGCATCGAGGCTGTGCGGGTCGACGTTCATGCCGCTGCCGATGCCCGAGACGCAGGCGAGGGCGAGCCCCAGCAGCAGCGCGAGGGTGGTGACGGCCTCGAAGTAGACCACCGCCTTGAGCCCGACCCGGCCGATCTTGCGCAGGTCGCCGGCGCCGGTGATGCCGCTCACCACCACGCAGAACACGATCGGCGCGATCAGCATCCTGATCAGCTTGACGAAGCCGTCGCCCAGCGGCCTGAACGCCTGCGCCGTCTCGGGATACGCCAGGCCGACGGCAATGCCGAGGACGAGCCCGATCAGGACCTGCGTGAACAGCGATGCCTTCAGGTGGCGGATCATGACGTCCTCCGGTGCGGGGTCGACGCGCACGCCGCGCGCCGGCGGCGATCAGGCTTCGAGCTCGTCGGCATCGGGGCCGGTGTGGAAATCCACGTCGAGGCGGCGGCCGGCCATCAGGATGTGGCGGCGCATCGCGCGGGTGGCACCGGCACTGTCGTGGTTCTTGATGCAGCGCAGCACGGTCTCGTGCTCGGCGAGCGGCTCGCTCAGGTCGCTGGCGCGATCGAGCATGATCTGGCGCGAGCGCACGATCGCCGAGCCGGCCTGCTCCATCACCTGGCGGAAGATCGGGTTACGCGAGAAGCCGACGATCAGCTTGTGGAACTCCAGGTCGGCCTCGATCGCCTCGCGCAACTGGCCGGCGGCGACGCAGTCGCGCATTTCCGCGACGTTGAGCCGCAACTGCACGAGTTCGTCCGGCGTGATCGAGCTCGCCACCAGGCCGGCGACGAAGGGTTCGAGCGCGAAGCGCATCTGGAACACGTCCGCTGAATTCAGCCGCTCCTGCGTCACCGCGCCGCGGTCGAGCGCTTCGAGCCGTTCCGGGCTCGGCACCGCCAGCACGAACACCCCCTTGCCCGGCTGCGAGCGCACGATGCCGAGCGCTTCCAGCACCGAGATCGCCTCGCGCAGCGGCGGACGGCTGATGCCGAGCTGCTCGGCCAGGTCGCGCTGCGACGGCAGCATCTCGCCCGCCTTCCAGCGGCCTTCGACGATGGCCGTCAGGATGGTGCGGGCCGCGACGTCGCCGAGTTTCGATGAGGTGAACATGTGGGCTTCTCCTTCAACACCAGTCATACCGATACTACTGGTAATACCAGATAGGCCGCAAGCGTTTTTTCGTAATCGGTGATCTGGCGTGGTGGTCGATACCCGCCTTGCCCACGAGGACGAAGGCGCCGCGGGCGCGCGCGACGGCGTCAGGCGCGGGGTGATGGCAGCAGTGCCCGCTCCGGGGTGGCGGGGGGTGGCGCCTCAGTCGCGAGGCGCGGCGGGCCAGGCGGTCACCGCCCAGACGGCGAGCACGAATGGCGCGGTGAACACCGGCAGCGCGGCGGCGCTCAGCAGCGCCTGCAGCGCGCAGGCGAGCAGCGCCGCCGCGCCGGCGCGGGCCCCCGACAGGGCGAGGGCGGTCAGTGCGGTGTTGAAGCCCCACACGCCACCCTGGACGCCGAGCGGGTCGGCCCCGCACGCCGCCGCCAGCACGCCGCCGAGCGCGGCACCGGCGAGCGCACGCAGCGCGGCACGCGGTGCGGCGAGTGCGAGCCCGGCGAGCAGGCAGGCGCCGGTGTAGGCGTCGGGCAGCAGCACGATCTGGCCGAGACCACGCAGCAGCACGGTGAGCGGCCCGACCGGCTCCGGCGGCAGTGCCGGCAGCGCACCGCCGGAACTGGCCAGCATCGCCGCCACCAGCACGAAGGGTGCGGTCAGCGGCCGCCGCAGGCCGGCGAGCGCGCCCTGCAGCACCGCCGCCAGCAGCGCCGCACCGATCACGAAGATCGGCACGGCGCCCGGCGTCGGCGCCAGCAGCGCGGCGGCGAGCCCGGCCAGTGCGCCGTTGTAGCCGAGGCGGCCGTCGCGCCAGGCGCCGGGCGGCGCACCGCGGGCGCGGCCGACGCGGCTCGCGATGAGTGCGCCGGCGACGGCGGCGATGGCCGCCAGCGGGGCCGCGCCGGCGATGCCGAGCAGCAGCAGGGCGCCGCAGCCGGCGTGCGGCGCGAGCACGATCTGGCCGAGCCCGCGCAGTGCGACGCGCAGTTCGGCCGCCGCCGCGCGCAGGCGCCGGCGCGGTGCCGGGTGCGCAGCGGCCAGCGGGGTGAGGGGGGTGGGCATGGTCCGGGAGCTCCATGGGGCGGCACCCGCTGTCCGCCGGGGCCGGCGAGGCGCGCGCCGCGGCACGCGGGCACGCAGCAGCCCGTCCGCCGCGCACGGGGCGCGGCGGTGGCGGGTCGGACAGCAAGCCGTGGAGCGGCGCCGGGGCGCCGCGGGGTCAGTCGATGCGCGTGACGTGCAGCAGGTTGGTGGTGCCCGGATGCGCGAAGGGGATGCCGGCGACGATCGCCAGCGCATCACCGGTCTTGACGAAGCCGGCCTCGGTCGCGGCGCTCTTGGCGTGCTCGACCATCTCGGCGACGTCGTGGATGTCCTCGCCGTGCACCGGGTGCACGCCCCACGCCAGCGTCAGCCGGCGCGCGGTGCCGATGTTCGGCGTCAGGCACAGGATCGGCGCTTCCGGGCGCTCGCGTGCCGCGCGCAGCGTGGTGTAGCCCGAACTGGTGTAGGTGACGGTCGCGGCGGCGCCGAGCACGTGGGTGACGCGGCGCAGCGCGCAGCACACGGCGTCGGCCAGCGTCGCATCGGCCTGCGGGTGGCCGGTCTCGATGATGCTGCGGTAGTGCGGGTCGTGCTCCACCTCGCGCACGATGCGATCCATCATCCGCACCGCCTCGATCGGGTACTGGCCCGAGGCCGATTCGGCCGACAGCATCACCGCGTCGGCGCCGTCGTAGATCGCGTTGGCGACGTCGGAGGCCTCGGCGCGGGTCGGCACCGGCGCGGCCACCATCGAGTCGAGCATGTGGGTGGCGACGATCACCGGCCGGCCGAGGCGGCGGCAGACGTGGATGATGCGCTTCTGCAGCAGCGGCACGCGCTCGGGCGGTACCTCCACGCCGAGGTCGCCGCGCGCCACCATGATGCCGTCGCAGCGCTCGACGATCGCTTCGAGGGCGTCGATCGCCGCCGGCTTCTCCAGCTTGGCGAGCACCGCGGCGCGGTTGCCGACCAGGCCGCGCAGCTCGTCGATGTCCTCGGGGCGCTGCACGAACGACAGCGCCACCCAGTCGACGCCCATGTCGAGGCCGAACGCCAGGTCGCGGCGGTCCTTCTCGGTCAGCGGCGAGATCGGCAGCACCACCGAGGGCACGTTGACGCCCTTGCGGTTGGACACCGGGCCGCCCACCGTCACCCGCGTCTCGGCGAAGTCGGGGCCGCAGCTCTGCACTTCGAGCCAGACGCGACCGTCGTCGATCAGCAGCATCGCGCCCGGTTCGAGCGCGGCGAAGATCTCCGGGTGCGGCAGCGGCGCGCGCACCGTGTCGCCGGGGGTGGGGTCGAGGTCGAGGCGGAAGCCCTGGCCGGCCTCGAGCACGACCTTGCCTTCGGCGAACACGCCGACGCGCAGCTTCGGACCCTGCAGGTCGAGCAGCACGCCGATCGGGCGGCCCAGTTCGCGCTCGACGTTGCGCACGATCGCCAGCCGTTCCTGGTGATCGGCGTGGCTGCCGTGACTGAAGTTGAAGCGGAACACGTCGGCCCCGGCCTCGACCAGCGCGCGGATGGTTTCGTGCGTGGAACTGGCGGGGCCCAGGGTGGCGACGATCTTGGCGTTGCGTTGACGGCGCATGGCGCCCTCCTTGCGGAATCGGATGGAGGCGCCGTGCCTGTGTCGCCGGCGCCTTGTTCTCGTCGTGGTGGTGGAGCGGTCGGCGGGGGGCGGCTCAGCCGGCGTCGAGGGCTGCGAGGCCGGCGCGGGCGATCTGCACGTCCTCGACGGACTTGACGCCCGACACGCCCACCGCGCCGATGCACACGCCGTCGACCACGATGGGCTCGCCGCCTTCGAGCGGGACCACCGGCAGCTTCAGCGCCGCGAAGCGCCCGGCGTTGACCATCTCCTCGTAGACCTTGCTCGGGCGCAGGCCGAGCGCGCTGGTGCGCGCCTTGTCGGGGGCGATGATCGCGCTCATCGGCGGTGCGCCGTCCATGCGCTGCAGCCACAGCGGCATGCCGCCGGCATCGCACACGGCGATGCTCACGGCCCAGCCGTGGCGCCGGGCCTCGGCTTCGGCCGCCGCCGCGATCTTCTTCACGTCTGACAGTTCCAGAACGGCACAGGTGCGCATTACGGCAATCTCCTCGGTGACGGGTTTCAACCCTCGATAAGAATGGCCCGGAAATCGTTGACGTTGGTGAGGGTGGGGCCGGTGATGAGCTGGTCGCCGAGGGCCTCGAAGAAACCGTGGCCGTCGTTGGCGTCGAGTGCCGCGCGCGGGTCGATGCCGCGGGCACGGGCGCGCGCCAGGCTGTCGGGGCCGATGAGCGCACCGGCGATCTCCTCGGCACCGTCGACCCCGTCGGTGTCGCCGGCCACCGCGTGCACCCGCGCCAGGCCGTCGAGCGCCACGCCAAGTGCGAGCAGGAACTCGACGTTGCGCCCGCCGCGGCCCTTGCCGCGCACGGTGACGGTGGTCTCGCCGCCGGACAGCAGCACGCACGGGGCCGCCAGCGGCTGGCCGTGCTGCACCACCGAGCGGGCGATGCCGGCCATCACCTTGCCGACGTCGCGCGCCTCGCCCTCGAGCGCATCGCCGAGCAGCAGCGGGGTGTAGCCGGCGGCACGGGCGACCTCGGCGGCGGCTTCGAGCGAGCGCTGCGGCGCGGCGATCAGGCGCGTCTCGGTGCCTGCCAGGCGCGGATCGCCGGGCTTGACGCTCTCGCCACGACCGCTTTCGAGCACCTCGCGCACCGCCGCCGGCACCTCGATCCGGTAGCGGCGCAGGATCGCCAGCGCATCGGCGCAGGTGGTCGGATCGGCCACGGTGGGGCCGGAGGCGATGTCGAGCGGGTCGTCGCCGGGCACGTCGGAGATCGCCAGCGTCAGCACCCGCGCCGGGTGGCAGGCCGCGGCCAGGCGTCCGCCCTTGAGCGCCGAGAGGTGGCGGCGCACGCAGTTCATCTCGCTGATGCTCGCGCCGCTGGCGAGCAGCGCGCGGTTGACGGCCTGCTTGTCGTCGAGCGTCAGCCCTTCGAGCGGGGCGGCGAGCAGCGCCGAGCCGCCGCCGGAGATCAGGCACAGCACCAGGTCGTCGGCGCTGAGGTCGCTGACCAGCGCGCGGATGCGCGCCGCGGCGGCGATGCCGGCGGCGTCGGGCACCGGGTGGGCGGCCTCGATGATCTCGATGTGGCGGCAGGGCACGGCGTAGCCGTAGCGGGTGACCACCAGGCCGTTCAGCGGGCAGGTGGCGTGGTGCGGCCAGTGATCCTCGAGTGCACGGGCCATCGCCGCCGAGGCCTTGCCGGCGCCGATCACCACCAGCCGGCCCTTGGGCGGGACGGGCATGTGTGGGGGGATGATATGGTCGGGCTGGGCGGCTTCGACCGCGGTGGCGAACAGCGCGCGCAGCAGCTCGGCGGGTGCCTGGGACATGGCGGGGCTCCGGTGGATGCGGGTTTTTCGGGAAAAGGGGGGCGCGCCCCCGCGCCTACGCCAGGCGCGGGGGGGCGGCCGCCGGAGCGGCCGCCGCGCGCGGGCCGGCTCAGGCGGCGGGCTGGCCGATCTCGAAGTTGGCCATGATCTCCAGCGCCCGCACCATGGCGGAGTGGTCCCAGGCCTTGCCGCCGTGGGCGGCGCAGGCGTTGAACAGCTCCTGCGCGGTGGCGGTGTTGGGCAGGCTCAGGCCGAGCTGGCGCGCGGTGCTGAGGGCGAGGTTCAGGTCCTTCTGGTGCAGCTCGATGCGGAAGCCCGGATCGAAGGTGCGCTTGACCATGCGCTCGCCGTGCACCTCGAGGATGCGCGAGGCGGCGAAGCCCCCCATCAGCGCCTGGCGCACCTTGGCCGGATCGGCCCCGGCGCGCGCGGCGAACAGCAGCGCCTCGCCGACGGCCTCGATGTTGAGCGCGACGATGATCTGGTTGGCGACCTTGGCGGTCTGGCCGTCACCGTTGCCGCCGACCAGCGTGATGTTCTTGCCCATCAGCTCGAACAGCGGCCTGACCTCGGCGAAGGCCGCCTCGCTGCCGCCGACCATGATCGACAGCGTGCCGGCCTTGGCGCCGACCTCGCCGCCGGACACCGGCGCGTCGAGGTACTCGCAGCCCAGCGCGTTGATCTTCTGCGCGAAGCCCTTGGTCTCCAGCGGCGAGATCGAGCTCATGTCGACGACGATCTTGCCCGGGGTGAGGCCGGCGGCCACGCCGTTGTCGCTGAACAGCGCCGCGGCCACGTGCGGGGTGTCGGGCACCATGGTGATGATGATGTCGGCGGCCTGCGCCACCGCCTTGCCGCTGTCGCACACGGTGGCGCCGGCGGCGGGGACGGCCTCGGGCACCGCGCCGAGGGTGTGCACGTAGAGCGTGTGGCCGCCCTTGATCAGGTTGAGCGCCATCGGGGCGCCCATGATGCCGAGGCCGATGAAACCGATCTTCTTGCTCATGGAAAGGATCTCCTCCGGGGGTTCAGGGGGGTAGGCGCGCGCGCGGCGGGCCGCTTACAGGTACGGGCGGGCCCAGCCGAGCCCGGCGTCGGTGGTGGTGGCCGGCTTGTACTCGCAGCCGATCCAGCCCTGGTAGCCGATGCGCTCGAGGAAGCCGAACAGGAACGGGTAGTTGATCTCGCCCGTGCCCGGCTCGTTGCGGCCCGGGTTGTCGGCGAGCTGCAGGTGGGCGATCCGGGCCAGGTGCTTCTGCATCGTCGCCGCGAGCTCTCCCTCCATGCGCTGCATGTGGTAGATGTCGTACTGTACGAAGATGTTGTCGCTGCCGCTGGCGGCGATCAGGTCGAGCGTCTGCTGCGTGCCGTGCACGTAGAAGCCGGGGATGTCGTAGGTGTTGATCGCCTCGATCAGCAGCTTGATGCCGGCGGCCTGGAGCCGGTCGGCGGCGAAGCGGATGTTCGAGACGAAGGTCTCGCGCACGGTGTCGGCGTCGACCCCGGCGGGGGTGATGCCGGCGAGCACGTTGAGCTGGCGGCAGCCGAGCGCCTGGGCGTACTCGATGGCCTTGCCGACGCCGTCCTGGAACTCACCGACGCGCCCGGGCAGGCAGGCGATGCCGCGCTCGCCGCCGGCCCAGTCGCCGGCGGGCAGGTTGTGCAGCACCTGGGTCAGGCCGTGGGTGGCGAGCTTGTCGGCGAGCGCGGCCTTGTCGTAGGCGTAGGGGAACAGGTACTCCACGCCCTTGAAGCCGGCCTTGGCCGCCGCCTCGAAGCGGTCGAGAAAATCGAGCTCGTTCCAGAGCATCGTCAGATTCGCGCAAAGCTTGGGCACGACGGTGTCCTCCGTAGCGTGTGGGCCGCCGCGCCCCCGGCGGGGGACGCGGTGACAGGGTCTCGGTTCAGTCGAGCAGGCCGATGGCCGTCGGCGCATCCGCGGTGGGATCGTTCGCCAGCTCCTCGAACTCGTTGATGGCGTTGATCTCGGTACCCATCGAGATGTTGGTGACGCGCTCGAGGATGATCTCGATCACCACCGGCACCCGGAACTCGGCCATCCAGCTCCGCGCCTGCTCGATCGCCGGCGCGATGTCCTCCTGGCGCCGCACGCGGATCGCCTTGCAGCCCAGGCCTTCCACCACCGCGACGTGATCGACGCCGTAACCGTTGATGTCGGGGGCGTTGATGTTCTCGAACGCCAGCTGCACGCAGTAGTCCATGTCGAAGCCGCGCTGCGACTGACGGATCAGGCCGAGGTACGAGTTGTTCACGACGATGTGGATGTACGGCAGCTTGAACTGCGCGCCGACCGCCAGCTCCTCGATCATGAACTGGAAATCGTAGTCGCCCGAGAGCGCGACGACCTTACGGCCGGGATCGGCCACGCACACGCCGAGCGCGGCAGGGATGGTCCAGCCGAGCGGGCCGGCCTGGCCGCAGTTGATCCAGTGGCGCTCCTTGAACACGTGCAGGAACTGCGCGGCGGCGATCTGCGACAGCCCGATGGTGCTGACGTAGCAGGTGTCCTGGCCGAACGCGTTGTTCATGCACTGGTAGACGCGCTGCGGCTTCATCGGCACGTTTTCGTAGTTGGTCTTGCGCAGCATCGTGCCCTTGCGTTCCTGGCAGGCGGCGACCCACGCCGAGCGATCGGGCAGCAGCCCCGCGGCCTTGCGCTCCCTGGCGACCTCGATGAACAGCTCCAGCGCCGCCTTGGCGTCGGAGACGATGCCGTAGTCGGGGTTGAACACGCGCCCGATCTGCGTCGGCTCGATGTCGACGTGCACGAAGGTGCGGCCCTTGGTGTAGACCTCGACCGAGCCGGTGTGGCGGTTCGCCCAGCGGTTGCCGACACCGAACACGAAGTCGGATTCGAGCATCGTCGCGTTGCCGTAACGGTGCGAGGTCTGCAGGCCGACCATGCCCGCCATCAGCGGGTGATCATCGGGGATCGTGCCCCAGCCCATCAGCGTCGGGATCACCGGCACGTTGACGAGTTCGGCGAACTCCTGCAGCAGCGCGCTCGCGTTGGCGTTGATCACGCCGCCGCCGGAGACGATCAGCGGCCGCTCGGCCGCGAGCAGCATGTCGATCGCCTTCTCGGCCTGCGCGCGGCTCGCCGCCGGCTTGTAGATCGGCAGCGGCTGGTAGGTGTCGGGATCGAACTCGATCTCGGCCATCTGCACGTCGAAGGGCAGGTCGATCAGCACCGGACCCGGACGGCCCGAGCGCATCAGGTGGAAGGCCTGCTGGAACACGCGCGGCACGAGGCCGGGCTCACGCACCGTCACCGCCCACTTGGTCACCGGCTTGGCGATGGACTCGATGTCGACCGCCTGGAAGTCCTCCTTGTAGAGGCGCGCACGCGGGGCCTGGCCGGTGATGCAGAGGATCGGGATGGAATCGGCGGAGGCCGAGTACAGCCCGGTGATCATGTCGGTGCCGGCGGGGCCGGAGGTGCCGATGCACACCCCGATGTTGCCGGCCTTGGCGCGGGTGTAACCCTCGGCCATGTGCGAGGCGCCTTCGACGTGGCGCGCGAGCACGTGGTTGATCGTGCCGCGCTTGCGCATGGCGGCATAGAGCGGGTTGATCGCCGCGCCGGGCACGCCGAACGCGTTGAGCACACCCTCCTTTTCCAGCACGTGAACGGCGGCTTCGGCGGCAGTCATCTTGGGCATGTCGTGTCTCCTCTCTGGGTGCGGTGGCAGTGTTCGCCCTGGTGTGTATTTGACCTCAAAGCGCCTTGTGCGTCAAGAAATTTGGAAGCAATTTCCAATTTACATGTTCACATGCGCCATGAAAATTTTATTGCAGTGCAATACGTTGGTGATCCTGTCTATTTTAATGGAAATTGATTCCTCTCTCTGCTCGAAATGATGGCGACTCCTGGGCGCCGCCGCCGGGCACGCCGCTTTGCCAAGCGGGGACGCTTGCGGGCACCATGCAGCGATTGCCGCCGCAGTGGCTGCCGCTGCGGAATCCAGACCAAACGAGGCCCCTCCGTGGACGCCAAACCAACGCGCTCGACACGACGCAAAGAAGCGGTCAGCAAGGCCGATCAGCCGGCCAGTGCCGGCCAGGTGCAGTCGCTGATCCGCGGCCTGACCCTGCTCGAACACCTCGCCGGGAGCGACCATGGGTTGCTGCTGACCGACCTCGCGCAGCGCGTGGGGCTCGCCGCCTCCACCACCCATCGCCTGCTGGGGACGCTCGAGCAGTTGCAGTTCGTGCGGCAGGACCGCGAGCTCGGCCTGTGGTCGATCGGGGTCAAGGCGTTCACCGTCGGCGCCGCCTTCCGCGGCGCGCGCAACGTGGTGAACTTCGCGCGCCCCTACCTGCTGCGCCTGCGCGACGAGTCCGGCGAAACCGCGAACCTGGCGCTGCTCGACGACGACGCCGCGGTGTTCATCGCGCAGGTGGAAAGCCGCGAGATGATGCGCATGCTGGCGCGCATCGGCGGCCGCGGGCCGCTGCACGCTTCGGGGGTGGGCAAGGCGCTGCTGGCGGCGCTGAGCGAGGCCGAGGTCGACGCCATCGTGCGTCGGCGCGGCCTGGCCAAGTACACCCCGAGCACCATCGACCAACCCGAGCGGTTGCGGATCGAGCTCGACGAGACGCGCCGGCGCGGGTTCTCGATCGACTGGGAGGAGCACGCGGTGGGGCTGCACTGCGTGGCGGCGACCATCCATGACGAGTTCGGCGCCCCGCTCGCGGCGATCTCGGTATCGGGCCCGAAGGTCCGGCTGCCGGCGGAGCGGCTGATCGAGGCGGGGCTGCTGGTCGCCCGCACCGCCGCCGAGATCACCCGTGCCCTCGGCGGCGTGCTGCCGCAGCGGCCCGAATAGGCCGGCTGCGGCGTGGTCGGTGGCTCAGATCGGCACCAGCATCACGGGGGTGCGGGCGTGGATCACCACCTTGTGCGCCACCGAGCCGACGACCATCTCGGCGATTGCCGACTGGCCGTGCGAGCCGAGCAGGATCAGCTCGGCCTGGACTTCCTCGGCGTGCGCGAGGATCAGCTCATGCGGGTGCGGGCCGTAGAGCACGCGCTGCGTCTGCACCTGGCTGGCGATGCCGGCGTCGACGCAGGCGCTGGCGATGCGTTCCTCCAGCTCCGGCACCACGCGCTCGAGCGCCTCGGCGTCGGATTCGTGGCTGACGACGTGCAGGATCTCGTTGACGTAGTCGCCGAGGTGGGCGACCACCAGCACCACGTGCAGTTCGGCGCCGAGCTGCGTGGCGAGGTCGCCGCCCTGGGCGAGGACCTCGCCGGAGCGTTTGCCGAGGTCGGTGGCGAGCAGGATGCGCTTGATCATCTTCATGTCTTCCAACTCCACGGTGATTCGGATGGCTGCGGCGGGCACCGCCGTCGCGACGGTGCCCGCCCGGGGGCAGAAGGGAATCAGGTCGTCGACTGTGCCACGTTGCTCTGCGGCACTTCGTAGCCCTTCATCAGCATGTGGTAGGCGAGGGCGCCCAGCCCGCAGCCGATGAACCAGTTGAAGTCGGCCAGCACCTTCACCCCCGACAGCGTGATCGCCACGCCCACCAGCACCGACGGCACCAGCGCCCACACCGCCTTCTTGTTGATGCCGTTCTCGTACCAGTAGGTGTTGCCCGGCTTCTCGCTGTAGAGCGCGTCGACGTCCACCTTCTGGTTGCGCACCAGGTAGAAGTCCACCAGCAGGATGCCGAACAGCGGGCCGATGAACGCGGCCAGCATGTCGAGCGTGTAGTGGATCACCGCCGGCGAGTTGAACAGGTTCCACGGCGTGATGAAGATCGAGCCGACCGCGGCGATGAAGCCGCCGGTGCGGAAGCTGATGTGCTTGGGCGCGACGTTGGAGAAGTCGAACGCCGGCGACACGAAGTTGGCGACGATGTTGATGCCGATGGTCGCGGTGACGAAGGTGAAGGCACCGAGCACGGCGGCCAGGGTGTTGTCGATCTTGCTGACGGTCTCGATCGGGTCCGTGATCATGTGGCCGAACACCGGGATGGTGCCCGAGGTGGTGATCACGGTGACCAGCGAGAAGGCCAGGAAGTTGACCGGCAGGCCCCAGAAGTTGCCGCGCTTGACCTCCTTGAAGCTCTCGCCGTAGCGCGAGAAGTCACCGAAATTGAGCATCGGGCCGGAGAAGTACGACACCACCAGGGCGACCGCGGTGATCATCATGCCGACCGATTCCCAGCCCGAGTACTTCACCTCACCGAGGTTGAGGCTGATGTTGCTCGGGCCCGCCTTCCAGACGATCCAGCCGGCGAGCAGGAACATCACCACGTAGACGGCGGGGCCGGCCCAGTCGATGAACTTCTTGATCGCCTCCATGCCGTGCCAGAACACCAGCGCCTGCAGCCACCACATGATCATGAAGCCGAGCCAGCCGAGGTGGGACAGGCCCATGAAGCTGGAATGTCCGAGGCTTTCGAGGCTCGGGAAGAAGCGCAGCAGCACGATCGTCAGCGCCGAGGAGGCGAGGAAGGTCTGGATGCCGTACCAGGCGACCGCGATCAGGCCGCGGATGATCGCCGGGACGTTGGCGCCCCAGACGCCGAAGGACATGCGGCAGGCAACCGGATAGGGGACGCCCGCGACCTGGCTGGGTTTGGCGACGAGGTCGCAGAGGACGTTGACGATGCAGATGCCGACGATCAGGGACAGCAGCACCTGCCAGCTCGCCAGGCCGAGCGCGAACAGGCTGCCGGCGAAGACGTAGCCGCCGACGCTGTGCACGTCGGACATCCAGAAGGCGAAGATGTTGTACCAGTTCCAGGTCTGCTTCTTCAGCGGCGCCAGATCTTCGTTGTGCAGGCGATCGCTGTAACCGGCGGGACGGTTCTCGGACATGTGAGGACTCTCCTCTGATGCGGGCTCGGGGCGCCACCGCGCGACGCCACCGCGGCAATCCGGACCGGTTCACCCCGACTTTTCCCGTCGGTGGCGGACCGTCTCGGCTCTAAACAAAGACTCGCGCGTCTGCCTGCCTGCGCCCGGATCGGGGTGTGATCCGGTTCATCTCTGCCGCCGCATCGGCGGGCTGTTCGTGGAGCCCGGTGACGTTGTGGGAGGAGGCGTCGCGAAGTCTTGTATACAAAGATAAACGGTATTGAATGCACGTAAAGCCTCGTGTGAATTTTTTTTCGTGCACGAAGTCGAGATATTGCACTGCACAAATCAAGGGCTTGCTGCACCGTACCCGATCATGGCGCCGCACCAGTGAAGGGCCCAGCCAAGGTTCAATGCCCTTTCCTGAAGCGATCACAGCAAGGTTCGGGGGGCATCAAATCTTGTTTTTGTATACAAAATGCGGTAAGTTGTATCCGAAGGTGTCGATGATCATCGGCGCCCGTCCGAGAGCCAGTGACAGAACGAGGTGCCGCACCCATGCAGATCAGGGTCATCAATCCGAACACCACCGCCGCCATGACTGCCAAGATCGGCCGCGCCGCACAGGCGGTGGCCGCGCCGGGCACGCAGATCGTCGCGGTCAACCCGGCCAGCGGGCCGGTGTCGATCGAGAGCCATTTCGACGAGGCGGTGAGCGCGATCGGCGTCGCCGACGAGGTCCGTCGCGGCGAGGCCGAGGGGGCGGATGGCTACGTGATCGCCTGCTTCGGCGACCCCGGCCTGCTGGCGGCGCGCGAGCTGGCGCGCGGGCCGGTGGTCGGCATCGCCGAGGCGGCCTTCCACATGGCGACGATGATCGCCACGCACTTCTCGGTGGTGACGACGCTCGGGCGCACCTGCGTGATCGCCGAGCACCTGCTGCACGCCTACGGCTTCGAGCGTCACTGCCGACGCGTGCGCGCGGCGGAAATTCCGGTGCTCGACCTGGAGGATCCGGCGTCGGGCGCCTATACGCGCATCGTCGAGGAATGCCTGCGGGCACGCGACGAGGACGGCGTCGGGGCCATCGTGCTCGGCTGCGGCGGCATGGCCGACCTGGCGAGCGCGATCGGGCGCGACATCGGCATCCCGGTGGTGGAGGGCGTCACCGCCGCGGTGAAGCTCGCCGAGTCGCTGGTCGCGCTGAAGCTCGGCACCAGCAAGCACGGCGATCTCGCGCTGCCGCTGCCGAAGCCCTTCACCGGCATGTTCGCGCATTACTCGGCCTAGCTCGCGTCGCTGAAGCGGCCGCGCCCGGCGCGACCGCCCGCCGTTCGTGCACCGGTCCGCCGGCAGCGGCCGGTGTCTGTCACCCCGAGGAGAACCACTGAGATGAGCTCATCCGCCTATCCCCGTGACCTGATCGGTTACGGTTCCCATCCGCCGTACGCCAACTGGCCGGGCCGCGCCCGCGTGGCGGTGCAGTTCGTGCTGAACTACGAGGAGGGGGGCGAGAACTGCGTGCTGCACGGCGACGCCGGCAGCGAGCAGTTCCTGTCGGAACTCTTCAACCCGGCGAGCTACCCCGACCGGCACCTGTCGATGGAAGGCGTCTACGAGTACGGCTCGCGCGTCGGCGTCTGGCGCTTCCTGCGCGAGTTCGAGCGCCGCGGCCTGCCGATGACGATCTTCGGCGTCTCGATGGCGCTCGAGCGCCACCCCGAACTCACCGCCGCCTTCAAGGATCTCGGCCACGAGATCGCCTGCCACGGCTGGCGCTGGATCCACTACCAGAACACGCCGGAAGAGGTCGAGCGCGAGCACATGCGCATCGGCATGGAGATCATCGAGCGCATGACCGGCAGCCGCGCGCTCGGCTGGTACACCGGCCGCGACAGCCCCAACACGCGCCGGCTGGTCGCCGACTACGGCGGCTTCCTCTACGACAGCGACTACTACGGCGACGACCTGCCGTTCTGGACCGAGGTACGCAAGACCGACGGCAGCGCCGTGCCGCAGCTGGTGGTGCCGTACACCCTCGACACCAACGACATGCGCTTCTCGCTGCCGCAGGGTTTCTCGCACGGCGACGAGTTCTTCGAATACCTGCGCGACGCCTTCGACGTCATGTACGCCGAAGGCGAGGAGCGCCCGGCGATGCTGAGCGTGGGCATGCACTGCCGCCTGCTCGGCCGCCCGGGGCGTTTCCGCGCCCTGCAGCGCTTCCTCGACCACATCGAGAAGCACGACCGCGTCTGGGTCTGCCGGCGCGTCGACATCGCCCGCCACTGGCACGCCGAACACCCTTTCCGCGCCGCTTGAGCGCGTCACCCCAGAGAAGGAGCCCCTGATGAGTCATCCTGACAGCAGCGCCCCGGCGTTCACGCAGCGCTACCCCAACCTCGCCAGCGCCAAGCTCGGCGCGCGCCCGGTCAGCGCCACCGACGAGTGGTTCGC
>NZ_SLWY01000034.1 GCF_004341245.1 Plasticicumulans lactativorans | reverse complement strand
AGCCGGGGCGCCCCGCGCACCGGCTGGTCGAGCAGGGTTACGACTGGCTGTTCGTGAAAAGCGGTCTGCTGGACTGGATACGCGACGCCTCGGCGCAGGCCAGCGCCGGCAGCCATCGCCCGACCAAGGATTTCCGCTACTACATCGGCTTGGTCTACGTGAGCGTGGAGAGCTACCTGATCGCCTGGGCCTACACGACGTTGGTCTTCCTCGTTCGGCTGCTGGTGCTGTGCCTGACCCTGCCACTGTTCCTGATGGCCGCCTTCGTCGGCCTCGTGGACGGCCTGGTGCGCCGGGACATCCGCCGCTTCGGCGCGGGACGCGAGTCGGGGTTCATCTATCACCGCGCCAGGGCCAGCTTGATCCCGCTGGCCGTACTGCCGTGGGTGACTTACCTGGCACTGCCGGTCAGCGTGAACCCGCTGCTGATCCTGCTGCCCAGCGCCGCACTGCTCGGCGTGGCGGTGTGCATCGCGGCGGCGACGTTCAAGAAGTACCTGTAGCTGCCGCCCTGCGCCAGGTCAGATGAACGATGCCACAGTTTCGGTTCTCTGCCTCGTCAAGAACGTCAGCATTGGCGTGAACGAATACGTTTCAAGCAATCTTCTTCTGCCTGTCTCGCAGAGACGCGGCCCAGTCCTTCAAAGCCTGGATGTCCTGAAAGAGATCAGCAGGTGGTGGCGGCGCGGCATTCCTACCGCTGGATGGATCGTGTGCGTCAACAATGTCGCAGCACTTCTTGAATCCGGCGGCGAAACCATCGCAGTCAGCCTCGGTGAGCGCACTGACCTTCTTCAGGCCCTTGGCGTTGATGTAGTCCCTGTGGCGTTGAATAACGCGGACGAAAGCGATGTCCTCCAGGCCGCGCTCCCATGTGGCGCGCAGCGCGTTGTAGAGCTTTGCCACCTCGACCGCGTACTCGTCTTCCTGGTTGTTGTCATGCAGCAGCTTTGCCGCACGTGCCGCCTTCTCCAGCTTGTCGATGCGATCTTCGACGCTCTGGGCCTTCCAGGGCAGGCCGTCGGCCACCATACCGGCTCCCGCGGCGCCACGACTGAGCGTCGTGAGCCGCACTGTCCGCCCGGTCTTCGTCGCGTGGTCATTCAGATCGTTCACGAACACCAGATCATGCGTGAAGACGATGACCTGACGGTTCTCCGCTTCTTCCACGAGACGCTTGGCCACCTGCCCACGCCAGCGATGGTCCAACGAGGACACCGGGTCATCGAAGACCAGAGCAGAGCGGTGCATCGCGGTGGCAAGCTCGGTCATGAAGGCGGCCAGTGCCACGCAGGTCTTTTCCCCTTCGCTCAGGATTTCGTGGACCTTGGCATCCGGCTTGGCGAAGAGTCGCACCTGGTACTGCGGTGAGCCGTACTTGCCGCCGGAGCGCACGATTTCGACGCGAACCTTAGAGGCCGCAAGCCTGACAATCTCTTCCTGAAATCTGTCGCGCAGCCGAGGCGTAATCACGGTGTCGGCAATGTCGTTGCCCATCTTGGTGATGGTGTTCGTCGCCGTGTCGCCCGCACACTCGGTCAGAAACTGGATTGTCTTCAGCCGCTGGATTTCGTCAGTGACGACCGGCAGCATGCCGGCGAGCAGCGCCCGGTCGCTCAGCTCGGCGAAATCGGCTTCGAGCTTCTTGCGTTCATCCGCGTCAGCGGACTTGCGCAGCTCGGCGGCGTAGTTGCGGATCGTGGTCTGAAGCTGGCCGAGATCAGGCAGCGGCGACAGTGGAACGGGCGGAAGCTGTGCCTCGCCGTTTCCGCCCAGGGCTTTGAGCAGAACGTGGCGCCGCAGCCGGGCTGCGGCGATGAAGCGGCGCGTCTGCTGCTGCAGCACCTCATTCTGGAGGCCCAGCTCATCAAGACTGGCCTTCACCGCCCGTGTGCCGATTGCCCCGGCAGCTATGGTCTGCCGTGCGGTCTGAGCTGCCTTCTCTGCCTCGCGTGCCAACTGTTCCGTATCCTTCTGGATGAAGTCCTCGAAGCGTGCCATCCGTGCACGTGCCTCAGCTTCCAAGGGCTGCTGGCAAAGCATGCAATGCGCGTCTTCGGCCGACGGCGGGAACGGCTGTCCGGGGTATGCGATCTCCGTCGAGTAGCGTCGGGCGGAATCCCAAAGCGCCCGCCACGTCTCGCCGCCGACGCCGGCAAGGGGTTCGCCCGTGAAGGCCTTCTCCGCGGCAAGACGTGCAGCGTCCCGTTTCGACCGTGCGTCCCTCGCGAGGGCAGCGGCTGCCAGCAGCTCCTCATCGGTGGTTCTGGCTGCAACGCTGTTCACTGCGGCAATCAGCCGCATGACGTTGTCGGCTTTGACGGTCTGTTCCGCCGCTGCCTTGGTCGGATTCTTCGACAGGTCTTCCCGCAGGCGCTCAAGACGGGCGCTTTCGTCTGCCGAGAGCGCCGCCAGGGCTTCGATCTTCTTTGCGTCTGTGTTGGCGTTCAGCGCGGCAAGCGCCTTCCCCACGGCCGTGGTGGCCTTCCAGTTCGGCGCCGCAAAGATCGGATTGCGGGCCTTCTCAAGCTGCTTCTGCTCAGCTGCGAGGGCATCCTTCACCGCCTGGCAGGCTGCAGCAAGCTCATCCGGTACGTCCAGGCCAAAGGGGCGGAATGCAACTTCGTTCTTCTCGCGGATATGCACGGAGGCGCAGTCGCTATCGAACACGCTCACCGCTGACAGCGTTGCATGCGGATTTGCGCCGTTCTGCCACTGTTCGACCGGCTGCGGCACACCGCCGACCCCGTACGCGATGTTCGCGCCGACGCGCTTCGGGGGCTGATCGGCATACACATTGGGTTCGATCTTTCCGGCATGCCTTGCACGACATGCGCGCTTCAGGATTCGTGCGTAGCCGGACTTGCCCGCACCGTTGTCGCCGTAGATGATCGTTATTCCATTCGGCTCGAAGCCGAGGGTCTGGCCGGCGGCAAGGTTGTTCACGCCGGTCACGTCGGCGATCGACAGAAGCGATACCGCGGCGGTCTGACCGGGGTTGGCCGGAAGGTGGGCCTTCTCCAGCGGTACCGCTTTCAGCGCGCCTGCGGGGGCACCTTTGCCCTGTTTGCAAAGGTCCACGAGTTCGCCGATATCGGCCTCCGTCAGACGGCCGTTTGCGATGATGCGGCGCAGGGCGTCACGCTGCCAGAGAGGACGATCCTTTGACCAGTCCAGAATCGTCTCTAATACGGTCTTCTGCTGTGCGGCGGGCTTCTGCATTTCTTGTTCCTCTTCCCTGCCGGTTCATCATGCCCGTGAAGCGGCGATTTCCCGCCGCCTGGGTGCCTTGCCGGAATCGCTCTTGCTCACCGAAGTCGATCGAGGGCCACTCAATTACGCCTTGACCTCAAAGCGCAGGTAATCCGCGAGCCGTTTCGACTCGTTGATCTCGTCATGGGGCACCAGCAGGTACTTCCAGGGCTTGGTGCCTACGTTCGCCGCGTGATCGGAAGCGTGCTTGCACCACCGCATGGCGGCAGCGGCCTTGGCCTGAACCTCCTGGGTGTTGATGTCGGCACGTGCCTTCGTCTCCACCATGAGGATGGTCGCGTCCGTCTCGGCGACGAAGTCGGGGATGTATTCCGGCTGCTCGGTGCCGAGCTTGTAGTAGATCTGGAACTGCCCCTTCGCGGGCTTGAGCCACTTCGTCGCGTCGCGCTCCAGGATGATGGCGAAGCGCCGTTCGGTATCCGAGTCGAACTTCTGCAGCGGGTACAGACAACGCGCGAAGCCACCGAAGAGCATCTGCTTGATGCGACTGGTCTCGGTCACGGTCTCCCGGAAGTGGTGGGCCGTCTGGCCTGCGGTGGCGGTGTAGTTGCACGGCTTGAGTTCGGTAAAGCCGCGACTGACCTGCACCTCGTAATCGGTCGCCTCCTCCCAGAAGTGGGCCATCATCTGCGCGTGGATTTCCCGTGCGATCAACCGGCGGTCACGATCGAGGACACTGATGGCCTCGTCCTCGGACAGATAACCGCGCAGGTGCTGCACCATCTGACCCGCGAGGTCGTAGAGGAGGTCGGCGTGGGTGAAGTAGTCGACGTCGTCGAAGTCCACCAGCGCGTGGACGATGTAGTCCTCCGGGCGCTGCTCCTTGAGCCCGACCTCGGCGGCCAGGGTGAACTGCTCGTTGGTCCGCAGCATCTGCCCGACGATCTCGCGCTGGCCCGGCTGGAGATGGAGCTGGCTCACATCCAGCTTGAAGGCGTGGAAGCCGGTCGTGACCTCGCCGGTCGGCACCACCGCGATGCGCGGGATGTCGATGGTCTGCTGCACCACGATCTCGGTTGTTTTCGCCACCACGGCGGACAAGTCAAGTGCGGGGACTGATTCATCCACGCCCGCCAGCAATTCGCCTTGCAGGGGCTTCAACCGCTCCGCCACCTCCGCGAGGATTTCCTTCTGCACTTCTGGTTTCAGCAGCGCACTGCTGGTGGGCACTAGATCGCGCTTGACCTCGTACTTGCCGATGACGTCCATGACCACACGCGCGGCCTGCTTCTCTGCCTCCGTGGTGAACACCGGCTTGGGCGCGGGGATTTCCGCTCCACTGTCAGTGGCTGACGCCCCTGTGATCACGACCGGTGCTTCCGTCAAACCGAGACGCGCCGCCGCCCCGGACTCGACCTGCACGCTGACCTTCTTGTCGTCGGCGCTGGGCGCATCGAGGATGACCTGCTTCAGGCGAATCGGCGAGTCGCCGCGGTTGGCCTCGTCGATGATCTCCTGGAACTTGTCGTGCGCGACGATGTTCAAGCGATCCACCGACGCGACGCCCGTGCGTTTGCCGTACGGCAGTCGCAGGCCACGCCCGATGGACTGTTCGATCAACGTGCGGGCATTAGCCGCGCGCAGCGGAACGATGGTGTAGAGGTTGGTTACGTCCCAGCCTTCCTTCAGCATGTTGACGTGAATCACGATCTCGGTCGGCTCATCCACGCTCTCCACGGCCAACAGGCGCGTGATCATCTCCTCTTCTTCCGCGCCGGTACGGCTGGAATCGACCTGAATCACCTTGCCCTGGTAGCGCCCCTCGTAGAAGGCTTCCGACTCTAGAAGCGCCAAGAGTTGCCCCGCGTGCGTGGTATCGCGCGCGATGACGAGCATGAAGGGCTTGACCGGCTTGACGCCGTTCTCGCGGGCGTAGGTGAGCAGCTCGACTTTGGTCGTCTCGTGCAGGCGCACGCCGTCTTCCAGCTTGGTCTTCTCGATCTCCTCGGGCGTGTGCGCCTTGGCGTCGAAGTTGCGCTGGGTGACCACGGCAGGCTCCTTGACGAAGCCATCCTCCATCGCCCGTGCCAGCGGGTAGTCCATCACCACGTTCTTGAACGGCACCGGCCCGCGGCTGGACTCGATGAACGGCGTCGCTGTCACTTCCAGACCGAATAGCGGCTGGAGTTCGTTGATAGAGCGCACCCCGGCGCTGGCCCGGTAGCGGTGCGACTCGTCCATCAGCAGCACCAGGTCAGACAGGTTGGCCAGATGGTTGAAGTAGCTGTCGCCCAGCACTTCCTTCATCCGCTTGATGCGCGGCTCCTTGCCGCCGCGTACCTCGGAGTTGATCTTGGAGATGTTGAAGATGTTGATACGTACGTCGTGAGCGAAGCCCATCGACTGCTCATCCACCGCCGCGCCGGTCTGGTCGTAGTTGTCGCCGGTGATGATCAGCGGTGGCTGCTGCGCGAACTCGGCAATGCCTTTGAACACGTACTTCGGCGTGTTGCGCGTGAAGTCCGTGATGAGCTTGTTGTAGATCGTCAGGTTGGGCGCAAGCACGAAGAAGTTGTTGATGCCGTGCGCCAGATGCAGGTAGGCGATGAAGGCTCCCATCAGGCGCGTCTTGCCCACGCCCGTGGCTAGCGCGAAGCACAGCGATGGAAATTCGCGCTCGAAGTCCTCCAGCGTGCTGAACTCGGCTTTCAGTGTGGAGAGAATCGCCGAGACATCGCGCTCGTGGCCCAAGAGTTCGGGCGCGGCGTCAAGCGCGCGAACCAGCTTGATGAGCGATTCCGCCTGGGGCGGACGAAGAGACAGGCGACCGGTGACGGCGTGCAGGACGCGGGCGTTCATTATTCGTTCTCCCCAAACAGGCCGCCCTGTCCCGCGTTGGCGAGGGCCGCTTTTCTGCTCTTCATGTTCTTGGCGCTATTGCCAGGGGCCGCAGGCTCGACCTTCTCAATCTCCGCCATCGGCAGGTTGGTCACATTCAGACTGTAGTCGTCACGGCCCCAATGGCAGCGGGCCAGCACCATCTTCGGGATCTTCTTCAGCGTCAGGTTCGGCCAGCGCTCTGCCGCTTTGGCCGCCGTGACTCCGTGGAAAGCGGCGCAGCACACCAGCAGGCTCCGCTCCGAGCCGACTTCATCGGACAGGGCTTGCAGTTGCTCAGCGGACAGGTTCTGGGTGGTGACGTAGATGAAATCGCGCTCGCTGGAGTGGCCGTGCTGCCACCAGTGCGTTTCTGACGGCGCGTAGTTGAAGCCTTCCAGCTTGGCCAGCGCCTCGGCCAGTTGCGCAGCGTTGTATTCGGGATTGACGACCGCGTTGCCCCAGCGGTCGTTGACGATCAGACTGGGCGCGACGCGGTAGTAACGGAAGCCGCCGCCGCCCTGCCAGGCCGTGCTTTCCGTGACACCACCCTTGTCCTCGCCATCAATCACCTTCTTCAGGCGCGGGATGATGTGCGTGTGGCAGTGCTGGCCCAATTCAACCATGATCCAGCGACGGCCCATCTTGTGTGCGACGGCGCCAGTGGTGCCAGAGCCTGCAAAGGAGTCGAGAACAATATCTCCAGGGCTTGTTGAGAGATGCAGAATGCGATGAATTAGCTTCTCTGGCTTTGGGGTTGAGAAAATGTCCTTGCTATTGAATTTCGCCACTTCACGCTTCGCGTCTTGGTTGTCGCCTACCTCCTCTCTAAGCCAGACCGTCTTTGCGACTATTCCGTCTTGCGCTTCGGCGAGAAATGTTTTGTAGCGAGGAACATTATTCCCATCTTCACCAAACCAAATACGATTATCGGCACGAAGCTCCTCGTAGCGCGGCTTTGTCGTTCTCCAGCACCTGCCGGCAGCAGGAAGAATTCGACGTCCACCAGGCGTCACGATTTCATAAATGTTCTCAGATTCGCCGGTACGCGCGTACTGCGCCCCACGTTGACCGCCCGTTAGGCTAATCGTGAAGTTGTCGGACATCCACGGTCCACGAGGATCATTGTCGGGGTTCTTATAGCGCGCGTTTGCCTCCTCGTGACGAGGCAAAAGCTTTGGCCGCCATTGGCCGCTATTCTTAGCGTAAAGCAAAACGTGATCATGACTATCTGAGAGCCATACGCTATTCGCTTGCGGTGCGAACTTCTTCTGCCAGATAACGTTCGAAATGAAATTGGCCCTGCCGAAAATCTCATCGCACATTACCTTTAGGTAGTGCGCCTCATTGTCGTCAATGGTGATCCACAATGAACCGTCGTCTGACATAAGTCGTCGGATGACTTCCAGCCGATCCCGCATCAAGCCAAGCCAGATCGAGTGCTCCAGACCATCGTCGTAGTGGGTAAACGCGCTGCCCGTGTTGTAGGGAGGATCGATGAACACGCACTTCACTTTCCCCGAAAATTCATGTTCCAGCGCCTTCAACGCCAGCAGGTTGTCGCCAAATATCAGCCGGTTGTCGAAGATGTCGTTGTCGGAAACGCGATGCATGGCGTGATACGACTTCTCGGGGTCTTCGAGCAGGATGCGCGGCTCCAGCTTGGGCCGCTTCTCCTTCCCAATCCAGGTTAGTTCTAGCTTTTGCTTGCTCATGGCGTTCTTCTCATATTTGCGGTGCTGCTACCGACAAGCGCTCTGCCAAGTCTTGTGCAAGAGTTTTTTTCTCTGCCGCGAGCTTGTGTAGCTTCTCGGGATTTGTTTCGGTTTGAAAATTCACCAACCCAAAGTGGTTTTTCATCAAGTCAATCAGGAATGGGACCGTGCGCTCTAGATTTCGGAAGTACGCTAATGGCCCCTCGAACTTGAGTCGATCTTTCGCAAGTTCCGCAGCCTCTTGCCGAAGTTGGTCCAATGGTTGGCTGACCAGATGTGGAATCGTGTTGGCATCAACTGCATTGGCGCCATTAATGCGACGGCGTAGCCGCTTCATCATTACGGCCGTGATGGCCTGGCCGCCATGCCGGTAAACCAGGCGTTCCTGACTCCTGGCAGGCGCCATCTGCTCGTTGGCAAGCATGAGAATCCGGATGGCCCGGTAACACAGGACGGCATTGATAAGCGCCGCGCCAGTGAGTTGGGGAGTGAACAAGGCTTGGTACTCAGCCGAGTCCGGGTCGGCCAAACGTGCGGGATCACTCTTCAGCCAGACTGGATAGCGCGGATCATTTTGCAGCAGCGCTAGGGCACGCAAGGCCTCATCCAGGGTGATCGCCTGGACCCCAACGTTAGTCATCGCCTCTGGCCGATAGTGGTACTCGAAGCCCAGGTGGGCAATTTCCTGGCGCAGACGCTCCTGATTGTCATCGAGGGAAGCGAAGTTGGCAGACTGGACAGGGTTCTGGTGATTGCGGGCCTTGGTAACGCGTTTGCCGAATTCCCCTTCGGCGGCCGCCTTTATCAGGGTCAGCATTACCTTGGCGCCGTCGATGCTCGTCCCAGGGTGCTGGTCTACGAACTCGGATGCCGAGGCCACGGTTTGCGCGCCGTTGATGATGGACAGGCCGCGTACCTTGAATTTCCTGGCGCCGTTGGTCGGATTCTTGCCCTTCGGATCAACCTGATCGCAGACCGCCGTGACGCCGTTGTTGAGGTAGAAGAAATCCTCGGGGCGGTCATGCAGCGTAGCCTTGATGGCTTTGTTGATGTCCGACTTGCTGCTGCCGAGGAAGTAGCGAATGTTCCGCTCGTAGAGGGCTTTCCCTTCCTTTTTGTGGAGAGCAACCAAATCAGCGAGTCGTACTATCCCGTAGTACGTCGCTTTTGGCGATTCGACTTTCTGGTGCTTATGCAGACTGATCTCGGCATGCACCGGTCGATAAGCTTGCTCTCCCAGCAAGTCACGCGTGATGTCGTCCGCGGTGTAGTACCGCACCGTCTTGGCCAGGCGTTCTTCGTCAAGGTCGTCGTCGTTGAGCAGCACGTCCAGCGCATCGGTCGCGCTCGTCGATACTCCATCGCCGGTATATGGGACGACCAGTTGGATATGGCTACAGGCATCGAGTGCGCCCTCGATTTCAGCTTGTCGCGCCTGGACGTTGGCGTTGAAGACCGCGAAGTCCTGATTGAGCAGCAGTCGCACGCCTTCACAAAAGGCGTTCGCCTCATCCTGCTTGAACTGCTCAGACTCCTTCAACTTGGTTTGCAGCAGGTACAGCGTCTCAGAGGGCGCGTGATAGTGGATCGCATCGATGCCTTTGTCGTTGAAGTCGTCCACGACCGAGGCGGCCGCCACCTGCGGCGTAATGTCGAGCAGCTTGTGGAGGACGAAGGCGCTGAAAGCCCGTGAAAGCTGCTTCGCCGCCTGATCGGTGGGATTGGCGTTGCCGAGCAACGGCGGCAGGAACGGAACGAAGCGATCGGCGAGCACCTTCTTTAGGATGGTCATGTACTGAGATTCGAGCGCCGCCATCAGCCCCTCCCGCCAATCCGAGCACGCGCGCGTGCCTGGGCACGGGCTTGCAGCGCCGCCCGCACCTGGGCGTAGAGCTGAGCGTTGGCCTGCTCCCGATCCGCCAGCACCACGGCGACGGCATAGGGCTCGTCCCCATCGCGCCCATCGGACCAAGGACTGTCTTGTCGGGTTACCACGACGAACACCTTGTGACCGTTGGCCAACGCCTGTTTGAAGCGCCATCGAGAAACCTGCAACGTGCCGTTCTTGCGGGTGTCGTTGGGTAGCCAGCGACCGTTGGCGCGTTCGCCCATGCCTTCTTCCCGATTGCGCCGGTAGGCTTGGGTGACCTCATCCAGGCTGCCAGCCGTCACCAGGTGGAACCACAGTTTGGCTCTGCGGTAGTCCAGCCGCGTGGTGCGCACGGCAGGGCTGTAGGCGAGCGCGACGGTCACCTCACGCGTGCGGCGGCCACCATCCCAGAAGCTGTCTGGTAAAGGTAATTCGAAGAAGTGGTGCTGGTCGTTGCCGACGCGCTCCTCGGCCAGCAGGGTGACGGTGTGATCAAGTGAGCGGAAGAGCGCCGCATCGTCCACGCGCCCATACCCGACGAGGCGCAGGAGTTTGTCGCGGCCTTCAGCATTGTTGCCGGGGTTCAACAGCGCTTCGCAGGCTTGGGGCCAGCGGGCATGGGCGCCGATCAGTGCGCGCAGCAGGCTGGGCGAAGCGTCGGGCACTTCGGCCAGTAGCCGCGCGGCTTGGTGGGCGACTTGGGGTGCGGCGTAGCTGGTGCCGATGTCTTCCTTGAACGCCGGCCCCAAAGCAAAGCCGCCGTTGAGCGACACCACTCCCAGACCGGCATGGTCTGTGCCACCTCCGGTGCGTCGTAAGGCGATGTTGCCGGCATGCGCAACCACGTCGGGCTTGATGGCGCCGCTGGCGGAAGGGCCGCTGCGAGTCAATGGAAACGGCTGCTCCGCCCGTGCCAACACGTGGTCTTCAATCGTGTTGGGATGGCGCTGTGCATTGCGTGTGGCCTCATTCAGGCTTAAGCCGCCAACGGTCAGGGCGTTGAGCGATGTGGCGGGGTCCAGCAGGCGGGCGTGGCCTTCGAATAGGTAGTCCGGGTAACGCGCGCGTGTATCGGCTGGCAACTGGGATGACAATAAATTGCCCGCTGGTACTACGAACAGGACCCCCAGCTCACGCGTCAGCCGATCCAGCGTGTAGGCGAGCCCGCGCACATGACGGCCATCGTAGACCTTGTTCAGGTCGCCATAGCTTAGATTGAAGACCCGGCAGCCGTATTGCGCATGCAGGTCGCGCACGGCTTCCTCGACCGCCTTTTCGACGAACTCGGTTTGGTCTTGTCCGTCGTCTTCGAACACTTTGCCGGAGAACAGGCGAAGCTGCGGGACGAACTGCCCTTGCTGCTGAATAACGCTCTGGACATCGCCGTACAACGCAAGCCCGCCGACGAAGGTGCCGTGCCAGTGGGGAGCGGTGTCATCGGCACTGCGATGCGGTGTGAGGTAGCCCTGCGCGTCGCCGACCGCTGCGCCGAGCAACGAATGTCCACGCGTCAAGCCGGAATCCAGCACGGCAATGGACGGAGCATCGTCAGAGGGGGGATCAATCGGAGGAAATTGGTTGATGTCGGTATGAAGCAGTTGGACGGCCACGCCCAAGTGGGGCGGCAGGTCGGCAGTGCGCACATCGCGATGGTGCAAGATCTGCTCGGCCTGTGCACGGTTACAGCGCACACGGACCATGACGAGCGAGGGTTGCTGGATGTCGTCCAGCCGCTCAATTCCTTGTGCATGCAACCAGTCGAGAAAGGCACGCACCATTTGCTGGCGCTTGTCCTGTCGCTCCTGAGGCCATAGTTCGACATCGAGCATGAAGGTTGGCGTGGCTGGAAATCCTTGCTCAAGCAAGGCCGCGCCGGTACGGTCCTGGAGCGTCCAATGGTCGAAGTCTTCGATGACGTAGAACAGTTCCTTGCGTGTGACAACGCCATCACGTGCAAGGGTGGCCAGGCGGCTCTCGAACTCGCTCAAGCCGTCATCAGTGGCGAATGCCAGCACGATGGATTCATCTTCCTGGCTGACAATCTCCACGCCAGGAATGGCATCGAAGGCGGGCACGCTCTTGTCGCCCGCGCGCAGCCGAATCTTGAGCAGCTTGCGGTCATCGAACCCGCCGACGTCCTCTGCCATCGCGCGTTGCCGCGCTTGGCCAAGCCGCCCGGCTAACGTGGCACCATGCGCTCTCGGATCGGCAGGAGGGCGAATTCCCGGATGACGCCTCGGATGGCGTTCCGTTGAGGGCGCTTCTCGCTCCAAGCGTAGGTGTTCATAGGTCATGCCTCCCCCTCCATCCCTTAACTCTTATGACGATACTCACGGGCAAGCGCGGTATCGAGGTGGCTTTTCTCCAGGAACTCCCGGCCGGACAGGATCATTTCTTTGACGGAGCGCCGGAGAACCCGCTCGATGTCGGCGTGCGACATGCCCTTGAACAGGGATGCCACCTGGCCATTGTCGGGCTCGAAATTGCGGCGGACGCCGGAGAGTTTCAGAGCTAACAGGCGTTTGATCTGCTCCAGATTCGGCATCTCGAAGCGCACAACCTCATCGAAGCGTCGCCAAACCGCCTTGTCCAATAAGGTCTCGTAGTTGGTGGTGGCGATCAGGATGCTCTCGCCTCGATAACCGTCCATCATCTGCAAGACGGCATTTACGGAGCGTTTGAGCTCACCATGATCGGCGCTGTCACCACGATCCTTGGTCAGGGCGTCGAATTCATCGAACAAGGCGACCACGGGATGCGTTGCGACGTAATCGAACACTTTGCGCAAATTAGCGGCCGTCTCCCCCAGAAACGACGAGATGACCGAGTCCAGCCGAACGAGGACGAGTGGCATGGACAGGGAATGCGCGATGACTTCGGCGGCCAGCGTCTTGCCGCAGCCGGGAGGCCCGCAAAACAACAGCTTCTGCGCGGGTTGCAGGCCATAGGATCGAAGCACGTCCGTCCGGTTGTGCTCCATCAGGATTTCATCGAGTGCCGACTGCGAAGCATCCGAGAGAATGATGTCTTTCTCCTCTCGAATCACGGCACGCTCTTCTAGTAGCGCAAGTCCGTTATCTTTATTGGTCGGCAGGCTGGGCAAACTTTGCAGCTTCCGCGCACCCTTCCCGACCGTTGCCTGATCGCCGTAAAGCAAACGCTCAAGGTCATTTGCGAGCAGATGATGGTTCTTCTCGCGCTCCTCTTTGATCACTGCCTCGGACGCTGTGCGAAATCCCGAAGCATCGCCTTGCGTTCCCGATTTGATGAGTTGCCGCAGTAATTTTCCGCTGGCCATATCTCGCTCTCCTCAATTCTTGACACGCGTCAACCGCGGCCCGGTCATGCGCAGGTCTAACGGTGCTACTTGATTAGTCATTACACCAGCTCCCACTCGACAGTGAACAGCGTGCGCTCCTCGACCTGCTGTTGGAGTTGCACTTCAAGCTGGCTGATCAAGTCATTGCGCTGCGCTTCGACTTCGTCCTGCCGGGCAAACAGTTCGCGGCGCAGCTTGCTGCGCTTGCCTTCCAGTTCGCGCTGCTTCTTCTGCCATGACAGCTTTTCTTCCAGCGTCGGCGAGGTCGCGGCGGTTCGGCGCACCTCCTTGATCTCGCGGTCGATCTCCTTGATCTCCTGCTCCAGACCCAGCTTCAGGTCGTCCGCCCAGGCATCCAGCTTCTGGACTTCCTGCTCGAAGTAGCCGAGGTTGCGCTCGTTGACGTCGCGCAGGAGTGCGATCTTGCGGGCTTCCACGTCGGCCAGCAGGGGGGCATCAGGGGCGTTGAACAGACTCGCTGCTTGCGTGGTCGCGGGCAGGCGCAGCAGTTTTTCCGGGTCTTCTTCCGCGAGCACGACGCCGTCGGTCGTGCCCGCGGCAACCAGCAGATGTTGCTCCTGGTTGCCGAGTGTCTCGACCGTGACCAGCTTCACGGTGAGCCATCCGGCCTTGCCGCGATAGGCTTCGAGGGTGCTGATCTTTGAACCGTAGGCGTTGTAGTCGAACACAAGACGAGCCCCGTCGAGTGCCCGAGCCTTGGCCTGCTCGATGCCCCATCGCGCCAGCGGATGATTGATGCGGTATAGATGCGCGTCGCCGGAGCGGCGGGGCAATTCGTAGCGCCCCAGCTCGATGCCCGCGAGGCCGCTGTGCTCGACTCCAGTCGGTATGTGGCGGAGATCGAAGCCGTCGTCATCGAACGCGGCGCAATGGACCAGTTCGGCGCGGGTCAAGTCCATCAGCATGCGCTCGAAGCGGTTGCGCGCGTTGCGGCTGTCGTCGGCCCGCATGCGCAGCTTCTCCTGCACCTCCTCATCGAAGTTCTCAAGCAATACCTGGCGCGTCTTGACCATCGCCTCGTTGATTTCGCCGGAGAGGTCGAGCTGGAGTTGCTCGAAGCTGGACTTGATTTCCTCGGGCTCTCGGCAGTTCTGGTAGATCTCGGCGATACGTCGCTCGAAATCGACACCGGAGCCGATGGCACCCAGCACTTCGTCGCTAGCCCCAAACACGCCCTCGAAGAGCTGGAACTTCTGCGACAGCAGCTCATACACCCGTGCATCGGCCTCATTGCTGCGGTCGACGAAGTTGACCACCACCACGTCGTGCTTCTGACCGTAGCGGTGGCAGCGCCCGATGCGCTGCTCGATGCGCTGCGGGTTCCACGGCAGGTCGTAGTTGATGACGAGCGAGCAGAACTGGAGGTTGATGCCTTCGGCTCCGGCCTCGGTGGCAATCATGACCTTGCCACGCTCCTTGAAGTGCTCGACCAGGGCCGCACGCGTGTCGGCGGTCTTGGAGCCGGTGATGCGGTCGGTTCCTTCGTGGCGCTTCAGCCAGTCCTTGTAGATCGCCTGCGCACGTTGGTCGCTATTGGTGCCGTTGAAGAGTACGATGCCGTCGCCGTATGGCGTGTCGGCCAGCAAGTTGAGGAGGTATTCCTGCGTGCGCTTGGACTCGGTGAAGATGATGGCCTTCCTGGGCGCGCCTAGCCGATCCAGTTCGGCGAAGGCTCGATCCAGCGCGGTGAGCAGTGCCTTGCCCTTCGCGTTGTCCCGGATGTTGGTTGCCAGCGTTTTGAAGTGGCGAAGCTCCTCGATCTCCTCCGCGATGGCATCGCGTTCCAAGTGGCTCGGTGCTGCGACGTCTGAGCCTTGGTCGTTCCACTCATCGGCGGTTTCGTCGAGCGACTCGTAGTCCTCATCGAGTTCCTCGGCCAGATCGGGAACCTCGGTGGTTTTGTCGAGCACACCCTGGAGGCGCTTGGCCATCGTCTCCAACGCACCCGCGATCGCGTGCGTGCTGGAAGCGAGCAGCTTCCACAGCACTAGCGAAATCAGTTGGCGCTGCCCGTCGGGCAGGGCCTTGAGGTTGGGGCGGCGCAGATAATCGGCGACGAGCCTGGAAAGTTCCTGCTCTTCGCTCGATGGCGTGAACTCCTCGACGATGGCCCTGCGTGCTGTGTACGAAACGTAGGGCTGAACCTGTTTGCGCAGGGTGCGCTTGCAGATGGGGGCCAGCCGGTCACGTAGGCTGCTGAAGGATTGCTCCCTGCCAGTGAACTGCGAGCGGAAGCTATCAAGGTCTCCGAACACGCGGTCATCGATGAAGCTGACCAGTCCATAGAGTTCGAGCAATGAGTTCTGCAACGGCGTCGCGGTCAGGAGCACCTTGGAGTGAACGCGCGACAGCGCCTCCTTGAGGGTCTTGGCGATGACGTTGCTGGTTTTGTAGACGTTGCGCAGGCGATGCGCTTCGTCGAGCACGACCAAGTCCCAGTCAATGCCCTTGACGTCGTCGGCCTTGGCCTTTGCGAACTGGTAGGAACAGATGATCGGGCCGGACGCGAACAGGAATGGGTTCTGCCGCTCCTGCTTGCGGATCGCGTTGTAGCTTTTGGCTTCGAGGATCAGCCCTTGCAGGCCGAACTTGTCCTGCAACTCCTGGTGCCACTGCTTACGCAGGTTCGCCGGGACGATGATGAGCACCTTCCGCCGCCGTTCGGCCCAGCGTTGGGAAAGGACCAAGCCGGCTTCGATGGTCTTGCCCAGTCCAACCTCGTCGGCGAGGATCACGCCACGTGAGAGTGGGTTTCGGCAAGCGAAGAGCGCGGCCTCGACTTGATGGGGATTCAGATCGACTTGCGAATCGACCAAGGTCGAAGCCAGCGACTCCACGGAGTCGCCTGCTGCACGCCTGGTCAGCAGCCAAGCAAAGTACTGGCTCTGGTGCGGCGTCAGAAGCTGCTGCGTTGTCAACGGCGATCCTCCCCTTGTTCTTCCCCGAGCGTGATTCGGCGGCTTGCTTGGTCCGCGCTCACTCGGCCTCCGGCTTCTTCTTGTTGATGCTTTCGGCAATCCACCGATCCAGCTCCGAGCGGCGAAAGCGCCAGGTTCCCCCGAGCTTGAACGCCGGAATCTCTCCCTTCTGGGCCAAGCGATAGACCGTCCGTTTTCCCGCCTTGAGGTACGCGGCGACTTCGTCAAGCGTCAGGATCTCGCTTTCGACTTCACTCATCTGAAAACCATCTGGTTTGGTCTTTCGTGACTTTGGATTGCCAAGTTTGCCCAATTCTACCAAAGGGTGGTAGGCGCTAGCCAACAAGAAATCCACCAGGCATTGCGCGAATGCCGGCCAGCGCGACCAACAAATCCGGTCATGCCATAGTTCCCATTCCCTGCGGCGCAAAGCGAGAGCGCGCCACAGCATCTGGCCATCCGCTTCAACGGGGAATGGCACGATGGGACAGACCAACCGCCGCACATCCGCATGGCCTGCGCTTGCCGTGGTGTTGGCCGTGTTGTTCTCGGCGCTGCAGCCTGCTGTCGCTGCCGACAGCCTCGCCTTGGAGCGTGAGCAGCTCGCCGCGCTCACCCGCCAACTCGACCTGATCGACAGCCTCGCCGAGCACGCCGCCAATACCGCTCCGCAGGAACGCGCCCGCTACCACTTCGACTACGCCCGACTGCGCGCAGACCTGATGCGCGTTCGCGCCGGCCTGCAGGACTACCTCGTGCCCCAGCGCGCCCAGCCGCGCGATCCCGTCCCGCTGGCCGGCGATTACGTTCGCCGCGACCGCGCCGACGACGAGGAGCCATCGCCATGACGCCCTCTGCCGATCAGGTCGCCGCCTTCCAGGCCAACGGCGGCTTTGCGCCTTCGGCCGTCTCTGCCGTGGTGCTCGCTTTCGTGTTCGCCGTGTTGCTGCTGTGGGGCGTGTGGGCCATGCGCACCGCCTACGTCGGCTGGGCCGAGCACCGCATCACTGAACGTCAGTTCCTCGCCGTCGTCGTGCGCTTCGTGGCGATGTACCTGGTGCTGACCTTCTTCCTCCTCTCCTGACCGTCACGAAAGGCCATACGCCATGAACACGTCACCGACATCCCATCGCATTCCGTCCCGCATCGCCGCTCCGCTGCTGCCGCTGGCGCTCGCAGCCCTGCCGCTGTCGGCCTTCGCGCAGGGCCTGCCGACCATGGAAGACCCATCGCGCGGCCAGGGCAGCGGCATCCTGCAGACCTTGCAGTTCTACGGCTACGACATCGTGCTGCTGTTCGCGCTGCTCGTGGTCGCCTCGATGTTCGTCGGTGTCTGCTATCAGGGCTACTCACGATA
>NZ_SLWY01000033.1 GCF_004341245.1 Plasticicumulans lactativorans | reverse complement strand
GCCGCCACACGCAGGCGCATGGACGAGGGAAGGCCCTCCCCGCGTCCATGCGCACAGTGAACACTCCACTATCGTCATCTCGAAGATACAAGGGGTTGAAGGTGAGGGTTCTTTGCGCCCCTACCCCCATCGCTCCCTCCGGCGCGGCCATCGACCCACCGTCCACCGCGGTCCGACCACTCCCTCCCTGCCGTCGGCCCGTGCCGCCTGGCCGTTCGACCACCACGCAGCGTGGTGCGCCGGCCCCGATGTCGCCATCGGGCCACCAGGCGCCGTGGTCCGATCGCGTCGCAGTGGCCAGCGCCCCACGCGGCCGTCGTGGCTCAACCACGCCGACGTGGCCATCGACCTGCCCGACGTCGTGGTCCGACCGTCCCGGCCTTGCCATCGACCTACCGCACCCCGTGGTTCGACCACCGCGATGCCGCCCTCGACCTACGGCCCGCCGTGGTTCGGTCGCCCTGCGCCCGCCCTCGACGGCGCCGCGGCAGCGGTCGGTACCAGCCGCCGGAAACGACGACGCCGATGCCCCATGGGCCATCGGCGTCGTGGGATGGCTGCGCATGCCAGAGCACCAACCAAGCTGCACGAGTTGATCCCGCGACGATGAAGAAGGCCGACTTGTGGGCGAAGGCGCGAACGGCAGGCGAGGGCCCTAGCCGGCATCCGCCATGCCCTGGAACTTCTGGATCACCGCACGCGCGTTCGGCAGCAGGCGCTCCGGACCCAGCCGCTCCACCATCCCCGCGGCACGCAGGCTTTCCATCACGCTCGGGCTCAGATCGGCGAACCAGACCGTTGCACCGGCCTCGGTGGCGCGTTTCTCGCCTTCGATGAGCATCTGCAGCGCCGAGTACTCGATGTCGAATACCCGGCTCATGTCCAGCGCCACGACACGTGGCCGGTGCTGGGCAATCAGCGCCTGGATGCGCTCACCGACCTGCTTGGCGTTGGCAAAGAACAGCCTGCCCTCGGGGCGCAGGATCAGCAGGCCCTCGAAGGTTTCGTCGTCCGGATGTTCCTTCTGGTCGGGATCGACCGGCCGCAGTACGTCGGCACCGCGCTTGCGACCGATCACGTAGACGTTGGGATGGGCCACCTGGCTGCTGAGTCCGATCAGCGAGACGACGATCGCCACCACGATGCCCTGCAGCGTGCCGAAGATCAGCACCCCGGCAAAGGCCGCCAGCGCCCACCGAAACTCCATGCGCCGCACGCTGCGAATCGCGCGGAACTCCGACGGCTGGATGAGCCCGATCGAGTAGACGATCACGACCGCGGCCAGCACGGCGTTCGGCAGCAGGCTGAGCAGCGGGCCGAGGAACAGCATCGTTGCCAGCGCGATGGCCACGGTGACGAGCGAGGCCTTCTGGCTGCTACCGCCGACCGAACGCACCACCGAGGTCTGCGACGTACCGCCACCGGCAGGCATCGCCCCGAGCAGGCCGCCTGCGAGATTGCCCGCGCCGGTGGCCAGCAGTTCGCGGTTGGCGTGGATCGGTGGGTCTGAGACGGTCGCGAATGCACGCCCGGCAGCGATCGATTCGGTGAAGCTCATCAGCGCGATACCCAGCGCACCCGGCAGCAACTGCATCACCAGGGCCAGGTCGGGCAGCGTGATCGACGGCAGGCCCTGCGGGATCGTGCCGACGGTCGACACGCCGCGCCCGCCCAGCCCGAAGTACCACGACGCCGCGATGCCGCCGCCCACGGCGAGCAGTGGCGCCGCCGAGTGCGGCTTGAGCCGTTCCATCACCAGCAGCGCGACCAGCGTGGCCACCGCCACCGCGAGCGTGAGCGCGGACGTCTCGGGCAGGTGTTGCGCGAGGCTCGCCAGGTCGTGGAAGAAGTCCACCTTGGTGATGTGAATGCCCAGCAGCTTGGGCGCCTGATCGAGCACGATCACCAGACCGATGCCGGCTTTGAAGCCGGTGAGCACGGGCGTCGAGATGAAGTCGGCGACGAAGCCCAGCCGCAGCACCGATGCGGCCAGCAGCAGTACGCCGGTGAGCACGGTCAGGGTTGCCAGCGCGGTCAGCATCCGGCCCGCATCCCCGTCCGGCACCACAGCGGCAAGCTGCGCGCCGGCCAGGATCCCCAGCGTCGCGGTCGAACTGACGCTCAGCACGCGCGAGGTGCCGAGCAGTGCATAGACCAGCATCGGGACGAAGGCCGTGTATACGCCCACGGCCACCGGCAGCCCGGCCACCGTGGCGTAGGCCATCGCCTTGGGCAGGACGACGGTGGCTGCGGTGAGGCCGGCGACGAGATCCTGTCGCAGACCGCGGGTCGCTTGCGCGGTAGGAGCGGCTATGGAAGTCATGGTTCTCTCTCAGACCGTCGCGGTTGTGCGCTGACAATTGATGCTCCTTCAGAGCATCGAAGATAATACGTGTCTCTTGCCCCACGGACGCGACGTCACCGCGTCACCGCGTCGACGCAGCGACCCCACCCCGAAACGATCGCAGACTGCAAACCATCGATCACATCACAAAACAGTATTGAACCTTGCGTCTCCGGCATCTTTGACTGCTGTCAATTGCATTGGTGGAATCGCGGCGCTGCCCATCACATCAACTCGTGGGCCCCGTACCAGGCATTCCAGCCGAGTTCACGGAAGTCGCCGCACACTTGAGATTCGTCAAAGGCCCCGCGGCCGTAACTGCTAGAGTCGATCAATAGGAAGCTGGGAGGGTGGACGGCGGCTGCGTGGCCGGCCGTCGCGGCGTTGCCACTCTTGGAGGCACCCATGAAGCTCACAAAATCTGCGGTGGCATCCGTCCTGGCCGTCGTCGCGGCGTTGAGCGTCGGCTGGCCATCGCACCGGGCGAACGCGGCGGAAGAACCCAAGGATGCTGCCGATGCTCAAGCGAACTCGGCCGCCGAGGCGCGGCAGCTCGAGATCACGACGAAGCCCTGGAAAGGCGACTTCGACGGCATGCTCGAGCGGCGGGCGGTCCGCATCTACGTGCCCTACAGCCGTTCCCTCTACTTCGTCGACAAGGGCCGGGAACGCGGGATCTCGGCACAGCTCATCCGCGCGTTCGAGCGCTGGTTGAACAAGAAGTACGACAAACAGCTCGACCAGCGCCCCATCACGGTGTTCGTCGTCGCGGCCACGCGAGACCGCCTGCGCGACGATCTGCTGGAGGGCCGCGCCGACGTGGCAGTGGGCAACATCAAGGTTCTGGACGAACTGGCGAAGGATGTCGACTTCGTCGCGCCCGACGAGACCGCGGTCAGTACCGAAATCGTGGTCACCGGTCCGACAGCGCCGGTCATCGCATCCATCGACGACCTGTCGAGCAAGACCGTGCACGTTCGCAAGGCCTCCAGCTACTACCTGAGCCTGCTCGCGCTGAACGAGCGGTTCAAGGCGGAAGGCAAGCCACCGGTCGACATCGGCCTCGTGCCGGACGCGCTGGAAGACGAGGACCTGCTGGAGATGGTCAATGTCGGCCTGCTGCAGGCGATCGTCGTCGACGACTGGAAGGCCAAGGCCTGAGCGCAGCTGCTGCCGAAGGTGCAAGTGCACGACGAGATCGTCATGCGCCCCAAGACCAGGGTGGGTTGGGCACTGCGCAAGCAGAGCCCCAAGCTGGCCGCCGAGCTGAACGAGTTCTATGCGCAGTTCGCCAAGCAGCAGGGGACCATCGGCGCCAGAGTGCAGAAGGAGTACATGAGCCGCGTCAAGGTTCTGCACAACGCGACGGCCAGCGAAGATCAGAAGCGCTTCGAGGCGCTGATCGCCGTGTTCTCGAAGTACGGCCAACAGTACAAGTTCGATCCCTTGATGCTGGCGGCACAGGGCTACCAGGAGTCGGCGCTCAACCAGTCGGCCAAGAGCGCCGTCGGCGCGATCGGCATCATGCAGTTGATGCCTGCGACGGGCACGGAGCTCAAGGTCGGTAACATTCGTCAGGCCGAACCGAACATCCATGCCGGCGCGAAGTACATGGACCAGCTCATGACCAAGCACTTCCCGGACGCGAAGTTCGACGAGCAGAACCGCACGCTGTTCGCATTCGCGAGCTACAACTGCGGACCCGGGAACGTCGCCAAGATGCGTACGGAAGCCGAGAAGCGCGGGCTCGATCCGAACCAGTGGTTCAACAACGTGGAGATCGTCACCGCGGAAAAGATCGGCATCGAAACGACGACCTACGTGCGCAACATCTTCAAATACTACGCTGCGTACCGCTTGACGACCGATGCGAGGCTCGCCACCGAAAAGCTGAAGCAGGAAGTCGTGCCGGTGAAGAACTAACCCATTGAGTCGACGGAGCCGAAGATCGATGTTTGGGGACTACCGGCCGGGCGGTAACGTAGCAGGCGTTACCGCGCGCGGGCGCGGATACCGCTCCTGGCACGACCGAACACGACACCCGCGCTTGATTCACGCATTCCCGGCAGCCTGCTTGGACAGACGAATCACCACCCGATTGATCCACGTCACCGATGGATCCCGCTCGAATCGCCGTTCTGATCAAAAATGAACGCGTTTCGGCCGCTTGACCCGCCATCCCCGATGCGCCCAACCAAGGGAGATTGATGTGATGTTGAAGACACTCGCGCTGCCGTTGCTGGTACTGGCGCTCGCGGCACCCGGCGTCCACGCGGAAACCGCGCCAGCCAGCCAGAACCCGGTCGATCCGGCGTCCGTCCAGGCCCTCAAAGACATGGGCGCCTATCTGCGCGCCATGAAGCGCTACTCGATCTCGACCGAACTGACGGGTGAACGCGTCCTTGCCGATGGCCAGAAGCTGCAGCATGCCGCCGCGGCGGAACTCGACGTCGTGCCACCGCATCACCTTCGCGCCCGCATCCATAACGCCCGCGCCCAGCGCGAGATCTACTACGACGGGAAGACGGTCACGCTCTACGCACCACAGCAGAAATACTATTCGTCGGTCGAATTCAGCGACCCTCTCAGCGTGCTCGTCGCCAAGCTGGAGGAACGCTACGGCGTCGAGATTCCGCTGTATGACCTCTTTACCTGGGGCACCCCGGCGGCGGCGCTCGACAAGATCGAATCCGCGATGAACGCCGGCCAGGATTTCATCGGTGACGATCTCTGCGACCACTACGCCTTCCGTCAGGGTGACATCGACTGGCAGATCTGGATCACTGCCGGCACCAAGCCGCTGCCGCGCAAACTCGTGATCACCAACCGTGCCGACGAGGCCCGTCCGCAATCGGTCACGCTGATCAGCTGGAATCTGAAGCCGGCGTTCAAGGATGCCGCCTTCACGTTCACTCCCCCCAAGGGCAGCACCGCCGTCGAGCTTCGCCCGCTAGTCAGGAAATAAGGGAGCACCATCATGAAAAGCGCATTCAACAAGTGGCTTGCGGTTCCATTGGCGACGCTCGTGCTGGCCAGTTTCGCCCTGGCTCCGATCGCGGAAGCGCGCGACGCGGGACGGGGGGGTGGGGGGGGTGCGCGTGCCAGTGCGGCTGGCAGCCGGCAGATCGACAGCAGCCGGCGCGACGTGCGCACCAATAACGTGCGCAACACCAGCGTGAATAACGTCAACTCGAACCGCAACGTCAATCGCAACGTCAATCGCAACGTGAATGTCGACGTCGACAACCACGGTGGCTGCTGTGGCGGCTGGGACGACGACTATCACCCGGTCGCCACCGCGGCGGCGGTCACGGCGACGGTCGCCATCATCGGGTCGATGGTGCGCACGGTCCCGGCCAACTGCGTTCCGGTCAACTACGGCGGCATCGTCTACCAGCAGTGCGGCAGCACCTGGTACCAGCCGCAGGGCAGCCAGTACGTGGTGGTCAACCCGCCGTATTGATGGGTTCGGCCGGAGGCCGGGCACGCCGGCCTCCATGTGAACGGTCGGAAGCGCACGCTCCGGGGGGCCATGAACATGCACGACGAGCCCGATACAGCACTTGAGCAGCGCCTGGCATCCCGGCTGCTGGATGTCCTCATCCGCGCCGGTCTCATCCTGGCGATGGTCATGCTCTCCCTCCAGGTCCTGTCGCCGTTCCTGACCCTGATGGTCTGGGCGCTGATCCTGGCGATCAGCCTCTACCCGCTGCATCAGTCGATCGCCACCCGCATGGGCGGCAGGCAGGGGCTCGCGTCGAGCGTGCTGGTGCTCCTCGGCATCCTGCTGATCGTCGCACCGACCTCGGTGCTGATGAGTTCGCTGGGCGACTCGGTGCACCGGCTCATCGAGGACGTGCAGAACAACACCCTGCAGATTCCCGCGCCGCGCGACGGGGTGGCGGAATGGCCGATCGTCGGCAAGAAACTGCATGCGTTCTGGGCCCAGGCGCATGCCGATCTCCCGGCGCTGGTGCAGAGCCTGCAGCCGAAGATCGGCGACCTCGCCAAGTCGGCACTCGGCTTCGTGGCCAGCATCGGTGGCGGACTGCTGCAGTTCCTGGCCGCCTTCATCCTCGCCGGCATCATCATGGCTTTCGGCGAAGCGGGGGAACGCGGCAGCGGTGCCATTTTCGCGCGCGTCGCGGGCAGTTCGCGCGGCGCGGAAATTGCCCGATTGTCCGCGGCCACGATCCGCGCGGTCGCCCAGGGCGTGATCGGCGTGGCCTTCATCCAGGCCATCATCGTCGGCCTCTGCCTGCTCCTCGCCGGCGTACCGTGGGCCGCCGTCCTCGCCGTCATCGTCCTGGTGCTCGCCATCGCGCAGTTGCCGGCACTGCTCGTGACCTTGCCTGCCATCGTCTATATCTGGACGAGTGGCAACTACGGGAACGTCGAGGCCATCACGTACACGGCGCTGCTCGTCGTCTCGGGCACGGTCGACAACGTGCTCAAGCCGCTGATGCTGGGCCGCGGCGTCGACGCGCCGATGCCGGTCATCCTGCTGGGCGCGCTCGGCGGCATGGCCAACGCCGGCATCCTCGGCATGTTCGTCGGTGCGACGCTGCTGGCCCTCGGCTACCAGATCTTCATGGGCTGGGTGGATGCGGATCCGGATGCCGGGCGTTCCGGACAGGCGGGCGACATCCCCTCGATCCGCTGAGGCCCGGTGTCCATCACTTCGATATCCAGGGCGATATCCCGCCCCATAGCCGCAGGGCTATCCGTGAGGTGACGGAACGTGGAACGCGTGCCGCGGAAGCGCCGGCCCTGCTCGCCGCGGCACCGTGCAGGCCCTCCCCCGGCCGCGGCCCGCCGTCGGCGCTTGCCCGCCCGGGCGTCGAACGGCTTCCACCCCGCCCCGGAGGCGCCATGCCGAATCATCCCGTGAAACCCGACGGCCTCGATGCCCAGGAAGCGCTGGAGGAAGAGCGCAAGGTCATGGCCGCCTACGGTGATACCGCGAAGACCTACAGCCAGCTCAGCCTGGGCGCGCTGGTGCTCTCGGTCACCTTCCTGGAGAAGGTCGCGGATGCGCAGGTGTCGGCATCGGTGGATGTCCCGCTGGTGGTGGCCTGGTGCGGCTGGCTGGTATCGGCCCTCGCCGGCGCCTTCTACCAGTATCTCGCGGTGCGCTTCCTCGAAGCCCGCGGGGAGGCGTGGGGCGTGCTGGTGCGCAGCGGCCATCGGCAGTGGTTCAGGCGCCTCGCCCAGCATCCCTGGCCCGTGTACGGCGTCATGCTCGCGGCCTTCGCCGTCGGCTCGCTGGCGTTCGTCATCGTCGGCTTCCGCCACCTCCACCTGTAGCCTCCGGCCCCGCCACAGGCGCGGCCGTGCCGCGTGACCTAAGGTTGGGGCTCGCCAGCGGCGGCCGGCTGAAACGGGTCACACCGGCCCCCCACCACCGACGGAACCCGCCATGACCGACGTGCTGGGCATCGATCACCTCTATCTCGCGGTGTCGGACCTCGACCGGTCGGAGGCCTTCTACGACCGCGTGATGATCGACACGCTGGGGTTTCGCAAGAACGCCTTCGCCCTCGCCGGCGAGCCGCACATCCAGTACTTCAACCGGCACTTCGGCCTGGTGCTGCGGCCGGCGCGGGTGGCGGCGCGGCACGAGCCCTACGCGCCGGGCCTGCACCACCTCTGCCTGCGCGTGGACTCGGCAGCCGACGTCGAGGCGGCGGCGAGCCGGTTGCGGGCGCTCGGGATCGCCGCCAGCGCGGCACGGCACTACCCGGAATACGCGAGCGACTACGTGGCGACCTTCTTCGAGGACCCCGACGGCATCCGCCTCGAACTCACCAACTACCGGCAGGAACGCCGCGAGCGCCACGAGCACTGGCCCGGACCGGCGGGTTGAGCGCGGGGTCTCTCCGGCAGGCGTGGCCGGATCGGTGGTTCGGCCCGATCGCGTCGCGAAGAGCAGGGGCGGCCGGCGCCGAAGCGCTCAGGCGATGATGTCGGGGATCAGCTGATCCTCGATGCGGGTGATGGCGTCCTTCAGCGCGAGCTTGCGCTTCTTCATGCGGGTGAGCTGCATCTGGTCGACGTAGGGGCGTTCGAGCAGGTGGGCGATGGCGTCGTCGAGGTCGCGGTGTTCGAGCCTGAACGCGGCGAGGCGCAGGCGCAGGGCTTCGATTTCTTGCTCGGTCTTCATGGCGCAGCTCCCCCCGGCGGGACGGCGCGCAGAATGGTAGCCCCTTGCGCGGGGGCTTTCGAGTGCTGCGCAAGGGGTGCGGGGTACGGCCGCGCGCGACGTGCCGAACCCCGCTTCGGGCCTTCAGTATACGCGGCTGCTCATCGCGCCGGCGGTGAAGCGGTGGACCATGCTGCCGACCGCGGCGGCGTGCTTGACGGTCCACGGCGCCTGCGCCAGCGCGGCGTGCATGTCGTGGTAACCGGCGGCGCTGCGCCGCTCGATCGACGGCCGCGAGAACTCGGCGTCGCTGTTCGAGACCTCCTCGGCCGACGGCTGGTAGACCACGTGGACGATGTCGAGCCGGCCGCTGACGAGATCGGGGGCGTCGGGCACCGCGGGGTCGGCCGGGGCGGCGCCGGCGAGCGCGACGCGGCGCTGCAGGTTGAACTGGCGGGCGACGACCTCGATGTGGTGCGTGGTGCGGCTGGCGTACTGGATCTGCTTCTGCCGCCAGGTGACCTCGTCGATCGAGCCGGGCGCGGGGCCGCACGGGTTCCACAGGTCGATCATGAACACCAGCGCATCGCCGGCCGGCGGATCGTGCAGCACGGCTTCGAGCGGGGTGTTGGAGACGCAGCCGCCGTCCCAGTACAGCTCGCCGTCGACTGCGGTCGCCGGGAAGCCGGGCGGCAGCGAGCCGCTCGCCATCACGTGCTCGGGGGCCAGGGGCTGGCGCGCGTTGTCGAAGAACACCAGCTCGCCGGTGGTGACCCGCGTCGCGCCCAGGCTCAGGCGGGTGGTGCGGGCGTTGATGCGGGCGAAGTCGGCGTGGCGCAGCAGCGTGTCGCGCAGCGGCGAGGTGTCGTAGAAGCTGGTCGCCTCGACGGTGCCGGTGGGGGCGAACAGCGGGTTGGGCACGCGCGGGACGAAGAAGTTGGGCTGGCCGACCAGCAGCGCCTCCATCGCGCTGCCGGTGTTGAACAGGCGTAGCGCCGGCCCCGACAGCACCTCGCCCCAGCCGTCGGGGCGCGAGATGTCCTGCCACAGCGCCTCCAGCGCCGCCAGCCGCTGCGCCGGCGGGTTGCCGGCGACGATGCAGGCGTTGATCGCCCCGATCGAGATGCCGGTGACCCAGTCGGGCTCGTAGCCGGCCTCGGCCAGCGCCTTGCAGGCGCCGATGTGGTAGGCGCCGAGCGCGCCCCCGCCCTGCAACACCAGGATGACCTGACGGTCGCCGCTTGCGTTCATGCTTGACTGCCTCTCCTCGTTACCGGGGCGGTGACGACCGCCCCCATCGTCCGTGCGGCGCATGACACTCGGGCGACCGGCGCATGACACGCCGGTGACGCCGGTCACACCGCCAGGTATTGCCGCACCACCTCGTCGGTGAGTGCGTCCATCGCGCCCCTGGCGACCGCGCGGCCCTTTTCCATCACCACGAAGTCGGTGCCGAGGCGGCGCGCGAAGGGCAGCTTCTGCTCGACCAGCAGTACGGTCAGGCCGGCTTCGCGGTTCAGGCGGATGATGATGTCACCGATCTCGCGCACGATGTTGGGCTGGATGCCCTCGTTCGGCTCGTCGAGGATCAGCAGCGTCGGGTCGAGCACCAGCGCGCGGCCGATCGCGAGCTGCTGCTGCTGGCCGCCCGACAGGTCGCCGCCGCGCCGGTGCAGGAACTGCCTGAGGATCGGGAACAGCTCGAAGATGCGCTCGGGCACCTGCGCCGGGCCGGCGGCGCGGATGCCGAGCCCGACCTGCAGGTTCTCGAGCACGGTGAGCTGCGGGAAGATCTCGCGCCCCTGCGGCACGTAGCCGATGCCGAGGCGCGCGCGCAGGTGCGCCGGGCGCCCGGCGAGCTCGTCGCGGCCGAAGCGCACCTGCCCCGAGCGCAGCGGCAGCAGCCCCATGATGGCCTTCAGCAGGGTGGTCTTGCCGACGCCGTTGCGCCCCATCAGGCAGGTGCACGAGCCCTTGCGCACGGCGAGGTCGACGTCCCAGAGGATGTGGCTCTGGCCGTAGTAGAGATTGGCACCGCTGACCGCGAGCAGGTCCTCGGCGGCGCCGGGCGACGGTACGGCGGACATCAGGCGCCCTCCCCCAGATAGACTTCGATCACCTTCGGGTCGGCCTGGATCGCGTCCATGTCGCCCTCGGCGAGCACGTGGCCCTCGTGCAGCACGGTGACCTTGCGCGCGATCGAGCGCACGAAGGCCATGTCGTGCTCGACCACCACCACCGAGTGGCGGCCGGCGAGCGAGGTCAGCAGCGCCGCGGTCTGCTCGGTCTCCTGCTCGGTCATGCCGGCGACCGGCTCGTCGACCAGCAGCAGGCGCGGGTCCTGCATCAGCAGCATGCCGATCTCCAGCCACTGCTTCTGGCCGTGCGACAGCGTGCCGGCGAGGGTGGCCTCGCAGCCGAGCAGGCCGACGGTGGCGAGCACCTCGGCGATGCGGTCGCGCTGCTCGCCGCTGAGGCGCGCGAACAGGCTGGTACGCGCGCGCTTGTCGGCCTTCATCGCCAGTTCGAGGTTCTCGAACACACTGTGGCCCTGGAACACGGTCGGCTTCTGGAACTTGCGGCCGATGCCGAGCTGGGCGATCTCGGCCTCGCGCAGCTCCAGCAGGTTGGTGGTCTGGCCGAAGAACACCTGGCCGACGTCGGGGCGGGTCTTGCCGGTGATCACGTCCATCATCGTGGTCTTGCCGGCGCCGTTGGGGCCGATGATGCAGCGCAGCTCGCCGTCGTCGATGTACAGCGACAGCTCGTTGAGCGCCCTGAAGCCGTCGAAGCTGACGCTGACGCCCTCGAGGTAGAGGATCGGCCCGTGGCTGACGTCGGGCACCGGGCGGTCGCGCACGTCGGCGGCGAACACCTCGCGCTCCGCGGCCGTCGCCAGCGGCACGTCGTAGGGCACGAACAGCGGGTGGCGCTCCAGCGGTTCGAGCTTCGGCCTGGGCGCGTTCATGGGCGGGCCTCCGCGAGCGGCGCCGGGCGGCGGCGCAGGCGCGCGGCGAGCCCGGTGAGCCCTTCGGGCAGGAACAGCGTGACGCCGATGAACAGCCCGCCGAGCGCGTACAGCCAGAGGTCGGGCGCCGCGGCGGTGAACCAGCTCTTCAGGCCGTTGACCACCGCCGCGCCGGTGATGGCGCCGATCAGCGTGCCGCGCCCGCCGACCGCGACCCACACCGCCATCTCGATCGACTGCGTCGGCGCCATCTCGCTCGGGTTGATGATGCCGACCTGCGGCACGTAGAGCGCACCGGCGAGCCCGCACAGCACCGCCGACAGCGTCCACACCGCGAGCTTGTAGTACAGCGGCTCGTAGCCGCAGAACATCGTGCGGCTCTCGGCGTCGCGGATCGCGGTGAGCACGCGCCCGAACTTGGAGCGCACGATCGCCCGCGCCAGCAGGTAGACGCCGAGCAGCGTCGCCGCCGACAGCAGGTACAGCCCGAGCTTGACCGCCGGATCGGCGAGCGCGAAGCCGAGCAGGCGCTTGAAATCGGTCAGGCCGTTGTTGCCGCCGAAGCCGGTCTCGTTGCGGAAGAACAGCAGCATCAGCGCGAAGGTCAGCGCCTGGGTGATGATCGAGAAGTACACGCCCTTGATGCGCGAGCGGAAGGCGAACCAGCCGAACACGAAGGCGAGCAGCGCCGGCAGCAGCAGCGCCATCAGCAGGGCGAAGCCGAAGTGCTCGAAGCCGTGCCAGAACCACGGCAGCTCCTTCCAGTTCAGGAACACCATGAAGTCGGGCAGCTCGGAGCGGTACACCCCCTCGCCCGCCATCGCGCGCATCAGGTGCATGCCCATCGCGTAGCCGCCGAGCGCGAAGAACGCGCCGTGGCCGAGGCTGAGGATGCCGGTGTAGCCCCAGATCAGGTCCATCGCCAGCGCCACCAGCGCGTAGCAGCAGAACTTGCCGATCAGCGGGATCAGGTAGTCGGGCAGGTGCAGCGCGCTGTCGGCCGGCAGGGCGTTGAGCAGCGGCACGCCTGCGAGCAGCGTCGCGGCGAGCGCGGCGAACACCGCCCAGCCGCGCGGGGTGTGCAGCGACCTCATCGCCGCCCTCCCGGCAGCTTGCCGGCGCGCGCGGCCTCGGCCGCCTGGCGGGCGTCGGCGTGCGCCTGGCGGATCGGCGAGCCGGGCAGCGTGCCGGCACCGGGGAAGGTCGGCTGCCAGTAGCGCAGGAAGGCCGGCGCCGGGCGCGTGCCGCGCAGCCCCGCCGCACACAGCAGGTCGAAGTCGGGGTCGGATACGGTGAGGTCGCTCGGGGTAGGCATGGCTCAGCTCTCCACGGCACGGCCCTTGAGGGCGAACAGCCCCTGCGGACGCTTCTGGATGAACAGGATGATGAAGCCGAGCAGCGCGATCTTGCCGAGCACGGCGCCGACGGCGGGCTCCAGCAGCTTGTTGACCACGCCCAGGCCGAGCGCACCGGCGACCGCGCCGGCGAGCTTGCCGACCCCGCCGAGCACCACGACCATGAAGGAATCGATGATGTAGGCCTGCCCCAGCTCGGGGCCGACGTTGCCGAGCTGCGACAGCGCCACGCCGCCGAGGCCGGCCACGCCCGAACCGAGCGCGAAGGTCAGCGTGTCGACGCGGCGGGTGTCGATGCCCATCGCCGCCGCCATGCCGCGGTTCTGCGTCACCGAGCGCACGCGCAGGCCGAGGCGCGTCTTCTGGAAGATCGTCCACACCCCGGCGAGCACCAGCACCGCGAAGACGATCGTGGCGAGGCGGTTGTACGGCAGCACCAGGTTGGTGGCGACCTCGATGCCGCCCGACAGCCACGCCGGATTGGCGACCTCGACGTTCTGCGCGCCGAAGATCACGCGCACCGTCTGGATCAGGATCAGGCTGATGCCGAAGGTCGCGAGCAGGGTTTCGAGCGGGCGGCCGTACAGGTGGCGCAGCACCGTGCGCTCGATCGCCGCGCCGACCAGGGCGCTGGCGACGAAGGCCGCCGGCAGCGCGGCGAGCAGGTACCAGTCGAAGGCGCCGGGCAGGTACTGGCGGAACAGCCCCTGCACGACGTAGGTGGCGTAGGCACCGATCATCAGCATCTCGCCGTGCGCCATGTTGATCACGCCCATCAGCCCGAAGGTGATGGCGAGGCCGAGTGCGGCCAGCAGCAGCACGCTGCCGAGGCTCAGGCCGAAGAACAGGTTGCCGAACTGGTCGCGCAGCCACTGGCGCTCGCCGATGCGCGACAGCGCGCGGCGCGCGGCCTGCGCGAGCTCGGGGTCCCGGCCCTGGGCGATCGGTTCGAGCAGGCCGCGCGCGGCGAGTTCGCCGTCCTCGGCGAGCACGCCGATGGCGGCGAGCCGGCGCGCCTTGTCGGCGCTGTCGAGATCGAGCGGCGCCAGCGCCAGCGCCAGTGCCTTGCGCACGCGCGCATCGGCTTCGGTGGCGAGCAGCTCGCGCAGCAGCCCCTCGACCTCCGTGCTCGGGCGCTCGGCGAGCGCACCGGCGGCGGCGAGGCGCACCTGCGGGTCGGTCGCGAGCAACTGCTGGCGGGCGACGGCGGTACCGAGCCCGCGGCGCAGGGCGTTGGTGAGGCCGAACGCGCTGCCCGCTTCGGCGACCGCCGCCCCGTCGCGGGCGCGCAGCACGCGGCCGTCGGCGCTGCGCATCAGCACCTCGCCGCCGGCGACCGACAGGCGTCCGTCACGCAGCGCTTCGAGCACCGCCAGCGCACGCGGGTCGCCGCGCGCGCCACCGAGGGCCTCGACGCTGGCGCGCAGCGCCTTGGGATCGGCGGCGAGGTTCGCCAGCGCCTGGTCCACGGCCGGATCGGCGGCACGCGCGCCGACGGCGGCGCACAGCAGCAGGACGGCCGCGGTCAGCCGGAGCAGGATCGGCATCGGAGCCTCCAGATGACGCGTCGACAAGATGCGGGGACGCGGGCGGGGGGCGGGCCTGGGCACCCGCCGGGTCCGCCCGGCCCCCGCGGACCCTTACTTGAACTTCGGTTCGGTGCAGTTGCCGCAGACCCAGGGGTAGGTCCAGTCGGCGACCTTCTTCGCGCTGTCGGGGATGTACGGGCTCCACGCCTGGGCGCGGATCGGACCCTCGGTCTTCCAGACGATGTTGAACTGCCCGTCGGCCTGGATCTCGGCGATGTACACCGGCTTGTGCAGGTGGTGGTTCTTCGCGTCGAGCGACTCGACGAAGCCCGACGGGGTCTTGAAGGTCTGGTAGCCGAGCGCCTGGCGCACCGCGTCGACCTCGGTGGTGCCGGCCTGCTGCACCGCCTGCGCCCACATGTTGATGCCGGTGTAGGTGGCTTCCATCGGGTCGTTGGTGACGCGCTTGTCGCCGCCCGGCAGCTTGTTCTTGGCGACGTAGGCCTTCCACTTCTCGATGAACGCCTTGTTCTCCGGCGCGTCGATCGACATGAAGTAGTTCCACGCCGCGAGGTGGCCGACCAGCGGCTTGGTGTCGATGCCGCGCAGCTCCTCCTCACCCACCGAGAACGCCACCACCGGCACGTCGGTCGCCTTCAGGCCGGCGTTGCCGAGCTCCTTGTAGAAGGGCACGTTGGAGTCGCCGTTGATGGTCGAGACCACCGCGGTGCGCTTGCCGGCGGAGGCGAACTTCTTGATGTCGGCGACGATGGTCTGGTAGTCGCTGTGCCCGAACGGGGTGTAGGTCTCCATGATGTCGTCGTCGGCGACACCCTTGGCGTGCAGGAAGGCGCGCAGGATCTTGTTGGTGGTGCGCGGGTAGACGTAGTCGGTGCCGAGCAGCACCCAGCGCTTGGCGCCGCCGCCCTCCTCGCTCATCAGGTACTCGACCGCCGGGATCGCCTGCTGGTTGGGCGCCGCACCGGTGTAGAAGACGTTGTACGAGCTCTCCTCACCCTCGTACTGCACCGGGTAGAACAGCAGGCCGTTCAGCTCCTCGAACACCGGCAGCACCGACTTGCGGCTCACCGAGGTCCAGCAGCCGAACACCACCGCGACCTTCTCCTTCTGCAGCAGCTCGCGCGCCTTCTCCGCGAACAACGGCCAGTTGGAGGCGGGGTCGACCACCACCGGCTCCAGCTTCTTGCCGAGCAGGCCACCCTTGGCGTTGATCTCCTCGATCGCCATCAGCGCGACGTCCTTCAGCGACGTCTCGGAGATGGCCATCGTTCCCGACAGCGAGTGCAGGATGCCGACCTTGATGGTGTCCGCCGCGTGCGCGCCGGCCATCCCGAACACGAGACCGGCAGCCAGGCTACTGAGGAGAAAAGTCTTGGACTTCGAACGCATGCGGTGGGCCTCGTCTTATTTGGGGTTGTTGCTGCCCGGCGCCCTCTCCCTCGGGGTCAAACCGGGCAGGAAGCCCGAAGCATGGCCTGTGCCACTCGCGACAAACCTTTGACGATCAGATACCTGCAGGTGCTTTTCGGGGCCGGCCGCACGCCGGCCCGGGGACCACCGCCTCGCGGCGGTGCAGGGAGCACCGATGGCGACCCGTTTCGGTGCAGAAAAAAGCCGCGGCAGCGACCGCGGCGGTGATGTGGGCTGAAACGGTGCAGCGGCCGGCGCATCCGCGCCGGGCGCATTCACGGTGCCGGCGCGGGGCGGGAAGGCTCAGCCGACCGCGCCGACCTCGCCGATCGCGACCATCAGCATCGCGAGGTCGATCTTGCTCGCGGCCTTGAGGTCGGTGGTGACCGACTTCAGGCGCTCGATGCCGGCCTGGTGGCGGCTCCCCCACGCGGCCAGCCAGTCCGCCGGCTCGCCGCCGCCCTCGCTGTGCTTGAGCACCCCGGCGGCGAGGCGACGCTGCTGCGTGTAGAGCCCGTCGAGCAGCGCGTGGCGCGCGCGGTTCTGCCAGTGGGTGGTGGTCGGCAGGTCGCTGATGGCGTGGCGCAGCCAGTCGAGGTCGAGCTGGTCGACCAGCGAGAAGTACACCAGCGCGGCCTGCTCGGCCGCGAGCCCGGCCTTGGCGGCGACCTCGATGACGTCGAGCGTGGCGTAGAGCGGGTCCTGGCTCGCGACCCACTCGGCGACGTCCTCGGGCACGCCGACGGCGGTCAGCGCCTCGGCATCGCGGTGCAGGCGCTCGCCGGCCGCCCCCGGCATCAGCCCCTTCATCGACAGCAGCCGCGAGATGTCGGGCGCGAAACGCGCCACCGTGCCCTCGATGTCGAGCGGCTGGCGACGGTTGCGCAGCAGCCACAGGCAGGCGCGGGTCAGCAGGTCCTGGCTCTGCGAGATCATGTCGAGCTGCAGCGCCGCCGGCACCTTGTTGTCGAGCGCCTCGATGGCGTCCCACAGGCGGGTGGAATCGAACATCTCGCGCGCCGCGGTGTAGGCACGGGCGATCGCCGGGAAGCTCGCCCCCGACTGCTCGCCGACGCGGAAGGCGAAGGTCGAGCCCATGCGGTTGAGCATCGAGTTGGTGATCACCGTGGCGATGATCTCGCGCTTCAGCGGGTGGCTGTCCATCACCTCGGCGTAGCGTTCGAGCAGCGGCCGCGGGAAGTACGAGCGCAGCACCATGCGCAGGTACGGGTCCTCGGGCACGTCGGAGGCCAGCAGCTCGTCGTACAGCGCGATCTTCGAGTAGGCGAGCAGCACGGCGATCTCGGGGGCGGTGAGCCCGCGCCCGGCGGCCTCGCGCTCGGCGATCTCGTCGTCGGCGGGCAGGAACTCGATCGCGCGGTTGAGGCGCCCGGCCTTCTCCAGCAGGCGGATCACGCGGGTGTGGTCGCCGAGCAGCTGCGGCGCCTCGCGCACGGCGATGTTGATCGTCTGCGGCTGCAGCACGTTCTGACGCAGCACCAGCCAGGCGACCTCGTCGGTCATCTCGGCGAGCAGGACGTTGCGCTGCTTCTCGGTCATGTCACCGGCGGCGACCACCAGGCCGAGCAGGATCTTGATGTTGACCTCGTGGTCGGAGCAGTTCACGCCGGCCGAGTTGTCGATGGCGTCGGTGAACACGCGCCCGCCGCGCAGCGCGTACTCGATGCGCCCGCGCTGGGTGAAGCCGAGGTTGCCGCCCTCGCCGACCACCTTGCAGCGCAGCTCGGCGCCGTTGACGCGCAGGACGTCGTTGGCGCGGTCGCCGGCGTCGGCGTGGGTCTCCTCGGAGGACTTCACGTAGGTGCCGATGCCGCCGTTCCACAGCAGTTCGACCGGCGCCTTGAGGATCGCCGAGATCAGCTCGGTGGGCGTCAGGCGCTCGGCGTCGATGTCGAGCACCGCGCGCACCTCGGGGCTGACCGCGATCGACTTGGCGCTGCGCGGGTAGATGCCGCCACCGGGGCTGATCAGGCTGGCGTCGTAGTCGGCCCACGAGGAGCGCGGCAGCGCGAACAGCCGCTCGCGCTCGGCGAAGCTCGTGGCGGTGTCGGGGCTGGGATCGAGGAAGATGTGGCGGTGGTCGAAGGCCGCCACCAGGCGGATGTGGCGCGACAGCAGCATGCCGTTGCCGAACACGTCGCCGCTCATGTCGCCGACGCCGACGACGCTGAAGTCCTCGTTCTGGATGTCCTTGTCGAGTTCGCGGAACTGGCGCTTCACCGACTCCCAGGCGCCGCGCGCGGTGATGCCCATCTTCTTGTGGTCGTAGCCGACCGAGCCGCCCGAGGCGAAGGCGTCATCGAGCCAGAAGCCGTACTCGCGCGCCAGGCCGTTGGCGATGTCGCTGAAGGTCGCCGTGCCCTTGTCGGCCGCCACCACCAGGTAGGGGTCGTCGGCGTCGTAGCGGCGCACCCGCGGCGGCGGCGCCACGCTGCCGCCGACCAGGTTGTCGGTGAGGTCGAGCATGCCGCGGATCAGCGTCTTGTAGCAGTGCACCACCTCGGCCATCAGCGCCTCGCGCTCGGCCGGCGGGCGCTTGACGACGAAGCCGCCCTTGGAGCCGACCGGCACGATCACCGCGTTCTTGACCTGCTGCGCCTTGACCAGCCCGAGCACCTCGGTGCGGAAGTCCTCGCGGCGGTCCGACCAGCGCAGCCCGCCGCGCGCGACCTTGCCGAAGCGCAGGTGCACCGCCTCGGCGCGCGGCGAGTAGACGAAGATTTCGAACATCGGCCGCGGCAGCGGCAGCTCGGGCACCTGCGACGGGTCGAACTTGAACGACAGGTATTCCTTGGGGCCACCGTCGGCAGCGGTCTGGCAGAAGTTGGTGCGCAGCGTCGCCAGGATCACGCCGAGGAAGCGGCGCAGGATGCGGTCCTCGTCGAGCACCGAGACCTGCTCGAGCGCGCTCTCGATGCCCGCGACCCGCGCCGCGGCCTGGTCGGCGTCGTCGGCGTCGACGTCGAAGCGCGCGAAGAACAGCGCGGCGAGCTGCGCGGTGATGCCGGCGTGCTTCGCCAGCGTCTCCTCCATGTACGCCTGCGAGAACGGCGCCCGCGTCTGCAGCAGGTACTTGGCGTAGGCGCGCAGCATCACCACCGCGCGCCACGCCAGGCCGGCGCCGAGCACCAGGCGGTTGAAGCCGTCGTTCTCCATGCTGCCGTTCCAGACGCGGGCGAAGGCGTCCTGGAAGATCTCGCGCACCGCGCCGACGTCGACCTCGATGCCGGGGGCCTCGCGCAGGTCGAAGTCGAGCACCCACAGCGCCTGGGCGTCACGCGGCTCGACCTCGTAGGGGCGCGCCTCCAGCACGTTCAGCCCCATCTTCTCCAGCATCGGCAGCACGTCCGACAGCGCGATGATCGGCTGCGGACCGTAGAGCTTGAAGCGCAGCAGCCCCTGCGGGGTTTCCAGCGGGCGGTAGAGGTGGATGCCGAGCGGTGCGCCCTCGCGCACGCGCTCCAGGCGCAGGATGTCGCCGACCGCCGAGCGCGGCACGAAGTCTTCCTTGTACGCCGCGGTGAAGGCCGCGCCGTAGCGGTTGAACAGCGCGTTGCCGGGGCCCTCGCCGCATTCGTCGAGCAGCGCCGCGCGCAGGCCGTCCTCCCACGACAGCATCGCCTCGGTCATGCGCTGTTCGAGCGCGGCGGCGTCGTACTCGGGGATCTGCCCCGGCACCGTGCGCACGGTGATCAGCACGCGCGCCAGCACCGACTCGCCGAACTCGGTGACGAAGTCGGTGCTGGTGCCGTTGAGCGCCGCCATCAGGATGTTCTGCATCTTCACGCGCAGTTCGGTGTTGTAGCGGTCGCGCGGCACGTAGGCGATCGCCGAGACGTGGCGCTCGAAGGCGTCCTTGCGCATGAACAGGCGCAGCCGCTGGCGCTCCTCCAGGTGCACGATGCCCATCGCGGCTTCGTAGAGCTCGTCGACGGTCGCCTGGAACAGCTCGTCGCGCGGGTAGGTGGTGAGGACGTGCTTGATCGCCTTGCCCGAATGGCTGACCGCGGCGAAGCCGGCGCGGTCGAGCACCGCGCGCACCTTGGCGCGCAGCACCGGGATGCTCAGCGGGCTCATCTGGTAGGCGCTGGAGGTGAACAGGCCGAGGAAACGCCACTCGCCGATCACCTGGCCGGCGTCGTCGAAGCGCTTGATGCCGATGTAGTCGAGCTGCACCGGCCGGTGCACCGTGGAGTGCGCGTTGGCCTTGGTCAGCACCAGCAGCCGCGGTTCGAGCGCCATGCGCCGCTGCGCCGGTGGCAGCGCGTTGAAGCTGGTGGAGGTCGCGGTGTTCGCCGCGCGGCGGATGCCGAGGCCGGTGCCGGGCTCGGGCTGCAGCAGCAGCTCGCCGTCGACCTCGGCCAGCAGGTAGGCGCAGTAGCCGAGCAGCGTGAAATGGTTGTCGGCCGCCCAGTCGAGGAAGGCGCAGACCTCCTCGACCTCGGTCTCGGGCACCGGCAGCCGGGCCGGGTCGAGGTCCTCGGCGATCTCGTTCATGCGCGCCAGCATGCGCGGCCAGTCCTCCACCGCCGCGCTGACGTCGCCGAGGATGCGCTCGATGTCGGTGGCGAGCTGGCGCAGCTTGCCGGCGTCGGTCTCGCGGTCGATCTCGAAGTGCATCACCGCCAGCGCCACGCCCTCGCCCGCCGACGGCGGCAGCACCCGGGCGAGTTCGCCGTGCTCGTCCGACGCCAGCTTGACCACCGGGTGGAACAGCCGGTGCAGCGTGAAGCCGTGGCGGTTCAGCTCCATGCCCACCGAGTCGACCAGGAACGGCATGTCCGGCAGCACCAGGTCGAGCACCGTGTGCGTCGAGCGCCAGCCGTGCTCCTCGAAGGTCGGGTTGTAGACGCGCACGACGGTCTCGCCGAGGCGCACCCCGCGCACCAGGTTCCAGTGCGCGAGCACCGCGCCGTAGAGGTCCTCGGGGTCGTCGTCGACCAGGTCCTCCGGCGGTACGCGGTCGAAGTACACGCGTGCGAAGTCCGCCGCGAGGGCACCCGCGCCGTCCGGCAGCCGGGTCTCGAGGATGGTGGTGATGCGCTCGATGAGCTGCGCCTTCTTATCGGCCGAACCATTCGACATGCCGGCAGTTCTCCTTGGATGGGGTGGGGCGCATGCACTGCATCGGTGCATGCCTGGAGGTGCGCCGCAGAGTGTAGTGGCGTCGTCCGTCGCGCGTAGCCGCCGTGGATCGGCATCCGGGCGCCGTGTAAATCGCTCGTGACATCGGCCGCCGGCCGCACCGGAACCGGGCAGGCCAGCGTGCACGTCGGCCCATGCCGGGGCGTGCAGAGTGCAGTACCGGCCTGCGCTGCGGACGCCGGTCGACCCCGGCGGGCAGCCTGCCGCGCGTTTCCGGCGGCATCGGCACGGCGAGCACCACGATCGGGCGGCCAGCCCGGCGCAGAGGCCGCTGCCCTGGCCGAACGGCAGGGTGTCTCCGGGATGGCCCACCGGTGCCGGGAACGGGGCGCCGCTGCCACGTCCGAAGTTGTAGCAGAAGCCCTGGCCCGAGCCGCGGATCCGGCCGGGGAACAGCCCGCCCGGGAACGCCCAAGCGCCGCTGGCGATGCCGGAGGCAAGGCAGCCGGGCAGCGGGCGCGTGCAGCGCTTCCGCACCGCGGTCGGCACGTCGCGCCGCCACCGTCCGCCGCGTCGCACCGGGCGCGTGCAACGCGCCGGTGACACGCGCCCCGCACCCGACATCGCGCCAGCCGAAACGGGAGTGCGATTTCCGAACGGTCGGTGGCTATCCTTTAGCTCGGCATCGCCGGCTTCGCCACCGCCATCGGCCGACGGCGCAATCCGCCCCGCCTCGCGGCGAAACGGCGATGAGCCACTCCCTGCCCATTCAGCACCGCCGGAAGCGGTGCCCATCGCTGACGGCGGGATGCCGCCACCCCGGAGGAGACATGGCCAAGCGCGCCAAGAAGAAAGGCGTTTCGTTGAACCGCTATCGCAGCGTCTGGGAGATGCGCTCGGACGGCTGGATCCACCTCACCGACGATCTCGGGCGTCTGCTCGAACTCGCCCCCGACAGCGACGAGTACACCCAGCGCCACGCCCGCGTGCGCGAGACGCTGGCCACCCTCACCCCCATCGAGAGCTACTG
>NZ_SLWY01000032.1 GCF_004341245.1 Plasticicumulans lactativorans | reverse complement strand
CGTCTTCACCGAGGCCGCGCTGGCCCGCGTCGCCACCGAAACCGCCGCCAAGGCCGCCGCCGCCATCGCCTCCAGAGCCGCCAGAGAAGCGGCCAGCGACGCGCCCCGCGCCACCAAGGCGAGCGCCGGCGAGGTCAAGGCGAGCGCCGGCGAAGCCGCCGCCACACAACCCAAGGGCTGACGCGCCCGCGAATCCGACGCCGTACCCGACCGCCAACAAGAAGAGCCCGAGACCATCGCCATGAGCATGCCGAAAGTCCGCAACATCTCCGACCTGCGCCTGCTGTTCCATCGCAACGAACAGCCGATCTATTTCATCAGCGCGACCAACTTCAACCTGCTCGGCATCGACCAGTGGGTGAACCGCTTCAAGTACATCAACTACATCGACTGCTTCGACGGCCGGCACCCGAACGTGTTCGTGCCCGCGGAAATTCCGCACGAGGAATTCCAGTCGATCGAGGACATCAACAATTACCTGCTGCAGCACAAGGAGGTGATCGACTACGTCGAGCGCCGCGGCGGCAGGGCGGTCGCCGTGTTCCTGATGTTCGACGAAACCACCGAGGCGATCTGCGAGGAGCTCGGCATCGAGGTGTGGTTCCCCAAGGCCGCGCTGCGCAGCCGCTGCGACAACAAGATGGAAACCGTGCGCATCGGCAACAAGGCCGGCGTGCCGTCGGTGCCGAACGCGCTGGCCAAGGTCGACAGCTATGCCCACCTGCGCGAGATCGCCGCCGAACACGGCCTCGGCGACAGCCTGGTGATCCAGACCGCGTTCGGCGATTCCGGCCACACCACGTTCTTCATTTCCAGCGAGGCCGATTTCGAGCGCCACGCCGACGAGATCATCAACGATCCCGAAGTGAAGATCATGAAGCGGATCAACTGCCGCGGCGCGACGCTGGAGGCCTGCGCGACGCGCTCCGGCACGCTGGTCGGCCCGCTGCTGACCGAGGTGGTCGGCGACAAGGAGCTCACCCCCTACCGGGGCGGCTGGTGCGGCAACGAGGTGTTCCCCGGCGCCTTCTCCGACGAGGTGCGCGCGTGTGCCCGCGAGATGGCCTTCAGGTTCGGCAACCAGTTGATCGAGGAGGGGTACCGCGGCTACTTCGACCTCGACTTCCTGATCGACAAGGACACCGGCGAGGTCTACCTCGGCGAACTCAACCCGCGCATCTGCGGCGCGAGCCCGATGACCAATCACGCCGCCTTCGCCTACGCCGACGTGCCGCTGTTCCTGTTCCACCTGCTCGAGTTCTCCGGCATCGACTTCGAACTCGACGTCGAGGAGCTCAACGCGCGCTGGGCCAACCCGCACTTCATCGACAGTTGGAGCCAGCTGGTCATCAAGCACACCACCGACCACGTCGACGTCATCACCCACGCGCCGGCCACCGGCATCTACCGGATGTCGGCCGACGGCGCGGTGTCGTATCACCGCTTCGACTACCACCGCCAGGCGATCGAGTCGGAGAACGAGGCCTTCTTCCTGCGCATCAGCGGCCCCGGCGACTACCGCTACGAGGGCGCCGACCTCGGCATCCTGATCACGCGCGGGCGCTCGATGAACGAGGACTTCACGCTCAACGGGCGGGCGCGGAACTGGATTCGCGGCATCAAGCAGTACTACGCCGCGAAGCCGATCACCACCGTGCCGCTGGACGACGTGCCGGCGCCGGGCGCGTTCAAGATCCTCTGATGCCGCACCCGCCATCGCCCACCGCCCCGGCCCCGTCGGCGCACGTCCCGCCCGCGGGCGCCGGCGGCGGGCCCGCGCGCGCCACGCCGGCGACATGACCATGCGCTGCACCTTCGAAGCGACCAGCGAGAACGAGCCCGGGCAACGCTGGCAGGCGCTGTTCACGCACTACTGGCCGGGCTACCGCCGCTGGTTCATGCGTGACGGCGATCGCGCCCGGCCGCCGTTCCTCGCCTGCCGGCGGGCGCTGCGCACGCACATGCCGGAGCTGGAGCCGACCTACGACAAGCTGGTCGAGCTCTCCGGCGGCGGCGACCTCGCGGCGCGCTTCCTGTCGCAGTGGTGCCCGCGCCCGTACATCAGCGGCTGCGCCCAGGCCGTCTGGTGCGACACCCGGCGCGGCGGCGCACCGGCGCTGGTGCGCAATTACGACTACGCGCCGGCGCTGCTCGAAGGCGCGTGGCTGGCGACGCGCTGGCATGGCCGGCGGGTGCTGGCGATGAGCGACTGCCTGTGGGGCGTGCTCGACGGCATCAACGATGCCGGGCTCGCGGCCTCGCTGTCGTTCGGCGGGCGCACCGTGCTCGGCGAGGGTTTCGGCATTCCGCTGGTGCTGCGCTACGTGCTGGAGATGGCGACGACGACGGCCGAAGCCGTCGAGATCCTCCGGCGCGTGCCGGTGCACATGTCCTACAACGTCAGCATCGTCGACCGCTCCGGCGCCTGGGCCACGGTATTCGTCGCCCCCGACCGCCCCGCCGAGGTCGTGCCGCAGGCGGCCATCACCAATCACCAGCATGTCGTGGAATGGCCGGCGCACGCCCGCGCGACGAACACCGAGGAACGCCAGGCGGTGCTCGGCCGGGTCGTCGACAGCGCCGAGGACGTCGAGCACGTGATCGCCGCGCTGCTGCAGCCGCCGCTGCTGCAGACGGGCTACGAGCGCGGATACGGCACCCTCTATACGGCCGTCTATCATCCAACGGAGGCGACGGCCGAGCTCGTCTGGAAGGATGCGCGCTGGCGGCAGAGTTGCGTGAAGTTCGTGGAGGGAACCCGCATCGCGGTTTTCGGCAGCGGCAACCCGGCCCCCACCGATGCACGCAGCTGATTTCGCCGTGACCGGCCCTGGCGGTGATCGCGACCCGTCTCCGCCCCGGGCCATCAGTCTCGTCTTGTTTTCGACACTATCCGGTTGTTCAGCACGTGCATCACACCAGCACGGACGGCGCCCCGCCGGCTGCAGGGTGGCGGGTCATGTCCGCGTTCACTTCGGAGATGGTTCATGAAGAAGTCAAGTCCCATAACATTTTATATCGTGATCGCGATGCTGCTCGGCATCGCCACCGGCTACGCGTGTCACGCCGCCTTCCCCGATCCGAAGACCGCAGCGACCATCGCCGGCTACATCTCCCTGTTCACCGACGTCTTCCTGCGCCTGATCAAGATGATCATCGCGCCGCTGGTGTTCTCGACCCTCGCCGTCGGCATCGCCCACATGGGTGACACCAAGACCGTCGGGCGCGTCGGCGTCAAGGCGCTCGGCTGGTTCGTCATCGCCTCGCTGGTGTCGCTGGTGCTCGGCCTGATCATGGCGAACCTGCTGCAGCCGGGCCACAACATCGGCCTGCCGCTGCCCGACGCCAGCGCCACGACCAACCTGAAGACCTCGGCCTTCACGCTGAAGGACTTTCTCATCCACCTGGTGCCGAAATCGGTCGCCGAAGCGATGGCGACCAACGAGATCCTGCAGATCGTCGTGTTCTCGATCTTCTTCGGCACCGCCCTCGCCTCGCTGGGCGAAACCGGCAAGGTGCTGACCAAGGTCATCGACCAGCTCGCGCACGCGATGCTGAAGATCACCTCCGCGGTGATGTGGATGGCGCCGGTCGCGGTGTTCGCGGCGATGGCCTCGATCATCACCACGCAAGGCCTCGGCGTACTGCTGACCTTCGCCAAGTTCATGGGCAGCTTCTACCTGGGGCTGTTCGTCCTCTGGGGCGTGCTGATCCTCGCCGGCTTCGTCTTCCTCGGCCCGCGCATCACCCGCCTGCTCACCCTGGTCAAGGAACCCTTCCTGCTGTCGTTCTCGACCGCGAGTTCCGAAGCCGCCTATCCTAAGATGCTCGACGCGCTCGACCGCTTCGGCGTCAAGCGCAAGATCTCCAGCTTCGTGCTGCCGATGGGCTATTCCTTCAACCTCGACGGCTCGATGATGTACTGCACCTTCGCGGTGCTGTTCGTCGCCCAGGCCTACGACATCCCGCTGCCGCTCGGCACACAGATCACCATGCTGCTGCTGCTGATGCTGACGTCGAAGGGCATGGCCGGCGTGCCGCGCGCCTCGCTGGTGGTGATCGCCGCCACGCTGAACCAGTTCAACATTCCCGAGGCCGGCCTGCTGCTGATCATGGGCGTCGACCAGTTCCTCGACATGGGCCGCTCGGCCACCAACGCAGTCGGCAACTCCATCGCCACCGCGGTGGTCGCGAAGTGGGAAGGCGGCCTGCTGTCGGCCGAGGAGGCGGATCGTCTGATCGACGCGGACGATCTGTCGGCGGTCGAAGAACCGTCCGTGGCGTGAGCGGGCGACGCCCCGAGCCGTCGCGGCGGCACCGCTCTGCCGGTGCCGCCGCGACGCGGAACCAGCCACAGCGAGGAACCCTATGAGAATCCCGAGCGTGAATCTCGCCGTGGGCTGCCTGCTGCTCCTCTGCAGCGGCATGGCCTCGGCACAAGGCGTCGAAGGCGAGCTCACCGGCACCCTGAAGAAGGCCTACGACAGCGGGACGGTGGCGATCGGCTATCGCGAGTCCTCCCTGCCGTTCTCGTACCTGGACAAACACGGCGAACCGATCGGCTACTCGATCGACCTGTGCCGCGCGATCGTCGATGCCATCAGCGACGACATCGGCAAGGAACTCACGATCAAGTGGGTTCCGGTGACCCCCGACAACCGCATCGAGGCGGTCACCTCCGGCCAGATCGACCTCGAATGCGGCTCGACCACCAGCAACGTCGAGCGGCAGAAGGTGGTCGCCTTCTCGCCGATCATCTTCGTGTCGGGCACCAAGCTGATGGTGCGCAAGGGCTCGCCGATCAGGTCCTTCCGTGACCTGAAGGGCAAGAAGGTGGTGGTCACCGCCGGCACCACCAACGAGAAGGCGATCAACCAGCTCTCGGAACGCTTCAAGCTGGGCCTGAACGTCATCGCGGCGAAGGACCACGCCGAATCGTACGCGCTGCTGGCCGCCGGCCAGGCCGATGCGTTCGCCACCGACGAGGTGCTGCTCTACGGCCTGATCGCCACCAACAAGGCGGAAAACGCCTTCATGGTGGTCGGCGATTTCCTCTCCTACGACCCCTACGGCCTGATGTTCCGCAAGAACGACCCGCCGCTCGCTGATCTCGTCAGGAGCACGCTGGTCGGCATGGCGGAGTCGCGCGAGCTCGTGCACACCTACACGCAGTGGTTCCGGCGCCGCCTGCCCTCGGGCGAACGCCTGAACCTGCCGATGAGCGCGCAGCTCGAGGACATCATCGGCACGATGAGCACGAAGCCCGAGTGAGCATCCAGCCGCCGCCCCGCCCACCCGGGTGCGGGCGGCGGCGCCTCCCTCCCCCGGCGGCCGGCGCCGCCGTCAGCAGATGCGCGGCAGTTGCTCGCCGGCGAGCCAGTCGACGACGCGGCGGCCGCCGAGCACGGTCTCCAGCTCCACGCAGTGCTGCGGATCGCTCACGCAGTGGCCGATCAGGGCCGCCCCCTGCCCGAGCGGGTGGGCGCGCAGCGCGGCGAGCAGCGCCCCGGCGTGCTCGGGCGCGCAGACCGCGAGCAGGCGCCCCTCGCAGGCGACATAGAGCGGATCGAGGCCGAGGAACTCGCAGGCGGCGCGCACCGGTTCGCGCACCGGAATCGCCGCCTCGCGCAACTGCATGCCGACAGCGGAGGCGCGCGCGATCTCGTTCAGCGTCGCCCCCAGCCCGCCGCGGGTCGGGTCGCGCAGCACGCGGATCGCCGCCGCCGGTACCGCATCGAGCAGCGCCGCCACCAGCCCGTGCAGCGCGGCGGTGTCGGACCTCACCGGCACGTCGAAGGCGAGCCCCTCGCGGCAGGCCATCACCGCGATGCCGTGCTCGCCGAGCGGGCCGCTGACCAGCACCGCGTCGCCGGGGCGGGCGCGGTCACCGCCGGTGTCGACGCCGTCGCGCGCCACCCCCACGCCGGTGGTGGTGATGAACACGCCGTCGCCCTTGCCGGCCTCGACCACCTTGGTGTCGCCGGTGACGATCGCCACCCCCGCCGCGTGCGCCGCGCGCGCCATCGACTCGACGATGCGCGCGAGTTCGGCGAGCGGCAGCCCCTCCTCGAGGACGAAGGCCGCGGCGAGCCACAGCGGCTGCGCACCGGCCATGGCGACGTCGTTGACGGTGCCGTTCACCGCCAGGCTGCCGATGTCGCCGCCGGGGAAGAACAGCGGACTGACCACGTGGGCGTCGGTGGCGAGCACCAGGCGCCCGGCGGGCGGCGGCAGCACCGCCTGGTCGTTGAGCGCGCACAGCGCCGGATTGGCGAAGGCGGCGACGAAGAGTTCCTCGACCAGCTGGGTCATCGCCCGCCCGCCGCCGCCGTGCTGCAGCTCGATGCGGCCGCGGGCGAGGTCGAGGCGGCGCGGGAAGTCGCGGGGGCTGCGGGTCATGGCGTGGGCTCCGGCGTCAGGCGGCGCGCCAGCGGCCGTACAGGTAGTGCGCGGCGCAGGCGCCCTCGCTCGACACCATGCAGGCGCCGAGCGGGTGCTCGGGGGTGCAGGCGCCGCCGAACAGGCGGCAGTCCTGCGGCTGCTTGGCGCCGCGCAGGATCGCCGGGCACTCGCAGCCCTTGTGCTCGGTGACCGCCACCTCGGCGGGGGCGAAGCGCCGTTCGGCGTCGAACGCGGCGTAGCACTCGCGGATGCGCAGCGCGCTGTGCGCCAGCGTGCCGAGTCCGCGCCATTCGAACTGCTCGCGCACCGTGAAGACCTCGTCCATCAGCGCCTGCGCCTTGCGGTTGCCGTGCTCGGCGACCACCCGCGTGTAGGCGTTGCCGACCGTGGCATGGCCGGCGCCGAGCTGCGCCACCAGCAGGCGCACCGCGTGCAGCACGTCGAGCGGCTCGAAGCCGGCCACCATCACCGGCTTGCCGTGGCGCTCGGGCACGAAGGCATAGGGCGAGGTGCCGATCACGGTGCTGACGTGCGCCGGCCCGATGATGCCATCGAGCCGCGTGCCCTCGGGTGCGTCGAGGATCGCCGCCATCGCCGGCGGGGTCAGCACGTGGTTGCAGAACACGCTGAAGTTGCCGAGGCCCTCGGCGGCGGCGCGGCGGATCGCGACCGCAGTCGGCGGCGTCGTGGTCTCGAAGCCGATGGCGAAGAACACCACCTCTCGCTGCGGGTGGCGGCGCGCGAGCGCCAGCGCGTCGTCGACCGCGTACACCATGCGCACGTCGGCGCCGCGCGCGCGCGCAGCGAGCAGGCTGTCGCCGCCGGCGCCGGGCACGCGCAGCATGTCACCGTAGCTCGCCAGGATCACGCCGGGGCGCAGCGCGAGCTCGATCGCCATCTGCAGCCGGCCGACCGGCAGCACGCACACCGGGCAGCCGGGGCCGTGGATCAGCTGGATGTTGGCGGGCAGCAGCCCGGTGAGCCCGTAGCGCGCGATCGCATGGGTGTGGCCGCCGCAGAACTCCATCAGCCGGTACGCGCGCGCCGGATCGACCTCGCGCGCGATGGCCGCGGCGAGCCCGCGCGCGAGCCCGCCGTCGCGGAACTCGTCCAGGTATTTCATGGCTGCGGCGGGGCGGCGAGCGCCCTGGCCTCGGCAAACAGCGCCAGCGTGCGCTCGGCCTCGGCGGGATCGAGCCGGTTCAGCGCGTAGCCGACGTGCACGATCACGTAATCGCCGACGGCCACGTCATCGACCAGCGCGAGCGAGATGCGCCGGCGCACCCCGCCGAGGTCGACGGTGGCGGCATCGTCGGGCAGGAGTTCGACCACCCGGGCGGGAATGGCGAGACACATCGGCGGACCCCCCGAAACATGGCGACAGCGGCGCGGCGGCGCAGATTGTAGGGCGCGCCGCCGGCACCGGTGCGGATTAATGTGGCGCGGAAGGCGTGCTCCCCTGTGCTATATGCGTTGCGAAGACACGCCCCGATGTCCCGACAGCGATGGAGCTGCGCCATGCGACAACACCCCTCACGTGTGTACGCCACCCCGTCGCGCCCCGCCGGCGCCCCGCACATCGCCGGGGGCCGCCGGTGAGCGCCGCGGCGGCGGATGCCGGGCCGGCCGGGAGCGCGCGCGGTCCGCGGCGCGTGCTGTTCTTCGCCGAGGCCGTGACGCTGGCCCACCTCGGGCGCCCGCTCGCGCTCGCGCGCGGGCTGGACCCCGCGCACTACGCCTGCGCGATCGCCTGCGACCCCGCGCTGCACGGCCTGGTCGGCGCCGAGGGGCAGCGCGCGCTGGCGGCGCCGTCGATCGGCTCGGTGCGCTTCCTGCGACGGCTCGCCTTCGGCGTGCCGGTGTTCAGCACCGGCGAACTCGCCGCCTACGTCGAGCGCGACCTCGAACTGATCGCCGCCGAGCGCCCCGACGTGATCGTCGGCGACTTCCGCCTGTCGCTGTCGGTGAGCGCACGCCGCGCCGGCGTGCCCTACGTGGCGTTGAGCAACGCCTACTGGAGCCCCGCCCACCAGCCCCGGCTGACCGTACCGGAGCTGCCGATCACCCGGCTGTTCGGCGTGCGCCTGGCGCAGCGGCTGTTCGACCTCGCGCTGCCGCTGGCGATCCCCGCGCACTGCCACCCGCTCAACGAGGTGCGCCGCCGCCACGGCCTGCCGCCGCTGCCGCCGTCGCTCGCCGCCCTCTACACCGACGCCGACCGCGTGCTGTACGCCGACCCGGTCGAGTGCTACCCCGAACTGCGCCCGCCCGCGGGGCACGGCTTCGTCGGACCGCTGCACTGGTCGCCGCGGATGGCGCGGCCCGACTGGTGGTCGCAGGTGCCCGCCGACCGCCCGATCGCCTTCGTCACCCTCGGCAGCTCCGGCCAGGTGCGGGCGGTGCCGCGCGTCATCGAGGCCTGCCGCGCCCTCGGCCTGACCGTGCTGCTGGCGAGCGCCGGGCGGCGGGTGCAGGCGCCGCGCGATGCGCGGGTGTTCGTCGCCGACTACCTGCCGGCGCTCGACACCGCACGCCGGGCCGCGCTGCTGGTGTGCAACGGCGGCAGCCCGCTGACGCAGATCGCCCTCGCCGCCGGCAAACCGGTGCTGGGGATTCCGTCCAACCTCGACCAGCACCTGAACATGCAGCAGCTGACGCGCCTCGGCGTCGCGCTGACGCTGCGCGCCGAGCACGCGAGCGAAAGCGCGATCGCCCAGAGCCTCGCCCGCCTGCTCCACGACGCCCCGGCGCGCGCGGCCGCGGCGCGCTTCGCCGCGCCGATGGCGGCCTACGACCCGGCCGCGCGCTTCGCCGAACACCTGCACGAGCTGCTCGGCGACCGCCTCGCCGCCTGAGCCCTCAGGCATCGGCGAGCGCCGCCTGCTGCGCCACCCACGCCTGCCCCAGCGCGAGGCCGCCGTCGTTCGGCGGCAGCGCGCGCGCTTCGAGCAGCGCGAGCCCGGTGGCGTCGAGGTGCGTGCGCAGCGCCGCCAGCAGCTCGCGGTTGAGGCATACCCCGCCCGCCGCGGCAACGGTCGCGAGGCCGCCGGCGCGAGCCGCGGCGACCAGCGCCTCGGCGAGCGCCGCCGCCAGCGTGGCGTGGAACAGCGCCGCACCACGGTCGGCGTCGGCCTCGGCGGCGAGGTGCGCGAGCAGCGGCCGCAGGTCGAGCGCGTCGCCGCACCAGCGCCAGCCGCCGGCGAGCGGCGCGACCGCACCGTGGCGGCGCGCGGCGGCCTCCAGGCGCATCGCCGCCTCGCCCTCGTAGCTCATCGTCTCGCACACCCCGAGCAGGCCGGCGGCGGCGTCGAACCAGCGCCCGGCGCTCGACGTCGGCGGGCAGCGCACGCCCTGCGCGAGCATCGCGGCGACCGTGCGCGCCGCGGGGCGCCCGGCCCAGCGCTGCACGATCTCGGCGCCGCGGCCGAGCGCGTGCAGCGCGCTCGCCGCCATGCGCCAGGGCTCGCGCGCCGCCGCGTCGCCGCCGGGCAGGGCGAGCGGCAGCAGGTGGCCGAGGCGCACGCTGTGCGCGCCGTCCACGCGCAGCCATTCGCCGCCCCACAGGGTGTCGTCCGCACCCCAGCCGAAGCCGTCGAGCGCGAGCCCGAGCGCGGGACCGACGTGGCCGTGCTCGGCGAGCACCGCGGCGACGTGCGCGTGGTGGTGCTGGACCGCGACCAGCGGCAGGCCGCGCCCGGCGGCGAAGGCCGCGGCGAGGCGGCTCGCGATGCCGTCCGGGTAGCGGTCGCAGGCGACGCGCGCGGGGTGGAGGTCGAGCAGCGCGAGCAGGTGCGCGACGGTGTCGGCGAGCGCGCGGCGCGCACTCGCGCTGGCGAGGTCGCCGAGGTGCTGCGACAGCACGGCCGTGTCGCCGCGCGTCGCGCACACGGTGTTCTTCAGGTCGCCGCCGAAGGCGAGCACCGCCGGCCCGGCGGCCGGCAGGCGCAGCGCCTGCGGCGTCCAGCCGCGCGCGCGGCGCACGAGCAGCGGCGCCCCCGGGCGCGGCAGCAGCACGCTGTCGTCGACCCGCTGCAGGATCGCGCGGTCGTGGCCGAGGATCGCGTCGGCGCTGCCGGCGAGCCGCGCCACGGCCTCGTCGTCGTCGATCACCAGCGGCTCGCCCGACGGGTTGGCCGAGGTGCACACCAGCAGCAGCGGCTGCGGCGCGGCGAGCCAGGCGGTGCCGGCGGGGCGGCCGGCGGCCTCGTGGAACAGCAGCACCTGCAGCGGCGTGGCCGGCAGCATCACGCCGTAGCGGTCGAGCCCCGGCGCGATGCCCGGCAGCCCGGCGCCGGGGGCGCGCTCGAGCAGCACCACCGGGCGCTGCGGCGCCTGCAGCAGCGCCGCGGCGTCGGCGTCGACGCGCACCACGCCGGCGAGCGAGGCGAGGTTGGCGGCGAGCAGCGCGAACGGCTTCGCCGGGCGGTGCTTGCGCGCGCGCAGCGCGGCCACGCTCGCGGCGTTGCGGGCATCGCACACCAGGTGGAAGCCGCCGAGCCCCTTCACCGCGACGATCCGTCCGTCGTGCAGCAGCGCCAGCGTCGCGGCGAGCGGGTCGTCGGCCGCCAGCACCCGCCCGGCGGCGTCGCGCAGCACGAGCCGCGGGCCGCACGCCGGGCAGGCGAGCGGCTCGGCGTGGAAGCGCCGGTCGGCGGGGTCGGCATACTCGGCGGCGCAGTCGGCGCACAGCGGGAAGCCGGCGAGCGCGGTGTTGGCGCGGTCCCACGGCAGGCGCGCGGCGACCGTGTAGCGCGGGCCGCAGTGGGTGCAGGTGGTGAAGGCGTAGCGCCAGCGCCGGGCGTGCGGGTCGCACAGTTCGGCGATGCACGCGGCGCAGACGGCCATGTCGGGCCCGATGCCGGTGCGCACCGGCCCGGCCGCGCTCGCCAGGATGTGGAACTCGTCCGCCGCGGCCTCGCACGGGCGCTCCGCGGCCTCGACCGTGTCGATGCGCGCGAGCGGCGGCGGCGTGGCGAGCCCGGCGCGGAAGGCCGCGAGCGCCGCCGCCGCCCCCTGCACCTCGATCGCCACGCCGGCGCCGTCGTTGCGCACCCAGCCGCTCAGCCGGCAGTCGCGTGCGAGCCGCCACACGAACGGCCGGAACCCCACGCCCTGCACCTGCCCGCGCACGCGCAGCGCGAGGCGGCGGGGCGCGTCGCTGGCGCTCATCGCCGCGCCCTCACCCCGCCGCCGCCGCGCGCAGCCAGTCGAGCCAGGCGTCGAGGCCGGCACCGGTGCGCGCCGAGACCTCGAGGATCGCCACGTCGGGATTGACGCGCCGGGCGTAGTCGCGGCAGCGCGCGAGGTCGAAGTCGACGTAGGGCAGCAGGTCGATCTTGTTCAGCAGCAGCAGGTCGGCGCTCGCGAACAGCTCCGGGTACTTCAGCGGCTTGTCCTCGCCCTCGGTGACCGCGAGGATCGCCACCCGCGCCTGCTCGCCGAGGTCGAAGGCCGCCGGGCACACCAGGTTGCCGACGTTCTCGATGAACAGCAGGCCGCCGGCGGCGAGCGGCAGGCGCTCGAGCGCGCGGGCGACCATGTCGGCGTCCAGGTGGCAGCCCTTGCCGGTGTTGACCTGCACCGCGGGCACCCCGGTGGCGCGCACGCGTTCGGCGTCGAGGCTGGTCTGCTGGTCGCCTTCGATCACCGCCAGCGGCCGCTCGCCGCGCAGGCGGCGCAGCGTTTCGCACAACAGCGTGGTCTTGCCCGAACCGGGGCTCGACACCAGGTTCAGCGCGAAGCTGCCGGCCTGCCCGAGCCGCGCGCGGTTGGCGCGGGCGCGGGCGTCGTTGGCACCGAGGATGTCGGCCTCCACCGCGAGCAGCCGCGCCGACGGGACCTCGGCCGGCACGTCGGCCATTGCGGCCGCCGGCGGCGCCGGCGCGAGCCGCCAGCGCAACTCCTCGGGCGCCACCGGTGGCGGCGGTGCCGCCGCGCGCGGTACCTCGTTGCCGCCGTCGAGGCGCGCCGGCCCTCCGCCACAACCGCAGACGCTGCACATTCACTCCACCTCCAGCGCCTGCAGGCGCAGTTCGGTACCGCCGGTGATGCGCAGGCGATAGCCGCCACAGACGCCGCACGCCTCGCCCAGCCGGGCGATCCGCACCGCGGCGCCGCAGTCCTCGCAGCACGCCGTGCCCGGCGGCTCGACGATGTCGAGCCGGGCGCCTTCGCAGCACGTGCCGTGGCTCGCGGCCGCGAAGGCGAAGCGCAGCGCGGCGGCATCCACCGCGGCGAGCGCGCCCACCTCCAGGCGCACCGCGAGCACGCGGGTGCAGGCCTCCCCGGCGAGCGCGGCCTCGACCCGCTTCACCACGCGCAGGCACAGCGACAGTTCGTGCATCGGGCCTCCCCCGGCGTCGTGCAAAGGTGCCGCGGGCGGCGAACGCGAACGCTGACGCAGATCATGTTGCGGCGCCGGCCGGCAGCGTAATCCATGCACCCTGCGTCCCCCGTTCCACCCCTGCCTGGAGGGCAACCCGCATGAACCCGCTGGCCACGCGCTATCTCGGCCTGGAACTGGTGAACCCGCTGGTCGTCGGCGCCTCACCGCTGCCGCGCGATCTCACCCACGCGCGCCGCCTCGAGGATGCCGGCGCCGCGGCGCTGGTGATGCATTCGCTGTTCGAGGAGGATCTGCTGGACGAAGCCACCTGGGAGCGCATCGTGCACCGCGGCGACGCCGGCGACGAGGCCCGGCCGCACCCTCCGGGCACGCTGGAGCGCTACCTCGAACAGCTCATGGCGCTCAAGCGCGCGCTGGCGATCCCGGTGATCGCGAGCCTCAACGGCGTGTCGCGCGCCGGCTGGCTGCAGCACGCGCTCGAACTGCAGCAGGCCGGCGCCGACGCGCTCGAACTCAACGTCTACTACCTCGCCGGCTCGCCGGCGGAGTCGGCCGCCGACGTCGAGCAGCGCTACCTCGACCTGGTCGCCGCGCTGCGCGCGACCGTGCGCATCCCCTTCGCGGTCAAGCTGTCGCCGCAGTTCAGCGCGCTGCCGCACTTCGTACGCCGGCTGGAGGCCGAAGGCGCGAACGGGCTGGTGCTGTTCAACCGCTTCTACCAGCCCGACATCGACGTCGACCGGCTGACGCTGCTGCACCGGCCGAACCCCTCGCACCCCGACGACGTGCTGCTGGCGCTGCACTGGATCGCGATCCTGCGCGGGCGCACCCGCTGCGCTCTCGCCGCGAGCGGTGGCGTGCGCTCGGCGCAGGAGGTGTTGAAGCTCCTGCTCGCCGGCGCCGATGTGGTGCAGCTGGTCGGCATCCTGCTCGCCCGCGGCCCGCGCGTGCTGGGCGAGATCTGCAGCGGCCTGCTGGCCTGGCTGGACACCCACGGCTACGCCAGCGTGGAACAGATGCGCGGCGCCTTCAGCGAGGCGCGCATCTCCGACCCCGGCGGCTACGAGCGCGTGCACTACCGCGAAGTGCTCGACCACTGGCGCCCGCCGAGCGGCGGCTGGCGCTGAGCGGCGCGGCGGCGTTCAGCCGCACTTGCTGTCGCCGCAGTTCAGGCAGGTCAGGCAGCCGTCCATGAAGATCAGCGCCTTGGTGTGGCATTTGCCGCACAGCGTCGCCCCTTCGGGGAAGCTGCTGCCGTTCTGCGTGGTGCGGGCGCCGGCCTCGTACTCGGCGCGCTTCTCGGCGATCAGCTTCTTCTGGTGCTCGTCGAGCCCCTCGTCCTTGATCAGGCCGATCAGGCGCAGGTGCGATTCGATGACGTCGCCGATCTCGGCCACCAGCGAGGGCATGTACTTGCCGCCGCGCTTGAAGTAGCCGCCCTTGGGGTCGAACACGCTCTTCAGCTCCTCGACCAGGAAGGTCACGTCGCCGCCCTTGCGGAACACCGCCGAGATGATGCGCGTGAGCGCCACGATCCACTGGAAGTGGTCCATGTTCTTCGAGTTGATGAACACCTCGAAGGGCCGGCGCTGCTCGTGCGGCGTGCCGGGGTTGAGCACGATGTCGTTGATGGTGATGTACATCGCGTGCTCGGACAGCGGCGTCTTCACCTTGTAGGTGGAGCCGAGCAGCATCTCGGGGCGTTCGAGCGCCTCGTGCATCTGTTCGAGGCTGAAGCCGAGCGCCTCCTGCACCGGTTCGGGCTCTTCCTGCGCCTTGCGGCGCGCCGCCTCGGCGGCCTGCTGCGCCGCGAGCTCCTCGCGGCTCTGCACGGTGAACTTGACGATCTTCTTGTCGATCTTGACGGTCATGGAGTCTCCGATCGGGGCGCGACGGCGGGTGCCGCGCTCCGGGACGTGGCACGGCGGGCCGCACCGGCCCGCCGCAGGGGATGTGTTCAGCGCCCGTCACCCGCGGCCGCCGCGAGCGCGCGCCGGCGCTCCTCGCGCCGTGCGCGCGCCTGCCCGGCGAGCAGCTTCACGCAGTAGCGGCAGAAGTTGTCGCAACAGCGCGCCTCGAGCTCCTCGGCGCTGAGGTCGGCGAGCTCGTCATAGGGGTGCGGCGGCGGAAGCGCCGGGCGGGCGTCGGTCATGGCGCGCTGGCGGTCAGTCGAAGGCTTCGGCGAGGTACTGCACGAGCATCGCGAACGAGCGCCGGTCGGCCACGGCATGGTACTCGATGCCGAAGCCGCGGTCGGCCGCCGCGCGGTTGGTGAACGAGTGCACCGCGCCGCTGAACTGCACCACGGTCCAGTCGGCACCGGCGTCGGTCATCTCGCGCTGGAAGGCGGCCACCACGTCCTGCGTCACCAGCGGATCGTCGGCGCCGTGGAAGGCCACGACCGGGCAGCGCACGGCGCCGGACGCCGCCGGTACGCGGTGGCTCAGGTTGCCGTGGAAGCTCGCCGCCAGGCGCAGGTCGGCGCCGCTGCGGGCGAGCTCCAGCGCCGCGAGCCCGCCGAAGCAGTAACCGAGGATGGCGATGCGCGTGGCGTCGACGTCGGGCTGCGCGCGGATCCAGGCGAGCGCGGCCTGCAGGCGCCGGCACAGCAGCTCGCGGTCGTTGACGTAGATCATCATCGTCGCCGAACAGTCCTCGACGCTCTCGGGGCGGATGCCGCGGCCGTACACGTCCACCGCGAAGCCGTGGTAGCCGAGCTCGCCGGCAACCTGGCGCGCGCGCTCGCACACGTGCTCGCCGACGCCGCTCCACTCGTGCACCAGCAGCACGGCCGGGCGGCGGCCGCCCCCGCCGCCGGGCGAGGCCAGGTAGCCCTGCAGCGGGGTGCCGGCGCAGTCGTAGTCGATGGTGCGGGTGACGATGTCGGTCATCGGGAAATCCTCGGCATGGGCGATCTGCGGGATGGAGGCGTCAGCGCAGCGGCGCGCGACGCGTGAGTCTGATGAAGAACTGCGGCCCGAGCGCGGCGACCGGCGCGGCGCGCAGCGTCATCTCGTCGGCCCGCAGCAGCCGGCCGGCGAGGTCGAGCTCGGCCGCGGCGCCGGCACCGAGCGCGGGGTGGCTGTCGCCGGCGTAATGCGTGGCGACGAGGCGGCCGCGCAGCTCGCCCGCCTCCACCCGGTAGTCGCCGACCAGGTAGTAGCGCTGGTCGCCGCCGAGCACGCGCCCGTCGGCGAACACCAGCACGCCGGCCCCCGAGCGCCCCTCGCTGGTGGCGAATTCGACCGACCACAAGCCGTCGATGTCCGTCGTCATCGTGCACCTCCCGCGCTCAGAGCGAGTAGCAGGCCTGCAGCGCCCAGCGCGCGGCGTGCAGGCGCGTGCGGAACATGTCGGCGGTGAACCACTGCACGTCCACCGTGCCCGGCTCCGGGCGGTTGTAGGGGTTGTGCACCTTGAACTGCCTGAGCCTCGCGTCGTACCCGGCGATCACCACCGCGTGCCCCGAGCTGCCGTAGTCCCAGCAGAAGTACATCGGTCCGTAGCCCTTGAGCGCGTAGACGATCTGCTCGTCGTCCCAGGCCTTGACCAGCCGGCCCTCCCAGCCGCACATGCCGAGCGCACTGCCCGCCAGCGGCCATTCGTCGACGTAGAGGCCGCGCTTGTACAGTTCGCGGAAGTCGAGCTTCACCGCTTCGAGCCGGTCGCGGATGCTGGCCTCGTCGGCCTGCCGCCACGCGTACAGCATGCGGTAGCTGGCGAGCCAGCAGGTGGCCGTGTTGAACTGCCCGTAGCCCTCCCGGGGCACCTGGTGATAGACGTCGATGGCCATGGCACTGCCTCCGCGCGCGACCCGTGGCGCTATATAAGGTAGCCACCTCCGCCCGCCCTGCCCCGGCGTGCGGGGTCATGGCTCAGTACATCATCGGGCCGCGATGCATCGCCCCCATGCCGATCGCCATCAGCGCGAACAGCAGCAGCAGGCGCACCACCGCCACCAGGATCACCATGCCGACCGCGCCCCAGCCGGTGGTCTGCAGGGCCCAGCGGTAGCCGATCGCCACCAGCGCGAACGCCGTGATCGCCCCGAGCAGGCCGTCGAACAGCGCATGCCCCAGCGCATCGGCGAACTCCGTGATCACCGCCGCCGCCACGCACCAGCCGAACGTCGCCCGTCCCGCGCTCACCATCGGCGCCGCGAGCCGGATCACCGCGGCGTTCACCACCACCACGATCGCGGCGATCAGCAGCGAACCGAGGCCGAAGGCATAGGTGGGGGCGTAGATCTGGTACTCCCAATACATCGCGCGTCTCCCCTACCCCGCCGACCGTAACCCGCCCCCGCCGCCGCCGACCTCAGTGGACGCGCGTTTCCTTCTTGGCCTTTTTCTCGGCCTGCTTCTCCTTCAGCGTCTTCGTCGGCTTCTTCTTGGCTTCCTTCTTCATGTCCTGACCTTTGCTCATGATCTGCTCTCCTCTGTGGTTCAGCCTGGGGTTGGACTGCGTGGACTGCGGATGAATCCGGTGGATCGCAGAAAATACCGGCACCGGTGATGCGCCACCATCCGCCTGTGGCTCAGTCTGCGAACTGTAGCCTACCGCATGATGTCCAGTGCCGGAGGGTTGGCAGGCAGCAGGGTGCAAGCGGGCGGCAGAATGTATTGCACTGAAACCTTTCCGTTCTAAATACGGCGCGATGCGCTGCGCTTATTGCACCCTGCGGACCTGGATTCGTGACTCTTGCTCATGATGGGGCCTCCTCGGTCTGGTTTCCGGTTGGACAACGCAGGGTGTACGGTGTCAGCGGGTCAGACAACGGGCGCACCAATGGTTCGCTTGGTTTAGTCGCAGTCTCAGCGGTGAAAACGCATCCGCTATATGACGGAGTTGCCTTTGCATCTTACGAAAAACCGGTTACTTCCTCAGGCTTTCCAACAAAGCCGGCAGCGGAATGTCTACACCTGATGATTGGTCACCAAACGATGGCGGACTGAACACGTGGTGCAACAGAAGCGCCTGTGCATTTTTATCGGTTTTTTCCTCCGCCAGCAATGCAATAAGGGTATCGATCATGACGACTCGAACCGACGCATCCTCTGCCAGATAGTATGAACTCATCATCAGCTTGACAAATATTCTCAACAACCATATGGCAACACCCGCCATCAGCGTAACAGGCAGAATTGCAATCAGTTGACTGGATTGATCATGGCGAAGAGTGTTCACCCACGCCGAAACATCACCAAAATGGCAGACAAACCATGCTAGCAACACGATTACAACAGCACTGATGGCAGTCAGCATCAATTTATAACGACACCCAAGCTGGGATGATTTATCATTCCAGTATTTCCTAACCGCGCCGACCCCTACCGACTCATAAACAACCTTCTTGTAAGCGTCTACTTTTTCTTGGTTTTCTTTAATCAATCCACCCACATCGAACGAATAGATTTTGTTTGCCAATCCGTAGCATTCAGCCAATTGCGAATGAATATTCTGAACATTTCGCAACTCGGAAAAATAACTTTTGACTTCGAGAACTGCCAACTCGACTTGCGCCGAGCGGCTTGGATTATCCTTTAATGAATTTCTGCGAAGCACCTGTTGCAGCATATGCAGCGCAATGTCGCACATTCGCTCATCGATCAACTGACGAACACGATCAATCGCATCAGACTCGGAAGCTAAACTGAAACGTGGATCGTAGACTCGTCGGAGTGCGGCTTTAATTTCCTCTTTACTGTTCGACTTTATGGCCTGAAAAGCGTCAAAAAACAACTCATCTATCTTAGCACTAACATCATCTTTTATCTCCTGATCTGATACTTCGACGGACGAAGCAAAAAGGCGGTGAATATTTTGCTGATCCGATGACAAGCGGCTCTGCAACCAGCCGGCATCTGCAACAGTTGTTGCACCGCCATCACTGCGATCAAAATAAAACTGGAATGGATAAACTTGCTGATCATCCGACATACCGCAACCACTCTATTCCAAGCAGATTTTCAACAATACTGAAAACAGATCGACCGAAAGCGACAACTGCGGCACCAAGACACTACGCCACTCACGTCTACCACTCTGGAATTCCCCTCACCCCCACCCCTCTCCCGGAGGGAGAGGGGCACAAGGGTCGGCGATCCGTTCAGAACTTCCCGTAATACCCTTCCTTCAAGGCATCGAACAGGTTGGCGGCGGTGTGGGTTTCGCCGTCGTATTCGATTTCCTCGTTGCCCTTGAGCTCGACGATCGAGCCGTCTTCGAGCACGAACTTGTACAGCGTGTTCTCGAGGTCCTTCTCCTTGACCAGCACGCCCTGGAACGCCTCGGGGTTGAAGCGGAAGGTGGTGCAGCCCTTCAGGCCCTGCTCGTAGGCGTAGAGGTAAATGTCCTTGAACTGCTCGTAGGGGAAGTCGGTGGGGACGTTGGCGGTCTTGGAGATGCTGGAGTCGATCCACTTCTGCGCGGCGGCCTGCACGTCGACGTGCTGGGTCGGCGCGACGTCGTCGGCGCTGATGAAGTAGTCGGGGAGCTTCTCGGCCGGGTCATCGGAGAACGGCATCGCGCGCGGGTTGACCAGTTCGCGGTAGGCGAGCAGCTCGAAGGAGAACACGTCGACCTTCTCCTTGCTCTTCTTGCCCTCGCGGATGACGTTGCGCGAGTAGTGGTGCGCGAAGCTCGGTTCGATGCCGTTGCTGGCATTGTTGGCGAGGCTGAGCGAGATCGTGCCGGTGGGCGCGATCGAGCTGTGGTGGGTGAAGCGCGCACCGAACTCGGCGAGTGCGTCGACCAGTTCGGGGTCGACCGCCGCGACCTGCTGCATGTAGCGGCTGTAGCGGGCGTGCAGGATCCGCCCCGGCACCCTGTCGCCGATCTGGTAGCCGTCGGCGGCCATCTCCGGGCGCTTGCGCAGCATCTCGCCGGTGACCTCGAACTCGCGCGCGAGGATCGGGGCAGGCCCCTTCTCCTTCGTCAGGTCGAGCGCGGCGCGCCAGCCGGCGAGCGCCATCTCGCGGGTGACCGCCTCGGTGAAGGCGAGCGATTCGGGCGCCCCGTAGCGCTGCTTCAGCATCGTGATGGTGGAGCCGAGGCCGAGATAGCCCATGCCGTGGCGGCGCTTGCCGGTGATCTCGTCGCGCTGCTGGGCGAGCGGCAGGCCGTTGATCTCGACGACGTTGTCGAGCATGCGCGTGAACACGGCGACGACCTCGCGGAAGGTGTCCCAGTCGAAGCGCGCGTCGTCGCCGAAGGGGTCGAGCACGAAGCGGGTCAGGTCGATCGAGCCGAGCAGGCACGAGCCGTAGGGCGGCAGCGGCTGCTCGCCGCAGGGGTTGGTGGCGCGGATGTTCTCGCACCACCAGTTGTTGTTCATCTCGTTGACCTTGTCGATCAGGATGAAGCCCGGCTCGGCGTAGTCGTAGGTGGAGGACATGATCACATCCCACAGGCGGCGCGCGCGCAGGGTCTTGTAGACCTTGCAGGCGACCTGCCCGGCGGCGTTGACGATCAGACCCTCGTGCGTCGGCCAGTCGCGCCAGAGGATCTCGGGGCTGGCGAGGTCGGTGCCATCGACCTCGGCCTCCTGGCGACGGATCGGGAAGGCGAGCTTCCAGTCGACGTCGGCCTTGACCGCCTCGATGAACTCCTTCGTGACCAGCAGCGACAGGTTGAACTGGCGCAAGCGGCCGTTCTCGCGCTTGGCCTTGATGAAGTCGATGACATCGGGGTGACCGACATCGAAGGTGCCCATCTGCGCGCCGCGCCGTCCGCCGGCGGACGACACCGTGAAGCACATCTTGTCGTAGATATCCATGAAGCTCAGCGGCCCGCTGGTGTAGGCGCCGGCGCCGGACACGTAGGCCCCCCTGGGGCGCAGCGTGCTGAAGTCGTAGCCGATGCCGCAGCCGGCCTTGAGCGTGAGCCCGGCCTCGTGGACCTTGCCGAGGATGTCGTCCATCGAATCCTCGATGGTGCCCGACACGGTGCAGTTGATCGTGCTGGTCGCCGGCTTGTGCTCGAACGCGCCGGCGTTGGAGGTGATGCGCCCGGCGGGGATGGCGCCGTGGCGCAGCGCCCACAGGAAGCGCTCGTACCAGTGCTCGCGCAGCTCCGGCGTGCTCTCGACATCGGCGATGGCACGCGCGACGCGCTTGAAGGTGTCGTCGACGGTGACGTCGATGACGCGGCCATCCTTGCTCTTCAGCCGGTACTTCTTGTCCCAGATGTCGTGGGAGGCCGGCTGCAGGGGAATGTCGGCGACGCCACGGGCACTGCGTTCGACGGACTTCTTGCGCATGGTGGTCAAGGACACGAAGTTCCTCCAGAAAACCGGGTGGAGTGGGCGGCTACCGAATCGGAAAGCCTGGTCGACCGGCGCGGCGAAAGCCCCCGGCGGGTTCTTCATCAGAAGGGAATGAGCCGTATCCGACCACAAGATGCTGTGGTCCGGTAGTCTTGCAATGTCTGCATGTTGTGCTCTCACGCCACACCCGGAACCCCCGCCCGGGCAAGATTCGAGGCGCGGCGCGGACTTGCCGACGCCCCCGCCCGCGGCCGTCACCGCGAATATTTTTTCGTGCCAATCCTCTGCCGTGGTTTCGACAATACGACCCGGGCGGGGTGCGCCCGGCTCCCGCCGCGGGAGGCGCTGCATGAACATATCGATGCAACGAAAAGCTTGCGGCGGAGGAAACACGTGGGTATAGTTCGCGGCCTCTGATGCGGGGTGGAGCAGTCTGGTAGCTCGTCGGGCTCATAACCCGAAGGTCGTAGGTTCAAATCCTGCCCCCGCTACCAAATCGAACGGCCCCCGCTGCCTTCACGGCAGCGGGGGCCGCGTCTTTTCGGCTTCCCCGCTTTCCCCTCCGTCCCGCACCGCCAGCGCGCGACACCGCCTTCTATAGTTGTGACCGATGCGGCCTTCCCGCCCCGACGAGGCCCGCACACGTGCCATCGCGTCCGTGCGCGCGGTGATCCGCTTCGTTCGATGGAGTCATGCTCCCATGCAGCGCGTGGTCAACCTCGAGAATTTCAACAGTTCCGGCAAAGACTTCCACACGACGGTACAGGACGGCATCACCGCGACCGGCAAGTTCGGGACCGGCAAGCTGCGCGGCGTGTGCTTTCGCGTGTCGTACCAGTGGCTGCTCGCCACCTGGAAGGGGCAGGTCTTCAACTACGGCGGCCTGAACCTCGAGGACGTCTACACGCAGCAGATGGCCTACCTGAGCGAGGCCGACAAGCTGAAGAACCTGGGCTACGACAAGTGGTTTCCGGCCGCCAACAAGCTGTCGCAGACCACGCTGCACCTCTGGGGACAGCCCAACGGGCACTCCTGCGCGCAGCCGCTGACGACGGCGAACCTCGCGACCGCCAGCCCGTTCGCTGCCAACCCGCAGGGCATCCAGCCCGACCTGGCGGCGATCATCGGCTTCTTCGGCGACGTGCAGTCGCTGTGGGGCCATGCCACCGCCTACTGCTGCCGCAACGGCGTGCCGAAGTATTTCGACATCAACTACGGCATCTACGACTTCGATGCGAAGGAGGATCGCCCCGCGGCGATCCAGAGCTTCATCCAGAGCAAGTACTGCTCGAGCGACAAGGTCCGCGACTACGTCGTCTACCAGATCTACTGACGCTCCCGGCGCACCCGTCCGGTAAAAACGAAGGGCCGCCCGAAGGCGGCCCTTATCAGTGAGCGCGGCAGTGCTTACTTCTTCTTCTGTGGCGGCAGGTCGGTGCAGGCGCCCTCGAAGACCTCGGCGGCCATGCCGACGCTCTCGCCAAGCGTCGGGTGCGGGTGGATGGTCTTGCCGATGTCGGTCGGATCGGCCCCCATCTCCACCGCCAGGCACACCTCGCCGATCAGGTCCCCGGCGTGCGT
>NZ_SLWY01000031.1 GCF_004341245.1 Plasticicumulans lactativorans | reverse complement strand
GATCGGCCTTGTAGACGAGCTTGCCGTCGACCTTGATCCAACTGACGAACAGCAGGCGGGCCTTGAGGCTCACCCCCTGCTCGCCAGCACGCTTGCCCTTGGAGTAGGTGAAGGTATCGGTCCACAGGTCACCCAGGCGGAACCCAATCATCACCTTCTTCTCTGCATCGACTGCCTGGATGCAGCGGCGCACCAGGTGCTGCGCTTCCGATCCCGATACGCGCGCGTCGAAGCGCACATACGAGACGTCGTCGATGGGGCCATTGAGCGCTGCAATGTCGCAGGCCAGGAAGGAATCGCCTTTCTTGGGTTTCACTTCGCGGATGCGATTGAGATACCCGAGGCCGGTGATGTGCAGATCGAAGTAGGACTTTTCGTTGGAAGTCGTCATGGTGAATCTCCTGAGAACAATGAGGCGGAGACACACCGGACCCAAGCGCGGGAGGTGTGGAACCCCCGCGTGGGTTGATGGAACAGCTTGGTGACATCGCCATCGACAGGCGATGGCCGTTCGCGCTTGGATGTCGGTGCGAACTGGTGTGATCAACGCGGCCGGAACCGCGCCGTAGCCTCGGGGATCATGGCTACCTGGGCATGTTGCTGAGGGGAGTCAGCAGAACATGGCATCAACCTGCCATTCCTCGGCGTGACGGGCGAGAGGAAATCAGCATCGAGGTTTGACCCGATTCGTCCCCCCATCGCTCTTCGGGAAAAGGAAAGGTTGGCGGCGCGCCCGCATCTTGCGGATGCCAACACACGGGACGGCTCCGGTCTTGATCGATCGCTACGCCTTCAATCGGATTTGTCGGGGGAGAGGTGAGGCGGCGCCTGTTGCATGGGGGGGGAGCCCATCGGCGCCGCCTCGTTTTCACCGGCCGGAGGAGGGAGCCGATGAAACTGGGGTGGAGACGTCTTGATGCCGCACCAGCACAGAGCTGACTTGGTGCGACGCCTTCACTTATTCGCTGCTGTCGGGCGTTCCGACGATCACCACGTGCAGGAAACGCGGGCCATGCGCCCCCAGCACGAGGCTGCCCTCGATGTCCGTGGTGCCGCTGGCCCCCGTGACGATGTTGACGTTGCGCGGCGGGCGCTGGCCGGCGGTCGCCGCGGCGTAGTCGTCGAGGAAGGGGAGGATCGTGTCCGCCCGTACCATGACGAGGTGATGCAGCGGCAGGAAGTTGGCGAGGATCGGCGTATCGGCGCCCGAGTGAAACACCAGCGAGCCGGTCTCGGCGATGCCCCAGCGCGCGACGCCGATCGCGATCATCTCGTCTGGCGCCACCTTGTCGTGGAGCTCGAACCCTGACCAGTCCAGGTCCTGCAGCGGCGCCGCGGGCTGCAGTGCCACCACCGCGGGCAGTCCAAACGCCTCGAGGTAGCGTCCGACCGCCGCCGGCAGCTCGCTCGCGCTGGCGATGCGCTCGGCGGTTGCGGCCACCTTGGGGCTGGTGACGCGGGCGATGAAGGCGTCCACCAGCCCGTCGGCCAGCAGCGCCGGGCGAATGGACGGCAGATCCTGCAGCAGCGCATCCGCGTCGCGACGTACCGCCGCCGGATCGACCGCTGTGTTGCCGAGGCCGCTGCGCACGGCGTTGAGGATGGTTTCGCGTGCGCTCATTGGCCTTTCTCCTGATCCTTGTACATCTCCATGAAGGTGCGCTTCGCCGGGGCGGGGAACTCGCGATAGGCGGTCCATGCGCCCAGGCCGGGCATTCCCTTCACGAGGCCGCCGCGACTGAACAAGCGCATCACCCGGATCGCGATCGCCGTGCCGAGCCGGTACAGCCGCGGGCGTGATGCGACGAAGGTGTGGATGCCCAGGCCAAAACGGACCGTGGCCGGCTCCAGGCCCTCGCGCCAGGAGCGGTCGCGCCAGCCGCGCAGCAGGGTCGGCAGCGGGATGGCCACCGGGCAGACTTCCTGGCACTTGCCGTTCATCGTGCATGCGTGCGGGAGGTCGCGCGACGACTCGAGGCCATCGAAAACCGGCGTCAGCACCGCGCCCATCGGGCCGGGGTAGGTGCCGCCATAGACGTGGCCGCCCAACTGGCGGAACACCACGCAGTGGTTCATGCAGGCACCGCAGCGGATGCAGCGCAGCATGTCCTTCATGCCCTCGCGCAGCATGCGGGTGCGGCCGTTGTCGACCAGCACGATGTGGAATTCTTCCGGCCCGTCGCGATCACCGGTCTGCTTCGGTCCGCAGTGGAAGGTGGTGTATTGGGTGACGTCCGCCCCGGTCGCCGAACGCACCAGCAGGCGCAGCAGCAGCAAGGCGTGCTCGGTGCTGGGGACCAGCTTCTCGATGCCGGCGGTGACGATGTGCACCCGCGGCGGGGTGGTGGTGAGTTCGGCGTTGCCCTCGTTGGTCACCGTGCAGGTGGCGCCGGTGTCGGCGACGAGGAAGTTCGCGCCCGAGATCGCCACGTCGGCGGTCAGGAACTTGTCGCGCAGCTCGCGCCGCGCGCTGTCGACCATCGCCTCGATGGTCTCTTCCTGGTGCGGTGCGCGGTGCAGGCGCTTGAACATCTCCGATACCTGCTCGCGCGTGCGGTGCATCGACGGCCACACGATGTGCGACGGGCGGTCGCCGCCGAGCTGCACGATGTGTTCGGCGAGGTCGGTCTCGACGCGCTCGATGCCGGCTTCGTCGAGCGCATGGGGCAGGCCGATCTCCTCGCCGAGCATCGACTTGACGCGGGTGACGCGTTTGGCGCCGGCTTCCTTGCACAGACGGACGACGATCTGCGAGGCCTCTTCGGCCGTCCTCGCCCAGTGCACCTTGGCGCCGGAGGCGATCGCGTTGCGTTCGAACTCGAGCAGGTAATGATCGAGGTTCGCGATGACATGGTCCTTGATGCGCTTGCCGCGCTCGCGGGCGGCCTCGAACTGCGGGAACTGCGTCATCGCCACCGCGCGCTTGCGCTCGGCCGTGCCGGTGGTGCGATCGATCGCGATCTTCAGCGTCGGGTCGGCCAGTGCTTCCTGGGCCCGCGCCTTGAAGGAGAGGGTTGCTTCTTGCATGGCTCAGCGCTCCTCGCCGATGGCCGGACCGCCGGCCATGCCAGCCAGGACCTCGGCGGCGTGGAAGCTGCGCACGCTCGAGCCCTTGCGCTTGAGCTTGCCGGCCATGTTCATCAGGCAGCCGAGGTCGCCACCGAGCAGCAGGCTCGCGCCGCTGCGGTCGATGGCGTCGGCCTTCTCGCCGACGACCGCGTTCGAGATCGCCGGGTACTTGACGCAGAAGGTGCCGCCGAAACCGCAGCACACGTCGTTGCCCTCGAGCGGCTTCAGCGTGAGTCCGGACACCTTGTCGAGCAGGGCGCGCGGCTGGTCGTGCACACCGAGCTCGCGCAGGCCGGAGCAACTGTCGTGGTAGGTGAAGCTGGTGTCGAGCTTCACATCGGCGGGCGCGAAGTGCATCACGTCCACCAGGAAGCTCATGAGTTCGTAAGTGCGTTCGCCGAGCCGGCGGGCGCGTTCTGCCCAGGCGGGATCGTCCGCCAGGGCCTCGGCATAGTGCGCCCGCGTCATGCCGACACAGGAACCGGAGGGCGCGACGACGTAGTCGTAGCCCTCGAAGGTCTCGATGAAATGGCGGGCGAGCACCGCCGCGTCGGCGGTGTCACCGCTGTTGAAAGCCGGCTGGCCGCAGCAGGTCTGCGCGTCCGGTACCTCGACACGGCATCCGGCATCGCGCAGCAGCTTGAGCGTGGCGAAGCCGACGCTGGGGCGCATCGCATCGACCAGGCAGGTGACGAACAGGCCAACGCGGGGAGACGACGGTGGGCGTGATGCGTTTTGAGGATTTGTCATGAGAATCGATCCTTTGAAATTGTCGGTCCCGACGTCGGCGCTTTATCCGTCGAGGAGGCATGGAGCGACCCGCGAGCCGAGGAGCCCCCGGTAGCCAGGGAGAAGGGCGTCAAGCCATTTGAGCATCGGGTCTGCGCAGCGCGTCTCGACGGGCGTAGCAGGCCCGATGCGCAGGGCGAACCGGGGCCGTTGAACACGCCGTAGAGGCACGGGATGGGCGCCCGCGAAGCCGGGATGCTCGACAGGGATGGCGAGCGGGTGCCCAACAGCCTCTACTCCACGTCAGGCGCTCAGCGCACCCAGCACCTCGTCGAGCATCTTCCTGGCGTCGCCGAACAGCATGCGGTTGTTTTCCTTGTAGAACAGCGGGTTGTCGACCCCGGCGTAGCCCGACGCCATGCTGCGCTTCATCACGATCGAGGTTCGCGCCTTCCACACTTCCAGCACCGGCATGCCGGCGATCGGGCTGCCTGGGTCTTCCTGGGCGGCCGGGTTCACGATGTCGTTGGCGCCGATCACGATGGCGACGTCGGTGTCCGGGAAGTCCGCGTTGATCTCGTCCATCTCGAGCACGATGTCGTAAGGCACCTTCGCTTCGGCCAGCAGCACGTTCATGTGCCCGGGCATGCGGCCGGCCACGGGGTGGATGGCGAAGCGCACGATCACGCCCTTGTCGCGCAGGATCTTGACGATCTCGCACACGACGTGCTGCGCCTGCGCCACCGCCATGCCGTAACCGGGCACGATGACGACGTTCTTGGCATCGCGCAGCAGCTCGGCGGTCTCCTCCGCGCTGATCGGCGTGACTTCACCTTCCGGCTCGGCCGCACCGGCTGCCGAGGGCGTTCCGCCGCCGGAGCCGAAGCCGCCGGCGATGACGCTGATGAAGTTGCGGTTCATCGCCCGACACATGATGTAGGACAGGATCGCACCCGAGGAGCCGACCAGGGCGCCCACCACGATCAGCAGGTCGTTGCTGAGCATGAAGCCGGTCGCCGCAGCGGCCCAGCCCGAGTAGCTGTTGAGCATCGACACCACCACCGGCATGTCGGCGCCGCCGATGGCCATCACCATATGCACCCCGAAGGCGAGTGCGATCACCGTCATCACCAGCAGCAGCGCCATGCCGACGCCGGTCGAGTGCGTGTTCAGGAACCAGTTGCCGAGCAGGATCACCAGCACGAGGCCGATCAGGTTGAGCATGTGGCGCGCCGGCAGCAGCAGCGGCTTGCCGCCGATCTTGCCCGACAGCTTGCCGAAGGCGATGAGCGAGCCCGAGAAGGTGACCGCACCGATGAAGATGCCGACGTAGATTTCCACCTCGTGGATGGCCTTCTCGGCCGCAGTGGGGAACACCGCCGAGGTATCCACGTAACTGGCGAAACCCACCAGGCAGGCGGCCAGACCCACCAGGCTGTGCATCAGCGCGACGAGCTCCGGCATCTGCGTCATCTGCACTTTCTTTGCAGCGATGAGGCCGATCGCGCCGCCGACGGCAAGGGCGCCGATGATCCAAGGGATGCCGGCCGACGTGACCTGCGGGCCGAGCACCGTGGCCAGTACGGCGATCGTCATGCCGACGATGCCGAACAGGTTGCCGCGGCGCGCACTTTCAGGGTGTGCGAGGCCCCCCAGGCTGAGGATGAAGAGGATGGTGGCGCCGATGTACGAGACAGTGGCAAGGCTTGATGTCATGGGTGTCTCCTTACTTTCGGAACATCGCCAGCATGCGACGCGTCACTGCGAAGCCGCCGAACATGTTGACGGCCGTGAGCGCAAGCGCGAATACAGCCAGGCCCAGGATCAGGGCGTTGGGCCGATCGACCACGCTGTCGGACAAGGGCGGTGCCACCTGTACCAGTGCGCCGATGGCGATGATCGACGAGATGGCGTTGGTCACGCTCATCAGCGGGGTGTGCAGCGAGGGGGTCACATTCCAGACCACCATGTAGCCGACGAAGCAGGCCAGCACGAACACCGTGAAGTGCGCCAGGAAGGCGGCCGGCGCGTACAGGCCGACGAGCAGGAACAGCACCGCGCCGATGCCGAACACCACCGCCAGCGACTTCACCGACATCGGCTCGCCGGCGCCGTGGCCGTGGCCCTTGGGCGCGGCGATCGGCGTGGCGGCGGCCTTGGGCTTGGCCGGCGCGGCCGGCAGCTTGGGCGGCGGCGCCGGCCAGGTGAGCTCGCCGTCCCGGATCACGGTGAGGCCGCGGATCGCGTCGTCCTCGAAATTGACGAGGATGTTGCCGTCCTTGGCCTTGCACAGATCCTCGGTCATGCGCAGCAGGTTGTTCGAGTACAGGGTCGAGGATTGCTTGGCCAGGCGGCTCACCAGATCGGTATAGCCGATGATGGTGACGCCATGGCGCACCACCGCCTCGCCGGGCACGGTGAGTTCGCAGTTGCCTCCCTGCTCGGCCGCGAGGTCGACGATCACGCTGCCCGGCTTCATGCTCTGCACCATTTCGGCGGTGATCAGCTTGGGCGCGGGCTTGCCCGGGATCAGCGCGGTGGTGATGATGATGTCGACTTCCCGCGCCTGCTGCGCGTACATCGCGCGCTGCGCGGCCTGGAAGCCCTCGCTCATCACCTTGGCGTAGCCGCCGCCGCCCGAGCCCTCTTCCTCGTAATCGACCTTGACGAACTCGCCACCGAGCGAGACCACCTGGTCGGCGACTTCGGCGCGGGTGTCGTTGGCGCGCACGATGGCGCCCAGGTTGGCCGCGGTGCCGATGGCGGCGAGACCGGCCACGCCGGCGCCGGCGATGAAGACCTTGGCCGGCGGGATCTTGCCGGCGGCAGTGATCTGGCCATTGAAGAAGCGGCCGAAGGCATTCGCGGCCTCGATCACGGCACGGTAGCCGCTGATACCGGCCATCGAGGTCAGCGCGTCCATCTTCTGCGCCCGGCTCAATTGACGCGGCAGACAGTCGATGGCGAGCACCGTGGCACGCCTGGCCTGCAGCGCCTGCATCAGCTCGGGGTTCTGCGCCGGCCACACGAAGCCGACCAGCGTCGCGCCTTCGCGCAGCATGCCGACTTCTTCCAGCGTAGGCGGGCGCACCTTGAATACGATGTCGGCCCGTGCCCAGACGTCGGCGGCGCCGGGTAATACCTCGGCGCCGGCGGCGCGGTAGTCCTCGTCGGCAAAGTTCGCCGCTTCGCCCGCGCCACTTTCCACGGCCACCTCAAAGCCGAGCTTGGCGAGCTTCTGCACTACATCGGGCACTGTGGCGACGCGTTTCTCGCCGGCTGCAACTTCCTTTGGCACTCCGATCAGCAAAGCCATGAACTCGACTCCTTACAGTTGTCATTTTGAAACCTGGCCGTTGTCGCCCCACCAGCGCCCATCACGCTCGGGCGCCGGTCCTTGCCGATGCCCATCATCGCGGCCTTGTAGCCGGCGCTGTTGGTTCGCCTGCGCAGCACCTCGATGGTCCGCAGGCAGGTAGTGCGCGGTAATTCAGTCAGCGCGAAACCGCCGGCGCTGGTCTCGACACCGGTGCCACCCCGGATGCTCGGGTCAGGGTCGTGCATCACCACGATTTTGGCAATCTCTGGTGTGATGGTGATACGGACACCGCTCGGCGTGGTTTTGCCGGGCATGCCTATCTGCATGAAAGTCTTCTAAATCTTTACCGGACTCCGCGCCGCCGCGTGCGGATCCGCACGCGGCAAACACCGAGTCAATATACAAGTCTAGTGAAGGGCGGCACGTAGGCCATCAGGGTCACAAGGCAACCGACGAGCACCGCCAACGCCACGGAGTGGAAAAACACGTAGCGAAGGATGTCGCCCTCGTGATTGAACCAGCGCGTAGCGGTGCTGGCAACGACAATCGATTGCGCGTCGATCATCTTGCCCATAACGCCACCGGAACTGTTCGCCGCGGCCATCAGCACCGGATCGAGTCCAAGTTGCTGCGCCGTCACTTTTTGCAGCCCGCCGAAGAGCACGTTCGATGCGGTGTCCGAGCCGGTGATCGCCACGCCTAGCCAGCCGAGGAGGGTGCCGAACATCGGATAGAACGGACCTGTGAGCGCAAAGGCCAGACCCAGTGTCGCATCGAGTCCCGAATAGCGGGTCAGGTAGCCGAGCGCCAGCATCAGCACGATGGTCAGCAGGGAGTAGCGCACGCGGTAAATCGTACGCAGGTAGATCCTCACCAGATCGATCAGCGAATAGCGCATCAACAAGCCGGCGATGATGGCGGCGAGCAGAATCCCGGAGCCGGTTGCCGACAGGTAGTTGAAGTTGTAGACCGCCGCCTCCTTGTGCGGCGTCGCTGCTACCGGTGGCACCTTCTCGATCAGGTTGTGCAGGCCGTCGAACGGGATCTTCACCACCGAGATGCCGTCCAGGGACTGTTTGACGGCGGGGATGCCCCAGATGAAGACGAACGCCGAGAGGATCGCCCAAGGCATCCACGCCAGCAAGACGGCACGCCTGTCATTCTTCGCGAAGATCGCAGCACCAGCGTCGGCTTCGTGACCCACCGGCTTCTCGCTCTCCAGGTCCGGAGTGCCGGAGTCCTGCTCATGTCCCTTGAGGGCGGTGGAGGTCCACACCTTCTTCGGCTTCCAGACCTTCAGGAACAGCACCAGCGACCCCATCGAAACGATCGCGGCGATCACATCCACTAGCCAGGGGCCGTGGAAGTTCGAGACGAGGAACTGAGCGATCGCGAAGGATGCCCCCGTGACGAAGAGGGCCGGCCAGATCTCGAGCATTGCGCGCCAGCCTGCAAACGCCCAGATGAGCCAGAACGGCACGAGGAACGAGAAGAACGGCAGTTGACGGCCGATCATCCCCGACAGTTGCAGCAAGTCCAGGCCTGTGACGGCGGACAACGCGATCACAGGCGTTCCGAGCGCGCCATAGGCCACCGGCGCCGTGTTCGCGATCAGGGACAGGCCCGACGCCGCCAGGGGCTTGAAGCCGAGGCCGATGAGCAACGCCGCCGTCACGGCCACCGGCGTGCCGAAGCCTGCGGCGCCCTCGAAGAAGGCACCGAACGCGAACGCGATCAGCAGCAGTTGCAACCTTCGATCATCGGTGATGTTCGACAGGCTATGCTGCAGCACCTTGAACGACCCGTCCTCCTCGGTCAGTTGGTGCAGGAATATGATGTTGAGCACGATCCAGCCGATCGGCAACAGGCCGAACGCCGCCCCGTATCCCGCCGCCAGCCCCGCCATCTGCATCGGCATGCCGAAGACGAAGATCGAGATCACGAAGGCCGAGATGAGCCCGCACGCTGCTGCGTAATGCGCCTTCATGTGCATGAAGCCGAGCAGGACCAGCATGATGATCACTGGAATGGATGCGACCAGACACGACAGGATGATGTTGCCGAATGGGTCGTAGTTCTGCTGCCAAATCATGAGCATCTCCTAATTAATAGTTATGTACGACAAACTGATCGCTGGTAAGCCGGTAACGTCCCCGCCGTCCGAGCGGTCAATGCTCCAACGCCGTGCAACTGGCGTAGTCGGGACGGGGCCTGCAGCAAGTGATCGAGGTCTTGCGCAAGCCCCGGCCGGATCCCTGACGTCCCTGCGGATCACTGCATGTGCTGTCCGCCGTTGATGGCGATGTTGGCGCCGGTGACGAAGGCGGCCTCCTCTGATGCCAGGTAGATGATCAGGCCGGCCACCTCCTCCGGTTTGCCGAGGCGCCCCAGCGGAATCTGCGGCAGGATCTTGCTGTCCAGCACTTCCTTCGGGATGGCCATGACCATCTTCGTGCCGATATAGCCGGGGGAGATGGTGTTGACCGTGACGTTCTTCTTCGCCACCTCGAGCGCCAGCGCCTTGGTGAAACCATGCACGCCGGACTTGGCTGCCGAGTAGTTGGTCTGGCCAAACGCACCCTTGCTTCCATTGACCGAGGACACGTTGATGACGCGGCCCCAGCCGCGCTCGGTCATGCCGTCGACCACCTGCTTGCTCATGTTGAACAGGCTGTCGAGGTTGGTACGCAGCACCGCGTCCCAGTTGACCTTGTCCATCTTCTTGAAGGTCATGTCGCGCGTGATACCCGCGTTGTTAACCAGCACATCGACCTCGCCGACCTTCTCCCGCACCTCGGCCACGGCCTTGGTACATGATTCGAGATCGGCGACGTCGCAAGGCACGGCGAGAATGTCGTGCCCCCTTGCCTTCATGTCGGCGACCCACTCCGCATGTTTCGTATTTCCGGGCGAATACGTAACGGCCACCCGGTAACCTGCCGCGGACATCTTGGTGGAGATGACCTCACCCAGGCCACCCATGCCACCCGTAACCAGCACCACACGTGCATTGCTCATGTTCGTCTCCTCAGTCGCGTCGTTCAGGATTGGATTCAGCGTTCGATGGCAAGTGCGACGCCCATACCGCCGCCGATGCAGAGCGAGGCGAGGCCACGGCGTGCATCGCGCCGAATCATTTCGTGGATCAGCGTGACCAGCACGCGGCATCCGGATGCGCCGATCGGGTGCCCGATCGCGATCGCGCCGCCATTGACGTTGATCTTGCTGGTGTCCCAGCCCATTTCCTTGTTTACCGCGCAGGCCTGCGCCGCGAAGGCTTCGTTGATCTCCATGAGGTCGAGCTGGTCGGCCGTCCAGCCGGCCTTGTGCAGGCACAGCTTCGAGGCGGGCACCGGGCCCATGCCCATGATCGTGGGTTCGAGGCCGGCGGAGGCGTAGGCGGCGATGCGGGCGAGCGGCTGGAGGCCGAGCGCCTTCGCCTTGCTCGCGGACATCATCAGCACCGCGGCAGCGCCGTCGTTGATCCCCGAGGCGTTGCCGGCCGTCACCGACCCTGCCTTTTCGAACGCGGGCTTGAGGCCGGCGAGCGATTCGGCCGTCGTGCCGTGCTTGACGAATTCGTCGGTGTCGAACACCACCCTGCCCTTGCGGCTGACGATCTCCACAGGGACGATCTCGTCCTTGAAGCGGCCGGCCTTTTGCGCGGCCTCGGCCTTCTGCTGGGATGCAGCGGCGAAGGCATCCTGCTCCTCTCGCGAGATGCCGTATTTTTCGGCAACGTTTTCGGCCGTGGTGCCCATGTGGTAGTGGTTGTAGGCATCCCACAGACCGTCGTTGATCATCGTGTCGACCATCTTCCAATCGCCCATACGCTGGCCGTCGCGCGATCCCATGACCACGTGCGGCGAGGCGCTCATGTTCTCCTGGCCGCCGGCGATGACGATGTCCGCATCGCCGCAACGGATGGCCTGCGCGGCCAGATGTGTGGCCTTGAGGCCCGAGCCGCAGACCTTGCCGACAACGAAAGCCGGCACGCCGATCGGCAGGCCGGACTTGATCACCGCCTGACGCGCCGGGTTCTGGCCGCCGCCGGCGGTCAGTACCTGGCCGAGGATGACCTCGTCGACCATGTCTCCACTGATGCCGACGCGTTCCAGCAAGGCCTTGATGACGGTGGCACCCAGATCAGGTGCAGCGACTTTTGCGAGGGCACCTCCGAACTTGCCAACAGCAGTGCGCGCGGCACCAACGATAACAACGTCTTCCATGGTCCGTTTCCTATCTCGTTGAATGACAACCTGACCTTAGCTCCCCTTGTTATGAGTGGCAGATGCCTGCCTGGTATCGGGGGGGCGGTCAGGGTTGGGGCTGGGGTCAGGGTTGGGGTTGGGGGGCGAAGCCTTACTTCTTGCGCATCGGCGGCAGGTCGGTGCAGCTGCCGTGCGCCACTTCGGCGGCCATGCCCACCGTCTCGCCCAGGGTCGGGTGCGGGTGGATGGTCTTGCCGATGTCGACCGCGTCGGCGCCCATCTCGATCGCCAGGCAGACCTCGCCGATCATGTCACCGGCCGAGGGGCCGACGATGGTGCCGCCGATCACGCGGTGCGTTTCGGCGTCGAAGATCAGCTTGGTGAAGCCGTAGTCGGCGCCGTTGGCGATGGCGCGGCCGGACGCCGCCCACGGGAACTTGGCGGTCTCGACCTTCTTGCCTTCGGCCTTGGCCTGCGCCTCGGTGTAGCCGACCCAGGCCACTTCCGGATGGGTATAGGCGACGCCCGGGATCACGGTGGCGTCGAACGCCGCCTTGTGCCCCGCCGCGACTTCGGCCGCGACGTGCGCCTCATGCACCGCCTTGTGGGCGAGCATGGGCTGGCCGACGATGTCGCCGATCGCGAAGATGTGCGGCACGTTGGTGCGCATCTGCGCATCCACCGGGATGAAGCCGCGCTCACCGACGATCACGCCCGCCTTCTCGGCGCCGATCTTCTTGCCGTTGGGCGAACGGCCCGCCGACTGCAGGATCATGTCGTAGCGCACCGGATCAGAAGGTGCCTTGTCGCCTTCGAACTTGACCCACAGGCCGTCTTCCTTCGCCTCGACGGCGACGGTCTTGGTCTTCAGCATGATGTTGTCGAAGCGGTGGGCGTTCTGCTTCTCCCACACCTTCACCGCGTCGCGGTCCGGACCCTGCATCAGGCCATCGAGCATCTCGACCACGTCGATGCGCGCACCGAGCGTCGAATACACGGTGGCCATCTCCAGGCCGATGATGCCGCCACCGATCACCAGCATCTTGCCCGGTACCTGGCGCAGCTCCAGCGCGCCGGTCGAATCGACGATGCGCGGATCCCTGGGGATGAAGGGCAGGTGCACCGCAGCCGAACCGGCCGCGATGATGCAGTTCTTGAACTTCACCACCTTCTTGGCGCCGGTCTTGTCCTGGCTGCTGCCGGTGGTTTCCTCGACTTCGATGTGGTGCGGGTCGAGGAAGTGGCCGTAGCCGCGGATCACGTCGACCTTGCGCGCCTTGGCCATGCCGGAGAGGCCGCCGGTGAGCTTGCCGATCACGCCGTCCTTGTGCTTCCTGAGCGCGTCGACGTCGACCGTAGGCTTGGCGAACTGGATGCCGGCGGTATGCACATGCTCGGCTTCCTCGATCACCGCCGCGACGTGCAGCAGCGCCTTCGAAGGGATGCAGCCGACGTTCAGGCACACGCCACCGAGGGTGGCGTAGCGCTCGATGATCGCGGTCTTGAGACCCAGGTCGGCAGCGCGGAAGGCCGCGGAGTAGCCGCCCGGGCCGGCGCCGAGCACGACCATGTCGTATTCGGCGTCGGCGCTGCCGGCGTGGGCTGCAGCGGTCGGGGCTGCGGCGGCAGCAGCGATCGGCGCCGGCGCGGCGGCAGGCGCCGCAGTCGCGGCGGCTGCCGCTCCCGCAGCGGCGCCAGCGGCCTCGATCTTGATCAAGACCGCGCCTTCGCCGACCTTGTCACCCAGGCCGACCAGGACTTCCCTGACCACGCCGGCGGCCGAGGACGGCACGTCCATCGTTGCCTTGTCCGATTCGAGCGTGCAGATCGCATCGTCCACGTTGATGCTGTCGCCGACCTTCACGAACAGCTCGATGATCGGCACCGCATCGAAATCGCCGATGTCGGGCACCTTCACTTCAATCATTTGACTCATCTTCTTCACCTCGTGAGGAGTTCCGGAAGAGGGGGCGTCGGGGCCGGCTTGAACCTGGCTCCGACGCCTCGCTCCTCACTGCGTCAGAGCATCACCCGGCGGAAGTCCGCCAGCAGTTGCGCGAGGTACACGTTGAAGCGGGTGGCCAGCGCGCCGTCGATGACGCGGTGGTCCGCGGTCAGCGACATCGGCAGCGTCAGGCGCGGCACGAACTGCTTGCCGTCCCACACCGGCTTCATCACCGACTTGTTCACCCCGAGGATGGCCACTTCGGGCGCATTGACGATCGGCGCGAAGTAGGTGCCACCGATGCCGCCCAGCGAGCTGATCGTGAAGCAGGCGCCCGACATGTCGGCCGGACCGAGCTTGCCGTCGCGCGCCTTCTTGGCCAGCGCACCGGTCTCGGCGGCGATGTCGAACACGCTCTTCTTGTCGGCGTCCTTCACCACCGGCACGACCAGGCCGTTCGGGGTGTCGGCCGCGAAGGCGATGTTGAAGTACTTCTTGTAGACCAGGTTGTCGCCGTCGAGCGAGGTGTTGAACTCGGGGAACTCCTGCAGCGCGCGCACCGAGGCCTTGATGATGAAGGCGAGCATGGTCAGCTTCTTGCCCGACTTCTCGTACTCCTTGTTCATCTGCACCCGGAAGGCTTCCAGGTCGGTGATGTCGGCGTCCTCGTGGTAGGTCACCGCCGGGATCATCACCCAGTTGCGGGCGAGGTTCTGGCCGGAGATCTTCTTGATGCGCGACAGCGGCTTGACCTCGACCTCGCCGAACTTGGCGAAGTCGACCTTCGGCCACGGCAGCAGATCCAGACCACCACCCAGGCTTGCGCCCGCGGCGGCAGCCGGTGCCTTGCCCGGGACCACGCCGGTCGTCATCGCGCCCTTGATGAAGGCGGCGACGTCTTCCTTGAGGATGCGGCCCTTCGGACCGGTGGCCTTGACCTGGCCCAGATCGACGCCGAGCTCGCGGGCGAAGGCGCGCACCGAGGGGCTGGCGTGCACCTTGCCGCCGACCTTGACCGCCGAGGGCGCCGCGGCCGATGCAATCGGCATCGAGGCAGGGGCACTGGCGGCCGGGCCGCCATCGGCCAGGGGGGCCGGTGAGGGTGCGGCCGCGGCCGCCGGGGCGGGCGCGGCGGCTGCGGCCGGTATGGCGACCGCCGCACCACCAGCGGTCTCGACCTTGATCAGCACGCTGCCTTCGCCGACCTTGTCGCCGATGCTGACCAGCACTTCCTTGACCACGCCGGCGTGCGAGGACGGCACGTCCATCGTCGCCTTGTCGGACTCGAGCGTGGCGATGGCGTCGTCCACCTTGATCGTGTCGCCCACCTTCACGAAGAGCTCGATCACCGGCACCGCGTCGAAGTCGCCGATGTCGGGCACCTTCACCTCGACCACGCCACCGGCGGCCGCGGGGGCGGCAGCCGGAGCGGGCGCAGCGGCCGGAGCCGGCGCTGCAGCGGCCGGGGCAGCAGCCGCAACGGCAGGCGCCGGCGCAGCCGCTGCGGCACCAGCCGCCTCGACCTTGATCAGCACGCTGCCTTCGCTGACCTTGTCGCCGATGCCGACCAGCACTTCCTTGACCACGCCGGCGTGCGAGGACGGCACGTCCATCGTCGCCTTGTCGGATTCCAGCGTCGCGATCGCATCATCGACGGCGATCGTGTCGCCTACCTTCACGAACAGCTCGATCACCGGCACGGCGTCGAAATCGCCGATGTCCGGAACCTTCACTTCAATGAGTTGGCTCATGTTCTAGTCTCCTTGCGCGCTCAGACCGACATCGGGTTGGGCTTGTTCGGGTCGAGGTTGTACTTGACCAGGGCTGCCGCAACCTTGTCACGACCGATCACGCCGTCGTCGGCCAGCGCCTTCAGCGCCGCCAGGGTCACCCAGTGACGATCCACCTCGAAGAAGTGGCGCAGGTTCTCGCGGGTGTCCGAACGACCGAAGCCGTCAGTGCCCAGCGTCACATAGCTGCCCTTGATGAAGGGACGGATCTGCTCGGGAAGCATGCGGATGTAGTCGGTGGCCGCGATGACGGGGCCTTGCGCGCCTTCCAGCTTCTGGGCAACGTGCGACTGCCTCGGCTCCTCCATCGGGTGCAGCAGGTTCCAGCGCTCGACGTCCTGGCCGTTGCGCGCCAGTTCGTTGAAGCTGGGCGCGCCCCAGATGTCGGCCTCCACCCCCCAGTCCGCCTTGAGCAGGTCGGCGGCGGCGATCACTTCGCGGAAGATCGTGCCCGAACCCATCAGCTGCACGCGCGGACCGGTGCCGGCAGCGCCCTTGCGGAAGGCGTACAGGCCCTTGAGGATGTCTTGCTCCGCACCGGCCGGCATCTCGGGATGTTCGTAGTTCTCGTTCATCACCGTGAGGTAGTAGTACACGTCCTCCTGCTCGGCGAACATCCGGCGCAGGCCGTCCTGCACGATCACCGCGACCTCGTACTGGAAGGTCGGGTCGTAGCTCACGCAGTTGGGGATCATGTTGGCCATCAGCAGGCTGTGGCCGTCCTCGTGCTGCAGGCCTTCGCCGTTCAGCGTGGTGCGACCGGCGGTGCCGCCGATCAGGAAGCCGCGCGTGCGCTGGTCCGCCGCCGCCCAGCACAGGTCCATCGTGCGCTGCAGGCCGAACATCGAATAGAAGATGTAGAACGGAATCATCTGCACGCCGTGCACGCTGTAGGCGGTGCCGGCGGCGATCCAGTCGGCCATCGCGCCGGCTTCGTTGATGCCTTCCTGCAGCACCTGGCCGGTCTGGCTCTCCTTGTAGAACATGAGCTGGTCATGGTCTTCGGGGACGTACTTCTGGCCTTCCTGGTTCCAGATGCCGTACTGGCGGAACATGCCTTCCATGCCGAAGGTGCGGCTCTCGTCGGGCACGATCGGCACGATGTGGCGGCCGACCTGCTTGTCCTTCAGGAGCGTGTTCATGATGCGCACCACCGCCATCGTGGTCGACAGCTCGCGGCCTTCGCCCGAGGCCTTCAGCAGCGCGGCAAACGCGTCGAGTGCCGGCACGGCTAGCGGCTCGGCCTTGGTCCGGCGCTGGGGCAGGAAGCCGCCCAGGTCCAGGCGGCGCTGCATCATGTACTTGTGCTCGGGCGAGCCTTCCTCGAACTTCAGGTAGGGCAGCTCCTCGAGCTTGTCGTCGGGCACCGGCAGGCCGAAGCGGTCGCGGAAGCGGCGGATCGCCTCGACGTCCATCTTCTTCTGCTGGTGGCTGATGTTCATCGCCTCGCCGGCCTGGCCCATGCCGAAGCCCTTGATGGTCTTGGCCAGGATCAGCGTGGGCTGGCCCTTGTGCTCGCTGGCGGCCTTGTAGGCGGAGAAGATCTTGAACAGGTCGTGGCCGCCGCGGTTCAGGTTCCACACCTGGTCGTCGGTCCAGTCGGCCACCAGCGCGCGCAGCTCGGGCGTGTTGAAGAAGTGCTCGCGTACGTAGGCGCCGTCCTTGGCCTTGAAGGTCTGGTACTCGCCGTCGCAGAGTTCCATCATGCGCTGCTTGAGAAGACCCTTCTTGTCGCGCGCGAAGAGCGCATCCCAGGCCGTGCCCCAGATGACCTTGATGACGTTCCAGCCCGCGCCGCGGAAGCCGGCTTCGAGCTCCTGGATGATCTTGCCGTTGCCGCGCACCGGGCCATCGAGGCGCTGCAGGTTGCAGTTGATCACGAACACGAGGTTGTCCAGCTTCTCGCGGCCGGCCATGCCGATCGCGCCGAGCGACTCGACCTCGTCGGTCTCGCCGTCGCCCAGGAAGGCCCACACCTTGCGCTGCTCTGCGCGCGCGGCGTCGATCATGCCGCGGCTGGCCATGTACTTCATGAAGCGCGCCTGGTAGATCGCGCACAGCGGGCCCAGGCCCATCGACACGGTCGGGAACTGCCAGAAGTCCGGCATCAGCCAGGGGTGCGGATAGGACGAAACGCCCTTGCCGCCGACTTCCTGGCGGAAATTGTCCATCTGCTCCTCGGACAGGCGGCCGAGCATGAACGCGCGCGCATACACCCCAGGCACCGAGTGGCCCTGGAAGTAGATCATGTCGCCGTCGTGCTGCTCGGAGGGCGCGTGCCAGAAATGCGAGAAGCCGACGTCATAGAGCGCCGCGGCCGATGCGAACGAGGCGATGTGGCCGCCGACGTTGGTGTTCTTGTTCGCCCGCACGACCATCGCCATGGCGTTCCAGCGGATGTAGGAGTGCAACTTGATCTCCATGTCCGGATCGCCCGGGTAGGGCGGCTGCTGCTCGGCGGGGATGGTGTTGATGTACTCGGTGGTGGCCGAGTAAGGGATGTTCACCCCTTCCTGGCGCGCCGTCGCGATCAGCGTCTCGATCAGGTAGTGGGCGCGGGCAGGACCTTCGTTCGCTACAACACCTTCCAGCGCTTCGATCCATTCCGCAGTTTCACGGATGTCGATATCCCCTTGTGTGCTCATGTTGTCTCCTCTGATTGAATTGCCCGTCGGTGCTTCGCTGCCTTGCAGGGATGATTCCTGCGGTGGCGCGCCCCCTCCGGTATGCTCGGACTTCCGGCCTGCTTGGTCTGACCAAGAAATTTTGATAATGCTATCTTTAATATCTATGGAGCCGCAAGGGTCGCTGCTTGCACCTCTCAGGCGCGCTGCAGCGCAGCAATCAAGGACGTACAATCCGCGACGTCCGCCGCGTGCCTGGAGCGCGCTCAACTACCGATATCCAAGGAGGAGTCGCCATGTCGTCGAGCTCATCATTCAGCGCCGTCGTGCAGCCGAGGCGTGCGCGCCTGTCCGATACCATTGCCGAGCAGATCGAGGGGCTGATTGCGAGTGGAGAACTCAAGCCTGGAGACAACTTGCCTCCCGAGCGAGATCTTTCCAAGCAACTGGACGTGTCTCGTCCCTCTTTGCGCGAGGCGCTGCTCGTCCTCGAAAGCAGAGGGTTGCTGCAGGCACGTCGCGGGGGTGGCTATTGCGTGACTGATGTGACCGCTCCGATCATTACCGATCCGCTGGTGCACCTGCTTCAGCGCCACCCCTCAACGGTTGATGACATCCTGGAACTACGCCACGGTATCGAGTGCATCGCAGCTCAGTTCGCGGCTCTTCGCGCCACGGATACGGACATCAAGAAACTGAATGGGCTTGTGACGCGCATGCGAAAGCGGAGGGGCGAATTTGATGCATTCGAAGATGCCGAGCGAGATGTCGAATTCCACATGGCAGTGGCCGAGGCATCTCACAACATCGCGCTGGTGCACGTGACGCGCGGCATCTTCAACCTCATGCGTATGAACATGCTGCGCTCGCGGGAGGCGCTCTACCATCAACAGGACAATGTCGGACTGCTCGATGCGCAGCATGCGGAGATCGCCAAGGCAATCGCTATCCGGGATCCGGCTGCCGCACGAAAAGCGGCGAACCTGCACTTAAGCTTTGTCCAAGCCAGCTTGCGGGAGGTGGCGATGACGGACTTAGAGCAGCAAGGGGCACGCAGCAAGCGTGTGCGATCTCAACAGCGGGAAGCGGGTACAGACTAGCGTTTCTCAAACGGCAACCGTCTAGTAGCGCGCCTTGTGGAAAGCTTTCCGTAAGGGGCGGCAGCTCTCGCTCACTGAACGCACAAGTTCTGACCAGTCGTCGAACGCATCGATATCCGGATTGCAGCCGACTGCTTAGGCAATGAACTTCTGGCCTCCATCGGGCCGCTGTTCGTCACGCTCGGCCAGGCAGTACACGCCCTGGTCCCTGACCAGGACGACGCGGCGTAGATTGGCTGCCGCCTCGGAAAGGACACGCTGCGGGTCGGCGCCCTCGAATCGAGCAGATATGGATGTGTCGCCAGCCAGCGGAATGCGGAACCTCCCGCCGGGTGAGCGGGAGGCTGCGTGGCGGTCAGTGCCGGACAGACTTGCGACCGGACAGGCAGTGTACGCGGATGCGCCGCCAACTCCCATCGTCGATGAGGCGCTCAAGCGTCTCACCAAGAGCATCAAAGAACACTTCATCGACCCGCTCGACCAGTTCGCCGTCACAGTGTAGTTCGACCGCGTAAAGGTCGAGCCCGCGCTTGTACTGGACAGCGACCCGCCCCTGGAACTTTGCCGTGGCCACCGTGAAGGCGATCGTCGGCGGCGTGGCGATGATGTCCTTGGGCAGCGGATCGACCCACGTGAAATCCCGCGCGCCGGCATCCACCAGCAGATGGGTGATCCGTCGGTAGCCATCGGGAGCCGGTAACTCTTCCATCTGCTGGATCAGCGCCTGCAGCTCGGGGCAGCGAGGTACCGGGATCGGCAGCTTCGCCGGCGCGGAACCGAGCACGAACCGCTGCACCGTGTACGGCTTGCCGTCGGCGGTGAACTCGGTGTGCTCCTCGGGCGTCTCCGCGCGCTGACCGTCGAAACGGCGTCTGACGTAGGGTTCGACCTGCACCCTGGCGCCCTCGTCGGGAACTTCGGTGACAAGAGAGCGATCGAGCACCGCAAACTCGGCCCGTCCCGTCTTGACGACGATAGCCTCGTCGGTGGTGGCGATGACCCTGCCCTCGAAAGGCTTCGGGTCGATGTGAAAGCCCAGCGTCGAAACCTTGGGCTCGCCGTCGAAGATGTTGAACTTGAACGAACGGACGTTGGACGGCACATGACCGACGACAAGCGTTCGCATCTGTGCACGGATGGCTTGGGTGTCCATGGGGAGGCTCCTTGTGGCAACCAAGGGACTCCCGCCCGCAAGGGAGGTCGATCCCTTGAGGGTGAGGTGGATGGACGCAGGTGCGCCCGGAGAACGAAACGACCCGCACGGTGATCCGCGCCGCAGTCTTGAAGGCCTCGACTGCCTGGGCATGGCGCTGACAACTGTCAGCAACGCATGGCCTGAGGATGGGTACGCAGCATGGGTGCCGTCGCAGCGATAACGGAACCGCGGACGGCCCGCTTTGGGGCAATGGTCCGCATCAGGGAACAAGGCCAGGACCAGGGCGCCGAAGGCCACGCGGGCCTTCGGCTGGAGAGGAAGAAGAACCACCTGTGGGCTGCGTCAGCGCTGGCCGTCGTCAAAGCCGTTCGCTGCGTCAGCAATCGCACCCGACCCGTTTCGTGGCTGGGGCCGGCAACCTCTGGCGTGCATCCACACACAAAGGGAGCCCGATGTTTCGCCGGCGGGCAACGGCACGGACTACCCTCGGCCCAAGGGGCCTCCTCACGGCTCGCTTGGCGGCAAGCCGTCGGGAAGCCCCTCATGGCCGAAGCAAGACACACCGATCAAGGGAATGGCGGTGGGCGCGATTCGGGAGCAATGACCTTCTCGCCCCGTCGCCCGGTGGTGGGCAGACAGGGCGCGCACACCGTTGCAGAAGGAGACGCGCGCTGGGGAGTCCCGCCACACGCGGGACGTTTGCCCCGCCGCCAGGAAAGCGGCCGGCGTGGCAGAGGGATGCGTAGGCGTCAGGTCGCCTTGGGTACTGCGCGCCGCTTGCGTGGCGCTTCGCGCTTGCTTGCCGAGGACTCGAGCGGCAGCGTGCCCGTGCAGTCTGGATAACGGCTGCATGACCAGAACGCGCCATTCCTGCCGGCACGCTGGCGCATCTGCGTGCCGCACTGCGGACAAGGCGGCGAAGGCGGCAGCGGGATGGAAAGCGTCGCGGCCCGATGCTCCTGCACGAGCTGGGCCACCCAGGCGGATTGCTTGGCGATGAAGGTGTCCAGCGTCATTTGGCCGGCCTCGATCATATCGAGCGCCTGCTCCCAGATGGCGGTCATGCCGGGATCGGCGATGGCGGCCGGCACGGCATCGATGAGCGTGAAGGCCGCATCTGACGCGCGGATGGCGCGGCCCTTCCTCAGCAGGTAGCCGCGATCAAGCAGGCCCGTGATCGTGCTGGCGCGCGTGGCCTCGGTGCCGATGCCCGTCGTCTCCTTCAACTTCTGCTTCAGACGCGGGTCGTCCACCAGCTTGGCGACGCCCTTCATCGCCTTGACCAGTTCGCCCTGGGTGTAGGGCTTGGACGGCAGCGTTTTCAACGCCTCCAGCTCCACCTGTTCGACCCCGCAGCGCAATCCGCTCGCCAGTGGCGGCAGCACCTGGCTGCGCTGCGCTTCCACACCATCGGCAGCCTCCGGCTCCGGTGTCGCCAGTACCTGGCGCCAGCCGATCACGGCGATGTGCTTGCCCACCGCCACGAGCGATTGACCGCCGCAAGCGAGCTGCACCACCGTGCGGTCGAACTCATGGTGCGGGAGGAACTGCGCGAGGTAATGGGCGCGGATCAGCCGGTAGACAGCCAGCTCCTTCGCGTCCATGGCCGACAGGTTGGCGGGCTCCAGCGTCGGGATGATGCCGTGGTGCGCCGTCACCTTGCCGTCGTTCCAGGCGCGCGAGCGCTGGTTGCGGTCGAGCTGACCGACCAAGGATCGCAGGCTGGGATCGGTGGCGAGCAGTGCATCGAGCACCGCCGGCACTTCGGCGAGCATGCTTTCGGGCAAAAATCCCGAGTCGCTGCGCGGATAGGTCGTCGCCTTGTGTGTCTCGTACAGCGCCTGCGCGATGTCGAGCGTCTCCTGCACATCGAGGCCGAGCTGACGCGAGCACACTTCCTGCAAGGTGCCCAGATCGAACGGCAGCGGCGGTGCCTCGCGCACGCGCTCGGTGTCCACCGACACGACCTGCGCATCGCGTGCCGCGCGAATGCGATCCGCAGCCTGCTGCGCCACCGGCTGCTGAAGGCAGCGACCCGCTGCATCCGTGCTGCCTTCGGGCGGTATCCAGCTCGCGGTGAAGGATTGGCCGGCGTGGACAAGGAGCACATCCACGGTCCAATACGGCACGGAGACGAAGCGCGCGATCTCGCGATCACGATCCACGACCAACTTCAGCGTCGGCGTCTGCACGCGCCCCACCGACAAAACGCCGGTATAGCCGGCCTGGCGCCCCAGCAGTGTGAACAAGCGGCTCAAGTTCATCCCGATCAGCCAGTCGGCGCGCGATCGGGCGAGTGCGGAGAAATACAGCGGCAGCGTCTCGGCGGACGGCTTGAGCGCACCCAGCGCCTTGCGGATCGACGCATCGTTGAGCGCCGACAGCCAAAGGCGCTGAATCGGTCCGCGGTAGCCGCATAGGTCGATGATCTCGCGGGCGATCATCTCGCCCTCGCGGTCAGCGTCGGTCGCAATCACAAGTTCGCCCGCCTTGGCGACGAGCTGCTGCACGACCTTGAACTGCGCTGCGGTCGCCGCCTTGGGCTCGACACGCCAACGCTCAGGAAGACTGGGCAGTTGCTCGATGGCCCAGCGCTTGTATTGCGCGCCGGAGCCTTCGGGCGGCACCGCCGCCCCCAGCTGCCCGATGCACCCGGTCACGACGACACCCGCGCCGCGGGAGCCGCCGTTGTCGCGTTGA
>NZ_SLWY01000030.1 GCF_004341245.1 Plasticicumulans lactativorans | reverse complement strand
ATCCCGCAAGCCCTGCATCCCATCTTCCTTCACCCCCCGCCGATCCTTCGGCCCAACTCCCTCTCCACGACTCAGGGGCCGCGCAGTCTAGCCCATCAATCCTTCACGTCAACCCCTCAACCCCACTTTTCCCTGTCCCAATCATCTAACCCCGACAGCGATCAAAAACGATGCCGTTCATCTGCGCCGTCAATCAGCGCCACGGGCATCAGGCCTGGTTCACAACCAAGCCGACGCGCGATTCACAACCCCTGCGGCGATGCGGACTCCGCCTCCCTGACCGACCGACGCCTGTGCAAGCCGCGCCGCCGGTGCCGGGCACGGTGGTAGTGTTGCTCCGACGCGAAGCGGGAGCAGTGGCGCCCCGCGTGATGCCAACGCAGGCGGAGGCCCGGCATGCAGCGACTTCGGATCACCCATCTCACCGAGTACCAGTTCGCCGTTCCGGTGCAACTCGGCGCACACCGGCTGATGCTATGCCCGCGCGAGGGTCACGACGTGCACATCGAGCAGTCGTCGCTGGTGATCGCACCCGCGCACCGCTTACGCTGGCAACGCGACACGGTCGACAACATCGTCGCCGTCGCCACCTTTGACGACATCCCGGCACACGCACTCGCGATCACCAGCGAGGTGCTGATCCAGCAGTTCGACGTGGCCCCGCTCGATTTCCTGGTCGACGAGTACGCGGTGAACCACCCCTTCGCCTATGCGGCGCACGAATATGCCGAGTTGCTGCCCTTCCTGCAGCCGCTCTACCCCGCCGAGCAGGGCGCGGTGCGCGACTGGCTGGGCGGGCTGGGCCTGCTCGGCCGCAGCTTCGAGACCTTCGTGCTGCTCGACACGCTCAATCGCGCGATCGCCCGTCACTTCGAGTACCGCATGCGCGAGGAACCGGGGGTGCAGTCGCCGGCGCAGACGCTGGCGCGGCGCAGCGGGTCGTGCCGTGACTACGCGACGCTGTTCATCGAGGCCTGCCGCGGGCTCGGGCTGGCGAGCCGTTTCGTCAGCGGCTACCTGCACAACCCCGGTGCGGACAGCGGCCCGTCGTCGACGCACGCCTGGGCCGAGGTCTACCTGCCGGGCCCCGGCTGGAAGGGCTTCGACCAGACCGGCGGGGTGCTGGTGGGTGCCGACCACATTCCGGTGTCGGTCGCCCGCCACCCCGAGACCGTGCCGCCGGTGGCCGGCAGCTACTTCGGGCCGGCGGACCCCCCACCGCTGCTGGCCGTGGACGTGCACGTCGTGCGCGTGTGAGTTGCACCGACACCCGGCCGGGAACACCTCCGATCACGCGCAGCACGCCCGCGGATCCGCCTAATCGGCACCGCGGGTCAGTGCGAACGCGGCCACGCGGTCCTTGGTGGCGGCGTCGAGATCGCTGCGCACGACAATCACCGACTTCATGCAGATGGTCTTGTAGGTGTCGGCGAACATGCCCTTTTCGAGACTGAGCTTGTCGAACTCGTAGACGGCCTCGCCGCTCGGCAGCTTGTTGTTCAAATCCCAGTCGGTCACCGGCACCAGGCGCAGCTTCTTGTTGCCGCGCACCGTGGCGAGGAACTCCTGGTCGAGCTTGGCCGGGCTCGACACCCACAGGAAGGCGTCGATCTGCCCGGCCAGCAGTTTGGCGAGCTGGGTGGTGCCACCCTCGTACACCGCCTTGGCCTTGGCAAAGCCCGGCTCCAGCGTCGCCATGTACTGCCAGGTGATCGCCGAGCCGCTGCCGGCGGCGCCGACGGCGACGCGCATGCCTTCCTTCTGCAGGTCGCCGTCCTCGCGCACCTTGCCGTCGCTGGCGGCGGCGACGTACACGCACTCGCGGCCGAGCGAACCGAGGATCTCGACGTTCTGCGCCTGCGCCGGGTTGCGGCGCAGGTAGGTCGCGTAGGCATCGATCTGCGCGAAGCCGATCGACGCCTCGCCACGCCCCAGGCGTTCGAGGTTCTGCTCGCTGCCGAGCGACTCCCGCACCGCCTGCGGCGGCAGCCCTGCGGCCTTGGCGAGTTCGAGCCCGGTGCCGTGGTAGGCACCGCCGGCACGGCCGGTGGTGATGGTGGTCTCGGCGGCGCCCGCGGCGAGCGGCAGGGCGAGCACGAGGGGCAGAAGGAATCGCATGGCGCAGTCCTCGCTGATGCTTAAGGAAATCGTGCCGCTCACAGCCCGGTGTGCGCGGCGATGAAGCGCTTGACCTGCTCGGCGTCGGCGTCCATCACCTCGAAGCGCTGCGGCAGTTCCTCGATCGCCTCGAAGCCGGCGGGGCGCTCGGGCTTGCGGCCCAGGGCCTCGACGATGGTGTCCTCGAACTTCGCCGGCAGCGCGGTTTCGAGCACCACCAGCGGCACGCCGGCCTCGCGGTTGGCGAGCGCGACCTTCAGGCCATCGGCGGTGTGCGGATCGATGATCACGCCGTAGTCGGCGTACACACGACGGATCGTGCGCAGGCGGTCGGCGTGGGTGCTGCGCCCGCTGACGAAGCCGTAGCGCGCGATCTGACCGAAGTGGCGCGTGCCGCCGAGATCGAAGGCGCCCGCCTCGTCCAGCTGCTCCCACAGTTCGCGCACCACCTTGGCGTCGCGCCCGACCAGGTCGAACACGAAGCGCTCGAAGTTCGAGGCCTTGGAGATGTCCATGCTCGGGCTGGAGGTGTGGAAGGTCTCGGCGGTGCCGCGCGCGCGGTAGACGCCGGTGCGGAAGAACTCGTCGAGCACGTCGTTCTCGTTGGTGGCGAGGATCAGGCGCCGGATCGGCAGCCCCATCCGGCGCGCGATGTGGCCGGCGCAGATGTTGCCGAAGTTGCCCGAGGGCACCGCGAAGGCGACCTCCTCGTCGTCGCGCCGGGTCGCCGCGAACCAGCCGCTGAAGTAGTACACGATCTGCGCGACCACGCGCGCCCAGTTGATCGAGTTGACGGTGCCGATGCGCTGGCGGGCCTTGAAGGCGTGGTCGTTCGACACCGCCTTGACGATGTCCTGGCAGTCATCGAACACGCCGCGCACCGCGATGTTGAAGATGTTCGGATCCTGCAGGCTGAACATCTGCGCGGTCTGGAAGGCACTCATCTTGCCGAGCGGCGACAGCATGAACACGCGGATGCCGCGCTTGCCGCGCATCGCGTACTCGGCGCTCGACCCGGTGTCGCCCGAGGTGGCGCCGAGGATGTTCAGCTCCGCGCCGGTCTTGCCGAGCACGTACTCGAACAGGTTGCCGAGCAACTGCATCGCCATGTCCTTGAAGGCGAGCGTCGGGCCGTTGGACAGGCCGAGCACGTGCAGCCCCGGCTCCAGCGTGCGCAGCGGGGTGATCGCCTCGCTGCGGTACACCTCAGCGGTGTAGGTGCGCTCGACGATCGCGCGCAGGTCGGCCTCGGGGATGTCGGTGGCGAACTTGCGGATGATCTCGAAGGCGAGCCCGGCGTAGGACAGTCCGCGCCAGGCGGCGAGCTCCTCGCGCGAGACCTGCGGATAGGTGTCGGGCAGGTACAGCCCGCCGTCCGGTGCGAGGCCGCCGAGCAGGATCTCGGAGAAGGACTTGGGCGCGCAGGCGCCCCGGGTGCTGAGGTACTGCATGCGGCGGGTATCCCGTGCGGCTGGGCGAAGGCCCGCGAGTATAACGAGCCGCGGGCGCGATCAGGCGGAGGCGACGTAGCGGTAGTCGCCGCCCCAGAACAGCAGCGGCGCGCCGCTGCCGCGCTCGATCGCCTCGACGCGGCCGACGATCAGCGTGTGGTCGCCACCCGGCAGGCAGTGTTCGGTGCTGCACTGGAAACACGCGATGCAGCCGCGCAGCAGCGGCGCGCCGCCGAGGCCGGGCTCGCAGTCGAGCCCGGCGAACTTGTCGGGCACCGCCGAGGCGAAGCGCCGCGACAGCTCCACCTGGTCGCTCGCCAGCACGTTGATCGCGAAGTGCGTCGCCGTCTCGTACAGCGCGCAGTTCGGCGAGTGCAGCCCCACCGCCCAGGTGATCAGCGGCGGTTCGAGCGACAGCGCGGCGAAGGAGTTGATCGTCATCCCGGCCCAGCCGCCGTCGGCCGTGCGCACCGTGACGATCGCCACGCCGGTCGCGAACTGGCCGAGGGTGCGACGCAGTTCGAGGCTGTCGAAATGGGGCATGAAGGTGGCTTCCAGGTCGGCGGACGGGCACGGCGCCGGGGCGCGCGGACGGTGTCTCGAAATGCTACAGGCGCAGGCGCCGGGCGGCCACCGCCGCGCAAGCCTGCGGGCCCCGTCGCGGTGCAAGACGCCCGCCCCCGCCTCCGCCCACCGACCGCGCGTGCCCTGCATGGCAGCGCGGCGCTCGCGGTATGCCCCAATGCCGAGCAATCGGGCTACCCTCGACCTCCAGTCCCCTGTAGACGAGAGCCGCCCGGATGCACGCAACCGACCCCCGTCCCCCGGTGCCCTGGCACATCCTGCTCGGCGCCGCCGCGGCGCTGGCGATCACGATGGGCGTGGGCCGCTTCGTCTACACGCAACTGCTGCCGCTGATGCAGCGCGACCACGGCCTCGACACCCACGCCGGCGGCTGGCTCGCCTCGATCAACTTCGCCGGCTACCTGGCCGGCGCGCTCTACGCCGCACTGTGGGTGCCGGCGGCGCAGCGCATGCGCTGGTTCGGCGCCGGCCTGCTGGCGAGCGTGGCGAGCACGCTCGGCATGGGCCTCGGCGCCAGCTTCGCGCTGTGGGCGCTGCTGCGCTTCGTGTCGGGGGTGGCGGCGGCGCTGGCGATGGTGCTCGGCGGCGCGCTGGTGCTCGAACGCCTGCCGGCGCGCCATCGCGCCTTCGGCTCCGGCCTGATGTACGGCGGCATGGCGACCGGCATCGTCGGCTCGACCCTCGCGGTAAACCTGCTCGACCGCTTTGGCCTCGGCGTCGACGCGTTGTGGCTCGCGTGCGGTGGCCTGTGCGTGCCGCTGCTGTGGCTGGTGCGGCCGCTGTTCGGCCCGCCGCCGTCGACGGTCATGCCGGCGCGCACCGCCGCACAGGCGCTACCGGTGCACCTGCCGTGGCTGATCGCCGCCTACGCCTGCGCCGGCTACGGCTACAGCACCAGCGCGACCTTCCTGCCGCTGATCGTGCGCGGCCTCGGCGTGTCGCCGGCGGTCGTCGAGTCGACCTGGCTGGTGGTGGGCCTGGCGGCGCTGCCGGCGAGCTTCGCCTGGGGCTGGGTGGCGAACCGCTGGGGCGGCGCGCGGGCACTCGACGGCGCCTACCTGGTGCAGGCGCTCGGTGTCGGCCTGCCGCTGCTCGCCCCCAACGCCGCCGGGGCGCTCGCCGGCGCGGTGCTGTTCGGGTCGAGCTTCATCGCGGTGGTCGGCCTCGCGCTGGCGATCGCACGCGAGGCCGAGCCGACCCGCGCCAGCCGTGCGATCGGGCTGATGACCGCCGCCTACGGCGTGGCGCAGATCGTCGGCCCGCTGGTGTCGGCACGCCTCAGCGGCCCCGGCGACGACTTCCGCCTGCCGCTGCTGCTGGCGAGCGGCGCGCTGCTGCTCGGCTTCGGGCTGCTGCGCCTGGCGCGGCCGCGGCCGCAGCTGGTCGCGCCCGCCACCTGAGCACGCCGTGTTCAGAGCAGGTTGAGCTCGAGCTTGGCGCGGGCGGACATCATCTCCTGGTTCCACGGCGGGTCCCAGACCAGCTCGACCTCGCACTCGTCGATGCCGTCGACGCTGCGTACGGCGTTCTCGACCCACTCGGGCATCGAGCCGGCGACCGGGCAGGCGGGTGCGGTCAGGGTCATCTGGATGCGCGCCGAACGCGCCGCGGGGTCGACGCTGAGCCCGTAGATCAGCCCCAGCTCCCAGATGTCGACCGGGATCTCGGGGTCGTAGACGGTCTTCAGTACCTCGATCACCTTGGCTTCGAGCTCGGCCGTGGTGTTGACGATCGCGTTCATCGGTCTACTCCGTGGCCACCGGGTCCGCGCGGTGTTCGAGCGCCGCCTTCAGCGCGTGCCAGGCGAGCGTGGCACACTTCACCCGGCTCGGGTAATCGCGCACGCCGGCGAGCACCGCGAGCTTGCCGAGGCCCGGCGGGGTCGGGCCGTCGGAGGTGACGAGCTCGTGGAACTTGTCGAACAGGGCATCGAGGTCGCTCACCGGGTGGCCCTTCAGGGCCTCGGTCATCAGCGAGGCCGAGGCGGTCGAGATCGCGCAGCCCTGGCCCTGGAAGGACAGGTCGCGGATCACGCCGTCGACGACGTCGACGAACACGGCGATGCGGTCGCCGCAGAGCGGATTGAAGCCCTCGGCGTGGTGGCTCGCCGGGTCGATCACGCGGAAGTTCCGCGGTCGCTTGTTGTGGTCGAGGATGACCTCTTGGTACAGATCACGCAGGTCGGACATCAGACAACTCCAGAACCGTTACGGGCGGCCCGGACGCGCGCGGCGCGGCATCCGGGAACTGGCTGGCGGACGGCGGCGCGCATCAGTCGAACCACTCCTTGACCTTCCACAGCGCCGCGACCAGGGCGTCGATCTCGGCATGGGTGTTGTAGACGGCGAACGAGGCGCGCGCCGTGGCCGGCACGCCGTAGCGGTCCATCAGCGGCTGCGCGCAGTGGTGGCCGACGCGCACCGCCACGCCCTCGCGGTCGAGCACGGTACCGATGTCGTGCGGGTGCACGTGGCCGAGCACGAAGCTGACCACGCCGGCCTTGTCCGCGGCGGTGCCGATCAGGCGCAGGCCGGGGATCTCGGCGAGCCGCGCCATCGCGTAGGCGGTGAGCGCTTCCTCGTGCGCGGCGATGGCGTCGAGGCCGATGCCGCGGGTCCACTCCAGCGCCGCACCGAAGCCGATCACCCCGGCGATGTCGGGCGTGCCGGCCTCGAAGCGCTCGGGCGGGTCGGCAAAGGTCGTGCCGGCGAAGCTGACGCGGCGGATCATGCCGCCGCCGCCCTGGTACGGCGGCATCGCGGCGAGGTGCTCGGCCTTGCCCCAGAGGGCGCCGACGCCGCTCGGCCCGTACACCTTGTGCGCCGAGAAGGCGTAGAAGTCGCAGCCCAGCGCCTGCACGTCCACCCCCAGGTGCGGTGCGCCCTGGGCGCCGTCGACCAGCACCGGGATGCCGCGCGCCCGCGCCAGCGCGACGATCCGCGCCACCGGGTTGACGGTGCCGAGCACGTTGGAGACGTGCGCGACCGCGACCAGCCGGGTACGCGGACCGAGCAGGCGCTCGAAGGCGTCGAGGTCGAGCTCGCCGACGTCGGTGATCGGCGCGGCGACGACCCGGGCCCCCTTCTCCGCCGCCACCAGCTGCCAGGGCACGATGTTCGAGTGGTGCTCCATCTCGGTGACGAGGATCTCGTCGCCGGCGGCGAGGCGCGGACGCAGGAAGCTGTGCGCCACCAGGTTGATGGCCTCGGTGGTACCGCGCAGGAACACGATCTCGCGCGCGCTGGCGGCGTTGAGGAAGCTGCGCACGCGCTCGCGGGCCTCCTCGAAGGCCGTGGTCGAGCGCTCCGACAGCGCGTGCACGCCGCGGTGAATGTTCGAGTAGTAGCCGCGGTAGCAGTCGGTGATCGCCGTGATGACCGCTTCGGGCTTCTGCCCCGAGGCGGCATTGTCGAGGTACACCAGCGGCTTGCCGCGCACCTGCTGGTTCAGGATCGGGAACTGCGCGCGGATCGCGGCCACGTCGAGCGGCGCGGCCGGCTTCAGGAGCGCACTCATGCGACGCCCTCCCCGAGGTAGGTGGCGAGGCGGCGTTCGAGCCGCTCGCGCAGGTCGGCGTACGGCACCGCCTCGATGAACTCGCCGGCGAACGCGCGCACCAGCAGGCGCCGCGCATCGGCCTCGCCGATGCCGCGCGTGCGCAGGTAGAACACGGCATCCTCGTCGAGGTAGCCGACGGTCGCCCCGTGGCTGCACTTGACGTCGTCGTTGTAGATCTCGAGCCGCGGCACCGTGGTCGCGAGCGCCGCCTTCGACAGCAGCAGGTTGCGGCTCTGCTGCTGCGCGTCGGTCTGCAGCGCCCCTTCGGCGACGCGGATCAGGCCGTCGAACACGTGCCGGCCCCTGCCCTGCAGCACGCCCTTGAAGTGCTGGCGGCTGCTGCCGTGCGGCACCGCGTGATGCAGCAGCAGGTGGCTGGCGAGCGTCTGCGCGTCGCCGACCAGCGCCAGGCCGTCGATCTCGCACGCGGCGCCGGGGCCGGCGAGGTCGATGGCGATGTCGCTGCGCCCGAAGCGCGCCCCGGCGGCGCAGCGGCGCAGCACGAGGCGGCTGTCGCGGCCCTGGCTGGCGCGCAGCGCGCCGAGGTGCCAGGCCGCGGCGGCCTCCTGCTGCACCGCGACGTGCTCGAGCGCGGCGCCGGCGCCGATGCGGATCTCGGTGACCGCGTTGTGCCAGTAGCGGCCGTGGCCGAGATAGTCCTCGACCACCGCGGCGCGCGCGCCGTCCTCCAGCACCACCAGCACGCGCGGCTGCGCGAGCACGTCGTCGCCGACACCGATGAAGCGCAGGTGCACCGGCCCGGGCAGTTCCACGCCGCGCGGCACGTAGATGCACGCGCCGTCCTCGAACAGCGCGCCGTTCAGCGCCGCCAGCGCGTGGCCTTCGAGCCCCGGCACGCGGCCGAGGGCGCCGGCGAGCATCTCCGGATGCTCCTCGGCGGCCTCGCGCAGGCTGCCGACGAACACGCCCGCGGGCAGGCTGCCGTGCCGCGACAGCCAGGCGGCGAAGTGGCCGTTGACGAAGCTCAGGCAGTGCGGGGTGTCGAGGTCGACGAGCAGGTCGGCGTCGATCGGGCGATCGCCGGCGGCACGCACGAAGCTGCGCGCCTTCAGTTCGCTCAGGTCGGTGAAGCGCCAGGCCTCGTCCCTGCGGCCGGGCAGGCCGAGCGCCTCGAAGCGCGCCAGCGCGTCGTGGCGGTGGTGGTCGAAGCGCAGCGCCTGCGGCAGCTCGCCGAGCAGCGCGGCGAGCGTGCCGGCCCAGGAGCCGGCGAGCGGCGTGGCGGATAGCGGTGTGCTCATCGCCGCGCCCTCACGCGCCCGCGCGACGGCTGGCGCCGCCGTGGCGGCCGAAGGCACCGTAGCCGCGCTCCTCGAGCGCGAGCGCGAGCTCCGGCCCGCCGCTCTCGACGATGCGCCCGTCGACCAGCACGTGCACCACGTCGGGCACGATGTAGTCGAGCAGGCGCTGGTAGTGGGTGATCACCAGGAAGGCGCGCTCGGGGTTGCGCAGCGCGTTGACGCCGTCGGCGACCACCTTGAGCGCGTCGATGTCGAGCCCGGAGTCGGTCTCGTCGAGCACCGCGAAGGTCGGCTCCAGCACCGCCATCTGCAGGATCTCGTTGCGCTTCTTCTCGCCGCCGGAAAAACCCTCGTTGACCGGCCGCTTGAGGAAGGCCTCGTCCATCTTCACCAGGCCGGCACGCGCCTGCACGCGCTCCATGAAGTCGAGCGCGTCGAGCTCGGCCTCGCCGCGGTGCTTGCGGATCGCGTTGACCGCCGCCTTGAGGAAGTACAGGTTGTTCACGCCCGGAATCTCCACCGGGTACTGGAAGGCGAGGAACACGCCCTCGCGCGCGCGCTCCTCGGGCTCCAGCTCCAGCAGGTCGCGGCCGCGGTAGAGCACCTGGCCGGCGGTGACGGTGTAGCCGGGGCGCCCGGCAATCACGTTGGCGAGCGTGCTCTTGCCCGAGCCGTTCGGGCCCATCACCGCGTGCACCTCCCCGGCACCGATGCGCAGGTCGATGCCGCGCAGGATCTCGCGATCATCGACGCTGGCGTGGAGGTTGCTGATTTCGATCATGTCGTGTTTCCCGCTGCTAGGCGGCCGCGCGGCGGCGGCGGCCGTTGCGTACCGGGGCGGGGACGCACCCCGCCCGAACCGTCCGGCGGACGCCGCTGCGCGCCCGCCCTGAATGCCTGCCCTGCCCGGCGCTCAGCCGACGCTGCCTTCGAGCTTGATCTCGAGGAGCTTCTGCGCCTCGACGGCGAACTCCATCGGCAATTCCTTGAACACTTCCTTGCAGAAGCCGTTGACGATCAGGCTCACCGCGTCCTCGGCGGCGATGCCGCGGCTCTGCAGGTAGAAGATCTGGTCGTCCGACACCTTCGAGGTGGTGGCCTCGTGCTCGACCTGCGCGGTGGGGTTCTGCACCTCCACGTAGGGGAAGGTGTGCGCGCCGCACGCCGCGCCCATCAGCAGCGAATCGCACTGCGAGTAGTTCCGCGCGCCTTCGGCCGTGGGCATGATCTTGACCAGCCCGCGGTAGGCGTTCTGGCCGTGGCCGGCCGAGATGCCCTTGGAGACGATCGTGCTGCGCGTGCGCTTGCCGATGTGGATCATCTTGGTGCCGGTGTCGGCCTGCATGCGGTCGCGCGTCAGCGCCACCGAGTAGAACTCGCCAACCGAGTCGTCGCCGCGCAGGATGCAGCTCGGGTACTTCCAGGTGATCGCCGAGCCGGTCTCGACCTGGGTCCAGGAGATCTTCGACTTCACGCCCTTGCACAGCCCGCGCTTGGTCACGAAGTTGTAGATGCCGCCGCGGCCGTCCTTGTCGCCGGGGTACCAGTTCTGCACCGTCGAGTACTTGATGGTGGCGCGGTCGAGCGCGACCAGTTCCACCACCGCGGCGTGCAGCTGGTTCTCGTCGCGCATCGGCGCGGTGCAGCCTTCGAGGTAGCTGACGTAGGCGCCCTCGTCGGCGACGATCAGCGTGCGCTCGAACTGCCCGGTGTTCTTGGCGTTGATGCGGAAGTAGGTGCTGAGCTCCATCGGGCAGCGCACGCCCTTCGGGATGTAGACGAAGGAGCCGTCGGAGAACACCGCCGAGTTCAGCGCCGCGTAGTAGTTGTCGCGCGTCGGCACCACGCTGCCGAGGTACTGGCGCACCAGTTCGGGATGCTCGCGCACCGCCTCGGAGAACGAGCAGAAGATGATGCCCTGCTCGGCCAGCTTGCCCTTGTAGCTGGTCGCGACCGAGACCGAATCGAACACCGCGTCGACCGCCACCCCGGCGAGGAAGGCCTGCTCGGCGAGCGGGATGCCGAGGCGGTCGTAGGTCTTCTTGATCTCCGGGTCGATCTCGTCGAGCGACTTCGGCCCGTCACTGCCCTGCTTCGGCGCGGAGTAGTAGCTGATCGCCTGGAAGTCGATCGGCGGGTAATGCACGTGCGCCCACGCCGGCACCGGCATCTGCTGCCAGCCGCGGAAGGCTTCGAGGCGCCATTCGAGCAGCCAGTCGGGCTCGCCCTTCTTGGCCGAGATCAGGCGGATCACGTCCTCGTCGAGCCCGGGCGGAACGGTGTCCTGCTCGACGTCGGTGACGAAGCCGTGCTCGTACTGGCTGTCGGCCAGACGTTCGAGAGTTTCGGAACTCATGACGAAGTCCTCAGCGAAAGGCGGTGGGTATCGACCACGGCGTAGGCGGGGGCGACCGGGGGCTGGCTCATCTCGCGCAGGCTCACGCCCTGCAGGGCCTGCATCACGACCTGGTTGATGCGGTACCAGTGCGGCGTCAGCGCGCACTGCTCCTGGTAGGCGCAGTCGTGGGAATGACCGGGACTGCAGTCGGTGAGCGCGATGGGGCCGTCGAGCGCGGCGACGATGTCGGCCAGGCTGATGTCGTCGGCGCTGCGCGCCAGCCGGTAGCCGCCCTGCACCCCGCGCCGCGAGCTGAGCAGCCCGGCGCGCGCCAGCACCTTGAGGATCTTGCTCACCACCGGCAGCGGCAGGCCACGACGCTCGGCGAGCTGGCTCGCGCTGAAATCCTCGCCGACGTGGTTCGCCAGCAGGCTCATCAGCACGATGCCGTAGTCGGCTTCACGGGTGATGCGGATCATGGTGTCGGCTCTCACCAAAACAGTACGCGATTGGTACTGTATCAACTGGCGCGCCTTTCGCACAGTCCGGATGCCGCATTTGTGGTGGCCGACGCCGTGCTGGAAGGGGTACGGCACGGCCCGACGGGGTAGCGCGGGGCTGCGGCTCACCCCAGCCCGTGCAGCCAGACGGGCAGTTCGGCGAGGCCGTGGATGGTGTGCACGCCGGCCCCGCTGCGCCGCGGCGTGCCGGGCGGCGCCAGCCAGACGGCGCGCAGCCCCGCCGCCCGCGCGCCCTGCACGTCGACCGTCCAGCTGTCGCCGACCATCACCGCCTCGACCGGGACGACGCCGAGGCGTGCCAGCGCGGCGTGGAAGAACGCCGGGTCGGGTTTGGTGATGCCGAGCTCGCCGGCGCAGACGATGTGGTCGAGGAAATCCGCCAGCCCGCCGCGGGCGAGCGCGACGCGGATCAGCGCCACATCGGAATCGGCCGCGTTGGTGGCGAGCGCGGTGCCGAGGCCGCGTTCGCGCAGCGCCGCGAGCATCGCCGCCGCACCCGGCAGCACCTCCACCCGCGGCCAGTACGCCATCGGCCCGTGCATGCCGGGCAGGTCGCGCATCAGCGTGTTGCCCCAGTCGAACAGCACCGCACGGATCATCGCGCCACCCGGTTGGCGAGCACCACGCCGGCCATCACCACCGCCATGCCGGCGAGCGACAGCGCACCGAGGCGCTCGTCGAACAGCCCCCAGGCCATCACCGCGGTCACCGGCGGCGTCAGGTAGAACAGGCTGGCGACGCGCGCCGCCTCGCCGCGGCGGATCAGCGTGTAGAGCAGGCCGACGGCGCCGACCGAGAGCACCAGCACCAGCCAGGCGAGCGCGAACACGAACTCGCCGGTCCACTCGATGTGGCGCGTCTCGAAGCCGAAGGCGAGCGCGCCCAGCGCGAGCGCGGTGGCGCCGTACTGGATCACGCCGCCCGAGCGCAGGTCCATGCCGGCGCAGTGGCGCTTCTGGTACAGCGTGCCGAGGGTGATGCCGAACAGCGCCGCGAAGATCGCGACGACGCCCCCCGCCGACACCTGCCCCACCCCGGCGCCGCCGCGCCCGCCGACCACCATCGCCACCCCGGCGAGCCCGAGCGCGAGCCCGAACCACTGCGCGCGCGTCACCCGCTCGCCGAGCAGCCGCGCCGCCAGTGCCGCGGTCAGCAGCGGCTGGATGCCGACGATCAGCGCGGCGATGCCGGCCGGCAGGCCGTGCGCGATCGCGTAGAACACCCCGCCGAGGTAGACCGCGTGCACCAGCAGGCCGGCGATCGCGATGCGCCCCGCCGCCGCCGCGTTCGCCGGCCATGGCGCGCCGCTGACGAGCGCGAAGGCGAGCAGCAGCGCGCCGGCGATGACCATGCGCACGGCGAGGAAGGTGAACGGCTCGGCGTGCGGCAGGCCGAGCTTGGCGCCGATGAAACCGGTGCTCCACAGCAGCACGAACAGCGCGGGAACGAGCGCGGCGGAGGCGTGCCACGAGCGGGATGCGGACATGGTTCGGATCGCAGGCGAAAGGGCCGCGAGCTTAGCCCAGCACGCGCCCCCGCGCCCACGCCGGCCGGCGCAGCGCTGCGATGCATCCACACATGGGCCGCCGCCCCGCGGTCGTCAGTCGAGATCGAGCGCGTACGGCTTCAGCGCCGCCAGTTCGACCACCTCCAGCGCACGCTGGTGGGTGGCCGCCAGCACCACGCGCGGGGCGACGCCGGCCGCGCAGGCCTCCTGCCAGCGCGCCGCGCACAGGCACCAGCGGTCGCCGGGCTTGAGGCCGGGGAAGCCGAAGGCCGGCACCGGCGTGCTGAGGTCGTTGCCGCGCTGCCTGGAGAACGCCAGGAACTCGGCGCTCACCTGCGTGCACACCGTGTGCGAGCCGAGGTCCTCGGGGCCGGTGTCGCAGCAGCCCGAGCGATAGAAGCCGGTCATCGGCAGCACCGAACACACGGCGAGCGGCTCGCCGAACACGTTGAGTTGTCGGGACATCGCGGCTACTCCGGAAGCGGGGGTGAGGACGTGCCCGGGCCGCTCAGGCGCCGGGCAGCACGAAGAACAGCACCAGCGGCAGGGTCACCAGTGCACCGAGATTGCCGATCATCACGATCGAGGCCACGCGCTCGGGCTCCTGGCGGTACTGCTCGGCGACCAGCACGTTCAGCACCGCCGGCGGCAGCGCGCCGAACAGCAGCAGCTGCGCCACCTGCAGCTCGTCGAGTGCGAGCAGCGGCAGCAGCGCGAGCGCCATCGCCAGGCCCGACAGCGGACACAGCACGGCGCCGAGCACGCCGGTCCTCCAGTCGCGCAGGTCGACCTCGCGCAGGCGCACGCCGAGCGAGAACAGCAGCAGCGGCACCGACACCTGCCCGAGCAGGCGGACGGTCTCGGCGAGCGGCCCCGGCAGCCTGAGCCCGGCGATCCCGCAGCCGAGGCCGGCGAGCGTGGCCAGGATCATCGGCATGCGCAGCAGGCGCGAGAAGCGCGTGGTGTGGTCGAGGATGTAGAAGCCCAGCGTGAAGTGCAGGACCATCTCGACCACGAACAGCACCACGGCGGCCTGCAGCGCCGGCTCGCCGAACGCGAACAGCGCCAGCGGGATGCCCATGTTGCCGGAGTTGTTGAACATCATCGGCGGCAGGAAGGTCTTGACGTCGAGCCCAAGCAGCCGCGCCAGCGGCCACAGCAGCAGCCCCGAGCCCAGCACCACGGCCGCCCCGCCGAACGCGAGGCCGAGGTTGGCGGCGAGGTCGAAGGGCTTGTCGGCGAGCGCCCAGAACACCAGCGCCGGCGCGAACACCTCCATGTTGAGGCGGTTGACCACCGCCATGTCCGGCCGGTGTCGCATGCCGTAGAGCACGCCGATGCCGGCCACCGCGAACACCGGGAAGATGATGCCGAAGATGCGCAGCAGCAGTGCCATCAGACCGGTTCGCGCAGCCAGTTGCGGATGACGTCGATCTGTTCGGGCGCCATCAGCGCCGGCGCGTGGCCGACGCCGGCGAACTCCACCAGGCGTGCGCACGGCCCTCGCCGCTGCATCGCCTCGGCGTCGGCGCGGGCCAGCACGTCGGACTGTTCACCGCGCAGCACCAGCGTCGGGCAGCCGACGGCGTCCCACACCGCCCACAGGTCGACGTCGGCCAGCGCCATCAGCCTGAAGGGCTCGGCGATGCCGGGGTCGTAGGCGAAGCTCCAGCGGCCGTCGTCGAGGTGGCGGGCGGCATGCTCGACCAGGTGGCGCCACTGCGCATCGCTGAGCGCGCCGAACGGCGCCCAGATGGTGCGGGCGTAGCGCTCGAGCTCGGCGAAGCTGTCGAAGGCCGCCGGCTGGCCGACGTAGGCGGCGATGCGCTGCACCGCCGCCTGCGGGATGAACGGCCCGACGTCGTTCATCACCAGCCGGCGGATCGGCGAATCGCCCTGCGCGGCGAGCAGCATGCCGATCAGCCCGCCCATCGAGGTGCCGACCCAGTCGACGTGCTCGGCGCCGCTGCGCGCGATCAGCGCCGCGAGGTCGGCGCAGTACAGCGGGTAGCCGTAGTCGAGCTTGTGTTCGAGCCAGCCGCTCTGCCCGCGGCCGGCGACGTCGGGGCAGATCACCCGGTAGTCGGTGGCGAGCACGCGCGCGAGTTCGTCGAAGTCGCGCCCGTTGCGGGTGAGGCCGTGCACGCACACCACCACCTCGGGGTTGTCGGCATCGCCCCACTCGACGTAGTGCACGCGGTGGAAGCCGTGCGGGCCCAGGGCCCGGAAGAAACCGTTTCGCATCGTCTCGACCCTCGCGCCCCGACGGTCCGGTGGGGGCTTCCGTCGCGCCAGTCTAGAATGCCGGCGCCTCCCCCAACACGGTGACACCGCGATGAAGCTGCTGCATTACGTCGAGTCCGGCCAAGGCGAACCGCTGATCCTGCTGCACAGCGGCGGCATGTGCGGCGAGGAATGGAAGCCGCAGATGGCACCGCTCGCCCGCCAGTTCCGCGTGATCGCACCGGACCAGCCCGGCCACGGCCAGAGCCCGATGCGCGCCGAGCGGCTGACGATCGGCGACATCGGCCGTGCCGTGCTCGAACTGATGGACGGGCTCGACCTGCCGCGCGCGCACCTGGTGGGCTCGTCGATGGGCGGCGCGGTGGCGCTGTGGCTCGCCGTGCATCACCCGGCGCGGGTCGCCAGGCTGGTGCTCTACCGCGTCAGCTACCGCAAGAACGAGGACACCCACGCCGGCACCCGCGAGATGGCCGACCCGGCGTACTGGAAGAGCGTCGGCCTCGATGCCTGGCTGTCGCGGATCCATTTCGCGCAGGGCGGCCCCGAGGCCTGGAAGGCGGTGATCGGGCGCGTCAGCGACGCCCTCGACCCGGCCACCTCGGACCACGCGCACACGCTCGACACCCTGCGCGCGCTGAACTGCCCGACGCTGATCGTGGTCGGCGACCGCGATCCGCTGGTGCCGCTCGAACACGCGCTGGCGATGTTCCAGGCCATCCCCGACGCCGGCCTGTGGGTGATGCCCCACGCGAGCCACGTCACCGCCAGCAACACCTGGCGCGCCGACGCCTTCGCCCAGGAAATCGCGCGCTTCCTCGCGCGCCGCTGAAATCGGTTCAGGCTGAAATGGGGGGGTCGGGCCGAACGTAATCGGGGCCGACAGCGCAGCCTGCCAGAAGGCTGGCAACGGTGAGCGCGACAATGGTGTGTTTTGGCAGCATGGGCGTATTCCACAAAAAAGCAGATAGTGACTATAATACCAAATGGTCACACGTTGTCCAATCATTGCGGTTGGCGTAAGCTGGAACCCATGAAGAAAACAAGCACTTATCCCGTTTCGGCCCGAGGCCCGGCCGATCATGAGGTGCGAGACCAGATCGTCGCGGCCGCTACCGAGCACTTCAGTCGCTACGGCTACGAGAAAACGACGGTCTCCGATCTCGCCAAGGCCATCGGCTTTTCCAAGGCGTACATCTACAAGTTCTTCGAGTCCAAACAGGCCATCGGCGAAATGATCTGTGCAAATTGCCTGCGCCAGATCGAAGCCGAGGTCAGTGCGGCGATGGCGGAAACCGACCTCGCGCCAGAAAAGCTACGGCGGATGTTCAAGGCTGCGACCGAGGCAAGCCTCAAGCTGTTCTTTCAGGATCGCAAGCTATATGAGATCGCCGCATCTGCCGCCACAGAGAACTGGCAGGCGGTGGTTGCCTATGAAGGACACATCCAGAAGCTGCTCCAGGATGTCCTGCAGGAAGGCCGACAGAGCGGGGACTTCGAGCGCAAGACCCCCTTGGACGAGACCGCAAAGGCGATCTATCTGGTGATGCGCCCCTACCTCAACCCCTTGCTCCTGCAATACAGCCTTGACTACACCGAGGAGGCCCCGATGCACCTGTCCAACCTGGTGCTCCGCAGCCTGTCTCCGTAGCGCATGTCTCAGAACTGTTTGTGACTATTGACCATTTTGGTCACTAGTACCATAATGAAAGTCCGATCACTTCGTCGATGGGACTTTCATGCTCCGGCGCCGCCTCGCTACCTCTACCCTCATCTGTGCATTGCCTCTTGCGCTGGCCGCTTGTAGCGACAAAACGACATCCGACCCGCGTACTGAAGCACCGTTGGTGCGTGCTGCCATCGTCGAAGGCGCAACCTCGGCATCACGGTCATTTACCGGAACCGTCGCCGCACGGGTACAGAGCGATCTAGGGTTCCGTGTCGCCGGCAAGGTGCTGGAGCGGCTTGTGGATGTCGGGCAAACCGTCAAACGCGGCCAGCCGCTCATGCGCATCGACCCCGTCGATCTGAAGCTTGCGGCCCAGGCGCAGCAAGAAGCAGTCGCTGCCGCGCGGGCACGAGCGCAGCAGACCGCAGAAGATGAAGCTCGCTACAGCGGCTTGCGTGGCACGGGTGCGATTTCGGCCTCAGCCTACGATCAGGTCAAGGCAGCAGCGGATGCCGCCAAAGCCCAACTCAGCGCAGCCGAAGCCCAAGCCATCGTTGCCCGTAATGCAAGCGGCTATGCGGAATTGGTCGCCGACGGCGATGGTGTCGTTGTGGAAACGCTTGCCGAGCCTGGGCAGGTTGTCAGCGCTGGGCAGACTGTCGTGCGTCTGGCTCATGCCGGCCGACGTGAAGCCGTTATCCAGTTGCCGGAGACCCTGCGCCCTGCGATCGGCTCCACCGCGCAGGCTACGCTCTTTGGCAAGAACGTTGGTGCTCCAGCCAAGCTTCGGCAGCTCTCGGATGCTGCGGATCGGCTTACCCGAACCTTCGAGGCTAGGTATGTGCTGGACGGTGAACTGGTTAACGCCCCACTGGGCAGCACTGTCACGATCCAGATTCCGAATGGGCCGGCCTCAGTGCGGGGCGACCTGCAGGTGCCGATCAGCTCCATCTTTGATGCTGGCAAGGGGCCGGGGGTCTGGCTCATCAGTGGCAAGCCTGCGAAGGTTTCTTGGCGTGCGGTTGCGATCCAGCATTTGGAAGACGACAGCGCCCAAGTTGCCGGGCAACTCAAGCAAGGCGACCAGATAGTCGCGCTGGGCGCACACCTCCTGAGCGAAGGCGAACAGGTACGTGTAGGCGCTCAAACGGCCGCCGCCACGACGGAAGGAGCACGTCCGTGAGCGAAGGCCGATTCAACCTGTCAGCGCTCGCCGTGCGCGAGCGATCCATCACGCTGTTCCTCATCTGCCTGATCTCGCTAGCCGGGCTCGTTGCCTTCTTCAAGTTAGGCCGCGCGGAAGACCCGGCCTTCACAGTCAAGGTGATGACGATCATTACTGCCTGGCCTGGGGCTACAGCGCAGGAAATGCAGGATCAGGTCGCCGAAAAAATCGAAAAGCGCATGCAAGAGCTGCGCTGGTACGACCGAACAGAAACCTATACAAGACCTGGACTGGCCTTTACGACCTTGACCTTGCTCGATAGCACTCCTCCTTCGGAAGTACAGGAAGAGTTCTACCAGGCACGCAAGAAAGTCGGTGACGAGACAGGCAATCTGCCGCCGGGCGTTATCGGGCCGATGGTCAACGACGAATACGCAGATGTCACCTTTGCGTTGTATGCGCTCAAGGCCAAGGGTGAACCGCAGCGCTTACTGGTACGCGACGCGGAGACGCTGCGCCAGCGACTTCTGCACGTTCCAGGGGTAAAGAAAGTCAATATCGTTGGCGAACAGTCTGAGCGCATTTATGTCGAGTTCTCGCATGAGCGTCTTGCTACGCTGGGCGTCAGCCCACAAGACGTGTTTGCCGCGCTCAATAGCCAGAATGCCTTGACGCCTGCCGGGTCAGTGGAGACCAAAGGGCCGCAGGTTTTCATTCGCCTGGATGGCGCTTTCGACAAGCTGCAAAAAATCCGCGATACCCCGGTGGTTGCGCAGGGACGCACGCTAAAGCTGTCGGATATCGCCGCGGTCAAACGAGGCTATGAAGACCCCGCGACGTTCATGATCCGAAACGGTGGCGAACCTGCTTTGCTGTTGGGGATCGTCATGCGCGACGGCTGGAATGGACTCGACTTGGGTAAAGCATTGGACAGCGAAGTCAGCGCGGTCAACGCCGAGCTGCCGCTGGGCATGAGTCTGACCAAAGTAACAGACCAAGCTGTCAACATTAGTTCGGCAGTGGATGAGTTCATGGTCAAGTTCTTTGCCGCGCTTCTTGTCGTCATGCTGGTGAGTTTCGTAAGCATGGGCTGGCGCGTAGGTGTCGTGGTTGCCGCTGCAGTGCCTCTGACATTGGCGATAGTCTTCGTGGTGATGCTTGCCACGGGCAAGAACTTTGACCGTATTACGCTTGGATCACTCATCCTGGCGCTCGGCTTGCTTGTGGACGACGCCATCATTGCCATTGAAATGATGGTGGTGAAGATGGAAGAAGGCTATAGCCGCATCGCTGCCTCTGCATACGCCTGGAGCCACACCGCCGCACCAATGCTTTCGGGTACGCTGGTCACGGCTGTCGGCTTCATGCCCAATGGCTTTGCCCGATCCACTGCGGGCGAATACACCAGCAATATGTTCTGGATCGTGGGGATCGCGCTAATCGCCTCTTGGGTGGTTGCCGTGGTATTCACGCCCTATCTCGGCGTCAAATTGCTACCCGACTTCAAGAAGGTCGAAGGTGGTCATGAGGCGCTTTACGCCACCCCCCGCTACAACCGTTTTCGTCAGCTTCTGTCTCGCATCATTGCTCGCAAATGGCTGGTTGCCGGGTCGGTAGTGAGCCTTTTCGTACTGGCCATCCTCGGCATGGCGGTCGTTAAAAAGCAATTCTTCCCAATCTCTGACCGCCCGGAAGTGTTGATCGAAGTGCAGATGCCCTATGGCACGTCGATCACCCAGACCAGCGCTGCCACGGCGAAGGTGGAGTCTTGGCTAGCCCAACAAAAGGAAGCCAGGATCGTCACTGCCTACATCGGACAAGGCGCCCCACGCTTTTACTTCTCGATGGGGCCAGAACTGCCCGACCCGTCGTTTGCCAAGGTTGTGGTGCGCACCGACAACCAGGACGAACGCGAAGCACTCAAGCACCGACTGCGGCAGGTCATTGCGGATGGCCTTGCCCCCGAAGCACGCTTGCGTGTCACGCAACTCGTATTCGGCCCGTATTCTCCATTCCCGGTTGCCTATCGTGTCACCGGCCCGAACCCGGATGAGTTGCGCAAGATCGCTGCTGAAGTGCAGCAAGTCATGGATGCCAGTCCGATGATGCGCACGGTCAACACCGACTGGGGCATACGTACGCCCACGCTGCACTTCACGCTGCAACAGGATCGTTTGCAGGCGCTGGGGTTGACATCCAGTTCCGTCGCGCAGCAACTGCAATTTCTGCTGACCGGCGTGCCGATCTCCACGGTACGCGAGGATATTCGGACAGTGCAGGTTGTCGCGCGCTCAGCCGGCGACGTTCGGCTTGATGCGGCCAAGATTAGCGATTTCACGCTGGCCGGCGCCAGCGGGCAACGCATACCGCTGTCTCAGGTGGGCAAGGTCGAGGTGCGCATGGAAGAACCCATCATGCACCGGCGCGACCGGATGCCGACGATTACCGTTCGTGGCGACATCGCCGACGGTTTGCAGCCGCCGGATGTGTCCACAGCGATCACCAAGCAACTTCAGCCCATCATCGACAAACTACCAAGCGGCTATCGAATCGAAGAGGCTGGCTCCATCGAAGAGTCGGGCAAGGCGACGGTGGCGATGCTGCCGATCTTTCCGATCATGCTGGCGCTAACCCTGCTCATCATCATCCTGCAGGTGCGCTCGATCTCTGCGATGGTCATGGTGTTCTTGACCAGCCCACTCGGCTTGATCGGCGTAGTGCCGACGCTGCTTCTGTTCCAGCAGCCATTTGGCATCAATGCCTTGGTCGGCTTGATCGCGCTGTCAGGAATTCTGATGCGAAACACCCTGATATTGATCGGGCAGATCCATCACAACGAGCAAGAAGGATTGAGCCCGTTCAATGCGATCGTCGAAGCAACTGTTCAGCGTGCGCGGCCCGTGATATTGACGGCTCTGGCCGCGATCCTGGCCTTCATCCCACTGACCCATTCGGTGTTCTGGGGAACGCTTGCCTACACGCTGATCGGCGGCACGTTTGCGGGAACGATTCTGACTCTGGTGTTCCTGCCGGCCATGTATTCCATCTGGTTCAAGATTAGGCCAGTTCCGTCGCAAAACTGACCATCCTCTTTCTCAAACTCACCATACAAAAAGGAACTGCCATGTCGAACACCAAAGTTGTCGTCATTACTGGCGTGTCATCAGCTATCGAGCGTGCCACCGCAATGAAATTTGCTAAGCAGGGGCGCAGGGTATTCGGCACCGTTCGCAATACAGAAAAAGCGCAGGCAATACCTGGTGTTGCGCTCGTCGAGATGGATATCCGTGACGAAGCATCAGTTCAACGTGGAGTCCAGACCATCATTGCTCAAGCCAAGCGTATCGACGTGCTGGTCACCAGTGCGGGCGTGACCTTGGTCGGCGCGACGGAAGAAACGTCAAGTACCGAAGCCCAGACACTATTCGATACCAACCTCTTCGGCTTTTTGCGCACGAGCCAAGCGGTGCTGCCACACATGCGCGAGCAACGTTCCGGCCGCATTGTCAACGTCGCCGTACATGGCGCTCTATTCGGCATCCAAGCACGCCGTCGACCGTGCACGGCGGTTGGTTTGCCACTCTGCTGGACTCAGCGCTTGGTTGTGCGGTGCAATCCACGCTACCAGCCAGGCTGCTCTTACACGACAGCCGAACTCAGCATCAACATTGTGCGGCCAGCCTCGCACAAGACTGTGCCCGTTGCGTGCGACCGGCAGGCTGATCCACGGCGGCGGGCGCCTCGCTACGGCTGAAGCTCGCATCGAAGATGAGCAAGGCAAGTTGTACGCCCGACGACGACCTGCTTTGTCTTTGACGTGCCGGCCCGTGGGTTAAGCACGACTAGCAGCGCAAGTTCTAACGACTTCCGACCTCCGCTCTTGCGATCACAGCCCGCTTTGGCTTCGACTTATCGAAACCAAAGAGCATGAACGGAGTAGTAGCCAAAAAAGCAACCCAGTGCTCGTCGTGAGGCGTCGCACATATGTAAAGCGAGGTGGAACGATGAGCATCCAAAAATCAGCCCGAATAGTGGTGACGGGGACAGGTACCGTGGGGCCGCTGGGGTGTGGCACTGAGACGACGTGGACTCGTCTGTTGGCGGGGAAGTCCGGCATTCGGGTGTTGCCTGCCGATCTTGCCGACGGAACTGGTACCGCTATTGGTGGGCAGGTGCCAAGCCTTGCGGAAGACCCCCAAGCTGGTTACGACCCGGAGCGATTCATTGCCGCCAAGGAGCGCAAGAAAATGGATCGCTTCATAGAATTTGCGCTCGTTGCCGCGCAGGAGGCTCTTGCACAAGCAGGTTGGCATCCAACCGAAGAAAAGCAGCAACAGCGAACTGCGACCATCATCGCGTCAGGTATTGGCGGGTTTGGTGCCATCGCCGAGGCCGTGCGAACGACTGACGCCAGAGGGCCACGCCGGCTTTCACCTTTTACCGCCCCGTCTTTTCTCGCCAATATGGCCGCAGGGCACGTCTCCATCCAGCATGGCTTCAAGGGGCCACTGGGAGCACCGGTGACAGCCTGTGCAGCCGGGGTGCAAGCCATTGGTGACGCCGCGCGATTGATCCGCAGCGGCGAAGCGGATGTCGCCGTATGTGGTGGAGCCGAGGCGGCAATCCATCGCGTCAGCCTTGGCTGTTTTGCGGCGGCGCGAGCATTGTCCACTGGATTCAATGACCGCCCTCATGAAGCTTCGCGCCCATTCGACCGCGACCGGGATGGCTTCGTGATGGCCGAAGGGGCAGGCCTGCTGGTGATCGAATCGCTGGAACATGCGCTGGCACGCGGCGCGCGTCCGTTGGCGGAACTGGTCGGTTACGGAACCAGCGCCGATGCCTACCACCTGACAGCAGGCCCAGAGGATGGCCGCGGCGCTCAGTTCGCTATGCAGCAGGCATTGCGGCAGGCTGGCATTGCTCCCGGCGATGTACAGCATATCAATGCACATGCGACCTCTACACAAGTGGGAGACAAGGGGGAACTGGTTGCAATTCGGTCTGTATTCGGCCCGAACTCGGGTGTCGCGATTACCTCAACCAAATCCAGTACGGGCCATCTATTGGGGGCAGCCGGTGGGATCGAGGCCATTTTTACCGTTCTGGCATTACGAGATCAGATCGTTCCGCCCACTCTTAATCTCGTCAATCCTGATGAGGTAGCTGACGGCCTCGACTTGGTTGGCCTGTCCGCACGAAAAACGAAAATCAATTATGCCCTGTCGAATGGATTTGGATTTGGCGGAGTAAACGCCAGTGTCATCTTCCGTCGCTGGGAATCCAGATCATGAGTTAGCAGCGATGCCATGCAGAGAAATCTATCGAGGTTACTGAGCTCTGCATGGTTAGCTAATACAAGCCAGTCTCTTTGAAGCAACCCAGAATAATCCGCTTCTTGCACCGCAGCCGTGCTACCGCCCGC
>NZ_SLWY01000029.1 GCF_004341245.1 Plasticicumulans lactativorans | reverse complement strand
CGTCTTCACCGAGGCCGCGCTGGCCCGCGTCGCCACCGAAACCGCCGCCAAGGCCGCCGCCGCCATCGCCTCCAGAGCCGCCAGAGAAGCGGCCAAGGCGGAGACGGCCAAGGAGGTCGCCGACGACGCCGACAGGCCGGCGCGCCCGGCCGGCGGCGAGGCGCTGCCGCTCGCCGACGCCCAGCCCGCGGCCGGGCAGCGGCACCACTGAGCGGGGCCCCCGCGCGCGGCGTCGGTCACGCCGCGCGCGGGCGGGCGCCTCAGGCGGTCAGCCGCGTCAGCGCCTCGCGGTACTTGGCGGCGGTCTTGGCGAGGATCTCCTCGGGCAGCGCCGGGCCGGGTGCCTGCTTGTTCCAGTCGAGCGTCTCCAGGTAGTCGCGCACGAACTGCTTGTCGAAGCTCGGCGGATTGCTGCCGCTGCGGTACCGGTCGGCGGGCCAGAAGCGCGAGGAGTCGGGGGTCAGCGCCTCGTCCATCAGCACCAGTTCGCCGCCCTCGCCGAGCCCGAACTCGAACTTGGTGTCGGCGATGATGATGCCGCGGGTGAGCGCGTAGGCCGCCGCCTCGCGGTACAGCGCCAGGCTGACGTCGCGCACCTGCGCGGCGCGCGCCGCGCCGATGCGCGCGGCGATGACCTCGAAGCTGACGTTCTCGTCGTGGTCGCCGACCGCGGCCTTGGTCGACGGCGTGAAGATCGGCTCGGGCAGGCGCTCGGCGAGCCTGAGCCCCGCCGGCAGCGCCACGCCGCACACCGCGCCGGTATGCTGATAGTCCTTCCAGCCCGAACCGATGATGTAGCCGCGCACGATGGCCTCGACCGGCAGCGGGTCGAGGCGGCGCGCGACCACCGCCTGGCCGGCCACGCGCGCGCGTTCGGCGGGGTCCGGCAGGGCCTGTTCGAGGCTGACCGTGGCCAGGTCGAGGTGGTTGCGGATGATGTGGCGGGTGCGCGCGAACCAGAAGTTCGAGATCGCCGTGAGCAGCGCGCCCTTGCCCGGCACCGGGGTCGGCAGCACCACGTCGAAGGCCGACAGCCGGTCGGTGGCGACGATCAGGATGTGCGCCGCGTCGATCGCGTACACGTCGCGGACCTTGCCGCGATACACCAGCGGCAGGCTGTCGATAGCGGGGGCGGATTCGGTCACGGGTCGGTCCTCGGCAGCCGTACGGTAGGGGCGCGCGCAATCTACGCGCGCACTCCCGGGGCTGCAACGCGCCGCCGGCGCGGTTCAGGCGGTCAGCCCGGTGAGGCTCACGATCAGCGCGACCGCCAGCAGCAGGCCGAAGAAGCGGTGCAGGTGGAAGTAGCACCACGCCGGCCCGCCGACGCGCCAGCCGGAATCGATCTCGCGGTACTGCTGCTCGTCGATCCGCGGCAGCGGCAGGAGCCCGGACAGCTTGGGGAACAGCGTGTCGATCATCGGGATCAGCGCCTGCACGCTGTACTTGCAGCGCCGCGCCAGCGTCCACGGCTCGGGCAGTGCACTCCTGGCCCAGCGCCGCGCCGCGAACGCCGTGCCGAGCACGATCAGCACCACGATCGGCACGATCGCACGCTCCTTGCGGTAGCCGAAGCCGGTCAGCACGCGCTCGACCCAGCCCCAGGCCCAGCCGAGCGACGGCGGGCGGGCATCGAGTTCGCGCACGCGCATCGCATACAGCACCTCGCTGGCGGCATCGCCGCGCCCGGCGGCGCGCAGGCGATCGGCGAGCTGCTGGTAGGGCAGCCGGGAGAAGTGCGCCTGGCGTCCCACCCAGGCGGCCCAGTCGCCGCCGTCGCGCTGCGCCGCGGCGCCGAGCTGGGCATAGCTGAAGCCGTTGAGGCCGAGCCGTGCCGGCCAGCCGGGGGTTGCCGCCTGCGGGCAGTCGGCGCCGCCCGCCGCCGCAGCAGCAGCGGCGCCCTCGTCGCTGAAGCGCTGCACCGCGGCATTGGTCAGGTCGAGCGTCGCGCCGTCGCGCCAGCGCGTTCCCGCCAGGTCCAGCGTGCCGCCGATCGCCGCCGCGGTCAGGTCGACGGAGGGCCAGCACGCCCCCTGCAGCACCACTTCGCCGGCCTTGAGCCCGCGCCCCGACACCCGGTTCTGCTCCGGCCCCGCCGTCTGTTCCGGCTTCGATTCGCGTGGCGCGGAAGGCATGCAGCTCGCCTGCGGCCCCGCTTCGCCGGTCCTGGGTCCGCGCTCCGACACCGACACGCGCAGCGCGAGGCGGTGGCCGACCTCGGCCTCGTCGAGCCGCACGTTGCCGGCCACCTCGACCTGCTCGACCAGCAGGCTGTTGCCGACCCGGACGCCACGCAGGTCGAGGGTGTCGAGCCGCGCCTGCCACAGCCTGAGCGTATCGTCGACGCGCGCGCCGCCGAGGCACAGCCGGGTCGCGTCGGCACGCGGCCCGGCCAGTTCGCCCAGATCGAGTGCGCCGGCGATGTTCGCGTGTTCGAGCTGCAGCAGCTCGCTGCGCGCGCTGCGCAGGCGCACCGCTCCACCGACCTCCAGGCCGGGCAGGTACGCGGGCGCGGTGAACTGCGCGCCGTCGCCCTCGAGATCGCCGGCGATGTGGCTGCCGTAGAGCGCGATGCCGGCGAAGCGCCCGTCGACCAGGTGCAGGTGCTGGCCCACGTGCAGGTTGATCAGCTTGGTCGGCTCCGCCGCCGGCGGCGGGTCCGCCAGCACCGGCGCGCCGGCGTACCAGGGGCGCAGGGCGGCGAGCGCGGCGCGTTCGCCGGCATCGGGCGGGCGCGTGCGCGACAGGTCGAGCGAACGGTCGACGTCCAGGCTGTAGAGGTCGAGCGCCGCCAGCGCATTGCGCTGCAGGTCGAGTTCGCCGTCGACGCGGCTGCGCTTGATCTCCAGCGTGCCGCCGAAGGTGCCGTAGACCAGGTGCACCGACTGCCCGAAGTGGCTCTCGGCGATGCTCAGGCCGCCTTTGAAGCGCGCGCCGGTGATCACCAGCCGGGCGCGGGTGTCGATGCCGTTGACGTACACCGGCAGCGGGAAATCGCCGCCGATGATGTACACGCCGAGCGCGCCGATCGCGCGCTCGCACGCCGCCACCCCGAACAGCGTCTGCAGGAACCACGGCCCGAGCTGCTGCGCGCCCGGATCGGTGCGGGCACTCCGCGGATCGGGCTGCGGTTCGAGCAGGTTGATGGCCTCGCCGCGGCGGATCGCCTCCCAGGCGAGCTGCTCGCCGCGCGACCAGGCGCCGTAGGCCGGGCCGTAGGGCGGGCCGTCGCCGAGCGGGCAGGTATCGGCCGCCAGCGCCGCGCTGGCGAAGCCGGACAGTACCCCGCAGGCGAGGATCAACGAACGGACGACCGGCATGCTGCATCCCCCGGGCCGGTGCGGCGCCGGCGCTCCACCCGGTATAGCAGGCCGGCACCGCGCGCCGGCGAAGATCGCGGCGCTTTTGCGGTCTCAGCAGGAAGGGCACCGCCCGCCCCGCTCCGGTAGAGTACGCGCCATGAACCTGCCGCCCGACCTGCTGCCCGCCTGGCTGCTCCTCGCCGCCCACGCCCTGCTCGCGCTGGTGGTGGCGGTTGCGGTACGCGCGGCGCCGTGGCGCTCGCTCGCCGGCAACGGCCTCGAACACGTGTTCGGCGGCGCGCTGGTGGCGCTCGCGCTGCTGTGGAACCTGGAGGCCGGCGTGCAGCCGGGGCTCGGCTTCCACTTCCTCGGCGTGACGGTGCTCACGCTGATGTTCGGCTGGTCGCTCGCCAGCGTCGGCACGGTGCTGGTCGGGCTCCTGCTGTGCCTGCTCGGGCGCGGCGAGCCGGCCACGCTCGGCATCGACCTGCTGCTCACCGCGGTGCTGCCGGTCACCGTCAGCCACTACGTGCAGCGGCTGGTGACCGAGCGCCTGCCGCACAACCCGTTCATCTACATCTTTCTCGGCGGCTTCGCCGGCGCCATCGTCGCCGGCCTCGCGACCGTGCTCGCGCTGAGCGCCGTGCTGGTCGCGAGCGGCGGCTACGCGTTCGGGCGCATCGCCAGTGACTACCTGCCGTTCCTGCCGCTATACCTGTTCCCGGAAGGACTGATGAACGGCATGCTGACGAGCGTCTTCGTCGGCATGCGCCCCGGCTGGCTGCGCAGCTACGACGAAGACAGCTACCTGAAGTCCTGAACCACCACCCTGCCGGGAGCCCGCCGATGAAAGCCCTGCCCTGCCTCGCGCTGCTGCTCGCCCCGTGTCTCGCGCTGGGCGCCGCCGGCGACCCGCACGCCGGCAAGGCGGTCGCCGGCGTCTGCGTGGCCTGCCACGGCCCCGCCGGCATCAGCGGCAATCCGGAGTGGCCCAATCTCGCCGGGCAGAAGGGACCATACCTGGCACTGCAGCTGCGCGCCTTTCGCGACGGCGGGCGCCAGCATCCCCTGATGTCGCCGATCGCCAAGGGCCTGAGCGATGCCGACATCGACAACCTCGCAGCCTATTTCAGTGGTCTGAAACCATGATCGGAATGTTTTTCGGTGCCGGCACCTTCCCCGCGGGCCTCGGCACGCTGTTCGGCGGCAGCGTCGGTTTCATGATGGGGGGGCCGCTCGGTGCCATGTTCGGCGCCGCCTTCGGCCAGAACTTCGACCGCGGCATCGAGGCGCTGGGCGCCGAAGCCTCGCCGCAGGCCCAGGCCCAGGCGGCCTTCCTGGTCACCACCTTCGCCGTCATGGGCGCCGTGGCGAAGGCCGACGGGCGCGTGTCGGAGGCCGAGATCGCCCTCGCCCGCGGCATGATGGAGCGCCTCGGGCTCGACCCGGCGCAGCGCCGCGCGGCGATCGCCTGCTTCACCCAGGGCAAGTCGCCGGAGTTCCCGCTCGACGCGACGCTGGCGAGCTTCGCCCGCAGTTGCCAGCCGTGGCCGACGCTCGCGCGCAGCTGCATCGAGATGCAGTTCGCCACCGCCTGGGCCGACGGCGAGCCGGCCGCCGCGGCGCTCGCGCTGATCGCCCGCGTCGCCGCGCAGCTCGGGCTGTCGCCGGCCGCGCACGCCGAGATCGAGCGCCGCGCGCGCGCGCACCACCGCCCCGAGCCCGAAGCCGAGGAGGCGCTCCCGCACACGCCGCCCGGCACGCTCGCCGCCGCCTACGCCGAACTCGGCGTCGAGATGAACGCCAGCGACGCCGAGGTCACCCGCGCCTACCGCCTGCTGCTGAGCCGCCACCACCCCGACAAGCTGGTCGGCGCCGCCGAGACCGTGCTGAAGTGCGCCGCCGAGCGCACCCACGCGGTGGTGAGCGCCTACGAGCGCATCCGCGCCGCGCGCACCTCGGCGGCCGCCTGAGCGGGTGACCGCCACGGCCGCCATCGGCTACAGTCGCGGACCCGCCCGCACCCCGGCCCGAGGCCCGGTCTCATGACGGATTACCTGATCGCCCCTTCCATCCTCTCGGCCGACTTCGCCCGCCTCGGCGAGGAAGTCGACCGCGTGCTCGCGGCCGGCGCCGACATCGTGCACTTCGACGTGATGGACAACCACTACGTGCCCAACCTCACCATCGGCCCGCTGGTGTGCGAGGCGCTGCGCAAGCACGGCGTCAGCGCGCCGATCGACGTGCACCTGATGGTCGAGCCGGTCGACGCGCTGGTGCCGATGTTCGCCAAGGCCGGCGCGAGCTGGATCACCTTCCACCCCGAGGCCTCGCGCCACGTCGACCGCACGCTGCAGCTGATCCGCGACCACGGCTGCAAGGCCGGGCTGGTGTTCAACCCCGCGACCCCGCTCGGCCACCTCGACTACGTGCTCGACAAGCTCGACGTGGTGCTGCTGATGTCGGTCAACCCCGGCTTCGGCGGCCAGCGCTTCATCCCCGCCACCCTCGCCAAGATCGCCGAGGCGCGGCACATAATCGACGCCAGCGGCCGGCCGATCCGGCTGGAGGTCGACGGCGGCGTCAAGCTCGACAACATCGCCGAGGTCGCCGCCGCCGGCGCCGACACCTTCGTCGCCGGCTCGGCGATCTTCGGCACCCCCGACTACGCCGCCACCGTCGCGGCGATGCGCGCCGCGCTCGCCGGCGTGCCCTGCCCGGCGGTGCCGGCATGATGTTCCGCGACATCGAAGCGGTGTTCTTCGACCTCGACGGCACCCTGGTCGACAGCGTTCCCGACATCGCCAACGTCGTCGACCTGCTGCTGGACGAACTCGGCCTGCCGCGGCGCGGCGAGGCGCGCGTGCGCACCTGGGTCGGCAACGGCTCCGACGTGCTGCTGCGCCGCGCCCTCACCGACTCGATGGACGCCGCCGCCGACCCGGCGCTGCTGGAGCAGGCGCGCCCGCGCTACCGCCGCCTCTACGCCGCCAACGTCTGCCTGCACAGCCGCCTCTACCCCGGCGTGCACGAGGGCCTCGCCGAACTCGCCGCGCGCGGCCTGCCGCTCGCCTGCGTCACCAACAAACCGGCCGAGCTCGCCGGGCCGCTGCTCGAGCGCATCGGCATCGGCGCCTACTTCGCCACGCTGGTCGGTGGCGAATGCGCGCCGGCGGCCAAGCCCGCGCCCGACGCGCTGCTGCTCGCCGCCGAGCGCCTCGGCCTGGACGTCACCCGCGCGCTGATGGTCGGCGACTCGATGAACGACGTCGGTGCCGCGCGCAACGCCGGCTGCCCGGTGGCCTGCGTGCCCTACGGCTACAACCACGGCCACGACATCCGCGATGCCGCGCCCGACGTGGTGGTCGAAACCCTCGCCGAACTGCCGGCGCTGATCGCCCGCCGATGATGCCGACCGAGAGCCAGCCGCTGGACCTGCGATGGCGGCGCTGAGCCGCCGCTGAACGCGCCTCCCCCGCCGCGCGGCGAAGGAGGCGCGCGCCCGCATCCCTTCCGGCCCCGCCCCGGCGGCGGGGCGACACCGACAGGCAAAGGTCCGATCTTGAACGCAGAACTGTTCAGCGCCCTGGTCGCGCAGGGCTACAACCGCATCCCGGTCGCGCGCGAAGTGCTCGCCGACCTCGACACCCCGCTCTCGGTCTACCTCAAGCTCGCCGACGGCCCCTACTCGTACCTGCTCGAATCGGTGCACGGCGGCGAGAAGTGGGGGCGCTACTCGATGATCGGCCTGCCGGCGCGCAGCCTGCTGCGCGTGCGCGGCCACACGGTCACGCTGGAGACCGCCGGCGAGGTGGTCGAGCGCGCGACGGTCGCCGACCCGCTCGCCTGGATCGAGGCCTTCCACGCCCGCTACCGCGTCCCCGACAACCTGCCCGGCCTGCCGCGCTTCGCCGGCGGCCTGGTCGGCTACTTCGGCTACGACATCGTGCGCTACGTCGAAGCGCGGCTCGCCACCTGCCCCAACCCCGACCCGCTCGACAACCCCGACGTGCTGCTGCTGGTCAGCGAGGACGTGGTGGTGTTCGACAACCTCGCCGGCAGGCTCTACGTGATCACCCAGGTCGACCCGGCGGTCGAGGACTACGCCCGGGCCGAGGCCCGGCTCGATGCGCTGGTCGGGCGCCTGCGCGACACCCACCCGCGCTACCGCACGCTGGCCGGGGAGGCCGCCGAGGTCGGCGAGCAGGACTTCCAGGCGAGCTTCACGCGCGAGGGCTTCGAGGCCGCGGTGCGGCGCATCCAGGCCTACATCCACGCCGGCGACTGCATGCAGGTGGTGCCCTCGCAGCGCATGAGCATCCCGTTCGGTGCCGAGCCGCTCGACCTGTACCGGGCGCTGCGCACGATCAACCCGTCGCCGTACATGTTCTTCTTCAACTTCGGCGACTTCCACGTGGTCGGCTCCAGCCCGGAGATCCTCACCCGCGTCGAGGACGGCCTGGTCACCGTGCGGCCGATCGCCGGCACCCGTCCGCGCGGCGCCACCGAGGCCGAGGACGCCCGCCTCGCCGATGAGCTGCTGGCCGACCCGAAGGAGATCGCCGAGCACGTGATGCTGATCGACCTCGGCCGCAACGACGTCGGCCGCGTCAGCACGATCGGCAGCGTCAAGGTCACCGAGCGCCTGGTGATCGAGCGCTACTCGCACGTGATGCACATCGTCTCCAACGTCACCGGCCGGCTCAAACCGGGGCTGTCGGCGCTCGACGTGCTGCGCGCGGTGCACCCGGCCGGCACGCTGAGCGGCGCGCCGAAGATCCGCGCGATGGAGATCATCGACGAGCTCGAACCGGTCAAGCGCGGCGTCTACGGCGGCGCGGTGGGCTACCTGTCGTGGTCGGGCAACATGGACACCGCGATCGCGATCCGCACCGCGGTGATCAAGGGCGGCACGCTGCACGTGCAGGCCGGCGCCGGCATCGTCGCCGACTCGGTACCCGCCACCGAGTGGGAGGAGACCCTCAACAAGCGCCGCGCGATGTTCCGCGCCGTGGCGATGGCCGAGCGCGGGCTGGGCGGCTGACGCCCCCTGCCCGCGCCGCGCTCAGGGCGTGCCGATCGACAGGTAGACGTTGGTCGAACCGTTCGGCGCGTAGCCGATGCCGAACAGGACGGGGCCGAGCGGCGTCTCGCCGCCGGCGTAGACCGCGAACGAGCTCTGCCAGCCGTCCAGTTCGGTCTCGGTGAAGCGCCCGTCGACCTTGCCGGCCTCCAGCGCGGCGCCGACGCGCAGGTCGCCGCGGATGCCGAGCGGGAACTGCCCGACGATCTTCTCCAGGCGCACGCTGCCGTAGTACGCGGCGTCGCCGATGATCTGGTCGGGGGCGAAGCCGGACAGGTTCAGGAAGCCGCCGAGCGCCACCGGATCGAAGTTCGGCAGCCGGCCCTTCGGTGAACCCGCCGCGTACACGCGCCCCGACAGCACGTAGTCGCCGCTGTGCTGCGCCGCGCGCAGGTCCGCCGTGGCCTTGCCGTAATCCTCGCCGGGCGATTCGAAGTAGCTGGCCTTCGCCGACCAGCCCTGGGTCGGCAGGTACAGGCGGTCGAACTGGTCGAAATCCAGCTCCGCCATCCAGCCGCCGAAACGCTTGTCGCCCTCGGGGAGCAGCGGCGAGCCGGTGTCGAGGCTCGCCTCCCGGCGGCGGTCGACCCAGCCGAAGCGCACCGGCCCGAGCAGGCCGACGTTGATGCCCGCGAGCAGGTCGACGCGCAGTTCGTCGGCCTTGTAGTCGGCCAGCTTGTCGTTGTTCTGGTAGAGCCCGAACTGCTCGCGCTGGTAGACCAGCCGGGTGTCGATGAAGTAGCGCTGCGCCGCGTCGAGCGGCTGGTAGAACTCGGTGAAGACCTTGGGCTCGTTGCCGATCTGCACCCCGCCCAGCCACTCGCCGCCGAAGCTGTTGAGCCAGGTCTTGTCGTAGGCCACGCGCAGGTTGTAGACCGACTCCTCGCCCATCAGCGAATTCAGGTGCACGCCGAAGCGCAGGTAATCGGGGCCGAACTGCTTCTCCAGCGGCGTCACCCGCAGGATGTTCTTGTCCCGCGTCGGCAGCAGCGAGTAGTCGACGTTCTGGTACTCGCCGTCGCCGTAGATGCGGCCGACGTCGCCCTCCAGCCGCGCGAGGTCGAGCGGCGCCCCGCTGTAGCCCTGCAGGTGGCGCTGCACGTAGGCCGGGTTGACCCGGTGCAGCTCGGCGATCTCGACCGCGCCCACCGTCGGCGGCGCCCCGCGCGGCGCGGCGACGTGCGCCCACCAGTCCTGGTACTGCCGCTCGCCCACGCTCAGCGCGCGCAGCCGCGGGATCATCGCCGCGGCGGCGACGCGCCCGCGCTCGGCCGTCTCGGCATAGCGCTCGAAGTCGGCCGCGGTGATGCCGTCGAGGTCCGGCTTGATGTAGATGTCCCGGGGCCTGAGGGTGGCCAGCGAGCGGGTGACGTTCTGCTCGGTCAGGATGTTGACCATCTGCGCCGACACCGACAGCACGCCGCCGATCTCCTCGGGCTTCAGCAGCGGCGAGCCGACGTTGACGGCGATGACCACGTCGGCCCTGCACAGCTCACGCACCTCGTCGATCGGGACGTTGTCGACCAGGCCGCCGTCGACCAGCAGGCGGCTGTCGTCCTTCACCGGCGCCATCAGCCCGGGCACCGACATGCTGGCGCGCATCGCCTTGGTCAGGCTGCCGCTGCGGAACGCCACCTTGTTGCCGGTCACCAGGTCGGTCGAGACGATCGACAGCGGCAGCCGCAGCCGCTCGATCTGCGGGTCGCCGTACTCGCTGTGCACCAGGCGGTTGAAGAACAGCTTGATCTTCTGCCCGTCGAGGACGCCCGACAGCGACTCCACGCCGTCCTCGGTGACGCCCATCTCCGCGCCCGGCACGAAGCGCCGCGACAGGTACTTCTTGCGTGAATTGAGGTTCGACGTGTCCGGGTTGTCCTTGAACATGTCGCGCCAGTTGGCCTCGGCGAGGGCCGTCTTCATCTCGTCCGGGCTCAAGCCGGCCGCGAAGGCCCCCGAAACCAGCCCGCCCATGCTGGTGCCGGCCACGCAGTCGACCGGGATGCGCTGCTCGCGGAGCACTTCGAGCACGCCGATGTGCGCCGCGCCGCGGGCACCGCCGCCGCCGAGCACGAGGCCGACGCGCGGGCGCTCCGCCGCGGCCGCCGGCGTGGCGCCGAACGCCAGCAGGGCCGCGAGACCGATCAGCAGCACGCGCCCGAGCAGGGACCTGGCCGACGCAGACTCGTTCATGGGCGGGCACTCCAGGGCAGCCGAAGGCGGCATCCTTCGGGTGAGGTCGCGTGATCGCATCGTCAGTTCGCCGCCGCCCCGTGCCGTCACCCGCAGGTCGGGGCCCGGCGCGGCGGCAGGCGCCGCAGAGCTTGCAGGCATCACCGGATGAAGTCGAGCGGCCAGCGGCGGCGCACGACGCCCGCCGGAGCGCTCCGCTACACTCCCCCTCCCCGACCACCGCCCCAAGCCCCGACCGATGACCCTCGGCCTTTCCGTCCTGTGCGCGCTCGCGCTCGACCGCCTGCTCGGCGAGCCGCGCCGCGGCCACCCGCTGGTCGGCTTCGGCACCTTCGCCGCCGCGCTCGAAGCCGCCGGCTACGGTCCGCCGCAGGCGGCGCGGCCCGCGCGGCGCCTGCGCGGGCTCGCCGCCTGGGCGCTCGCGGTGCTGCCGTGGGTGGTGCTCACCGGCTGGCTGGCGCCACCGCAGTGGGGGCCGTTCCACGACGGCGGGCGGGTGTCCTTCGTCGCCGTGCTGCTCGGCGTGCTCGCGCTCTACCTCGCGCTGGGCGGGCGGGCGCTGGCGGAACACGCGCGGCCGGTGGCGGCGGCGCTCGCGGCGGGCGACCTCGCCGGCGCGCGGCAGGCGGTGGCGCGGATCGTCAGCCGCGACACCGCGCCGATGGACGCCGCCGCCGTCAGCACGGCGACGGTCGAGTCGGTGCTCGAGAACGGCTGCGACGCGGTGTTCGGCGCGCTGTTCTGGTTCGCGCTCGCCGGCGCGCCCGGCGTGGTGCTGTACCGCCTCGCCAACACGCTGGACGCGATGTGGGGCTACCGCAACGCGCGCTACGCCGATTTCGGCTGGGCCGCCGCACGGCTCGACGACCTCCTCAACCTCGCCCCGGCGCGGCTCACCGCGCTCGCCTACGCGCTGGCCGGCCGGCGCGCGCAGGCGCTGCGCTGCTGGCGCACGCAGGGCCGGCAGTGGAAGAGCCCCAACGCCGGGCCGGTGATGGCGGCCGGCGCCGGCGCGCTCGGCGTGCGCATCGGCGGGCCGGCGCGCTACGGCGGCGAGTGGCAGGCCCGCCCGGTGCTCGGCGAGGGGCCGCAGGCGCGGCCCGCCGACATCGGCCGTGCGCTGGGCCTGGTCGACCGCGCCACCGCGCTGTGGCTGCTGGCGCTCGTGCTCGGGAGCTGGATCGGTGCTTGAGCACGGCGGGGCGCTGAACGCCGCCGCGGCGCGCTTCGGCATCGCGCGCGCGGACTGGCTCGACCTGTCGACCGGCATCAACCCGCAGGGCTGGCCGCTGCCGCCGGTGCCGGCCGCGGCGTGGCAGCGCCTGCCCGAGCCCGACGACGGCCTGCTCGACGCCGCCGCCGGCTACTACGGCACCCCGCACCTGCTGGCGGTGGCGGGCTCGCAGGCGGCGCTCCGCGCGCTGCCGCGGCTGCGTCCGCGCAGCCGGGTCGGTGTGCTGGCGCAGGTCTATGCCGAGCACGCCGCGGCCTGGGACGCCGCCGGGCACGCGGTGCTCACGCTCGCCGGCGCGGCGATCGAGGACGCGCTCGAGCGGCTCGACGTGCTGGTGCTGGTCAACCCCGCCAACCCGAGCGGCGAGACCTTCGCACCCGAGCGGCTGCGCGACTGGCACGCGCGGCTCGCCGCGCGCGGCGGCTGGCTGGTGGTCGACGAGGCCTTCATCGACGCCACCCCGGCGGCGAGCCTGGCGCCGCACGCCGGGCCGCCCGGGCTGGTGGTGCTGCGCTCGTTCGGCAAGTTCTTCGGGCTCGCCGGCGCGCGCGTCGGCTTCGTCGCCGCCGCGCCGGCGCTGTGCGCGGCGCTCGATGCCGCGCTCGGCCCGTGGACCGTGGCCGGGCCGGCGCGCTGGGTGGCCGCGCGCGCGCTCGCCGACCGCGCCTGGCAGGCGGCGACGCGCCCGCGCCTCGCCGCCGACAGCGCGCGGCTGGCGGCGACGCTCGCCGCCGCGGGCCTGCCCCCCACCGGCGGCACCGCGCTGTTCCAGTACCTGCACCACCCCCGCGCCGAGGCGCTGGCCGAGGCGCTCGCCCGGCGCGGCGTGCTGGTGCGCCGCTTCGCCGCGCCGGCGGCGCTGCGCGTTGGCCTGCCGCCGGACGCGGCCGGGCACGCACGGTTCGCCGCGGCGCTGGCCGAGGCGCTGGCGGCGTCCGCGGCGGGCACCTGATGCGCGCCGTCCGCTGGTGCCTGCTCGCGGCGGCGCTGCTCGCCGCCACCGCCCGCGCCGAGGTGCAGGTGACCGACGCCAGCGGCCAGCGCGTGCACCTCGCCCAACCGGCGAAGCGCATCGTCAGCCTGGCGCCGCACGTGACCGAGCTGCTCTACGCCGCCGGCGCCGGCGCGCAGGTGGTCGGCGTGGTGCAGTTCAGCGACTACCCGCCCGAGGCGCGGCGGGTGCCGCAGGTGGGCAGCTACACCGGCTTCGACCTCGAAGCGGTGCTCGCGCTCGCCCCCGATCTGATGGTCGGCTGGTCCAGCGGCAACCCGCCGAACCCGCTCCAACAGCTCGAAGCGCTGGGCCTGCCGGTGTACCGCAGCGAGCCGCGGCACCTCGGCGACATCGCCGACGACATCGAGCGCCTCGGCGTGCTCGCCGGCACCGAGGCGGTGGCGCAGCCGGCGGCGGCGGCCTTCCGCGCGCGCCTGGCGACGCTGCGCGCGCGCTACGCCGGGCGCCGCCCGGTGCGGGTGTTCTACCAGGTGTGGAACCAGCCGCTGTACACGCTGAACGGCGAGCACCTGATCAGCGAGCTGCTCGCGGCCTGCGGCGGCGTGAACGTGTTCGCCGCGCTGCCGGCGCTGGCGGCCCAGGTGAACGTCGAAGCGGTGCTCGCGGCCGACCCCGAGGCGATCATCGCCGCCGGCATGGCCGAGGCGAACGTCGACTGGCTCGATGCGTGGCGCCGCTGGCCGCAGCTCGCGGCGGCGGCGCGCGGCAACCTGTTCCTGGTGCACCCGGACCTGCTCAACCGCCACGGCCCGCGCGTGCTCGACGGCATGGAGCAGATCTGCACGGCGCTCGACACCGCCCGCAGCCGCGGCGACGCCCCGCGCTGACGCCCCGGCAGGTGTCTGTCGCCGAGCGACGACAGCGCGTCGCGGCCCCAACGGCGCGGGCTCGCGCCGATACGAACCACGGTTCCGGCCCGGCGACCGCCTGACCTGTCGCCGACAGGCGACGTTTACCGCCCCGAACACCCCCGCCGGATCCCGCCACGACCGCTGCCGGCCTGCGAAACATCGATTCAACATATTGATATAAAATAATTTTTTGATTTTGTGGCACGTCCCTTGGAGGTTTTTCCTCACGGCCGAAGCGACGCCCACCGGCCGCGGCAGTAAATCGGGCGCATGGAGGCTCGCACCATGCTCAGCTACTCGATCCTGTTCCTCATCATCGCGCTGGTGGCCGGCGTGCTCGGCTTCGGTGGCATCGCCGGCACCGCGACCTGGATCGCGCACGTCCTGTTCGTGATCTTCCTCGTGCTGTTCATCGTCTCGCTGCTGCGCGGGCACATCCGCATCGACTGAGCGCGCGACGTCCCGATCACGACATAAGGAGACCACCACCATGAACCGCAAGCTCCGTTCGCATGCCCTCGCCGCCAGCCTCGTCCTCGCCGTGCCGCTGCTGCCCGCGTGCAGCAGCACGCCGACGCAGGAGAGCGCCGGCCAGTTCATCGACAGTTCCGTGCTGACCGCCAAGGTCAAGTCCGCGCTCGCCGAGGACCCGATGACCGACGCGCTGGAGATCGGCGTGGAGACCTACAAGGGCAAGGTGCAGCTCTCGGGCTTCGTCGACGACACCCGGCAGAAGCTGCGCGCCGAGCAGGTGGCGCGCCGCGTCGACGGCGTGGTCGGCGTCGACAACGGCCTGGTCGTGCAGCCGCGCTCGCAGAGCGTGGGCGAGTACGTCGACGACGCCACGCTGACCGCGCGCGTCAAGGCGCGCATCGCCGAAGACCCGCGCCTCAACCCCTTCGTGATCGGCGTCGAGACCCAGCGCGGCGTGGTGCAGCTGTCGGGCTTCGTCGATGACCGCAGCACGCGCACGCTCGCCACGCGCGTGGCGAGCAACACCCCCGGCATCAAGGGGGTACGCAACAGCCTCGCGCTGAAGCCGGCGAGCTGAGCGCACCCCGCGCCGGCACGGTGCCCCGCCGCAGGCGCCGTGCCGGCAAATCGACGCTACGCCCCGCCGCGGCTACACTGCCGCCGCCATCGAACGGGGGGTTCTCATGCGGCGCGTCGTGTTCAACCAGAAGGGCGGGGTCGGCAAGTCGACGATCGCCTGCAACCTCGCGGCGATCAGCGCCGCCCGCGGCCAGCGCACCCTGCTGGTCGATCTCGACCCGCAGGCGAACTCGACGCACTACCTGCTCGGTGCGAAAGCCGCCGACACGCTCGACGCGACCCTCGCCAATTTCTTCGAAGATCTGCTGTCGTTCAGGTTTAACCCGCCGGGGCCGGAGACCTTCGCCAGGCCGACGCCCTACCCGCGGCTGTCGGTGATGCCCTCGCACGCGCGGCTCGAGGAGCTCCAGGGCAAGCTCGAATCGCGCTACAAGATGTTCAAGCTGAAGGAGGCGCTGGAGTCGCTGAAGGGCTTCGACGCGATCTTCATCGACACCCCGCCGGCGCTTAACTTCTACACGCGATCGGCGCTGATCGCGTCGCAACGCTGCCTGATCCCGTTCGACTGCGACACCTTCTCGCGCCGTGCGCTGTACGCGCTGCTCGACAACGTGCGCGAGATCCAGTCCGACCACAACCGCGCGCTGGTGGTCGAGGGCATCGTCGTCAACCAGTTCCAGAACCAGGCCAGGCTGCCGCGCCAGCTCGTCGACGAACTCAAGGCCGAGGGCCTGCCGGTGCTCGACGCCTTCCTGTCGAGTTCGGTCAAGATCCGCGAATCGCACGAACGCGCCGCACCGATGATCCACTTCGAGCCGCGCCACAAGCTCACGCAGGAATTCGAGGCGCTGTACGCGCTGCTGCGCCCCTGAGAGCCCCCACCGGAGACCCCCATGCCGCAGTATCTGGAACCCGAAGTGCGCTACTCCGAAGCCGTGGTCCACGGCGACACCGTCTACCTCGCCGGGCAGGTGCCCGAGACGCTCGACGGCGACATCGGCGTGCAGACGCGCGAGGTCTGCGCGGCGATCGACCGCGGCCTGGCACTCGCCGGCAGCGACAAGCGCAAGCTGCTGTCGGCGACCGTCTACCTGCGCGACATGGCCGACTACGCCGGCATGAACGCGGTGTGGGACGCCTGGCTCGCACCCGGCCCCGGCCCGGCGCGCGCCTGCGTGCGTGCCGAGATGGCAGACCCCGCCTACCGCGTCGAGATCATGGTGGTCGCCGCGCGCTGAGCGCGCGCCGCGCGGCGCCGCTATCCTCCCCTGCCAGGCACCGGCGCATGGGTCGCGCCGGGCCCGACGTCAGGAGACGCAAGCATGCGGATAGCGAAGTCCATCGGCGCACTGGTGCTCGCCTGCGCCGGCGCGCTCGCCTGGGCCACCGATCAGGCCCCGGAAGCGGCGAGCGGTTACACCGAAAAGCACGCGGTCACCGCACACACGTTCATGGTCGCCGCGGCGAACCCGCTCGCGGTCGACGCCGGCGTGGCCATGCTGAAGCGCGGCGGCAGCGCCGTCGACGCGGCGATCGCCACGCAGCTCGTGCTGAACCTGGTCGAGCCGCAGTCCTCCGGGATCGGCGGCGGCGCCTTCATGCTCTTCCACGATGCCGCGCAAAACCGCCTGATCACCTACGACGGGCGTGAAACCGCGCCCCGGGCGGCGACGCCCGAGATGTTCCTCGGCGCCGACGGCAAGCCGGTGGCGTTCTACGACGCCGTCGTCGGCGGCAGGTCGGTCGGCGTGCCCGGCACCCTGCGCCTGCTCGAAACCGCGCACCGCGCCCACGGGCGCCTGCCCTGGGCGCAGCTGTTCGAGCCGGCGATCGCGCTCGCCGAGCAGGGCTTCGCGGTGTCGCCGCGCCTCGCCGGGGCGATCGCGCGCGAGCAGCACCTGCTGCGCGAGCCGGCCCGCAGCTACTTCTTCCACGCCGACGGCAGCCCGCTCAAGGCCGGCGAGCAGCTGCGCAACCCGGCCTTCGCCGAGGTGCTGAAGCTGGTCGCCGCCCGCGGCGCCGATGCCTTCTACCAGGGCGAGATCGCCCGCAACATCGTGCGCAGCGTGCGCGAGCACCCGACCAACCCCGGCACGATGACCGAGGAGGATCTCGCCCGCTACACGGTGAAGGTGCGCGAGCCGGTGTGCGGCGCCTACCGGCAGTTCCGCGTCTGCGGCATGGGGCCGCCGAGCTCGGGCGGGGTCGCGCTGCTGCAGATCCTCGGCGTGCTCGAACGCTTCCCGGTCGGCCGCTGGGCGCCGGATTCGGTCGACGCCGTGCACTACTTCAGCGAGGCGGGGCGGCTCGCCTACGCCGACCGCAACCGCTACCTCGCCGACCCCGATTTCGTGCCGGTGCCGGCGGGGCTGCTCGACCGCGGCTACCTCGCCGCGCGCTCGCAGCTGATCCGCGACGACGCCTCGCTCGGCAAGGCCGAGCCGGGCACGCCGCCGGCGCAGGCGGCGTGGCGCTTCGGCGAGGCCGCGGCGCTCGAACGCCCGTCGACCAGCCACATCAGCGTCGTCGACGCCGCCGGCAACGCGGTGTCGATGACCACGACGATCGAGGACGGCTTCGGCAGCCGGCAGATGGTGCGCGGCTTCCTGCTCAACAACGAACTCACCGACTTCGCCTTCGCGCCGGTCGTCGACGGCCAGCCGGTCGCCAACCGCATCGAGCCCGGCAAGCGCCCGCGCAGTTCGATGGCGCCGACGATCGTCTACGACGCCGACGGCCGCCTGCGGCTGGTGATCGGCTCGCCCGGTGGCAGCGCGATCATCAACTACGTCGCCAAGAGCGTCATCGGCGTGCTCGACTGGCAGCTCGACGTGCAGCAGGCGATCAGCCTGCCCAACGTCGGCAGCCGCAACGGCCCCACCGAACTCGAGGAGGGCAGCGCCGCGGCCGGCCTGCAGGTGGCGCTCGAAAAACGCGGCCACACGGTCAAGGTCATCGAGTTCAACAGCGGCGTGCAGGGCATCGAGCGCATCCCCGACGGCTGGCGCGGCGGCGCCGACCCGCGCCGCGAAGGCATCGCCGCCGGCGACTGAACGCGGCCCCACGCCCATGCCCCGCCCCGCCGCCGACCCCTGCCCCTGCGGCTCCGCGCAGCCCTACGCCGCCTGCTGCGGCCCCTGCCACAGCGGCGCGCGCCCGGCGGCGACCGCCGAAGCGCTGATGCGCGCCCGCTACAGCGCCTTCGTGCGCCGCGACGCCGCCTTCCTGCTCGCCACCTGGCACCCGTCCACGCGCCCGCCGGTGCTCGACTTCGCCGGCGACCGCACGCAGTGGCTGGGACTCAAGGTGCTCGCGGCGCGCGGCGGCCCGCATGATGCCGAAGGCGTGGTCGAGTTCGTCGCCCGCAGCCGGCTCGGCGGGCGCGCGCAGCGCCTGCACGAGCAGAGCCGCTTCGTGCGGCTGCACGGCGCCTGGGTCTACCTCGACGGCGACTTCCCGGAACGCGCGCAAAAAGAAGGCCGGGACACGGGTCCCGGCCAAACCACCAAAGGAGGATGAGGAGAAACATCCGTAGATGTCGAGGTGCAGTGTAGGGCCACCCCACACAAGATCAAACGACAAAAAACACTGCCATAAATGAAAAAAGCTCATGAGCCGACGGCAAAGACGGATGAACGCGCAAAAAAGAAGGCCGGTCATGCGACCGGCCAAACTAACCACCAAGGAGATGAAGAGAGGAGAACATCCGAGGATGTTGCAGTGCAGTATAGCAGGATGCTGCACTGCGTCAATCGCTGCATTGCAACATGACGATCAAGCGTGCAGACGGCCGATCGCCGTGCACCCCATTGGCATCGGGACCCGGCGCCTCGCTGCACCAATCAGGTGCATTCGCACAGGCAATGCCCCATCAGTGGGCACCATGCGGCGCGATCGCCGGCGCATCGCCACCACAAGGGGCTCCCTACAGCGCCCCGCAACTGCGCCAAGCACTTGAGGCGCGCCGCCAGCGCGCACACCGTGCGCTGGCGACGGCATCCGTCCACGCGCATGGCGTGGTTTCTGCAAAGGCTCAACCGCAACAACGAGAGGAGAATCGCATGTCGATACGTCGGGCTGCGTGGGTGGCGGGTTTGTCGGGCATCGCCACGGTGGCGCACGCGCACACCGGGGTCGGTGCGACCGCGGGGTTCATGGCCGGTGTCGGGCACCCGCTCGGCGGTCTCGACCACCTGCTGGCGATGCTGGCCGTCGGGCTGTGGGCAGCACAGCTCGGTGGCAGCGCCGCCTGGAAGGTACCGCTCGCGTTCGTCAGCCTGCTGCTGGTCGGCGCCGGCCTCGGCTCCGCCGGCGCGCCGCTGCCGCTGGTCGAGCCGGGCATCGTCGGCTCGGTGATCGTGATGGGCGGGCTGATCGCCTGCGCGGCGCGCCTGCCGACGGCGGTCGGCCTGGCGCTCGTCGGCGTGTTCGCGCTGTTCCACGGCCATGCGCACGGCAGCGAGATGCCGGTCGACGCGAGCGGGCTGCTGTACGGCATGGGGTTCGCGCTCGCGACCGCCGCCCTGCACGCGACCGGCGTCGGCATCGGGCAACTGACCCGGCGCGTCGCGGCCGGGCGCTGGCTGCGGCTCGCCGGCGTGCTGATCGCCGGCAGCGGAGTGGCCCTCGGCGTCGGCCTGTAAGGTGCGCGGACTGCCCGCGGCGGCCCCCGATACCGGCTGGCGCGCACGCCTCGACCTGGGCTTCGCGCCGACGCCCGGCCCGCAGGCGCGCCGCACCCGCCTGGTGCGCGCCGAACACAGCGGCCCGCTGCAGGTGCAGCGGCCGTTCTACCCCGAGCGCGACGGCACCTGCCACGTGGTGATCCTGCACCCGCCGGGCGGCGTGGTCGGCGGCGACCGGCTGCGGCTCGACGCCGCGCTGGCGGGCGACTGCGGCGCGCTGCTGACGACCCCGTCGGCGGCGCGCTTCTACCGCAGCGCCGGGGCGGCGGCGGTGCAGGAGCAGACCTTCCGGGTGGCGCCCGGCGCCGGCCTCGAATGGCTGCCGCAGGAGACGATCCTGTTCGAGGGCGCGCGGGTGACGACGACCACGCGCATCGAACTCGCCGGCGATGCGCGCTGCCTTGCCTGGGAGATCACCTGCCTGGGACGGCCGGCGGCCGGCGAGGGCTTCGCCCGCGGCGCGCTCGACCAGCACATCGAACTGTGGCGCGACGGCGCCCCGCTGTACCTCGAACGCAGCCGCGTCGCCGGCGGCAGCGAGGCGCAGGCGGCGGCGTGGGGCTTCGGCGGCGAGGCGGTGTGCGCGACCCTGCTCGCCACCGTCGATGCCGCCGACGCCTGCGACGCGGCCCGCGAGGCACTCGGCGACACCGCCGGGCGCTGCGCCGCCACCCAGTGTGACGGCCTGCTGCTGCTGCGCTACCGCGGCCCGTCCGCGGCCGAGGCGCGCGCCCGCTTCATCGCCGTGTGGCAGGCGCTGCGCCCGGCCGTGCTCGGCAAGGCCGCGGTCCTGCCGCGCATCTGGCATTCCTGAACCTCTGCGAAGGGCGGCATCGACACGATGGAACTCACCCCCCGAGAAAAAGACAAGCTGCTGCTGTTCACCGCGGGCCTGCTCGCCGAGCGGCGCAAGGCACGCGGCCTGAAGCTCAACTACCCCGAGGCCGTGGCCTACCTGTCGCTGCAGCTCGTCGAGGGCGCGCGCGACGGCAGGAGCGTGGCCGAGCTGATGGGCTGGGGCCGCACCCTGCTCGGCCGCGACGACGTCATGGACGGCGTCGCCGAGCTGATCCACGAGGTGCAGATCGAAGCCACCTTCCCCGACGGCACCAAGCTCGTCACCGTGCACGAGCCCATCGCGTGAGGCCGCAACCATGATCCCCGGTGAACTCTTCGTCGACGACGGCGAGATCGAACTCAACGCCGGCCGCGCGCGGCTGGCGCTCGACGTCGCCAATGCCGGCGACCGGCCGATCCAGGTCGGCTCGCACTACCACTTCTTCGAGACCAACCCGGCGCTGATCTTCGACCGCGCCGCCGCGCGCGGCATGCGCCTCGACATCCCCGCCGGCACCGCGGTGCGCTTCGAGCCCGGGCAGACGCGCAGCGTGGTGCTGGTGGCCTACGCCGGCCTGCGGCGCGTGTACGGCTTTCGCGGCGACGTGATGGGAGACCTCTGATGGCACGCATCACCCGCCAGGCCTACGCCGAGATGTACGGCCCCACCACCGGCGACCGCCTGCGCCTCGCCGACACCGAGCTCCTGATCGAGATCGAGCGCGACTTCACCGTCTACGGCGACGAGGTGAAGTTCGGCGGCGGCAAGGTGATCCGCGACGGCATGGGGCAGAGCCAGGTCACCAACGCCGCCGGCGCGATGGACACGGTGATCACCAACGCGGTGATCCTCGACCACTGGGGCATCGTCAAGGCCGACATCGGCCTCAAGGACGGGCGCATCGCCGCGATCGGCAAGGCCGGCAACCCCGACGTGCAGCCGGGCGTGACCGTCGTCATCGGCCCCGGCACCGAGGCGATCGCCGGCGAAGGCATGATCGTGACCGCCGGCGGCATCGACACCCACATCCACTTCATCTGCCCGCAGCAGATCGAAGAGGCGCTGATGTCGGGCGTCACCACGATGATCGGCGGCGGCACCGGGCCGGCCACCGGCACCAACGCCACCACCTGCACGCCGGGGCCGTGGTACCTGCAGCGCATGCTGCAGGCCGCCGAGGCCTTCCCGATGAACCTCGGCTTCCTCGGCAAGGGCAACGCCAGCCTGCCGGAGTCGCTGCGCGAGCAGGTCGAGGCCGGCGCGATCGGCCTCAAGCTGCACGAGGACTGGGGCACCACGCCGGCGGCGATCGACTGCTGCCTGAGCGTGGCCGAGGAATACGACGTGCAGGTGGCGATCCACACCGACACGCTGAACGAGTCGGGCTTCGTCGAGGACACCATCGCCGCGTTCAAGGGCCGCGCGATCCACACCTACCACACCGAGGGCGCCGGCGGCGGCCACGCCCCCGACATCATCAAGGTCTGCGGCCAGGGCAACGTGCTGCCCTCCTCCACCAACCCGACGCGCCCGTACACGGTGAACACCGTCGACGAGCACCTCGACATGCTGATGGTCTGCCACCACCTCGACCCGAGCATCCCCGAGGACGTGGCCTTCGCCGACTCGCGCATCCGCCGCGAGACCATCGCCGCCGAGGACATCCTGCACGACCTCGGCGCCTTCTCGATGCTGTCGTCGGACTCGCAGGCGATGGGGCGCGTCGGCGAGGTCATCACCCGCACCTGGCAGACCGCGCACAAGATGAAGGTGCAGCGCGGCGCACTCGCCGCCGACTCCGCGCGCGCCGACAACCTCCGCGCCCGCCGCTACGTCGCCAAGTACACGATCAACCCGGCGATCACCCACGGCATCGCGCACGAGGTCGGCTCGGTCGAGGTCGGCAAGCTCGCCGACCTGGTGCTGTGGCGCCCGGCGTTCTTCGGCGCCAAGCCGTCGCTGATCATCAAGGGCGGCATGATCGTCGCCGCGCCGATGGGCGACGCCAACGCGAGCATCCCGACGCCGCAGCCGGTGCATTCGCGGCCGATGTTCGGCGCCTTCGGCGGCGCGCTCGGCGCCACCGCGCTGACCTTCGTGTCGCAGGCCGCGCTCGCCGCCGGCACGCTCGACCACCTCGGCCTGCGCCGGCGGCTGGTCGCGGTGCGCGACACCCGCCGCATCGGCAAGCGCGACATGATCCTCAACGACGCCACCCCGCACATGGAGGTCGACCCGCAGACCTACGAGGTGCGCGCCGACGGCGAGTTGCTGGTGTGCGAGGCGGCGACGGTGCTGCCGCTGGCGCAGCGCTACTTCCTGTTCTGAACCGTCGGCCCCGGGGCGGGGCAGCATGCGGTTGGGGTTTGCGTGTGCTCACCCCAAGCTGCCGGGCCCCGATCCAAACCGCCCATCTGGCCGCCTGAGGCCAGGGTAACGGCCCCCATCGCGGCTGCAGGGTTTACCGGGGTCGCTTGCAGGCCGATGCGTCGACGCACGCCACCGCGCTCCGCTGCTCAGAACTTCAGCGCCGATTTCTCGTACCGCGCCCACGGCAATCCGTGCGGCTGGGTCTTGATGTTGCAAAGCGCCGCCAGGAATCCCCCCTCGTGATCGACGATCCACGAATCGCCGCGCTCGGCGGTCGCGAGCAGGCGGCCCTTGGCGTCGTTCGAGCGGGCGATGACCACAAACCAGAGCTCATCGGCATTGAAGGCGTGCAGCTTGTTGACGTCCGTGAGCATCGCCTGATCCAGCGACATGCCCGCGAACTTGCCGTCCTTCTTGTTCTCGACCTTCAGTTCGACCGCGTACTTGCGGCCGTCATGAGTGAAGCCGAAATCGCAGTGCTCCTGCGAGCCCGGGTAGGCCAGTTCGCGCGCATCGGTGATCCCGTAGCCGCTGCGCAGGAACGCCGCAATGACGACCTGCGCGTGGATTTCCCACGCCGCACCGCTTTCCCAGCCCTCCTCATAACTGCCCCGCCCGGCGCCCTGCATCACCAGGTTCAGGAAATCGGCTTCGGTCATCGTCCTGCCCTCGCATGACCCGTCATGGGTCGGTTCAATCGCCTTCGCCCGGCTCGATCGCCGGGCCCTTTCCGCAGCCTCCCACCCTACGGGTTACGGGACTGCACCCCGCTCTCACCCGCCCGGCGGCACGTTCAACCGATGTCGACCTGGTTCCCATGCCCGCTGAGCTGCACGCCCTGGTTGCCGATGCCGGTCTGCGTGAGCGTCTGCGTCGTGACCGCGCCGCGCGCGCCAGCCCGGTCGAGCCACTGCTTGAGCTCCGTGGCCAGCGCCGGGTCGGCCTCCAGCGCCTTGCGCAACTGCTTGCGGAAGTCGGCCTGATTGTCGGGGTCGGCGGGCCTGGCTTCGAGGTCCTTGACGGCCGCCGCCGCCGCCGGCGTCGGCAGCAGCCGGCCCTTCAGCCAGCTCCAGGCCCCGAGCATGGCGGCGGCCGCGTCGGCGCCGACCTGCGCCGTGAGCTTGTCGGCGCCCTGCTGGAGCACCTTCACCGCGAGCTCGGTGGCGGGCGCGGCAAGGGCGATGAGGCTGGTCAGGTCGGTCACGGGGTTTCTCCTTGATCGTCGGATCGAGCGGATTGCCATCGCTGCCACGCAGCGAGGATGTCGGGCAGGCACGCGAGATCGGGCTCCCGCCCGAGGGCCCCGGCCAGCTCGAAATAGTGGCGCAGCATCGGCTCCATCCAGCCGGCGAACGCCGCCGGCAGGCGCAGGAAGAAAGGCCCCAGCCGCTCGACTGCCTCGCGCGCGGCCTCCAGCGCCGCCTCGCGCTGGCCGAGCGCGCTGAGGCGAAGGGCGAGGTTGTTGAGCGAGGCCGCCAGGTCGGGGGTGAAGGCGTCGGGCCGGCTGGCGGCGAGCGCACGGTAGAGGCTGACCGCCTCGCGCGCGGCCTCCAGCGCCGCCTCGCGCTGGCCGAGGTCGCTGAGGAAGCTGGCGAGGTTGTTGAGCGAGCCCGCCAGGTCGGGGGTGAAGGCGTCGGGCCGGCTGGCGGCGAGCGCACGGTAGAGGCTGACCGCCTCGCGCGCGGCCTCCAGCGCCG
>NZ_SLWY01000028.1 GCF_004341245.1 Plasticicumulans lactativorans | reverse complement strand
GCGGTAGCACGGCTGCGGTGCAAGAAGCGGATTATTCTGGGTTGCTTCAAAGAGACTGGCTTGTATTAGCTAACCATGCAGAGCTCAGTAACCTCCTCGTTTGTAGTGTCATTTAAGTATTCACTTAAAACTGATTTGAAACTTCGAGTCATAGCCCTGCAGCAAGCGGTCGACCTCGCCCTGTAGCGAGGCCGGCTGCCACGCAACGAAGCGTCGCCAGAAAGGTTTGGCGTGCTTCCAGAGGATTTCGATGGGGTTGAGTTCAGGGCTGTAGGCGGGCAGGACATGTAGCCACAGTCCTTTGATCAGCCACGTGCTGGCACGCGCCGCGACCGCGTAGCGGGTGTGAAGGCTGGCGTTGTCGAGCACCCCGCAGGTCAGACGGGTGCAAGGTTCGGCCACGAGACGATCGAGAAAGCCGATCAGATCGGCGCTGCGGGCTGCGCCCCGTATCAGCGCGTAGTGCAGCGGCCCGTCGAGTTCGAGCGCGCCGAGCGCGGTCAAACGCCGGCCGTGGGGGGTGGCGCTCACCGCGTGCGTCATGCCGCGCGGAGTCCAGGCGCGGCGTACCGGCGGCGTGACGCCAAAAGAGCTCTCGTCGAGGTACATCAGTCGCAGCGCTCCGGCGCGGGCGGCGTGATGGAGGCGGGCGAGGCCCTCGCCGGCGCGGACGAAAGCGGCGGGGTCGCGTTTTTTTTCAGACTCCAGCGCGTGCGGTGAACGCGCAGGCCGCGCGCCTTGAGGGCGCGGGCCAGGGTCTGCGGGTTGACGGGCGGCGCCTCGCGATGGCGCTCATGCAGCGCCTGGTCGAGTTCGCGCAGGTAGCGCGCCTGCTCGGTGGCCCGTTGCACTTGGGTGTCGGTCTGCGCCAGGCTGAGCTTGGGCGGGCTCCGTTGCCGGATGCCGTGAGGGCAGGGGGTAGCGATGGCGCGCTCGCCGACATCCCCCCACCGCCAAGTTTCCGACACCCCCACCCGAAAACTAAGCTCCGACAACACTTTGCGTGACTGGCGCGGAATCTGCTGCGGAGCCGGCATCACGTTCGCAGCGGCAGGATCGCGTCGATGAACCGTCACTTCGCCCGCCTTGGTAGCGCCGTGCTGGCCGTGTGGCTCGCGCTGGCGCCGGTCGCGCAGGCCGATCGCGTCAAGGACTTGGCGACGCTCGGCGGCGTGCGGCACAACCAGTTGATCGGCTACGGGCTGGTGGTCGGGCTGATGGGCACCGGCGACCAGACCAGCCAGACGCCGTTCACCGTGCAGAGCCTGCGCAACATGCTGACCGGGCTCGGCGTGACGCTGCCGGCCAACATCAACCTGCAGTTGAAGAACGTCGCCGCGGTGAGCGTGCACGCCGACCTGCCGCCGTTCGCCAAACCGGGCATGGCGATCGACGTCACCGTGGCGTCGATCGGCAACGCCAAGAGCCTGCGTGGCGGCAGCCTGCTGATGACGCCGCTGAAGGGCGCCGACGGCGAGGTGTACGCGGTGGCGCAGGGCAACGTGGTGGTCGGCGGGCTGGGCGTGGAGGGTGAGGGCACCAAGATCATCGTCAACGTGCCGAGCGCGGGGCGCGTGCCCAACGGCGCGACGGTCGAGCGCGCGGTGCCCGATGCCTTCACCGCCGGCAACGGCGCGCTGACGCTGAACCTGCGCGCGCCGGACTTCACCACCGCCGAGCGCCTGGCGCGGGCGATCAACGGCAAGCTCGGCTTCGAGGCCGCGACCGCGCTCGACGCCGCCACCGTGGCGGTGGACGGGCCGAGCGACCCGCGCGAGCGCGTGCGCTTCATCGCGGCGCTCGAGAACGTCCAGGTCACCCCCGGCGAGACCTCGGCCAAGGTGGTCGTGAACTCGCGCACCGGCACCGTGGTGGTGGGGCAGAACGTGCGCCTGAGCCCGGCCGCGGTGTCGCACGGCAACCTGACCGTGACCATCAGCTCCGACCCCATCGTCAGCCAGCCGGGGCCGCTGTCCGGCGGCTCGACGGTGGTGGTGCCGCGCCAGCAGATCGACGTCAACGAGGAGAAGCGGCCGATGTTCCTGTTCCAGCCGGGGGTGAAGCTCGACGACATCGTGCGCGCGGTGAACCGCGTCGGCGCCTCGCCGTCGGACCTCGTCGCCATTCTCGAGGCGCTGAAAGCCGCCGGCGCGCTGCGCGCCGAACTGATCGTGATCTGAGGGAGGGCGCCCCATGTACCTGCCGCCGAATTCCCTGCGCGCGCCGCTGAGCGCGCTGCTGCTCGGCCTGCCGGCGATCGTCGCGGTGCAGACCGCGTCGCTGTGGCTGCTCGCGCGCGAGGCGCCGACGGCCTCGGTGTCGCTGGAGCGCCTCGCCGATGCCTTCACCCGCCCCGCCGCCGCGCCCGAGCGGGCGACGCTGCCGGCCGCGGCGCCGGTCGCGCCGTCACCGGCCGTCGTCGAACGGGCGCCGAACGAGCCGCCGGCGACGCCGGCGCGGGTGGCGATGCCCGTCGCAGCGGTGCACGCGGCGCCCGTCGCAGCGCCGGCGATGCCCGCCGTGGCTGCGGCGGGTGCGGAGGCGCCGGGCCCGGTGGCAGCAGCGGCTGCCGCCGTTCCGCCGCCGGTGGCGGCGCCCGTCGCGCCGGAACCGGCGCCGCCGGCACACGCCGTGGCGGAGCCGGTGAAGCCGGCAGCCGGTGCGGCGGAACCTGCACCGGCGGCGCACGCCGCGCCGCTGGCCGACGCGGCGCCGGTGCATGACGAGGCGCCCGCGGCCGCCGGGCCGCTGGCGCCGACGCCTCCACTGGCACCCACGGTGGCGCCCCCGCTGGCGCCGGTGGCCGCCGCGCCGGCCGCGCCCGTGCCGGTGAATGCGCCGCTGCCGCCGGCGGCGGCTGCGGAAGCGGTGGCGGCGACCCCGGCCCCCGTCGCGCCGGCGGCCGCGGCGCCGGAGCCGGCCGCGCCGATCCCTGGCCTGCTCGGGCCCGACTGGGTGAAGGCGCAGTCGCCGCGCCAGCGCACCCTGCTGCTGCGCACCGAACCGACGCTCGATGCGCTGCGCCGCTGGCTCGCCGGGCGCGACCTGGAGCTGCCGCTGGCGGTGGTCGAGAGCCGCGAGCCGGGCCGGCGGGGCTACGTGCTGCTCGGTGGCAGCTACGCCGACAGCAACGAGGCGGCGGCGGCGGCGAAGGCGCTCACCAAGCGCAGCGGCGTGCGTGCCTGGGTGCGACGCTTCGACCAGGTGCAGCCGCCGGCGGGCGGCTGAGGCGCGGGCGATGGATGCGGCGACGGTATACACCGACTTCAACGGGCTGGCGGCGCTCAAGCGCGAGGCCGGCACGCAGTCGCCCGAGGCGGTGGCCAAGGTGGCGCGGCAGTTCGAGGCGGTGTTCGTGCAGATGCTGCTGAAGAGCATGCGCGCGGCGACGCCCGGCGACGGCCTCACCGACAGCGACGCCACGCGCATGGCGCGCGACCTCCACGACCAGCAGCTCGCGCTCGACCTGTCGAAGCGCGGCATCGGCATCGCCGACCTGCTGACGCGCCAGTTGCTCGGCCGCGACGCCACGCAGGCGGCGCCGAACGGCCGCGGCGTGCCGGCGCCGGACCTCGCGGTGCTGCGCCAGGTCGAGCGCATCCGCGCCCGCGGCGGGCTCACCGAGGCCGGCGCGACGAGCGCGGTGCCGTTCAAGGCCGACAGCCCCGAGGCCTTCGTGCGCGGCGTGTGGCCGCACGCGCAGGCCGCGGCGCGCGAGCTCGGCGTGCGCCCCGAGGTGCTGGTGGCGCAGGCGGCGCTCGAAAGCGGCTGGGGGCGCGCGGTGCCGCGCCACCCCGACGGGCGCAGCAGCCACAACCTGTTCGGCATCAAGGCCGACCGCGGCTGGAGCGGGCCGAAGGTGGTGGCGAACACGCTGGAGTACGAGAACGGCGTGCCGGTGCGCCGCGACGACGGCTTCCGCGCCTACGCCTCGTACGGCGAGAGCTTCCGCGACTACGCGCGCTTCGTGCGCGACAACCCGCGCTACGCCCGCGCGCTCGACAACGCCGCCGACAGCCGCGCCTACCTGCGCGAGCTGCACCGCGCCGGCTACGCCACCGACCCCGGCTACGCCGGCAAGATCGAGCGCATCCTCGACGGCGGGCCGCTCGGTGACTTCCTCGACGCCCTCGGCGCGGGCGTACCGGCGCGGGCCGCCGCACCCGCGCCCGGCACCGCGCCGCCGGCCGGCTGACGCGCACCGCGGAGCACGCTCATGGTCGACATCCTGCGAACGGCGATCTCCGGCCTGCGCACCGCGCAGCAGGGCCTGTCGACCGCCGGCCACAACATCGCCAACGTCAACACGCCCAACTACAGCCGCCAGCGCATCGAGCAGGTGGCGGCGCGCCCGGAGTTCTCCGGCAAGGGCACCTTCCTCGGCACCGGCGTCGACGTGCAGTCGGTCAAGCGCGTCTACGACAACTTCCTGACCCAGCAGGTGCGCGTGCACAGCTCCACGCTGAGCCAGCTCGACGTGCAGGACGGCCTCTACCACCAGGTCAACGGCCTGCTCGCCGACTCCAGCGCCGGCTTCGCGCCGATGCTGCAGGCCTTCTTCGATGCCACCCAGGCGGCGACCGAGTCGCCGACCTCGACGCCGCTGCGCCAGGTGATGCTGTCGCAGGCGCAGGCGCTCGCCAGCCGCGTGCGCGACCTCGACGGGCAGTTCGCGGCGCTGCGCGACAACGTCAACACCAGCCTCAAGGACACCATCACCGAGATCAACGGCATCGCCGAGGCGATCGGCAAGGTCAACCGCGACATCGTGGTGGTCTCGGGCGGCGGTGCCGGCGTGCCCAACGACCTGCTCGACAAGCGCGACGACCTGCTGGCGCAGCTCGCCGAGCGCGTCAACGTGCAGGCGGTGGAACAGGCCGACGGCACCGTCAACGTGTTCGTCGGCAGCGGCCAGCCGGTGGCCATCGGCTTCAACGCCTACAAGCTGGAGACGGCGCGCTCGTCCTACGCCACCGAGGACCTGGAGATCCGCTTCGCCGGGCAGGCGCAGGGCACCGACCTCTCCAGCCTGCTGCAGGGCGGCAAGCTCGGCGGGCTGCTGGCGTTCCGCAACGAGACGCTGAACGGGCTGCAGAGCGACCTCGGCCTGCTCGCGCGCGGCATCTCCGACACCTTCAACGCCCAGCACCGCGAAGGCATGGACCTCGAGAACCGCCTGGGGCAGGACTTCTTCAAGGCCGGCGACGCGCGCGTGCTGCGCAACGACAACAACAGCGGCGGCGCCTCGCTTTCCGCGACGGTGACCGACGCCACCGCGCTCGCGCGCTCCGACTACGAGATCACCTCGGTCGGCGGCGCCTGGCAGGTGCGCCGCCTCAGCGACAACCACATCCTCGGCCCCGGCGAGATCAGCGTGGGGACGGGCACGCTCGACTTCGACGGCGTGCACGTCGACATCGCCGGCACCGCGCCGGCGAACGGCGACCGCTTCCTGCTGCAGCCGACGCGCGAGGCGGCGCGCACCTTCGACGTCGCCATCACCCGCCCGGTGGACATCGCGCTGGCGACGCCGATCCGCGCCTCGGCGATCGTCGGCAACGCCGGCAGCGGCACGATCAGCTCCGGTACGGTGCTCGACGCGGCCGACCCGCACCTGCTCGACCGCATCGAGGTCCGCTTCACCAGCGCGACGAGCTACGACGTGGTCGACGTCAGCGGCGCGAGCGAGGTGACGCTGTCGAGCGGCAACGCCTACGACCCGCTCAGCGGCGCGACGCTCGCGCTGAACGGCTGGCAGGTCGCGCTGAGCGGCGAGCCGGCGGCCGGCGACGTGTTCCGCGTCGAGAACAACCAGGGCGGCATCGGCGACAACCGCAACGGCCTGCTGCTCGCCGGGCTCGCCACCCAGCGCCTGCTGCTCGACGGCACCTACGACTACAAGAGCCTGTACGGCGACATCCTCGGCGGCGTCGGTTCGCGCAGCAACCGCGTCGCCAACGCGCTCGACACGCAGACCGCGCTGCTCGACCAGGCGCGCCAGGCGCGCGACGCCGCCTCGGGCGTCAACCTCGACGAGGAGGCGGCCGACCTGCAGAAGTTCCAGCAGTCGTACTCGGCGTCGGCGCAGTTGATCCGCGTCGCCGACAACCTGTTCCAGACGCTGCTCGGCGTCGTGCAACGCTAGGGGTAGGCCATGATCCGGCTGTCGACCAACCAGGTGCACGAGCGCGGCGTGCAGTACATCCGCGACGCGCAGGTGGCGGTGGCGAACACGCAGGCGCAGATCGGCGGCGGCAAGCGCATCCTCGACCCCTCCGACGACCCCTCCGGCAGCGCGCGGCTGGTCGAGCTGCAGCACCAGATCGCCGCCACCGCGCAGTTCCAGGAGAACGTCAACCTCGCGCGCGGGCGCCTGGCGATCGAGGACTCGACCCTCGACGCGTTCGGCAACCTGCTCAAGCGCGCGCAGGAGCTCGCGCTGCAGGGCAACAACGCGCCGCTCACCAACGCCGACCGCCGCGCGGTGGCGCAGGAGCTGCGCCAGATCCGCAACCAGGCGGTGCAGCTCGCCAACACCAAGGACGGCGCCGGCGACTTCCTGTTCAGCGGCTACAAGGCGCAGACCGCGCCGGTGGGGCAGAGCGGCAGCGCGGCGGTGTACCAGGGCGACAGCGGCCAGCGCTTCCTGCAGATCGGGCCGACCCGGCTGGTGGCGGTGGACGACCCGGGCGACGAGGTGTTCTTCGCGATCCGCAACGGCAACGGCCGCTTCGTCACCGAGGCCGCGGCGACCAACACCGGCTCGGCGGTGATCGGGCCGGGCTCGGTCGCCGACCCGGAGGCCTTCGACGGGCACCGCTACCAGGTGGTGTTCACCTCGGCGAACACCTATACGGTGCAGGACCTGACCGCCGGCACCCCGCCGGGCCCGCCGCAGCCGTGGAGCCCCGGCGACGGGCTCGCGTTCGCCGGCATCGAGATCCCGCTGAACGGCACGCCGGCGGCCGGTGACCGCTTCAACGTGGTGCCGTCGACCGCGCAGGACGTGTTCACCACCTTCGACCGCGTGATCGCCGCGCTGGAGAGCTCGACCAGTTCCGAGACCAGCGTGACCGCCTTCCACCAGGCGCTGAGCAACGGCATCGCCGACTTCGAGCAGGCCGCCAACCACCTGCTGGAGGTGCGCGGGCGGGTCGGCTCGCGCCTCAACGCGCTCGATGCGCAGGAGGAGGCGAACAGCGACTTCTCGCTGCGCATGCAGGAGGTGCGCGGCGGCATCGAGGACACCGACTACGCTGCCGCCGCCTCGCGGCTGCAGCAGGAACTGCTGGCGCTGCAGGCGGCGCAGCAGAGCTTCGCCAAGATCCAGGGGCTCAGCCTCTTCGACTATCTGCGTTGAGCACGGAGGCGCCGATGAGCGGCAAACCGGTGCAGTCGCTGTTCCCGCCCGGGCATTTCTATTCGCCGGTGGTCGACCCGGCGGCGCTGCAGGCGCGCCGCGCCGAGCTGTGGCCGACCCACCCGGTGGTGCTCGGCATCGACTTCGACGACGCCTCGCACCTGCGCGTGCTCGGCGAGCACTTCCCGCGCTACCTCGGCGACTACGACTACCCCGAGACGCTGCCGGAGACGCCCGAGCTCGCGCAGTTCTTCACCCGCAACTCGCAGTTCAGCTGGCTCGACTGCCGTGCGCTGTTCGTGCTGCTGCGCGCCTGGCAGCCGCGGCGGGTGATCGAGGTCGGCTCGGGCTTCTCGTCGCTGCTGGTCGCCGACGTCAACCGCCGCTGGTTCGACGGCACCATCGACGTGGTCTGCATCGAGCCCTACCCGCGCCCGTTCCTGAGCCGCGGCGTGCCCGGCATCACGCGGCTGCTGCAGGCGCCGGTGCAGGCGGTGCCGCTCGCAGAGTTCGAGCGCCTGGCCGCCGGCGACGTGCTGTTCATCGACTCCTCGCACGTCGCCAAGACCGGCAGCGACGTCAACTTCCTGTTCTTCGAGGTGCTGCCGCGGCTCGCGCCGGGGGTGTACGTGCACCTGCACGACGTCTTCCTGCCCGCCGACTACCCGCAGGACTGGGTGCTGGCCGAGAACCGCAGCTGGAACGAGCAGTACCTGCTGCGCGCCTTCCTGATGTTCAACAGCGTCTGGCGCATCGTCTTCGGCTGCGCCTACGCCCATCACCGCTTTCCCGAGCAGGTGCGCCGCGCGCTCGCCCACCCGCGCGGGCGCGCCTTCGGCGGCGGCAGCCTGTGGCTGCGGCGCCAGCCCTGAACGGCCCCGAGGAGCCCTGCCGATGATCCCCGTGATGAAGCCCCTGCTGGTCGGCCACGAGCGCGTGCTGCCCTACCTCGCCGAGATCGACCGCAACCGCTGGTACACCAACTTCGGCCCGCTGTGCAGCCGCTTCGAGCAGGCGCTCGGTGAGCACTGGCTCGGCGACGGCCCCGGCACCGCGTGCACGGTCGCCAACGGCACCTTCGGCCTGCTGGTGGCGCTGCTCGCGCAGGGCGCGCAGCCCGGCGGCTACTGCGTGATGCCGGCGTGGACCTTCCCGGCCTCGGCGCTGGCGGTGACGCAGGCCGGCATGAAGCCGTTCTTCGTCGACATCGACCCCGAGACCGGCGTGCTCGACGAGGAGGAGGTGCGCCGCACGCTCCGGCAGATGAAGGCCGCGGTCGGCGCGGTGCTGGTGGTGGCGCCGTTCGGCGCGCCGCTCGACGCCGCGCCGTGGGAGGCGCTGGCGCGCGAGACCGGCATCGCGGTGGTGATCGACGCCGCCGCCGGCTTCGATTCGCTGCGCCCGTCGACGCTGCCGGCGGTGGTCAGCCTGCACGCGACCAAGGCCTTCGGCATCGGCGAGGGCGGCGCGGTGGTGGCGCGCGACGCCGAGCTGGTGCAGCGCTGCCGCGTGCACTCGAACTTCGGCTTCGACGGCAAGCGCGAGGCCTCGGTGGTCGGCGTCAACGGCAAGCTGAGCGAGTACGGCGCGGCGATCGGTCTGGCCACGCTCGACGCCTGGCCGGACACGCGCCGGCGCTGGCAGGCGGTGGCCGGCGCGTACCGCGAGCGCCTGGCCGGGCTCGACGGCGAACTCGGGCTCGCCGCCGGCTACGGCGACGACTGGATCAGCTCGACGCTGGTGGTGACGCTGCTGCGCCCCGAGGCCGACGGCCTCGCGCGCTTCCTGCGCGCGCGCGGCATCGAGACACGGCGCTGGTGGATGCAGGGCTGCCACCGCCAGCCGGCGTTCCAGGCCTTCCCGGCCGGGCGGCTGCGCTGCACCGACGACGCCGCCGCGCGCACCCTCGGCCTGCCGCTGTACCTGGACCTCGGCGCCGGCGAGATCGAGCACGTCTGCGACAGCGTGCGCACCTACTTCGAGGTGCCCGACCGCGCGCGCCGCGCCGCCGGGCCGCGCCACCTCGGCGTGGCGGGCGCCGGCTGAGGGGGGCCGCGGGCGTGCGCGTCGCCGTGATGCAGCCGTACTTCTTCCCCTACCTCAACTACTTCCGGCTGTTCGCCGCGGCCGACCTGTTCGTGCTCTACGACTGCGTGCAGTTCCCCAGGGGCGGCTGGGTGCACCGCAACCGCCTGCACGGCGCCGACGGCCGCCTGCGCTGGCTGACGCTGCCGCTCAAGCGCGGGCCGCTGGCGCGGCGCATCCGCGAGCTCGCCTTCGACCCGGCGCGCGAGGCGGCCTTCGTCGCCGACTGGCGGCGCTTCCCGCGCCTCGCCGAGGGCCTGGCGCGGCAGCCGGCCTGGCGCGCACACCTGTTGCCGGCGGGGCGCACGCCGGTCGGCTACCTCGCCGACAACCTGCGCGCGGTGTGCGCCGTGCTCGGCCTGGCCTGCCCGATCGTCGCGTCGAGCGCCTTCGGGCTGCCGGCGGGGCTCTGCGGCCGTGCGCGGCTGTTCGCGCTGCTCGGCGCGGCCGGCGCGCGCGAGTACGTCAACCTGCCGGGTGGCGTCGCGCTCTACGCGCCGCGCGAGTTCGCCGCCGCCGGCGTGCGCCTGCGCTTCGTGCCGCACTACCGCGGCGACGCGGCGAGCATGCTCGAGCGCGTGCTCGGCGAACCCGCGGCGCGGCTGCGCGCCGAGCTCGACGACTTCCGCCTGCTCGACGCCGACGAGGCCGCGGCGGCGGCCGGTGCCGCCGCATGAACGCCGCGGCGCTGCTGCCGGTCGCGGTGCACGGCGTGCCGCGCTCGGGCACGAGCTGGCTCGGCGAGATCCTCAACAGTTCGCCGCACACCCGCTATTGTTTCCAGCCGCTGTTCTCGTACGCGCTGCAGGGCTTCCTCGACGCCGAGGCGAGCGCCGCGCGCATCGAGGCGTTCTGGCAGCGCCTGGCGACGCTCGACGACGACTTCGTCGGCCAGCGCGCGGCGCGCGCCGCCGGGCGCCTGCCGGACTTCGCCAAGGGCCGCTGCACCCACCTGGTCTACAAGGAAGTGCGCTACCACCACATCCTGCCCAACCTGCTCGCGCGCGCGCCGCGCACCCGCCTGGTGGCGATCGTGCGCCACCCGCTGGCCACACTCGCGTCGTGGTTCGACGCGCCGCGCGAGTTTCGCGCCGACCTCGGCTGGCAGCCGCTCGAGGAGTGGCGCGACGCGCCGCGCAAGAACGCCGGCCGGCCCGAGGAGTACAACGGCTACGCCCGCTGGAAGGAGGCGGCGCTGCTGTTCCACGCGCTCGCCGCGGCCCACCCCGGGCGCGTCTGCCTGGTCGAGTACGCCGCGCTGTGCGCCGCGCCGGCGCGCGAGACCGAGCGCCTCTTCGCCTTCCTCGGCCTGGCGCCGCAGGCGCAGACCGCGCGCTTCCTGCAGGCGAGCCGCGGCGAGCACCACGCCGACGCCTACTCGGTGTTCCGCGCCCGGGCCGACGATGACGGCTGGCGCGGGCGGCTGCCGCCGGCGATCGTCGCCGCGGTCGCCGACGACCTGCGCGGCAGTGTGCTCGAAGGCTACCTGCGCTTCAGCGCGGCCGACTGGCGGCGGCTCGCCGCCGGGCGGGCGCCGACGCCCTCATGAACGCGCCCATCGTCCATCCCTCGTCCGCCCCGGAGGTCGTGCGCGTGAGCACCCGCCTCAACATCGGCTGCGGCAGCCGCCTGCTGCCGGGCTTCGTCAACCTCGACCTCGAGGCCGGTGCCGACCGCCGGCTCGACGTCACCCACGGCCTGCCGTGGGACGACGCCTCGGTCGACGCGATCTACAGCGAGCACTTCATCGAGCACGTCAGCCAGGCCGACGCGCTGCACCTGCTGATCGAGTGCCGCCGCGTGCTCGCGCCGGGCGGGCGGCTGCGCATCGCCACGCCCGACCTCGAAGCGGTGGTCGAGGACTACCGCAGCCGCCACGTGCACCCGGACTGGCAGCGCTTCGGCTACGACTGGGTGGCCAACCGCTGCGAGCGCCTCAACATGGCGCTGCGCTGGTGGGGCCACCGCTGGCTCTACGACGAGGAGGAACTGCGCCGCCTCGCCGGCATGGCGGGGCTGCGCTGCCTCGGCCGCTGCGCCTTCGGGGAGAGCGAGGACCCGCGCCTCGCCGGGCTGGAGCACCGCCAGGGCTCGCGGCTGATCCTCGAATTCGACGTGCCAGCGCGCACGCTGCCGGCGACGCCGCTGGTGAGCATCGTCATCCCGGCCTACAACCCGGCCTACTTCGACGCCGCGCTGGCGAGCGCGCTGGCGCAGACCCACCCGGCGCTGGAGATCGTGGTCTGCGACGACGACGCCAGCGGGCGCATCGGCGCGCTCGTCGCGGCGCGCGCCGGCGCCGACCCGCGCGTGCGCCACCTGCGCAACCCCGAGCGCCTGGGCGGGCGGCCGAACCTGCTGCGCTGCTTCGAGGAGGCGCGCGGGGTGCTGGTCAAGCCGCTCAACGACGACGACCTGCTCGCGCCCGACGCCGTCGCGCGGATGGTCGCGGCGCTGCGCCGCTGCCCGCAGGCGACGCTGGTGAGCTCGCGCCGCCAGCCGATCGACGCCGACGGCCGGTCGCTGCCCGACATCGACGAGACCCTGCCGCCGGTGCCGGAGGACCGCCTCTGCGACGGCCTCACGCTCGGCACGCTGCTGCTCGCGAGCGGGCGCAACTTCGTCGGCGAGCCGAGCACGGTGATGTTCCGCAAGGCCGACCTCGCCGGCCTCGCGCCCGACCCGATGAGCTTCGACGGCAGGCCGATCCGCGCCGTCAACGACATCGCGCTGTGGCTCAACCTGCTGCTGCGCGGCCCCTGCGTGTACCTGGCCGGGCCGCTGTCGAGCTTCCGCCGCCACCCGGCGCAGCGCCAGCACGAGCCCGAGGTCGCCGCGCTCGCCGCCGAGGGCTTCGGCGTGATGCGCTTCGCCTGGGAGCGCTTCGAGCTCGATCGCACCGCGCACCCGCGCCACCTGCGCGTGCGCCCGCTCGACCCCGCCGCACCGGCCAGCTGGCACGAGGTCGCGCACTACGAGCTGCGCCACGCCTTCCCGGCGCGCGATGCGGCCTACCGCGCACCGCTCACGCCGCCGCCCGCGGTCGCGCCCGCCGCACCCGCCACGCTGCCGCCGCCCGCTGCGGCACCCGCCACGCCGCCCGTCGCGGCGCCGCCCGTCATCGAGACCCCGGCCGCGCGTTCGGCGTCGCTCGCGAGCCGCGCCGGCTTCCACGCGCTGCAGGCGCAGGAGGCCGCCGAGGAGGGCGCGCGCCGTGCCTTCGAGCAGGCGCTCGCCGCCGCCGGCGGCGGCGTGCTCGCCGGCGTGTGCGGCGCCTGCGACGCGCCGGCGCGCTTCAGCTTCGCGCGCCCGGCGGCCGGCCTGCCGAACTGGCGCGAGAGCCTGGTCTGCCCCGGCTGCGGGCTGGCCAACCGCGTGCGCGCGGCCTTCGACGTGCTGCTCGGCCTGCCGCTGCCGGCGCAGCCGGCGCTCTACCTGACCGAGCGCGTCACCCCGGCCTGGCGCTGGCTCAGCGCGCGCTACGCCGACGTCACCGGCAGCGAGTACCTCGCCGGCGCCGCCCCCGGCGCCTCGGTGCACGGCGTGCGCCACGAGGACCTGACGGCGCTGAGCTTCGCCGACGCGCGCTTCGACGCGATCCTGAGCTTCGACGTGCTGGAGCACATCGCCGACCACCGCCGCGCGCTCGCCGAGTGCCGCCGCTGCCTGCGCCCCGGCGGCTGGCTGCTGTTCAGCGTGCCCTTCGCCGCCGGTGCGCAGGCGCACCGCGAGCTCGCCCGCGCGCTCGGCGACGGGCTGATCGAACACCTGCACGCCCCCGAGTACCACGGCGACCCGGTGGGGCAGGGGCGCGGGGTGCTGTGCTACCGCCACTTCGGCTGGGAACTGCTCGACGAGCTGCGCGCCGCCGGCTTCGGTGACGCCGCGGCGCTCTTCTACTGGTCGGCCGAGCGCGGCTACCTCGGCGACACGCAGTGCGTGTTCGTCGCCCGCGCCTGACGGAGGACATGCGATGACGCCAAGCGAACCCCTGGCGCCCGGCGCCGTGATCCTGCTCGGTGCGCGCTGGCGCGAGGTGGCGACGACGGTGCGCGCCTGCCTGGCACTCGGCTGCGCGCCGATCGTGCTCGGCCTCGACCGCCCGCGCGCCGACGGCGGCGGCGGCCCGCACGGCGTCGACGACGCGGCGCTGTGGCGCGCGCTCGACGGGCTGGCGCCGCCCGGGCGGCTGCGCGTGATCGAAGGCGACTTCGCCGCCGGCGAGGCCGACGCGCGCCGGCGCCTCGCCGGGCACTGCGCGCCGGCGGGCTGGGTGCTGCAGCTCGACGCCGGCGAGTGCCCGCGCGCCGACGGCGGGCTCGCCGCCTTCCTCGCCGGCTGCCCGCACGACGTGCAGCTCGTCGCGCGTGCGCCGGGCGGCGCGCGGCCCTGCCTCGACCACGCCCCGCACGCCTACGTCGACGGCCGCGACAGTGGCCGCGCGCGCCGCCCGGCACCGCTCGCGCTGGCCGCGGAGGATGCCGGCGCCGAGCCGGCGCCCGACGTGCGCGCGATCGCCTTCTACCTGCCGCAGTTCCACCCGATCCCGGAGAACGACGCCTGGTGGGGCAAGGGCTTCACCGAGTGGCGCAACGTGGTGCGCGCCGCGCCGCTGTTCGACGGCCACCACCAACCGCAACTGCCCGCCGACCTCGGCTTCTACGACCTGCGCGTGCCGGAGCTGCGCGCCGAGCAGGCCGCGCTCGCGCGCCGCTACGGCATCCACGGCTTCTGCTACTACCACTACTGGTTCGACGGCCGGCGCCTGCTCGAAACCCCGCTCGACGCGGTGCTGGCGAGCGGCGAGCCGGACTTCCCGTTCTGCCTGTGCTGGGCCAACGAGCACTGGACGCGGCGCTGGGACGGCGGCAGCGAGGCGGTGCTGATCGCCCAGCACTACTCGCCGGACAACGACCTGCGCTTCATCCGCGAGCTCTACCGCTACTTCGCCGACCGCCGCTACATCCGCGTCGACGGCCGGCCGCTGCTGCTGGTGTACCGCTCCGACCTGCTGCCCGACGTCGTCGCGACGCTGGCGCGCTGGCGCGAGGCGGCGCGCGCCGACGGCATCGGCGAGCTGTACCTGGTGCGGGTCGAGAGCTTCGTGCGCGCCGATGCCGCCGCGCTCGGCTTCGACGCCGGCTGCGAGTTCCCGCCGCTGTTGTTCGACGCCCGCCTCGACCGCGCGCGCAGCGCCCTGGCATGGCGGCGCCCGCACACCGGGCCGCTGCACGACTACGCGGCGATCGTCGCCGAGGCGCAGCGCCGCCCGATCCCGCCCTACCGCCTGCTGCGCGGGGTGATGCCCGGCTGGGACAACACCGCGCGCCGCGGCGAGGAGGCGCTGGTGTTCGTCGGCAACACCCCGGAGCGCTACCGCGACTGGCTGCGCTTCGCGGTCGCCGACACCCGCGCGCGGCTTTCCGGCGACGAGCGCCTGGTGTTCATCAACGCCTGGAACGAGTGGGCCGAGGGCACCCACCTCGAACCCGACCTGCGCGATGGCCACGCCTACCTGGAGGCGACGCGCGAGGCGCTCGGCGCCGACCGGCCGGCGGCGGAGGTCGCGCCGCCGCGGCCCGCACCCGCCGCGCCGCGCCCGGCACCGCCGCCCGCCGCGGCGCCGGCCCCGGCCGTCGCGCCGCGGGTGTCGGTGATCATCCCGGTCTACGACCAGCTCGACTTCACGCTGCGCTGCCTGGCGGCGATCGCCCGCCACCCGCCGCGCGACCCGGTCGAGATCATCGTCGTCGACGACGGCTCGACCGACGCCACGCCGGCGACGCTCGCGCCGCGGACCGACCTCGTCTACCTGCGCAACCCGCGCAACCTCGGCTTCGTCGGCGCCTGCAACGCCGGTGCGGCGCGCGCGCGCGGCGACTACCTGTGCTTCCTCAACAACGACACCGAGGTGCGCCCCGGCTGGCTCGACGCGCTGGTCGACACCTTCGCGCAGGTCCCCGACGCCGGCCTGGTCGGCGCCAAGCTGATCTACCCCGACGGGCGCCTGCAGGAGGCCGGCGGGGTGATCTGGGACGACGCCTCGGGCCTCAACTACGGCCGCGGCCAGGACCCGAACGCGCCGGCGTTCAACTTCCTGCGCGACGTCGACTACTGCTCGGGCGCGGCGATCCTGGTGCCGCGCGCGCTGTTCGCCGAGCTCGGCGGCTTCGACGCGCGCTACGCGCCGGCCTACTACGAGGACACCGACCTCGCCTTCGCGCTGCGCGCGCGCGGCCGCCGCGTGCTCTACCAGCCGCGCGCCGAGGTCGTGCACTTCGAGGGCGCCACCGCCGGCACCGACGTGAACCGCGGGGTCAAGGCGCACCAGGTCGCCAACCGCGCGACCTTCCTGCAGAAGTGGGCCGCGCTGCTGCCGGCGCACGGCCGCCCCGGCGTGGAGCCGCGCCACGCCGCCGACCGCCGCCCGCAGCGCCGCGTGCTGATCGTCGACGCCACCACGCCGACCCCGGACCAGGATTCGGGCTCGGTCGACATGGTCAACCTGATGCGCCTGTTCGACGCGCGCGGCTGGCGCGTCACCTTCGTGCCGCTCGACCTCGTGCACCTCGGCCGCTACACCCACGCGCTGCAGGCGCAGGGCATCGAGTGCCTGTACCTGGCGGGCGCCGAGCCGGCGCCGGCCGAGACCGCGCAGCGCTTCCTCGAAACCCTGCTCGCGCAGCGCGCCGGCGAGCTCGACCTGGCGATCGTGTCGCGGCTGCCGGTGGCGGCGCGCGCGCTCACCACCGTGCAGCGGCTGCTGCCGCACACGCCGGTGGTGTTCAACACCGTCGACCTGCACTTCCTGCGCGAGCGCCGCCATGCCGAGCTGATCGGCAACGCCGCGGCGATCGCCCACGCCGCCGGGCTCGAAGCCGCCGAACTCGACTGCGTGCGCCGCGCCGACCTGACCGTGGTGATCAGCCCGGCCGAGGCGGCGCTGCTCGCCGCGCGCGTGCCGGCGGCGCGGATCGCGGTGCTGCCGCTGATCCGCGACATCCCCGGGCGCAGCGGCGGCTACTCGGCGCGGCGCGGCGCGGTGTTCGTCGGCGGCTTCCGCCATCCGCCGAACCTCGACGCGGTGCGCTGGCTGTGCACCGAGCTCTGGCCGCGGGTGCGCGCGCGCCTGCCCGATGCCGAACTGGAGATCGTCGGCAGCCAGATGCCGGCCGAACTCGCGGCGCTGGCGGGGGAGGGCGTGCGCCTGACGGGCTGGGTCGAGGACCTCGCACCGGTGTTCGCGCGCCGGCGGGTGTCGCTCGCGCCGCTGCGCTTCGGCGCCGGGCTGAAGGGCAAGATCGCCACCAGCCTCGGCTACGGCGTGCCGGTGGTGGCGACCACGCTCGCCGCCGAGGGCATGGAGGACATCGCCGGCGTGGACGTCGCCGACGACCCCGCGGCCTTCGCCGAGGCCGTGGTGCGCCTGCACGAATCGCCCGCCGACTGGGGCGCGGCCTCGGCCGCCGGGCTCGATGCCGCCACCGCGGCCTGGGGGCTGGAGGCGGTCGATGCGCGCCTCGGCGCGCTGCTCGACGCGCTGCTCGCGCTCGGCGCGGCGCGCCGTGCTGCGGCCGCGCAGGGGGCGGGCACCGCGACGCCGGAAGCCGACTACGCCGCGTGGCGCGCGCGTCACCGCCGCGACGCCGCCGCGCGCGCGCGCCTCGTCGCCGCCGCGCCGGTCGGCGCGCAGCCCTGCGTGCAGGTGCTGCTGCCGTTCGCGCCGGGCGACGAGGCGCGCCTCGCCGACACCGTCGACGCCCTCGCCGCGCAGACGCCGGGGCGCTGGCGCCTCGACGTGGTCGCCGCCACCGCCTGCCCGGACCCGCTGTTCGAGGAGCTCGACGTGCTCGCCTGGCACCACCACGACGGCGATGAAGCCACCGCGCTCGCCGCCGCGGCGGCGCAGGCCGCGGCCGACTGGCGCGTGGTGGCGCGGCCCGGCACGCGCTTCGAGCCCGACTTCGCCGACGTGCTCGCCGCCTGCGCCGAACGCCACCCCGAATGGCGCTGCGTCACCTTCGACGAGGACCGCGTCGACGCCGCCGGGCGCTGCCACACGCCGCTCTTCAAGCCCGACGCCAACCTCGACCTGCTCTACTCGGGCCCCTACACCGGCCACGCCTGCGCGATCCACCACGCACTCTGGCCCGGCGTCGGCGGCCTGCCGGTGCCGCCGCTGCTGCTCAACTACGCCGCCGCGCTGGTGTGCTGCGAGCACTTCGGCAGCGCCGCCCTCGGCCACGTCGACGAGCTGCTCTGGCACCACCCGGAAGGCGCGCCGGACGACACCGCCGCGGTCGAGACCCTCGGCGCCGACCTGCTGCGCACCCACCTGGAGGCGGTCGGCGAGCCCGCCGCGGTGCTGCCCGGCCTGCTGCCCGGCACCTTCTTCATCGACCACCCGCTGCCGGCGCAGCCGCTGGTCAGCGTGATCGTGCCGACCAGGGACCGCCTCGACCTGCTCGCGCCGTGCATCGACAGCCTGCTCGAACGCACCGCCTACCGGCACTTCGAGGTGCTGATCGTCGACAACGGCAGCCGCGAGCCCGCCACCCGCGCCTGGCTCGCCGCGATCGGCGAGCGCGACCGCCGCGTGCGCGTGCTCGACCAGCCGGTGCCGTACAACTTCTCGGTGCTCAACAACGTCGCCGCCGCCGAGGCGCGCGGCGAGTTCCTGCTGCTGCTCAACAACGACACCGTGATCGTGCAGCCGCAGTGGCTGGAGCGGATGCTCGCGCAGGGCCTGCGCCCCGGCGTCGGCGCGGTCGGCTGCCGGCTGGTGTTCCCCGACGGGCGCGTGCAGCACGCCGGCGTCGTGCTCGGGCTGTCCGGCACCGCCGACCACGTCGGCATCGCGCTGGCGCTCGACGCCCCCGGCCACCTCGGCCGCGCGCAGCGGGTGCAGGACTTCAGCGCCGTCACCGCCGCCTGCCTGCTGCTGCGCCGCGAGGTCTACGCCGCCGTCGGCGGGCTCGACGAGACCCGCTTCGCGGTGCTGTTCAACGACGTCGACCTGTGCCTGAAGGTCGGCGCGCTCGGCCTGCGCGTGGTGTGGACGCCGTTCGCGACGGTGCTGCACCACGGCTCCAGCAGCCTGCGCCACGAGACCGACCCGGCCAGGCTCGCGCGCAACCGCCGCTCCAACATCGAGCTGGTGCGGCAGTGGCTGCCGCAGCTCGCGCGCGACCCGGCGTACAACCGCAACCTGAGCCTCTCGCGCCGCGACTGGGCGCTCGACGAGCAGCTCGACGCGCCGTGGAACCCCGACCTGCCCACCGCACTCAGGGTGATCGCCGCGCCGTGCAACGCCGGCGGCACCGGCCAGTACCGCGTGCGCGGCCCGCTGCGCGCGCTCGCCGCCGCCGGGCGCGCGCAGCACGCGCTGCTGCCCGACCACGACCGCGCCGCGCCGTGGCTGCCCGAGCCCGCCGAGCTCGCGCGCCGCGCGCCGCACACGCTGCTGCTGCAGAACGCCTTCACCGAGCAGCACCTGCACGCGCTCGAGGTCTACCGCGAGGTCGGCCTCGACGCATTCGTGGTGTTCGGCCAGGACGACCTGGTGTTCGAGCTGCCGAAGCGCAGCGCGCTGAAGGGCGAGTTCGCCGCCGACACCCGCAAGCGCCTGCGCCAGGTGCTGCGCCTGTGCGACCGCTTGGTGGTCGCCACGCCGGCGATGGCCGCGGCCTGCGCCGACCTCGCCGGCGACATCCGCGTGGTGCCCAACTACATCGAGGCCGCGCGCTGGCGCGGGCTGCCGCCGCCGGCGAGCGAGCGCCCGCGTCGCCGCCCGCGCGTCGGCTGGGCCGGCGCGGCACAGCACCAGGGCGACCTCGCGCTGCTGGTCGACGTGGTGCGCGCCACCGCGCACGAGGTCGACTGGGTGTTCTTCGGCATGTGCATCGACGCGCTCGCCCCGCACGCCAAGGAGATCCACCCCGGCGTGCCCTTCGACGCCTACCCGGCGGCCCTCGCGCGCCTCGACCTCGACCTCGCCGTCGCCCCGCTGGAGCACAACCGCTTCAACGCCGCCAAGAGCAACCTGCGCCTGCTCGAATACGGCATGCTCGGCTGGCCGGTGATCGCGAGCGACATCGAACCCTACCGCGGCGCCCCGGTGACCCGCGTCGCCAACAACCCCGCCGCCTGGCTCAAGGCCCTGCGCGAACACCTCGCCGACCCCGCCGCCAGCGCCCGCGCCGGCGCCGACCTGCGCGCCTGGGTGCATGCCCACTGGCGGCTCGAAGACCACCTGGACGAATGGCTGGGGGCACTGACGCGCGAGGAGTGAGGGGGACCTCGGTCAGGAGTTGCGGCACCGCCCGCCTGCCGCTCACCGCCATGTGTGGCGTCGCCGTGTGACGGCGCTGGTGGGAGTGGCGGAGTTGGCGTGCGATCGGCCGGGTTCAGACGGAGTTGGATTCGCTGCGTTCACCGTCTCTCAAGCTAGCCTGCAGCGCCGAAGCGCACTGAATACGGGCTGGCTATTATCGGCGTGCGCGTGGTGGACGCCACGCCGCCGGTGGGCAACTCTGCAGATCCGGTTGTCGCGACTGATTTCAGCGGAGTGTTTAAGACTCAAGCTACTGTCCGAATGTGAAAAGTGTGGCAAGTCTAGTTGAACACACGACAGGTCAGGTAGATCAATTGATCAATATCTCTAATTCGTCTACGTCGGTTAGCTAGGTTGCGGAACGCTACAACGTCTTATCGACAGCCATTTACAAAGTGGCGTCCTGTAGTTCCGCGCCAGCTATTGGCCTCAGTTGGGCACTGACGCGATGACGCTACACATTATGATGACAAGGCGGTACAATTTATTCGGGATGACTCGATCACCAATATCGTCTGCGATCACAAGTAGGCCCGACTGGTAGGCTGGCATCGGTAGCTAATGAAGTAAATCTGTCGAGACCTATAAGTGCAAGGAGTGGTAAATTGTGCGTGTAGTCCGCATAGGAATAGAGAATTTCAGGGGCATAAGACAGGCAGTGCTATTATTCCCAAAGCATGGCGTTCTTATCGGTGACAACAACACCGGCAAGACAACTATACTGGAAGCCCTAGACTTAGTTCTTGGGCCTGATCGTCTTAATCGCCAGCCCGCCATCGATGAGCACGATTTTTTCAGAGGCGTCTACACTATCAGACCCGTTGTGCCTCAGACTAATGTTGTTGCCGAGGCGGCGGCAGGAAATGATGCTGAGTTCCTTGCTGATGAAGAAGTCGCAGGGGCCAAGATGCCCAAGATTACGATAGAAGCGACTATTGCAGACCTCACTGAGGAGCAGAAGGGAGCATTCGGTGACTACATCGAATTCTGGAACTCAGTAACGGACAAGTTTTACGATGAGCCGAATCCTGCTGGCGTTGATGCTGCACCGATTACCGAGGCACTCCGTGTCACGTTCCACGGTTGGTACGACGAGGAAGATGACGATTTCGAGGGAGGCACTTATTTCACCCGCAGCCTTACCGAGAATGATAAGCCCGAACCGTTTTCCAGAAAACACAAGCAGTTATGTGGTTTCCTTTATCTCCGCTCTCTTCGTACCGCCTCACGAGCCTTGAGCCTGGATCGAGGCAGTTTGCTTGATATCATTCTGCGCTTGAAGGAAGTCAGGCCGCGGATGTGGGAGAATACCCTCGGCACCCTTTCCGATGTTTCGGTCGCAAATGATCCTGCATTGGGAATTTCTCCCGTGTTGGAAAGCATTAATGCTGCGCTCAAGAAGTATGTTCCCAAAGAGTGGGGCATTGAACCTCACCTCAAAGTGTCCAATCTCACCCGTGAGCATTTGCGGAAAGTCATTACAGCATTCATCGCTACAGGCGATGGAGATCATGCGGCGCCGTTCTATCGTCAAGGCACGGGCACTATCAACATGCTTGTCCTAGCGATGCTGTCCCAAATCGCTGAAAGCAAACAAAACGTGATTTTCGCCATGGAGGAACCGGAGACTGCGATACCTCCGTACGCGCAGAAGCGCATCGTTCATGAAGTGCGCAAGTTGGCATCCCAAGCGCTTTTTACATCTCATTCGCCCTATGTATTAGAAGAATTCACGGCAGAGGAGACAGTCGTGCTAGCGCGTGACGCAACGGGTTCTCTAATGCAGTGCAATATCGCGCTACCCGACAATGTGAAGCCGAAGCGCTATAGACAGGAGTTCCGCACCCGTTTTTGCGAGGGTTTGCTTGCTCGCCGTATTCTTATCGCTGAAGGGCCTACCGAGTATTCGGCTTTTCCGGTTGTATGCCGCCGCCTCGCAGAACTCAATCCTGGAACCTATTTTTCTCTCGAGGTTTTAGGTATCTGTACCGTTGATGCGGATGGCGAGACAAACATCCCTGGTATGGCGCAACTCTACAAGGTATTGGGGAAACGCACGTTCGCGATTTGCGACAATCAAGAAGAAAAAAACAAAGCATTGATTGAGTCGCAGATTGAGTTGCTTCTAATGCATGATGAAAATGGTTTTGAAGCCTTGGTCCTGAAAGGCACAACCGAAGAGGCCCTAATACGATTTGCAAGGCAGTTGGATTGGCCGCAGCACTTGGCTCAGAGGTACCCACACCCAGAGGCGCAGGCACGAGTCGCGCTGAAAGAGTATTTCGCTTGGTCGAAGGGCAACTGGGGCGTTGCCGACTTTCTTGCTCAATGCAGCGAAGCGGAGGTGCCCGAATGGCTTCGGGGCGCAGCGCTCAAATTGAAAGAGGCCTGCCTGCCCACCCCCGTGCCTGATAACGAAATCGCTACGTCCGCCGAGAGTGGGGTTGATTCGGAGTCTAGCGACGATGGAACTAACTAAGGGCCAACTGGATATCATGAATGCCGATGGGCACCTCCTTGTCTCGGGCGGGCCCGGTTCGGGCAAGACGACCATCTCCATTCTCAAGGCGGCACAGATCGCCGAGAGGAATATTCGTCCCGGTCAGAAAATCCTGTTTCTAAGTTTTGCTCGCGCGACGGTTTCCCGCGTGGTAGAGGCCATCGAATATGAACGGAATATTGCCCCGTCTACAAAACGTCTTATCGACGTCGATACTTATCATTCATTCTTCTGGCGGCTTCTTAAGACTCATGGCTATCTAATCGGCCTGCCCCGGCGATTGGCAGTTCTCACGCCACCCAACGAGGCCATCGCCCTTTCTGAGATAAGGTCGAGTTTTCCGGCCAGGAATCTCTCGGACGAGAAAAGGGCAATCAAGAAGACTGCCGAAGACGCGGAGCGTTCCCGTTTAGCAACGGATGAGGGGCGGGTATGCTTCGATCTCTTCGCACCGTATGTAGGGAACATCTTGCACAGTAGCGAGCGCATTCGCCGTCTCGTTGCGGCCATGTACCCAGTCATTATTTTCGACGAGTTTCAGGACACTAACAAAGCGCAATGGCGTGTGGTCCAGATGCTGGGCAGGTTTTGCCGGTTGATCGCTTTAGCAGATCCTGAGCAGCGTATTTACGATTGGATAGGAGCCGATCCAGCGCGCCTCGATCATTTCCGGGAGGGGTTCAACCCAACGGAGGTTGATCTCAGTACGGACAATCACCGAAGCGCAGGGACAGAAATCGCTATTTTTGGCAATGACATACTCACTGGGAAATTCCGCCAGCAGGAATACAAGGGTGTCGCGCTCGACGTCTTCGATCCGTTTTCTAGTCCGGCGATGACTAAACTGGTGACGACAACGTATGCCGCTCGTCAGCGTTTGATTGCGCAAGGCATCGACAACTGGTCTTTAGCGATTCTTGTGCCGACCAAGAAAATGACACGCTTAGTGTCGGACGCCTTGCGTCAACCGCCGGCAGGGATGACCGAGGTGTCTCACACGGCTGCCATTGAGATGGAGGCCGCGATCCTTGCGGCGGAAATCATCGCGCTTCTGATGCAACCCGCTGTGGATCGCCGACACTTCGCGCAGTTTATTGACTTGATGTGCAATTATTTTCAGGGTAAGGGTGGCGATGAACCGACGCAGCGCGCGCTGAAAGAGGCTGCGAATATTCGAAGGGCGTATGAGGAATTGTTGGCGAGTCAAGCCGCTGGTAAGGCTGTTCGCAAGAGCAGTATCCTTACCAACGTGCTGGCAGTGTATGCGCAAGTGCGCTCGCTCATGTTGACAGGCGATCCAGACAGGGATTGGCGAGCCGTGCGGCGCGTTCTGGAATATGGCGTCTGCACACGCCTGAAAGAGATCGCGAAAGATGTTAAGAACATTCGCGTGTTGGAGCGGGGCACACAATTTCGCCAAGAGCTTTCTCGGGACTGGCGAGACAGTGGCTATCGCAATGCACTGACGATCACCCGGCAAGCATTCGTCCAAGAGCATTTCTCTACGAGCGCCAAGCCTGAGTCCGGCGTAGTCGTAATGAATATGCACAAGGCGAAGGGAAAACAGTTCGACGAAGTGATAATCTTCGAGGGCTGGCCGATGCGACGAAATGGGCAACCGCCCTACAACTCAGATCGTATTGTGCGTTTCAATTCCGGGGCTCAAATAAACGACCAAGCACGTCAGAATTTTCGCGTCAGTGTTACCAGGGCTAAGCGTCAGACGACCATATTGACGCCAAAGGGAGATCGCTGTGTGTTGCTGCCTAGCGAAAGTGAGTGACGGTATGCTTTTAGCGCTGAAATAAAAATAAGAAAATAAGGGAGACTCTCATTCATTATTATGAATCTATCTGAGCATGATCATGCCTAAGGAACATCTGATCAAATCCGGTCAGTCCACCGACCCATTGCCGTAAACTAGCCCCACCGTCACCCGAGCTCCCGTCCCATGAAACAACTGACCTTCGCCGGCGCAAGTTTCGCAGCCAAGAAACGCCAGACACGCCGGGAGCGGTTTTTGTTCGAGATGGAACAGGTGGT
>NZ_SLWY01000027.1 GCF_004341245.1 Plasticicumulans lactativorans | reverse complement strand
ATCGAGGCCGGGCGCGAGGCCCACCTCGCCGGGCGCATCCCGAAGAAGCGCTTCGCCAGCGCCTCCTCGCCGCTCGACGGGCTGTTCTTCTGAACGGCCCGCCGGGCGCTTCCAGCACAGTGCTTGCCGTCATGAACCAGCCCGCAACCGCGCGCCGCATACGCAGTTTCGTTCGTCGCGAAGGCCGCCTCACCAGCGGCCAGCAGCGCGCACTCGATGAGTTGTGGCCGCGTTTCGGACTGGCGGCCGACGGCGCCCCGCTCGATCTCGACGCCACCTTCGGCCGGCACGCCTGCCGCGTACTCGAAATCGGCTTCGGCAATGGCGAATCCCTGGCGACGATGGCCGCCGCTGCGCCTGCTACCGATTTCATCGGTATCGAAGTGCATCGGCCGGGCGTCGGCCATCTGCTGATGCGCATCGACGCACTCGCGCTGGACAACGTCCGGGTATTCTGCGCCGACGCCGTCGAGGTCCTCGAGCGGCGGATTCCCGATGCCTCGCTCGATCGCCTGCAGGTATTCTTTCCCGACCCGTGGCACAAGAAACGTCACCACAAACGGCGCCTGATCCAGCCGGATATCGTCGCGCTGTTCGCCCGCAAACTGGCTGCCGGCGGCGTCCTGCATCTGGCGACCGACTGGGAGAATTACGCCGAGCACATGCTCGACGTGCTGCGACAGGCGCCGGCATTCGCCAATCGCGCCACCGACGGCGACTACTGCGCGCGCCCGGATTACCGCCCGCTGACCAAGTTCGAAACCCGCGGCCAGCGCCTCGGCCACGGCGTCTGGGACCTGTTATTCACCCGCCGCTGAGGTGGTGCCGTTCGCGCGGACCGTAACGGCGTGCGCGCCCTTCAATCCCGGCGGTAGTGCACGGCGAGGTAATGCCCCGATGCTTTATCACCGTATTGCCCACACCGATCTCGATGTCAGTCGCATTGCGCTCGGCACCATGACCTGGGGAGAACAGAACACCGAGGCCGAAGCCCACGCGCAACTCGATCATGCGCTCGCCCACGGCGTGAACTTCATCGACACCGCGGAAATGTATCCGGTGCCGCCGCGCGCCGAAACCCAGGGCCGCACCGAAACCTATATCGGCACCTGGCTGAAGGCGCGGCGCTGCCGCTCGCAGGTGGTGATCGCCAGCAAGGTCGCCGGCGCCGCGCGCGATCTCGATTACCTGCGCAGCGGCCGGGTGTGCCTGGACCGGCGCAACATCGCGCTCGCCCTCGACGCCAGCCTGCGGCGGCTGCAGACCGACGTCATCGATCTCTACCAGTTGCACTGGCCGGACCGGCACGCGAACTTCTTCGGGCGGCTCGGCTACGAGCCCGACGACAGCGCCTTCACGCCGATCGAGGAGACGCTGGAGGCCCTCGCCGAACAGGTCCGCGCCGGCAAGATCCGTTACGTCGGCGTGTCGAACGAGACGCCCTGGGGCCTGATGCGCTACCTCGCCGCCGCCGAACGCCTCGGCCTGCCGCGCGTGGTGACGATCCAGAATCCCTACAACCTGCTGAACCGCAGCTTCGAGATCGGCCTCGCCGAGATCGCCCACCGCGAGCGCATCGACCTGCTCGCCTACTCGCCGCTCGCGATGGGCCTGCTGAGCGGCAAGTACCTCGATGGCGTGCGCCCGGCCAACGCGCGCCTGACGCTGTTCAAGCGCTTCCAGCGCTACAACCGGCCGCAGGCGGAGGCGCCGACGCGCGCCTATGTCGAACTCGCCCGCCGGCACGGCCTCGACCCCGCCCAGATGGCGCTCGCCTGGGTCAACCGCTGCCCCTACCTGGGGGCCAACATCATCGGTGCGACCTCGCTCGAACAACTCGCCGCCGACATCGCGAGCATCGACCTCGAGCTGCCCGAGGCCGTGCTGAGCGGGATCGAGGCGATACACGCCGACCAGCCCAACCCCTGCCCCTGAGCGCCGCCGGCTCAGAGCACGATCGCCAGCGCCTCGGTGAGGCGCTCGACCGGCGTCACGGTGAAGCCCTCGGCGAGGCGTGCGCGCGGCACGTTGGCTCTGGGCACGATGGCCTGGCGGAAGCCGTGCTTGGCGGCTTCGCGCAGGCGCTCCTCGCCGTTCGGCACCGGGCGGATCTCGCCGGCCAGCCCGACCTCGCCGAAGACGACGAGATCGCTCGGCAGCGGCCGGTCGCGGAACGACGACAGCGCCGCGAGCAGCACAGCGAGGTCGGAAGCGGTCTCCTGCACCCGCACACCGCCGACCACGTTGACGTAGACGTCCTGGTCGTACATGGCGATGCCGGCGTGACGGTGCAGCACCGCGAGCAGCATCGCCAGGCGGTTCTGCTCCAGGCCGATGGTCACCCGCCGCGGATTGCCGCCGTGGCATTCGTCGACCAGCGCCTGCACCTCGACCAGCAGCGGGCGGGTGCCCTCGCGCGTCACCATCACCACGCTGCCCGCCACCGGCCCGGCGTGGCGCGACAGGAAGATCGCCGAGGGATTGGCGACCTCCTTCAGCCCGTGCTCGGTCATCGCGAACACGCCGAGCTCGTTGACCGGCCCGAAGCGGTTCTTGACCGCGCGCATCACGCGGAAGCGGCTGCCGCTGTCGCCCTCGAAATAGAGCACGGTGTCGACCATGTGCTCGAGCACCCGCGGCCCGGCGATGGTGCCCTCCTTGGTGACGTGCCCGACCAGGAACAGCGCGGTGCCGCTGCGCTTGGCGAAGCGCACCAGTTGCGCGGCGCTCTCGCGCACCTGCGCCACCGCGCCCGGCGCCGACTGCAGCGCCTGGGTGAAGATGGTCTGGATCGAGTCGATCACCATCACCTGCGGCCGCTCCTGCGCGGCCGCGGCGAGGATCTGCTCGACGCAGGTCTCGGGCAGCAGCCGCAGGCGCTCGCGCGCCAGCCCCAGACGCTGCGCGCGCAGGCTCACCTGCTGCGGCGATTCCTCGCCGGTGACGTACAGCGCCCGCTGCCGCTCGGCGAGGTGGGCGAGCGTCTGCAGCAGCAGCGTGGACTTGCCGATGCCCGGGTCGCCCCCCACCAGCGCCACCGAGCCCACGGTGAGGCCGCCGCCGAGCACGCGGTCGAGCTCGCCGATGCCGCAGGGCAGCCGCGCCGCCTCGTCGGTCGACACCTCGGCGAGCGTGGCGACCCGCGCGCCGCCGTCGGCGGCGCCGGCGTAGCCGCCGAAGCGCCCGCCCTTGCCCGGTGGCGGGCTGGCGACCGTCTCCGCCAGGCTGTTCCAGGCGCCGCATTCGCCGCACTGCCCGGACCATTTCGGGGCCTGCGCGCCGCACTCGCCGCAGACGTAGACGGTTCGCGGCTTGCCGCTCACTCGTAGCCCGCCGTGCTGTAGACGTCCGGGGTGAAGTTCTCGAAGCGCGTGTACTTGCCGAGGAAGGTCAGGCGCACGGTGCCGATCGGGCCGTTGCGCTGCTTGCCGATGATGATCTCGGCCACGCCCTTGTCGGCGCTGTCGGGATTGTAGACCTCGTCGCGGTAGATGAAGCAGATCACGTCAGCATCCTGTTCGATTGCGCCCGATTCGCGCAGGTCCGACATCACCGGGCGCTTGTTCGGGCGCTGCTCGAGCGAGCGGTTGAGCTGCGACAGCGCGATCACCGGCACGTGCAGCTCCTTGGCCAGCGCCTTCAGCGAACGCGAGATCTCCGAGATCTCGGTGGCGCGGTTCTCGGAGCTGCCCGGCACCTGCATCAGCTGCAGGTAGTCGAGCATCACCAGGCCGAGCTGGCCGTGCTCGCGCTGCAGGCGCCGGCAGCGCGCGCGCACCTCGGTGGGCGACAGCGCCGCGGAATCGTCGATGAACAGCCGGGCGTCGGCGAGCAGGCTCACCGCGGAGGTCAGGCGCGGCCAGTCCTCGTCCTCCAGCTTGCCGGTGCGGATGCGGTGCTGATCGATGCGCCCGAGCGAGGACATCATGCGCAGCGCCAGATGGTCGCCCGGCATCTCCATGCTGAACACCGCCACCGGCAACCGTTCCTTGAGCGCGATGGCGGCATTTTCGACGATGTTCATCGCGAAAGTGGTCTTCCCCATCGACGGCCGCCCGGCGACGATGATCAGGTCGCCCGGCTGCAGCCCGGCCGTCATCTCGTCGAAATCGGCCCAGCCGGTGGGCACGCCGGTGATCGGGTCGTCCTTCTCGAACAGCATGTCGATGCGGTCGACCGCCTTGGTCAGCAGGTCCTTGATCGGCAGGAAGCCCTGCTGGCTGCGGTTGCCCTGCTCGGCGATCGCGAACACGCGCCGCTCGGCCTCGTCCAGCAGTTCCCGGACGTCGCGCCCCTGCGGCGCGTAGGCCGAGGCTGCGATGTCGGTGCCGACGCGGATCAGCTGCCGCAGCACCGAGCGCTCGCGCACGATCGCGGCGTAGGCGCGGATGTTCGCCGCGCTGGGGGTGTCGCGCGCAAGCACGCCGAGGTAGGCCATGCCGCCGGCGTCGGCCAGCAGTTCGTTGCGCTCCAGCCACTCGGCCAGGGTCACGACGTCGAACGGCGAGCCCTTGTCGGCGAGTTCGCGGATGGCGCGGAAGATCAGCCGGTGATCACCGCGGTAGAAATCCTCCTCGCTGACGCGATCGGCGATCTGGTCCCACGCGGCGTTGTCGAGCATCAGCCCGCCGAGCACCGCCTGCTCGGCTTCCACCGAGTGCGGCGGCACGCGCAGGGCGTCGGTTTCGCGGTCGGGCGGAGCGTAGTCGGGGGCGGGCACGGCCATGGCTCAAACCTCGCGGCGGCGGCCGCGCGATCCGGCCAGGGGCGTCGACGGGCTCGGGGCCGGAGCGCACGGCGGCCGGTCGGTCCGCGGACGTACCCGCGGACCGACCGCGGAGGGTCACTCCGCGATGACGTTGATGTGCAGCTTGCAGTTGACGTCGGTGTGCAGGTGCACGTCGACCTCGTACTCGCCGACGTGGCGGATCGGGCCGTCGGGCATGCGCACCTCGGCCTTCTTCAGCTCGATGCCGGCCGACGACACGGCGTCGGCGATGTCGCCGGGGCCGACCGAGCCGAACAGCCGGCCTTCGGCACCCGCCTTCGCCGCCATCGTGATGACCAGGTCGGCGAGGTGTTCGCGACGCTCGTTGGCACGCGCCAGCGCGGTGGCGGCGGTGGCTTCGAGCTCGGCCCGGCGCGCCTCGAAGCGGGCGATGTTGGCCGCCGTCGCCTCGGTCGCCTTGCCTTGCGGGATCAGGAAGTTGCGGCCGTAACCGTGCTTCACCTTGACGCGGTCGCCGAGGTTGCCGAGGTTGTCGACCTTGGTGAGCAGAATGATGTCCATCGTGGAACTCCGGAAGTTCGTGTGTAGTTTGATCGGCGCGGCCCCGGGCGTGTGGCCTTCAGGGATCGCGCCGCTCCGTCGAAATCGGCCGCCGCACGCGTGCCCGCAGGTCGGCCCAGGCATCCACCAGCGCCAGCGCGATGAGGCCGAGCCCCACCTGCGGCAACGCCAGCAGCAGCGCCAGGTACAGGGCGACCAGCCAGACCCGCGACATGCCGCGCAGCCCCACCAGCCCGTGCACCACCGCCAGCCCCTGCAGCACGTAGGCGGCGCCGGCGACGATCGCGAGGTTGCCGGCGAAGGGGCTGTGGGCCAGCGCGACGGTGGCCAGCAGCGCCATCATCACCACCGCCGGCCAGCGCCCCAGGCGCAGCGCGTGGAACTCGCGGCGCAGGCCGCCGGGGTTGTACAGCAACGCCTGCCAGCCGCGCCCCAGCAGCAGCGCCAGCAGGGCCGACAGCGCGCCGTTGGCGGCGACGATCCCGGTCATCAGCGGCGCGAGGAACTGCAGGATCTCGTCGACCGCGACCATGCCGTCGCTGTCCATGCCGGCTTCGCCCAGCGCCTGCCTGATCGATGCGTTCAGCACCTGCAGCCACCACGCCGCCGTATCGTCGACCAGCAGGTGGAAACCCAGCACCGCCACCCAGCCGAGCAGCACCGCGACGAGCGTCGCGACGGCCAGCGACACGCTCGCGCGCAGCACCACCGCGAGCAGCAGCACCGGCAGCCAGAAACCCGGCAGCACGGTCAGGACCGGCCCCGGGCTGCCGAACAGCAGCCACGCGATGGCGAGCGAGCCCGCCGCGGCGAAGCCGAGCACCAGCCCCCCTTCGCCACCACCACGGCGCAGCGCCACCAGCGCCAGTGCCGCGCCGCTGACGAACATCAGCGGCGGCAGCAGCAGCGCCAGGAACATCGCGCAGGCGATGACGAGCGCGGCCTGCGACCGCCCCGCCATCACCCAGTTGGCCAGTGCTCTCATGCCGTGAGCCGCAAGGCGACGGCCCGTGTCAGGGCTGCGCGCGCCCTCAGTGGCGGTCGGTGTACGGCAGCAGGGCGAGATAGCGCGCGCGCTTGACCGCGGTGGCGAGCTGGCGCTGGTAGCGCGCCTTGGTGCCGGTGATGCGGCTCGGCACGATCTTGCCGGTTTCGGTGATGTAGTTCTTCAGCGTCGCGAGATCCTTGTAATCGATCTCGGTGACGCCCTCGGCGGTGAAGCGGCAATACTTGCGACGGCGGAAGAAACGCGACATGACGATGATCCTCGATGTTCGATGCCAGGACGGGAGCGTGCGGGGCCGACGACTCAGTCGTCGTCGCCCTCGGCCTCTTCGGCCACCTCTTCACGGCGGTGCTCGCTGCGCTCCTCGCGACCCTCGCGCGACTTGGCCAGCGGCGAAGGCTCGGTCTCGGGCCCCTCGCGGTTGATCACCAGGTTGCGCAGCACCGCGTCGTTGAAGCGGAACGCGCTCTGCAGTTCGTTGAGCACGCCCTGGCTGCACTCGATGTTCATCAGCACGTAGTGCGCCTTGTGCACCTTGTTGATCGGGTAGGCGAGCTGGCGGCGCCCCCAGTCCTCGAGACGGTGGATCGCGCCGCCGTCGCTTTCGATCATCGAGCGATAGCGCTCGATCATCGCCGGAACCTGTTCGCTCTGGTCGGGATGGACCAGGAATACCACTTCGTAGTGACGCATCGATGCTCCTCACGGATTGCGACAGCCTCCCGCCGTTGGCGGTGAGGCAAGGAGTACGGCCTCGCGGCCGGAAAAGCGCGGCAGTGTACGGGCTTGGCTGCGCCGGAACAAGCGAGGTGGCCGCTCCGCGACGGGCCGGTCGGTCGCCCCCGGCGCGCCCGCCGGATGCGCTCAGCGCCGCTGGCGCACCGCCTCGAACAGGAACACGCCGGTGGCGACCGACACGTTCAGGCTCTCGGCGCCACCGCTCATCGGGATGCGCCCGAGGTAGTCGCAGGCTTCGCGCGTGAGGCGGCGCAGGCCCTTCTCCTCGGCGCCGAGGACGATCGCGAGCGGGCCGCGCAGGTCGAGATCGAACAGGCAGGCGTCGGCCTCGCCGGCGGCGCCCACCAGCCAGAGGCCCCGTGCCTTGAACTCGCGCAGCGTGCGCGCGAGGTTGGTGACCTGCACGAAAGGCACGCGCTCGGCGGCGCCGCAGGCGACCTTGCGCACGGTCGGGGTGAGGCCGGCTGCGGCGTCCTTGGGGGCGATCACGGCGTGCACGCCGGCGGCCTCCGCGCTGCGCAGGCAGGCACCGAGGTTGTGCGGGTCCTGCACGCCGTCGAGCACGAGCAGCAGCGGTGGCACGGCGAGGCCATCGAGCAGCGCGAACAGCGCGTCCTCGTCGCAGGCGCGCGCCGCAGCAGCGTGGCAACGTGCGACCACGCCCTGATGGCGGGCACCATTCGCCAGGCGGTCGAGTTCGGTCGCCCCCGCCGGCTGCACCGCGAGGCCGCGCGCGGCGGCGAGTTCGAGCACCTCGCGCAGGCGCTGGTCGTGGCGCTTGCGGTCCACCCACAGGGATTCGATGCGTTCGGGTTCGTGGCGCAGCACGGCACTGACCGCGTGCAGGCCGTAGATCACGGTGTCGACCGCCGTCATCGCACGCCCCTCAGCGGCGCCGGCGGTGCTTGCCGCCCTTGCGCTCGTGCCCGGCGGCGGGCGCGGCGTCCTTGCGTCGCCTGTCTGCCTTGGGGGGCGGCTCGACGACGACGTCCGGACGCGCCGCCGCGCGCGGTCGCCCCCGTCCCGGCGCCGCACCGGCGGCGGCCGGCACCTCGATCGGTTCGAAGTCGATCTTGCGTTCGTCCAGATCCACCCGTGCCACGCGCACGCGCACGCTGTCGCCGAGGCGGAAGCTGCGCCCGCTGCGCTCGCCTGCCAGGCGCTGGCCGACCGGATCGAAGTGGTAGTAGTCGTTCGGCAGGTTGGTGACGTGGATCAGCCCTTCGACGTAGACCTCGCGCAGCGCCACGAACAGGCCGAAGCCCGTGACCGCCGCCACCGTGCCGTCGAACTCCTCGCCCACCTTGTCGAGCATGTACTCGCACTTCAGCCACTCGACCGCATCGCGCACGGCGTCGTCGGCACGCCGTTCGGTCATCGAGCACTGCTCGCCGAACTCGACCATCTGCGTCGCGGCGTGGACGAACTCCTTGGCCTTGCCGCCCTGCAGCAGGTGGCGGATCGCGCGGTGCACGAGCAGGTCGGGGTAGCGGCGGATCGGCGACGTGAAGTGCGCGTAGGCCTTGAGCGCGAGACCGAAATGCCCGCTGTTGTCGGGGCTGTACACCGCCTGCGACAGCGAGCGCAGCATCACGGTCTGGATCAGTTCGGCGTCGGGACGATCGCGCACGGTGTTCAGCAGCCGCTCGAAGTCCGCCGGTGCGGGTTCGTCGCCGCCACCGAGCGCGAGCCCCAGCGGTGCGAGGAAGGCGCGCAGCTTCTCCAGCTTCTCGGCGCGCGGCCCGGCATGCACCCGGTACAGCGTCGGGATCCGCTTGCGTTCGAGGTAGCGCGCGGTGGCCACGTTCGCCGCGATCATGCATTCCTCGATGATCTTGTGCGCATCGTTGCGGCGTGACGGCACGATGCGCTCGATCTTGCGGTCGGCGCCGTACTCGATCTCGGTCTCCTGGGTTTCGAAGTCGATCGCGCCGCGCCGCTCGCGGGCCCGGCGCAGGATCTCGTAGAGACCGTACAGGCGCTCAAGATGCGGGACGAGCCTGGCGTACTGCGCGCGCAGCCCCGTATCGCCCTCCATCAGCATCGCCGCCACGGCATCGTAGGTGAGCCGCGCATGCGAGCGCATCACGGCTTCGTGGAAACGCGAGCGGATGATCTGGCCATCGGTGTCGATGGTCATCTCGCAGACCATGCACAGACGGTCGACTTCCGGGTTCAGCGAACACAGCCCGTTGGACAGCGCCTCGGGCAGCATCGGGATCACGCGGTCGGGGAAATACACCGAGTTGCCACGCGCGAGGGCTTCGCGGTCGAGCGCCGCACCCGCGCGCACGTAGTGCGAAACGTCGGCGATCGCCACGTACAGGCGCCAGTTGTCGCCGCGATGTTCGCAGTACACCGCATCGTCGAAGTCGCGCGCGGAGATCCCGTCGATGGTCACCAGCGGCAGCTTGCGCAGATCCTTGCGCCCGGCCTTGGCGTCCTCGGCGACGCTCGCGCCGAAGGTCGCGGCCTCGGCGAGCGCCGCCGGCGGGAACTCGGTCGGGATGCCGTGGTTGACGATCGCGATGCGCACCTCCATGCCCGGCGCCATGTGATCGCCCAGCACCTCGCGCACGCGCGCCAGCGGCGCGGTGTGGCGGGTCGGCTGCTGGATCAGCTCGGCCACCACGATCTGCCCCGGCCTGGCCCCGCCGCGGCCGTCGGGCGGCACGATGAGGTCCTGCGGCAGGCGCCGGCTGTCAGGCGTGACGAAGCCGATCCCCCCCTCCTCGGCGTAGCGCCCCACCACCACCTGGGTGTTGCGCTCGATGATCTCGACCACCTTGCCTTCGCGCCGGCCGCGCCGGTCGATGCCGGTGACGCACATCACCACCCGGTCGCCGTGCAGCAGGGCGCGCATCTCGTGCGGGGGGATGTAGAGATCGTCGCCGCCCTCGTCGGCGACCAGGAAGCCGTAGCCCTCCGGGTGCCCGACCACGCGCCCGCGCACCAGGTCCATCTTCGCGATCGGCCCGTAGCCGCCACGGCGGTTGCAGACCAGTTGCCCTTCGCGCGTCATCGCCCGCAGCCGGCGCTGCAGGGCGTCGGCCTCCCACTCGTCGGTGATGCCCCAGGCGGCGCAGAGGCTGTCCCAGTCGAGCGGCTCGGCGCGCTGGCGCAGATAGTCGAGGATGAATTCCCGGCTCGGGGCGGCCCGGCCGTATTTCTCGCTCTCGCGCTCGAAGTGGGGATCGAGCTTGTGCCAGGCGGGGCGTTTGGATCGTGACGTCATCGGGGAACATTCGCGGCGGGGGCCGGCGGACGCCGGCCCCGACACCTTAGCCTGCACCGCGCGCCGGTGCCAAGCGCGCCCGGCAGCGCGTTTGACAGCCTCCGGGGGCCTGCGTATAGTGCGCGCCACTCGCGGGGACCCCCTGTAAAGCGGCGTTTTCGCGAGCGTTTTCGAGCACGCCTGGGCCGAAGTGGCGGAATTGGTAGACGCACTAGTTTCAGGTACTAGCGGGGCGACCCGTGGAGGTTCGAGTCCTCTCTTCGGCACCATCGAGCGTGCAGCCAGCCCGGGCCGGGATGGCGGAATTGGTAGACGCACTAGTTTCAGGTACTAGCGGGGCGACCCGTGGAGGTTCGAGTCCTCTTCCCGGCACCATCTCGACGCGGCGTGCAGCGCCGCGAACGTCAAAAAAGCTCCGCGAGGAGCTTTTTTCGTTTCTGCGCCCTGCCCCGCCGCGGTGACGGGCGCAACCCCCGTCACCGTCGCCGCGGCGCCGCTCACCCGGCGTAGGGATCGCGCAGCACGATGGTCTCGGCGCGGTCGGGCCCGGTCGAGATCATGTCCACCGGCACCCCGGTGACCGCCTCGATGCGCTTGAGGTAGGCGCGCGCATTCGCCGGCAGGTCCTCGTAGCGCGTCACGCCGAAGGTCGGCTGCTGCCAGCCCGGCATCTCCTCGTAGACCGGCTCGCAGGCGGCGAAGGCCTCGGCACCGACCGGCGGCACGTCGAGCGTCTGCCCGGCGTAGCGGTAGGCCACGCAGAGCTTGATGGTCTCGAGGCCGTCGAGCACGTCGAGCTTGGTCACGCACAGCCCGCTGATGCTGTTGTTCTGGACCGAGCGGCGCAGCACCACCGCATCGAACCAGCCGCAGCGGCGCCGGCGGCCGGTGGTGGCGCCGAACTCGTGGCCCTTGCTGCCCAGGTGCTCGCCGACGGCGTCGTCGAGCTCGGTCGGGAACGGCCCGCCGCCGACGCGCGTGGTGTAGGCCTTGGCGATGCCGAGCACGTAGTCGAGGTACAGCGGCCCGAAGCCGGTGCCGGTCGCGGCGCCGCCGGCCGTCGTGTTCGACGAGGTCACGTAGGGGTAGGTGCCGTGGTCGACGTCGAGCAGCGCCCCCTGCGCACCCTCGAACATCAGGTGATGGCCCTGCGTCCGGTGCCAGAACAGCCGCGAGGTGACGTCGGTGACCATCGGCGCCAGGCGCTCGGCGAGTTGCAGCGCCAGGTCGTAGGTGCGGGCGTAGTCGACCGGGTCGACCTTGTAGTAGTGCTGCAGCGTGAAGTTGTGCAGGTCGAGCACTTCGCGCAGCTTCTCGGTCAGGCGCCCGGTGCAGAACAGGTCGCCGACGCGCACCGCGCGCCGGGCGACCTTGTCCTCGTAGGCCGGGCCGATGCCGCGGCCGGTGGTGCCGATCGCCTTGTCGCCGCGCGCCCGCTCGCGCGCCTGATCGAGCGCCACGTGGTAGGGCAGGATCAGCGGGCAGGCCTCGCTGATGCGCAGGCGCTCGCTGACCGCGATGCCGCGCGCCTCGAGCCGGTCGATCTCCGTCAGCAGGGCTTCGGGCGACAGCACCACGCCGTTGCCGATCAGGCACTCCACGCCCTCGCGCAGGATGCCCGAGGGGATCAGGTGCAGCACCGTCTTCTCGCCGCCGATCACCAGCGTGTGGCCGGCGTTGTGCCCACCCTGGAAGCGCACCACGGCACCGGCGCGCTCGGTGAGCAGATCGACGACCTTGCCTTTGCCCTCGTCACCCCACTGGGTGCCGATCACGACCACGTTCTTGCCCATCTCGTCGTCCACTGGATATCAGGTTCAGTTCGAAGCCCCGGCGGAGCCGGGGCCTACACGTGTCCGTCAGGTGCCGATCGGCTCCACCACCCAGGCGTCGCCGTGCCGCACCAGCCCCCCCTCGCAGCCGAGGCCGCGCGCATCCTCTGGCATGCCGGGCAGCGCGCGGATCACCCGCACACCCTGGGCGCGCAGTTCGCGCACGCGCGCCTCCAGCGCGGGCTCGTCGCTCGCCGGCGCGAACACCGCCGCCGGTGCCAGCGCGCTGCATTCGCCCAGTTCCAGCAGGGTCTTGAGGTCGGCGCTGAAACCGGTGGCGGGGCGCGCCCGCCCGAACACCCGGCCGATGCCGTCGTAACGCCCGCCGCGCGCCACCGCCTGGCCCTGCCCCGGCACGTAGGCGGCGAACACCAGCCCAGTGTGGTAGTGATAGCCGCGCAGCTCGGCCAGGTCGACATGGATCGGCAACTCCGGGAAGCGCCGTTCGAGCACCTCGGCGGTGCGGGCGAGGTGTTCGAGCGCGGCCATCACCGGCTCGCCGCCGGCGGCGAGCACGCTGCGCGCCTCGCCGATCACCTCGATGCCGCCGTTCAGCTCCGGCAGCCGCAGCAGCATCATCGCTGCCGGCGCCGGCAGCGCCCCGGCGAGCATCGCGTGGATGTCGGGCAGCGCCTTCTTCTGCGTCCGCTCGAACAGCTCGCGCTCGGTCTCGCGATCGAGCCCGGCCTGGGCGGCGAGCGCGCGGAACAGCCCGACATGGCCGAGATCGAGGTGCACGTCGGCGACGCCGGCGCGGGCGAGCGTTTCGAGCATCAGCGAGATGACCTCGAGGTCGCTCTCGATGCCGACGTGGCCGTACAGCTCGGCGCCGACCTGCAGCGGGCTGCGCGAGCCGCCGAAGCCGTCGCTGCGGGTGCGCAGCACCGTGCCGAGGTAGCACAGCCGGTTGGGCAGCTCACGCGCGAGTTGGTGGGCGTCGATGCGGGCGACCTGCGGCGTCATGTCGGCCCGCACCCCCAGCATGCGACCGCTGAGCTGGTCGGTGAGGGTGAAGGTCTGCAGCTGCAGATCGTGGCCGGTGCCGGTGAGCAGGGCATCGAGGAACTCGATGAACGGCGGCATCACCAGTTCGTAACCCCACAGGTCGTAGAGATCGACGAGGGTGCGGCGCAGGCATTCGAGGCGACGCGCGTCGCGGGGCAGGATCTCCTCAATGCCCTCGGGGAGCAGCCAGCGGTCTTGCACGGTCATGCTTGGCATCCGTTGCGGCACGCTGCCGGAGGCACGGCCGGGTGGGTGGAGGAAGGCGGCGCCTCGCGCCCTGGCGCGGGCGGCGCGTACCGGTGGGGAAAGCTCAGCGCACCAGGTAAAGCACGACGACACCGACGCCCATGCTCGCCAGGCCGATCAGGCGCAGGGTGCGATCGCTGCTGCGGGCCGCCTGCTCAAGCGCGCGGCGGGCGCCGCTCGGGCTCAGGAACGGCAGGATGCCTTCGAGCACGAGCAGCAGCCCCAGCGCGGCCCAGAAATCTTGCCACATGCCCCTCTCCGAACGAAAAAAGCCTCCCCGGCGCGCGCGCTGCCGCGCCGGGGGCGGTGTGCCGACGCCTGTCAGCGCGGTTGCTTGAAGAACTGGAAGAACTCCGAATCGGGCTGCAGCACCATCACGTCGCCACGCCCGGAGAAGCTCGCCCGGTAGGCGCCGAGGCTGCGATAGAAGGCGTAGAAGGCCGGATCGCGTCCGTAGGCCTCGGCGTAGATCGCGCTCGCCTGGGCATCGCCTTCACCGCGCACGCGCTCGGCGTCGCGGTAGGCCTCGGCGAGCAGCACCGTGCTCTGGCGATCCGCATCGGCGCGGATGCGCTCGGCCGCCTCGCCGCCGCGCGAGCGGAAGTCGCGGGCGACGCGCTCGCGCTCGGCGCGCATCCGGCGGAACACCGAACTGCTGACGTCAGCGGGCAGGTCCACGCGCTTGATGCGCACGTCGACGACCTCGATGCCGAGGTTGGCCGCCTCGCGCCGCACCGTGGTCGACAGCGTGTCCATGATCTGCTGCCGGTCGCCGGCGACCACGTCCTGCACGGTACGCTTGGAGAACTCGCTGCGCATGCCGTCCTTGGTGATCTGGTCGAGCTTGCCGTTGGCCGCCGCCGGGTCGCCACCGACCGCGGTGTAGAACCGGCCGACGTCGGCGATGCGCCACTTGACGAAGGAATCGACCAGCAGGTTCTTCTTCTCGGCGGTGAGCAGGCGCTCGGGCTCGGTGTCGAGCGTCTGGATGCGCGCGTCGAACTTGCGCACGTTGTTGATCAGCGGGAACTTGAAGTGCAGGCCCGGCGTGTAGTCGGCCTGCACGATCTCGCCCAGGCGGAAACGGATCGCCTTCTGCGTCTCGTCGACCGTGAACACCGCCATCGAGGCCAGCGCCGCCAGCGCGAAGGCGCCCCCGATCACTATCTGTCTGGCAGCCATCAGCGCACCTCCCGCGTCCGTCCGATATCGCGCGCCCGCCCGGGATCGCCAGCCGGGCCGGAACCGACCCCGCCGGCGTTCGGGATGTCGGTGCCCGACGCAGCGCCTCCGGTCTCGGCCGGGCCTTCACTGCGCGCGCCCGGCGCGAGCAGCTTGTCCAGCGGCAGCACCATCAGGTTGTTGCCGCCGCTGACGTCGACCAGCACCTTCGCGCTTTCGCCGAGCACCGTCTGCATGGTGTCGAGGTAGAGCCGCTGGCGGGTGATGTCGGGGGCCTTCTGGTACTGCTCGAGGATCTGCGCGAAGCGGGCGGCCTCGCCCTCGGCCTGCGACACGACCTGTGCGCGGTAGGCCTCGGCCTCCTGCAGCCGCCGCGCCGCCTGGCCACGGGCCCGCGGCAGCACCTCGTTGGCGTAGGCCTCGGCTTCGTTCTTCTGCCGCTGCTCGTCCTCGCGCGCCTTGATGGCGTCGGCGAAGGCTTCCTGCACGTCCTCGGGCGGCTGCGCGTCCTGCAGGTTGACGCTGTTGATGCGCAGGCCGGTCTGGTACTGGTCGAGCACCGCCTGCGCGAGCTGGCGGATCTGCGCAACGATGTCGCTGCGCCCCTCGGTGAGCACGAAGTCCATCGAACTGCGGCCGACCACCTCGCGCGTCGCGCTCTCGACGGCCTGGCGCAGCGTGACGTCCGGCTCGACGACGCGGAACAGGAAGGCCCGCGGGTCCGCCACCTGATACTGCACGGCGAGACGCAGGTCGATGATGTTCTCGTCCTGGGTCAGCATCAGCGCTTCCTTGGGCACCGAGCGCGCGGCCGGCTGGCGGCCGCCGGCGCGGTAGCCGATCTCCTCGCTGCGGATCTGCTCGATGTCGACGATCTGCACGCTTTCGAGCGGGTACGGCAGGTGCCAGCGCAGGCCCGGCTGCGTGGTCTCGGCGTAGCGGCCGAAACGCTGCACCACGCCGCGCCTGCCTTCGTCGACGATGTAGAAGCTGCCCACCCCCGCCCACAGCACCAGGGCGCCGCCGGCGAGCAGGCCGAGCAGCAGCCGCGGCGGACGCCGCGGCCCGTCGCCGCCGCCCTCGCCGCCGTCGCCCATGCCGCTGCGCCGCTGACCGAACAGCCCGCGCAACTGGTCGCTGAGCTTGCGCACCACTTCATCCAGATCCGGCGGCCCGGGGTCACGGCCGCCGCCGCCCCACGGGTCACGGTTGTTCCCACCCGGTTCATTCCAGGCCATGTCTCACTCCAGCAGAGAGGCGGCGTGCCCGAGGATCGGGCGCCGCGTCGCGATCGTCGCGGGCGGGCTCAAGAGCCCGCTGCTTTCATCCAGTCCTCGCCCAGGCCTTCCAGCTGACCCAGTTGACGCAGGTGTTTGCGCGAGGCGCTGACTTCGAGTCGCCAGTGTCCGTCCGGGTTCACCTGTTCGTTCACCACCGCGCCGATGTCGAACAGACGCGCGCGCAGGCGCGCCTGTTCCGGCCCGAGTTCGAGCCAGCCGCGCAGGGTGTCGCTGCGCAGCAGTTCGGCGATGGCGCCGCGCAGGGCGTCGAGGCCGGCGCCGGTCGTCGCCGACGCCCACACCGCCAGCGGCCGTCCGCCGGCGTCGCGGTCGACGCGCGCCTGGGCGCCTTCGAGCAGGTCGATCTTGTTGTACACGAGCAGCCGCGGCACTGCGTCCGCGCCGATCTCGCCGAGCACCCGCTCCACCTCGCCGGCGAGCTCCTCACGCGCCGGGTCGGCCGCATCGATGACGTGCAGCAGCAGGCTCGCCTCGATGGTTTCCTCCAGCGTCGAACGGAACGCCGCCACCAGCTCGTGCGGCAGGCGCGCGATGAAGCCCACCGTGTCGGCGATCACCACCGGCTCGGCATTGGGCAGGTCGAGCCGGCGCAGCGTCGGATCGAGGGTCGCGAACAGCTGGTCGGCGGCATACACCTCGGCGCCGGTCAGCGCATTGAACAGCGTCGACTTGCCGGCGTTGGTGTACCCCACCAGCGATACCGTCGGCCGGTCGGCCTTGCGCCGCGACTGCCGGCCCTGGTCGCGCTGGCGGCCGACCTTGGCGAGGCGGCGCTTGAGCTGGCGGATGCGCTCGGCGAGCAGTCGGCGGTCGGTTTCGAGCTGGGTCTCGCCGGGACCGCGCAGGCCGATGCCGCCCTTCTGCCGTTCCAGGTGGGTCCAGCCGCGCACCAGGCGCGTGGCCATGTGCTCGAGCTGCGCGAGCTCCACCTGCAGTTTGCCTTCGAAGCTGCGCGCGCGCTGCGCGAAGATGTCGAGGATCAGCCCCGAGCGGTCGAGCACGCGGCACTGCAGCAGGGCTTCGAGGTTGCGCTCCTGGCTCGGCGACAGCTCGTGGTCGAAGATCACCAGTTCGGCGCCCTCGGCCGCCACGCGGTCGCGGATCTCCTCGGCCTTGCCGCTGCCCACGAAGTAGCGTGCATCGGGCGCGCGCCGCGAGCCCGTGATCACGGCCAGCACGTCGGCACCCGCCGAAGCCGCGAGCTCCTCGAACTCGGCGAGGGCCCGCGGCTCGATGTCGGCATTCACCGCGACGTGTACCAGGATCGCGCGCTCCCCGGCCCGGGGGCGCTCAAACACCGCAGCGCTCCTCGCTCATGCCTGATGCCGCGGTGTTCAGATGTCGTCGCCGTGCTCGTTGGCATCGTCGCCGAGATGCAGACGCACGTTGCGCGCCGGCACCACGGTCGAAATGGCGTGCTTGTAGATCATCTGGCTGACGCTGTTCTTCAGCAGCACGACGAACTGGTCGAAGGACTCGATCTGTCCCTGCAGCTTGATGCCGTTGACCAGGTAGATGGAGACCGGAATCCGTTCCTTGCGCAAGGCATTGAGGAACGGTTCCTGAAGGGAGTGGCCTTTTGCCATGTGGACTGCTCCTGAGTTCATTAGATTCATTGAGATCGACTCGCCATGTTCGCCGATCCGTGCAATCCGGCCGCGCCGCAGTGTAGCACGCAGCCCCGGATCATCCCGGCACAATCCCCTCAGAACGCAACCGTTCAAAGACGTTCCTCAGAAGTGCCGGAGCTTGGCTATCCAGCCAGATTGCCTGCCGCTCAGCGCGCAGCCAGGTGAGCTGCCGCTTCGCAAATTGCCGTGTCGCAGCAAGGGCACGCTGCCTCATCGCGGCACGGTCCGTCAAGCCGTCGAGATGCTCCCATACCTGCCGATAGCCGACGGCGCGCATCGACGGCAGGTCCGGGTGCAGATCGCCGCGCGCGCGCAGGCGCTCGACCTCGGCGACGAAGCCCGCTTCGAGCATGTGGTCGAAGCGCCGCTCGATGCGCGCGTGCAGGGTCTCGCGCGCCGGTGGCGCCAGTGCGAAGCACACCCAGCGCAACGCCGGCACCTCGCCGCGGGCGGTCTGCCACTGCTCGCTGAGGGCGGTGCCGGTGAGCTCGTAGACCTCCAGCGCGCGGCCGATGCGCTGCACGTCGTGCGGGTGGATGCGCGCCGCGGCGTGCGGATCGACCTGCGCCAGCCGCGCGTGCAGCGCCGGTGCACCGTGCGCGGCGAAGTCCGCGGCGAGCCGCGCGCGCAGCGCGGCGTCGGCCGTCGGCAGCGCGGCGAGGCCGTGCATCAGCGCGCGAAAGTAGAGCAGCGTGCCACCGACCAGCAGCGGGATGCGCCCGGCGGCGATGATCTCGTCGATCGCCTGCAGGGCATCGGCGCGAAAGCGCCCCGCCGAGTAGCGCTCGGCCGGATCGAGCAGGTCGATCAGCCGGTGCGGCGCCCGCGCGAGGGTGGCGGCATCGGGCTTGGCGGTGCCGATGTCCATGCCGCGGTAGACCAGCGCCGAATCGACGCTGACGATCTCGAACGGCCCGCGCCGCACCAGCTCGACCGCGAGGTCGGTCTTGCCGCAGGCGGTCGGCCCCATCAGACAGACGACGGCGGGATGCGGAGCGCTCATCGCCATCAGCGCCCGCGCAGGAACAGGCGGTCGAGCTCGCCGAGGCCGAGCTGCACCCAGGTCGGGCGGCCGTGGTTGCACTGGTCGGCGCGCGCGGTGCGCTCCATGTCGCGCAGCAGGGCGTTCATCTCCGCGAGCGTCAGGCGCCGGTTGGCACGCACCGCGCCGTGGCAGGCGAAGGTCGCGAGCAGTTCGTCGATCGCCTCACCGACGCGCCGGCTCGCGCCGTGCTCGATCAGGTCGGCCAGCACCGCGCGGACCAGCGCCTCGGGGTCGGCGCCGGCGAGGATCGCCGGCAGCTGGCGCACCACCACGCGCTCCGGGCCGAGCACCGCGAGCTCCAGCCCGAACTCGGCCAGGGCCGCCGCCGCGGTCTCCACGACGTCGACCTCGCGCGCGCTCGCGGCGAACACGTGCGGCACCAGCAGCGGTTGCGCGCGGATGCCCTCGGCGGCGTGCGCCTGCTTCAGGCGCTCGTAGGTGATGCGCTCGTGGGCGGCGTGCATGTCCACCAGCACCAGCCCGGTGGCGTTCTCGGCGAGGATGTAGATGCCGTGCAGCTGGGCGAGCGCGTAACCGAGCGGCGGCACCTCGCCGTCGGCCGCGGCAACCGTGGCCGGCTCCGCCGCGGCGACCGGCGGATGCAGGCGTGCGTAGGCCGCGACGCTCTCGCGCACGTCGAGGCCGAGGCGCTGCTGCGACGCCGGCGACGGCCGCCACGCCGGCACCGCGGCCCCTGCGGCCGCGGCGGGCGCCTCGGCCATCGCGGCAGGCGACGGCACGGCCGGCAGCGGCGCGGTCGCAGCGCTGCCCGGCCGGGTCGTCGCCAGCACCTCGTGCAGGGTGCGGAAGAGGAAATCGTGCACCAGCCGCGCCTCGCGGAAGCGGACCTCGTGCTTGGCTGGGTGCGCATTGACGTCGACCAGCGCCGGGTCGAGCGCCAGGAACAGCACGAAGGCCGGGTGGCGGCCGTGGAACAGCACGTCCTGGTAGGCTTGGCGCACCGCGTGCGCCACCAGCCGGTCGCGCACGGCGCGGCCGTTGACGAAGAAGTACTGCGCATCGGCCTGGGCGCGGCTCGCGGTCGGCAGGCCGACCCAGCCGCGCAGGCGCAGGCCGGCGGCCTGCTGGTCGAGGTGCAGCGCCTGCGCGATGAAATCGGCGCCGCAGAGTTCGGCGATGCGCCGCTCCTCGCCGCTGCGCTCGCTCGCCGCCGGCAGGCGCAGCAGCGCGCGACCGTTGTGGGACAGCGTCAGTGCCACGTCGGCGCGCGCCAGCGCGATGCGCCGCAGCGCCTCGTCGAGGTGGGCGAACTCGGTGCGCTCGGACTTGAGGAACTTGCGCCGGGCCGGCGTGTTGTAGAACAGGTCGCGCACCTCGACCGTGGTGCCGGGCGGATGCGCAGCGGGCTCCGGTACGCACGGGGTTTCGCGGCCGTCACCCGCGAGGCGCCAGCCGCTCGCCTCGCCGGCGGTGCGCGAGGTCAGCGTCAGCCGCGACACCGAGGCGATGCTCGGCAGCGCCTCGCCGCGAAAGCCCAGGCTGGCGACGTGCACGAGGTCGTCGAAGCTCGCGATCTTGCTGGTCGAGTGGCTCGACAGCGCGGCCGCCAGGTCCTCGCGGGCGATGCCGCCACCGTCGTCGCGCACGCGGATCAGGCGCACCCCGCCCTGCTCCACCTCGACCTCGATGCGCGTGCAGCCGGCGTCGAGGCTGTTTTCGAGCAGTTCCTTGAGCACCGAGGCCGGGCGCTCGACGACCTCGCCGGCGGCGATCTGGTTGATCAGTTCGGGAGGGAGGCGACGGATGCGCATGCGGCAAAATGCGCAGGCCGGCGGGGTGAGCGCCGGCCTGCGCGAGGGGTGGGCAGGGGCCGCGCGTCGCGCTAGCGGATACCCGCGACCAGCGCTTCGAGCAGGCTGCGCGCGGCGGGCGAGGTGTCGATCGCGCCGCTGGCGTTCTGCACCACGACGAAGGTCTGCGCGCCCTGGTCGGCGAGGCGCACGTTGAGGCGGGTGCCGCGCGGCTCCGGCGCGCTGCTGCTGCCGAACAGGCCGGAGAACCAGCCCTTGCTCGCCGTCTCGGCGGAGTCGCGCTTGACCTGCTCGACCGCGTACAGGCCCTGGCTGCGGTTCTGGTCCTCGACCGCGAACTCGCTGCCGTCGAGCGCGAGCCCCACCAGGCGCCAGGCGCGGTCGTAGATGTCGTTGATCAGCACGCCGCTGACGCCGTCGCGGGTGACGATCTGCGCCTTGCTCACCGGCACGCCCGCCGCCGCCACCGACTGACGCGCGCGATCCTGGTCGGCACCGAGGAAGACCATCAGCCGGCTCAGCATTTCGGCTTCGAGTTCCGGATCCTCCGGGCGCGGCTCCCACACCGTGGTCTCCGCGTCCTTGCCGCGCGAGACTTCCTTGGCGCCGTAGTGCGTCAGGTACAGCTCGGTGTCGCCGCGACCGCGCTCGATACGCACGCGGAACTTGTCGCGGGTGGGCGCCGAGTAGGCGAAGTCGAGCACCTTGCCGATCACCGCGCGCACGGCGTCCTTGGGGATGTCGGCGCGGTTCTCGGCCCAGTCGGTTTCGAGCAGGCCGATGCGCGGGTCCTCGCGCTTGATCAGGAAGCCGTTGCTGGTCCAGAACTCCTTGACCTTCGGCCACACCTGCTCGGGCGCGGCCTTCAGCACCAGCCAGCGCCGTTCGCCCTCACGCTCGATGCGCATGCCGTCGGGCTGCGCCAGCACCTTCTCGACGTTGGCCGCGCGCGGCACGCCGCCGGCGGCCGTACTGCGCTCACGCGAATAGTCCGACAGGCTCGCCTGCCCCGAAGGGGACAGCTCGGGCACCTTCAGGGTGTCGTCGATGGTCGAGGTGGTCAGGTCGGGCGGGAGTTCGAGTTGCGCGCCGGGCTTCGCCTGGCGGTAATCGGCGCGCCGGTCGGGCAGGACCGAGTCCGTGGAGGAACACGCCGCGAGCAGACCGAGCGCCGAAGCGACGGCGGCGGCCCGCACGAAAGGAAGGGGCAAACGCATGGTGTCGTGGCTTCGCGTAGGGGGAGTTCAGATCACGTGGGCTTGGTGCATCGCCTGGCGCACGGCCTCCTGGCACCCCGTGGAGAGCGGCGTCAGCGGCAGGCGGATGCCGCCGGCGATCAGACCGAGTTCGGCCACCGCCCACTTCGCGGGGATGGGATTGGATTCGATGAACAGCGTTTTGTGCAGGCCGCGCAGATCGGCGTCGATCGCCTCGGCGGTCGCGCGATCGCCGTCCAGCGCCGCCTTGCACATCTCGTGCATCGCGCGCGGAGCGACGTTGGCGGTGACCGAGATCACGCCCTTGAAGCCGTTGAGCATGCTCTCGCAGGCGATGTCGTCGTCGCCGCTGAAGAGGTCGATCCGCGCGCCCACGCTCTCGACGAGCTGGCGGTTGCGCTCCAGGCTGCCGCTGGCTTCCTTCAGGCCGACGATGTTGGGGATGTCGGCGAGCCGCGCGACGGTGTCGACCTGCATGTCGCAGGCGGTGCGCCCCGGCACGTTGTAGAGGATCTGCGGCACCGGCACCGCCTCGGCGATCGCGCGGTAGTGGCGGTACAGGCCTTCCTGGGTGGGCTTGTTGTAGTACGGCACCACCAGCAGGCAGCCGTCGACGCCGGCTTCCATCGCCCGCCGGGTCAGCGTGATCGCCTCGGCGGTGCTGTTGGCCCCGGTCCCGGCGATCACCGGCACGCGCCCGCCGACCTGCTTGACCACGCGCCGCACCACGTCGATGTGCTCGTCGTAGTCGAGGGTGGCGGACTCGCCGGTGGTACCCACGGCGACGAGCGCGTCGGTGCCGTTCTCGATGTGGAATTCCACGAGCCGCGTCAAGGCTTCGAAATCGAGGGCACCGTCCTCCTTCATCGGGGTGATCAGCGCGACCATGCTGCCGTGGAACATGCGCTCGGTTCTCCGGGAGAAAAGTCGCGGCATGGTACGTGGGGCCACCGGGGATGACAAGGCGCGCCGCCCCCGCCCATGTTCGCCACGGCCGCCGCTCATGTACACTCTCGCCCCATTTTTCCCTCGGCCACCCGCAGGCGGCCGCCTGTCCGGACCTTAAGAACCCCGTGAAGAACTTCCTCGTCATATGCGCCATGGGCGAAGACCGCCCCGGCCTGCTGCACGACCTGAGCCGGGTCATCCTCGATGCCGGCTGCAGCGTCCATGACAGCCACATCAACGTGCTCGGGCAGGAATGCGTCGCGATGCTGATGGTGCGCGGCAACTGGAACACGCTGGCGAAGCTCGAGGCGCAGCTGCGCAAGGCCGAACCGTCGCTCGGGCTCACCCTGACGCTGAAGCGCACCGGGCCGCGCAAGGCCGGCGACGACGCCCTGCCCTACGCGGTCGAGGTGATCGCGCTCGAACAGCCGGGGATCGTCAACTCCCTCGCCGGCTTCTTCGCCTCGCGCAGCATCAACATCGAGGAACTGGTCACCCGCAGCTACACCGCCCCCCACACCGGTGCGGCGATGTTCTCGGTGAACATGGCGATCGGCGTCCCCGCCAACATGCACATCGGCCTGCTGCGCGACGAGTTCCTCGACTTCTGTGACGATCTCAACCTCGATGCGGTGATGGAACCGGTCAAGGGTTGAGCCGGTCAGTGCGCGGGTCGACCCACCGCGCAAACGTACAGGAGAGGCCCATGGACACACCCTGCATCGGTCAGCCCGTCCCCGACTTCAGCGCCGTCGCCACCGGCGGCAAGAGCATCCACCTGAGCGAGCTGCGCGGCGCCCACGTGGTGCTGTACTTCTACCCGAAGGACGCCACCCCCGGCTGCACCACCGAGGGGCGCGAGTTCCGCGACCTGCACGCCGACTTCGAGCAGGCCGAGGCCGTCGTCCTCGGCGTCTCGCGCGACAGCGTGAAGTCGCACGAGAAGTTCCGCACCACCGAGTGCTTCCCGTTCGACCTGATCAGTGACACCGACGAAGCCCTGTGCCGGCTGTTCGACGTCATCAAGTCGAAGAAGATGTACGGCAAGGACGTGGTCGGCGTCGAACGCAGCACCTTCCTGATCGACCGCGCCGGCGTGCTGCGCCAGGAGTGGCGCAAGGTCAGGGCCGAAGGCCACGCGCAGGAAGTCCTCGCCGCCGTCCGCGCCCTCGCCTGACGGCCGTCTCTGGCGCCGCCCGCGGCGGCGGCGCTACCCTCGGTCCCGTGCGGGCCGGGGAGCCTCCGGCCCGCCCCACACCCGCACGCTCACCGCCAGGGGCACACATGGCCAGGAAGAAGAAACCCGACACCGGCAGACGCTTGTTCGTGCTCGACACCAACGTGCTGATGCACGATCCCACCGCGCTGTACCGGTTCAAGGAGCACGACATCCACCTGCCGATGGTGGTGCTCGAAGAACTCGACCGCGCCAAGAAGGGCATGTCGGAAGTCGCGCACAACGTGCGCCAGGTGAGCCGCTTCCTCGACGAACTGATGCTCGGCGCCAACAAGGAGGAGATCGACGCCGGCCTGCCGCTGCCGACGCCGCTCAACCTCGGCCCCGCCGCCGTGCCGAGCGGGCGCCTGTTCTTCCAGACCCGCCCGCTGAGCGGCCCGGTGCCGATGCCGCTGCCCGGCAACGTGCCCGACAACGACATCCTGAACTACGCCATCCAGCTGCAGCAGGAGCACCCCAGCGCGCGCGTGACGCTGGTGTCGAAGGACATCAACCTGCGCATCAAGGCGACCATCCTCGGCATCCACGCCGAGGACTACCGCAACGACCAGGCGCTCGACGACATCGACCTGCTCTACAGCGGCGTGCGCGAGCTCGCCCCCAACTTCTGGGACGCGCACTCCAAGGCGATGGAGTCATGGCAGGACTCCGGGCGCACCTTCTACCGCGTGCAGGGCCCCGAGGTCGCGCACTGGCACGTCAACCAGTTCCTGAGCCAGAGCGGCGACGCCAGCCACACCTACGTGGTGCGCCGGCTCGAACCGCGCGGCGCGGTGATCGAGCTGGTGCGCGACTACCTCGCCCCGGGCCGCGCCGTGTGGGGCATCGCCGCGCGCAACCGCGAGCAGAACTTCGCCCTCAACCTGCTGATGGACCCGGAGATCGACTTCGTCACCCTGCTCGGCGCCGCCGGCACCGGCAAGACCCTGCTCGCGCTCGCCGCCGGCCTGACGCTGGCGCTCGACCAGAACCGCTACCGCGAGATCATCATGACCCGCGTCACGGTGCCCGTCGGCGAGGACATCGGCTTCCTGCCCGGCACCGAGGAGGAAAAGATGACGCCCTGGATGGGCGCGCTGATGGACAACCTCGAAGTGCTCGCCAACACCCGCGACAGCGGCACCGGCGAATGGGGGCGCCTGGCCACCGGCGACCTGCTGTCGCAGCGCATCAAGATCCGCAGCCTCAACTTCATGCGCGGGCGCACCTTCCAGTCCAAGTACCTGATCATCGACGAGGCGCAGAACCTCACCTCGAAGCAGATGAAGACCCTGATCACCCGCGCCGGCCCCGGCACCAAGGTCGTCTGCCTCGGCAACATCGCCCAGATCGACACCCCCTACCTGTCCGAGACCACCTCCGGGCTGACCTACGTCGTCGACCGCTTCAAGGGCTGGCCGCACGGCGGCCACGTCACCCTGCTGCGCGGCGAGCGCTCGCGCCTCGCCGACTTCGCCTCGGAAGCGCTCTGACGCAACGGGCCCGCCCCCCCGCCCGGCGGCTGCCGGGGCGACGGGGCGGGCCCGGATCGCGTCGCGTCAGTGTGCGGGCTCAGTTGGGCGTGAAGTCGGCGTAGTGCCCCTTCAGACCGTAGTAGGCGATGTACAGGTAGCAGACCACGGGGATGAAGAACGACATCAGCAGACCGAGGTGATCGGCGAAGAAGCCCTGGATCACCGGCACGATCGCACCGCCGACGATCGCCATGCACAGCACGCCCGAGCCCTCGCCGGTGTGCTTGCCCAGCCCCTCGATCGCCAGCGTGAAGATCGTCGGGAACATGATCGAGTTGAACAGCCCGATCAGCAGCAGCGCCCACATCGCCGTCTTGCCGGCAACCAGCATCGCCACCAGCAGCAGCGCGGTGACGACGAAGGCGTTGAACGCCAGCAGGTAACCCGGCCGCACCCGGGTCAGCAGCGCCGCACCGATGAAGCGCCCGACCATCGCCCCGCCCCAGTAGATCGACAGGTACTTGGCAGCGTCCACCTCACGCAGCCCGGCGATCTCCGGCTGCCCCATGAAGTTGACCAGGAAGCTGCCGATCGACACCTCCGCACCCACGTAGACGAAGATGCCGACCGCACCGAGCACCAGGTGCCGGTACGCCCACACGTTCTCGTGGGTGTGGTAGACGGCCTTCCCACCTTCCGGCACCTCGGTGGGCATCTCGGGCTCTTCCACCTTCGGCAGCTTGAACAGCGCGATGACCACCGCGATCGCGAACAGCACCAGCGCGAGCCCGATGTACGGCACCTGCACCGCGGCGGCCTCGGCGGCGGCATGCGCCGCCGCATCCGCCGGCGACATCTCGCCCGCCGGCCTGGTGGCGACCGACAGGATCACCAGCGAGCCGAAGAACGGCGCCAGCGTGGTGCCGAGCGAATTGAACGCCTGCGTCAGGTTCAGGCGGCTCGACGCCGTCTCCGGCTGCCCGAGGATCGCCACGTAGGGGTTCGCCGACACCTGCAGCAACGTGATGCCCGACGCCAGCACGAACAGCGCGCCGAGGAAGAACACGTACGACGCCTGCCCCGCCGCCGGGTAGAACAGCAGGCAGCCGATGCCCGCCGTCGTCAGCCCGATCACGATGCCCTGCTTGTAGCCGAGCTTCTCCACCAGGAAGCCGGCCGGGAACGACATCACCAGGTAGGCAACGAAGAAGCAGAACTGGATCATCATCGCCTGCACGTAACTCAACGTGAAGACGGCCCGCAGATGAGGAATGAGGATGTCATTCAGGGACGTGATGAAGCCCCACATGAAAAACAGGGAGGTCAGGACGATCAGGGGCGTGCGGTAATTCGCCCCCGCCGCTTGTGCGCTCCCGCTCCGCATCGACAATGCTGGACTCACACCGGCCATTCGCTTGCTACCTCCATCGGCATATTTCCGGCTGTTACCGACGGTAAACACCCGGCCCGCGTGCGGACCGGCGATCGTCGGCTAAACCGTTGGTATAGTTTCAGACTTCGGCCACCGGCAGCGGTGGGCCGCGCCGGAGTATAGACGACCGCCCACGGCCCCATATTTCATTCGGAAACCGTCCAGCAATCGCCACGTAACAGAAAGCGCCAACCGGCCGGTGGCCCGCACCGGGCTGTGCGCACTGCAAATACGAGAGGAAAACACAAGCTGTCGACACGAATACACCACGTCATGTCACGGCTTCGCTTATTAAATCATAAAATATTGATAATAAAAGATAAAATAGCCTCACCCACCGCGCCCCGGCACCGCCCGCCGCGGGCATCGGGGCCCCATCGATTTACGCGTGGGTCAATCCCGTATCCGCCCATGATGCCAATGGAAGTGATCTTCATCATTGGAGCGGCGAGCCGTACACGCGATGATGCCTCACCGTGGATAACATGCCCGGGCATTACATCGAATTGCCCGATCCTCCGGTCTCAATGAAGCCGCGGCGTTTTGCCGCGCCCCCCGTCTAGGCCGCGTTGGCGAGCAACACGCCATTGTCGCTTCAATAAAGCCATGGCGTTTCACCGCGGACCACTTTCCGGAATGCCGCAAAGCATTGCCTGATCCTCTGAGTTCAACGAGACCACGGCATTTCGCTGCGGATAGCCCTGACGGCGTATGCGAAAAGGAGTGTGGCCGGGAGCAGCGCGATGACGGGCACGACTGCCATTGCCCCGAGGATGGCACCGCCCGCCCCGGGTCCGGCTCCGGCCACGTTCGCAGGGGTAGTACCTGCGGAGGCGAGGGTGAGGCGGGCACACCGCCGGCAGAGACGCCACAGCAGTCGACCGCGCCTTCCACCACGCGGTCAAGGGGGGCGCCGGGATCGAGGCAACAACGCCGGCTGGCCACGGCATCCCGCCCCGGCAGGCCCACCGCCTTGTATCTTCGAGATGGCGATAGTGGAGTGTTCACTGTGCGCATGGACGCGGGGAGGGCCTTCCCTCGTCCATGCGCCTGCGTGTGGCGGCCGGTGCCCCAAACCCGATACC
>NZ_SLWY01000026.1 GCF_004341245.1 Plasticicumulans lactativorans | reverse complement strand
CGCCGACACCGTCGCCCTCGGCCTGCGTCACGACTTCTAAGTCCTCCCAGGGCCCGGGGTTCCCTCGGGCACTTCGGGCGCGGGCAACCGCGCCCCCCGCTTTCCGAGAGCGGTGGACGGCCTTGCGGGGCGGTCCACCGCTCTCGTCGCTTTCCGCGACCGCAGGGACTTTGCGGTGACGCAGCGGCCCGCCCGCGAAACCTTCCCTGCCCGTCGGCGTGCCGTTCAGCCGGCCGCGGCGAAGGCCGGGTGATAGGCGACCTCGCCCTGCGGCACCCCGCCGTCGAAGGCGAGCGCGAGGAAGTACTCGGGCGGCACGCCGGCGAGCGTCAGCCCCGGCTGCGGCGCGAAGCCGAAGCGGCCGTAGAACTCGGGCTCGCCGAGCACCACGCAGCCCCGGGCGCCGCGCGCGCGCAGCACCTCCAGCCCGCAGCGCACCAGCACGCTGCCGATCCCCTGCCGCTGCCGCTGCGGCGTCACCGCCATCGGCCCGAGGCCGAACCAGCCACTGGCGCCGTCGGCCACCTGCACCGGCGAGAAGGCGATGTGTCCGACCACCTGCCCGTCGCGTTCCGCGACCAGCGACAGCGTCAGCGCGGCATCGGCGCGCAGCGCCGCGATGATCGCGGCCTCGGTCTGCTGGCTGAACGGGTGCGAGGCGAAGGCTGCGCGCGTCAGCGTTGCGATCGCCGCCGCATCGGCCGCGGTTTCGGGGCGGATCGCCGGCTCGTGCGCACCGCCGCCGTCCGCGCCGAGCGCCACCAGCTCGGCGACGAGCGCGCGGCCGCCGCCGTCGACGAAGCCGTGACCGTGGCCGTCGAACGCCCGCAGCGTGGCCGCCGGCAGCCGCGCGAGGTAGCGCCCGGCGTGGGCGAACGGCACGACCGCGTCGTCGCGGCCGTGGCACACGACGATGCGCGGCACGCCGGCGAGGCGGGCCGGAAAGTCTTCCGGCAGGGCGAACCCGGGCATGTCCCAGTCGGCATCGGCGCCCCAGTACGGCGCCGCCGCCAGCAGCACGCCGGCGACCTCGACCGCACCGCTGCCCTCCTCCGCCAGGTACTTCAGCAGCACCGCACCGCCCAGCGAGTGGCCGGCCAGCACCCAGCGCCCGTGCAGCCCGGCGAAGACCTCGCCGAGCGCCTCGCGCCAGCGCGGCCAGCGGGGGCGTTCGGGGTCCGGCATGCGCGGTGCGAGCAGCATGCCGCCGGCGGCTTCGAGCCCCGCGCGCAGCGGCGCGAGCAGCGCGCCGCTGCCCTGCGGCCCGTCCTGGGCGCCGGCGCCGTGGATGAACAGGACCTGCAGCGTCATCGTCGCTTCCCTCTCCTCGATCGGGCCGCCAGTCGCACCCGGTTTCAGGCCGCGCAGGGCTGCGGCGCCGGTGCAAGCGCCGCGGCGAGGCGGGCGCAGTCGGTCTCGGTGCGCAGGCGCGCGAACAGCTCGGCGGCCTCGGGGTAGCCGGCGCGCAGGTACGACAGCCACAGCTTGAGCCGTCCCGGCGCGTGGCGCGGCGCCAGGCGCTGGCAGACGCCGGCGAAGTACGCCGCCACCCGCGGGCGCAGCGCCGGCCACGGCAGCGTCACGGCCGGGCGACCGGCGCCGGCGGCGCGGATCGCCAGCGCGAGGCCGGGCCGGGTGACCAGGCCGCGGCCGAGCATCAGGTCGGCGCAGCCGGTCTCGGCGCGGCAGCGCAGCGCGTCGGCCGCGCTCCAGATCTCGCCGTTGGCGACCACGTTGACCGCCACCGCCTCGCGGATGCGCGCGATCCACTCCCAGTAGGCGGGCGGGCGGTAGCCGTCGGCCTTGGTGCGGGCGTGCACGGTGAGCTCGTCGATGCCGCCGCCGGCGAGCGCCTGCGCGCAGGCGAGCGCGGGCGCGGTGTCACTGATGCCGAGGCGCATCTTGGCGCTGACCGGCACCGCCGCCGGCACCGCCGCGCGCACCGCGGCGGCGATGCGCCCGAGCAGCTCGGGTTCGGCGAGCAGCACCGCGCCGCCGCGGTGACGGTTGACCGTGGGCGCGGGGCAGCCGAAGTTGAGGTCGATCGCCGGGGCGCCGAGTTCGGCCGCGCGCGCGGCGTTGTCGGCGAGGCAGGCGGGGTCGGCGCCGAGCAGCTGCACCTTCACCGGCACGCCGGCCGCGGTGCACCCGCCCTGGGTGAGCTCGGGCACGCGGCGCAGCCACGCCGCCGGCGGCAGCAGCTGGTCGGTGATGCGCACGAACTCGGTCACGCACAGGTCGATGCCGCCGACCGCGCTGAGGATGTCGCGCAGCAGGGCATCGGCGAGCCCTTCCATCGGCGCCAGCACGAGCCGGCCGGCGCCGCCGCCGTGCGCCATCACGTCGCCTTGCGGCCGATCAGCTCGATCGGGTAGCCGTCGGGGTCCTCGACGAAGGCGATGATCGTGGTGCCGGCGTTCATCGGCCCGGCCTCGCGCAGGATCTTGCCGCCCTTGGTGCGGATCGCCTCGCAGGCGCGGTAGACGTCGTCGACTTCGAGCGCGATGTGGCCGTAGCCGCCACCGAGTTCGTAGCGGTCCACGCCCCAGTTGTAGGTGAGCTCGATCTGCGCGCCGTGCGGGTCGTCGGCGAAGCCGAGGAAGGCGAGCGTGAACTCGCCGGCCGGGTAGTCCTGCCGGCGCAGCAGCGTGAAGCCGAGCACGTCGGTGTAGAAGGCGATGGAACGGTCGAGGTCGCCGGTGCGGAGCATGGTGTGCAGGATGCGCATCGCGGGGGTCTCCTGGCGTGCGGAACGGACGGGGCGCGGCGCAGCGGGCCGCGCGGGCGATCGCCAGTATGCGCGGCGACCGCGGCGGCGCAAATGCGAAGGGCGCCCGCAGGCGCCCCCGGGGTGCAGCGGCCTCAGCGGCCCTTCAGCGCGGCGATGCGCATGCGCAGGGCGTTGAGCTTGATGAAGCCGTCGGCGTCGGCCTGGTTGTAGGCGCCGGCGTCGTCCTCGAAGGTGGCGATGTTCATGTCGAACAGCGTGTCCTCGGACTTGCGCCCGGCGACGATCACGTTGCCCTTGTAGAGCTTCAGCCGCACCACGCCGTTCACGTACTGCTGCGAGGCGTCGATCATGCCCTGCAGCATGCGCCGCTCGGGCGACCACCAGTAACCGTTGTAGATCAGGCTGGCGTAGCGCGGCATCAGTTCGTCCTTGAGGTGGGCGACCTCGCGGTCGAGCGTGATCGACTCGATCGCGCGGTGCGCCTTCAGCATGATGGTGCCGCCGGGGGTCTCGTAGCAGCCGCGCGACTTCATGCCGACGTAGCGGTTCTCGACCAGGTCGAGGCGGCCGATGCCGTGCTCGCCGCCGATGCGGTTGAGCGTGGCGAGCACCTGCGCGGGCGACAGCGCCTGGCCGTCGATGGCGACGATGTCGCCGCGCTGGAAGCCGAGCTCGAGGTAGCGCGGGACGTCGGGGGCCTTCTCGGGCGACACGGTCCAGCGCCACATGTCCTCCTCGGCCTCCTGCCAGGGGTCTTCGAGCACCTGGCCCTCGTAGGAGATGTGCAGCAGGTTGGCGTCCATCGAGTACGGCGACTTGCGCCCGTAGCGGTCGACGGCGATGCCGTGCTGTTCGGCGTAGTCGAGCAGCTTCTCGCGCGACAGCAGGTCCCACTCGCGCCACGGCGCGATCACCCGGACGCCCGGCTTCAGCGCGTAGGCGCCGAGCTCGAAGCGCACCTGGTCGTTGCCCTTGCCGGTGGCGCCGTGGGAGACCGCGTCGGCGCCGACCTCGTTGGCGATCTCGATCAGGCGCTTGGCGATCAGCGGCCGGGCGATCGAGGTGCCGAGCAGGTATTCGCCCTCGTAGATGGCGTTGGCGCGGAACATCGGGAAGACGAAGTCGCGCACGAACTCCTCGCGCAGGTCGTCGATGTAGATCTGCCTGACGCCGGCGGCCTGGGCCTTGGCGCGCGCGGGTTCGAGTTCCTCGCCCTGGCCGATGTCGGCGGTGAAGGTGACGACTTCGCAGCCGTAGGTTTCCTGAAGCCACTTCAGGATCACCGAGGTGTCGAGGCCGCCGGAATAGGCGAGCACGACTTTCTTGATGGCGGACATGGGTTTACCTATCGAGCGCAGGGACGTGACGCCGGCCCCGGGGGCCGGAGGGGAGCGCTACTTTATGCCTTGGACGGCGATGGTCAAGGCTACAGCCAGCCGGCGCGGCGCAGGCGGAAATACAGCAGCACGCAGAGCCCGCCGGCCGCGGCCATCAGCGCCGGATAGGCCCAGTGCCAGCGCAGCTCGGGCATGTAGTCGAAGTTCATGCCGTACACCGAGAACAGCATGGTCGGCACCGCGAGGATCGCGCCCCAGCCGGCGAGGCGCTTGGTGGCCTCGTTCTGGCGCACCGAGACCAGCGAGGCGTTGACGTTGAGGGCGGTGAGGACGATCTCGCCGACGCTGTCGACGCTCTCGGTGACGGTGCCGACGTGGTCGGCGACGTCGCGCAGGTAGGGCTTGAGCTCCGTCGGGATCAGGTCCTCCTCGGTGCTCATCAGCGCGCTGCACACCTGCGCCAGCGGCACCACGGCGCGGCGCACCTTCATGATCTGGCGCTGGAAGCGGTAGATGCGGCGGATCACGCTCTGGTCGATGCGCTCGCGGAACAGCAGTTCGTCCTCCAGCCTGGCGAGGTGGTCGTCGAGGCCGTTGACGATCGGGAAGAACTGGTCGACGAGCGCGTCGAGCAGGGCGTAGAGCGGGTAGGCCGGCCCCCAGGCCATGCGCTCGGGGCGACGCTCGCAGGCGGCGCGCACCCGCGCGTGGCCGGCGGCGGCGCCGTGACGCACCGTGACCAGGTAGCGCCTGCCCAGGAACAGGTGGGTCTCGCCGAAGCGCAGCTTGTCGCCCTCCATCCACGCGGTGCGCAGCGCGATGAACAGCGACTCGTCGTAGCGTTCCACCTTCGGCCGCTGGTGCGCGGTATGGGCATCCTCCACCGCGAGTTCGTGCAGGCCGAAGGCCGCCTGCACCTGGCGCATCAGCGCCTCGCCGGGCTCGTGCAGGCCGAGCCAGACGAAACCCTCGTCCTGCGCCAGCGCCGGCGCGATCGCGTCGAGCGCGAGGTCGCACGCGGGCGCGCCCGGACGGTAGTGACGGCAGTTGACGACGGCACCGGCGGGATCGGGCATGGCGGGGCTTCCTCGGCAGGCGCCCGGGCTTGGCGGGCGGGGTTCGACGGTCGCCGCCGCGCGCCGCGCCGTCACCGGCGTGCGGCGGCGCTCAGCCGGCGGCGAGTTCGAGCAGCGCCTCGCGCAGCACCAGCGCCTGGTTGCGCTCCTCGTCGCGGGCACCGTACACCAGCGTGAGCGGGCGCGGGTACGCGGCGTCGAGCAGCGCCTGCAACGGCTGCCGGCGCTCGGGCATCGCCAGTTCCGCGCGGTAGCGCGCGCGGAAGTCCTCCCAGCGCGCCGGGTCGTGCCCGAACCAACGGATCAGTTCCGGCGACGGCGCGAGCTCGCGCGCCCAGGCATCCAGGCGCAGCGCGTCGCGGCTGCGCCCGCGCGGCCAGAAGCGGTCGACGAGCACGCGGTAGCCGTCGGCGGCGGTCGGTTCGAGGTAGGCGCGCCGGATCAGCACCCGGCAGGGGATCGGCGACATGGTCCGCTCCGCGGGTGACCGGCGCCCAGCAGGCCGCAGCGGTGGCGCCCGCGTCAAGCGCCAGCGCAGCGGCCCGCCGCGGTTCCCCGCGGCCGACCGCTGCGCTGCCTCGCGGGGCCGGGCTCAGCGCCGCACCGGGCTCAGCTCCCCGTCGGCCGCCAGCACCGGCGCCGCGCGCGGGACGCGCAGCGCCGTCACCACCTGCAGCGCCAGTGCCAGCGCGCCGACGATGAACACCACGTCACCGCCGGTGCGCACCCAGCGCAGCGTCTGCAGGAGCTCCTGCTGCATGAACGCCTCGCTGCGCGCGAACCACAGCCCCTCGCTCACGCTGGCGTGGAACTGGATGATGCCGATCGGCAGCAGGCTGGTGGCGATCATCAGCACCAGGCCGGCGTTCAGGCCGCAGAAGGCGACCCGCATCAGGCTGCGGTTGAACACGAGCTGCGGCCGCAGGTAGCGCAGCACCAGCAGCGTGAAGCCGAGCGCGAGGAAGCCGTAGACCCCGAACAGCGCGGCGTGCGCGTGCACCGGCGTGGTGTTGAGCCCCTGCACGTAGTACAGCGCGAGCGGTGTGTTGATCATGAAGCCGAACACCCCGGCGCCGAGCATGTTCCAGAACGCCACCGCAACGAAGCAGCGCAGCGGCCAGGCCAGGTGCTCCATCCACGGCGCGCGGGTCTTCAGCCGCCAGTTCTCCCAGGCCTCGTGGCCGAGCACGATCAGCGGCACCACCTCGAGCGCGCTGAAGCTCGCGCCGACCGCCATCACCGGCGTGGTGGTGCCGGCGAAGTACAAGTGGTGGAAGGTGCCGGGGATGCCGCCGAGCATGAACAGCGACGCCGAGGCGAGGCTCGCCGCGGTCGCCAGCGGCCGCGACACCAGCCCGAGGGTCGAGAAGATGAAGGCCAGCGCCGTGGTCGCGAACACCTCGAAGAAGCCTTCGACCCACAGGTGCACCACCCACCAGCGCCAGTACTCCATCACCGACAGGTGCGTGCGTTCGCCGTAGAAGAAGCCGGCGCCGTAGAACAGCCCGATCGCCACCACCGAGGCGGCGAGCAGCGCCAGCAGGTTGCGGTCGCCGGCGGGCGCACGCAGCGCCGGCACGATGCCGCGCAGCATCAGCAGCAGCCAGAAGGCGATGCCGGCGAACTTGCCGATCTGCCACAGGCGGCCGAGGTCGACGTACTCGTAGCCCTGGTGGCCGAGCCAGAAGTTGAGGTTCGCGGGCATCACCTGCGCGATCGCCAGGTAGTTGCCGACGAAGGAGCCGACGACCACCACGACCAGCGCCCAGAACAGCACGTCGACGCCGAGCTTCTGGTACCGCGGGTCACGGCCGCCGTTGATCAGCGGCGCGAGGAACAGGCCGGCGGCGAGGAAGCCGGTGGCGATCCAGAACAGCGCGCTCTGGATGTGCCAGGTGCGCACCAGCGCGTACGGGAACCACTGCGACAGGTCGATGCCGTAGAAGGTCTGCCCCTCGACCGTGTAGTGGGCGGTGAAACCGCCGAGGAAGACCTGGAAGGTGAACAGCGCCACCACCAGGAACAGGTACTTGCCGAGCGCGCGCTGCGAGGGCGTCAGCGCGAAGCTGGTCAGCGGGTCGCGGGCGGGGGCGTCGGGCAGCGGCTCCTCGTGCTGGCGCAGGAAGGCCCAGCCCCAGACCAGGAAGCCGACGCCGGCGAGCAGCACGACGATGCTGGCGATCGACCAGACGACGTTCTCGCCGCTCGGCCGGTTGCCGATCAGCGGCTCGTGCGGCCAGTTGTTGGTGTAGGTCACCGCCTGGCCGGGGCGCTCGGTGGCCGCCGCCCATGCGGTCCAGAAGAAGAAGTGCGTCAGCTGCGTCCGCCGCGCGGCGTCGGGCAGCGTGTTCTCCTTCATCGCGAAGCTCTCGCGGCTCTTGTGCAGCTCCGGCGCATCGGCGAACAGGCGCTGGTAGTAGTCCGCCGTCTGCGCGATCGCCTGCGCGCGGCGCACCGACACCGTCAGCACGCCGCTCGCGGCGTCGGCGCGGTTGCCACGGTACTCGGCGCGCAACTGCTCGCGCAGCGCCGCCTGCGCCGGCGCGTCGAGCGCGGCGTAGGGGCGGCCGTGGGCCTGCTGCGCGGCGAGGTCGAGCCACGCGCCGAGCTCGCGGTGCAGCCAGTCGGCGGTCCAGTCCGGCGCCTGGTAGGCACCGTGGCCCCAGATCGAGCCGAGCTGCATGCCGCCGACCGATTGCCAGGCGGTCTGGCCGTCGAGGATGTCGTCGCCGCCGAACAGCGCCCGGCCGTCGGCGGCGACCACCTGCTGCGGGATCGGCGGTGCCTGCCGGTAGACCTCGCTGCCGTAGTAGCCGAGCAGCGAGAAGGTGACCACCAGCACGGCGATCAGCGTGAACCAGAGTCTGCGGTACGGACCCATGATCGATGCCCTCCTTGCGCGGCTCAGGCCTGCGGCCACGGCGCGCCGGCCGTCGCCTGCTCGAACAGGACGTTGTTTTCGAGGTGGATGTGTTCCATCAGGCCCTCGCGCAGCGTGCGCAGGCCGAGGTAGAGCGCGCGCCAGGTGTTGCAGGCGCCGCGCGGCAGCGTGATGTCGCGGGTCAGCTCGGCGATGCGCTGCAGGGCCTCGCCGTGCTCGTCGTGCTCGTGGCGCAGCACCGCGATGGGGCCGCCGGCCAGCACGCCGTGGCCGCCGGCGAGCAGCGGGAACAGCACCTCCTCTTCCTTCTGCATGTGGTTTTCGAGCTCGCGCCACATCGCGCTGAGGTGCGCGGCGAGGCCCACCGGGCAGTCGGCACGGTCGCCGTGCACCCGCTCCACCTTCTCGGCCAGGCGGATCAGCTCGGGCAGTTCGTCGCGGTGGCGCTCGTGGAAGCGCGTGATGATGTGGTCGATCAGCTCGGCCGGCGTCGCCGTGCCCCAGTCGCGATTGGCCGGCCCGGCGTGGTCGAGCAGGTCCTGCAGTCGTGCGGCAACGGCCGGGCCGTCGACGCCCCGGGCCGCGGCGGCGTCGCGCAGGCTGTGCTTGCCGCCGCAGCAGAAGTCGAGCTGGTGGTCATGGAACACCCGGGTGGCGCCGGCGATGCGGCGGGCCAGTTGCCCCAGGGGTTGGTCTAGCAGATTCATCGCAAGGTCTCCTGATCGGTTGACACCGGAGCCGTTGCGAATCGTGTGCCACTAATAAAATTCTTTTAAATCATTATATTGAATAAATTATGGTCATATTTACCCTAATCTGTTAAGGTAATAATTACCTCAAATGGTGATTAATACCCCGATGGATGACACCCTGCTCGCCGATCTGGTCACCGACCTGCCCCGGGCCGAGCGCCTGCAGCGCCTGGTGAGCCGGCTGCGCGCGCGTTTCCGCTGCGGTGCGGTGGCCCTGCTGCAACTCGAAGAGGAGCAGCTGCGCCCGGTCGCGGTCGACGGCCTGGTCGGCGATGCCCTGGGCCGGCGCTTCGTCGTCGGCCAGCACCCGCGCCTCGCCGCGATCCTGGCGCGCCGCGGCGTGACCCGCTTCCATCACGACAGCAGCCTGCCCGACCCCTACGACGGGCTCATCGACGAACACGCCGGCGAACCGCTGCCGGTGCACGACTGCATGGGCATCGGCCTGCACGTCGAAGGCCGGCCCTGGGGGGCGCTGACGCTCGACGCGCTCGACGTCGGCACCTTCGACGCCGCGGCGCAGGCGGAGCTGCAGCGCCTCGGGGTGCTGATCGAAGCCGCGATCCGCACCACCCGGCTCGAAGCCGAGATCCGCGCACTGCGCCTCGCCCGCGGCGATGCACGGGTCGACGGCGGCGGGCGCGACGAAGGCGAGATCGTCGGCCAGAGCGCGGCCATCGGCCGCCTGCTGCACGAACTCGACGTGGTCGCCGACAGCGAGCTGCCGGTGCTGCTGCTCGGCGAGACCGGCGTCGGCAAGGAGCTGTTCGCGCACCGGCTGCACCGCCTGTCGCGCCGCCGCGCGCAGGCGCTGGTGCACGTCAACTGCGCGGCGCTGCCCGAATCGCTGGCCGAGAGCGAGCTGTTCGGCCACGCGCGCGGGGCGTTCTCGGGCGCGCTCAGCGAGCGGCCGGGGCGCTTCGAGGCGGCCGACGGCGGCACGCTGTTCCTCGACGAGGTCGGCGAGCTGCCGCTCGCGGTGCAGGCCAAGCTGCTGCGCACGCTGCAGAACGGCGAGATCCAGCGGCTCGGCGCCGACCGCCCGCGGCGCGTGGACGTGCGCGTGATCGCCGCCACCAACCGCAACCTGCGCGAGCACGTGCGCGACGGCTCGTTCCGCGCCGACCTCTACCACCGGCTGTCGGTCTACCCGATCCCGATCCCGCCGCTGCGCGAGCGCGGCAACGACGTGCTGCTGCTCGCCGGGCGCTTCCTCGAACTCAACCGCGCGCGCCTCGGCCTGCGCAGCCTGCGCCTGTCGGGTGCGGCGCAGGCGGCGCTGCACCGCTACCGCTGGCCGGGCAACGTGCGCGAGCTGGAGCACGTCATCAGCCGCGCCGCGCTCAAGGCAATGAGCCGCGGCGTGGACCGCAGCGCCATCGTCACGCTGGAAGCCGACCTGCTCGACCTGGACGGGCTGGAGGCGCCCGCACCGCCCCCCGCGGCGGTCCCCCCCACCGCCGCGGCGCCGGCCGACGCCACCACGACGCTGCCGCCGCTGCGCGAGGCGGTCGACGCCTGCCAGCGCGACGCCATCCGGCAGGCGCTCGCCGCACACGGCGACAACTGGGCGCGTGCGGCGCGCGCGCTCGGGCTCGACGCCAGCAACCTGCACAAGCTCGCGCGCCGCCTCGGCCTCAAGGGTTGAGGGCGGAGGCGCGGGCCGCGGCTAGAGCCAGCCGGCGCGCTTCAGCCGCCGGTGCAGCAGCAGGCAGGCGGCGCCGGTGAGCGCGACGATGGTCTCGTAGCCGTAATGCCAGTGCAGTTCGGGCATGTTCTCGAAGTTCATGCCGTAGACGCCGAACACCATCGTCGGCACGGCGAGGATCGCGCCCCAGCCGGCCAGCGCCTTGGTGACGTCGTTCTGGCGCATCGAGGCGAGCGACAGGTTCACCTGCAGCGCGGTGGAGAGCATCTCGCGCATCGCGTCGATGGCCTCGCTGATGTGCAGCGCGTGGTCCTGCACGTCGCGGAAGTACGGCTTGATCGGGCCCGGCACCAGCGCCATGCGAAAGCCCATCAGCGCGCTGCACATGTCGACGATCGGCGCCACCGCACGGCGCAGCTCGACCAGGTCGCGCTTGATCGCGTAGATCGCCTCGGTCGAGGCGCGGTCGAAATGGCCGCTGAAGATGCCGTCCTCGAGCGCGGTGAGCTGGTCCTCCAGCGCCTCGGCGACCGGGAAGTAGTGGTCGACGACGAAGTCCATCAGCGCGTAGAGCACGAAGCCCGTGCCCTTCTCCAGCAGGTGCGGCGCGGCCTCGCAGGCGGCGCGCGCGGGGCGGTAGCTCTGCGAGGCGCCGTGGCGCACCGACACCACGTAGCGCGCGCCGACGAACACGTGCGTCTCGCCGAAGTGCGCGCTGCCGTCGATGATCTGCGCGGTGCGCAGCACCACGAACAGCGAGTCGTCGAAGGTCTCGACCTTGGGCCGCTGGTGCGCCTTGTGCGCATCCTCGACGGCGAGGTCGTGCAGGCCGAACTGCTGCTGCACCCGTCGCATCAGCTCCTCGTCGGGCTCGTACAGGCCGAGCCAGACGAAGCTGTCCTCCTGCTTCAGCGCCGCGCCGATCTCGTCGATGCCGATGTCGCGGACGCGACGGCCGGCGACGTACAGCGCGCAGTTGACGATGCCGGGACGGTCTTGCGTCATGGCGGCGGCTCTCCGGGCGGTGGTGGCGGTGCGTCCGTCTGCCGCGGACGCTGCCGCCGAGTATACCGGCGCCGCCGCGCCCGGCGGCCGACGTAGAATGCGCCCCCGTCACCTCACCGGACGCCCGCCATGCGCCTCACGCTCACCCGCCCCGACGACTGGCACCTGCACCTGCGCGACGATGCCGCGCTCGCCACCACGGTGCCGCACACCGCGCGCCAGTTCGCGCGCGCCATCGCGATGCCCAACCTGCGCCCGCCGGTGACGACGACCGCGCAGGCGCTCGCCTACCGCGACCGCATCCTCGCCGCGCGCCCGCCCGGCAGCGATTTCACGCCGCTGATGACGCTCTACCTGACCGACCGCAGCGACCCGGCCGAGATGCGCGCGGCGCGCGCCTCGGGGCAGGTGGTCGCCTGCAAGCTCTACCCGGCCGGCGCCACCACCAACTCGGATTCGGGCGTGACCGACATCCGCCACATCCGCCCGGCGCTCGCGGCGATGGAGCGCGAGGGCCTGCTGCTGCTGGTGCACGGCGAGGTGACCGACCCGGACATCGACCTGTTCGACCGCGAGGCGGTGTTCATCGAGCGCGTGCTCGCGCCGCTGCTCGCCGACTTCCCCGGCCTGCGCGTGGTGTTCGAGCACATCACCACCCGCGACGCGGTCGACTTCGTGCTCGCCGGCGACGAACGCCTGGGCGCCACGATCACCGCGCACCACCTGCTCTACAACCGCAACGCGCTCTTCCAGGGCGGCATCCGCCCGCACTACTACTGCCTGCCGGTGCTGAAGCGCGAGACCCACCGCGCGGCGCTGCTCGCCGCGGCCACCAGCGGCCATCCGCGCTTCTTCCTCGGCACCGACAGCGCCCCGCACACGCGCAGCACCAAGGAGGCCGCCTGCGGCTGCGCCGGCTGCTACACCGCCGCCACCGCGCTCGAGCTCTACGCCGAGGCCTTCGAGAGCGCCGGCGCGCTCGCGCGGCTGGAGGCCTTCGCGAGCTTCCACGGCGCCGACTTCTACGGCCTGCCGCGCAACAGCGGCACGCTCACGCTCGAGCGGGTCGAGCAGGCGGTGCCGGCGAGCTTCGCGTACGCCGACGAGGCGCTGGTGCCGCTGCGCGCCGGCGAGACCCTGCGCTGGCGCCAGGCCAGCGCCTGAGCGGGCGCCGCGGCGCCCCCGTACAAAAGGAAAGGGCGTGCCCGGATGATCCGGGCACGCCCTGCGGGCAGCCGCGGGGGCCTGCGCCCCCGGCGCGCGGTCAGTCCTCGCGCATCGCGCGTTCGTGATGCGGCGCGATCGACAGCCGGGCGACGATCGCGACCAGGTACAGGCTCGCCACCAGCACCACCGCCGCGACGCCGGTCGCGGTGTCGAGGAACTCCTGCAGCGCGGCGAACTCGGCGCCGTCGAAAACCCCCGCGATCAGGCGCAGCGCGCCCATGACGACCGCCGCGACGATCGCGGTGATGAAGCCGTAGTAGCTGACGGCGTCCGACCCGGACTTGCCCACGCGCTTGGCGGCGGCGGACGTGGCCGGCGTCGACGCGACGGTCGAAACCGGGGAGGAAGCGTTGATGCTGATGGCCATGATGGAATCCTCTTGCACGATGCTTGAACCTGTCCGGCTGCCCCTGGCAACCGATCCGACTCGCCGGGGCTCAGGGCGTCACCGGTTTGTTGCAGTGCAATATATCCTCCTTCACGCGCCTTGGGTCATCCGCTGTTGATGAAAAGAATTAAGAACTTGGCGTCGTTTTGCTTGAACCAGCGGGCGCCGCGGACACGCCGCCGGCGCCTGCGCGCGACCGCCCCGGCCAACGAAAACGGGCGTGGCGCGGCGCCTCGGCGCCGTCCACGCCCGTCGGACGGAGGCTCAGTTCTGCGGGGCCGGCGCGGGCGGCGGCGCGGCCGGTGCCGGGACGCCCGGGGGTGCCGGCGGCTCCGTCCGCCTCCACGCGCCGTGCCGGGGCATGTCGCTGAAGCGGTCCAGCGTCGCCTTCTGCTGCGGATCGAGCGTGGCGTAGAAGGTTTCGAGCGCACTGCCCATCGTCTTCATGTCGGCGAGCCGCTCCTCCATGAAGGTGACGCGGGCCTGGTGGCGCTCGACGGCGTTGAGCCCCTGCATGCGGTCACGCTGGGCCTTCATCTCCTCGGGCGTCATCCGGTGGTCCTGGGCCGCGGCCTGGAACGCGTTCCACGCCGCCTCCTGGTCCGGGCGCAGCTTCAGGTCGGCCTTCAGGGTGGCGAAGCGCTGTTCACGGTGCTGCTGCATCATCGCCCAGTGCTGGGCCGGGTCGCCGCGGCCGGGGCCGGCCCCATAGCCGGGGCCGGGGCCGGGACCGGGGCCGCAGCCCGGGCCCATGCCGGGGTCGGCGAGGGCGGCGCCGCCGAGACCGACCGCGAGCGCGACGGCGACGAGCAGTTTGCGGGCGGGAGTGTCGAAAGCTTTCATGATGGCCTCCTGAACGGGCCTGTGGTCCTCGGCGATCATCAGACACCCGCCACTTTGCGCCGGCGTGTTCCCGGCGCAACGGCGCGTAAGCGAATGTAAGCACCCGCTTACATCGTCCCCGGCCGCCGCGGCGACGCGCTATAAGGGCGGCATCGTTCCTGCCCGCGCGCGCTGCGCGCCCTGCGCCATGCCCGAACACCTCCTCGTCGTCGACGACGACCCCCAGTTGCGCGAGCTGCTCGCCGGCTACCTGGGCCGCAACGGCTACCGCGTCAGCACGGTCGCCGACGGCCGCGGCCTGTGGTCGGCGCTCGACGCCGGCGGCGTCGACCTGGTGATCCTCGACCTGATGCTGCCCGGCGACGACGGCCTGGTGCTGTGCCGCAACCTGCGCGCGCGCTCCAACCTGCCGGTGATCATGCTCACCGCGCGCGGCGACGACCTCGACCGCATCCTCGGCCTGGAGATGGGCGCCGACGACTACCTGCCGAAGCCCTTCAACCCCCGCGAACTGCTGGCGCGCGTGCGCGGGGTGCTGCGCCGCACCCACGGCAACGGCGAGCCCGCCGGCTTTGAGCTGCGCCGCCTGCGCTTCCACGGCTGGACGCTCGACCTGCAGGCGCGGCACCTGGTGTCGCCGGCCGGGGTGGTGGTGGCGCTGTCGGGCGCGGAGTTCCGCCTGCTGCGCATCCTGCTCGAACGCGCCGACCGCGTGGTGAGCCGCGACACGCTGATCGAGCTCACCCAGGGCCGCGAGGCCACGCCCTTCGACCGCAGCGTCGACGTCCAGGTGAGCCGCCTGCGCCGGCGCCTCGACGACGACCCGCGCGAACCGGCGATCATCAAGACGCTGCGCAACGAGGGCTACCTGCTGGTCGGCCCGGTCACCCGCGAACGCTGATGCTGCCGCGCTCGCTGTTCGGACGGCTGCTGCTGTTCCTGCTGCTCGGGCTGGTCGCCGCGCAGGCGCTGAGCGCCTGGCTGCTGCTCGCCGACCGCGGCAGCGCGCTGTACCGCGTGCTCGCCGCCGACAACGTCGCGCGCATCGGCGCGATCGTGGAACTGCTGGACGAGATGGGCGACGACGACCGCGAGCGCATCGCCAGCGCGCTCGACCTGCCGCCGCTGCGCATGGCGGTGGACCTGCCGTGGAGCGAACTGCCGGCCGACCGCTCGCCGCCCGCGCGCGCGCTCGCCGATGCCCTGCACGAGCGCCTCGGCGACGAGCGCCCGCTCAGCGTGAGCCTCGCCGAGCCCGGCCACGTCGAGCCGGGACACGCCGCGCCCGCCCGCCGGGCGAGCTTCTTCATCCAGGTCGGCCTGCGCGACGGCGCGGTGGTGAGCTTCCTGCACGAGCTGCCGCGCACGCTGGTGCAGCGCCCCGACCGCGTGCTGGCCTCGCTGGCGATCCTGCTGGTGTCGGTGGTCGTGCTCGCCGTGCTCGCGGTGCGCGCGCTCACCCGCCCGCTGCGCACCCTCGCGCACGCCGCCACCGAACTCGGCCACGACCTCGAGCGCCCGCCGCTGGCCGAGGCCGGCCCGCTCGAGGTGCGCGCCGCGGCGCAGGCGTTCAACACCATGCAGGCGCGCCTGCGCGCCTACCTCGACGACCGCGCGCGCATGCTCGCCGCGGTGTCGCACGACCTGAAGACGCCGCTGACGCGCCTGCGCCTGCGCGCCGAACTGATCGACGACGAGGCGCAGCGCACGCGCATCCTCGCCGACCTCGACGAGATGGAGGCGATGGTGCAGGACACGCTCGACTACATGCGCGGGGTCGAGCGCGGCGAGCCGGTGACCCGCCTCGACCTGCTCGCGCTGATCGACGCGCTGGCCGACGATGCCGCCGACGCCGGCACCGCGATCGCCGTCGAGGGCGGCCTGCGCGCGCCGGTCGCCGGGCGCCCGCTGGCGCTCAAGCGCTGCCTGCAGAACCTGATCGACAACGCCCGCGCCTACGGCGGCGGCGCGCTGCGCATCGTCGTCGAGGACGGCGCGGCGGCGGTGACGGTGCGGGTGCTGGACGACGGGCCGGGCATCCCCGCCGCCGAGCTCGAACGCGTGTTCGAGCCCTTCCACCGCCTCGAAGGCTCGCGCAGCCGCAACACCGGCGGCACCGGGCTCGGGCTCGCGATCGCCCGCAACATCGCCCGCGCCCACGGCGGCGAGCTCAGCCTCGCCAACCGCCCCGAGGGCGGGCTGGAGGCACGCCTGACGCTGCCGCGCTGACGGCGCCGCTCACTTGCCCTTGGCGCGCGCGAAGGCGTCGGCGAGCGAGCCGCCGGCGGGCTTCGCCGGCGGTGCGGCGCCCTTGCCGGCGCGCGGCGGGGCCTCGCGCGGCGTCGGCGCGACGCGCTCGCGGCGGTCGTCGGCGAGGCGCATCGTCAGCGCGATGCGCCGGCGCTTGACGTCGACCTCGAGCACCTTGACCTTGACCACGTCGCCGGCCTTGACCACCTCGCGCGGGTCCTTGACGAAGCGGTCGGACAGACACGAGATGTGCACGAGCCCGTCCTGGTGCACGCCGATGTCGACGAAGGCGCCGAAATTGGCGACGTTGGTCACCACGCCTTCGAGGATCATGTCGGGACGCAGGTCCTTGAGCTCCTCGACCCCCTCGCGGAACACCGCGGTGCGGAACTCCGGGCGCGGGTCGCGGCCGGGCTTCTCGAGTTCGAGCAGGATGTCGCGCACCGTCGGCACACCGAAGCGCTCGTCGGTGAAGGTCTCGGGCTTCAGCGTCTTCAGGAAGGCCGCGTCGCCGAGCACCGCGTCGATGCCGCGCCCCGAGCGCTTGAGGATGCGCTCGACCACCGGGTAGGCCTCGGGGTGCACCGCGGAACGGTCGAGCGGGTTGCTGCCGCCGTTGATGCGCAGGAAGCCGGCGGCCTGCTCGAAGGTGCGCTCGCCGAGGCGCGCCACCTTCAGGAGCTCCCGGCGGTTGCGGAAGGCACCGTGCTGGTCGCGGTAGTCGACGATGTTGCGCGCGAGCGTGGTGTTGAGCCCGGCGACGCGCGCGAGCAGCGGCGCCGAGGCGGTGTTGACGTCGACGCCGACGGCGTTGACGCAGTCCTCGACCACCGCGTCGAGCGTGCGCGCGAGGCCGCCCTGGTCGACGTCGTGCTGGTACTGGCCGACGCCGATCGCCTTGGGGTCGATCTTCACCAGCTCCGCCAGCGGGTCCTGCAGCCGGCGGGCGATCGACACCGCCCCGCGCAGGCTGACGTCGAGCTGCGGGAACTCCTGCGCCGCCAGCTCCGACGCCGAGTACACCGAGGCGCCGGCCTCCGACACCACGAGCTTGCTCAGGCCGAGCTCGGGGTGGCGCTGCATCAGCTCGGCGACGAGCCTGTCGGTCTCGCGCGAGGCGGTGCCGTTGCCGATGCTGATCAGCTCGACGCGGTGCGTGCGGCACAGCGTGGCGAGCGCCGCCAGCGTGCGGTCCCACTGCTGGTGCGGCACGTGCGGGTAGAGCGTGTCGGTGGCGAGCAGCTTGCCGGTGGTGTCGACCACCGCCACCTTGACGCCGGTGCGCAGTCCTGGGTCGAGGCCGAGGGTCACGCGCGGGCCGGCCGGCGCGGCGAGCAGCAGATCGTGCAGGTTGCGCGCGAACACCTTGATCGCCTCGTCCTCGGCGTCGGCGCGCAGGCGCGCCTTGAGTTCGAGGTCGAGGTGGGTCTGGATCTTCACGCGCCAGGCCCAGCGCGCGGTCTCGACCAGCCAGGCGTCGGCGGCGCGGCCCTGCGCGGCGATGCCGAAGCGCGCCGCGACCATGCCCTCGCAGGGGTTGACCGTGCCCGGCGCGCCGAGCTCGAGCGCGAGGTTCAGCACCCCCTCGTTGCGCCCGCGGAACAGCGCGAGCGCGCGGTGCGAGGGGATCTTCTTCAGGCTCTCGGCGAAGTCGAAGTAGTCGGCGAACTTGGCGCCGGCCTCGGCCTGGCCGTCGACCAGCGTCGCGCGCAGCACGCCGTGCTCCCACAGGTACTCGCGCAGGCGTCCGAGCAGCTCGGCGTCCTCGGCGAAGCGCTCCATCAGGATCTGGCGCGCGCCGTCGAGCGCCGCCTTGACGTCCGCCACGCCCCTGTCGGCAGCGACGAAGCCCGCGGCGAGGCGCTCCGGGTCCTGCGCCGGATCGGCGAGCAGGGTCTCGGCGAGCGGCGCGAGGCCGGCCTCGCGGGCGATCTGCGCCTTGGTGCGGCGCCTGGGCTTGTACGGCAGGTAGAGGTCTTCGAGGCGCTGCTTGGTGTCGGCGGCGAGGATGTCGGCACGCAGCGCCTCGTCGAGCCTGCCCTGCTCGTCGATGCTCCTCAGCACCGCGGCGCGGCGCTCCTCGAGCTCGCGCAGGTAGCCGAGGCGCTCCTCGAGCCGGCGCAGCTGGGTGTCGTCGAGGCCGCCGGTGACTTCCTTGCGGTAGCGCGCGACGAAGGGCACGGTCGCGCCCTCGTCGAGCAGCCGGGTGGCGGCGTCGACCTGGGCCGGGCGGACGCCGAGTTCGGTGGCGATGGTCTGGGCGATGTTCATGACGGGGGCGGCCGGTGGACGGGACGGGAGGGGGCGCGGCGCGGGCGCCGCGGCCGGCGGGCGATCAGAACAGCGGCTTCGCGCTGACCAGCAGGCCGTCCTCATCGGCGTACACGTAGTGGCCGGGGGTGAAGGTGACGCCGGCGAAGCGCAGCACCACGTCGCGCTGGCCCTCGTTGCGCTTGACCGTCTTCAGCGGGTGCACGCCGAGCGCCTTGACGCCGATGGCGGTGTCGCTGATCGCCGCGGAGTCGCGGATGCAGCCGTTGACGATCACGCCGGCCCAGCCGTTCTTCTCGGCCAGCGCCGCGAGCTGGTCGCCGAACATCGCGCAGCGCATCGAGCCGCCGCCGTCGATCACCAGCACGCGCCCCTGGCCGGGCTCCTCGAAGGCCTTGCGCACCAGGGAGTTGTCCTCGAACGCCTTGAGCGTCGAGAGCGGACCGAAGAAGCTGATGTCACCCCCGTAATCGCCGAAGATCGGCTCGGCGATCTGCACCTTGTCGGCATGATCGTCACACAGGTCGGCGGTCTTGAAGCCCATGGCATGGCCCTCGCGGCAGGGTGGAAACGGCGCCGGAGTGTAGCACCGCCCCCAACGGACTTTTAACGCCGCAGCGCGCCAGCATCAGCGTCGTCCCAGCCGCCCGCCGGAGGTGCGACGCCGATGAAAGCCCTGCTCCTGCTGCCGATCTTCGCGCTGACGCTCGGCGTCGGCCGGGTCTGGGTGGCGCTGCTCGCTTACCTGGCGAGCCTGCCGCCGCCGGCCGCTCCCGATACCCCGCGCGCGGCACGCGTCGTCGCCCTGCACCGCGCGACCGTCGTGCCGCTGGCAGACGACGGGCGCCGGCGGGCGCGACACTGACTCCCCGTCGCCCAAAGAAAAAGCCCGGCCAGGGGCCGGGCTTGCGCGGGGGGTGCGCCGGTACCGTGATCAGGCGGCGTTCTTCACCGGGGCGGTCTGGCCGAGCGGGAAGTGCACTTCCTCTTCCAGCTCCTGCTCGACGTCGACGCTGCCGTCGAGGTGCTTGCGCATGCGCTCGACATCGAGCTCGCCTTCCCACTTGGCGACGACGATGGTGGCGATGCCGTTGCCGATCAGGTTGGTCAGCGCGCGCGCCTCGGACATGAAGCGGTCGATGCCGAGGATCAGCGCCAGGCCGGCGACCGGGATGGTGCCGATCGAGGCGAGCGTGGCGGCGAGCACCACGAAGCCCGAGCCGGTGACGCCGGCGGCGCCCTTCGAGGTCACCATCAGGATGCCGAGGATGGTCAGCTCCTGCACCAGCGAGAGCTCCACGCCGGTGGCCTGGGCGATGAAGATCGCGGCCATCGTCAGGTAGATCGCGGTGCCGTCGAGGTTGAACGAGTAGCCGGTCGGGATCACCAGGCCGACCACCGACTTCGAGCAGCCGAGGCGTTCGAGCTTGTCCATCATGCGCGGCAGCACCGACTCGGACGACGAGGTGCCGAGCACGATCAGCAGCTCTTCCTTGATGAACTTGATGAAGCTCCAGATGCTGAAGCCGGTCCACTTGGCGATGCCGCCGAGCACCAGGAACACGAACAGCACGCAGGTGAGGTAGAACGAGCCCATCAGCACGGCGAGGTTGCCGAGGGTGCTGACGCCGTACTTGCCGATGGTGAAGGCCATCGCGCCGAAGGCACCGATCGGGGCGACCTTCATGACGATGCCGACCACGCCGAACATGCCGTGCGCGATCTGGTCGAGGATCTTGACCAGCGGACGGCCCTTCTCGCCCATCGCCGCCAGCGCGAAGCCGAACAGGATCGCGAAGAACAGCACCTGCAGGATGTCGCCCTTGGCGAAGGCGTCGACGATGTTGCCCGGGACGATGTTCATGAAGAACTCGGCCGTGGTCTGCTGCTTCTGCGCCGCCGCGGTGAAGCTGGCGATGGAGCTGGTGTCGATCGTCGAGACGTCGGCGTTGACGCCGGCACCCGGCTTGACCAGGTTCACCACCAGCAGGCCGATCGCCAGCGCGAAAGTGGTGACGATCTCGAAGTAGACCAGCGCCTTGGCACCGACGCGGCCGACCTTCTTCATGTCTTCCATGCCGGCGATGCCGACGACCACGGTGCAGAAGATGATCGGGGCGATGACCATCTTGATCATCTTGATGAAGGTGTCGCCGAGCGGCTTGAGGTCGACGCCGAGCTTCGGCTGGAAGTGGCCCAGAACGATGCCGATCGCGATCGCGGTCAGCACCTGGAAGTACAGGCTCTTGAAAATCTTGGGCATGTGATCTCCTCCAATCGTGACGTTGGGCCGGCTTTGCTGACCGGCTCGCAGACCGTTAGAGCAGCTTCGATGCCAAACCCGGCTGACACCCGAATTTTTCTGATTTCCCCTTGAGAATAAGTCGCTTGAAAATTTTACCCGAGTCCCGGACGGCCCCGCCCGGGGCTCCGGCGGATGGATATCCGCACGGCGGCCGGGGTGCGCCGTGCGGAGCTTCGCCCACGGCGCCGAAAACGCGGAGAGCGGCTCGCGCCGCTCTCCGGGGGGGACTCGCGGGCAACGCCGCGCGCTTCACTCGAGCAGGCTGCGCAGCATCCAGGCGGTCTTCTCGTGCACCTGCATGCGCTGCGTGAGCAGGTCGGCGGTGGGCTCGTCGTTGGCCGCGTCGACCACCGGGAAGATCGAGCGCGCGGTGCGCACCACGGCCTCCTGGTCGGCGACGAGCTGGGCGATCATCTCCTCGGCCCTGGGCACGCCAGTCTCCTCGCGCAGCGAGGTGAGCTCGGCGAACTGGCGGTAGCTGCCGGGCGCCGGGAAGCCCAGCGCGCGGATGCGTTCGGCGATCAGGTCGACCGCCAGCGCGAGCTCGTTGTACTGCGTCTCGAACATCAGATGCAGCGTGTTGAACATCGGCCCCTTCACGTTCCAGTGGAAGTTGTGGGTCTTCAGGTACAGCGTGTAGGTGTCCGCCAGCAGGCGGGCGAGGCCCTCGCCGATCGTCTGGCGATGCGCGTCGTCGATGCCGATATCGATGCTGCTCATGACGGGTGTCTCCGTGTCCGGGGTACCGAACGGGAAGCCGCGCGCGGCGGCTTCCCGGCCCGCACCAGTATTGGTCCGGCACGCCGATCGTGCCAATCGATCCTGCGCATGGTCCCGGTAGGCCGCGGCTATGTACGCGCAAGGGTTTGCGCGGCGGCGCATTTGCGGTCAAATTGCCGCCCGGCCGCGTCCGCGCTGCCGTGTCCCGTCCGCCAGAACCAGCAGGATCGTGCCCATGAGCCGTTCGGAAGAACTCTTCGCCCAAGCCCGACAGGTCATCCCCGGCGGCGTCAACTCACCGGTGCGCGCCTTCAACGGCGTCGGCGGCACGCCGGTGTTCTTCCGCCGCGGCGAGGGCGCGTACCTGTTCGACGAGGACGGGCGGCGCTACATCGACTACGTCGGCTCGTGGGGGCCGATGATCGCCGGCCATGCGCACCCGCAGATCGTCGGGGCGGTGATCGAGGCCGCGCGCAACGGGCTGTCGTTCGGCGCGCCGACCGCCGCCGAGACGGTGCTGGCGCGCAAGGTCATCGAGCTGCTGCCGTCGATCGAACTGCTGCGCATGTGCTCCTCGGGTACCGAGGCGACGATGAGCGCGATCCGCCTGGCGCGCGGCTACACCGGGCGCGACAAGATCGTCAAGTTCGAGGGCTGCTACCACGGCCATTCCGACTCGCTGCTGGTCAAGGCCGGCTCGGGCATGCTCACGCTCGGCGTGCCGACCTCGCCCGGGGTGCCGGCCGAACTCGCTGCCCACACGCTGACGCTGCCCTTCAACGACGCCGCCGCGGTCGAGGCCTGCTTCGCCGAGCTCGGCGGGCAGATCGCCGGCGTCATCGTCGAGCCGGTCGCCGGCAACATGAACTGCATCCCGCCGCTGCCGGGCTTCCTCGAAAGCCTGCGCGCGCAGTGCGACCGCCACGGCGCGGTGCTGATCTTCGACGAGGTCATGACCGGCTTCCGCGTGGCGCGGGAGAGCGCGCAGGGGCTGTACGGCATCCGCCCCGACCTCACCACGCTCGGCAAGGTCATCGGCGGCGGCATGCCGGTCGGCGCCTTCGGCGGCCGGCGCGCGATCATGGAGCGGCTCGCCCCGCTCGGCCCGGTGTACCAGGCCGGCACGCTGTCGGGTAATCCGGTGGCGATGGCCGCCGGGCTCGCCACGCTGGAGCTGCTGAGCGCGCCGGGCTTCCACGCGCGCCTCAGCGAACTGAGCCGCGCGCTCTGCAGCGGGCTCGAAGACGCCGCGCGCGCCGCCGGCGTCGCCCTCACGACGCAGCATGTCGGCGGCATGTTCGGCCTCTTCTTCACCGAGCGCACGGTGCACACCTACGCCGAGGCCACCGCCTGCGACGTCGGGCGCTTCCGGCGCTTCTTCCACGGCATGCTGGCCGAAGGCGTCTACCTCGCGCCGTCGGCCTTCGAGGCCGGATTCGTGTCCGCGGCGCACAGCGACGCCGACATCGACGCGACCCTCGCCGCCGCACAGCGCGTGTTCGCACGTTTGTAAGCTTCATCTTCCATCCACTCAGCCTGACGACGAGGTTCAGGGCAGACCCGGGTGTGCCTGCTGCGACGAGTGCGTCCGCAGCAGCCGGCGGGTCACAACGACAGGAGCTTGACCATGCAGATCGCCTTCCAGGGCCAGATCGTGATCGTTGGCGGGGGCGCCATCGGCTGCGCCGTGATTCCGCTGCTGCTGCGCCACCTGCGCGGCGCCGACGGCGAACCTCCGCGCATCGACATCATCACCGCCGACGAACGCGGCGCCGCCGTGGCGCGCCAGCACGGCCTCGGCTTCACCGTGCAGCCGCTGACGCGCGACAACTACGTCGGGGTGCTCGAACCGAGGCTGCGGGCCGGTGATCTGCTGCTCAACCTGTCCGTCGACGTATCGAGCATCGACCTGGTGCGGCTGTGCCACCGCCTCGACGCGCTCTACGTCGACACCTGCATCGAACCCTGGGCGGGCGGCTACTACGACGCCGAGGTGCCGATTGCCGAGCGCACCAACTACGCGCTGCGCCGCCAGGCGCTCGCGCTGCGCGACGAACTCGGCGCCGGCCCGACCGCGGTGCTCGCGCACGGCGCCAACCCCGGGCTGATCAGCCACTTCGCCAAGCAGGCGCTGCTCGACGCCGCCGCGGCAGCGGGGCTGGATGCGCCGGTGCCGGACGGGCGCGCCGGCTGGGCCGCGCTCGCGCAGCGCCTGGGCGTTGCGGTGGTGCACTGCGCCGAGCACGACTCCCAGCGCGGCACGACCCCCAAGGCCATCGGTGAGTTCGTCAACACCTGGTCGGTCGACGGCTTCATCAGCGAAGGACTGCAGCCGGCCGAGCTCGGCTGGGGCACGCACGAGCGCGCCCTGCCCGCCGATGCGCACACCCATGCGGACGCCGACGCGCCGGCGATCTTCCTGCTGCGCCCCGGCGCCGGCACCCGCGTGCGCACCTGGACGCCCAAGGCGGGCCCGATCGCCGGCCACCTGATCACCCACAACGAGGCGATCTCGCTCGCCGACTACCTGACCGTGCGCGATGCCGCCGGGCGCGCGGTGTACCGGCCGACCGTGCACTACGCCTACCACCCGTGCAGCGATGCCATCCTGTCGCTGCACGAACTCGCCGGACGCGGCTGGCAGGCCCAGCCGCGCCAGCGCATCCTGCTCGACGAGGCCCTGCCCGACGGCCACGACGAGCTCGGCGCACTGCTGATGTACGGCGAGGACCGGGTGTACTGGTACGGCACCACGCTCGACGTGGCCGCGGCGCGCCGCCTCGCGCCGCACAACAACGCCACCTCGCTGCAGGTGGCGGCCGGCGTGCTCGGCGCCGTCGTCTGGGCGATCACCCAGCCGCGCGCCGGCCTGGTCGAGGCCGAGGACATGGACCACGCGCAGGTGCTCGCCACCGCCCGCCCCTACCTCGGCGAGCTCGCCGGCTTCCACGGCCGCTGGAACCCCCTCACCGACCGCTACCACGGCATGCCGCGCCCCGCGGGCGAGTCCGACGCGCCCTGGCAGCTCGCCCACTTCCTGCTGCCCTGAGTCCCCTGGCCCGCCCGCGCGCCGCGGGCGGGTGCGTCAGCGCGCGCCGAGCCAGTTGCGCAGCGCACCGAGCACGCCGAGGCCGACGAACATCACGAAGGTCCACACCGGCATGCTGAAGCCGAGGAAGGTCCAGTCGATCTTGGCGCACTCGCCGCTGCCGCGCAGCACGGTGCCCAGCACCTCGAGCAGCGGGAAGGTCTCCCACAGGTAGTCGAAGCCGGGGCCGCAGGCCGGCACCTGGTCGGCCGGCAGGCTCTGCAGCCAGACCTGGCGGCCGGCCACGCCGGCGCCGGCGCCGGCGGCCAGCGCGATCAGCAGCGCGTACACCCGCGAGCCCCAGGCGCGCGGCTCGTGCAGCGCCGCGACGATGAACACCACGCCCAGCGCGGCCAGCGCCACGCGCTGCAGGATGCACAGCGGGCAGGGTTCGAGCAGCAGGTAGTACTGCGCGTAGAGCGCGTACATCAGCCCCAGCAGGCAGGCGAGGAAGCCGAGGACGTTGATCAGGCGCGGCGAACGCGGCTGCGTGGCGGAGATGGCGCTGGACATGGCGGTGGGTTCCGGGCCGTTGGCGTTGGACCCGGCATTATCGCCCTCCGCGCCCGGCGGCGGGCAAGCCGATCAGGGCGCCGGCCGCGCGCGGTCGACATGGCCGAGATCACGCGCCGGCGCGATCAGGTCGCGCACCCGCTGCTTGAGCTCGGCGGCCTCGGGGAAGCGCCCCTCGGCCTTGCGCGACCACACCACGGTCCCCTGCACCCGCACCTCGAAGGTGCCGCCGGTGGCGGGCTGCAGGGCGACCTCGCCGAGCTCGGCGTCGAAGGTGCTGAGCAGTTCCTGTGCGAGCCAGGCGGCGCGCAGCAGCCAGCGACACTGCGTGCAGTAGGCGATCTCGATGCGGGGCCGGCGGATCTCGTCGCTCACGGGCATGGCTCCTGTGCGGGGGGTCGGGGGGTACGTCAGTCGAGGCGTTCGAGGAAGGCGCTGCCGCCGAGGCGGTCCATCTGTTCGAGGATCCGCTGCGCACGGCCGCGCACGTAGGCCGACGGCGCCTCGACGCGGTAGCGCTCGGGGTTGGGCAGCACCGCGGCGAGGCGCGCGGCCTCGGCGCGGGTCAGCGCCCGTGCCGGCTTGTCGAAGTAGCGCCGGGCGGCGGCCTCGGCACCGTACAGGCCGCTGCCGAACTGGGCGACGTTCAGGTACACCTCGAGGATGCGCCGCTTGCCCCACAGCGCTTCCTGCAGCACCGTGAACCAGGCTTCGAGGCCCTTGCGCAGCCACGAGCGGCCGGACCACAGGAACACGTTCTTCGCCACCTGCTGGGTCAGCGTGCTGGCGCCGCGCAGGCGCCCGCCGTCCTCGGCCTCGTCGAGCGCGCGCTGGATCTCGACGAAATCGAAGCCGGCGTGGTCGGGGAAGCGCTGGTCCTCGGCGGCGAGCACGGCGAGCGCGAGCGCCGGCGCGATCGCCTCGAGCGGTACCCAGGTGTGCTCGGGCGGGCGACCGTGCTCGATCCAGTCGCCGAGCATCACCGCCGAGGTCGGCAGCGGCAGCCAGCGCAGCAGCCCGACCACGAGCACCGAGCCGAGGACGAACGCCAGCGTGGCCCTGGCCAGCCAGCGCAGCAGGCGCCGCCCGCGGCCCGCCCGCGCGGGCGGCCAGGCCGCGCCGGCGGCTCCGGGGTCGATGCCAGGGTGATGCGGGCCGTGAGGGTCCATGCGTCAGAACACTCCGAAAGCGATGCCGGCGGCGAGGGTCTCGCCGAGTTCGCGGGCGCGCGCCAGGGCGGCGGCGTCGACCTCGCCGCGCACGATCAGCGCCTCGCACACCGGCTTCAGCGGGTAGCCGCGGGCGATGCGCTCGATCGCGGCGAGCGCCCCGCTGCCGTCGTTGCCGGCGCTGATGAACACCGCGTAGGGCAGCCCCTCGACGCGGCCCTGCGCCGGGTAGTAGGTGCGGTCGAGGAAGTCCTTGAGCGCTCCCGACATGTAGCCGAAGTTCTCGGGCGTGCCGAGGAGCAGGCCGTGCGCCCACAGCAGATCGTCGAGGCCGGCGTCGAAGGCGCGCAGCCGCCGCACCTCGACCTCCTCCACCGCCTGCGCGCCGGCGTGCGCCGCCTGCGCCAGCGCCTCGGTGTGGCCGCTCTGCGAGTGGTAGACGATCAACAGATGGCGGCGCGCGGACATCGCGGCAGTATGCCGCCGTGCCGGCTGCGCACAAGCGCGCGCCCGGGCACGGGTAGAATGGGCCGCGGACCGTTCCGCCCGCCCCGCGAGGCCCTGATGCTCGCCGCGTTCCGCCGCCTGCCGATCCGCCACAAGCTGATGGCGATGATGCTGCTCACCAGCGGCAGCGTGCTCGCGCTCGCGATGCTGGCGATGGTGATCAACGAGGCCTTCACGCTGAAGCGCTCGACGCGCGACCAGCTCTCCACGCTCGCCGCGGTGATCGCCTCGGGCAGCGGCCAGGCCCTGGCGCTCGACGATCCGCTGGCGGCGTTCGAGGCGCTGCGTGCGCTCGAGCACAAGGGCAACATCATTTCCGCGCAGCTGCGCACCGAGGACGGCCGCGTGTTCGCCGAGTACCGCCGCCCGGGCGAGCCGCCGCCGCCGGCGTTCGAGCTGCTGCCCGGCGCCACGAGGCGGGTGCTGGAAACCGACGGCCACCTGTACGTCGTCGAGCAGGTGCGGGTGGAGTGGAACACCGTCGGTACGCTGCAGATCGGTGCCGACGACGCCGAGCTGCGCGCGAGCCTGGGACGCTACTCGGTGATCCTGCTGGTGATGATGCTGACGACGCTGAGCATCGCCGTGTTCATCGCCTCGCGCCTGCAGCGGGTGATCTCCGAGCCGATCCTGCAGTTGCGCGCCGCGGCCCGGCGCGTGGCCGGCCAGGGCGACTACAGCGTGCGCGTGCCGGCCAGCACCGACGACGAACTCGGCACCCTGGTCGAGGACTTCAACGACATGCTCGACCAGATCCAGAGCCGCGACGCCGAGCTCGCGCGCTACAACGCCCGCCTCGCCGAGGAGGTCGACAGCCGCACGCGCGAACTGTCGCGGGTCAACACCGAGCTGTTCGCCCGCGTCGACGACCTGCGTGCCGAGAAGGAGCGCGCCGAGGCCGCGAGCCACGCCAAGTCGCGCTTCCTCGCCAACGTCAGCCACGAGATCCGCACGCCGATGAACGGCATCCTCGGCATGGCCGAGCTGCTCGGGCAGACCACGCTCGACCAGCGCCAGGCGCACCTGCTCGACATGATCAGCCGCTCCGGGCGCAGCCTGCTCGCGATCATCAACGACATCCTCGACCTCTCGCGCATCGAGGCCGGCAAGCTCACGCTGGAGGAGGAGGACTTCGACCTGCGCGAGCGCATCGAGCACACCGTGGAGCTGTTCGCCGAGGCGGTGCGCCAGCGCGGCCTGGAGCTGGTGCTGAGCGTCGCCCCGCACGTGCCGACCGCCGTCTGCGGCGACCCCGGGCGCCTCGCCCAGGTGCTCGGCAACCTGATCGGCAACGCGGTGAAGTTCACGCCGCAGGGCGAGATCGTGGTGCGGGTCGACGCGCTCGCCGGTGCCGGCGACAGCGTCACCCTCGGCTTCGAGGTCAGCGACACCGGCATCGGCATCGCCGAGGCCGACCAGGCACGCATCTTCGACGCCTTCACGCAGACCGACGACTCGATCACGCGCCGCCACGACGGCACCGGCCTCGGCCTGACCATCGCCCGCCAGCTCGCCGAACGCATGGGCGGACAGATGGGCCTCACCAGCCAGCCCGGGCGCGGCAGCACCTTCTGGTTCACGGTGCAGGTGCAGCGCGCCGACGCCCTGGTGCCGGTGCGCGACACCCCGCTCGCCGGGGTCCGCGTGCTGCTGGTCGGCATGCCCGCCAGCCAGCGCGAGGCGCTGCACAACATGCTCGCGCCCTGGGGCGTGATCGACCGCGCCGAACCCGGCGCTGCCCCGGCGCTCGCGGCGATCGCCGAGAGCCGCGCGCAGGGGCTGCCGTGGCAGGCGCTGATCGTCAACGACGTGCTGCCCGACCTCGGCGCGCTCGACTTCATCCACCACCCGGCGAGTGCCGGCCTGCCGAAGATCCTGCTGCTCGCCGCCCACACCGGGCCGCTGCCGGCGTCCGCGCTCGCCGGCTGCCGCGTGCTCGAACGCCCGGTGCGTGCGCGCCGGCTGCACCGCGCGCTGGTGCGCTGCCTCGAGCACGAGGCCGCCCCGGCCGACGTGCAGCAGGCGCAGACGGCGGCCGCGGCCCCCGCCACCGGCCTGCGGGTGCTGCTCGCCGAGGACAATCCGATCAACGAGGAGGTCGCGCGGTCGATGCTCGAAGGGCTCGGCTGCCAGGTGCGCTCGGTCGCCGACGGCCACGAGGCGGTGGCGGCCTACATCAGCGACCGCTTCGACGCGGTGTTCATGGACGGCCAGATGCCGGTGCTCGACGGCCTCGCCGCCACGCGCGCGATCCGCGACGTCGAGCGGCGCGAGGGACGTGCCCACACGCCGGTCATCGCGCTCACCGCGCACGCGGTCACCGGCGACCGCGAGCGCTACCTGGCGAGCGGCATGGACGACTACGTCAGCAAGCCGTTCAAGGCGAGCGAACTGGCCGCGGCGCTCGCCCGCTGCCGCGCCGGCCAGCGCACCGCGAAGGTGCGTGGCCTGGGCCAGCGGGCCTAGCCGACAAACGCGCGCCGGCGGTCTACGCTGAGGCACAGTGGCGCCACCCGGTGCCGCTCCCCGCCCCCCATCATCAAGGACGATCGCCATGTCACCCCTGCGCGTCTTCCCCCTGCTGCTCGTGCTGCAGACCACCGCGGTCGCCGAGGTCTACCAGTGGACCGATGCCGCCGGGCGCGTCCATTACGGTTCGACGCCCCCCGCCGACCGCCCGGCCCGGGTGGTGGAGGTGCCCGCCGCCCCGGCGCCCGCCCCGGATGCCGGGGCCACCCTCGAAGCCCAGACGCGCCAGCTGCTGCGCGACGCCGATGCCCGCGAGGCGCGCGACGAGCGCGAGCGGCGCGCCCGCGCCGCCGCCGCGGCGAAGGCACGCGAGCAGCGCCAGCGCCGCTGCGACGCCGCCCGCGCGCAACTGGAGGAGCACACCCGTGCCGTCGCCGAACGTCGCAGCCAGGGCTACACGCTGCGCGAGATCGCCCGTCTCGAAGCGCGGGCGGCGACGGCGCGCGAGCGGGTGCGCGAGCACTGCGACTGAACCGGAACGCGACGGCGGATGGCGTGGCCGGCGCCCGTTCCCTGCCGGCGCGAGGAGCGGGCATGTCGTTGTCAAATAGACATCTGCATTGACATCATCTGCCCAGGCAGTATATTTGTCGCCCACGTTGCAGCAACAGGGACCCCGGCCATGCCTGCGGCTACCGCGCACTCCGCTTCCCAACCGCTCTATCACAGCGACGACTTCCGCATCGAGGAAAGCGTCGGCTTCCTGATCGCCCAGGTGCGCGCCCGCCTGCTCGCCGCCATCGATGCCGAGGCGACCGCATTCGACATCACCGCCGCCCAATGGATGGTGCTGATGCACCTCGCGAACGGCTACGCCGAAACCGCGGGTGAACTCTGCCGCTGTTCGAACACCGACACCGGCTCGATGACGCGCATGCTCGATCGCCTCGCCGACAAGGGGCTGATCGCCCGCGAGCGCAGCGGCGACGACCGCCGCGTGGTCAAGCTGCGGCTGACCGCGGCCGGCCGTGCGCTGGCGCCCCAGTTGCCGGGGGTCGCCTGCCGCGCGCTCAACCAGCACCTGCGCGGCTTCTCGCGCGAGGAGCACGATCTCCTGAAAAGCCTGCTGCGGCGCATGCTCGCCAACGCCGAGTAGGCGCCCTCCCCTGCGGCCACGGCGTGCCCGTGGCCGTTACCGACGCCGGACCGCGCGGCGGCCGCCCGGCCGCAGCGATGCCCCTGCGCGCGTGCGGGCCGCGGCACCGGCCGGCTGCGACCACGCGCTGCCACCGCGAGGCCCCGCGGACCTGCAGGCGCATCGGGTGAAGGCGAACGCCGATGCACCGGCCGCCCCCGCCAGGCCCTATCATCGCAGCGGACGCTTTCCGTCACGCTCCATGGAGGATCTCACCCGATGCTCACCCGCCGCCGTCTGCTCATCGCCGGCGTCTCCGCCGGCACGCTCGCCGCGCTGGCGCCGGTGCTCGCACGTGCCGACAACGTCAAGCCGTCGCTGCCGCTGAAGATCGGCTTCGTCTACGTGAGCCCGATCGGCGAAGCCGGCTGGACCTATCAGCACGACCTCGGGCGCCGGGCGATCGAGGCGGCCTTCGGCGACAAGGTGCAGGTGCGTTACGCCGAGAACGTGCCCGAAGGCAACGACTCCGAGCGCGTGATCCGCGACTTCGCGGCCGACGGCGCCGGACTCGTGTTCACCACCACCTTCGGCTACATGAACCCGACGATCCGGATCGCGCGACAGTTCCCCAGGGTCGTGTTCGAACATGCCACCGGCTACAAGCAGGACAAGAACGTCGGCGTCTACGCCGGGCGCTACTACGAGGGGCGCTACCTCGCCGGCATCGTCGCCGGCCGCATGAGCAAGTCCGGCAACATCGGCTACGTCGCGGCCTTCCCGATCCCCGAGGTGGTGATGGGCATCAACGCCTTCACCCGCGGCCTGCGCAGCGTCAATCGCGACGCACAGGTCAGGGTGGTGTGGATCAACGCCTGGTTCGATCCCGCCAAGGAGCGCGATGCCGCCGACGCGCTGCTGGCGCAGGGGGCCGACCTCGTCACCCACCACACCGATTCCACGGCCGTGGTGCAGGCCGCCGAAGCCAGGGGCAGGTACGCGATCGGCTACCACTCCGACATGTCGCGCTTCGCCCCGCACGCCCACCTGACCGCGGTCACCCACCACTGGGAGAGCTTCTACACCCGCACCACCGCCGCGGTGCTCGAGGGCCGCTGGGTCTCGGAGAACGTCTGGGGCGGGATCAAGGACGGCATGGTCGCGCTCGCCCCGCTCAGCGCGGCGGTGCCGGCCGACGTGGCCGCCCAGGTCGGCGAGCAGCAGCAGGCGATCATCGACGGCACCCTGCAGCCCTTCCAGGGGCCGCTGTTCGACCAGGCCGGCCGGCAGGTGATCGGCGCCGGCAGCACGCTGACCGACGAGGAACTGCTGAAGATGAACTACTTCGTCGAGGGCGTCGTCGGCCGGCTGCCGAAATAGCGCCGCGGCGGCGCTAGACTGCTGCGACGGTGGCCGGCAATCCCGCGCGGCCACGGCAGCGCGTCTGACGGGAGGGGCGCATGGCCAAGTTGACCGACAGCATCAAGCAGTTCAGCACCGGTGATCTGGTGATCTGCTACTACCCGCCGAAGAAGGGCGCGACGCTGCACCTGACGCTTTACTTCACCGCCAAGGACAACCCGCGCGGCAAGGCGAGCGCCGGCTTCATCCACGCCGGCAACGATGGCGTCGAGTTCACCCCGGAGGCGGGGTATGCGGAGTACGGCAAGGTCTCGGGCTTCCTGCACGTAGCGCCGGTCAACGAGGTGCTGCGCCAGGAGGCGGCGCGGATCGCGGCCATCTGGGGGGTCGAGGCCAGCGCCACCCCCTACGGCAGCTACCCCGGCACCAAGGACCTCGGCAAGGACGCCGCCCCGCTGGCCAACCGCTTCCAGGGCATGCGCGCGACCGCCGACCTCGGCGAGATCCCGTTCGACTTCACCGCCCTGGCGCGCCTGCTGAAGTGGGTGCAGCGGGCACACACCAGGGCACCCCTCAGCAAGCTGCGCGGCATCACCTGCGCCGCGTTCGCCGCGGCCTGCTACCAGACCGCCGCCATGTACCTGTACCTGCGCGACCTCGGTGCGCTCGAACGGGTCGCGGGCGCGCTGAAGGAGATCGACGCCCTGCTCGGCTCGAAGGCGGATCTGCGCAAGGGCCTCAAGGTGCTGATCCCGGCGGACAAATCGAAGACCGGCAAGCCGGTGTACCAGGGCCAGGCGCTGCGCCAGCACTCCAACCGCCCGCTGCAGAAGGACGCCGCCACGACGATGAACAAGTCCAGCGACGAACTCGACCTGGATACGCTCTACGAGTACGGCAAGAAGGCGCTCACCGACCTCGACCGGCAGTGGCTGTACGTGCAGATCGAACTGCTCGGCATCTCACCCTACAGCGCCAGGTCGCTCGAAGCGATCATCCCCGACGACGTGCGCTTCGACGTCAAGTACATCAACAGTCCGCTGCTGACCGACCGGCTGGAACGCTCGAACGCGTGGCGGCGCACGCCCTTCGACAAGTACTGAGCCGCGCCGAAGGCGCCGGGCGCCGCGGCGGCGGCCACGCCCGGCGGAGGCGGTCCCTATACTCGTGCACACCTTCCAGACCGCACGAGGCAGGCCGCGAGCATGGCGCATTCCACCCACGACATCCGCAACATCGCCCTGGTCGGCCACGCCGCCAGCGGCAAGACCACCCTGACCGAGGCGCTGCTGCTCGCCGCCGGGCGCATCCCCTCCGCCGGCACGGTGGAAAAGGGCAGCACCGTCACCGACTTCGACACGCTCGAAAAGGCCCACGGCCACTCGCTCGATGCCGCCCTGGTCAACTTCGACTGGGACGGCTGCCATGTGAACCTGATCGACACCCCCGGCTTCCCCGACGTTCTCGGCCAGGCGGTGGCGGTGCTGCCGGCCGTGGAAACCGCCGCGGTGGTGGTCAACGCGCAGGCGGGCATCGAGTCGGTGACGGTGCGCATGATGGAACGCGCCGCCGAGCGCGGGCTGTGCCGGCTGCTGGTGGTCAACCGCATCGACGCCGAAGGCGTGGACCTGCCCGGCCTGCTCGCTGCGCTGCAGGACACCTTCGGCCGCGAATGCCTGCCGATCAACCTGCCGGCGCGCGCTGCCACCGCGGTGGTGGACTGCTTCTTCAACCCCGCGGGCGACAGCGACTTCTCCAGCGTCGCCGACGCCCACACCGCGCTGATCGACCAGGTGGTCGAGGTCGACGAGGCGCTGATGGCGCTCTACCTCGAACAGGGCGAGGAGCTCGCCCCGGAGCAGCTGCATGCGCCGTTCGAGCAGGCGCTGCGCGAGGGCCACCTGATCCCGGTGTGCTTCGTCTCGGCACGCAGCGGCGCCGGCGTGCGCGAGTTGCTCGACGTCTTCGCCCGGCTCGCCCCCAGCCCCAGCGAGGGCAACCCGCCCGCGTTCCTGATCGGCGAGGGTGACGCGGCGCAGCCGTACGCGGTCGCCCCCGACCCGGCGCAACACGTGGTCGCGCACGTCTTCAAGGTGCTGATCGACCCCTTCGTCGGCAAGCTCGCGCTGATGCGGGTGCACCAGGGCACGCTGACGCCGGCGAGCCAGCTGTTCATCGGCGACGCGCGCAAACCGTTCAAGGTCGGGCACCTGTTCGCGCTGTTCGGCCGGGAGCACCCCGAGATCACCGGCGCGGTCCCGGGCGATATCTGCGCGGTGGCCAAGGTCGACGACATCCACCGCGACGCGGTGCTGCACGACTCGCACGACGAGGACTACCTGCACCTCGCGCCCTCGCACTTCCCGGTGCCGCTGGCGGGCCTCGCGATCGCCGCGCGCACCCGCAACGACGAGCAGCGCCTGGCCGACACACTGCACAAGCTGCTGGAGGAGGACCCCTGCCTCGCGCTCGAGCACAACCCGGCCACGCGTGAAACCGTGCTGCGCGGGCTCTCCGAGCTGCACCTGCGGGTGACGCTCGAGAAGATGAAGGAACGCTACCGGCTGGAGGTCGACACCCGCCCGCCGCGCATCGCCTACCGCGAGACCATCTCCAGCAGCGCCGAAGGCCACCACCGGCACAAGAAGCAGACCGGCGGCGCCGGCCAGTTCGGCGAGGTCTACCTGCGCATCGAGCCGCTGGCGCGCGGCGAGGGCTTCGCGTTCGTCGACGCCGTGGTCGGTGGCGTGATCCCCGGGCAGTTCATCCCGGCGGTGGAAAAAGGCGTGCGCGAGGCGCTGGCCACCGGCGCGATCGCCGGCTACCCGCTGCAGGACCTGCGCGTGACCGTGTACGACGGCAAGCACCACCCGGTCGACTCCAAGGAGGTCGCCTTCGCCACCGCCGGACGCGAAGCCTTCCTCGCCGCGGTACGCGCCGCCGGCCCCAAGGTGCTCGAACCCATCGTCAACCTCGACGTGCAGATCCCGCAGGAGGCGGTCGGTACCATCACCGGCGATCTCTCCGGCCGGCGCGGGCGGATCCTCGGCACGCGCATGCTGGCGCGCGGACGCGTCGCCGTCAGCGCCCAGGCGCCGCTCGGCGAACTCGACGACTACCCGTCGATGCTCAAGGCGATGACCTCCGGCAGCGGTTCCTACACGCTGGAGTTCGCCCACTACGAGGTGGTGCCGCCGAACCTGCAGAAGGCGCTGTGCGCGCAGTACAAGCCGACGGCCGGCGAGGACGCCTGAAGCGCCCGCGCCGGCGGCCCGGTACGGACGGCACGACGGCAGCCCGCACGACGCCGCGCCGCCCGCCGCGGCTTGCGAGGCGCGGGCTCAGCCGCGCCGCAGCGTGTGCACCACGACCTCGGGCGGGCAGTTGTAACGCACCGGCACCACCGACGCGCCGGCACCGGTCGAGGTGTAGCCCTGCAGGTCGCGGTAACGCCACGCACCGCGGCAGTAGGCGCGCGGGCAGTCGGCATTGGTCATCAGGGCCAGCCCGCCGGGCAGGCACACCTGCCCGCCGTGGGTGTGGCCGGCGAGCAGCAGGTCGAAGCCGCAGTGCGCAGCCTGCCAGTAGGTCTCGGGCGAATGCGACAGCAGGATGGCGACCTCCTCCACCGGCACGTCGCGCGCCGCGCGGTGGAAGTTGTCGGCGCAGAAGTAATGCGGATCGTCGATGCCGGCCAGGTGGATGCGCGCGCCGTCCCGCTCCAGCCGCACGCTCTCGTTCAGCAGCAGGCGGATGTCGAGATCCTCGATCGCCGGCACCATGCGGATGCTGTCGTGGTTGCCGAGGACCGCGTAGACCGGCCCCGGCAGGTGCGGGCGCAGCGCCGCCAGGCGCGCGAGCGCCAGTTGCCAGTCGCCGTGCGTGCGGTAACGGAAATCGCCGGTGATCAGCGTGTACTCGGCGCGCGGCGCGGCCAGCACGGCCTGCACCAGCGCGTGGCTGTAGGCGATCGGCGCATCCAGGTGCAGATCGGTCAAATGCAGCAGGCGCAGACCGTCGAAGACCGCCGGCAGCGCCGCCAGCCGCACCGTATTGGCGGTGACGCGGATCGCCGCGGCGTTGCGCTCGCCACGCGCGTAGAGGCCGAGCGCGCGCAGGCCAAACCGGATCAGCGCGTGGATCGAGTACCAGTTCTCCAGGTGGAAGAAGGTTCGGCCGTAGCCGAACACGGCCTTGCCGTGGGCGGACTCCATGCCGAGCCGCTGGCGCAGGTGGATGGGATCGAGACGGCTGCGCAAGCGCTCCAGCGTGGCATCGGCGGGCACGTCGGCACCCTCGGCTGCGCCACCCGCGAACCCCGTGGGCTCGGCATCGAGCAGACTCACGTCATCGGGCATGGTGGTTCACCTCGTAACGGCACGGGCCGCGAACCCGCGGGCTGCGCGGCCGTCAAGCCCGCAATCGGGGGCGTTTCGATGATGCTCCCTTCCTTTTTGGTCATTGTAAGCCCGTGCGGACCCGCCGGGGGTGGGATGCAGCGCGCAATCAACCATGGCATATCTTGTGCTTGAGTCCCCTTAGAACCGGTAACCGGTGCGTTCGGGGCTGTTCCCCGGGGCATCGGAAGCCGCAACCCCCGAGATCCCAGCCACTGCTGTCGGCGCTACCCGACACCAACAAAGCAAGAGCCGGGCCGATCAATACGGAGATTGCATGATGCTGAAACGAACACTCGCCACACTGGCCCTCGCCGGTGCCATCGCGCTTCCGGCCCACGCGGGCAGCACGCTGGATGCCGCCATCGGCGGCGGCCTCGGCGGCGCCGTCGGTGCCGCCATCGGCAACGAGGTCGGAGGGCGCAACGGCGCCATCCTCGGCGGTGCCGTCGGCGGCGGCGTCGGCGCGGCGATCACCACTCCCCGGCGTGAGCCCCGCCGCGAGGTCCGTTACGTCTACGAACACGACCACGGCCGGCCCAAGCACTACAGGAAGCGCTACTACCGCTACGACTGAACCCGGCGCCCCCTTCCCCCACGGGAACGGGGCGACGCCAGCCCCACCCTGCCCGCCGGGGGAGGTACCACCCTCCTCTGCGGGCAGGGTTTTGTCCGGCCTCCACTGTCGCCTGTTGGCAACACAACAACCCCATGATTACCTTGGAAAATCGCGCCGACCCAACAGGACCGTCGCCCAGCGGCGACAGTTTTGCTGTTCCGGTGACGCCCACCGCAGTGCCCGGCGAAAAGGCGCAACTACCTGATTACAAGGCCATGCTTGATCTCGATGAGTGATGGGGACAGGTTGGCCCGGCAACTGGCACGGAACCTGAATCACCCTGGACAGGGACTGTTGCAGCCGCGGGCGAAAGGCGCTCGGCGCACGGTCAGGTCAGATGGAGGTGCACTGATGATCACGAAACGAATCGGCTGGCTGCTCGCCGCGCTGCTCATGCTGCCCGCCGCCGCCCGTGCGGGCGACACGGCCGACGCCATGATCGGCGGCGGCTTCGGTGGCGCCGTCGGTGCGGCGCTCGGCAACGAGGTCGGTGGTCGCGACGGCGCCATCCTCGGCGGCGCGGTGGGCGCGATGGCCGGTGTGGCGATCGCCACCGACGACGGACCGCGTGTGCGCCGCGTCGAGTACGGGCGCCCCTATTACTACAGCGAACGCCGCTACTACGGGCCGCCGCCGGTGTACTACGCGCCGCGGCCCTACTACCGCGTGGTGACGCCGCCGCCGCCGCCCGTCTATTACGCGCCGCGGACGGTGTACGTCGAACGCTACGTCGAGCGTTACCCGCCGGGCTGGCGCCACAAGCACCGGCGCGGCTGGGACGACTGAGTCCCGCCTCTGTCGACGGCGCCGACCGCCCCTCCCGGGCGGTCGGCCACCCCCGCGCCCGCCTGCCGCGCCTTCCCGTCGAAGGCTGCGGCAGGCGGGCGCGGCCTTGTCATGCCTTGCGGTAGATCTCCGCGCCGCTACGCACGAACTCCTCGGCCTTCTCCTCCATGCCGCGGGCCAGCGCGGCCTCGGCTTCCACGCCCTGCTGGGCGGCGTAATCGCGCACGTCCTGGGTGATCTTCATCGAGCAGAAGTGCGGCCCGCACATCGAGCAGAAGTGGGCGACCTTGGCCGATTCCTTGGGCAGGGTCTCGTCGTGGAATTCGCGGGCGCGCTCCGGATCGAGTCCGAGGTTGAACTGGTCCTCCCAGCGGAACTCGAAGCGCGCCTTGCTGAGCGCGTTGTCGCGCAGTTGCGCGCCCGGATGGCCCTTGGCGAGATCGGCCGCGTGCGCGGCGATCTTGTAGGCGATGATGCCTTCGCGCACGTCCTGCTTGTTGGGCAGGCCGAGGTGCTCCTTGGGCGTCACGTAGCACAGCATCGCGGTGCCGTACCAGCCGATCTGCGCCGCGCCGATGGCGCTGGTGATGTGGTCGTAGCCGGGCGCGATGTCGGTGGTCAGCGGGCCCAGCGTGTAGAACGGCGCCTCGAAGCAGTCGGCGAGCTCCTTGTCCATATTCTCCTTGATGAGCTGCATCGGCACGTGGCCCGGGCCTTCGATCATCACCTGCACGTCATGCGCCCAGGCCTTCTGCGTCAGCTCGCCGAGCGTTTCCAGCTCGCCGAACTGCGCCGCGTCGTTGGCATCCGCGAGACTGCCGGGACGCAGGCCGTCGCCGAGCGAGAAGCTCACGTCGTAGGCCTTCATGATCTCGCAGATCTCGTCGAAGCGCGTGTACAGGAAGTTCTCCCGGTGATGCGCGAGGCACCACTTGGCCATGATCGAGCCGCCGCGCGAGACGATGCCGGTGACGCGGTCGGCGGTCAGCGGCACGTAGCGCAGCAGCACGCCGGCGTGGATCGTGAAGTAGTCCACCCCCTGCTCGGCCTGCTCGATCAGCGTGTCGCGGAAGATCTCCCAGGTCAGGTCCTCGGCCTTGCCGTTGACCTTTTCGAGCGCCTGGTAGATCGGCACGGTGCCGATCGGCACCGGCGCGTTGCGGATGATCCACTCGCGCGTCTCGTGGATGTTCTTGCCGGTCGACAGGTCCATGATCGTGTCGGCGCCCCAGCGGATGCCCCAGACCATCTTCTCGACCTCCTCGGCGATGCTCGAGGTGACCGCCGAGTTGCCGAGGTTGCCGTTGATCTTCACCAGGAAGTTGCGGCCGATGATCATCGGCTCCAGCTCCGGGTGATTGATGTTGGCGGGGATGATCGCGCGCCCGCGGGCGACCTCGTCGCGCACGAACTCGGGCGTGATCTGCTCGGGGATCGCCGCGCCGAACGAGTGGCCGCGGTGCTGGCGCAGCACCCGGGCGTAGCGCGGGTCCTCGCGCAGCTGCTGCAGGCGCAGGCTCTCGCGGATGGCGATGAACTCCATCTCGGGGGTGACGATGCCGCGCCGGGCGTAGTGCATCTGGCTGACGTTGGCGCCCGGCCTGGCCCGCCGCGGCGCACGGATGTGCTCGAAGCGCAGGCTGGCGAGACGCGGATCGGCGGCGCGCGCGCGGCCGTAGTCGGAGCTCGGGCCGTCGAGCTGGACGCTGTCGCCGCGCTCGGCGATCCACGCCGCGCGCAGGGGCGGCAGGCCCGCCAGCAGGTCGATGCGCGCGGCGGGGTCGGTGTACGGCCCCGAGCAGTCGTAGACCGGGATCGGCGGATTCGCCTCGGCCCCGAAACCGGCCGGCGTGGCGTGCTGGGCGATCTCGCGCATCGGCACCCGCAGATCGGCGCGCGAGCCCTGCACGAACACCTTGGTCGAATTCGGATACGGGCGGGTGATGTCCTCGCCCAGCTGCGCGGTCGCGCGGATGAAATCCAGGGGGATGGCGCTCATGTCGTTCGTCCTCGGCGGCTTATCGTATGCGGACGAAACAGGGGCGCAGATCGACGCGCCGAAGCTTCCCTACGCCGGTACTAACCGGTTCAGGTTCAAAGGGTTTATCTCAGCGCCCGGTTCCGGGCGCACCCCCGCTTCGATCCGCCGGCGAAGCTACCACAGGGCTCCCCACCCCGCCAGTTCCGTTACGCCGACGATCACCGCAATGCCGCCACGGCGCAACGAAAACGCCCTGCCCGGCGCATGCCGGGCAGGGCGTCAGGGGGCGACGACGCCCGCGGCCTCAGCCGCGGCGGCGGAACAGCGGTCGCGGATCGTCGGCGGCGGCCTGGTAGGTGACCGAGAACTCGTCGAAGGCGGCGAGCGCATCCTGCAGGCTCTTGCCGGGGCGCACCGCGAAGGCATCGAAGCCGCTGCGCTCCATGAAGAAGAGCTGGTCGCGCAGCACGTCGCCGACCGCACGGATCTCGCCATGGAAACCGTAACGCTCGCGCAGCAGGCGCGCCACCGAGAAGCCGCGGCCGTCCTTGAACACCGGGAACTCGACCGCGATCAGTGCGAGCCGGGGCAGGTCACCGGCGAGGGCGTCGAGCCTGACGTCGGGCGGCACGCGCACGCCGAGTGCTTCGCCGCGGGCGAGCAGCGCCTCGCGTTCGGCGAGGAAGCGCGCGAGCGACACGATCACCGGCCCCGTCCCCACCGTTTCATCGTCGGCCACGCTGCGCCATTCGTCGGCGACGATCTGGCGGTGCTTGATGATCTCAGACATGGGCAGCGGCCTCCTTGCCGGCACGGCCCTTGGCCGGCACACCGTAGACGCGCGCCTTGAACGGCGCCATGCCGATGCGACGGTAGGTGTCGAGGAAGGGCTCGTCCGGCTCGCGCTGCTCCAGGTAGACCTCGAGCACGCGGGCGATGGTGTCGGCCACGTCCTCGTGGCGCACCGACGGCCCGATCACGTCGCCGAGCGACGCCACGTTGCCCGAGCTGCCGCCGAGAGTGATCTGGTACCACTGCTCCCCGCTCTTGTCGACGCCGAGGATGCCGATGGCGCCGACGTGCTGGTGCGCGCACGAATTCATGCAGCCGGAGATGTTGAGGCGCAGGTCGCCGAGGTCGTAGAGGTAGTCGAGCTCGTCGAAGCGCGCGTGCAGGCTCTTGGCGACCGAGATCGACTCGGCGTTCGCCAGGCTGCAGTAGTCGAGCCCCGGGCAGGCGATGATGTCGGCGAGCGTGCCGATCGTCGGCGTGGCGAGGTCGAGCGCCGCGAGCGCCTGCCACAGCGGGTAGACGTCGGCCTGGCGCACGTCGGTGAGCAGCAGGTTCTGCGTGAAGGTGCTGTGCACCTTGCCCCCGGCGTAGCGGTCGGCGAGGTCGGCGAGCGCCTCCATCTGCCCGGCACTGATGTCGCCCGGCGGCCGGCCGAACGGCTTCAGCGACACGAACACGTTGCGGTAACCGGCGACGCGGTGGCCGGCCACGTTGCGCCGCACCCAGGTCGCGAACGCCGCATCGGCGGCGAGGTGGGCATCGAAGCTGGCGTCGGCGGCGGCATCCGCGGCGTAGGCGGGCGCAGCGAAGAAGGCGCGGATGCGCTCGATCTCGGCGGGCTCGAGCTGCAGCGCCGAATCGCGGATCTGCGCCCACTCGACCTCGACGCGGCGTCCGAACTCGGCCGCGCCCAGCGCCTTGACGAGGATCTTGATGCGCGACTTGTAGAGGTTGTCGCGCCGCCCCTCCTGGTTGTACACGCGCAGGATGGCTTCGAGGTACGACAGCAGGTGCTGCTTCGGCAGGAACTCGCGGATCGTCTGACCGATCATCGGGGTGCGCCCGAGCCCGCCGCCGACCAGCACGCGGAAGCCCACCTCACCATCGGCGCCGCGCACCAGGTACAGGCCGATGTCGTGCACCTGCACCGCGGCGCGATCCTGCTTCGAGGCGCTGACGGCGATCTTGAACTTGCGCGGCAGGAACGAGAACTCCGGGTGCAGCGTCGACCACTGGCGGATGATCTCGCACCACGGCCGCGGGTCCTCGAGTTCGTCGTCGGCCACGCCGGCCAGCGGGTCGCTGGTGACGTTGCGGATGCAGTTGCCGCTGGTCTGGATCGCGTGCATCTGCACGCTCGCCAGGTCGGCGAGGATGTCGGGCACCCGCTCCAGCTCCGGCCAGTTGAACTGGATGTTCTGGCGCGTCGTGAAATGGCCGTAGCCGCGGTCATAGGTGCGGGCGATGTGCGCCAGCATGCGCAGCTGGCGCGAGGCGAGCACGCCGTAGGGGACCGCGATGCGCAGCATGTAGGCGTGGGTCTGCAGGTACAGCCCGTTCATCAGCCGCAGCGGACGGAACTCGTCGTCGCTGAGTTCGCCGGCGAGGTAGCGGCGGACCTGCCCGCGAAACTGGGCGACGCGCTGATCGACGAGGGTCTGGTCGTAGTGATCGTACTGGTACATGTGCTCCGTCCACCTCTCGTACCGCCCCTGATGAGGGCACGGCGGGTGTGCCTGGTCTGAGAACCCGGCACGCTAACACCGCGCGTTATTCCATTGAAGTATCTTTTATCCATACCCAAATTCCAATGACCGCACCTGCGCGGCAGCGACGCGCGCGCCGCGTCGCGCTTGCCCGTCGGGGCGGCGCTGCTATGCTCGATCGCGCCGGCCCGGCGGCACGCCCGCCGGGCCGGCGCGATCGAGTCCCCGTTCGAGATCCCGCATGCACCCCCACCTGCGCGAGGAACTGGCCCGGCTGGGCCTGCCGGCGCGTCCGTCGACGCTCTCCGGTGCCACGCTCGATCGCCTGCTGGCGGCGTTCGAGGCGCGCTGCGCCGCGCACGACGAGGAACGCCGCAGCCTCGAAGCCTCGCTCGGGGTGCTCTACGCCGAACTCGCGCGTCTCGGCGACGGCCTGCGCCAGGCCAGCGAACCCCGCCTGGCGGCCGAACGCCGGCTGCTGCTGACGGTGCTGAACGCGATCGCCGACGGCCTGTTCGTGCTCGGCGCCGACGGCCACGTGCGCCTCGCCAACCCCGCCGCCGAACGCCTGCTCGGCTGGAGCGCCGCCGAACTCGCGGGCACGCCGCTGTTCGCGCGGCTGCTGCCGGCGGAGGCCACGGTGCCCGACCTCGCCGCCCTGCTCGCCGGCGGCGGCTGCGTGCAGGACGACGAGGCGCTGCTGCTCACGCGCGAAGGCGAACACCTCCCCGTCGCCTACATGCTCATCCCCTTCGTCGACGAGACCGGCACCCCCGGCGCCGTCTGGGTGTTCCGCGACGTCTCGGCGCAGCGCGCGCTGACCGCGGCGCTCAGCCACCGCGCCAGCCACGACCCGCTCACCGGCCTGATCAACCGTACCGAGTTCGAGGCGCGGCTCGGCCGCCTGCTCGGCGACCGCCGCGGCGGGCAGCGCCCGCACGCCCTGTTCTACCTCGACCTCGACCGCTTCAAGCCGGTCAACGACGGCGCCGGCCATGTCGCCGGCGATGCCCTGCTGCGCCAGCTCGCGCTGCTGTTCGGCCGCCAGCTGCGCACCAGCGATACGCTGGCGCGGCTCGGCGGCGACGAGTTCGGCGTGCTGCTCGAAGGCTGCCCGCTGCCGCAGGCGCTGCGCATCGCCGAGAAGCTCGTCGCCGCGGTCACGGCGTTCCGCTTCCACTGGGGCACGCAGGTGTTCGAACTGGGGGTCAGCGTCGGCGTGGTCGCGCTCGACGGCTCCTGCAGCGAGGTCACGCACGCGCTCGCCCGCGCCGACGCCGCCTGCTATGCGGCGAAGGACGCCGGGCGCGGGCGCGTGCACGTGTTCGTGCCCGGCGACGAGTCGCGCGACGACGGCTACGCCGGCTGGCTCGAGCGCGTGCAGCACGCGCTCGCCGAGGGGCGCCTGCAGCTGCTGGTGCAGGCCATCGTCCCGCTCGCCGCCCCCGCCGCGACGCCGCTGCACGAGGTGCTGCTGCGCATCGAGGAACACGGCGCCCTGCTGCCGCCCGGCGCCTTCCTGCCGGCGGCGGGGCGCGGCGGCCTCGGCGCCGAACTCGACCGCGCCGTGCTGCGGCGCACGCTCGCCCGGCTCCGCGGCCCGGGGCCGGCACCCGCCGGGCGCTACGCGCTCAACCTCGGCGCGGCGACCCTGTGCGACCCCGGCTTCGCCGCCTTCGTCGGCGCCGAGCTCGCCGCCGCCGGGGTCGACGGCACCCGGCTGTGCTTCGAGCTCCCCGCGGCGGATGCGCTCAACCACTGGGACCGCGCCTGCGCGCTGGCCGATGCGCTGCACGCGCTGGGCTGCGCGGTCGCGCTCGACGACGTCGGCGGAGGGCTGCCGTCACCGGTCCAGCTCGCCGCGCTCAGGCTCGACTTCCTGAAGATCGACGGGCCGCTGGTCCGCGGCCTGGTCGGCGATCCGCTCGACGCGGCGATGGTGGGGGCGATCCTGCAGCTGGCGGACGCGCTCGGCGTGGCCACGGTGGCCGAACAGGTGGAAACGGCGGAGCTGCTCGCCCGCGTGCGGGCGCGCGGCTTCACGCTGGCCCAGGGGCACGTGCTGGAAGTGCCGCGCGCCTGGGCGTGATGCCGCCTCAGGGCACCAGGGTGCGGCTCAGCTGCGCGAGGTCGACGCTGTCGAGCAGGCGCTCGGTGACGGTCTCGTCCTTGACGTTGGTGGCGCTGGCCCGCAGCAGCAGGCGCGGGCCGACGATCACCGAGAGTTCGGTCTCGTCGCCGAGGCTCTTCATCAGGCCCTTGTGGTCGCCGAGCCGGTACGGCCGCGCGGCGGGCTCGCCGGCGAGCAGCTTCGGGTCGGACAGCATCAACCCGAGACCGGCGAGCAGCGGCGAGTCCACGCTCACCTCGAGCGCGATCTCCTCCTCCTCGCGGAAGTAGCGCCGGCTCAGCTGCAGCGCACCGCTCGCCGCCGCCGGCACCAGCGCGCGCACCTCGGTGTCGTCGGCGTCCCAGCCGCTCGGCGGCGGCGGCAGCAGCCCGCGGTACTCGTCGGCGACCCGCGCCTGCACCGCCTGCAGCGCGGTGCCGAGTTCCTGCAGGGTGCGCGTGTACTGGCCGGCGCGGTAGGCATCGAGGCCGCGCTGCAGGCGCGTTTCGACCTCGTCGGCCGCCGCCGCATGCGCCGTGATCAGCGCCGGGAGCAGCGCGATCCACCTCCCCTGCCACCGCTTCATCGTCAGCCCCTGCCATCCGCCTCGCCACTGGTCGATCCATGGTTCCACATTCGCCGAAGCGGTAAAAGCGCAGCCGCGTATTCCGCTGGCGCGGGCGAGGCCGTATCGTAGGCGCCCTTCGCGGCCCCCTGCCCGGGGACGCGACGGAGACTCTGCCAGCCGACGGCGCCGTGGCGCGCCGACGCACAACGACGACGCTGCCGAAACCGCGCAGCACCACCCAGGGAGTCCCCCCATGGCCGACAACAAGCCGCCCTTCGGTCTGCCCAACGTCAACCTGCCCAACGTCAGCCTGCCCGACAGCCAGCGTCTCGCCGAGAACCTGTCCAAGATCGCCGAGCGCAGCCAGTCCCTGGTGCAGGACTTCGTCGAGAGCCAGGCCAGCGGCGGGAACTTCCAGGTCCCCGACCCGGGCATCGTCGCCAAGACCTTCGCCGAGATGACGCAGCGCCTGATGGCCGACCCCGGCAAGCTGGTGCAGGCGCAGATGAGTTTCTGGCAGGAGTACATGAACGTCTGGCAGGCGAGCGCGCGCCGCATGATGGGCGAGCAGGTGGATCCGGTGGTGAAGCCGGCCGCCGACGACAAGCGCTTCAAGGACGAGGCCTGGGTCGAGAACGCCGTGTTCGACTTCATCAAGCAGAGCTACCTGCTCGCCGCCCGCACGATCCACCAGACCGCCACCAGCGTCGACGGCGTTGACGAGAAGACCGCGGGGCGCATCGAGTTCTACACCCGCCAGTTCGTCGACGCGATGGCGCCGACCAACTTCGCGCTGACCAATCCCCGCGTGCTCAAGGAAACCCTCGAGTCCGGCGGCGAGAACCTGGTGCGCGGCCTCGGCAACATGCTCGACGACCTCAAGCGCGGCAAGGGCCAGCTGCGCGTGAAGATGACCGACCTCGAAGCCTTCGAGCTCGGCAAGAACGTCGCCACGACCCCCGGCAAGGTCGTGTTCCAGACGCCGCTGATGCAGCTGCTGCAGTACACGCCGACCACCGAGGAGGTGCACAAGCGCCCGCTGCTGATCGTGCCGCCGTGGATCAACAAGTTCTACATCCTCGACCTCGGCCCCAAGAACAGCTTCGTCAAGTGGGCGGTGGACCAGGGCTTCACGGTGTTCCTGATCTCGTGGGTCAACCCCGACGCGGCGCTGGCCGAGAAGGACTTCGAGGACTACCTGACCGACGGCACCCTGGCGGCGCTGGACGCGATCCGCGACGTCACCGGCGAGAAGGAAGTCAACGCCATCGCCTACTGCCTCGGCGGCACGCTGCTGATGTCCACGCTGGCCTACCTCGCGGCCAAGCGCGACAACCGCATCAAGAGCGCGACCTGCTTCACCACGATGCTCGACTTCGGCGAGCCCGGCGAGCTCGAGGTGTTCATCGACGAGGAGCAGATCCAGCTGATCGAGAAGCACATGGCCGAGAAGGGCTATCTCGAAGGCACGTCGATGTCGAACGTGTTCAACATGCTGCGCGCGAACGACCTGATCTGGTCCTTCGTGATCAACAACTACCTGCTCGGCAAGGATCCGATGGCGTTCGACCTGCTGTACTGGAACAGCGACTCGACGCGCATGCCGGCGAAGATGCACAGCTTCTACCTGCGCAACATGTACCAGCACAACAAGCTGCGCGAGCCCGGCGGCATCACCCTCGCCGGGGTGCCGATCGACCTGCGCAAGGTCAAGACCCCGGTGTTCTTCCTGTCGGCCAAGGAAGACCACATCGCCCCGTGGAAGTCCACCTACCGCGGCACCCAGCTGGTCGGCGGGCCGGTCAAGTTCGTGCTCGGCGGCTCCGGGCACATCGCCGGCGTGATCAACCCGGCCACCTCGAAGAAGTACGGCTTCCAGACCAACGACAGCTACCCCGCGAGTGCCGACGAATGGCTCGCCGGCGCGCAGCAGAACGAGGGCTCCTGGTGGCCCTACTGGCGCGAGTGGGTCCGCGAGCTCGCCGGCGAGATGGTGCCGGCGCGCCAGCCCGGCAGCGACAAGTGCCCGCCGCTCGAGGACGCCCCGGGGTCGTTCGTGAAGATCCGCATCTAGCCCACGCCCGGGAGCGGTGCCGCGCAGCGCGGCACCGCTCCCGCCGGCGGCGCACGGGCCGGCCGCGGCTGCAGACCTCGCACCGGTGACGGGCGCGCCCCCCGATCGGCGGGCCGCCGGCCCCACGGAGATCGTCCCATGAACGAACGCCGCACCTTCAGCCGTGTGCCCTTCGTCGCCGATGCGATGCTCGTCTTCGCCGGCGGGCAGCTGCCCGCCGAGCTGCTCGACCTCTCGCTCGCCGGCGCCCTGGTCGCCTGTGCCGACGCCGCCGCGCCGGGGCGGGGCGAGGCGGTCACCCTGGTGCTCGCCCTCGGCGACAACGCGCTGGTGCTGGAAATGGGAGCGCGTGTCGCCCATCGCGAGGGTGATCACTTCGGGCTCGCCTTCGAGCGCGTGGAACTCGAAACGATGGTGCACCTGCGCCGTCTGCTCGAACTCAACCTCGGCGACGCCGAGCGCATCAAGCGCGAGGTGTTCGAACTGATCCGGCCGGCGACGGACTAGCTCCGGCGGTGCGGATCGCAGCGGCCGGTGCCCGGCCCCAGCGTGGCGGCAGCGCCGCGGCGAGGGGCGCGGCGCCGGCAATGGAACGACAGCTTCGGGAGGTCTTTCGGGATGATGTCCAGTAAGGCAAGCAAGGGTGCCATCGTCGCGGCGGTGGTCGTCAGCATGGCGCTCGCCGGTTGCGCCGGGCCGGGCGCACCGGGGTCGGTCGGCAGCACGGTGGCGGGCGGGGCGCGCGGCTGTGGCTTCCAGCAGACGGTGCAGACCAACAACACCGCCACCGGCGCGCTGATCGGCGGCCTCGCCGGGGCGGCGATCGGTGCTGCGACCGGGCAGTCCCACGGCAAGCGCGCGCTGATCGGCGCGGCCGGCGGCGCGCTGGTCGGCGGTGCGATCGGCGCCTACATGGACCAGCAGGAGCAGGCGCTGCGCGGCCAGCTGGCGGGTTCGGGCATCCAGATGGCGCGCTCGGGCGACGTGATCATCCTGACGCTGCCGGAAGGCATCACCTTCCAGACCGGCAAGTCGAACCTGTCGACCGGCGCGCAGCGCTCGCTCGACCGCGTCGCGCCGACGCTGGTGCGCTTCGAGAAGACCACGGTCGGCGTCTGCGGCCACACCGACAGCACCGGCTCGCGCGCCACCAACGTGCAGCTGTCGCAGGACCGCGCCTTCGCGGTCGCCAACTACCTGACCTCGCGCGGCGTGCCGCCGCAGCGCATCAGCACCCGCGGCTTCGCCGACGACATGCCGGTCGCGGGCAACGACACCACCGCCGGCCGCGCGCAGAACCGCCGCGTCGAGATCGTGCTGCAGCCGATCTCGCAGGGCTGATCCCCTTGTATCTTCGAGATGACGATAGTGGAGTGTTCACTGTGCGCATGGACGCGGGGAGGGCCTTCCCTCGTCCATGCGCCTGCGTGTGGCGGCCGGTGCCCCAAACCCGATACC
>NZ_SLWY01000025.1 GCF_004341245.1 Plasticicumulans lactativorans | reverse complement strand
ACCCGCCTGGTCTACGGCGACGCCCAGAAGGTCGTCGCCGAGCTGATCAGCCACGTCAAGACGCTCTAGCCGGCACTCCCCGCGCGGGCGACGGCGTCACGCCCCCCCCCCCCGAGGCGGCCCCCACGCGGGCCGCCTCTTCCTTTTCCGCTCGGCCCCGCTCAATCCGACGCGCGGCCCGGCGGCACCTGCAGCCAGAACGTCACCGGGCCGTCGTTGACCAGGCTCACCTGCATCTGCGCGCCGAACACGCCGGTCGACACCGGCGCGTGCGCCGCGCGGGCCAGGGCGACCAGATGCGCGAACAGACGCTCACCCTCGGCCGGTGCCCACCATGATGCATGATCATGCACGTTGTAACTCTTGTTTGTGCATGTTAACGTGGCCGCATGGTAGACGAACCCCCGCTCGCCCGACGTGACGTGATCGCCCACCGACTGGCCCTGGGCCAGTCGGTCGTGGCCGCCGCGCTCGCCGTCGAATTCGATGTCTCGGAAGACGCGATCCGCCGCGACCTGCGCGCGCTCGCGGCGGAAGGGCGCTGCCGCCGCGTCTACGGCGGCGCGCTGCCGGTCTCGCCGGCCACGGCGCCGATGGCGGCGCGCATCGACCACGGGCGCGAGCGCAAGGAGGCGCTGGCCCGCAAGGCGGCGACGCTGATCCGGCCGCGCGAGTTCCTCTTCCTCGACAACGGCAGCACCAACCTGGCGCTCACCGGCTTCCTGCCGGATGACTACGAGCTGACGATCGCCACCAACTCGATCGACATCGCCGCGGCGGTGCTCAGGCGCCAGGACCTGCAGCTCATCCTGATCGGCGGGGCGGTGAACCCCCTGGTCGGCGGCTGCGTCGACGCCGCCGCCGTGCTGGGCCTCGCGCAGATGAACCTCGACCGCTGCTTCATCGGTGCCTGTTCGGTATCCCCGACGACGGGCGTCGGCGCCTTCGATGCCGCCGACGCGATCTTCAAGCGCGCGCTGCTGGCCGCCAGCCGGCACAGCCTGGTGCTGGCGACGACCGACAAGCTCGACGCCCGCGCCCCGCACCGCGTCGCGGCGCTCGGCGACATCGGCTGGCTCGTCGTCGAGCACGACGTGCCTCCCGACACACTGGAGGCGCTGGCACAGACCGGCGTCTCGATCCTCAGCGCCGAGCCCCCCGGCTGAGCGCGCGCTCGCCGCCCCTTTCCTTCTCTGGAGTTTTCGCCATGACTTCCGCTGATCGGCCGGCCACCCGGCTGGCGACACGTCTTGCCTTTCTGGTGGCGGGGTTCGGCATCGCCTGCTGGGCGCCGCTGGTGCCGTTCGCCAGGCAACGGCTGGCGGTCGACGACGGCATCCTCGGGATGCTGCTGCTGTGCATCGGCGTGGGTTCGGTCACGGCCATGCTGCTGACCGGCCTGCTGAGCGCGCGCTACGGCAGCAGGCCGATCATCGTCGCGGGCGGCCTCGGCCTCGCGCTCATCCTGCCGCTGCTGGCGATCGCCGACACGCCGCTGGCGCTGGGCCTGGCGCTGCTCGCCTTCGGCGCCGCGCTGGGCTCCCTCGACGTCGCCATGAACGTGCATGCGGTCGAGGTCGAGCGCGCGGCCAGCCGCCCGCTGATGTCCGGCTTCCACGCGCTCTTCAGCGTCGGCGGCTTCGCCGGCGCCACGCTGATGACCTTCCTGCTGTCGATGCACCTGGGCCCGCTCGCGGCCACGCTGCTCTGCGCGGCCCTGATGCTGGTCGCGATGCTCGTCGCCTGGCCGCGGCTGCTGCGCGCCACCCGGGCCGAAGAGGGGCCGCTGTTCGTGATGCCGCGGGGCGTCGTGCTGATGCTCGCCGGGCTGGCGGCGGTCACCTTCCTCGCCGAAGGCGCGATCCTCGACTGGAGCGCGCTGCTGATCACCGACGCGGGGCTGGTCGCCGCGGCGCAGGGCGGCCTGGGCTACATGCTGTTCTCCATCGCGATGACGGCCGGGCGCTTCGGCGGCGATGCCGTCACGGCACGGATCGGCGACCGGGCCACGCTGGTGTGGGGCGGGGTGCTGGCGATCGCCGGGTTCGCGCTCCTGCTGAGCGCGCCGCTCGCCGCGGTCGCGATGGCGGGCTTCCTGCTGATCGGGCTGGGCGCGTCGAACCTCGTGCCGGTGCTGTTCCGCCGCGCGGGCACGCAGCGGGCGATGCCGGTCGGGCTGGCGGTGGCGGCGATCACCACGACCGGCTACGCGGGCATCCTCGTCGGCCCCGCCGGCGTCGGCTTCGTCGCCAGGGGCGTCGGACTCGACACGGCGTTCTGGATGCTCGCCGCGCTGCTCTGCCTGGTGCCGCTCGGCGCCCGCCGGGTGACCGCGGAGCGCGACTGAGCGGGACGTGCCGGAGCGCGCGCGCCCTCAGCGCCGGCCGATCAGCATGAAGCGGGTGTACTTCTTCAGCCGCAGCGCGCCGGCGTAGAGCACTTCGCCGAGGCCGGCCTGGGCGATGAAGGCATCGAGGTCCGGCACTGCGCTGACGTGGCCGGGCTCGGTGAAGTAGTCGTTCGACTGCAGCGCCACCGGCAGCCCGCGGGGCAGGCGCGCGAGCCAGGCGCGCGGGTCGGGCAGGTGCTCGCAACTGGTGTTGATCACCAGCGTGGGGGCGTCGGCACCGCTGTAGTCGAGCGCGTACATGTCGGCGCAGCGGGTGCGGAAGCGCCCGGCGGCGGCAGCGCGGTGATTCAGCTGCCGGGCGATCGGCGCGCACGCGGGGTCGAGGTCGACGCTGACGATCTCGCCGAGGTCGAAGCGCGGGTCGTCGAGCAGCATCGCCGCCATCACGCCGTACCAGCCGCCGAGCACCCACACCCGCGGGTGTGCCGGCCCGAGCGTCAGGTGCAGCGCGTCGCGCAGCCACGCCTTGCACGCCACCTGCTTGTGGTTGAAGGCGTTGTCGAGCGCCGCCGCGGGGTGCGCGGTGGCGGTCTCGGCGAGATCGGCGATGAGCGGGCTGGCGGTGTAGGCGGCGATGCCGCGCAGCAGGTCGTACACGTAGTCATCGGGCAGGACGGCGGCGCCGGCAAGGCTTGGGGTGTTGGTCATCGGAGCCTCTGTTAGGCTTGCCTGCATCGCAGGGCGGTTCGGATGGACTGGACGCAACGATGGATACCTCCCCGGCCGCGCCTCCGGCGCGGCAGCTCGACTCCGACGTCCCGCACCTGGGCGGGCCGGCGGCGGCGTTGCGCCAGGTGCTCGCCGCGCACCTGGTACGGGACTGCGAACACGTGGTGGAGATCGGCGGCCATCCGCATCCGCTCACCGACTACCTCGTCCACGCGCCACGCTCGGTGCTGATGGTGGACCCGCGCGCCGTGCCGTTCACCGCCGACACCCTGCGCGGCCGGCCCTGCCAGGTACGCCACTTGGCCTGCAAGTTCCAGTCCCTCGACTACGATTACGCGCCGGGCAGCTACGGCCTGGTGATGCTGGGATTCTCGCTGAAGCCGCTTGGTTCACGCACGGCGCTCGATGCCACGCTGCTCGCGCTGCTCGACGGTGCGCGCGTGGTGGTCATCGACTACGCGCCGGCGCTCGAACGCGCCGGCGCGCTGGTGCCGCACATTGTGGCGCGCGATACCCTGCGCGTGCAGGCGAGCCTCGACCTGGTGCTCGACGACGACTGCATCCGCGGCTCACCCTATGCCTGCCGGCGCCTGCTGGTACTCGAACCCTCCCGCCCGTACCCCGGCGCGCCGCAGGCGGCGCGCTGACCCGGAGCCTCATCGCCATGTCCGCACCGGCCTCGTCCCCGCCGACCCTGCTGCGCTACATCTGGGACCACACCCGCCCGCAGCAGATCTGGGTGCTGCTGATCGTGGTCGCCTCGCTGCCGACCTACTTCATGTCGTTCGACCTGCCGAAGCAGATCGTCAACGGCCCGATCCAGGGCCGCGGCTTCGAGCAGCCGGGCGCCACCGAGCACTTCCTGCGCATCGCCTTCGACCTGCCGGACTGGCTCGGCGGCGGCCACGTCACCGTGTTCGACGGCTTCATGCTCGACCGCTTCGGCACGCTGTTCGCGCTGAGCGGGGTGTTCCTGCTGCTGGTGGTCATCAACGGCCTGTTCAAGTTCTACATCAACACCTACAAGGGCCAGCTCGGCGAACGCATGCTGCGGCGCATGCGCTTCGAGCTGATCGACCGCGTGCTGCGCTTTCCGCATGCGCACTTCAAGCGCGTGAAGTCCTCCGAGATCGCCAGCATGGTGAAGGACGAGGTCGAGCCGATGGGCGGCTTCATCGGCGATGCCTTCGTCGCGCCGGCCTTCCTCTGCGGCCAGGCACTGACGGCGATGGTGTTCATCCTGGCGCAGAACATGTGGCTCGGGCTGATCGCCGCCGGCATCGTCGTGCTGCAGGTGTTCATCATCCCGCGGCTGCGCCGGCGCCTGATCGTGCTCGGCAAGCAGCGCCAGCTCACCGCCCGCGAGCTCGCCGGGCGCATCGGCGAGATCGTCGACGGCATCGCCGCGGTGCATGTCAACGACACCTCGAACTACGAGCGCGCCGACGTCAGCGCGCGCCTCGGGCGCATCTTCGACATCCGCTACGAGATCTACCAGCGCAAGTTCGCGGTGAAGTTCCTCAACAACTTCCTCGCCCAGCTCACGCCGTTCCTGTTCTACGCGGTGGGCGGCTATTTCGCGCTGCAGGGGCGGCTCGACATCGGCCAGCTGGTGGCGGTGATCTCGGCCTACAAGGACCTGCCCGGGCCGATCAAGGAGCTGATCGACTGGGACCAGCAGCGGCTCGACGTCGAGGTCAAGTTCACCCAGGTGATCGAGCAGTTCAGCGTCGACGACATGCTGGCGCCGGAACAGCAGGCACCGCTGCCGGAGCCGGCGGCACCGCTCGCCGTGCCGCTGCGCGTCAGCCAGCTCTCGGTCAGCGACGACGCCGGCACCCACCTGCTGGAGCGCGTCACGCTCGACTTCTACCCCGGCGAGCGGGTCGCCCTCGTCGGCAGCGCGAACAGCGGCGGCGAGGTCCTCGCCGAGGTGCTGGTGCGCCTGCAGCGCCCGGGCGGCGGGCGCGTCTCGCTCGGCGACACCCCGCTCGACGAGTTCCCCGAGGGGGTGACCGGGCAGCGCTTCGCCTACGCCGGCCCCGATGCCTTCCTGCGCCAGGGCAGCCTGCGCGCCGCGCTGCTGTACGTGCTCAAGCACGCGCCGCTGCGCCCGGCGCAGGACACCTCCGCCGAGGCCGTGGAGGCCCGCGAGCGCATGCGCGCCGAGTCGCTGCGCACCGGCAACTCGCCGCTCGACCTGCAGGCCGACTGGATCGACTACGCCGCCGCCGGGATCGACGGCCCCGGGCAGTTGCTCGGCCGCATCCGCCAGGTGCTCGGCGTGGTCGACCTGCTCGACGACCTGCTCAAGCTCGGCCTGCGCGGCGTGCTCGACCCGCGGCGCGCCCCGGAGCTGGCCGAGCGCGTGCTCGAACTGCGCCGCGAGTTCCACCGCCGGCTGGAGGCCTCGGGGCGCGCCGGCCTGGTCGAGATGTTCGACCCCGAGCGCTACTGCCGCCAGGCCACGCTCGCCGAGAACCTGCTGTTCGGCGAGCCGGTCGGCGACCGCGAGTTCAACCTCGACACGCTGAGTTCCAACCCCTACCTGCGCGCGGTGCTCGCCGCCGACGGCCTCGACGCGGCGCTGTTCGAGATGGGCCGCGCGATCGCCGCGACCTCGATCGAGCTGTTCAAGGACCTGCCGCCCGAGCACCCGTTCTTCGCCCGCCTGAGCTTCATGGGCGCCGAGGAGATCCCCGAGTTCCAGGCGCTGCTCGCGCGCGTGCAGGGGCAGGCCTACGCCGCCGCCACCGAGGCCGACCGCCGCCTGCTGATCCGCCTGACCTTCGCCTACATCGAGCCGCGCCACCGCCTCGGCCTGCTCGACGAGCCGATCATGGAGCGCATCGTCGCCGCCCGCGAGCGCCTGCGCCGCGGCCTGCCGGCCGAGTACCGCGACAACATCGCCTTCTACGAACCCGACCGCTACAACGTGGCCGCGTCGCTGCAGGACAACATCCTGCTCGGGCGCGTCAGCCACAGCGTGCCCGACGCCACCGCCAAGGCGCAGGAGATGATCCGCACGCTGCTGGAGGAATTCGGCGTCGAGGACGCGGTCTTCGATCTCGGGCTCGACTTCGACGTCGGCACCGGCGGCAAGCGCCTGTCGGCGGTGCAGCGCCAGAAGCTCGGCGTCGCCCGCGCGCTGCTCAAGCGCCCGGACTTCGCGATCTTCAACCGCCCGCTGTCGGCGCTCGACGTGAACGAGCAGAAGGCGATCGTCGAGCGCGTGCTGCAGCAGGCGGCCGGCGCCGACGGTCACCCGTTCGCGGTGATCTGGGTGGTCGGCAGCGCCCAGCTCGGCACCCTGTTCGACCGCGTGGTGGTGTTCGAGGCCGGCACCGTGGTCGAACAGGGGGCCCCGGCCGAACTGCTGCAGGCGCAGGGCACGTTCGCCCGGCTGGCGGCCTGAGAACCCCCGTCGCCGCCGGCGACGGGCGAAGCGAGGTGCGGACATGTTGCTCAAAGACGAAGTGGAACTGCTGCGACGCATCCCGCTGTTCGCGCACATCGAACCGAGCCGGCTGAAGCTGCTCGCCTTCACCTCGGAGCGGCTGGTGTTCGAGGCCGACGAGGTGATCTGCCGGCGCGGCGACCCGGGCGACGCCGCCTACGTGGTGCTGATGGGCAGCGCCGACGTGCTGGTCGAGCAGCCCGACGGCAGCCAGGTGAAGATCGCCACGCTCGAGCGCGACGCGGTGGTCGGCGAGATCGCCGTGCTCGCCGACGTGCCGCGCACCGCCACGGTGCGCGCGGCGACGCGCTTCGAGGTGCTGCGGATCGCGAAGAACGACTTCCTGCAGCTGATCCGCGACTTCCCGGAAGTGGCGATCGAGGTGCTGCGCACGCTGGCGCGGCGGCTGAGCTGGGCGCTCGGCGAACTCGCCGAGGCGCGCGGCGGCAGCGCTCCCCCCGACGGTCGCAGCCCGCCCGCGCTGCCGTGAACGCCGCGCCTGCGCCGGGGCGGGCCCGCGGCCCGCACTACGCGCTCACCCAATGGCGGCTCGCCACCGGGCTGGTGCTGTTCGCCTTCGCCGCCACGCACTTCGCCAATCACGCGCTGGGGCTGGTGTCGCTCGACGCGATGGAGGCGGTGCGCCAGTGGCGCATCGCGGTCACCCGCAGCCTGCCCGGCACGGTGGTGCTCGGCGCCTCGGCGCTGATCCACCTCGCGCTCGGCCTCGGCCGCCTGGTGCAGCGGCGCAGCCTGCGCATGGCACCGAGCGACGCGGTGCAGCTCGTCTTCGGGCTGCTGATCCCGTTCCTGCTGCTGCCGCACCTGATCGGCACGCGCTTCGCCCACGAGCTGATCGGCCACGACGACCGCTACGCCAACGTGGTGCGCGCGCTGTGGCCCGACGACCTGCTGCGCCAGAGCGGCCTGCTGCTGGTGGTGTGGGTGCACGGCTGCATCGGCCTGCACCACTGGCTGTCGTTCAAGCCCTGGTACCGGCGCGCGGCGTGGGCGCTGTACGCCGGTGCGATCGCGCTGCCGCTGCTGTCGCTCGCCGGCTTCATCACCGCCGGGCGCACGCTGCCGCCGCACCCGCTGCCGCCGCCCGCCCCGACGGCGACGCTGCCCCCCGAGGCCTGGGCCGGGCTGCGCGCGGCGATGGACATCGCCCCCTGGCTCTACCTCGCGCTGCTCGCCGCGGTGCTGGCCTGGCGCTTCGGCCGCGGCGCCGCCGACCGCCTGCTGCCGCAGGTGCGGGTGAGCTACGTCGGCGGCCCCACCGTCACCGCGCCGCCCGGCCTGAGTCTGCTCGAAGTGAGCCGCCGCTACGGCATCCCGCACGCCTCGGTGTGCGACGGCCACGCGCGCTGCTCGACCTGCCGCGTGCGCGTGCTGCAGGGCATCGAGCACCTGCCGGAACCCTCGCGCGTCGAACGCCAGGTGCTCGAGCGCGTCGGCGCCGGGCCCAACGTGCGCCTGGCCTGCCAGCTGGTGCCGAGCGCCGACCTGCAGGTGGCCACGCTGCTGCCGGCGCAGCCGCACGCGCGCGCGGTGAGCCTGCGCCAGGACCGCTTCTTCTGGGGCGTCGAGCAGCCGGTGACGATCATGTTCGCCGACCTGCGCGGCTTCACCGCGCTGTCGGAGACGCGCCTGCCCTACGACGTGGTGTTCATGCTCAACCAGTACCTCGGCCCGATGAGCGAGGTGATCCTCGAACACGGCGGCTACGTCGACAAGTTCATGGGCGACGGCATCCTCGCGATCTTCGGCATCGACCGCCCGCCGACCGACGGCGCGCGCCGCGCGCTCGCCGCCACGCGCGGCATGGCCGGCACGCTGCAGGCGCTGAACGCCTGCCTGCACACCGAGTTCGCGCGGCCCTTCGACATCGGCATCGGCCTGCACTTCGGCCCGGCGGTGCTCGGGCGCATCGGCACCACCGCGCTCGACGCCGCCAGCCGCATCACCGCGCTCGGCGACACCGTCAACACCGCCAACCGCCTGGAGAGCGCCTGCAAGGAGCTGGGGGTGCAGGTGGTGGTGTCGCAGGCGACCATCGCCGCCGCCGGCTACACCCCCTGTGCCGCCGCGCAGCCGCGCTCGATCCAGTTGCGCGGCAAGGCGCAGCCGCTGGAGGTGTTCGCCTTCCACAGCGCGCTCGACATCCCGCAACCGGGTGCCCCGGCCTCGCCGCCGCCGCTGACCGCGGCGACGGCGCCGTGAGCGCGCCGATGGCGCCGCCGCGGCAGGCACGCCGGGCGCTGCGCATCGCCTTCTACGCGCCGCTGAAGGCCCCCGATCACCCGGTGCCGTCGGGCGACCGCACCATGGCGCGGCTGCTGCAGGCGGCGCTGGCGCACGCCGGCCACCGCGTGGAGACGGTGTCGACGCTGCGCGCCTGGCTGCGCGAGCCCGCGGCCGACGCCATCGCCGCGCTCACCGCGCAGGCCGCCGCCGAGCGCGCGCGCATCGCCGCGCAGTGGCACGCCGGCGGCGCACCCGACCTGTGGTTCTGCTACCACCCGTACTACCGCGCCCCCGACCTGCTCGGGCCGCCGCTGGCGGCGCAGTTCGGCCTGCCCTGGGTGAGCGCCGAGGCGTCCTGGGCCGGCAAGCGCGAGGTCGATGCCTGGGCGCCGCTGCAGGCCGCGGTCAGCGCCGCGCTCACCCAGGGCGCGCTGCACCTGTGCTTCACCGAGCGCGACCGCGCCGGCCTTGCGCGCGTGGTGCCGGCGGCGCGGCTGGCCGCGCTGGCGCCGTTCATCGCTGCGCCGCCACCGCCGCCGCGCCCGCCGCGTGCACCCGACGCGCCGCCGGCGCTGATCGCGGTGGCGATGCTGCGCCCCGGTGCCAAGCTCGACAGCCACCGCCGCCTCGCCGCCGCCCTCGGCACGCTGCTCGAACGGCCCTGGCACCTGACCTTGGTCGGCGACGGCCCGGCGCGCGCCGAGGTCGAGGCCGCCTACGCCGCGATCCCCGCCGCGCGCCTGAGCTGGACCGGCGAGCTCGACGCCGCCGCGGTGGCGGCGCGGCTCGCCGCCGCCGACGTCTACGTCTGGCCCGGCTGCGGCGAGGCCTACGGCCTCGCCTACCTCGAGGCGCAGGCCGCCGGGCTGCCGGTGGTGGCGCTGGCGACCGCCGGCGTGCCGGCGGTGGTGCGCGACGGCGAGACCGGCCTGCTGGCCGCGCCCGACACCCCCGGCGCCTACGCCGCCGCGCTCGCGCGCCTCCTCGACGACGCCGCGCTGCGCGCCCGCCTCGGCGCCGCGGCGCAGCGCTTCGTGCACGACGAGCGCACCCTCGCCGCCGCCGCCGCGCGCCTCGGTGCGCTGCTCGACTCCCTCCCCCTGCCCCGCGACGACGCCCGCCGATGACCGCCACCGCCCCCTGCTGGCAGCCGCTGCTCGCCGAACTCGGCACCTGGGCCGCCGCCGACCGCCGCGCCGCGCTGTGGCTGCGCGACGACGACGCCGTCGCCGACACCCCGGCGCTGCAGCACCTGACCGCGCTGTGCGCCGCCCACGGCGTGCCGGTGCTGCTCGCGAGCATCCCGGCGCGGGCCGAGGCGAGCCTGGTGCGCCGTGTCACCGCCACCCCGCTGGCGACCGTCGCGGTGCACGGCTGGGCCCACGCCAACCACGCGCCGCCCGGGCAGAAGGCGCAGGAGCTCGGCACCCACCGCCCGCCCGAGTGCGTGCTCGACGAGCTCGGGCGGGCGCTCGAACGCCTCGGCGTGCTGTTCGGCCCGCGCCTCGCGCCGGTGCTGGTGCCGCCGTGGAACCGCATCGCCGGCGAGCTGCTGCCCGCGCTGCCGCGCCTCGGCTACCGGGCGGTCTCGACCTTCGGCGGCACGCCGTTGCCGGGCTGCCCGCCGACGCTCGCGCAGGTCGACACCCACCTCGACCTGATCGACTGGAAGGGCGGGCGGCGCTGCCACGACCACGCCTGGCTCGCCGGCACGCTCGCCGCGCAGCTCGCCGCCGCGCGCGCGGCGGACGGTGCGGCGCTCGGCGTGCTCACGCACCACCTGGTGCACGACGCCGCCGCCTGGGACTTCCTCGCCGCGCTGTTCGCGCTGACCGCGCACCATCCGGGCGCCCGCTGGGTGGGCATCCACGGCGCGACCGCGGGGCCGTGACGTGCGCCGCGCCCCGCCCACGCCCACCGGGCTGCCCGCCACCCCCACCCGCGCGCCGGCGTGGGCGCAGCCGCTCGCCGACGATTTTGACGGCCCCGACTTCGCCCCCGGCGGGGGCCTCTACTACAAGCTCAACGCCGAGCAGGCCGCCGGCACGCGCCGCTTCGCGCCCGGCACCGGCACCGGCACCGCCGGCCGCGGCACGCTGCACCTCGCGGTGCACCCGCGGTGCGCGCCCGGCGACCCGACCTGCAGCGAGCGCGCCGAGGTGTGGGAGCGCCCCGCGGTGCTCGCGCCCTACGGCACGCCGATGTGGTACGGCTTCGCGCTCGCGCTCGACGCGCCGATCCCGGATGACGACCACCGCTACCTGCTCGCGCAGTGGAAACGCCAGATCCTGCCGGGCGCCGCCGGCGACATCAGCCCCTTCCTGGCGCTGCGCCTGCGCCGCGGTCGGCTCTACCTGACCGTCGAGACGGCGCTGCTGCCGACGGTGGACACCGCCAGCGCCGGCGCCGCACCGGTGCAGGTGCGCCGGCACGACCACCAGATGCGCGCGCTGGTCGCCGCCGAGCCCGGCACGCCCGCCGCGACCTTCGCCGACTACGCCAGGCACAGCGAGGACATCCGCGTGATCCCGCGCGGCGCGCCGCTGCCGGCGGCCGGCTCGGGCTGGATCGACTTCGCCTTGCGCGTGCAGCCGGGCCCCGACGGCGACGGCCACATCGAGGTGCTCGCCAACGGCGCCTGGGTGGCCACGGTGCGCGGCCACATCGGCCACGCCGGGCCGGGGCTGGGGCCGATGCAGTACTTCAAGTTCGGCCCCTACCGCGCCGGCCATCCCGGCACCTGGCGGGTGCGCTACGCGCGCTTCCGCCGCGGGCCGCGTGCGCTCGACGTGCTGCCCGCGGCACACTGCCCGCCGCAGCTGCGCGACTGAGCCGCCCGCGCGCGGGCCCGCGCCGCCGCGTAGACCGCCGCCCTGCGAGACCGCCATGTCCACCGACGCCGCCCGCTTCTTCGACGCCATCCCCGCCTTCACCGATTTCGCCGACGTGGCCGAGCCGGCGCGCTACCAGCCGCTGCCGCAGGACTGGCTGCTCGCGCTCGCCGACGTCGCCGACTCCACCGGCGCCGTCGCCGCCGGGCGCTACAAGGCCGTCAACCTGGTCGGCGCCGGCACCATCGCCGCGGTGGTCAACGCCCTCGGCGGGCAGCGCCCGCCGTTCGTGTTCGGCGGCGACGGCGCGGTGATCGCGCTGCCGGCGGCGGCGCGCGCGGCGGTGGCCTCGGCGCTCGCCGCCACCGCCACCTGGGCGCGCGAGGCGATCGGCCTCGACCTGCGCGTCGCGCTGATCCCGGTCGCCGCGGTGCGCGCCGCCGGCCACGAGGTGCGCGTGGCGCGCTTCCAGGTCTCGCCCGGGCTCGCCTACGCGATGTTCGGCGGCGGCGGCATCGCCTGGGCCGACGCCCGCCTCAAGGCCGGCGACTACGCGCTCGCCCCCGCCCCGGCCGGCGCGCATCCCGACCTCGGCGGGCTGTCGTGCCGCTTCGCGCCGCTGCCCGCGCACCGCGGCGAGATCGTCTCGCTGCTCGCGCTGCCGCGCCCCGGCACGCCGCCGCAGGCCTTCGCCGGGCTGCTCCACGCGGTGCTCGCGCTGCTCGGCGAGGGCGACGGCGGCCACCCGCTGCCGGCCGAAGGGCCGCACTTCGCCTGGCCGCCGCGCGGCTTCGCGCTGGAACTCGCCGCCGGCCGCGGTCGCCGGCCGCTGCTGCTGCAGGCCGCCGCGGTGCTGGCGCGGTCGCTGTTCGGCTGGCTGCTCGACCGCAGCGGTCTCACGCTCGGCGGCTTCGACGCGCACCGCTACCGGCGCGAGCTCGTCGCCAACAGCGACTACCGCAAGTTCGAGGACGGTCTGAAGCTCACGCTCGACCTCGACCCCGCGCGCAGCCGTGCGCTGGAGGCGCTGCTCGAACGCGCCTGGCGCGAGGGCGTGTGCGACTACGGCCTGCACCGGCAGGACGCCGCGCTGGTCACCTGCTTCGTGCCCTCGGCGCTGAGCCCCGACCACGTGCACTTCGTCGACGGCGCCGACGGCGGCTACACCCGCGCCGCGGCGCAGCTCAAGGCCCGCCGCGCGGCGGCGCGCTGAGCCCGGCGGCGCGCCTCAGGCGGCGGCAACCGGCGAGCAGAACCAGAGCTTGTTGCCCTCGCTGTCGATGAAGCTGCCGACGTGAAAGTCGCCGTACACCGCGACCTCGTCGGCGATCTCGACGCCGCGCGCGCGCAGCGCGGCCTGGGTGGCGAGCGCATCCGCGGCGGCGAGGGTGACGCGCGGGTTGGGCGCGCGCGTCGGCTGCTCCCAGTCGGGCTTGAGCATCAGGGTGATGCCCCCGAGCATCCAGCCGACCGCTTCAGCGCCTTCGAACGCGGCGTCGAGGCCGAGCCGCTCGCCGTAGAAGCGGTTGGCGCGCGCAAGGTCGGTGACCGCCAGCGCGATCACCTTGACGTGGGTGAGGCCGAGGCCGGGGTTGGGGGGGAGGGACATCGGCGCGATCCTCCTGTGGCGAGCGCGGCACCTGCATCTAGCCTAGCCGATGCCCGGCCGGCGACCGCCGCGCCGGCCCCCACCGCGAGAGGAACGTCGACGATGGACACCCCCCGCCGCGCCGCGGCGTACACGCTGATGATCCAGGGCACCACCTCGGATGCCGGCAAGAGCACGCTGGTCGCCGGGCTGTGCCGCTGGCTCGCGCGCCGCGGCGTGCGCGTGGTGCCGTTCAAGCCGCAGAACATGGCGCTGAACAGCGCGGTGACCGCCGACGGCGGCGAGATCGGCCGCGCGCAGGCGGTGCAGGCGCAGGCGGCGCTGCTCGCCCCGCACACCGACATGAACCCGGTGCTGCTGAAGCCGAGCTCCGACACCGGCGCGCAGGTGATCGTGCACGGGCGCGTGCTCGCCGACATGGAGGCGTGCGACTACCACGCCTACAAGACGCGGGCGCTGGCCGCGGTGCTCGAATCGCACGCGCGGCTCGCGGCGGCCTACGGACTCGTGCTGGTCGAAGGCGCCGGCAGCCCGGCCGAGATCAACCTGCGCGACCGCGACATCGCCAACATGGGCTTCGCCGAGGTGGTCGACTGCCCGGTCTGGCTCATCGCCGACATCGACCGCGGCGGCGTGTTCGCGCACCTGGTCGGCACGCTGGAGCTGCTGTCGCCGTCCGAGCGCGCGCGCGTCAAGGGCTTCGTGATCAACCGCTTCCGCGGCGACCCCGGGCTGCTCACGCCGGGCCTGGACTGGCTGGAGGCGCGCACCGGCATCCCGGTGCTCGGCGTGCTGCCCTACCTGCACGGGCTGCACCTCGCCGCCGAGGACGCGATCGCCGCCGAGCCCTGCGCCAAGCCCGGCGCGCAACTGCGCGTGGCGGTGCCGGTGCTGCCGCGCATCAGCAACCACACCGACCTCGACGCGCTGCGCCTGCACCCGCAGGTCGAGCTGCGCTGGGTCGGGCCGGGCGAGGCGATCCCGCCGGCCGACCTGATCGTGCTGCCGGGCTCGAAGAACGTGCGCGCCGACCTCGCCCACCTGCGCGCGCAGGGCTGGGAGGCGGCGATCCGCCGCCACCTGCGCTACGGCGGCAGGCTGGTCGGGCTGTGCGGGGGCTTCCAGATGCTCGGCCGCGCGCTGCACGACCCGCTCGGGCTCGAAGGCCCGGCCGGCAGCAGCCCGGGCCTCGGCCTGTTCGACCTCGACACCACGCTCGCGCCCGGGAAGTGCCTGGCGCTGCGCCACGGCCGGCTCGCCTTCGCCGACGCCGCGGTCGAGGGTTATGAAATCCATATGGGCGTGAGCCGCGGCCCGGCGCTCGCGCAGCCGGCGCTGTGGCTCGACGGTGGCGGCGCCGAGGGTGCCCGCTCGGACGACGGGCAGATCCTCGGCACCTACCTGCACGGGCTGTTCGACACCGCCGCGGCGCGCGACGCGCTGCTCGCCTGGGCCGGCCTCGCGGCGCCGGCCGCGACCCCCGACCTGCGCTCACGCTGCGAGGCCGACCTCGACCGCCTGGCCGCGGCGATCGACGCGCACCTGGCCCCGGCCGCGCTCGCCGGGCTGCTCGACCGGGGCCGTGCCGGCGCCTGAGCGGCCGGCCCCGGGCTGCGCGACGGGCCGCCGGCGCAATCCGCGCTACGCTTGGTTGCGCGCCCCGCGCGGGGTGCCGACCCCGGCCATGGGCCCCAGACACGAGGAGCGAGCAAACGATGCCGGTCTACAAGGTCTTCACGTGGAACATGCAGCGCGCGCAGTCGGTCTCCTCACGGCTGGTCCACCAGCCAAACGCGGTGGTCAGGGAGCGCTACCGGGTGCTGAAGGCCCTGGTCGACTGGGCCGATTTCGGTTTCATCACCGAGCCGGGAAAGGACATCCGCGACAACCTGAACAACTACCATTTGCCGGGTCTTCAGCGGAACTTCTGCACGTCGCAACTGGGCGACAACCAGAATGATGCCTCCGCCTGTCGTCCGCTCGTCTATTCCAAGGTCCCCTTCTCGGGCTTCCCTTCCACCAACGAAAGTTATGCGTGTTATTCGTCCGGAAGCGACGAGGCGAACCGCTATCCCGCCATCGCCATGGTGACGCTGCCCCAGGGCGACGGCAACGGAAACAATCAATTGCTGCTCGTCTCCTTCCACGCGACATCCGGATTCGGCGCATACGAGAATTGCCGGGGCTACTTCGATTCGTTCTACCAGTTTCGCCAAGGGGGCTTCGGACCGACGGCCATCCCCTTGCTCTGGATCGTCGGCGGCGACTTCAACTGCAATGGCGGGTCGGGCATCTACATGCCACCGACCTTCACGCACCAGAGCGGCCACATCCTCGACGGCTTCTTTGCCGACCAGAACGGCACCAACTTCCAGGTGACGCAGAGCACCGCCGCCCAGACCTACCTGACCGTCAACGGCGGCGAAGGGCAATTGATAACCAACACGCATGTCGATCCTCATGGATACGTCGTGAACGGTCACCATCTGTCCGATCACGTCCCGGTGTTCGCCGAACTGTGCATCAAGCGGCGCCCCGCCGACATGGACATCGACACGACGAACATCGTCAACACGCCCCGGAACCGGAGAAAGTCGGCCAAGTACACCACGGGCATGGATACGAGCTAGTCGAGCCGCCGCCACGGGAGGCCGGTCCGAAGGCGTCCGGCATGGCGGCCGCAGGGGCGGAGTGCCGCGCGGCTCAGAAGGGGTCGTGCGGGAACATGATCAGGTAGAGCATGCCCGCGAACAGCGCGCCGAACGCGGCGATCCACAGCGCGCCGGCGCCATACCAGTCGTTCCACAGGGCACCGAGCACGCCGCCGGTGAAGAAGCCGCCGAGCAGCATGAACAGCATCAGCAGGCGCCACGGCACCACCCGGTGGCGCCGCACCATCTGCCCGAGCTGCACGCCGATGTCGGTGACCACGCCGCTGACGTGCGTGGTGCGCAGGATCATGCCGCGGTAGGTGCTCGCCATCGCGTTCTGCAGGCCGCAGGCGGCGGCGGCGAGCAGCACGCTCCACCACCGGGCCTGCAAGAGGCCGATCGCCGCGCCGCCGAGCAGCACGCCTTCGAGCAACAGCACGTAGCCGTAGCGCCGGCCGGGACGCAGCGACGAGCTGCCGATGATCAGGCCCGACAGGAAGGCGCCGAACAGGAAGCTCGCGAAGATCTGCGCGATGGGGACGAAATCGAGATGGTCGCCGCGCACCAGGTCGATGCCGAGCTTGGAGACGCTGCCGCTCAGGTGGCTCACCGGCAGGTGGAAGAAGCCCAGCATGATCGAGTTGACGAAGCCCGCGGCACCGGACAGCAGCGAGCCGCCGACGATCACCCAGACGGGTTCGAGCTCGTCCGGGGTGTCGATCTGGAACGGTTGGCTCATCGTGCCGGGGCGTGGCTGCGGGGCGGGATGCCCGCGGCATGTTCGGACACGTCCGGCGCGGGCCGCAAGTACGCGACCACGTCCGCTGCGCCGCGGGGCGGGATCGGGGCGGGGAAACGGTGGAAATCACGCCGGGCCGCGGCCCGGCATGCCGCCGGCCTCAGGAAACGCCCTGGAGCTGGCGGTAGATGCGCATGACCTTGCTCGAATAGGCCAGCGCGCGCTTCTTGCTGCCCAGGCTGCCGTTGTAGCGGGCGAGCGCCCGATGCATGTCGCCCTGGCTGGCGTTGAGATACGACACCAGGATCTGCGTACCGACCTTGATGTTGTTCTCGGGTTCGAACAGCGCGTGTGCGCCGCCGATCTCGCGGATCGTGCCGGGATGCGCCCGCGGCAGGATCTGCATCAGGCCGCGCGCGCCCTGCGAGCTGACCGCGTCGTGCTTGAACGTCGACTCGACCGCGATCACGGCCAGCAGCAGTTCGGGATTGATGCCTTGTCGATTGCCGTGTTCCACGGCCGTCGACACGATCGAGAATGCCTGGTCCTCCTCGACCGCGAAATTCTCTTCGATGTAGTCGGCGAGCTTCTTGATGCGTGCGCCGTACAGCCTGTCGGAATCACCGTATTCGGTGTTCCAGCGCTCGAAGCGCTCGGCGGCGCTCGGCTCGTCGTCGGCCCGGGCCACCGCGGCGGGCAGCAGCAGGGCGAACAGCAGGGTGATGATGACGGTGGTGAGGCCGGGTGCGGCGGAGGGCGCCGCGGTCTTTCGGTACTTCTGCGGTAAGTTGATCATCGGATGACTCCTGACTTGACCAGTGCGAGTAGGTTGCTTGACGACCCGTTTGGCGGAGGCGTCCCGCGGCGGCGTTGTTTGCGCACGGATGCCGGGGATCGCGACGGATCGCTGGCGGTCCCGCTGCCCTGCCCTGTTGGGGCCTGGGCCACGACGGACGTACCAGCAAGATCTCGGCTGTATCGATAGGCACTACCTCCAGTTAAGAGAATGTATTTGCGGCATTGCAGCGTAAGCGAAGCCCCCTGGCCGGACCATCCATGTGGCGGATTTGATACGATTTTCCGGGAATTTCGGCGAACAGTCGTATCGCAACACACGTGTACGCCGAACCGCCGGCGCGCGACCTCAGCCGGCGGGCAGCGCCGCCGCGACCAGCACCAGTGCCTCGACGCCCTCGCAGGCGGCGCCGAGCGTGTCGCCGGTGGTGCCGCCGAGGCGCGCGCGCAGCGCCCGCCGCCACCACGCGAGCGCGGCCGCGGCGGCGGCCAGCACGACGAGGCCGTGCACCCCGGCGAGCAGCGGACAGGCGCACGCGCAGGCGACGAGCACCGCCACGGCGGCGCGCCGCGGCAGGTGCGCGGCGTGCGCCGCGCCGAGGCCGCCGGGGCGCACGTAGGGCGTGCCGGCGAGCAGCGCGAGCAGCGCGGCGCGGCCGAGCATCGGCGCGAGCAGCAGCCACGGCGTGGCGGTCGTGGCGAACAGCGCGTGCAGCGCCGCCCACTTCAGCAGCAGCGCGAGCAGCAGCACGACCACGCCGACCGGGCCGCAGCGCGGGTCGCGCATGATCGCGAGGGTGCGCTCGCGGCTGCCGGCGCCGCCCACCCAGGCGTCGGCGGTATCGGCGAGGCCATCGAGGTGCAGCGCGCCGGTGGCGAGCACCCAGATGGCGAGTGTCAGCGCCGCGGCGAGGCCGGCGTCGGCGCCGGCCAGGAGCCGCGCCAGCACCGCCAGCACGGCGCCGAGCAGCAGGCCGACCAGCGGGTAGTGCAGCGCCGAGCGGCCGAGCTCGGCCGGCGTCGGCGGCGCGCCGGCGGGCACCGGCACGCGGGTGAGGAACTGGAGCGCCAGCAGGAAGGCGCGGCTCACGCCACGCGGCCGGCGTGGAACACCAGCACCGGCAGCGCGCTGCCGTCGGGCTCGGGGTGCACCTCGACCCGCGACAGCGCGGCGTAGGGCACGTCGACGCGCCAGATGCGCGCGAGCGGCAGGCCCAGCACCTGGCGCAGCAGCAGGCGGATCACCCCGCCGTGGCACACCACCAGCGCGTGGCGGCCGGCGGCGATGGCCTGCATCTGCGCCCAGGCCGTGGCGACGCGGCGGTCGAACTCGCCGATCGGCTCCGCCCCCGGCGGCGTGTAGCTCTCGGCGTCGCGCCAGAAGCGCGTCAGCGCCTCGCCGTAGCGCGCCTCGACCTCGCGCACGCGCAAGCCCTCCCAGGCGCCGAAGCCGATCTCGCGCAGCTCCGGCACCACCGTCAGCGGCAGCTCGTGGCGCTCGGCGAGTTCGGCGGCGAACTCGGCGCAGCGGCGCAGCGGCGAACTCAGCACCAGGTCCCACGGCCGCACGTCGGCGACCGCCGCGCGCATCTGCGCCCAGCCGGTCGCCGACAGCGGGTCGTCGAGCGCGCCGCGGAACTTGCGCCCGCCTTCCGGCTCGCCGTGGCGCATCAGGTCGAAGGTGGTCACGCTCATGCCCTGCTCACTCCTGCTTCGTCGAAGGTCGCCATGTCCGCATGCAGTGCGCATGCCGCCTGCAGCAGCGGCAGCGCCACCGCCGCCCCGCTGCCCTCGCCCAGGCGCAGGCCGAGGTCGAGCAGCGGCGCCTCGCCGCCGTCGGCCAGCGCGGCGAGCAGGCGCGCGTGGCCGGGCTCGGCCGAGCGGTGCGCCAGCAAGAGCCAGTCGCCCAGCGCCGGGTTGATGCGCCGCGCGGCGAGCGCCGCCGCGCTGGCGATGAAGCCGTCGACCAGCACCGGGATGCCGCGCTGCGCGCTGCGCAGGCAGGCGCCGGCGAGCGCGGCCAGCTCGAAGCCGCCGAGCTCGCGCAGCGCGTCGAGCGGGTCGCTGACCCCGGCGCGGGCGAGCGCGGCGTCGACCAGCCGCGCCTTGCGCCGCACCCCCTCGGCGTCGAGGCCGGTGCCGGGCCCGGCCAGCGCCGCGGCGCCGCAGCCGAGCAGCGCGCAGCCGAGCGCGGTCGCCGCGGTGGTGTTGCCGATGCCCATGTCGCCGCCGATGAACAGTTGCGCGGCGGCATCGGCGGCGCGCTCGGCGGCCTCGAAGCCGGCGGCGAGCGCGGCGTCGAGCTGCGTCGCGCTCATCGCCGGCTCGCGCACCAGGTTGCCGGTGCCGGCGCCGACGCGGCGGTCGAGCACGCCGGGCAGCGCTTCGAGCGGCGCCACGGTGCCGACGTTGACCACCTCCAGCGTCGCCCCCCACAGCCGCGCCAGCACCGCGATCGCCGCGCCGCCGCGGGCGAAGTTGCGCAGCATCTCGGCGGTGACCACCTGCGGGTAGGCCGACACGCCCTCCGCGACCACGCCGTGGTCGCCGGCGAAGACGACGATGCGCACGCGCTCGAGCCGCGGGCAGGCCACGCCCTGCAGCGCGGCGAGGCGCAGCGCCAGCGCTTCGAGGCGGCCGAGCGCGCCGGCCGGCTTGGTCAGTTGCGCCTGGCGCGCGGCGGCGGCGGTGGCGGCGGCGGCCGACGGCGCCGGCAGCGGGTGATGCAGCCAGTCGAGGCTCATCGCGGGGGCTCCTTCAGGCTGAGCGGCAGGCCGGCGACGACCAGCGTGACGCGCGCGCAGCGCGCGGCGAGCGCCTGGTGCAGCCAGCCGGCCTCGTCGCGGAAGCGCCGCGCCAGCGCGTTATCGGGGACGATGCCCTGGCCGACCTCGTTGCTGACCAGCACGAGCCGCCCCGGCAGGCGCGGCAGCGCGTCGAGCAGCGCGGCGGTCTCGGCGGCGAGGCGCGCGCCGGCTGCGTCGGCGAGCAGCAGGTTGCTCAGCCACAGCGTCAGGCAGTCGACCAGCAGGCAGCGCCCGGGCGCGGCGTGGGCTTCGAGCGCGGCGGCGAGGGCGAGCGGGGCCTCGGCCAGGCCCCAGCCGGCCGGGCGCTCGGCGCGGTGGCGTTCGATGCGCGCGGCCATCTCGGCATCGAGCGCCTGCGCGGTGGCGATGTAGGTGACGGCGAGCCCGCTCGCCGCCGCCTGCGCCTGCGCGTAGCGCGACTTGCCCGAGCGCGCGCCGCCGAGCACCAGCTCGTGCGCGGCCGCCGCGCTCACGCGCCGCGTGCCGCGGTGACGGCGAGCGCGTGGGGGTGCATCGGGCCGTTGCTGGCGATGATGCCGGTGCTGGCAAGCCCGAGCGGCCTGCCGTCGAGGTCGGTGACGGTGCCGCCGGCCTCCTGCACGATCACGCCGAGCGCGGCGACGTCGAGGATGCCGACGTCGGACTCGATCACCAGGTCGATCTTGCCGCTGGCGAGCAGGTGGTAGTGGTAGAAGTCGCCGTAGCCGCGGATGCGGCTGACGCTGCGGATCAGCTTGGCGAGCTCGCCCCAGCACGCGGGATCGCCGGCGAGCGTCTTGGTGTTGCCGAGCGACAGCGTGGCCTGGTCGAGCACGGCGATGTTGCTGACGTGCACGGGCTTGTCGTTGAGGAAGGCGCCGTGGCCGCGCTCGGCATGGGCGAGCTCACCGAACAGCGGCGCGTTCGACACCCCGAGCACGAACTCGCCGCGGTGCATCAGCGCGATCTGCGTCGAGAAGAACGGGTACTCGCGCACGAAGCTCTTGGTGCCGTCGATCGGGTCGACCAGCCAGACGTACTCGGCGTCGGCCCGCTCCTGGCCGGTCTCCTCGCCGTAGAAGCCGTGCTCGGGGAAGGCGCCCGCCAGCACGCCGCGGATCGCCTGCTCGGTCTCGACGTCGGCGACGGTCACCGGCGTGCGGTCGGCCTTGATCTCGATGCGCAGGTTGCTCTGGTAGTAGTGCTTGATCACCACCTCACCGGCCCGGGCGGCCTCGATCGCGGTGCGGAGGAAGGGGCTGGCGGACATGCGGCGAACCTCGGGGCGACGGACGGGGCGCGTATTCTAGCCAGCCCCATGCCCGCCACAAACCGCGCGGCCGACGACCGCCACGCGCCTTTCTCCCTTCCCCCTCTGGGGGAAGGGCCGGGGATGAGGGTGTCTTTGGTCTTTGCCTGCCAAGCACCCTCCCCCCGCCCCTCTCCCTGCAGGGAGAGGGTGAAACATGTAGCCGCGGCTTGACGCGTGCCGACCGGTCGACTACCAGCCGGCGATTGACCCGGTGCGGCGCGCGCCCGTAAGGTGCGGCGCATCCGCTGGAAACGCCGCAGGTGGTCCTCCCCGGAGGACTGAAACGGGAAGCCGGTGCAACACCGGCGCTGCCCCCGCAACGGTAAGCGCGTCAAGCCCGATCCTCACGCCACTGTGCCACCGGCATGGGAAGGCGATCGGGCCGGTCCCCTCCCCGGGCCCGCGCGCGAGCCCGTAGACCGGCCTGCGCGCGGACCCTTCGGTGTTGCGGCGGGCGACACCGACAGCTGCGTGCCGTCGCCGACCCGCGCGACCGGCACGCGCCTGTCCCGGCACCCCGAGCGGGGTGCGCTTCGCCCCCATTGCGTCGACTTCCGGACACATGGGGACTCACCAGACATGAAACACCTGTTCCTCGGCGGCCTCGCGGCCGCCGCCCTGCCCTTCGCCGCCGGCGCCGCCGACCCGGCCGATCCGGCCGAGGCGCCGCTGACGATCACCATCACCGGCACCCGCACCGAGCAGCCGCTCGCGCACGCCACCGCGGCGACCACCGTGGTCACCGCCGCCGACATCGAGCGCACGCAGGCGCAGTCGGTCAGCGAGCTGCTGAACGGCCTGACCGGCGTCGATGTCGCCAGCAGCGGCGGCGCCGGCAAGGTCACCAGCCTGTACCTGCGCGGCAGCAATTCGGGCCACACGCTGCTGCTGATCGACGGCGTGCGGGTGGGCTCGGCCACGCTCGGCGCGCCGGCGTGGCAGAACCTGCCGCTCGGCGTGATCGACCGCATCGAGATCGTGCGCGGCCCGCAGTCGGGGCTGTACGGCTCCGACGCGATCGGCGGCGTGGTGCAGATCTTCACCAAAAAGGGCGAGGGCGAGCCGCGCGCGTGGGGCTCGGCGGCGCTCGGTTCGCCGCAGGGGGTGGATGCGCTGCTCGGCTACGGCGGACGCGTCGACGACACCCGCTTCAGCCTCGCCCTCGGCCACTACGACACCGAGGGCTTCAACGCCACCACGCCCGAGAACTTCGGCTACAACCCCGACCGCGACGGCTACCACAACACCTTCGGCCACCTTTCGGTGACCCGCGAGTTCGCGCCCGGGCAGAGCTTCGGCGTGACGCTGCTGCGCGCCCAGGGCAACAACGCCTACGACGGCTTTCCGCCCGAGGCGAAGGTCGACGGCGACTTCGTGCAGCAGGTGGTGTCGATCCAGGCCGACAACCGCCTGAACGACGTCTGGCGCATGAAGACGCTGCTCGGCCAGAGCCAGGACCGCGCCGAGGAGTTCGTCGACGATTTCTCGATCGCCGAGTTCAACACCCGCCGCGACCAGTTCACCTGGCAGCACGACCTGAGCCTCGGCCACGACCACACGCTGAGCGTCGGTTACGACTACCAGAAGGAGCGCGTCTCCGGCGCCAGCGTGCAGGACTACAGCCAGCGCACCCGCGACGACAACGCGCTGTTCGTCAGCGACACGCTGCGCCTCGGCGACGTCGACCTGCAGGCCAGCCTGCGCAGCGACGACTACGACGACCTCGGCCGCCACAACACCGGGCGCTTCGGCGCCGGCTGGCAGTTCACGCCGTCGTCGCGGGTCACCGCGAGCTACGGCACCGGCTACAAGGCGCCGAGCTTCAACGACCTCTACTACCCCGACACGCCCTTCGCGGTCGGCAACCCGGACCTGCGCCCGGAGTCCTCGCGCTCGTGGGACCTCGGCTTCGAGCAGACCTTCGTCGGCGTGCAGTGGCGCGCCGCGCTGTTCCACTCGCGCGTCGAGGACCTGATCAACTGGGCGCCGGACGCGAACTTCAAGTTCCGCCCCGACAACGTCGACCGCGCGCGCCTGCGCGGCGTCGAGCTCGGTGCCAGCGCCCACCTCGACGGCTGGCAGCTCGCGCTCAACCTGGACCTGCTCGACGCCGAGGACGCGCGCACCGGCCGCGCGCTGCCCAACCGCCCCGACCGCACGCTGCGCCTCGACGTCGACCGTGACTTCGGCGCCTGGAGCGGCGGCGCGACGGTGTTCGCGGCGAGCTACCCGAGCGAGCTGCCGCAGACCGGCTACGCGCTGCTCAACCTGCGCGCGGGCTACCGCCTCGACCGCGACTGGACGCTGAAGGCCAAGGTCAACAACGTCTTCGACCGCGACTACCAGACCGTCGAGGGCTACGCGATGCCCGGCCGCGAAGCCTGGCTCGCGATCGAGTACGGTCTGTAGGCAGGCCGCCGGCCGCGGGCGTACGCTGCGCCCGCGGCCCGTTTTTGAGGAGACCCGACCATGGGCAACCGCCTTTCCAAGATCTACACCCGCACCGGCGACAAGGGCACCACCGGCCTCGGCGACGGCACCCGCATCGACAAGGACGCGCTGCGCGTCGAGGTGATGGGCGAGTGCGACGAGCTCAACAGCGCCATCGGCCTGATCCTCGTGCACCCGCTGCGCGAAGGCATCCGCGAGGTGCTGGCGGAGGTGCAGCACACGCTCTTCGACCTCGGCGGCGAGCTGTGCATGCCCGGCTACGCAGCGATCACCGACGCCGACGTCACCCGGCTCGAAACCGACCTCGACGGCTTCAACGCCGAGCTGCCGCCGCTGAAGGAGTTCATCCTGCCCGGCGGCGGCCCGGCCGCGGCGGCCTGCCACCTCGCCCGCACCATCTGCCGGCGCGCCGAGCGGCACATGGTGCGGCTGGCGCGCGAGGAGAGCGTCAACCCCGCCGGACAGAGCTACCTCAACCGCCTCTCCGACCTGCTGTTCGTGCTCGGCCGCGTGCTCGCCCGCGACGAGGGCGGCAGCGAGGTGCTGTGGCGCAACGACCGCGGCCGGCGCCGGCAGCCGCCGGCGGGCGACGACGCGTGAACTTCCAGGAGGTGCTCGCCGGGCTGCCGCCGGCGGACCACATCGAGCGGCTCGAGCTCTGCTGCGACGGCGCGCCCGCCGGGCACATCGACAACCGCCCGGGCAGCGCCGGCTCGGTGCGGGTGTACGCCGCGGTCGCGCGCGACGGGCGCATCGACCGCGATGCCGCGCGGCGCGCGCTCGAGCTCTACGCCGAACACACCGCCGCCGCGCGCGCCCACCCCGGCCACCACCCCAACATCGACCGCCTGCTGCGCCTGCTCGCCGACGGCCGGCCCCTCACCGTCACCATCGTCCCGCGCAACCGCTGAGGCCGCGCCGGCGCTGTCACGGCACCGCGGTTGACGGCTGCGCCGGCGCGGGGATATCTACTGCCGTGGCCTGCGGCGGCGCCGTTGCGGATGCATGGCGGCCGCGTCCCGGACCGGACGGCATCCCAACGGAAGGAGGCTGGGGATGGACACGCTGCGCGTACTGCACCTCGAGGACAACCCGGACGACAGCGACCTGATCGAGGCAACGCTGAGGCTCGCCGGCGTCGCCCTGGAGGTCCGGGTGGTCACCGACCGCCAGGCGTTCACCGACACGCTGCAGGACGGCTGGCCCGACATCGTGCTGACCGACTACCGCGTCCCGCGCTTCAGCGGCCTCGACGCGCTCGAGGTCCGCAACCGCCTCGCCCCCGATGTCCCGCTGATCTTCGTCACCGGCTCGCTGGGCGACGATCTGGCGGTCACCACGCTGCACCGCGGCGCCACCGACTTCATCCTCAAGGACCGCATGGCGCGCCTGCCCGAGGCGATCCAGCGCGCGCTGCTGGATCGCGACCGCGCGCGCGAGCGCCGCCGCCTCGACGCCGAACTCGCCGCCGAGCGCGAGCTGATGCGCGCGATCCTCGGTTCGGTGCAGGCGTCGATCGTCGTGCTCGATGGCAGCGGCGCCATCGTCAGCGCCAACCCGGCGGCGGCGCGGCTCGTCGGGCACGCGCCGGCCAGCCTGGCCGGGCTCGCCTTCTGGGACGCCTTCCCGGCGCCGACCAGCGTGCAGGCGACGCGCGAGCAGGTGCGCAGCGCGCTGGAGTGGCCGCAGTCGCTGGTCGGCGACAGCTGGCCGATGGTGACGGTGAGCGGGCGCATGGTCACCTGGAGCGCGGGGGCGCTGGTCAACCCCGGGCGGCCCGAGCGCCTGGTGCTGAGCGGCATCGACGTCACCGAGCAGCGCCAGGCCGAGCGCCGCGCCCATCATCTGGGCAACTTCGACCGCGTCACCCAGTTGCCGAACCGCGCGCACTTCCTCGCCGCGCTGGAGCAGCACTGCCGGCAGCGGCCGACGGCCGGGCCGCAGGTGCTGGCCCTGATGACGATCGCGCTCCGGCGGCTGCGGGAGATCGCCGACAGCGACGGCGAGGAGACCACCGACCGCATCTGCATCGCGATGGCCGAGCGGCTGCGCGCGCTGCAGGGCGGCTCGCCGCTGCTGGGGCGCATCGCCGACAACGGCTTCGCGCTGGCGGCGGAACTCGACCGCGACGGCGCGCTGGAGTGCTTCGCGCCGCAGGTCCTCGACGCGCTGGGCGCGCCGCTGCTGGTGGACGGGCGCCAGCGCGTGGTGCCGGCGCTCGGCGGGCTCGCGCTGCTGCCCGACGACGCCGCCGAGCCGCGGCAACTGCTGCGCGCCGCCGAGGCCGCGCTGCACCACGCCGAAACCGACGCCAACCAGGCCTATGCGTTCTACACGCCGGCGCTGTCCGACCAGGCGCGCGAGCGGCTGCAGCTCGAAGGCGAGCTGCGCGAGGCGCTCGACGCCGACGACCAGCTCGCGCTGCACTACCAGCCGCAGCTCGACCTGCGCTCGGGCCGGCTGATCGGGCTCGAGGCGCTGATCCGCTGGCAGCATCCGCGCCTCGGCTGGCTGTCGCCGGGCCGCTTCATCCCGCTCGCGGAAGGCAGTGGGATGATGAACGCGCTGGGCATCTGGGTGCTGCGCGAGGTGTGCCGGCAGCTCGCGCGCTGGGACGCCGCTGGGGTGCGCGCGCCGGTGGTCGCCGCGAACCTGTCCGCCAGCCAGTTCGCCTCGCCGACGCTGCTCGCCGACATCGACCGCATCCTCGCCGAATCCGGCGCGGCCCCCGAGCGGCTCGAACTGGAGCTGACCGAGTCGACCAGCATGCGCGACCCGCAGTCGAGCATCGCGATCATGACCGAGCTCGGCCGCCGGGGACTGCGCATCGCCATCGACGACTTCGGCACCGGCTACTCCAACCTCGCCTACCTGAAGCGCTTCCCGGTCAGCCGCCTGAAGCTCGACCAGGCCTTCGTGCGCGACCTCGTCGCCGACGCCGACGACCGCGCGATCGCCCACGCGGTCATCGCGATGGCCCACCAGCTCAGGCTGGAAGTGGTCGCCGAAGGCGTCGAGACCGAGCCGCAGCGCGCGCTGCTGGCGGCGGCCGACTGCGACGCCATCCAGGGCTACCTGCTGAGCCGGCCGCTGGCGGCGCAGGCGTGCGCGCGCCTGCTGGCCGGCGGCGCGGCGCTGCCGTAAGCGCCCCCCCCCGACCCCGGCGGCCGCGGCCCGCGTGCCACCGTCATCCCGCCCACGGAGGGCCACGCGATGGACACCCTGCGCATCCTGCACCTGGAAAGCGACCCCGCCACCGCGGCGCGCGTGCAACAGGCCGCCGGCCCCGGCGCCGCCACGCACTGGCAGCGCGTCACCGACCGCGAGACCTTCATCGCCGCGCTGGCCGCGGGCGACGTCGACGCCGTCGTCGTCGGCGCCGCGGCGGCCGGCCTGGAGCGGCGCGAGGCCCTGCGCCTCGCCCGCGACCACCAGCCGCAGGCACCGGTGATCGGCATCGGCGACAGCGACGACCCGCTGCGCTGGCTCGACCTCGGCGCCCACGACCACCTCGCCCGCGACCAGCTCTGGCGCCTGCCGGTGCTGCTCGGCGGCGTGCGGGCCGAGCTGCAGAACCGCCGCCTGGCGCGGCTCGCGCGCTCGCGCGCGCTGCTGGTGGAGGTCGTCAAGCAGTTGTCGCTCGCGCGCAGCCTCGATGCGATCGTCGACATCGTGAAGACCGGCGCGCGCCAGTTGAACGGCGCCGACGGCGCGACCTTCGTGCTGCGCGACGGCGACCTCTGCCACTACGTCGCCGAGGACGCCATCGGCCCGCTGTGGGCCGGCCGGCGCTTCCCGCTGCGGGCCTGCATCAGCGGCTGGGCGATGCTGGAGAAGCGCGCCGCGGTGGTACCCGACATCTACACCGATCCGCGCATCCCGGTCGACGCCTACCGCCCGACCTTCGTCAAGAGCCTGGTGATGGTGCCGATCCGCGCCGAGGCACCGATCGGCGCGATCGGCAACTACTGGGCGCGGCCCTACCACGCCAGCGACGACGAGGTCGAGCTGATCCAGGCGCTCGCCGACTCCACCTCGCTCGCGTTCGAGAACCTCGAGCTCTACCGCGACCTGGAACGCCGCGTGCGCGACCGCACCGTGCGCCTGCAGGCGGCGAACGAGGAGCTCGAAGCCTTCTCCTACTCGGTGTCGCACGACCTGCGCGCGCCGCTGCGTGCGCTGCAGGGCTACGCCGACCTGCTGCTGACGCAGGCGCAGCCGCCGCTGCAGGACCAGGCGCGCAGCTACGCCGAACGCATCCGCAACGCGGCCCGGCGCATGCACACGCTGATCGAGGACCTGCTCAGCCTGTCCAAGGTGGCGCGCACCGAGCTGCAGTGGCGCTCGGTGCCGCTCGGGCGCATCGCCGACGACATCCTCGCCAGCCTGCAGCACACCTCGCCGCCGCGCGAAGGGCTGCGCGTGGACATCGACACCTCGCTGCGGGCCGAGGGCGATCCGGGGCTGCTGCGCATCGCGCTGGAGAACCTGCTGTCGAACGCGTGGAAGTTCACCGGCCGCACCCCCGCCGCGCACATCGAATTCTTCGCCGAAGCCGATGCCGGCGACGGCTGCGTGTACGTGGTGCGCGACAACGGCGCCGGCTTCGACATGACGCACGCCGGCGAGCTGTTCCAGGCCTTCCACCGCCTGCACACCGAGGCCGAGTTCCCGGGCACCGGCGTCGGCCTGACCATCGTGCAGCGCATCGTCCACAAGCACGGCGGCCGCATCTGGGTCGACGCCGCCCCCGGCCGCGGCGCCTGCTTCCGCTTCACGCTGCCGCCACCGCCCTGAGGCCGCGCCGGTTCCGCGTCGGCGCGGCCCAGGCGGGTCCCCGACCGAACCGACTCCGTTGCGGACCGAACCGGGTGGGTTCCCGACCGAACTGGCTCCGCTTCGGACCGAACCGGGTGGGCCCACGACCGAACTGGCTCTGCTTCGGACCGAACCGGGTGGGCCCACGACCGAACTGGCTCCGCTTCGGACCGAACCGGGTGGGCCCACGACCGAACCGGCTCCGCTTCGCACCTGACTGGGCAGGCCCGGAACTGAACTGTGGACCGCGCCGGCCGCGTCTTCAGGCCGGATCGCGCTCCGCGAGCGGATGCCCGGGCGCGGCATGAGCGTGTGCCGGGTGGTCGTGCGCCGGGTGGGCGGCGGCCTGGGCGAGTTCGTGGCGGGCCTGGCGCATCACCGTGAGGCCCGCGCTCAGCGCCAGGGCGGCCATGGTCAGCGCCACGGCGAGGTCGGGCCAGGCGCTGCCGGTGCCGAACACGCCGGCGGCGGCGAGCAGCACCGCGAGGTTGCCGAGGGCATCGTTGCGGCTGCACAGCCACACCGAGCGCATGTTGGCGTCGCCGTCGCGGTGGGCGTACAGCAGCAGCGCGATGCCGGCGTTGGCGAGCAGCGCGAACACGCCGACCACGCCCATCGTCAGCGGCTCGGGCGGCTCACCGGTGAACGCCGCCCAGGCCGCGCGGCCGAGCACGAACACGCCGAAGGCCGCCATCGACGCGCCCTTGAGCGCCGCGGCGCGCGCGCGCCACGCCAGCCCGAGCGACAGCACCGCGAGCGCGAGGCCGTAGTTGGCGGCGTCACCGGCGAAATCCACCGCATCCGCCAGCAGCGCCACCGAGCCCGCGCGCAGCCCGGAGGCGATCTCGACGCCGAACATCAGCGCGTTGACGACGAGCGCCACCCACAACGCCCGGCGGTAGCGCGGGCTGGCGGTGGCGGTGGCGGCAGGGGGTGTGGCACAGCAGTGGGCGGACATGGGCGTTCTCCGTCGATCGGGACTGGCCGGCATTGCACACCCCGTAGCCACTCCAGGGTCAAGGGACTACAGTCACGGCTCCCACCCGCCCGCGGAGGTCCACGATGAGCACCGCCCTGCGTATCGGCGAACTCGGCCGCGCCACCGGCGTCGACGTCGAGACCATCCGCTACTACGAGAAGGCCGGCCTGCTGCCCGCCCCCGCGCGCAGCGGCAACGGCTACCGCGCCTACGGCCCACCGCACCTCGAACGCCTGGCCTTCATCCGCCACTGCCGGGCGCTCGACATGCCGCTCGCCGACATCCGCCGCCTGCTCGACAGCATCGCCGACCCCGCGGCCGACTGCGGCGACGTCAACGAGCTGATCGACGCGCAACTGGCGCGCGTGCGCGCGCGCCTCGACAGCATGCGCGCGCTCGAGCGGCAACTGCTCGCGCTGCGCGCGCGCTGCGGCGAGGGCCACCGCGCCGGCGAGTGCGGCATCCTGCACGAGCTGATCGCCGCCGCGCACGGCGAAGCCTGCGCCTGCCACCGCGACGCAGCGCCCGCCCCGGCACCGCAGCCGCAGCGGAGGCAGCCGTGATCCCGCCGCGGCACCGCGGCGTGGCCGCCGCGCTCGCCGCCGCCGCGCTGTTCGGCGCCGGCACGCCGCTCGCCAAGCGGCTGCTCGCGCACACCGACCCCTGGCTGCTGGCGGGGCTGCTCTACCTCGGCTCGGGCCTCGGCCTGTGGCTGCTGCGCCGCCTGCGCCGCGCCCCGGCGCTGCGCCCGGCCCCCGGCGAGTGGCGCTGGCTCGCCGGCGCGATCGTCGCCGGCGGCGTGCTCGGCCCGCTGCTGCTGATGCTCGGGCTGGCGGCGATGCCGGCCGCGGGCGCGTCGCTGCTGCTGAACGCCGAGGGCGTGCTGACCGCGCTGCTGGCGTGGTGCGTCTTCGGCGAGAACGTCGACCGCCGCGTCGCCCTCGGCATGCTCGCCATCGTCGCCGGCGCGGCGGTGCTGAGCTGGCCCGGCGAGGCGCGCTTCGGCGGCGCCTGGCCGGCGCTGGCGGTGCTCGGCGCCTGCCTCGCCTGGGCCGTCGACAACAACCTCACGCGCAAGGTGGCGCTCGCCGATGCGAGCTTCATCGCGATGAGCAAGGGCCTTGCCGCGGGCGCGACCAACCTCGTGCTCGCGCTGCTCGCTGGCGCCGCCTGGCCCGCCCCGGCCAGCGTCGGCGCCGCGCTGCTGCTCGGCTTCGCCAGCTACGGCGCGAGCCTGACGCTGTTCGTGCTCGGCCTGCGCCACCTCGGCACCGCGCGCACCGGGGCGTACTTCTCGGTCGCCCCGTTCTTCGGCGCCGCGCTCGCACTGCCGCTGCTCGGCGAGGCGCTGACCCCGCCGCTGCTCGTCGCCGGCGCGCTGATGGCCGTCGGCGTGTGGCTGCACCTGACCGAGCGCCACGACCACCTGCACCGCCACGAGGCGCTGGAGCACAGCCACGCGCACGTCCACGGTGACGGCGACGCGCACCACGACCACCCCCACGCCGTGCCCGTGCCGCCCGGCACCCGCCACACCCACCCCCACCGCCACGCCCCGCTCGAACACGCGCACCCGCACTACCCGGACGCGCATCACGGGCATTCGCATTGAGGGGGGCGGAACATGGCGGTGGCGAAGCGGCCGGCATGCCATGCGGCCGGGGCACGGCGCCTTGACCGACGAGGCCACGGCGCTACGCTTCGGCGGCCTTTTCAAGGCTGCCGGCGCCGGTGCCTGCCATCACCCGCACGAATGCCGGCGACGACGCGCACCCGATGCAACAGCCCCTCCCCTGCAGGGAAAGACATGCGTGCACCGCAGCGGTGAGAGGCTGCGCGACCGAGCATCGCTTAAACGCAACGACCGGATAAGGCAGAAATTGGACAAGCGAAAAACCTCCTCGAAGGCGGCCAGCGCCTCCGCCGCCACCGTCGGCTACGAAGCCCAGCTCTGGCAGATGGCCGATGCCCTGCGCGGCAGCATGGACGCCGCCGAGTACAAGCACGTCGTGCTCGGCCTGCTGTTCCTGAAGTACATCTCGGACGCCTTCGAGGAGCAGCGGGCGCGGCTCGACGCCGAGCGGGCCGAAGGCGCCGACCCCGAGGACCCCGATGAGTACCGCGCGCAGAGCATCTTCTGGGTGCCGCCCGAGGCGCGCTGGGCGCACCTGAAGGCGCAGGCGCGCCAGAGCACCATCGGCCAGCTCGTCGACGACGCGATGGCCGGCATCGAGCGCGACAACCCGGCGCTCAAGGGTGTGCTGCCGAAGGACTACGCGCGCCCCGCGCTCGACAAGACGCGCCTCGGCTTGGCTCTGGACCTGATCAGCAACATCCGCATCGGCGACGAGGCGAGCCGCGCCAGGGACGTGCTCGGCCGCGTCTACGAATACTTCCTGTCGCAGTTCGCCAGTGCCGAAGGCAAGAAGGGCGGCGAGTTCTACACGCCGCGCTGCGTCGTGAAGCTGCTGGTCGAGATGCTCGAACCCTACCGCGGCCGGGTGTACGACCCCTGCTGCGGCTCCGCGGGGATGTTCGTGCAGTCGGTGGAGTTCATCCGCGCCCACGCCAACGGCAACGGCGGCAGGGCCAAGGCCAGGGCGGACATCTCGGTCTACGGGCAGGAGTCGAACTACACCACCTGGCGCCTGGCCCGAATGAACCTCGCGATCCGCGGCATCGACGGCCAGATCGCCCACGGCGACACCTTCCACCACGACCGCCACCCGGATCTGAAGGCCGACTTCATCCTCGCCAATCCGCCGTTCAACATCTCCGACTGGGGCGGCGAGCGCCTGCGCGACGACAAGCGCTGGCAGTACGGCACGCCGCCTGCGGGCAACGCCAACTTCGCCTGGGTGCAGCACATCGTGCACCACCTCGCGCCCGCGGGCGTGGCCGGCTTCGTGCTGGCCAACGGCTCGATGTCGTCCAACCAGTCCGGCGAAGGCGAGATTCGGAAGCAGCTCATCGAGGCCGACCTCGTGGACTGCATGGTCGCGCTGCCGGGCCAGCTCTTCTACTCGACGCAGATCCCTGCGTGCCTGTGGTTTCTCCGCCGCGACAAATCAAAACTCCCCTCTCTCCCTGGGAGAGGGGCCGGGGGTGAGGGTCTGGACGCTCACGGCGGCACGAACCGCCGCGGCCACGTGCTCTTCATCGACGCGCGCAAGCTCGGCCGCATGGTCGACCGCACGCACCGCGAACTGACCGACGAGGACATCGCCCGCATCGCCGACACCTACCACGCCTGGCGCGGCGAAACCGTTACTCCCCCTCCCCCTCTGGGAGAGGGCCGGGGTGAGGGTCAAGGCCGGGGCGAGGGCATCGGCTACGCCGACGTGCCCGGCTTCTGCAAGAGCGCGCCGCTCGATGAGGTGCGCAAGCACGGCCACGTGCTCACGCCCGGCCGCTACGTCGGCGCCGAGGCGCAGGAGGACGACGGCGAGCCGTTCGAGGAGAAGATGCAGCGGCTTGCTGCACAACTACGCGAGGAGCAGGTCGAGGCCGCGAAGCTCGATGCTGCGATTGCCGCCAACCTGAAGGAGCTTGGGTATGGACGGTGACGCATTGCCCGACGATTGGCGATGGACGACTCTTGGCGAAGTGGCCGACCCAAACTCGCGAGCCGTCGTCACAGGTCCGTTCGGCTCAAATATTGGCAGCCGGTTCTTCGTGGACTCAGGGGTCCCCGTGATCCGAGGAAACAACCTTACTACTGACGCGCAGCGCTTCGTTGACGACGGCTTTGTCTTCGTCACAGAGGAGAAGGCCGACGAGCTTCGCAACTGCGATGCGATCGCCGATGACCTTGTCTTCACTGCCGCGGGATCTCTTGGTCAAGTTGGCCTGATACCGAAGACAGCGCGATTTCCACGCTACATCATCTCGAACAAGCAACTGCGCGCACGCCTCGATAGAAAGCAGATTGATCCGCTGTTCGCCTTCTACTGGTTCTCGTCGAAGAAGATGGTTGCGTACGTGCAGCAACGCAATACTGGCTCGTCCGTGCCGCTGATAAACCTCAGCGTGCTTAGATCGTTACCCCTGCCATTGCCGCCCCTCCCTGAACAACGCGCCATCGCCCACATCCTCGGCACGCTGGACGACAAGATCGAGTTGAACCGGCGGATGAGCGAGACGCTGGAAGCGATGGCGCACGCGCTGTTCAAGTCGTGGTTCGTGGACTTCGACCCCGTCCGCGCCAAGATGGAGGGCCGCGCCCCCGGCCTCCCCAAGCATCTCGCCGAGCTCTTCCCCGCCCGCCTCGTCGACTCCGAACTCGGCGAGATTCCGGAGGGGTGGGAGGTAGGCTCGATCTACAAGATCGCTGATGTCGTCTACGGCGCTCCCTTCGCGTCTGCGAATTTCAACACCGAGGGACGTGGTGAGCCCCTGATTCGAATTCGGGACTTGACCAACGAGAGCCCCGGCGTGTGGACCCCCGAGGTGCATCCGAAGGGCTACAAGGTCCGCGCTGGCGACGTCGTTGTTGGCATGGATGGTGAGTTCCGCGCGTACTTGTGGGGCGGTGCCGAGGCCTGGCTGAATCAACGGGTGTGTGTGTTCGTTCCCAAGGGTGGCGCGTCCGCTGCGTTTGTACGGAACAGCATCATGGAGCCGTTGGCACAGGTTGAAGCAACAGAGACAGCGACGACGGTGATTCACCTGGGCAAGGGTGACATCGACCGATTCCGAGTAGTTGTTCCTAAGGCCAGGCCGGTAGCCGCCTTTAACGAGCACTGCCAGCCATGGTACGAACGCATCGTCGCGGCCAAACAAGAGTCGCGCAACCTTGCCGCGCTGCGCGACGCAATGCTGCCCAAGCTCATCTCCGGCGAAATTCGGGTGAACGACGCCGAGAAGTTCGTCGCGAGGGCCGTATGACGACGCAGGCCCCCGGCGGCGAAGTCCTCGTCTACGAGGCGCCTGACGGCGGCGTGCGGGTGGAGGTCAGGCTCGACCGCGACACGGTCTGGCTGACGCAGCGGCAGATGGCGGAGCTGTTCGAGACCACGCCCGAGAACGTGCTGATGCACCTGAAGAACATCTATGCCGACGCCGAGCTGGCGGAGCCGGCAACTGCTAAGGATTTCTTAGCCGTTCGCACGGAAGGCAAGCGCCAGGTGCAGCGCCGGCTCAAGCACTACAACCTGGACGCCATCATCTCGGTGGGCTACCGGGTCAACTCGCGCCGCGGCGTTCGCTTCCGCCAATGGGCCACCCGCACGCTGCGCGAGCACCTGGTGCACGGCTACACGATCAACCAGCAGCGCTTCGAGCACAACGCGCGCGAGCTGGAGGCTGCGCTGGCCCTGGTGCGCAAGGCGTCCGCGACCGAGGCGCTGACCACCGATCAGGGCCGCGGGCTGGTCGATGTCATCGCCCGCTACACGCAGACCTTTCTGCTCCTGCAGCGCTACGACGAAGGCTTGCTGGTCGAGCCGAAGGGCATCGCGGGCGGCGTGCTGCCACCGGCCGCTGAAGCACGCCTTGCCATCGGGCGGCTCAAGCGCGACCTGCTGGCGCGTGGCGAGGCGACCGACCTGTTCGGCCGTGAGCGCGAGGAGGGGCTGGCCGCCTTGCTGGGCAACCTCGACCAGAGCGTGTTCGGCGAACCGGCGTACCCGACGGTCGAATCGAAGGCCGCCCACCTGCTGTACTTCGTCATCAAGAACCACCCGTTCGCCGACGGCAACAAGCGCATCGGCTCGTTCCTGTTCGTCGAGTTCCTGAACCGCAACGGGCGGTTGATCCGCAACGGCGAGGCCGTGATCAACGACGTCGGCCTGGCCGCGCTCGCGCTGCTGGTTGCCGAGTCGGCGCCGAAGGACAAGGAGGTGATGATCCGGCTGGTGATGAACATGCTCGCGGAGCCGGCAGCGTGAGCGGATTCAGCGAATCCGTCGTCGAGCAGGCCGCGCTGGCGTGGCTCGAAAGCGTCGGCTGGCAGGTGCGCAACGGCACCGAGATCGCCCCGGGCGAGCCGGCCGCCGAGCGCGACGACTACGGGCAGGTGGTCCTGGCGCTGCGCCTGCGCGATGCGCTCGCTCGGCTGAACCCGGCGCTGCCCGTCGATGCGCTGGAAGACGCCTTCCGCAAGCTGACGCGGCCCGAAGGCGCGGAGCTGATCGTGCGCAACCGCGCGCTGCACCGCCTGCTGGTGGATGGCGTGACGGTCGAATACCGCGACGCCGACGGCAGCATCCGCGGCGCGCAGGCGCGGGCGATCGACTTCGACAAGCCGGCGAACAACGACTGGCTGGCGGTGAACCAGTTCAGCGTCGTCGAGAATAAGCACGCGCGGCGGCCGGACGTGGTGCTGTGCGTGAACGGCCTGCCACTGGCGGTGGTGGAACTCAAGAACGCCGCCGCCGAGAACGCGACGATCTGGAGCGCCTTCCAGCAACTGCAGACCTACCAGGCCGAGGTGCCGACGCTGTTCGCGCCGAACACGCTGCTCGCGGTCTCCGACGGGGTGGAAGCGCGCGTGGGTACGCTCGGCGCCGGGCGCGAGTGGTTCAAGCCCTGGCGCACCATCGCCGGCGACGCGCTGGCCGGCGCGCACTTCCCTGAGTTGCAGGTGGTGATCGAGGGCCTGTGCGCGCCGCGGCGCTTTCTCGACCTGCTGCGCGACTTCATCGTGTTCGAGGACGACGGCGGCCGCATCGTCAAGAAGATGGCCGGCTACCACCAGTTCCACGCGGTGCAGGTGGCGGTGGGCGAGACGTTGCGCGCCGCGGAGTTGGCCCGCGCCGGTCGTGCCTCCGAGGCCGAGGGCCGCTACGAGGCGGGCCGCAAACCGGGGGGCCAGCCGGGCGACCGGCGCGTGGGCGTGGTGTGGCACACGCAGGGCTCGGGCAAGAGCCTGACGATGGCGTTCTACGCCGGCCGCATCATCCGCGAGCCGGCGATGGAGAACCCGACCGTCGTCGTGCTCACCGACCGCAACGACCTCGACGACCAGCTCTTCGACACCTTCTCGCGCTGCCGGGAGCTGCTGCGCCAGCCACCGGTGCAGGCCGAAAGCCGCGCGCACCTGCGCGAACTGTTGTCCGTCGAAGCCGGCGGGGTGGTGTTCACCACCATCCACAAGTTCTTCCCCGAGGAGAAGGGCGACCGGCACCCGACGCTCTCCGACCGCCGCAACATCGTGGTGATCGCCGACGAGGCACACCGCAGCCAGTACGACTTCATCGACGGCTACGCGCGACACATGCGCGATGCGCTGCCGCACGCCTCGTTCATCGGCTTCACCGGCACGCCGATCGAGCTGCAGGACGCCAGCACGCGCGCGGTGTTCGGCGACTACATCAGCGTCTATGACATCCAGCGCGCGGTGCAGGACGGCGCCACGGTGCCGATCTACTACGAGAGCCGGCTGGCCAGGCTGGCGCTCCTCGACGCCGAGCGCCCGAGGATCGACCCCGACTTCGAGGAAGCGACCGAGGGCGAGGAAATCGAGCGCAAGGAGAAGCTCAAGACCCGGTGGGCACAGCTCGAAGCCGTGGTCGGTGCCGACAAGCGCCTCGCGCTCGTCGCGCGCGACATCGTCGAGCACTTCGAACAGCGGCTGGAGGCGATGGACGGCAAGGCGATGGTCGTCTGCATGAGCCGGCGCATCTGCGTGGATCTGTACCGCGAGATCGTGCGGCTGCGGCCTGACTGGGACGGCGCCGACGACGAGCGCGGCATGCTCAAGGTGGTGATGACCGGCTCGGCCTCCGACCCCGCCGACTGGCAGCCGCACATCCGCAACAAGCCCCGGCGCGAGGCGCTGGCCCAGCGCTTCCGCGATCCGAAGGACCCGTTCAGGCTCGTGATCGTGCGCGACATGTGGCTCACCGGCTTCGATGCCCCCAGCCTCGCCACGATGTACGTCGACAAGCCGATGCGTGGGCACGGGCTGATGCAGGCGATCGCGCGGGTCAACCGGGTGTTCAAGGACAAGCCGGGCGGGCTGGTGGTGGACTACCTGGGGCTCGCCCAGGAGCTGAAGCAGGCACTGGCCACCTACACCGAGAGCGGCGGCACCGGGCGGACGGCGCTGGACCAGGACGAGGCGGTCGCCGTGATGCTGGAGAAGTACGAGGTGTGCACCAGCCTCTTCCACGGCTTCGACTGGGGCAAGTGGACGACCGGCACGCCGCCGGAGCGACTGGGCCTGCTGCCGGCCGCGCAGGAGCACATCCTGGCGCAGGAGAGCGGCAAGGACCGCTGCATCCGCGCGGTACGCGAGCTGACCCGCGCCTTCGCGCTGGCCGTACCGCACGACGAGGCGCTGCGCATCCGCGACGACGTGGCCTTCTTCCAGGCCGTGCAGGCGGTGCTCGCCAAGCGCGCGCCCGGCGACGCCCGCCCCGAGGAGGAGATCGACCACGCGGTGCGGCAGATCATCGCGCGGGCGGTGGCGCCCGAGGGCGTGATCGACATCTTCGCGGCGGCAGGACTGGCGAAGCCCGACATCTCGATCCTTTCCGAGGAATTCCTGGCCGAGGTGCGCGGGATGCCGCAGCGCAACCTGGCGGTGGAACTGCTGCAGAAGCTGCTGACCGGCGAGCTGGCCACGCGCCGGCGCAGGAACGTCGTCCAGGCGCGTTCGTTCGCCGAGATGCTGGAGCAGACGATCCGTCGCTACCAGAACCGCGCCATCGAGGCGGCGCAGGTGATCGAGGAGCTGATCGCGCTCGCGAAGGAGATGCGCGAGGCCCACGCCCGCGGCGGGCAGCTCGGCCTGTCCGAAGACGAACTGGCCTTCTACGACGCGCTGGAGACCAGCGACAGCGCCGTGAAGGTGCTCGGCGACGCGACGCTGCGCACCATTGCGCAGGAACTGGTCAGGACCGTGCGCGCCAACGTCACGATCGACTGGACGCTGCGCGAGAACGTGCGCGCCCAGTTGCGGGTGCTGGTGAAGCGCATCCTGCGCAAGTACGGCTACCCGCCCGACAAGCAGGAACGCGCGACGCAGACGGTGCTGGAACAGGCCGCACTGCTGTCGGCGGCATGGGCCGCCGCGTGAGGCGGGGCACCCAAACCCTCTGATTGCAACCGAATCATTCCGTGGAGCTGTTGAATGCGCGCGAAAGGATGGGGCCGCACGCGCTCTGCTGCGTGCGCGGCTCCAGGGCCGCGTCGGATGGCGGCCTGCTACTCCTTGCGGTCAATCCCGCCGGAGCGGGTGAACCCTTACATTGGGTGAGATCCGAGTCGAGGGCATCGTCTCCACCTCATCGAAGGTGGAGGGATTTCGATGCGCGGCGTGGGTTCCGGGCACCGGGGCTCATCGACTTTCCCTCGCTGTACCCATGCAAGGAGAACATGTCGTGCTGACACAACAGACCCGGGAAATCGTCAAGGCGACCGCGCCGGTCCTGGCCGAACATGGCTATGCGATCATCAGGCGCTTCTACGGGCGGATGTTCGAGGCTCATCCCGAACTCAGGAACGTCTTCAACATGGGGCACCAGGAGCGGGGCGAGCAGCAGCAGGCACTGGCCCGGGCCGTCTATGCCTATGCGAGCAACATCGACGAGCCGACGACTCTGGCGGCGGTCCTGAAGCGCATCGCCCACAAGCACGGCAGCCTCGGCGTCCGGCCAGAGCAATACCCCGTCGTCGGCGAACATCTGCTCGCGGCGATCTAAGGACGTGCTGGGCGACGCGGCCACCGACGGCATCATCGGGGCCTGGGCCGAAGCCTACGGCGAACTGGCCAATACCCTCATCGGGATGGAAGCCGAACTGTACCGCGAGGTACTCGCGGAGGAAGGCGGGTGGGACGGCTGGCGCGACTTCGTGGTGCGGGACAGGCAGCCGGAGAGCGAGATCGTCACCTCCTTCGTCCTCCATCCGCTGGACGGCCAGCCGGTGGCGGCCTTCAAGCCCGGCCAGTACATCAGCGTCGCCGTGGACGTACCCCGGCTCAACCTGCGCCAGATCCGTCAATACAGCCTGTCGGACGCCCCCAACGGGTCGAGTTACCGAATCTCGGTGAAACGGGAGAGCGGCGGCAGCCCCGAGACGGACGGCTATGTGTCCACCCTGCTCCACGACACGGTGAAGGTGGGGGACGTGATCAAGGTCCGCCCCCCGTTCGGCGACTTCTACATCGACGTGAATGCCACGACACCGGTGGTACTGATCAGCGGCGGCGTGGGCCTCACGCCTCTGGTGAGCATGCTCAACACCGTGCTCCCGGATCGGCAGCGCGAGATCGTGTTCGTACACGGCGCCCGCCACGGCGGCGTGCATGCGATGAAGGACTACCTCCAGCACGCCACGGCGACCCACCCGCGGCTGACGAGCGTCGTTTTCTACGACGCCCCCCTGGCCAGCGACATCGCGGGCGAAGACTACGACCACGTGGGCTTGGTGGACCTGCAGCGGATCGCCGACGCGGTTCTGCTGCCGGACGCGGACTACTACATCTGCGGCCCGATCCCCTTCATGCGCCTGCAGCATGACGCCCTCCTCGAACTCGGCGTCAAGGAGTCACGCATCCACTACGAGGTGTTCGGCCCGGATCTGTTCGACGCGGACTAGGCCGAAGGCGCGCCGCCCGCCACCGCCTCGCTCCGCTCAGGCAGGCACACCCGATACGACCCGGGCGCCCACCACGGGCATTCGCATCGAGCGGGCGAAAGAGGCCGCCGCCGCGCCTCGACCGGCGAAGACGGGCGTTTCGGCGGCGCTGCTGTCGGCGGCATGGGCCGCCGCGTGAGGCGGGCGTCTGCTAGCCTCAGCGGCGCACCCGCTCCGTTGGACCGCGGCCAGCGCCCGCGCCGCCGCGCCTTACCCACGCTGCAGGCCGTTTCCGCGGAGGTACCGATGCTCGTCAACAAGTCAGCGGATCGTGAATGGGCCGCCACCCCGCATGCCGGCATCGAACGGGCACTGTTCCGCAACAACGAGCAGGGCAGGCGTTCGTCGGTGGTGCGCCTCGGCCGCGGTGCGCGCTTTCCCCGCCATGCCCACCACGGCAGCGAGGAGGTCGTGGTGCTCGCCGGCAGCGTGCGGATCGCCGGCGTCGAGCTGGCGCCGGGCGACTACCTGTTCACCGAGCACGACGTGCTCGCGCTGTCCGACGCGGTGATCTTCGTCTCGTCGCAGAAGGCGACGCCCCTGCTGGAGTAGCATGAACAACCGGGTGCAGTTCATCGAAGCCGACGGGCGCCGCGCCTTCGCGGTAGTGCCCATCGATCTGTGGGACCAGCTATCGGCCCTCGCGGAGGAACTCGACGACGCGGCCCTCTACCGGGACGCCAAGGCGGCCGACGACGGTGTCCGCATTCCCGGGGCGGTGGCGTTCGCGATCGCCGCCGGCACGCATCCGGTCAAGGCATGGCGCGAGTACCGCGGACTGACGCAGGACGCCCTGATCGAGCGCGTCGGCATCTCCAAGCCGTTCCTGTCGCAGATCGAGACCGGCAAGCGCCGTTTCGGTGCCGCGACCCTGCGCGCGCTAGCCGATGCGCTCGGGGTCACCGCGGACGATCTGCTGTAGGTGCGACAGTGCGTGTATTCGGCCGGGCAACCAGAGGATCAGCCGGGCACCTTCGACCTGCTGCCGTGGTGCTCCGGTCCTCGAAAAGCGGCGGATGAGCGACGATGCAGGGCGCTCCTGAGCGCTTCGACGATCCGGCCGACCACGCCGCGCTCCGCCGGCCGGCGTCGAGCGCTATCGCACCCACATCGTGCGCTACGCCGGCGCACCGCTGCATACCGGAGGACGGGCCATGTGGGCGGGAGTGGCATTCGCGCTGGCGGCAGGGCTGATGTGGGGGCTGGTGTTCGTGGGGCCGCTGCTGCTGCCGGAATACCCGCCGGCGCTGCACACGGTCGGCCGCTACCTGGCCTTCGGCCTGATCGCACTGCCGCTCGGCTGGTTCGACCGCGCCGAACTCGCGCGGCTCACCCGTGTCGACTGGATCGAGGCGCTGAAGCTCGCGACGGTCGGCAACCTGCTCTACTACCTGTGCCTGGCCAGCGCCATCCAGCGCGCCGGCGCGCCGCTGCCGACGATGATCATCGGCACGCTGCCGGTGGTCATCGCGATCAGCGCCAACCTGCGCGATCACCGCCGCGACGGGCGCCTGCCGTGGACGCGGCTGCTGCCGTCGCTGCTGGCGATCGGTGCCGGCATCGCCTGCGTCAACCGCGTCGAGCTGGCGGCGCTCGGTGCCGACGTCGACCCCGCGCGCTACGCCAGCGGGGCGCTGCTCGCGCTCGGCGCCGTCGCCTGCTGGACCTGGTACCCGCTGCGCAACGCCGACTGGCTGCGCGACCACCCCGGGCGCAACCCGCGCGCCTGGGCCACCGCGCAGGGGCTGGCGACGCTGCCGCTGGCGCTGGCCGGCTACGCCGCGCTGTGGGCCTGGCTCGCGGCGCGAGGCTCGACGCTGCCGATGCCCCTCGGCCCCCGCCCCCTCGCCTTCGTCGGCCTGATGGCGGCGATCGGGCTGTTCGCCTCGTGGCTCGGCACGCTGTGCTGGAACGCGGCGAGCCAGCGCCTGCCGACCGCGCTGGCGGGGCAGTTGATCGTGTTCGAGACGCTCGCCGCACTGGCCTACGCCTTCCTGCTGCGCGGCGAGTGGCCGGCGCCGCTGACCTTCGCCGGCGCCGGACTGCTGGTCGCCGGGGTGCTGTGGGCGGTGCGCAGCGCGCCGCAGAAGGACACCGGCATGCCGGCGGAAGCCCACTGAGCACGGCGCCGTGCCGTGCACGCATCGGCCGCGGCGCTCGGCCGGGATGAGGAGGAGCGATGAGCCTCGAAACCGTGCGGGAGTTCCTGCTCTGGTGTGCCGTGATCAACTACGGCGTGCTGCTGTGGTGGTTCCTGGTGTTCCGTTTCGCCCACGACGGGCTGTACCGGCTGCACGGACGCTGGTTCCGGCTCCCGCCGGAGCAGTTCGATGCCATCCATTACCTGGCGATGGCGGTCTACAAGCTCGGCGTGATCCTGTTCAACCTCGTGCCCTACCTCGCGCTGCGCATCGTCGGCTAGCGCCCGCCCGGCCCCGGCGGGCGGCGGCACGCACGGGCGCGGCCGGCGCTACGGCGGGTCGGCCGGATGCTCGGCGCAGACGTCGCGGACGCAGCCGCGCAGCCAGCGGTGCGCCGGGTCGGCATCCAGCCGCGGGTGCCAGAGCATCGACACCGTGAGGCCCGGCACGGCGACCGGCAGCGCGAAGCCGTGCATGCCGGCGCGCAGCCGGCCGGTGTGGCGTTCGGGGACGCTGGCGATCAGGTCGGAGGCGCGTGCGAGCGCGAGCGCCACCGCAAAGCCGCCGACGATCGTCACGACCCGGCGTTCGAGCCCGAGCGCGTCCAGCGCGTCGTCGATCGCCGTGCGCGCCAGCCCCCGCCGCGAGACGACGACGTGCTGCCCGGCCGCGTAGCGCGCGGCGGTGATCCCGCCCTCGCTCAGCGGGTGGCCGGCGCGCACGACCCCGATGAAGCGGTCGCGGAACAGCCCCTGTGTGCGCAGCTCCGGCCCCGTCGCCGTGTCGATCACGCCGGTTTCCAGGTCGACGCTGCCGTCGCGCAGCGGCGTGCTGTCCTTGCCGGGCTTCGGCACGAAGCAGAGCCGCACGCCGGGCGCCTCCCGGCCGACCCGCGCGATCAGGTCGGGCCCGAAGTTCTCCACGAAGCCCTCGCTGCTGCGCAGCGTGAACGTCCGCAGCAGCCGCTGCAGGTCGGGCTGCCCGGCGGGGCGCAGCAGCGCTTCGGCGTCCTGCACGAGCCGGGCGACCTTTTCGCGCAGTTCGAGCGCCCGCGGCGTCGGCACGAGGCCGCGGCCGGCACGCACCAGCAGCGGGTCACCGGTGGTGTCGCGCAGGCGCGCGAGCGCCCGGCTCATCGCCGACGGGCTCAGCCGCAGCCGCTGCGCCGCGCGCGCGACGTTGCCTTCGGCGAGCAGCACATCAAGGGTGACGAGCAGGTTGAGATCGGGCTTCGACATGCCCCCACCATGGCAAAGCCCTGACATGGCGTCAAACGCATGGATAAAGTGCAAACGCTGCGCCTTCCGCCATGTCAGGCCGCGGATTAGGGTTCCGGCCATCACCTCGTGGGAGTCGGAAATATCATGTCGAAACCAAGCACAGTCGAAACAGCCGGAGCAGCGGCATGGCCGGCTTCGGTGCGCTGGGCGCTGGCGGGTCTGTCGCTGTCGGTGCTGCTGTCCTCGCTCGGCGTCAGCATCGCCAACGTCGGCCTGCCGACGCTGGCGCAGGCCTTCGGCGCCTCGTTCCAGCAGGTGCAGTGGGTCGTCCTCGCCTACCTGCTCGCCACCACCACGCTGGTCGTCAGCGTCGGGCGGCTCGGCGACCTGATCGGTCGCCGGCGGCTGCTGCTCGGCGGGATCGCCCTGTTCACGGCGGCCTCGGCGCTGTGCGCCGCCGCGCCCACGCTCGGGCTGCTGATCGCCGCGCGGGCGGCGCAGGGCCTGGGTGCGGCCGTCATGATGGCGCTCGCGCTGGCCTTCGTCGGCGAGACGGTGCCGCAGGCGACGACCGGCCGCGCGATGGGGCTGCTCGGCACGATGTCCGCCGTCGGCACCGCGCTCGGCCCCTCGCTCGGCGGCGTGCTGATCGCCGGCTTCGGCTGGCCGGCCCTGTTCCTGGCCGAGGTGCCGCTGGGCCTCGTGGCGCTGCTGCTCGCGCAGCGCTGCCTGCCCGTCGATCGCCGCGGCGTGGAGCGGGCGGGCTTCGACTACGCCGGTACGCTGCTGCTCGCGCTGACGCTCGCCGCCTACGCCCTGGCGATGACGATCGGGCGCGGCCGCTTCGGGCCGCTCAACGCGGCGCTGCTGCTCGCGGCCGCGGTCGGCGCCGGCCTGTTCGTGCGCGCCGAGGCGAAAGCCGCGTCGCCGCTGGTCCGCCTGGCGCTGTTCCGCGACCCGCGGCTCGGCGCGGGCTTCGCGATGAGCGCGCTGGTCACGACCGTGGTGATGGCGACGCTGGTGGTCGGCCCGTTCTACCTCGCCGGCGCGCTCGCGCTCGACGCGGCCCGGGTCGGGCTGGTGATGTCCTGCGGGCCGCTGGTCTCCGCGCTGGCGGGCGTGCCCGCCGGCCGCCTCGTCGACCGCTTCGGTGCGCGGCGCATGGGCATCGCCGGGCTCGCCGGCATGCTGGCCGGCTGCGCGCTCCTGCCGCTGCTGCCGACGGGCTTCGGCGTCCCGGGTTACGTCGCCCCGCTCGTCGTCGTCACCGCCGGCTACGCGCTGTTCCAGGCGGCCAACAACACCGCCGTGATGACCAAGGTCCGCGCGGAGCAGCGCGGCGTCGTCTCCGGGCTGCTCAACCTGTCGCGCAACCTCGGGCTGATCACCGGCGCCTCGCTGATGGGCGCGGTGTTCGCGCTCGGCGCGGCGACGACCGAACTCGCGGGCGCGCGCCCGGAGGCCCTGGCGGCCGGCCTGCGGTTCACCTTCGCGGTCGCCGCGCTGCTGATCATCGCCGCGCTCGCGATCGCCTCGGCGAGCCGGCGACGCGCCGCGGCACCCGATCGCCTGCAGGAGGACGGCTGTGGCGTCGAGTAGCCCCGGCGGCGCGGGCGCCTCAGCCGGCCGCGCGCCGGTTCGGCGGGACGATGCCGAGCTTGGCCATGCGCCGGTACAGCGTGGCGCGGGCGATGCCGAGTTCGCGGGCGCCGCTGACCATGCACCAGCCGTTGCGGTGCAGCACGGTCTCGATGCGCTCGCGCTCGCTGTCGGCGCGCGGCGGCGGCGCGGGGTTGGCGGCGGCGATCTCCTCGGGCAGGTCGGCGCGGGTGATCGCGTGGCCGTCGCACACCGCGAGCGCATAGCGCAGCGCGTTGTGCAGCTCGCGCAGGTTGCCGGGCCAGCGGTGCGCGCGCAGCGCGGCGAGGGCGTCGGGGCGCAGCGGCGGCGGCGTCTCGTCGCCGGCGACCTCGGCGAGGATCGCGCCGATCAGGCGGTCGAGGTCGCTGCGCTCGCGCAGCGGCGGCAGCTTCAGCACCGCGCCGGCCAGGCGGTAGTAGAGGTCCTCGCGGAAGTGCCCGGCGGCGACCAGCTCGCGCAGGTCGCGGTGGCTCGCGCAGATCAGCTGCAGGTCGACGCGTATCGGCGTCTCGGCGCCGAGCGGCAGCACCTCCCACTCGGCGAGCACGCGCAGCAGGCGCGACTGCAGGTCGAGCGGCATGTCGCCGATCTCGTCGAGGAACAGCGTGCCGCCGTCGGCCTGCACGATGCGCCCCCGCATGCCCTTGGCGCGGGCGCCGGTGAAGGCGCCCTCGCGGTAGCCGAACAGCTCGCTCTCGATCAGCGACTCGGGGATCGCCGCGCAGTTGAGTGCGACGAAGGGCTTGGCGGCGCGCGGCCCGGCGCGGTGCATCGCCTGGGCGAAGCGCTCCTTGCCGACGCCGGTCTCGCCCTGCAGCAGCACCGGCACGCGCCGCGCCAGCAGCCGCAGCGCGCGCTCGGCCGACTGCTGCGCGCCGGCGTCATCGCCGGCCCAGCAGACGAGCGGCGACGGCGGCGGCCGGCGCGCCGGCGGCGGCACGTGCACGGTGTGGGCGCGCGGCGCCAGCAGGCGGCCGAACAGGTGCTCGGGTACGCCGCGGCGGAACACCGGCAGCGGGCACTCGCTGGCATGGGCGTGGCGGGCGAGGTCTTCGAGGCGGGCGTCGAACAGCCGCTCGCAGCTCAGCCCGGCGGGGTCACGACCGCTGAACAGATCGTGGCGCGCGGCGTGGTTGGTGCCGAGCACGCGCCCGTCGCCGTCGAAGGCGATCAGGTACTCGGCCTGCACGTCGAGGAACTCGCGCGCCCGTGCCAGGCGCAGCAGCCAGTGCCCGGCGTGGGTGTGCAGGAAGTGCGCGTCGCCGATCATCCGCGCGGCACGCGTCACCAACTGGTAGACCAGCCACTGGCTGCCCTTGTCGGGCGGCGAGTACAGCGCCGAGGCGTCGAGCACCGCGAGCACGCGGCCCTGCTCGTCGTGGACCGGCGCCGCCGAGCAGCTCAGCGAGATGTTCGGCGCGCGGAAGTGCTCGCCACGGTGCACGGTGATCGGCTGGCCGTCCTCGATGCAGGTGCCGACGCCACAGGTGCCCTCCTCGCGCTCCGACCAGCACGCGCCGAGGTAGAGCCCGGCGTCCTTCAGCTCGCGCTCCAGCCGCGGGTTGCCAATGAAGTCGACGGTGACGCCGGCGGCATCGGTGAGCAGCACCACGTAGCCGGCGTCGCGCACCTGCGCGTGCAGCTGCGTCAGGCCGTGGTGGGCGATGCGGGTGAAGGCCTCGATCGACTCCTGGTGCTCGCGCAGCGACCCGCCGGTGAGGATGCGCGGGTGGTGGATGCGCGCCGGATCGAGCCGGTAGGCTTCGAGCGAACGCTGCCACGAGCGGATCAGACGCGGATCGCCCCCGCCGCCGCGCACCAGGCGGTGAACCTCGTCGATATGCGATGCGACGTCTTTACACAGCATGGCAGGGGCCTCCTCGGTGGTGGACCGGCGCCGTCTGTCGCGACGCTGCTGCAGCCGCTTATGCAGGACGCTCCCGCGGGCGGCAAGACGCGCCGCAGCAATGTCTCACCCGTCCCGCACGCTGAGACAGATGTCTCGCGGCAAGCTGCGACGGGCATCGCGACGAGTTCTCACAGGATAGTCCAAGGTCTTGCCCGGCAAGCGTTTTCGTCACGCTGGCACCGCTCTTGATGGGGCTGTCGCAGTCCCCGCCCGGAGATCCGCCATGTCCAGCAGCATCCCGCCCGGTCCCAGCGTCGGCATCATCGCCAACCCCGCCTCGGGGCGTGACATCCGCCGGCTGGTGGCGCGCGCCTCGGTGTTCCAGACGGCCGAGAAGGTCAACATGGTGCTGCGCGTGGCGAGTGCGCTGGCCGCGCTCGGCGTGGCGCGCGTGCTGCTGCCGCCCGACCTCGGCGGCATCGCCGCCGGCGTGCTGCGGGCGACGCAGGGCGCGGTGCAGGCCGGCGCCGCGCTGCCGGTGCTCACCTTCCTCGACATGCCGATCGAGCAGACCGCGGTCGACAGCGAACGCGCGACGCGGGCGATGGTCGAGGCCGGCGTGGCGGCGATCGTGGTGCTCGGCGGCGACGGCACCCACCGCATCGTCGCCGGCAGCGCCGGCGACACGCCGCTGGCGACGCTGTCGACCGGCACCAACAACACCTTTCCCGAGCTGCGCGAGGCCACGCTGGTGGGGCTCGCCACCGGCCTGCTGGCGAGCGGGCGCCTCGGCGTCGCCGAAGCCTGCCGGCGCAACAAGCAGCTCGTGGTGCAGAGCGGCACGCGGCGCGAACTCGCGCTGGTCGACGTCGCGGTGTCGCCGGGCCGCTACGTCGGCGCGCGCGCGCTGTGGCAGGCCGACAGCCTCGCCGAGGTGTTCGTCGCCTTCGCCGAGGCCGACGCGATCGGCCTGTCGTCGATCGCCGGCCTGCTCGAACCGGTCGGGCGCAGCGACCCCCACGGCCTGCACGTGCGCCTCGACGCCGCGCGCCCGGCGTTCACGCTGACCGCGCCGATCGCGCCGGGGCTGCTGGCGCAACTGCCGGTCGCCGGCCATGCACGGCTGCTGCCCGGAGAGGCGGTGGCGGTTTCGCTGCCGGCCGGCACGCTCGCGCTCGACGGCGAGCGCGAGATCGAATTCGGCCCCGGCGACCGCCCGCGGGTGTGGCTCGCGCCGCACGGCCCGCTGACCGTCGACGTGCCGGCCACGCTGCGCCTCGCCGCCGCGCGCGGCCTGCTGCGCCAACCCGCCCCGACGATCGCGCCCGCCTGAGGCCGACGCCACCACCACCCGAGGAGCCCCCGATGAGCGAAACCCCGACCGCCGCCGCGCCGCCGCGCGCGACCCCCGGCGAGAAACTGCGCGGAGCCGACAAGGTCGCGCGCATCCCGGTCAAGATCGAGCCGACCACCGCGGCCACGCGGCTGAAGAAACCCGAGTGG
>NZ_SLWY01000024.1 GCF_004341245.1 Plasticicumulans lactativorans | reverse complement strand
CGCCGACACCGTCGCCCTCGGCCTGCGTCACGACTTCTAAGTCCTCCCAGGGCCCGGGGTTCCCTCGGGCACTTCGGGCGCGGGCAACCGCGCCCTTTTTTTTTCGGTCGCTTGACGCTGCTTCGGGCGGACGGGTCGGTGTCGCCGGGGTAAAAGTATAGGCCCGCCCGGCGAACGCCGGGCGGGCCTTCGTCGTCGGCTGCCGGGGGGATCAGGCGGTCTTGGCCGGGCCCAGCTCCGCCAGCGTCGCGGCGGCCAGCTTCTCGTAGCCGATCTTGAAGCCGGCGAGCAGCTCGGCCAGCGTCTTGGCGTCGTCCTGCAGCTTGACGCCCACACCCTGCGCGACCTCGGCCGAGGATTCGGCAAAGGCCTTGAGGCCATCGATGTCCGCGACCTCGGCGGCCGCCTTCAGGCGCGACAGGCCGAGGTCGGTGTAGGCGCCGAGGTGGCTCAGCTGGAAGGCGGCCAGCTTTTCGAGGTTCGCCACCGAGAGCTGGTTGGCCTTGATCACCGGGGCGACCAGCGCCTGGCTCTTGGCGGCGACGTCAGCGAGCGAAGGGAAGGTGAAGTCGGTCATGACAGCGTCCTCGGCAGGGGGTGAGAGGGTGTTGCGATGCAGCATAGCAAGTTGATGCTGCAGTGCAATAGTGATTTTCTCACCCGCGCCCGCGCGGGCCTTGCGCGCGGGCGCGGTGCCGCCGCCGTGCGCCGCGTGGCACTGCGCCTGCGATTCGCTACCCTCGAACGGCGATCATGTCCGATCGCATGTGTCGATGCCGAAGGGGGTTCCGCCATGGACCTGCACCTGCGTCGCTACCTGAAAAGCACCTGGCTGCAGATGCTCGCGTGGATGGGCGCGGGCCTGCTCTTCGTGCTCATCCGCTACGTCGGGCTGGAGGACAGCCTGTTCCTGGACGTCGACAGCTCCCGCCGCGACTGGGGCGTGCTGCTGCCGCAGTCCCTGGCCGCCGGTGCCGTGGCCGGGCTCGCCTACGGCCTGCTCGACGTGGTGCTCGACCGGCCGCGGCTGCGCCGCCTGCCCTACGGCCGGCTGATCCTGCTGCAGACCACCTTCCACCTGCTGCTGCTGTCGCTGGTGCTGGCCGGCGTGTTCGCCAACGAGGTGCGCATCTACGTCGGCGGCTGGGACACCGGGCGCTGGCTCGCGCTGCTGTGCAGCGCCAACAGCGTGATGATCCTGATCTACACGACCCTGGTGAGCTTCTGGATCAACTTCCTGAAGCAGGTGGACCGCAAGTTCGGCCCCGGCAACCTGCGCCGGCTGATGCTCGGCACCTACCACCAGCCGCGCGAGGAGCAGCGCATCTTCATGTTCCTCGATCTCAAGGGTTCGACCGGGCACGCCGAGCGCCTCGGCCATGTGTGCTTCAGCCGCCTGATCCAGGACTGCTTCCAGGACCTCTCGGTGGTGATGGTCGATGCCGCGCAGGTGTACCAGTACGTCGGCGACGAGGTCATCCTGTGCTGGGACGTCGCCGGGGGCACGCACGACGGCCACTGCCTGCGCGCCTTCTTCCGCTTCCGCCGGCAGCTGCAGCGGCGCGAGGCCTACTACCGTCGCACCTACGGGCTGATGCCCGAGTTCAAGGCCGGGATGAACCTCGGGCTCGCGACGGTGGCCGAGGTGGGCGAGATCAAGCGCGAGATCTCGTTCCTCGGCGACGTGCTCAACACCGCCGCGCGGATCGAGGCGATGTGCAACGAGTTCGGCGAGGCGCTGCTGATCTCGCGCGCGGTGTACGACGCCGTTGGTACGCTGCCCGGCTTCGCGATCCGGCGCGTGGGCTGCGTCGAGCTGCGCGGGCGCAGCGACTCGGTCGAGATCTACGCTGTCAATGAGGCGGCCGCCTGAGTCGTCGTCACGATCGGTGACAAAGGTGTACGCAACCGATGCCTGCCGGCGCGGTCGAATGCGACATAAATCGAGGCCCGCCGCCGCACGGCGCGCGGGCCCTCCCCGCACCGGGTACGTATGCCATGGTCCGCGCAGCGCGCGGGCCTTTTTGAGGTGCGATCATGCGTGCTCATTCGTTGTTCCCGCTGCTGCTTCTCTGCGCGCTGTTCGGCGTGTTCCCGGCCCCGGTCGCGCACGCCGCGAGTACCACGGTCACCCCGCCGCGGCTTGCGCTGGTCGAGGGCGAGGCCTCGTTCTGGCGCCCCGGCGCCGAGGACTGGGTGCCGGCGCGGCGCAACCTCCCGTTCGCCGCCGGCGACGAGCTCTGGACCGGCGCCGACGGCCGCGTCGAGACCCAGGTCGGTCCCAACGCCTTCCTGCGCGCGGCGCCGCGCACGCGCCTGAGCTTCGATCGCATCGACGCCGACGTGCTGCAGGTCGGCATCGCCACCGGCACCGCGAGCTTCGACCTCACCGCGCTGCCGCGCGGGCGCAGCATCGAGGTCGGCACGCCGAACGGCGCCTACACGCTGCGCACGCCCGGCTACTACCGCTTCGACGTCGACGAGCGCGCGACCGCGCTGACCACGCGTCGCGGCGGCCGCGCCGACATCGCCTTCGCCAACGGCCTGGCGGCGGCGCTCGGCAGCGACGAGACGCTGCTGCTCGCCGGTACCGATACGCCGACCGTCGAGCGCCATCGCGCCGACGCGCCCGACGCCTGGGATCGCTGGAACTTCGATCGTACCGATGAACTGCTCGCCGCCGCGGACAGCGCACGCCGCGTGCCGGCCGAGGTGTACGGCGCCGCCGACCTCGACCGCTACGGCGCCTGGCGCGAGGTGCCCGAGTACGGGACGGTCTGGGAGCCCGCGCAGGTGGCGCCGGGCTGGGCGCCGTACAGCGACGGCAACTGGGTCTACGACCCCGGCTACGGCTGGACCTGGGTCGACGACGCGCCGTGGGGCTGGGCGCCGTTCCACTACGGGCGCTGGGTGGTCGTGCGCGAGCGCTGGATGTGGGCGCCGGGCCCGCCGGTGCGGCGGCCGGCCTACGCACCGGCGCTGGTCGGCTGGCTCGGCCCGGCGGGGGCGGCCGGCGTGGGCTGGGTCGCGCTCGGCTGGGGCGAGCCGGCGCTGCCGTGGTGGGGGCGGCGCGACGTCGTCGGGCGCCCCTGGTGGGGCGGCTGGGGCGGCCCGCGCGTGGTCAACCGCCGCGTGCTGCGCGACCGCGACGGGTATCGGCTGCGCCCGGCCGACATCCGCTACGTGAACTGCGACATCGATCGCGCCGTGGTGGTCGCACCGCCCGACCGCCTGCCGCGCGGCGACCGCGACTGGCGGCGGCTGCCGCGCGACGAGGTGCGCCGCTGGCGCCCGGCCGAGCGCCAGCCGCAGCGCCTGCAGCCGCTGCCGGTGAGCCTCGCACCGTGGACGGGGCGCGCCGCGCGGCCGCCGCAGCGGGTGGAGGAGCGGCCGCTGGTGCACACGCGCGCCCCCGACGACGTGCGCCAGCGCCTGCGCGGCATCGGCCTGCAGGCGCCGGAGCGCACCGCACCGGCGCCGCGCGTCGTGCAGCCGGGGGTGCTGATGCCGCGTGAACTGCCGTCCCGGCGCGCCCCGGAGGGGTTCGGCGTCGACCGCGGCGGCCGCCCGGCCGCACCGCCGCCGCCCGGCTTCGACGCCACGCGACAGGGGCAGCCCGCAGCCGGTGACGCCGGGGGGCGGCCGACGGGGGATGGCCGCGGCAGCGGCTGGCGCCCGCCGTTCGTCGGCGGTGCGCGCGACGGCGCGGGCGCCCCGGCGCCCGACGGACGCAACCGCCCGGCAGCGGGCAGCGGCGATGCTGGCGCGGCGCCCGGCCGCGGTGCGGCACCAGGGCCGCGCGGCGAGGCGGCGGGTGCTGCACCTGCGCGAGGAGGCGATGCTGCGGCGGCCGGGCCGTCGCCGCGCGCCCTCGGGCGGGAGGGCACGGCGATGCAGCGCCTGCAGGAGATGCAGCAACGCCAGGCGACGGAAGCGGTCGAGCGCGCCGCGCAGGAGCACGCGCGCGAAGCCCAGGCGCAGCAGCGCCAGGCTAGCGAGCGCGAGGCGCAGGGCCGGGCGCGTGAGGCGCAGGCACAGCAGCGGCGCCTGCTGGAGGCACAGCAGCGCCAGGCGGCTGAGGCGGCCGCACGCTCGGCACAGGGGGGAGCGCGTGACAACCAGGCGATGCAGCGCCTGCAGGAGATGCAGCAGCGTCAGGCCGCCGAACGTGCGGCGCAGGGCCAGGCGCGCGAGGCGCAGGCACAGCAGCGGCGTCTGCAGGAGGCGCAGCAGCGTCAGGCCGAGCATGCGGCGCAGGGCCAGGCGCGCGAGGCACAGCAGCGGCGCCTGCAGGAAGCGCAGCAGCGCGCCCGTGCCCCCGACGCGGCGCAGCAACCGTCGCCGCGGCCGCAGGCACCGGCCGAGCAGCGGGGCATCGGGCGCCTGCGCAACCTCGACTGCCCGTCCGGCACCTGCAACTAGCGCCGGCTCTGGCACCATCAGCGGCCCCGCCACCCCGGTGCACCGCGCATGCCTGCCGCCCTCGACTGGACGATCTTCTGCCGTGTCGTCGACAACTACGGCGACGCCGGGGTGTGCTGGCGGCTCGCCCGGCAGCTCGTCGCCGAGTACGGGCAGCGCGTCACGCTGTGGATCGATGCGCCGCAGCGCCTGGCCCGGCTGTGGCCGGCGGTCGACGCCAGCGCCGCCGCGCAGAGCGTCGCCGGCGTGCACCTGCGGCGCTGGGATGCCGCCGCGGCCGAGGTGGCGCTCGGCGACGTGGTGATCGAAGCCTTCGCCTGCGAACTGCCGCCGGCGGTGCGCGCGGCGCTGCGGCGGCGGCGCCCGTTGTGGATCAACCTCGAATACCTGTCGGCCGAGCCCTGGGTGGCTGGCTGCCACGGCCTGTCCAGCCCGCAGCCGGGTGGCCCCGACAAGGTGTTCTTCTTCCCCGGCTTCACCGCCGGCACCGGCGGACTGCTCGCCGAAGCCGCGGCGCGACGTGCGCGGGCGGTGTGGGGTGCGATGCAGGCGCGGGACTGGCTCGCCGCGCGGGGGATCGCCGAGGTGGCGGGCGCGCGGCGCGTGTCGCTGTTCGCCTATGCCAACGCCGCGCTGCCCGAGTGGCTCGATGCGCTCGCCGCCGGCCCCGGGCGCTGGCACCTGCTGGTGCCGCAGGGGCGGGTGCTGGCGCCGCTCGCCGCCTGGTGCGGGGTGCCGCTCGCCCCCGGCGCGGCGTTCGCGCGCGGGGCCCTGCAGGTGTCGGTGCTGGCGTTCCTCGACCAGGACGGCTACGACCGCCTGCTGTGGAGCTGCGACCTCAACCTGGTGCGCGGCGAGGACAGCTTCGTGCGCGCGCAGTGGGCGCGCCGTCCGCTGCTGTGGCAGGCCTACCGGCAGGAGGCCGATGCCCACCTGGTCAAGCTCGACGCCTGGCTCGTCCGCTACCTGGCCGGGGCCCCGGCGGAACCCGCCGCCGCGTGTGCCGCCCTGCACCAGGCGTGGAACCGCGAACGCGGCGTCGCCGCGGCGTGGCCGGCTTTCGTCGCGGCCCTGCCGGCGCTCACCGCGCACGCGGCGTGCTGGGCCGACGCCCTGTCCGTGTATACGGACCTTGCCGGGAATCTGGTGGCCTTCGCCGCCGCCCGCCGGGTACCATGAGCGCCCGTTTTTTCAACCCCCACCCACTGTTACGGGTATCGCAATGAAAACCGCACAGGAACTCCGGCCCGGCGCCGTCATTCTGGTCGACGGCCAACCGCTCGTGGTGCAGAAGGCCGAGTACAACAAGTCCGGGCGCAACGCCGCGGTGGTCAAGCTCAAGCTGAAGAACCTGCTGAGCGACTCCGGCACCGAGGTCGTCCACAAGGCCGACGAGAAGTTCGACGTCGTGGTGCTGGAGAAGAAGGCCTGCACCTACTCCTACTATGCCGATCCGATGTACGTGTTCATGGACGAGGAGTTCAACCAGTACGAGGTGGAGACGGAGAACGTCGGTGACGTCGCCCCCTTCATCGTCGACGGCATGGAGGACGTCTGCGAGGTGACCTTCTACGAAGGCAAGGTGATCTCGGTGGAGCTGCCGATCACCATCGTGCGCGAGGTCGAATACACCGAACCCTCGGCGCGGGGCGACACCTCCGGCAAGGTGATGAAGCCGGCCCGCCTCAAGGGCTCGGGGTACGAGATGTCGGTCGCCGGCTTCGTCGAGATCGGCGACCGCATCGAGATCGACACCCGCACCGGCGAGTTCAAGCGCCGCGCCTGAGCGGCGGGGCGTCGATGCGCGTGGCGGACAGCGGTGCGGCGCCGGCCGACGTCATCGTCGTCCTCGGTGCCGCGGTGCAGCCCGACGGCACCCCGAGCGCGGCGCTGCTGCGCCGCGTCCACCACGGCGTCGCGCTGTTCCACGCCGGCCACGGCCGCGCGCTGCTGCTGAGCGGCGGTGCGCCGCGCCGCCCGCCGGCGGAAGCCGAACTGATGCGCGAGCTCGCGCTCGCCGCGGGCGTGCCCGACGCCTGCATCGTCGTCGAGGCGCAGTCGCGCAACACCTACGAGAACGCCTGCTTCAGCGCCGCGCTGATGCGCGCCCGCGGCTGGTCGCGCGCGCTGCTGGTGTCCGAGGGCTATCACCTGCCGCGGGCGCGGATCGCCTTCCGGCTGGTCGGCGCGCCCGTCGCCGGCACCAGCGCCGCCGCCGCGCCGCCCTCGCGCCTGCAGCGGCTGCGCCTGTCACTGCGTGAACTCGCCGCCTGCGGCGGCATGCTCGGGCGCGCCGCGCTCGCCGCGGCGCGGCGCCGCACGGCGGCGTGACGGCCGGCTCAGAGCATCGCGCCTTCCCACGAACGGGCGCCCTGGCGCCGCTCGCGACCGGCGCGGCGGTCGGACTTGCTGGGTTCGAAGCGCAGGCTCTGGCGCCGGTCGGTGCCGCTGCGCCGGTCGCCGCGGCGGCGGTCGTGGATGACCTCGAAGCGGCAGACGCAGACGGCGCGATCGCAGCCCGCGACCGGCAGCGGCGGGGGCGGCTGGTCGCGCGGGAAGAGCCTGCCGCTGAACGCCGCCACCGCCGGGCACGCGCAGCCGGCGGCCGCGGGCACGATCTGCACCGCGCTCCACGGTTTGCGCGGCTGCTCAGGCGCCGGCACCAGGCGCAGTTCCGGCGCTGCGCCGGTGCCCGCCGGGCGAGGGGTGGCGTTCGGCGTGGGGAGCGGGCGGGTGTCCGGTGCGCGGGGTTCGCGCTGGCGGTAGAGCACCCAGATGGCGATGGCGACGAGCACGAAGACGAACAGCAGCAGCATGTCGATTGCGCCCCCGGATCGGGCTGGCGCCCGCAAGGCAAGACCGGGCAACACTTTGGCACAATCGTGACGGCCCGTCATCCGGGCGTGGGCCAGACGGGTGCGCCGCAGCGGCTGCGGCGCACGGTTTCAGTGCGTGGCGGCGTCGCTGCGGGGGTGGGCGCCGTCCGCGTCCGCGGCGGGCTCGGGCTTGGCTTTCCCGTCGTCGTCGGGGATGGCGACGTCGATCACGGCAGCGCCGACCTTGAACGGGATCTTGGCGACCTCGATGGCGACGTCGGCGGTGGTGCCGATCACCGCACCGACGCAGCCGCCGAGGGCGCCAGCCAGTGGCAGCAGGGCGAGGAGGCGGAAGCGGGACATGGCGGGGCTCGCCGGCGTGCCTTCAGGCGGGCTGGTGGCGTACGCCGGCGAGCAGCGCGCCGGCACCGATGAACAGGCCGCCGAACGCGCGGTTGGCCACCCGCATGCGTCGCGGGTCCTGCACGAAGGGGCGCAGGCGCGCGGCGAGCGTGGCGTAGCCGACCATCACCACGATGTCGACCAGCACCAGGGTGGTGCCCATGATCAGCACCTGCGGGCCCTGCGCCAGCGCCGGGTCGATGAACTGCGGGAACAGCGCCACCAGGAACACGATCGACTTCGGGTTGGTGAGGTTCACCAGCGTCGCCTGCCCGAACAGCGCCAGCGCGGCCGGCGGCGCGACGTGGCGCTCGGCCACGGCGAAGTGCGTGGCACCGTTCCATTTCTTCCAGCCGAGCCAGATCAGGTAGGCCACGCCGGCCCACTTGATCACCGTGAAGGCCGTCGCCGACGCCGCGACCGCCGCCCCCAGCCCCAGCCCGACCAGCGCGATGGTCGCCGCGAGCCCCGCCTGCAGGCCGAGGATCGCCGGCAGCGTGCGCCGCACGCCGTGGCTCAGGGCGTTGCTCATCGTGTTGACCGCGCCGGCGCCGGGCGACACCGAGAGGACGATGGAGGCGAGCAGGAAGGTGATCCAGACGTGGATGTGCATGCGGGCTGTCCGGGGCTGACCGGGCTCCAGTGTGGCAGTCGCGCGCGCGGACGTCAGCGGGCCTGCGCGGGCGCCGGCAAGCCCGCTTGCCGCGACGCGCGCCTCAGCGCGCGGCGAGCGTCTCGGCGAGGGCGATCAGCGCCGGGGCGTCGACGAGCCGAGCGAGCCAGGCGAGCGGTATGCCGCGCGGTGTGCCGACGCCGTGCAGCGCGGCGAGCGCGGGCCCGAGCAGCAGCGCGCGGCCGCAGGAGTCGCCGCCGGCGCGGATGTTGGCGCGCACGCCCCCGGCAAAGTCCGGCGCGTGCGCGAGCAGGTGCAGGGCGAGCGGCATCGCCTGCGCCAGCGGGCAGGCGCGGCCGAGCGCCGCGGCGGGGTCGGCGGCCGTGCACTCCAGCCCCTGCCGGGCGGCGGTGGCGAGTGCTGCCGGCGCCTGCGCCAGGGCCGCGGCCAGCGCGTCGGCGAGCGTGGCGCCGTCGACCAGCGCGGCGAGCAGCCCGGCGCTGAAGCGGCACCAGGCCAGGGCCACGTCGGCGGTGTGGGTGACGCGCACCGCGGCGTCGAGCGTCGCGGCCTCGCGCAGGTCCGCGGCGAGCAGCGCCGGGAGCTTGGCGAGCACGCAGACCTGGTCATCGTCGACGCCGCTCGGCGTGGTGCGGCCGGCGTCGAGATTCGCCAGCGTGCCGCGCGTGGGCTTGTCGATGTAGCCGCAGAAGCGCCCGCCGTAGCCGAACGCGGCGCGGAAGCGCGCCTGGTAGTCGGCGAGGTCGAGCGCGCCGTCGGCGGCGCACAGCGCCTCCAGCAGCACGCGCAGGTGCACGCCGTAGGGGCTGGGATCGCCGGGCCGCTTGCCCGCGTGCGCGAAGGCGCCGCTGCCGGCGGGGTAGGGGGCCGGAGCCAGGAAGGCACACTCGGCGTCGGCGGGCGCGCGCGCGGCGAGCGCCGCCGGGTCGTAGAGCCAGTGCAGGCCGAGCGCGGCGGCATCGGCGACGAGCGCGCCGAGCACGAGGTCGCGGCGGCGTACGGAGGTCGGGCTCATCGGGGGCCTCCACGGGGTGGCGGCGGGATGGCGGCCGCGGCGGGCGTCACTGCCAGAAGGTCGGGCGGGTGGTGGTCTCGGCCTCGGACTCGGCCCGGATCACCACCACGCTGACGTTGTCGGGGGCCCCGCGCAGCAGCGCGCGGTGCACCAGCTGGCGGGCGGCGTCGCGCGGCTCGCCGCTGCCGAGGATCTGTGCGATCTCCTCGTCGCGCACGGTCTTGTTGAGGCCGTCGCTGCACAGCAGCAGCATGTCGCCCCCCTCGACCAGCACCGGGCGGGCTTCGAGCTCGATGGTCTCGTGGGCGCCCACCGCGCGGGTCACGACGTTGCCCATCGGGTGGTTCAGCGACTCCTCGGCGGTGATCGCGCCGGCCTCGAACAGCTCCTGCACGTAGCTGTGGTCGCGCGTCAGCAGCTCCAGCCGGTGGCGGCGCAGGCGGTACAGGCGGCTGTCCCCGGCCCACACGCAGGCGAGCCCGTCGCCGGCGGCGAGCAGCACGACGACGGTGGCGCCGATGGTGTCCTTGCCGCGCCGCGCCGCCTCGGCGCGCAGCAGCGTGTTGACGTGCCCGAGCGCGGCCTGCACCGCGCGGGCATAGGTGCCGATCGCGCGTGGCGGCGGGATGCGCGTCAGCGTCTGCATGATGGTCTGCGACGCGAAGTCGCCGGCGGCGTGGCCGCCCATGCCGTCGGCCACCGCCCACATGCCGTGGTCGGGGAGCTCCAGCACCGCGTCCTCGTTAACCTTGCGCACCATGCCGACGTGGGTGGTGGCGCTGGAAACGAAGCGGATTCGGTGGTTGTCGTGCATGCCGGGGGTCTCGCGCCGCGCTGAGGTCACGCCGTCGGGCCGCCGCCGAAGCCGGCGTCGGCCCAGGAGCCGTCGAGCAGCGCATGGAAGCCGCTCGCCGGAGGTAGCTCGGAGCCTAGCAGCAGACAGGGCGCCACGTGCTGCGAGCCTTGCGTCCACCACAGCGCCGCACCGTGCCAGTCGGGGGGAAGCGCCTCGCGGGCGAGCGTGGCGGCGACCGCGCCGGCCTCGTCGACGTCGCTCAGGGCGCGCACCGCCGGGGCCTCGCGCAGGCGCAGGGTCTGCGTGACGTGCGGTGCCGGCAGCGCGGCGACGCCGGTGTCGTAGGCTTCGAGGTCGAGGCTGTCCTCGAGCGCGTGCAGCGCCAGCGCTTCGGCGTGCGCGAACCACGGCGCGGCGTCGCGGGCCAGCGCGGCGAGCGCGGTGTCGGCGTCGAGCACGGCGGCGAGGGTGAACGGGAAGTAACGCCCGACGCGGTCGACGCTCGGCAGCATCACGCCGGCGACGGCGTCGGGGCCGCAGCAGCCGGGGCCGAGTGCGAAGCGCCAGATCGGGCTGGTCAGGTAGCGGTCCAGCCAGTCGTTGCCGAGTGCGCCGCGGCTCGCCGCGAGCCCCGTCTGCAGCCAGGCGTCCCACGGCTCGACGAAGCTGCGCGGCAGGCGCCGGGTGACGAAGTCACCGCGGCTCACGACCTTGCCGTAGAACCCGCAGGCGCCCATCAGAGTCGCTCCGGGCAGGCGAAGGCGCTCAGCTCGGGCAGGCGGAACGGGTTGAAGGCGCTCGCCGCGCGCAGCTCGAAGTTGGCGCGGCGGCCGTCGACGTTGAAGGTCACCGCGAAGCGGTCGGGGCCCTGCGCCGACACGCTCTGCTGGTCGAGCAGGCGGAACAGCCCCCAAGGGCCGTCGGCGGAGATCCCCGAGCGCCCGCTGTTGCCGGGCGGGTTGATCGTCACCTGCACCGTGCCCGAGCCGCCGGGGCTCGGCCACTGCATCGCGGTGGCGCGCACCGGGCCGTGCGCGTAGCTCACCTGCTGGCCGTCGAAGTCGAGCAGGAACTGCTGCAGCTCGGGGTCCATCGCCACCGGTTTCAGCTCGAACTTCACGCTCGGCGCGGTGCTGCCGGCGCGGAAGAAGGCGTCGCGGATCGCCGCCGCGCGCTGGAACTGCACCAGCACGCCGGCGCCGATGCCGAGCTTCTCGGGCGCGTTCGGCTGCCAGCTCCACGGCTTGGTGGAGGTGTCGACGTAGCTCGCCAGGTAGTTGCGGAAGAAGCGGTCGATGCGCCCGTCGGGGGCGAAGAACTGCGCGAAGTCCTCCAGCCCGGCATCGCGCGCGCTGCCGCGGGCGAGCGGGTAGCGCCCGGCCAGGCTCTGGCTGTAGAAGTCGAACACCTCGGCGCGCCACAGCGCGTTGAGCTGCCCGCGCGCGCTGCCCATGGTGATCTGGTTGGCGCTGTCGGCGACCGTCTGCAGCATGCCTTTGACCGGCACCGGCTGGCGCTCGGCGTCGAGCTTGAGCTTGCTGGCCGACTGCACCGCCTGCGCCGCGGCGGTCTTCACCAGCGCTTCGCCGCTGGTGGTGGCGAGGGTGTTGAGCTTCTCGTAGAGGTCGTTGAGGCCGGCGAGCGTGCGGTCGATCGGCGGCGGCCCGGCCTCGCCCTCCTTGCGGGCGAGCGCCGCGAGCTCGGCGAAGCGCGCGGTGACCGGGTCGATGGCCGGTGCGGCGGCGGCCGGCGCGGCCTCGGGCGCCTGGCCGATCAGCGCGCCGAGCTGCGCCTTGAGCTTGTCGACGGTGCCCTCGGCCTGCTTGGTGGCGCCGGCGAGCGGACCCTCCTCGCGGGTCAGGTCGGTTTCCTTCGCCACCGCTTCGAGCAGGCGCTTGAGCGGCGAGCCGGGGCCGGAGAGCACGCGCAGCACGTCGACCGCCTGGGCGAGGTTGGGGAAGGGGGCGATCGTCAGGTCGTTGAGCAGGTCCTCCCAGGCGCGCTGGTAGTCCTTGAGGTACAGCGCCTTGACGTCGGTGCCGAGCTGCGGGATGTCGGCCGGGGTGATGCGCCCCTGCTCGCCGAGGATCCAGCTCTCGGCGGCGAACTGCGCGACCGCCTCGGTGCCGCTGCGCACGAAGCTCTCGCGGTAGCCGCGGTAGGTGTACAGCCCCGGGATGCCGGCCTCGTTGAGCGCCTTGCCGCTGCGCCGCGAGAACACCAGCGCGGCGTCGCGCCCGGCGGCCTCGGACAGGCGGAACTCCGGCAGCTTGTCGTTCTGCGCGCTGCGCTTCAGGCGCGCGTACACCCGCGCGGCCATCGGCATGCGGTTCAGCGTGGCGCGCACCTGGGCGATCAGGTTCTGGTCGAGCGCGAGCGGCAGCGGCAGCGGGCGCTTCTCGAACAGCGCGTCGAGGTGCGCGCGCAGCGCCGCGCGCTGCTCCTGGGTGACGTCGCGCGGCAGGCTGGCGTCCCAGTCGAAGACGATCCAGGCCTTGATGGTGCCGGCGTCGTAGTGATCGGGGTCCTCCAGCATCAGGTAGCTCTTCAGCCCCTCGTAGAGGAAGTCGGGGTTCGCCCCCGGCTGGCGCAGCTGCGCCTCGATGCGCAGGATCAGCCGCGGCAGCAGCACCCCGCGCAGCAGCTTGCGGTAGACGCTGGTCGCCTCGCTGCCGAGCATGTCGCCCTGGTAGAGCCCGAAGCCGAGCCGCCACGACGAGGCGCCGTCCCGGTCGCCGTAGCCGCCGGGCAGGCCGCGCACGGCGTCGAGCAGCGGCAGCACCGCCAGCACGTCGCGCTGCTCGGGGGTGATCTTGCCGATCATCTCGCGGGCGTTCTGCACCTTGCCGTCGACCTGCGCGATCAGTTCGTGGTTGCCGCTGTAGCTCGTCCACCACAGCGCCGCGGCGCCCAGCGTCAGCGCCAGCACCGTGGCCCAGGCGCCGCGCTGCAGCCAGGCGCGGCGGCGTTCGAGCTTGAGGTTGGTGCCGGCCAGGCCCTGCTCGGTGAACACCACCTCGCGGAACAGCCGGGTCAGGAAGTAGCTGCGCCCGGTGCCCGAGAACGCGCTCAACTGCGCGCGGCCGAGGTTGAAGGTGGCCGCCATCGAGGCCATCAGGCGGTCGATCGGCGTGCCTTCCTGGGTGCCGCTGGTGAAGTACACGCCGCGCAGCAGCGCGCGCTCCTCGTAGGCGCTGGGGCGGAACACCTCCTCGATGAAGCGTCCGGCGACGTCGCGGAAGCCGCTGAACTGCTTCGGGAAGCCGTAGATCAGCGCGCGCCGGGCGGGGTCGCGCTCGGCCTGCAGGCGCTCCACCACGCGCGCCGACAGGCGTGCCTCGAGCGCGTCGAGCTCGGCGCGCAGCCGTGCCACCGGCGCCTCGGCGGCGCCCGGCTCGTCGACCGGGAAGGTTGCGCCCCAGACCTGCTCGCGGTCCTCGCGGCCGAGGTCGTCGAAGAACTCGGTGAAGCCGGCGATCAGGTCGGCCTTGGTCAGCAGCACGTAGATCGGGAAGCGGATGCCCAGGCGCTCGTGCAGTTCCTGCACGCGGGCGCGGATGGCGCGGGCGTGCGCGCTGCGCTCGGCCTCGGAGGTCTGCATCAGGTCGGCGATGCTGATCGCGACCAGGGCGCCGTTGATCGGGCGGCGCCGGCGGTGGGTCTTGAGCAGGTCGAGGAAGCCTTCCCACGCCGCCTTGTCGACCGCGGCGTGGCTGTCCTGCGTGGTGTAGCGGCCGGCGGTGTCGAGCAACACGGCCTCGTCGGTGAACCACCAGTCGCAGTTGCGGGTGCCGCCGATGCCGCGGATCGCGTCCTTGCCGAACTGGTTGGCGAGCGGGAAGTTGAGCCCCGAGTTGACCAGCGCGGTGGTCTTGCCCGAGCCCGGCGGGCCGATCAGGATGTACCAGGGCAGCTGGTACACCGACTGGCGCCCGGCCTTGCCGCCGAGGCGGGCCTTGCGCAGCACGCCGAGGGCTTCCTCCAGGCGCTTCCGCAGCGCCGCGATCTCCTCGGCGGATTCCTGCGCAGTGGCGTCGGGGGGGGCGGCCACCAGGCCGTCGAGCATCTTCTTCTCGTCGCGGCGGGTCTTCAGCAGCGCGCGCAGCTTGAAGCCCAGCCAGATCAGCACGCTGAGGCCGATCAGCCCGATGCGGTTGATCTCGGGGTCGAGCGGCTCGACGTCGCCGATGGCGAGCAGCGGCCCGACGAACCAGATCAGCGCGGCGAGTGCGGCGAGCGCGATCAGCGGAATCAGCCAGCCTTTCAGGAAGTCCTTCATCGGTCGTCTCGTATGGCGCCGGTGGTGGGCGGGCGCCCGGCCCTAGCGGGTGCCCGGCGCGAACAGCGTGATCTCCACGCGGCGGTTCTTCGCGCGGTTGTCGTTGCTGTCGTTGGGGGCGACCGGTTCGGTATCGGCGCGCCCCTCGGCGGTGAAGCGCTCGGCCTGCCCGGTCTCGGCGGACAGCTGCAGCAGCACCGACTGCGCGCGCTCCTGCGACAGCTTCCAGTTCGACGGGAAGCGCAGCGTGGCGATCGGGCGGTTGTCGGTGTGGCCGGTGATCAGCACGTCGCCCGGCACCTTCTTGAGCTCCTGCGCGATGCGCGACAGCAGCGGCCGGTAGTTGTCCTTGACCGTGGCCGAACCCGAGGCGAACAGCCCGTCGCCGCGGATGGTGACCACGCTGCGGTCGGCGCGGTCGTCGACCGTCACCAGGCCCTGGCGGATCTCCTCGGCGAGGAAGGTCGCGAGCCTGGGCGCGGCCGCCAGCGGTTTCGTCGCCGCCGCCAGCGGGGACGGTGCCGGCGTGGCGGCGGCCACGGCCGGTGCGGCGAGGGCCGGCGGTGCCGCTGGCCGCGTGACCAGCGCGCCGAGGTTCTCGCCGAGGGCGTGGATGTTGGTGAACACCGGCTCGGCCTGGGCGTTGATGTCGCCGCGCAGGTACAGGAACAGCCCCAGCAGCACGGCGCCGGCGAAGGCGCCGAGCGCCCACAGCGGCACGTACTGCGTCAGCGGGTTGCGCTGCACCGGCGCCGGGCGCCAGCGCACCGCGAGCTCGCGCTCGAAGTCCCCGCGCACCGTGCGGAGGGTGCGGAACAGCCGTTCGCGCAGTTCGTCGAGCTGGCTGCGGCCGTTGGGCAGCACGTGGTAGCGCCCCTCGAAGCCGAGCGCGAGCGCGACGTAGATCAGCTCGAGCATGTCGAGGTTGTTGCGCGGGTCCTGCAGCAGCTTTTCGAGCAGCAGGAAGACCTTCTCGCCGCCCCAGGCCTCGTTGTGGAAGGCCACCAGCAGGCTCTGCGTGCTCCAGCCCGAGGTCGCGCCCCACGGCGTGGCCATCGCGACCTCGTCGAGCAGGGTGCAAAGCACGTAGCGCGCCGCGAACACCTGCTCGGGCGTCGCCCCGCCTTCGCGCGCGCGCCCCTCGAAGGCACGGATCTCGGCGGCGATCTGCGTGCGCAGCCCCACCGGATCGGGGTGGCTCAGGCTGTGGCGCAGCCGGTGCACCAGCGCGAGCAGCGGTGCCGCGGCGCGCTCCAGCGGGTTGATGCCGCCACCGCCGGGCAGCTCGACGGGTTCGGCGGCGGCGCGCTGCGGGGCCGCCGGCGCCGGCCCCGGCACGTTGAAGCTCGGCATCTGCCCGGTGCCCCCGGCGCGGCCCCCGGGGCGTGGCTTGACGACGGTGCGGTCGCCGGCGTCGCCGCCGGGACCGGCGAAGGGATCGTTCGGATCGACCATGCGCTTATCCCCTGATCGCCCAGAAGGTCATGTCGAGCCCGGGGAACTGCCCGGCGACATGGAAGGCGAAGCCGCCCGAGTTGGCCAGCAGCTTCCAGTGCTCGCTCGCCGGGTCGAGCTCGAAGTAGGTGAGGCCGGCGTGATACGGGATCTGGCGCGGCGCCACCGGCAGGGGGTTGAGCGCGATGCCCGGCAGCTGCCGGTTGACCAGGTCGCGGATGTGCTCGACCGAGCCGATCTTGACCTGCGTCGGAAAGCGCGCGCGCAGGATCTCGCTCGGCACGTCGGCGCGCACCGCGAGCACGAAGCTCGCCTTGCCGAGCAGCGTGCGGTCGGTGAGCGCCGCCACGTGCACGCCGTAGGCACGCTCCTGCAGCGGGATCTGGATCGCCGTCTGTTCCAGCACCATCGACAGCGACTGGCGGATCTCCGCCATCACCGGCGCGAAGGTGGCGGCCAGGTCCTCGTGGCGGTAGGCCGGGAAGCTCGCCGGGCGCTTCTCGCGGCGGGTGAAGGTGGCGAGCTCGCCGGCGATCTGCAGCAGTTCACGGTACAGCGCCTCGGGGTGCAGCATGCCGAGGCGCGCGAAGTGCGCGAACAGCGGCTCGGCGCGGTTGACCACCTGCAGCAGCAGGAAGTCGGCGATCTCGGCGACGCCGCCGCGCCCGGAGGCGACCACGCGCCCGGCCAGCGCCTCGCCGCGCTGGTGCAGCAGCCCCTCGATCTCGCGCACGAAGGCGGCGAGGTTGGGCTGCGCGAGGCTCGCCAGCATCGGCGGAATGTAGCGTTCGTCGAGCACCACGGCCTGGTCGGATTTCTTCTCGATCACCACCGCCACGCCCAGGCAGGCGTATTCGCCGAGGTCCTGGCGCGCCGTCAGCAGGCGCAGGTTGCGCCGGCCGATCTCCACCGGGGCGAGGCTTTCCAGCCCGGCGTTGTCGTCGCGCACGTCGGTGGCCTCGGCGCGGTAGCGCGCGATGTGCGCGGTGTCCTCGTCGCGGCCGGTGTCGCGCAGGCCCGGGCGGCGCAGCGGCAGTGCCAGGAAGATCGCGGTGTCGCGCAGTTCGTCGTCGATCGCGAGCGGCGGCGGCGCGGCGTCGTCGTCGGGGATCGCGAACGGCGTGCCGTCGGGCAGGATGCCGCGCGCGCTGGTGATGGCGAGCCGCCCGAGCCCGAGCGCGGTGCGGTCGAGCGCGAGTTCGGTGAAGCCCCAGGGCCACGCGGTCAGCGGCGCGCAGCGGCTCTGCACGAGGCTGTCGAGATAGCGCTCCTGCTGCTGGAAGTGTTGCGGCCGCAGGAACATGCCCTCCGACCACACGACCTTGCTGTTCCAGGTCATGCCGACTCCTTCAATGACGGCGGTACGCGCGCCGCCCGCGGGCGGGGGCGGGGCGGGTGCATCTCAGGGCCCGGCGCTGACGTTGAGCGCGGTGGCGCCGAGCTGGATGCTCAGCCGGGTGGTCTGGTTCGGCGGTACCGCCACCAGCTTGCGCCAGGTCGAGCCGTTGATGTCGCGGTAGGCGGCGATCACGCCGACGTGGCGCGTCGCCGGGTCGAGCTGGCGGTCGAGCGTCAGCGTGCTGCCCGGCTGCACCACCCATTCCTCGCTGCCGGTCAGGTCGGCACCGAGCGTGCCCTGGGCCTTGTCCCACAGCGAGAAGAAATCGGCGTTCTGGAAGGTGCCCGGTGCCTTCAGCTCATACATGCGCACCCGCAGCGGCAGCGGCTTGCCGCTGCCGGACGGGTTCAGCCCCGGCACGGCCTGAAGCTGGCCGACGACGCGCGCCGGCGGCGGGGGCGTCGGCGCGCAGGCGGTGATGGCGAGCAGGAGCAGCGCGGGCAGGGCGTGCAGCGGTTTCATCCGGAATCTCCATGGGGCGCGTCGGCGGCGTCGCCGACAGTGTAGAGCCAGTACGGTCCGCGGCCGACATCGCCCGCGCCGGGGCGCTCAGCGGCGCCCCAGGCGGGCGATCTGCTCTTCGTAGGCGCGGGCGAACTCGCGGCCGAACAGGTCCTGGAAGTCGTCTTCGGCCTCGCGCGCGATCTCCTGGTAGAGCTGGGTGAACTGCTCCCAGTTGCGTGCCTTGCGGCCGCCGCCGAGCAGCCCGCCGATGCCGCCGCCGCTGTCGCCCAGGCGCGCCTCCAGCGCGGCCGGATCGAAGCGCTTCAGCAGCAGCGCCAGCGCCGCCTGCATGCCGGCCATCATCGCCATCTGGTGGACCTTGAGGTCCTGGAAGGCCTCGCCGATGGCGCGCTCGGGCGGCAGGTAGACGTTGCCGCGGTGGATCAGCAGCAGCGCCATCGCCTCCTCGACGTTGGGCGCGAATTTCAGCGGGTTGTTCTCGATCGGGCGGATGGTGGTCTGCGACAGCCGGAACTCACCCTTCAGGCTGGCGCGGGCGCGCAGCACGTCGATCAGCCCCTGCACCATCAGCCGGTAGCTCAGGCCGAGCGCGTGCATCAGCGCCTCCTGCTGCTCGCCGCCGAGCTGCAGGTGCGACAGCCCGGCGCCGGCGAGGAAGGCCTCGACCGCCGCCGCGCCGCCGCCGCTGCCGCTGCCGCTGCCGCTGCCGACGGGGGGCGCCGGCGCCACGTGCGGGGCGGCCGGGGCGACGGCCGGAGGCACCGGCGTGGGCGTCGGTGTGCGCGCTTCCGCGACCGCTGGGATCGGCGTCGGCGTGACGTCGCTGAACGGCGTGCTCGGCAGCTCGATCTCGGGCAGCGCCGCGAAGGCTTCCTCGGCGCGCTCCGCGACTGCCTCGGGCTGCGCGCCGAGATCGGCGACGGGCGCCGGCGCGGCCGGCTCGGGTTCCGTCGCGGGAGTCGGTGTCGGCGTCGGTTCCGATGGCGTCGGCGCGGGGGTGGCGACCGGGCCGAGGAGATCGTCCCAGTCGTCGGGGATCACCGGCGACGGTGGCACGAACGCCTGCTGCTCCGAGGGCAGGTGGTCGGCGGGCGTGGCCGGGCCCGGGGCCGGCTTGCGCGGCACGTCGAACAGGCCGAAATCCGCCGCCGCACCGGCCGGCTTGCCGATGCCGAGCACGTCGTCGCTGCCCGCCGGGCCGAGCGCGGCGAGCGGGTCGCTGCGCACCGGCTCGTGCAGCGGGCCGAGCAGGTCGGCGAAGGGGTCGGCACCGCCGGGTGCGAGCCCGGCGAGCGGGTCGGCCGACGGCGTGCCGAGACCGGCGAAGGGATCGGCGGCCGGCGTCGGCGTGCCGAGACCGGCGAAGGGGTCGGCGGCCGGCGTCGGCGTGCCCAGGCCGGCGAAGGGGTCGGCGCCCGCCGCCGGCTTGCCGAGGTCGGCGAAGAGGTCGTGCGCCGGTGCGGGCGCCGCCGCGGCGGCGGCGAGATCGACGCGCAGTTCGTAGTCACCGAGCGTCAGCGCGTCGCCCTGGCGCAGCTGCTGGCTGTTGCCGCGGCCGAGCCGGCGCCCGCCGATGAAGACGCCGTTGGTGCTGGTGTCGGTGACGTAGTAATCGCCGCCGTGCGCCTGGATCAGGCAGTGGCGGCCGGAGATCACCAGCTCGGGGTCGGGCAGCACCCAGTCGTTGCCGACGGCGCGGCCGATGCTCAGGGTGCCCTCGGCGAGCGTGCGCACGGCCTCGACGCCCGGCGTGAGCTTCTGGTAGCTGGTGATCGTGAGCGTGAGCGGCATTGCAGCGGGGTCCGGGGCGACGGCGGCGGGGTGGCGTCCGCGGGGCGGGCGCTCGAAGTGCCTTCGGACTTTAGTCAGCCGCGTCGCGCCCCGCAATCGCCGGCTGGCGTTTGGTGGGCGGGCGGCTACGCTTCCAGCATTGGCGGGCGCGTGTGGCGGCCCGTGTCGTCTATGCTTCTGCGCGCCGGACGAGGCCCGGTGCGGGAGGTGGATGTGTCGGTGGATGTGCAGAAGCTGCTGGCGGAGGTCTCGGCCGAGGCGCCGTGCGGGGACGACCTCGAGTACGATCCGGGTTTTCAGGAGATGGAACGCTTGGCGCAGGGGCAGCCCGAGCGCCAGATGGGCGCCACGGTGCTGCCGGCGGAGCCGCCCGACTGGCGCGGCGTGCGCACCAAGGCGCTCGAACTGCTCACCCGTACGCGCGACCTGCGCATCGCGCTGCAGCTCGCCCGCGCCGAACTCGCCCTCGACGGTCTGGCCGGCTTCGCCGACGGGCTGGTCCTGCTGCGCGGCCTGATCGAGCGCTTCTGGGCCGACGTGCATCCCCGCCTCGACCCCGACGACGACAACGACCCGACGCTGCGCGTGAACGTGCTCGCGACCCTCGTCGACGCCGCGGTGATCGCCCAGGTGCGCGAGGCGGCGCTGGCGCGTTCGCGCACGCTGGGCGTGGCGACGCTGCGTGACCACCTGATCCACACCGGGATGATGAGCGGCGCCGCGGTGCTGGCCACCGACGTCTACGACGCGGTGTTCCTGGACTGCGACATCGCGGCGCTGCAGGCGGCGGCGCAGGGCGCACGGGTCGGGCTCGACGCGGTCACCGGGCTCGAACAGTCGCTGACCTCGGCGGTCGGCGCCGGGCGGGCGGTCGACTTCTCGCCGCTGCGCACGCTGCTGCGCCAGGCCGGGCAGTTGCTGGATGATCGCCTCGCGCGGCGGGGCGTGGTGGCGGTGCCGGCGACCGACGAGACGGCCGCGGCAGCCGTCGAGGCCGGCGGCGAGGAGCCGGCGGCGGGCAGTGGACGGGGCGGAGGCGGCGTGCCGGGGCGGATCAACAATCGCGACGAAGTCATCCGGGCGCTCGACGCCGTCTGCGAGTATTACCAGCGCTGCGAGCCGTCCAGCCCGGTGCCGATCCTGCTGGTGCGGGCACGACGCCTTGCGGCGATGGGGTTTCTCGACATCATGCGCAACCTCGCGCCGGACAGCCTGCCGGCGTTCGACGTGCTGCGCGGGCCGGAGGACGGCGCGGGCTGATAACCAACGGGGCAGCGCGCGGCCCGCTCAATCGAGATTCACCGGCTCTTCATCTGGAGGGGTTACACCGTGGCAGACAGCAGTCAGAAATTCATCGCGCGCAACCGCGCGCCGCGCGTGCAGATCGAGTACGACGTCGAGCTGTACGGCGCCTCGAAGAAGGTGCAGCTACCCTTCGTCATGGGCGTGATGGCCGACCTCTCGGGTAAGCCCGCCGAGCCCCTGGCACCGGTCGCCGACCGCAAGTTCCTGGAGATCGACGTCGACAACTTCGACAGCCGCATGAAGGCGATGAAGCCGCGCGTGGCCTTCCCGGTGCCGAACACGCTGACCGGCGAAGGCAACCTGAGCGTCGACATCACCTTCGAGAGCATGGACGATTTCACGCCGGCGGCGATCGCGCGCAAGGTGGATGCGCTGAACAAGCTGCTCGAGGCGCGTACGCAGCTCTCGAACCTGCTCACCTACATGGACGGCAAGACTGGCGCCGAGGAACTGATCGGCAAGGTCCTGCAGGACCCGACGCTGCTGCAGGCGCTGGCCTCGGCCCCGAAACCGGCCGAAGGCGCCCCGCAGGAATGACCCCCGTCCAGGAGCGAGTCCATGGCTGAACTGAACCCCGAAGCGCAGGCGCAGGGCGCCGTCGCCACCGCTGAAGGCGGTGACTTCCAGTCACTGCTGTTGCAGGAATTCAAGCCCAAGTCCGAGAAGGCGAAGGAAGCCGTCGAGCAGGCGGTGCGCACGCTGGCCGAACAGGCGCTGGCGTCGACCAGCCTGATCTCGGCCGACACGCTGAAATCGATCGAGGCGATGATCGCCGCGATCGACGCCAAGCTCACCGAGCAGGTCAACCTGATCCTGCACCACGCGGACTTCCAGAAGCTGGAGAGCGCCTGGCGCGGGCTGCACCATCTGGTCAACAACACCGAGACCGACGAGCTGCTGAAGATCCGGGTGATGAACATCGCCAAGGGCGATCTGCACAAGACGCTCAAGAAGTTCAAGGGCACCGCCTGGGACCAGAGCCCGATCTTCAAGAAGATGTACGAGGAGGAGTACGGCCAGTTCGGCGGCGAGCCCTTCGGCTGCCTGGTCGGCGACTACTACTTCGACCATTCGCCGCCCGATGTCGAGCTGCTCGGCGAGATGTCCAAGGTCTGCGCGGCGATGCACGCGCCGTTCATCAGCGCAGTGGCACCGACCGTGATGCAGATGGACTCCTGGCAGGAGCTGTCGAACCCGCGCGACCTGACCAAGATCTTCCAGACCCCGGAATACGCCGCCTGGAAGTCGCTGCGCGAGTCGGAGGATTCGCGCTATATCGGGCTGGCGATGCCGCGCTTCCTGTCGCGCCTGCCCTACGGCGCCAAGACCAGCCCGGTCGACGAGTTCGACTTCGAGGAGGACACCGCCGGCGCCGACAGCTCGAAGTACACCTGGGCGAATTCGGCGTATGCGATGGCGGTCAACATCAACCGCTCGTTCAAGCTCTACGGCTGGTGCTCGCGCATCCGCGGCGTGGAGTCGGGCGGCTCGGTCGAGGGGCTGCCGGCGCATACCTTCCCGACCGACGACGGCGGCGTCGACATGAAGTGCCCGACCGAGATCGCGATCTCCGACCGGCGCGAGGCCGAGCTCGCCAAGAACGGCTTCATGCCGCTGATCCACAAGAAGAACACCGACTTCGCGGCGTTCATCGGCGCGCAGTCGCTGCAGAAGCCGGCCGAGTACGACGACCCCGACGCCACCGCCAACGCCAACCTCGCCGCGCGCCTGCCCTATCTGTTCGCGACCTGCCGCTTCGCGCATTACCTGAAGTGCATCGTTCGCGACAAGATCGGCTCGTTCAAGGAAAAGGAAGACATGGCCGTGTGGCTCAACAAATGGATCAAGCAGTACGTGGACGGCGATCCGTCGCGGTCGAGCGAGACGACCAAGGCGCAGAAGCCGCTCGCCGCGGCGGAGGTCGTCGTGGAGGAGGTCGAGGGCAACCCCGGCTACTACACGTCGAAGTTCTTCCTGCGGCCGCATTACCAGCTCGAAGGGCTCACCGTGTCGCTGCGACTGGTGTCCAAGCTGCCTTCGGCCAAGGGTGGGTGAGGGGCGGCCGCCCGCGGCGCGGGCGGCCGTTTGCATTGAGGGTTCCGGCCGCGGCCGGATTCGTAGATCGAGTGCGCAAGCGCAGGAGTTGAACGATGGCTGTCGACATGTTTCTCAAGTTCGCCGATTCGGCGAACATCAAGGGCGAATCGAAAGACAAGACCCATCCGAAGGAGATCGACGTGCTCGCCTGGAGCTGGGGCATGTCGCAGAGCGGCACCTTCCACACCGGCGGCGGCGGCGGCGCCGGCAAGGCCAACTTCCAGGACGTATCGGTCACCAAGTGGGTCGACGTGGCCAGCTACGCGCTGATGGACGCGCTGGCCAACGGCACGCACATCGACGACGCCACGCTGTACGTGCGCAAGGCGGGCGGCAAGGCGCCGCTGGAGTACATCGTGATCAAGATGGAAAAGGTCATGGTCACTTCGGTGTCGACCGGCGGCAGCGGCGGCGAGGACCGGCTGACCGAGAACGTCACCCTCAACTTCGCCAAGGTGAACTTCGCCTACACCGAGCAGAAGGACGATGGCACCGGCGACACGGCGAAGGAGTTCAAGTGGAACATCGAGGAGAACGCGAAGATCTGACGTCCGCCGCGGCGGCGTGAAGCGGTGCCACGGGCCCCGACGCGGTCGCGGCGGGGCCCTTCGTTTGCGGCGGCGGCCCGCGGGCCGGGAATCTCGGGGGGCGGACGATGAGCGTTGAAGAGCGATTGCGTGAGGGCAACACCGAGCAGGCACTGGCCGAACTGCAGGCCCAGGTGCGCAAGGAGCCCGGCAGCGTCCGCTGGCGCATCCTGCTGTTCCAGCTGCTCGCCGTGCACGGGCAGTGGGACCGCGCGCTCAACCAGCTCCAGGTGGTCGGCGAACTCGACGGCACGGCGATGCCGATGGTGCAGACCTACCGCGAGGCGCTGCGCTGCGAGGTGCTGCGGCGCGAGGTCTTCGCCGGCCGGCGCGCGCCGCTGGTGTTCGGCGACCCGGCGCCATGGCTCGCCTGGCTGATCGAGGCGCTCGCCCAGGATGCCACCGCGCCGGCGGCGGCGCAGGCGCTGCGTGCGCAGGCCTTCGAGCAGGCGCCGGCCAGCACCGGGCGCATCGACGGCGAGGCCTTCGCGTGGATCGCCGACAGCGACGGGCGCCTCGGCCCGGTGCTCGAGGCCGTGGTCAACGGCCGCTACTACTGGGTGCCGTTCGTCCGGCTCGCCGCGGTGCGCATCGAGCCGCCCGCCGACCTGCGCGACCTGGTGTGGGCGCCGGCGGAGCTCACCTTCGCCAACGGCGGCACGACCGTGGCGCTGATCCCCACGCGCTATCCCGGTGCCGAGGCGGCCGCCGACGGCGCGCTGCAGCTGGCACGGCGTACCGACTGGAGCGAGACCGCCGAGGGGCTGGTGCTCGCCCACGGCCAGCGGATGTTCGCGACCGACGCCGGCGAGTACCCGCTGCTCAACGTGCGCGAGATCGCCCTCGACGTCGAAGGTGGCGCCGCCGCGGCGGCGCCCGCCGACGGCTGAGCGGAGGGCGCGGCGTGGCCGAACTCACCCCGCAGGAGCGTCTGCAGCCGGCGCTGCTCGACCGCCTCACCGACGATGATCCGCACAACCCGCGCGAGTCGCGCGAGAACCGCGTGCTGTCGATGAGCCAGTTGCGCGAGAGCGTGCTGCGCGACCTCGCCTGGCTGTTCAACGCCACCGACCTCGCCAGCGCGGTGCCGCTCGATGCCCTGCCGCAGGTGGCCAACTCGGTGCTCAACTACGGCCTGCCGGCGCTGGCGGGCAACACCGCCAGCGGCGTCAACATCGACCAGCTCGAACAGACCCTGGTCGAGGCGATCCGCCGCTTCGAGCCGCGCATCCTGGCGCATACCGTGAGCGTGCGCGCACTGGTGTCGGACCAGATGAGTCACAACGCCATCGCCTTCGAGATCCAGGGCGAGCTGTGGGCGCAGCCGGTGCCGCTGAAGCTCTGGCTGAAGACCGAACTCGACCTGGAGTCCGGCACCGTGCACGTCGAACCCTGGAGCACCTGACGACTTCCGATGGACCCGCGGCTGCTGCACTACTACAACCGCGAACTCCAGCACCTGCGCGACAGCGCGGGCGAGTTCGCCGACGAGTTCCCGAAGATCGCCGGGCGCCTGAGCCTGACCGGCTTCGAGTGCGCCGACCCCTACGTCGAGCGCCTGCTGGAGGGCTTCGCCTTCCTCGCCGCGCGGGTGCAGCTCAAGCTCGACACCGCCCACGGCACCTTCGCCCAGCACCTGCTGGAGATGGTCTACCCGCACTACCTGGCGCCGGTGCCGTCGATGGCGGTGGTGCAGTTCCAGCCGAACCCCAACGAGGGCTCGCTCAACACCGGCTTCGTGGTGCCGCGCGGCACCGGGCTGCGCAGCCCGCTCGGCAAGGGCGATGCCACCGCCTGCGAGTACCGCACCGGCCATCCGGTGACGCTGTGGCCGCTCGAACTGACCGAGGCCGAGTACTTCGTCAACGTCACCGCGGTGCTCGGGCCGGCGGCGAGTTCGGCGCCGCGGGCCCGCGCCGGGCTGCGCCTGCGCCTGCGCGCGACCGGCGGCATCGGACTCGCCGAACTGCCGCTGGAGCGCCTGCCGCTGTTCCTGCGCGGCGCCGACGAACTGCCGTTCCGGCTCTATGAACAGTTGCTCGGACACAGCGTGGCGGTGCTCGCGCGCGCGCCGGGGCGGCCGTCGCCGTGGTTCCAGTGGCTGGAGCCGGGGGCGCTGCGCGCGCTCGGCTTCACCGACGACGAGGCGCTGCTGCCGCCGGCGCCGCCGAGCTTCCAGGGCTACCGCTTGCTCAGCGAGTACTTCGCCTTCCCGCAGCGCTACCTGTTCGTCGAGCTCGGCGGGCTCGCGCCGGCGATGCGCCGCAGCCGCGGCGAGGAGCTCGAACTGATCGTTCTGTTCGACCGCGTCGAGCCGCTGTTCGAGGGGGTGCTCGGTCCGAGCCACTTCGCGCTGTACTGCGCACCGGCGGTCAACCTGTTCCCGCGGCGCGCCGATCGCATCCACCTGAACGACAAGGCCACCGAGTACCACGTGGTGCCCGACCGCACGCGCCCGCTCGACTTCGAGGTCTACCGCGTCGACGGCATCACCGGCCACGGCACCGCCGAGGACGGCGAGCAGCCGTTCCTGCCCTTCTACGCCTCGCACGATCTGATCCGGCGCAGCGGCGACAGCGCCTATTACACGCTGCGGCGCGTCAAGCGGGTGCTGTCGACCAAGGCGCGGCTGCGCGGGCCGCGCTCGGGCTACATCGGCCACGAGGTGTTCATCGCGCTGGTCGATGCCCGCGCCGCGCCTTATCGCCACGACCTGCGCCAGCTGTCGCTGCGGCTGCTGTGCACCAACCGCGACCTGCCGATGCAGATGCCGGTGGGCAGCGGGCGCACCGACTTCGTGCTGGAAACCGGCGCCCCGGTGGCGGCGATCCGCTGCGTGGCGGGGCCGAGCCGGCCGCGGCCGAGCCTCGCCGACGGCGAGAACGCCTGGCGCCTGATCAGCCACCTGTCGCTCAACTACCTGACGCTCGCCGACAGCAACCCCGAGCAGGGGGCGGTGGCGCTGCGCGAACTGCTGCGCCTGTACGGCGACCCGAACGATGCCGCGGTGCAGAAGCAGATCGACGGCCTGCTGTCGGTGCGCGCGCGCCCGGCGACGCGGCGCATCCCGCTGCCCGGCCCGATCGCCTTCGGGCGCGGCGCCGAGGTGGACCTGCTGTTCGAGGATGCCGCCTTCGGCGGCACCGGCGTGTTCCTGCTCGGCGCGGTGCTCGAACACTTCGTCGCGCGTTACGCGTCGCTGAACAGCTTTACCCAGACCGTGGTGCGCTCGCACGAGCGCGGCGAGGTGATGCGATGGCCGGTGCGGATGGGCAGGCGCCCGACGCTGTAGCGCCGCCGCCCGCGGCGACTCCCGCCGGCGCGGTGCCGGCGGCGGAGCCGTCGCCGGCACAGGCACTGCTGGCCGAGCTCGCGCGCGCGCCTTACGACTTCGACCTGTTCCAGGCGCTGCGCCGGCTCGAATGCGCCTATGCCGAGCGCCCGCGCCTCGGCGAGTCGGCACGGGTGGCCGACGACCCGGTGCGGCTCGCACAGCAGCCGAGTTGCACCTTCGCCCAGACCACGCTCGCCGCGCTCAGGCCCGGTCACGACGGCCGCGCGCCGCGGCTCGAGGTCTACGCCTACGGGCTGTTCGGCCCCAACGGGCCGCTGCCGCTGCACCTGACCGAGTACGCCCGCGACCGCACGCGCAACAACGCCGACCCGACCTTCGCGCGCTTCGCCGACATCTTCCACCACCGGATGATGTCGCTGCTGTACCGCGCCTGGGCCGATGCCGAGCCCACCGTGAGCCTGGACCGGCCGGCGCGCGACCGCTTCGCGACCTACGCCGGCGCGCTGTGCGGCTACGGCACGCCCGGCCTGCGCGAGCGCGACACGCTGGGGCACCGGCCGCGGCTGCACTTCGCCGGGCTGCTGGCGGCGCCGGCGCGCCACCCCGACGGGCTGTGCGCGATCCTGGCCGACTACTTCCGCCTGCCGGTGCGCATCGAGGAATACGTCGGCCACTGGCTGGAACTGCCGGAGGAAAGCCGCTGCCGGCTCGGTGAGTCGCGCGCCTCGGGCACCCTCGGCATGAACGCCTGCATCGGCGCGCGGGTGTGGGACCGCCAGTACAAGTTCCGCATCGTCATGGGGCCGCTGACGCTCGCCGACTACGAACGCCTGCTGCCCGGTGGCGACGGCCTCGACTGCCTGCGCGCCTGGGTGCAGAGCTACGTCGGCGACGAATTCGCCTGGGACGTGAACCTGATCCTCGCCCGCGCGGAGGTGCCGCGGCTCGCGCTCGGCGGCACCGGCCGCCTGGGCTGGACGAGCTGGCTCGGCGGCACGCGGACGCGCACGGACGATCCGCGCGACCTGCACCTGCAGCCGCCGCCGCGACGCGAAAACGCCGTGCCCGTCGACTAGGCTGCGGCAGTCGGCGCGCGCCGGCGCGCCTCCCAACCCTCTTGGCCCAAGGAGTACCCATGGCGGAAATCAGTCGCGTCGCCCTGTTCGGCAAGCTCAACAGCCTCGCCTACAAGGCCATCGAGGCCGCCACCGTGTTCTGCAAGATGCGCGGCAACCCCTACGTGGAGCTGGTGCACTGGGTGCATCAGCTCCTGCAGGTGCCCGATTCCGACCTGCACCGCATCGTCAAGCAGTTCAACGTCAACCCGGCGGTGCTGGTGAAGGACATCACCGAGGCGCTCGACCGCCTGCCGCGCGGTTCGACCTCGATCACCGACCTGTCCTCGCACGTCGAGGAGGCGGTCAAGGAGGGCTGGCTGTACGGCAGCCTGATGTTCGGCGAGTCGCAGGTGCGCAGCGGCTACCTGGTGGTGGGCTGCATCAAGACGCCGAGCCTGCGCAACGCGCTGCTCGGCATCTCGCGCGAGTTCGACAAGGTCAAGGCCGACACCCTCACCGAGCGCTTCGCCGAGGTGGTCAGCGGCTCGCCCGAGGAGGGTCTGTCGGCGACCGACGGCTTCCAGGTCGGCGGCGGCGCGGCGCCGGGCGAGGCCAGCGGCGCGATGCCGCCGGCGGCGATGGGCAAGCAGGAGGCGCTGAAGCGCTTCACCGTCGACCTCACCGAGCAGGCGCGCAGCGGCAAGATGGACCCGATCGTCGGCCGCGACGAGGAGATCCGTCAGGTCGTCGACATCCTGATGCGCCGGCGCCAGAACAACCCGATCCTCACCGGCGAGGCCGGCGTCGGCAAGACCGCGGTGGTCGAGGGCTTCGCCCAGCGCATCGTCGCCGGCGACGTGCCGCCGTCGCTGAAGGACGTCAGCCTGCGCACGCTCGACATCGGCCTGCTGCAGGCCGGCGCGAGCATGAAGGGCGAGTTCGAGCAGCGCCTGCGCAACGTCATCGAGGAGGTCCAGGCGAGCCCGAAGCCGATCATCCTGTTCATCGACGAGGCGCACACGCTGGTCGGCGCCGGCGGCGCCGCGGGCACCGGCGATGCCGCCAACCTGCTCAAGCCGGCGCTGGCGCGCGGCACCCTGCGCACCGTGGCGGCGACCACCTGGGCCGAATACAAGAAGTACTTCGAGAAGGACCCGGCGCTGACCCGCCGCTTCCAGGTGGTGCAGGTCGACGAGCCGGGCGAGCACAAGGCGATCCTGATGATGCGCGGCGTGGCCTCGATGATGGAGAAGCACCACCAGGTGCAGATCCTCGACGAGGCGCTGGAGGCGGCGGTCAAGCTGAGCCACCGCTACATCCCGGCGCGGCAGCTGCCGGACAAGTCGGTGAGCCTGCTCGACACCGCCAGCGCGCGCGTGGCGGTGAGCCTGCACGCGGTGCCGGCCGAGGTCGACGATTGCCGCCGGCGCATCGAGGCGCTCGAAACGGAGCTGCGCATCATCGCCCGCGAGGCGGCGATCGGCATCGACACCGCCGCGCGCGAGGACTCGGCGGCGGCGCAACTGCACGCCGAGCGCGAGCGGCTGGCGGGGCTGGAGGCCCGCTGGGCCGACGAGAAGGCGCTGGTCGACCGCATCCTCGACCTGCGCGCGCAACTGCGTGGCGCCCTCGGCCCGGTGGAGGGCACCGGCACCTCGCTCGAACGCGCCGCCGCCGCCGCCGCGCCCGTCGCCGACGACCCCGCACGCGCCGCCAAGCTCGACGAACTGCGCGAACTGCAGACGCGGCTGCACGCGCTGCAGGGCGACGAGCCGCTGATCCTGCCGACGGTCGACTACCAGGCCGTCGCCAGCGTGGTCGCGGACTGGACCGGCATCCCGGTCGGGCGGATGGCGCGCAACGAGGTCGAGACCGTGCTGCACCTCGCCGAGAACCTCGGCAAGCGCGTGATCGGCCAGGACCACGCGATGCAGATGATCGCCAAGCGCATCCAGACCTCGCGCGCCGGCCTCGACAACCCCAACAAGCCGATCGGCGTGTTCATGCTCGCCGGCACCTCGGGCGTGGGCAAGACCGAGACCGCGCTGGCGCTCGCCGAGGCGATGTACGGCGGCGAGCAGAACGTGATCACCATCAACATGAGCGAGTACCAGGAGGCGCACACCGTCTCCACGCTCAAGGGTGCGCCCCCCGGCTACGTCGGCTACGGCGAGGGCGGCGTGCTGACCGAGGCGGTGCGCCGCAAGCCCTACAGCGTGGTGCTGCTCGACGAGGTCGAGAAGGCCCACCCGGACGTGCACGAGATCTTCTTCCAGGTCTTCGACAAGGGCTGGATGGAGGACGGCGAAGGCCGCGTGATCGACTTCAAGAACACGCTGATCCTGCTCACCACCAACGCCGGCACCGACCTGATCATGGGCATGTGCCGCGACCCGGAGCTGATGCCCGAGCCCGATGCCATCGCCAAGGCGCTGCGCGAGCCGCTGCTGAAGGTGTTCCCGCCGGCGCTGCTCGGGCGCCTGGTGGTGATCCCCTACTACCCGCTCACCGACGAGATGCTGGCGCGCATCGTCCGCCTGCAGCTCGGACGCATCAAGAAGCGCGTCGAGGAGCACCACAAGGTGCCGTTCGAGTACGGCGAAGACGTGGTGAAGCTGATCGTGTCGCGCTGCACCGAGGTGGAGTCGGGCGGGCGCATGATCGACGCCATCCTCACCAACACCCTGCTGCCCGAGATCAGCCGCGAGTTCCTGGTGCGGATGATCGAGGGCGGGACGGTGTCGCGCGTGGCGGTGAGCGTGAAGGACGGCGAGTTCGCCTACGACTTCGGTTGACTGCCCGCTTATCCGGGATGAACCGCGCGGCCGCCGTCCGGTGCCGGCCGCACTCCCGCCCCGTGACCCCAGGGCGGGCTGAGGGCGGGCGTCTGGAGCAGCGACGTGCTGCGCCCGTCGAAGTTCGGAGCAGGTTTCCATGAACCGTCATTCCCGCCGCACCGCGGCCAGCCACAAGAAGAAAATGGTCGACATCAACGCCGCCGAGGCCCTGCAACTGGCGATCCGCCACCACAAGGCCGATGAACTGCAACAGGCCGAGGCGATCTACCTGCGCCTGCTCGAAGCGATCCCCGACCAGCCCGACGCGCTGCATTTCCTCGGCGTGCTGCGCCACCAGCAGCGGCGCACCGAGGAGGGCATCGCGCTGGTGCGCCGGGCCCTCGAAGAGGCGCCGGAGTACGTCGACGCCTGGAACAACCTCGGCAACCTGTACAAGGAATCCGAGCGCCTCGCCGAGGCCGAGGAGGCGTACCGCCGCGCGCTCGCGCTCAACGCGGAGCACGGCGGGGCCTGGAACAACCTCGGCATCCTGCTGCGCGTGCACGGGCGCGCCGAGGAGGCGGTGGAGGCGTTCAGGCACGTGCTGAGGCTGTCGCCGAGCTACGCCGAGGCCTACTTCAACCTCGGCAACGCGCTGCGCGTCTGCGGCCAGGTGCACGAAGTGCTCGCCGCCTATCGCCACGCGGTGGCGTTGAACCCGCGCCACGCGCGGGCGCACTACCTGCTCGGCTACACGCTCTATCTGGTCGGCGAGCACGAGGAGGCGGCGGGCGTGTTCCGCGCCTGGAGCGAGGTCGAACCCGGCAACCCGATCCCCCGCCACATGCTGGCGGCGTGCAGCGGCGAGGACGTGCCCGCGCGCGCCTCCGACGACTACATCCGCAGCACCTTCGACACCTTCGCCGAGAGCTTCGACGAGATGCTGCTGCAGCGCCTCGACTATCACGCGCCCGACCTGCTGGCGACGGCGCTCGGCGGGGTGCTCGACGCACCGGCGGGCGCGCTGGAGGTGCTCGATGCCGGCTGCGGCACGGGGCTGTGCGGCCCGCTGCTGAAGCCGTGGGCGCGGCGGCTGGTCGGCGTGGACCTGTCGGGCGGGATGCTCGAGAAGGCACGGGCGCGCGGTGTGTACGACTACCTGGAGCAGGCGGAGCTGGCGGCGTTCCTCGGTGCCCGGGCGGGGACGTATGACGTCATCGCCTCGGCGGACACGCTGTGCTACTTCGGCGAGCTCGGCGCGGTGACGCGCGCCGCGCGCGGGGCGCTGCGCCCCGCGGGCTGGTTCGGCTTCACGGTGGAGCGGGCCGACGGCGAGGTGGCGGGGGGTTACCGCATCAACCCGCACGGGCGCTACAGCCACGCGGCCGACTACGTGCGCGCGGCGCTGCTCGATGCCGGCTTCGAGGCGCCGCAGCTCACCCCGGCGGTGCTGCGCCTGGAGATCGGTGAGCCGGTGCAGGGCTGGGTCGTGCTCGCCCGCGTGCCGCCGGCGGTGTGAGCGCTGCGCCGCGATTGAACGCGGCGGGTGCGGGGCGTTCAGCTACGCTTTCCGGCTAGCCGCGCGCCCGGCCGCCGCCGGCGCCAGGCCATCGCCCGCCGGTCCGAGCCACGCACAAGGAGCCCCCCATGTTCTATCCCCCGGTCGTCGGTGCCTGGGCCCGGCAGGCCCAGCAGAATCCGCAGCAGTGGGTCTACAAATGGACGAACCCGGCCTGGAACCGGCCGGCGTTCGATCACCTGACCCTCCAGCTCGCCCGGGCTGCTGCGAACGCCGACTGCGACGGCGATTTCCACTACACGACCCGCGGCACGGCGACCCGGCAGGTGGCCATCAACGGCCCGCAGGTCGTCTGCAACCAGTTGGTCTACGCCTTCGACTACAAGCTCAATCTGGCCCGGAAGCAGTGCGCGCGCAGCGGCCAGGCCAACCACAACAAGGGGCGCTACCCGAAGCGCTACGTGTCCGACGTGGCGGCGGCCCAGCCGATCTTCGGCGCGCCGAAGATCGAGAACGACCAGACGCTGAAGGCCGATTTCGACCAGGTCGACCAGATGCGCGATATCGACGGCGCCGTCAACGGCTTCTGGAGCGCCTTTCCGGCGACCCGCATCTGCGTCTACAGCCCGTACAAGGACGACTCCGGCGAGTTCGAATTCGAGGTCCAGGGCATGGACGGCACCGACTACGGCAAGGTCAGCACTGACGGCAACGGGCTCGGGCTGTTCCTCGGCGCGACCATCGGCCACATCCGGGTCCGCTGCCCGCGCTTCTTTCCGGACTGGGCCGAGCCCGGCGCCAGAGCCTCCTACGGCGATTCCGCCGGCCGTTATTCGGTGAGCTTCGCGTGAGCCCCGCCGACCCGTACCCGGAGGGCCCGATGCCCGATTCCGCCGTTGCGGTCGACGCGACCCCGCCCTGCCGCCGCGGGCGGATGCGTGCGACCGGGCCGGCCGCCGGAGGCGCCGGCCGCCCGGTGCCGCCCACCGGCCTCGGCACGGCGTTCGACCGCCTGCCGCTGCAGGCGTGAGCGATGCCCGTCGACGAAGATGAGGTCGAGCGCCGGTTGACGCCGGCGCAGGCGCTCGAACTGGCGGTCGGCTGGCAGCGTGCCGGCGAGCTCGATGCCGCCGAGAGCATCTACCGACAGGTGCTGGCGCAGTGCCCGGGACACGTCGATGCGCTGCACTTCCTCGGCCTGCTGCGTTTCCAGCGCGGTGACGGCGACGGCGCGCTCGCCGTGCTGCGGGCCGCGGCGCGCCTCGCCCCCGGGCATGCCGATCTGCGCAGCAACCTCGGCAACGTGCTGCAGGCGCTCGGCCAGCCCGAGGCCGCCGAGTCCGAGTACCGTGCCGCCCTCGATGCCGCGCCCGAGCACGTCGCGGCGTGGAACAACCTCGGCGTCGTGCTGCGCGCGCAGGGGCGGGAACGCGAGGCGGTGGCGGCCTACCGCCGTGCGCTCGAACTCGAGGCCCGCAGCGCCGACGACCATTACAACCTCGCCAGCCTGCTCGAGCGCAGCCGCGAATGGGATGCGGCGCTCGCCGAATACCGCCGCGCGCTCGCGCTCGAACCCCGGCATCTCGGCACGCTGCGCGCGCTCGGCCATGTGCTGAGCAAGCTCGAACGCTTCACCGAGGCGGCGCAGGCCTACGCCGCCTGGCTCGAACGCGAACCCGGCCACCCCCTGGCGCAGGCGCGCCTGGCCGCCTGCGGCGGCGCGCCTGCGCCGGCGCGCTGCGACGATGCCTACGTCCGCGGGCTGTTCGACAGCTACGCCGAGCATTTCGACGCGCACCTGTGCGGGCGGCTCGGCTATGACGTGCCCAAACGCCTCGCCGAGGCGCTGGGCGGGGTGCTCGGCGCACCGCAGGCCGCGCTGGAGGTGCTCGATGCCGGCTGCGGCACGGGGCTGTGCGGCCCGCTGCTGAAGCCGTGGGCGCGGCGGCTGGTCGGCGTGGACCTGTCGGGCGGGATGCTCGAGAAGGCACGGGCGCGCGGTGTGTACGACGAACTGGAGCAGGCGGAGCTGACGGCGTTCCTCGGCGCAGCACAGGCGGGGGCGTACGACGTCATCGCCTCGGCGGACACGCTGTGCTACTTCGGCGAGCTCGGCGCGGTGACGCGCGCCGCGCGCGGGGCGCTGCGTCCGGGGGGCTGGTTCGGCTTCACGGTGGAGCGGACCGACGAGGCGCTGGCGGGGGGTTACCGCATCAACCCGCACGGCCGCTACAGCCACGCGGCCGACTACGTGCGCGCGGTGCTGTGTGATGCCGGCTTCGAGGCCGCGGAGCTCACCCCGACGGTGCTGCGCGTGGAGCGCGGCCGGCCGGTCGCGGGCTGGCTGGTGCGCGCGCGGGTGCCGGGCGCGGTTTGAACGGCGCCGCGCGCAGCGCGGCGGCCGCCGGCTATAGTTGCTGGGCGCCCTGCGGCGCCCGTGCCGGGCGCGGCCCACCCGCCGGTGGCCGCCCTGTCCCCGCGTTGCGATCGACCCTGCCGAGACCTCCGGACGAACGGACATGCCGATCACGCAAACCCATCGTCTCGCCACCGTCACCTCGCCCGACCTGGCCGAGGGCACCCTGCTGCTGCGCGGCATGAGCGGGCGCGAACGGCTGTCGACGCCGTTCGAGTACGAACTCGACCTGGTCAGCGAGAACGCCGCGCTGGCGCTCGCCGACGTGTTCGGCAAGGAACTCTGCGTCGAGCTGACCACCGCCGGCGGCACGCGCTACTTCCACGGTCGCGTCGTGCGCTTCGTGCGGGTCGGCAACGACGCCGGGCTGCCCGCCTTCCGCGCGTGGCTGCGGCCGTGGCTGTGGCTGCTGACGCGCAGCGCCGACTGCCGCATCTTCCAGGAGATGACCGTCCCCGACATCGTCAAGCAGGTGTTCGACGACCACGGCTTCAGCGACGTCAGCATCGAGCTCAACGGCAGCTACCGCACGTGGGAGTTCTGCGTGCAGTACCGCGAGACCGCCTTCAACTTCGTCAACCGGCTGCTGGAAGGCGAGGGCATCTACTACTTCTTCCGCCACGAGGCCGGCAAGCACACGCTGGTGCTCGCCGACGGCGTCAGCGCGCACGCGCGCCCCGCCGGCGGCGGGGTGCTGCCGTACTTTCCCCAGGACAACGTCGAGCGGCGCAAGGAGGACCACCTCTACGCCTGGTCGGTCGAGAACGAGGTGCAGACCGCGGCGGTCGCGCTGAAGGACTTCCACTTCATCACGCCGTCGACGCCGCTCGACGCGGTGTCGCAGGGCGAGGCGACGGCGAGCCAGTTCGAGCTGTTCGACTACCCCGGCGAGTACAGCGTCAACGCCGACGGCGAGCAGTACGCGCGGGCGCGCCTGGAGGCGGTCAACGCCCGCGGCGAGCAGGTGGTGCTGCGCGGCAACGCGCGCGCCGTCGGTTGCGGCGACCTGTTCGAGATCAAGGGCTGCCCGGCGAGCGAGCGCAACATCGAGCACCTGGCGGTGGAGGCGCGCTACGCGCTGCGCCTGCCGAGCTACGAGGTCGGCGAGCGCAGCGGCGGCAGCGACGCCACCTTCGACGTCACGCTGGTGGCGATCGACGCGCAGACGCCGTTCCGCGCCGCGCTCGAAACCCCCAAGCCGCTGGTGTACGGCCCGCAGACGGCGATCGTGGTCGGCCCCTCCGGCGAGGAGATCTGGACCGACGAGTACGGCCGCGTGAAGGTGCACTTCCACTGGGACCGCCATGACGCGAGCGACGAGCACAGCTCGTGCTGGATCCGCGTGTCGCAGGTGTGGGCGGGCGCGGGCTGGGGCGCGATGCACATCCCGCGCATCGGCCAGGAGGTCATCGTCGAGTTCCTCGAGGGCGATCCGGACCGGCCGATCATCACCGGGCGCGTCTACAACGGCACCAACGCCGTGCCCTTCGCGCTGCCCGACAACAAGACCCAGAGCGGCCTGCGCAGCCGCTCGACGCTGCAGGGGGCGGCGGCCAACTGCAACGAGATCCGCATGGAGGACAAGAAGGGCTCCGAGCACCTGCTGGTCCATGCCGAGAAGAACCAGGACATCGAGGTCGAGAACGACGAAGGCCACTGGGTCGGCCACAATCGCAGCAAGACCGTCGACAACGACGAAACCGTCAGCATCGGCCACGACCGCACCGAGTCGGTCGACCACAACGAAACCATCAGCATCGGCGTCGACCGCACCGAGAGCGTCGGCAAGAACGAGACCGTCAGCATCGGCGAGAACCGCACGATGGATGTCGGCAAGGACGAGGCGCTCACCGTCGGCCAGAACCGCACCCACAGCGTCGGCAAGGACGAGACCATAGACATCGGCCAGCACCTGAAGACCAGCGTCGCCAAGAACGAGACGCGCGAGGTCGGCGAGAACCGCGAGACCTCGATCGGCAAGGACGACAAGCTGCAGGTGTCCAAGAAGTTCTACCTGGAGGCCGGCGACGAGATCACGCTGAAGACCGGCGACGCCAGCATCATCATGAAGAAGGACGGCACCATCCAGATCAAGGGCAAGGACATCACCATCACCGGCTCGGGCAAGATCGGCGTCAAGGCCTCGGGCGACATGGTGCTGAAAGGCTCGAAGATCGCCGAGAACTGATGCCTCGTGCTGCAACTGCGCAATCACACCCCGTTCGCGGCGGCGATCGCCGTCTTCCCGAACCCCGCCGGCATCGAGTGCGTGTACCTCACCGTGAAGGCGAGTTTCCGCCTCGGTCCGCAGGGCCCCGAACTGCTGCCGAAGCCGGTGCCGCTGCTCGCGGCCGACGTCTACTGGGGTGACCCGGCGACGAGCGGCCTGCGCGCGGCGGCCGACTTCACGCTCACCAAGCCCGCCACCGACATCATGCTGCTCGGCCACGCGGTCGCAGCGCGCCCGGTGCGCGTGCTCGACGTCGGCCTGCGGGTCGGGCCGGTGGCGCGGACGCTGCGCGTGTTCGGCGAGCGCCGCTGGGAGGGCGCCGGCGACGGCGCGCGCATCTCGGCGCCGGAGCCCTTCGAGCGCCTGCCGCTGCGCTGGGAACTCGCCTTCGGCGGCATCGCCGCGGCCGACGAGGGCAAGCCGCCCGAGTCCGAGCCGCGCAACCCGGTCGGGCGCGGCCTGCTGGCGGGGCCGACGCTGCGCAACCCCGATGGCCGGCCGCTGCCGAACATCGAGGACCCGCGCGCGCTGATCGCCCGCCCGCAGGACCGCCCGCCGCCGGCGGGCGTCGCCCCGGTCGCCCCGGCCTGGCTGCCGCGGCGCGCCTACGCCGGCACCTACGATGCGGCCTGGCAGGCCACGCGCGCGCCCTATCTGCCGCTCGACTTCGACCCGCGCTTCCTCAACGTGGCGGCGCCGGAACTGGTCGCGCCGGCTTACCTGCAGGGCGGCGAGCCGGTCGAACTGAGCGGCGTCACGGCCGAGGCGCCGCTGCGCTTCAAGCTGCCGGTGTGCACGCTGGCGACGGTGTTCCACTTCGCCGGGCGCGAGATCCCGCAGCCGGCGGCGCTCGACACCGTGGTGCTCGAACCCGATCTGGCGCGGCTGCAGCTGGTGTGGCGCGCCTGCCAGCCGGTCGACAAGCACGCGCTCAGGCTCAGCGAGGTGCACGTGCGCTGCGCCGAGTACGGCCACGGCGGGGAGGGCTGAGCGATGGCCGAAGCGGTCCTGGTCGTCGGCGCCGGCGTGGTGACGTCGATCGGCCTGAGCCTCGCCGAAACCGCGATGTCGGCGCGCGCGCGCATCGCCCGCCAGCGCGCGATCGAATGGCGCGACCGGCGCTTCGAGCGCTTCATCGTCGCCGTGGTGCCCGACGAGGGCCTGCCGCCGCTCGACGCCGCCTTCGCCGGGGAGCGCCTGCAGTACCGCGAGGCGCGCATGCTGCGCCTCGGCCACGTCGCGCTCGCCGAGACGCTCGCCGCCCTGCCCGCGGGCGTGCGCGTGCCGCTGCTGCTCGGCCTGCCGGAGCACCACACCACGCAGCCGCTGCGCCCGCCGCAGTTCCTCAGCCGCCTCGCGCGCCAGGCCGGCATCCCGCTCGACATCGCCGCCAGCGTCGCGGTCGCGCGCGGGCGCGCCGCCGGCCTCGCCGCGGTGCGCCAGGCGTGCGCGCGCATCACCCGCGGCGAGGCGGAGTTCGTGCTGGTCGGCGGCGTCGATTCGCTGGTCGACCTCTACGTGCTCGGCACGCTCGACCTGGAAGGGCGCATCCGCGGGGATACCGTCAGCGACGGCTTCACTCCCGGCGAGGGCGCCGGCTTCGCGCTGCTGGCGAGCCGCCGCGCCGCCGAGCGGCATGCACTCGCACCGCTGGCGCAGGTGCTCGGCAACGGCGTCGGCCAGGAGCCCGGCCACCTCTACGCCGAGGCGCCGTACCTCGGCGAGGGGCTCGCCGCGGCCTTCGCCGCGCTGTTCGCCGAGGCGCCGCCGCCGGCGCCGATCGGCTGCGTGTACGCGAGCTTCAACGGCGAGCGCTACTGGGGGCGCGAGTTCGGTACCGCCTTCCTGCGCAACCGTGCGGCCTTCGCCGAGGACCACCAGATGGAGCACCCCGCCGAGGGTTTCGGCGACCTCGGCGCCGCCCATGGCGCGGTGATGTTCGCGCTCGCCGCGCACGGCCTGCGCCACGGCTACCGGCGCGGCCCGGTGCTGGTGTACGCCTCCTCCGATCGCGAGGACCGCGCCGCCGCGCTGCTCGGGCGGCTGGGCTAGACTCAGGCGCGTTGCGCGATATCCCTGACGCAGGAGGCCCCCGCCGATGCCGTGTACCGTCCACAACATCACCGGCTTCGCCCACAAGGGCAGCGGCGGCATGAGCATGGTGTTCCCCGACGTCTGCAAGACGCCGGCGCCGCCGGCGCCGCCGGTGCCGATCCCCTACCCGAACATCGGCAAGTCGTCCGACACCAGCGGCGGCACCACCACGGTCGAGGCCGACGGCGGCAACATGATCATGGTCAAGGGTGCCAAGTACATGATGAGCGCCGGCGACGAGGCCGGCGTCGCCGGCGGGGTGATGAGCAGCACCTTCAAGCAGGAGTGCGAGTTCCTGCTGTACTCGTTCAACGTGATGCTGGAAGGCAAGAACGTCTGCCGCATGGGCGACATGCTCTGGCACAACAAGAAGAACATCTGCGGGTGAGGCGGCGATGACCGAGGTCGTGGAGGGCGTGGCGATCGGCATGGTCAACGAGGACGAGACCAAGTGTCCCTTCGACCACGAAACGCCGACGCCGCCGAAGGTCGACAACGACCTGATCGGTGTCGGCGGCACGCTCGCGCGCAAGATGAAGAACGGCTCCAGCACGCACCTGTACTCGAAACTGCGCGAGGACCAGTCGCCGATCCTGAATCCGCGCGACATCCCCGGCCATGCGCTGCACAAGAAGGGCTCGCGCAAGCCGCGGCCGGTGCTGCTGAACATCCGCAAGGACGCCACCAGCAAGCTCTACCAGCACGCCTACCCGGTCACCTGTGCGGCGCACCACTGCATCCCCGCGCAGGAATCGCTCAAGCGCTCGCAGCTGCTGGAGTTCATGGTCAAGAAGAACGACAGCGAGGACCTCAAGGACGACAGCTTCAGCAACGGCGTGGTGTGGGCGGACGTCGGCTATGACGTCAATGGCGTCGAGAACGGCGTCTTCCTGCCCGGCAACTACGCGGTCGGCGGTGGGCGCGGCGGCATGGGCGTGTGGGAGGGGGACGACAGCAACGAGGACGACGACGTCGAATACCCAGACGACGTCGGCGTCGATGTCGATCTCAACGAAGGGGCGGTCGGTGCGATGGACGGGCTCGCCGACGGCGGCCCGATCATCGACGGCGCGCCGAGCTCCAACCGCCTGAGCGGCGCCAACTTCCAGGCCGACCCGAACAACCGCAAGTGGCGCTACGTCAGCCTGGCGATGAAGCTGACGCGCGCGCAGTTCCACGACCGTCACGAGCCCTACAGCAACTACGTCCTCGAGCACCTCGAGAAGATCCACGCCAACTACCTGTTGCTGAAGGAAAAGCAGGTGGACGAGAAGAACTGTCCGGATTGCAAGGAGAAAGCCAAGAAGATCAAGGATCTCGGTGTCCCCACGCCGTTCGGGCTGGTGGCGCGGCTGAACGGGCTGTCGGCCTCGCTGCGCGGCTACCTGAGCGGCGGGCGCTGGTCGGACAAGCTCTACACCTCGGACTGGGTGCTCGCCCACGTGCGCAACCGCCAGGGGGGCGGCGGATGAGCGGGTGCGCGGTGCGGGCCGGCGGCTGCGCGGGAGGGGCGTGATGTACTACATGCTCGACTGCCGGGCGCCGGCGGGCCACTACCCGGCGATGGTCACCTACCGGCCCGATCGGCCCGGTCGCAGCTGGATCCTCGGTCGCCGCTTCGATCCGCCGATGCCCGAGCCGGTGCGGGCGACGGTCAAGATGCGCAGGAAGAGCGTGCTGACCGAACTGGTGAAGGTGCCGCTGCCGCTGATGAGCGCCCGCCTGCACCGGGCGCTGCAGGAAGCCGGGGTCAGCAACCTCGACGTCTACCGGGCCGAGATCAAGGACGAGGACAGCGGCCAGATCCACGCCGACCATCTGGCCTTCAACATCATCGGCGTGATCGCGGCGGCGGATCTGGCGAAATCCATCTATGTCGCGCCCGACGGACCGATGGTGTCGGTGGACTTCGATTCGCTGGCGCTCGACGCGGCGCGGGCGCGCGGCGCGCTGATGTTCCGCCTCGCCGAGTCGGTCAGCGGCATCGTGGTGCATGAATCCGTCAGGAAGGCCGTCGAGGCGGCCGGCATCGACAGCCTGAGCTTCACCGTGCCCGCCGACTGGGCCGGTTGAACCGGAGAGACCGCATGAGCGCCGAAGCGCAGACCACCCCGCTGCTCGACTTTCCCGCGTCGGCGACGGCGCAGCCCGCCGCCCTGCTGGCCATCGAGCCCGACGGCCGCCTGCGCGTGCGCCTGGCCGACGGCCGCGAAAGCCTCTGCGACTGGCTCGAAGGCCCCGCCACCGCCGGCATCGAGCTCGCCCCCGGCGACCGCCTGCTGGTGCAGCCGCCGGCCGGCGATGCGCCCGGCGTGGTGCTCGGGCGCATCGGCCGCTACCGCGCGCCGCAGCCGCCGGCGACGCCCGAGCGCGTGGTCATCGAGGCCGGTCAGTCACTCGTGCTCAAGTGCGGCGAGGCTGCCGTCGAGCTGCGTGCCGACGGCAAGCTCGCGATCCGCGGCGAGGACATCCTGCTGCGCGCGCAGCGCACGCAGCGCATCAAGGCCGGCACGGTATCGATCAATTGAGGCAGCCGCCTGGAGCGCCACCGGCATGAGCGCCCCGCGCGCCCTGTTCATCCACGACATCCTGGTCGAGCACGTCGAGGAACTCGAATTCCTCTGGGCGCAGCGCTGTGCGCGCCTGAACTCGAGCGTGCACACGCTGCGCGACGTCGCCGAACTCAACGAGCGCATCGAGGCGCACGTGCAGGGCCTGCTGCTGGCGCGTTCCATGTTGCCGGAGCTGCTTGCGCCGGAACTCCTCGAACCGCGCCGCAGCAATGCCTTCGCCGCCGCCTTCCCGCTGCTGCGCCTGCGCGAGCCGCGCGCCGCGGCGCAGGTCACCGCCGCCTTCGCCGAGGCCGGGGGGGCGGCGCTCGCCGGGCTGCGCGACGCCCTCGCCACCGCGCCGGTCGACCTCACGGTGATCGCGCTGCGCGAGCAGTTCGCCTCCGGCACGGCGCCGCGCGCGATCGCCGCCGCCGCCGCCCTCGCCGCGCACAAGGCGATGGACCCGCTGGCGCCGCGGCTGCAGGCGCTGCTCGACGACGCCGACGCCGGCGTGCGCGCGCAGGCCTGGGCGGTGGTCGCCCGCGTCGACCCGCCGGGCAGGGTGCCGCCGCGGCCATGGGAATCCGCGCTGCGCGGCGACGATCCGGGGGTACGCGCCGCTGCGCTCGAAGCCGCGGCCTGGACCGGCCAGCCCTGGCTGCTCCAGGTGTGCCGGCGCCTCGCGCTCGCCGCCCCGGCGGCCCAGCGCGAGGCCGTGCGCCTGTTCGCGGTGCTCGCCGGGCCGCAGGCGCGCGACGAGATCCTGCACCTCGCCGCGCAGCCGGCGCTCGGCGCCGACGGGCCGGGGCTGCTCGGTGCCTACGGCCACCCCGCCGTGGTGGAGCTGCTGATCGCGGCGATGGTCGTCCCCGATCCGCGCCTCGCCGCCGCCGCCGGCGCGGCGTTCACCAAGCTCACCGGGGTCGACGTGCGCGGCGAGCGCCGCGCGCGCTGCACCGACCACGACCCCGACGATGCCTTCGCCGCCGAGTTCGCCGACGAGGTCACGCTGCCCGACGGCGGCCGTGCGCGCGCGGTGTGGGCGCGCGACGCCGAGCGCCTGCGCGGCGGCACCCGCTGGTGCCGCGGCTTCGACCTGAGTGCCGGCTGCGACGCCGACACGCTGCGCCGCCTCGACCTCGAATCGCGCTGGGAGGCGTGCCGCCGCGCCGCCGTGGCCGGCCGCCCGCTGGCGCCGCCACCGCCGCTGTAGCCCGCGGCCGCCGGCGACCGTCTTGTGCTTGACTCTGAGGTAGCGCCAGGCGCAGGTGCCCCGCGCACGGCGACGCCCGAATACCGCCCCGTGCCGCCGTGCGCGGGGCCGACCACCAGGAGCCACACGTCTTGGGAGCCGCGTTCGACCAAGCCCTCAGGGCCTATCTGCTCGGCCAGGCCGATCCGCGCGACCTGGCCGACGCGTTCGATGCCGATCGCGCCGCCGGTGCCGAGCTGCGGCCGATGCTCGCGCTGCTCGATCGCGCGATCGCCGCCGGCAAGCTCGACCCCGAGCTCGGCCCGCTGCTGCGCGCGCGCGTGCCCGCTGCCGTGCTGCAGGCGGTCGAGGGCCCGTCGGCTGCGCGCGCGCCGACGCTGCCGGTGCCGCCGTCACCCGGTGAGCCCGAGCCCGACCTGACGCTGATCGCCGTGCCGCCCGCGGTGACGCCGGCTCCCGCCCCGGCATCACCGACCCCGCCACCGACGCCGCCGGCGGTGGATGGGGGCGTGACCGCGTTCACCCCACCGCGTCCGGCTACGCCGCCGGCGGCGGATGTCGGCGCATCGACCCGCCCGCTGCAAGCGGTGGTGTCGCGCCCCGACGCGCCGCCGCCGCCGCCAGGCGCCACGGCTGGCGATGCGCCCACCCGCCAGCGCCCGGCCGTGGTGCTGCCGGGCGCTACCCCGGCGCCGCCGGCGTCGGCCGAGACGCCACCGCCGGCCGGCGGCGACGACATCACCGTGGTGTTCGCGCCGCACCCGGCGGCGCCGATCAGCGGGCGCAGCTTCGGCTCGCCGTTGACCGGCGGCACCGGCGGTACCGGTGGCACCTCGGCCATCTCCGGCAGCGGCGTGAGCGGGGGCGTCGGCGGCGCGTCGGCGATCTCCGGCGGTACCGGAACCGGCGCCGACCGCACCCAGGTGCGCTCGCGCAGCGGCGGCGGCTACGCCGGTGCGCCGGTGTTCAACGACCGCCCGCTCGACGTCGGCGACGTCCTCAAGGACCGCTTCCTGCTCGAAGCCAAGCTCGGCGAGGGGGGCATGGGACAGGTGTTCAAGGCGCTCGACATGCGCCGCGAGGCGGCCCGCGACATCGATCCCTACGTCGCCGTCAAGGTGCTGTCGCCGGAGTTCTCGCGCCATCCCGACGCCGTCATCACGCTGCAGCGCGAAACCAAGAAGGTCCAGAACCTGGCGTCGGACCATGTCATCCGCGTCTACGACTTCGATCAGGACACCACGCGCATCCCGACGATCAGCTTCATGACCATGGAGCTGCTCGAAGGCGAGCCGCTCGACCGCTACATCAAGCAGGAGGTGCCGCGCGAGGGCCTCGATTACGCCACCGCGCGGCCGATCATCGCCGCGCTCGCCGAGGGGCTGGGCTACGCGCACCGCCGCGGTCTGGTGCACTCGGACTTCAAACCGGGCAATGCCTTCATCACCCGCAAGGGCGAGGTGAAGGTGCTCGACTTCGGCATTGCGCGCATCGCGAACGAGGAGCAGGCGCGGCGCGAGACCTTCGACGCCGGGGGGCTCGGTGCCCGCACCCCGGCTTATGCCAGCCCGGAGATGTTCGACGGAGCCGAGCCCGACCCGCGCGACGACATCTTCGCGCTGGCCTGCGTGAGCTACGAGTTGCTCGGCGGCAGGCATCCGTTCGAGCGCAAGTCGGCGCAAAAGGTGCGCGAGGCGGGGCTCAAGCCCCTGCCGATCAAGCACCTGAGCAAGCGCCAGTGGCAGGCGCTGGAGCGCGGGCTGGCGCTCGACCGTGCCGCGCGCACGCCGACCTGCGAAGCCTTCCTGCAGGGGCTCGACGGCGACGTCCAGCGTCATGGCGGCGGCAGCAGGCGCGGCCTGATCATCGGCGCCGCCGGTGCCGGGGTGGCGATCATCGCGCTGGTCGCCACCGGGCCGCTGCAGAACTACCTGAACGAGCGGCGCGTGGCCGCCCTGCGCGAGGAGATCGCCGCCGGCGACGGGCGCGCCGAGGCGGCGCTGGCGAGCCTCGCCGAGCTGTCCGACGACACCCGCCGGCAGGTGCTCGCCGATGACGCCCTGCGCGACGAACTGATCCGCCTGGTGCTTGCGCAGGCCGACGCCGAGGTCGACGAGGCCGCCGGCCGCTACGACTTCGATGCCGCCGCGGCGCGGCTCAAGCAGGCGCTGGCGTGGTACCCGCGCGATGCCGACCTGGTGCAGCGCAGCCGTGCGCTCGAAGAGCGTCGCGACCGCCTGCTGAACGAGCTGAACCAGGCCTTCACCCGTGCGCTCGACGAGAACCTGCTCGGCCCCGAAGCCGGGCCCGACGGCGTCAAGGGGGTGCTGGAGCGCCTCGCCGGCGTCGACCCCGCCCACCCGCTGCTGAAGGACCCGCGCATCGCGCCGGCCTACGCCGCGGCGGCCGAGGCGGCGCTGGCGCGCAACGACCTCGACCTGACCCGCGACCTGCTCGCCGAGGCGGCGACGCTGGTGCCGGACGATCCGGCGCTCGCCGAGATCGGCGGGCGGCTGCGGCTCGCCACCGAGCGGGCGCTGCGCGACCAGCAGGTGGCGAACCTGGTCGCCTCGCTCGAAGGCTTCCAGCCGCGCACGCTGGCGGACTTCCTCAGCCGCCGCGACGACCTGATCCGCCTCGCCCGCCTCGCCCCCGACCACCCGCGCCGGCAGGCGCTCGACGCCGCGCTGCAGAACGCCCTCGACGCCGCGCTGAAGGCCGCGCAGGCGAGCCGCGACTGGCAGGGCGCGCGGGCGCTGCTCGCCGAGTACGAGCCGCTGCTCACGCAGGGCTGGCTCGCCGAGCGCGCGCGCACCCTGAGCGACGCCGAGAACGCGCTGCGCGATCGCTTCGGCGCGCTGGAGGAGGACATCCGCCGGCAGGTCGGCGGCGGGCGGTTCGACGCCGCGCGCGAGGGCCTCAACCGGCTGGTGGCGGAAGCCGCCCCGGCGGCGACGATCGAGCGTACCCGCGACCTTATCGCCCGTGGCTGGCTCGACAGCGCGCGCCAGCACCGTGCCGCGCGGCGCTTCGACGCCGCGCGCCAGGCGCTCGCGCAGGCGCGCGAGCTGTCGCCGGGCGCGGCGCTGTCGGAGGCGCTGGCGCGCGAAGCCGAAGACGTGGCACAGGCCGAGCAGGCGGCGCGCCAGCAGCTCGCCGAGGCCGAACGCCAGCGCCTGGAGCAGACCCGCGCGCAGGCGCTCGACGCCGCCCGCACGCGCTTCGACAGTGCCGTAACGGCGATCCAGAGCGGCGGCAGCGGGGCGTCGGAGGCGCTGGCCGCACTCGACGATCTCGCCCGCCTGGCACCCACCGACCCGCTGGTCAGCAGCGGCCGCGAGCGCATCGCCGGGCGCCTCGCCGAGCTCGCCCAGGCGCAGGTCGACAGTGGCGCACTCGATGCGGCGGCGGCGTCGCTGCGCGACGGCCTGCGCCTGCTGCCGGAGTCCGAACGCCTGGTGCAGGCGCAGGCACAGGTCGAGCGTGCGCGCCAGGCGGCGCGTGGTGCCGAGGAGGCGCGGCGTATCAGCGATACCTACGCGCGCCTCGACACGCGCCTGGCCAAGCCCTTCAGCGGTACCGACTGGGGGCGCGGGGTGTACGCCGACCTGCGTGAGCTGGAAAGCCGCGTCGCCGCCGGCGACCCCGAGCTCGCCAGGCGTCGCGAGCAGCTGCTGCAGGCCTACGCCGCGGCGATCGACGCCGCCCTCGCCGCGCAGCGCTTCAGCGACGCCCGCAGCCAGCTCGCCGAAGCCGGCCGGCTGCTGCCGGAGGCCAACCTCACCGCGCTGCGCACGCGCATCGACGGCGCCGAGACGGCGTTCCGTGACGACCAGGAGAAGCGCCGCGTGCAGGCCACCATCGACGGCCTGCGCCAGGACTTCGCCACCCGCATCAAGGCCAACGACCCGGAGGCGGCGCGCAGGACGCTCGCCCAGCTCGGGCCGCTGCTGCCCGCGACCGACCCGTTCCTGACCCAGCAGGCGCCGCGCGACCTGATCGACGCCTACCTGCGCCTGGCCGCGCGCGACGCCGACCGCAAGCGCTACGACCGCGCGCTGGCCACGCTGGCCCGCGGCCTCGACGCCTTCCCCGACCAGGCGGAGCTCAAGGCCAAGGTCGACGAGTACCGCCGCGAGGGCGCCTTCGGCGAGATCGAGGACGCGCTCGACAAGGGCGCACCCGACGCGCTCGCCGGCCTCGACCGCAAGCTGCGCGATGCGCAGCGCCTGTTCCCGGACGAATACGCGCGGCGCGCGGCGGACTGGCCGCGCGATTTCGCCAAGCGCGTCAACAAGCAGGCCGAGAAGGACCCGGGCGGCGCGCTGGCGCTGCTCGACGCCGGGCGCAAGCTCTTCCCCGACGCCAAGGAGCTCGCCGCGATCACCATCACGGTGCAGGTGCAGCCGTCGAAGTTCGCGCCGCGCGGCAATGACCTGGTCGCCGCCGGCAAGCTCGGCGAGGCCGACCGCGTGCTCGCGCAGGGGCGCAAGGCGGAGGGCGACCACCCGGAGCTCAAGGCGCTCGAAGACGCCATCGCGCAGAAGCGCGACAAGGCCGAGGCCGCCCACGACGCCTACCTGCGCGCCTTCAAGCGCAAGGAGCTCGACACCGCGAAGCAGCAGCTCGACGCCGCGCTGGCGCTGTGGGTCGACAACACCACCTGGCTCGGCGAACAGCAGGCGCTGCAGGCCAAGCCCGAGGAACAACCGGTAGCGCCCGAGGTGGCCAAGCCCGCCCCCGGCAAGCCGGCGCCGCCGGGGGCCGACCCCTGCCAGGCGCGCCTCGCCGGGCAGGGCCGCCGCCCCTACGGCGTGTGCACCGACGCGCTCAACGGCGGCGGCAAGGGCCCCGACCTGGTGGTGGTGCCGGCGGGCGGCGGCAACGGCACGCCGTTCGCGATCGGCAAGTACGAAGTCAGCTACGAGGAGATGAGCGCCTTCTGCCGCAGCGCCGGCTGCAGCGTGAAGGGCGGGCCGGGGCTGCCGGCGGTGGGGGTCAGTGCGCGCGATGCCGAGCGCTACGTGCAGTGGCTGTCGCAGCAGAGCGGCTTCAGCTACCGCGTGCCGAGCGCGGCGGAGTGGCGCTTCGCCGCCGAAGCCGGCGGGCTACCGCCGGCCGACTACAATTGCCGCTTGTCCGACGGTACCAAGGTGCTGAAGGGGCAGTCACTGCTGCCGGCGCGCACCGGGCAGTCGAACGGCTGGGGGCTGGTCAACGTGCTCGGCAACGCCCAGGAACTGGTCAAGGGCGGCGCGGCGATGGGCGGGGCGTTCACCGACAGCTTCTCGACCTGCTCGGCGAGCCTGTCGAAGGCGGCCGACGCCGACAGCACCGGGCTGCGCGTGGCCCGCGCGCTCAAGTAGACGCCGCGTCGGGCCGGCGTCCACGGGCGTTCCATGGCGCATGGCCCCTCCCGCGGGGCGTTGCCGCCACCATCCACGTCGGCCAGCGCGGCGGCCGGTGACGGTGCGCCAGTGCCCATGCCGGCGAAGCGCCGAGCGGCCTGCTAAGTTCTGAGACTGCGTGTCAGCGTGGCACACGGCCGGTCGTGCCGGTGCGAGGCCGCGAACCCGCGTCATCACGAACCTTCCCGATACGGAGCGCATCATGGATCGCCGCCGCCTGTTCACCCTGGCGTACGCCCTGTGTGCCGGATTCGACCCCACCGCTGCCGTCGCCGCCGCCCCGTCGCTGCCGGGGGCGGCCACGCCCGGCGGGGCGATGCCCGAGCGCCCGGCGCTGGCGCTGCCCGAGGCGGTGCCGGCCGAGCTGTACACGGTGCCCGCGGTGCCCGAGCGCGGCAGCGTCGAGGCCGGGCAGCTGCGGGTGCCGGTGCGCGCGTTCAAGCTCACCGGGGCGGAGGACCATCCCGAGCAGGGGCTGCGCCTCGACGAAGTGCGCGAGCTGCTCGAAACCGCGCGCCAGGCCAAGCCCGAGGGCTTCGGCATCGGCGACCTGGAGGACGTCGCCGACCGCGTCACCAAGCTCTACCGCGAACGCGGCTTCATCGTCGCGCAGGCCTACGTGCCGGCGCAGGAGGTGAAGGACGGCGAGGTCGAGATCGCCGTGCTCGAAGGCCGGCTCGGGCGGGTGACGGTCGACAAGGGCACCGAGACCGGCTACTCCGACGAACTGCTGCGCAGGCCCTTCGAGGACAGCATCGGCCAGGTGGTGCACAAGGACCGGCTCGAACGCGGCCTGCTGCTGCTGCGCGACTACCCGGGCTTCGACGGCCTCGGCATCTTCCGCAGCGGCAGCCGCACCGGCGAGACCGAGCTGGTGGTGAAGCCGCAGGGCGACAGGCCCTGGATCGGCACGGTCACGCTGGACAACGGCGGCTCCGAGGTCAGCGGCGAGTGGCGCCTGCGCGGCGACCTGTCGTGGAACAACCCGACCGGTGCCGCCGACCGCCTCGACCTCAGCCTGCTGCAGACCTTCGACCCCCTCAACAGCCTGTTCGGCGGCTTCGTCTACCAGCGCCCGATCTTCGACGCGGCGACCTACTGGGGCGTCGACGTCTCGCACAACCAGTACGACGTCGGCGGCGAGTTCCAGGCGCTCGGCATCTCCGGCATCAGCGACATCGCCGAACTGTTCGTCGCGCGCAAGTTCGTGCGCAGCCGCCAGCAGAACTTCACCGGCCGCCTCGGGCTTGCGCGCAAGCACGCCGTCACCGAGCAGGAGGACCAGCCGGACCAGATCGACAACCTCTCGGTGCTGAGCCTGCAGCTCGACTACGACCGCGTCGACGCCGCCGGCATCAACGTCGCGCAGTTCCGCTGGAGCCACGGCCTCCCCGACTTCCTCGGCGCGATGCCCAGCGATTCACTCGATGCCAGCCGCAAGCTGGCGGACGGCAGCGGGGTGGGGTCGGACTTCGACAAGTTCGAGCTGCACCTCGCGCGCGTCCACAACCTGCCCTTCGCCGGGCAGCAACTGCTGCTGCGGCTGGACTCGCAGTACTCGGCCGACCCGCTGACCAGCCTCGAACAGTTCAGCATGGGCGGGCCGGACAGCGTGCGCGCCTACCCGCGCGCCGAGTTCCTGGTCGACAAGGGCGTGTTCGTGTCGGCCGAGTGGTCGATCCCGGCGCCCGGCTTCGCCGACGAGCCGGCGTTCCGCGACCTCAAGTGGGGCCAGGTGTTCCAGCTGTCGTTGTTCGCCGACTACGCCAAGGGCTGGCTGAACGAGCCGCTGCAGCCGTCCGACTCGCCGGTGCGCCTGTCCGGTGCCGGTATCGGCCTGCGCTTCCAGGTACCGGGGGAGTGGCAGGCGCGCCTGCAGGTGGCGACGCCGCTCGGCTCGCACGACGCGAGCAACGACCGCAATCCGCAGTACTTCTTCGATTTCGTCTACAACTTCTAGCCGGTCGCGCAGGGGGCAAAACATGAACAAGAACAGCCGTCCTCGCCCCGCTTTCCCCCTCACCGCAGCGCACCCGCTGTGGCTCGCGCTGCGCGCCGTGCTCGCCGGCGGCCTGACGCTGCCCAGCGCGGTCCTCGCCGGGCCGCAGGGTGAGCGCATCGTCGGCGGCAGCGGCAGCGTGCTGCGCCCCGACGCCACCACCACCGTGGTGCGCCAGGCCTCGCAGCGCCTCGCGGTCGACTGGCAGAGCTTCAACGTCGCCGGCAACGAGCGGGTGAACTTCCAGCAGCCGGGCGCGCGGGCGGTGGCGCTGAACCGCATCCTCGACCAGAAGCCGAGCCAGATCTTCGGCGCGATCAACGCCAACGGCCGGGTGTTCCTGGTCAACCCGAGCGGCATCTACTTCGCGCCCGGTGCGCGGCTCAACGTCGGCTCACTGGTGGCGAGCGGGCTCGACGTCGACCCGTCGGCGTTCATGCAGGGGCGGCTCGCTTTCGCCGCGGCGAACGGCGGCGCCGGTGGCACCGTGGTCAATGCCGGCACCATCACCGCGGCGCGCGGCGGCGAGGTGGTGCTGGTCGGCGGCGCCGTCGCCAACACCGGGGCGATCGTCGCCGACTACGGCAGCGTCACGCTCGCCGCCGGTCGCCAGGCCACGCTCGATTTCGACGGCGACGGGCTGATGCGCTTCGCCGTCACCGAGGACGTGCTGAAGAACCCCGGCAGCGCCGTCGCCGTGAACAACACCGGCAGCGTGCAGGCCGAGGGCGGGCAGGTGCTGCTGACGGCGCGCGCCGCGCGCGACGTGTTCGCCAAGGTCGTCAACAACGACGGCGTGGTCCGTGCCGGGCGCATCGACGACAGCGGCGGCGTGATCCGCCTGGTCGGCAGCGGCGGCAAGGTCGAAAACAGCGGCACGCTCGACGCCGCCGCGCGCGGTGCCGGCGACGGCGGGCGCATCGAGCTGCGCTCCGACCGCGACACGCTGGTCACCGGCAACGCGCGGCTCGACGCGCGCGCGCCCAAGGGCAAGGGCGGCCAGATCGACGTGCTCGGCGAGCGCGTCGGCCTGATGGACAAGGCCAGGCTCGATGCCGGTGGCGCCCGCGGTGGCGGCCAGGTGCGCATCGGCGGTGACTACCGGGGCAGCAACGCGGCGGTACCGAACGCCAGGCGCACCTACGTCGGCCCCGAGGTGACGATCGACGCCAGCGCGCTGGAGAACGGCAACGGCGGGCGGGTGATCGTCTGGGCCGACGAGGTCGCGCGCGTCTACGGCGGCATCGCCGCCCACGGCGGGGCCGAGGGCGGTGACGGCGGTTTCGTCGAAACCTCGGGCAAGGAGCTGCTCGACGTGTCCCGCACGCCCGACCTGTCGGCGCCCGCCGGGGCGGGCGGGGCATGGCTGCTCGACCCGCACAACGTGTTCATCGTCGCCGGCTCCTCCAGTACCAACATCGACAACTCCGACCCTTTCACCTTTTCGCCGACGGCCGACAACGCTCCGCTCGGCGTCGACCTGATCAGGGACGCGCTGAGCGACGGCGTGAGCGTCACGGTCAATACCGGCAGCACCGGCACACAGAACGGCAATATCGTCTGGGGCTCGGGCGCCACGCTGGACTTCAACGGCAAGGGCACCAGTGCGCTGACCCTGTCGGCGGCCGGCAGCATTAGCCTGAACGGCACGATCCAGGACTCCGTGCCGGGGGGCGATGCGCTCAACCTGATCCTCAGCGCCGGCGCGGGCGTCAGCGTGGGGGGCACGCTCGCGCTCGGCAGCGGCAGCTTCAGCAGCAGCGGCACCACCTTCGCCAGCCCCGGCAGCATCGTGACCACGGGGCTCGTGACGCTCAACCACACCGGCACGGTGAGCCTGGGCGCACTGGCGGCGGGCAGCCTCTCGGTCACGGCCGGCGGTGCGGTGACGCAGTCGAACATCCTCAACATCCTCGGCACCAGCAGCTTCTCGGCTGCCGGGCAGACCGTCACGCTCGGCAACGGCAACGATTTCGGCGGTGCCGTTTCGGTGACGGCTTCGAGTGCGACGCTGAACGACGTGAACGCGCTGTCGCTCGGCGCCTCGACCATCGGCGCCGGTGGCCTGGTCGTCACCAGCGGCGGCAACATCACGCAGGGCGGGGCGCTCAGCGTCACCGGCACGGCATCGTTCAACGCCAACGGCGGGGCGAGCAGCATCACGCTGGCCGCGGGCAACGACTTCGGCGGTGCCATCTCGCTGACGGCTTCAGGGGCGACGCTGAATGACCTGAACGCGCTGCAGTTCGGCGCGTCGGGCATCGGTGCCGGCGGACTCGTCGTCACCAGCGGCGGCGACATCATCCAGAGCGGGCAGTTCGTCGTCAGCGGCACCGCATCGTTCAGCGCCAACGCCGGGGCGAGCGACGTCACGCTGACGACGTCGACCAACGACTTCGGTGGTGCCGTCTCGCTGACGGCCGCCGGTGTGTCGCTGCGCGACACCAACGCGCTGGCGCTCGGCAGCTCCACGGTCAGTGGCGATCTCGCGGTGACCGCCGGGGGTGCGATCAGCGACGACGGCCCGCTGACGGTGACGGGTGCGGCGACGTTCAAGGCGCTGAACGCCGCCGCGATCACGCTCGACGAAGCGACGAGCAGCTTCGGCAGCCTGAGCCTGGCGAG
>NZ_SLWY01000023.1 GCF_004341245.1 Plasticicumulans lactativorans | reverse complement strand
GACCAGCACCTCGGCGCCGAGCTTCTGGAAGCGCTCGGCCACGCTCGGATCGAGCGCCACCCGCCGCTCCCCCGGATGCACCTCTTTCGGTACCAGTAGTCTTAGGGTCATCGGAATATCTCCAGCAACAGCGCAGCGCGGCGCGCAGGGCGTACCGGCGTTTCGCTGTTCGTATTGAGGGGCAAACCCGCGAAGCTGCCGCGTTGGGCAGTGGCGGGAACGGAAATTGGTCAGACCAACAGCCGTAAAACGTCCGAGTATTGTAGCCGATCTGTAGTGCATGCCAAAAGCTGCGCAGGTGCGCCGGGCGACATTCGGCATGGTATATGTATCGCCATAAGCGACCGGAGCCGTTCAGGATTCCGCCGTCATCGACCGGTCACCGGAGCTGCCGATCATCCTGGCCGGACAGGCGAAGGGGGAGGGCGATGTACGGGCTCGATCAGCCGATTCTGCGTACCGATGTATCCGGTATGCCGCTTGAATGGGTCGACTACCAGGAGGCGGTGCGCCTGCACTGCAGCGGGCACGTCGCCTACACCGTCGGGCCGGTGCTGCATCGGTTGCGTGGCGGCTTCAACGCGATAACCGCCCGCCGCAGCGTCATCGCGGTACATGCGGTCATTGCGACGCATGGCGGCATGTACGCCATCCTGCGCGCGCGTTCCGACTATGTCCCGCCGCTGTCGAATGCCGCGCTGTTCCGCCGTGACTTCAGCATGTGCCTGTATTGCGGGCAGATTTTCGTGCCGCGCGAGCTGTCGCGGGATCACGTCACGCCGCTAGTGCAGGGCGGGGCCGACCGCTGGGCCAACGTCGTCACCGCCTGCAGGCGCTGCAACCATCACAAGGGCGGACGGACGCCGGAGCAGGCCGGCATGCAGTTGCTGGCGGTGCCGTTCTCGCCCACCCATGCCGAGTACGTCTACCTGCAGGGCCGGCGCATCCTCGCCGACCAGATGGCCTTCCTGCGCGCGCATTTTCCCCGTTCGAGCCCGCTGCACGCGCGGCTCGACGGTGCCGTGGGCGGTTGCCGGGCGGCATGAAACACCCGATACGCCGGGGCATGATGGTGTGCGTTGCCCCGGACTCTTTGCCTTACAGCGCACACCCAGCTTTACAGGGGGCCGACCATGCCGTCCGAACATCGCGCAACGGTGCGCTGGGAGCGCACGACCACCGACTTCGATGCCAAGACCTTCGATCGCAACCACGTCATCGAATACGACGGTGGGGAACACGTGCGCGCATCGACGGGGCCGGACTATGGCGGCGATCCGGCGTGTGTCGATCCTGAGCAGGGCCTCGTCGGCGCGCTGGCCAGTTGCCACATGCTGACGTTCCTCACCGTCGCGGCGATCCGCAAGCTGGTGGTGGATCGATACGAGGATGCGGCCTATGCCGAAGTCGGCAAGAATGCCGCCGGCAAAATGATGGTGTCGCGCATGGTGCTGCGGCCGCGGGTGGTGTTCGGCGGGCCGGTGCAGCCCGATGCGGCGACGGTCACCGCCCTCCACGAGAAGGCGCACGCCAACTGCTTCATCGCCAACTCCGTGCGCAGCGAGGTGTCCGTCGAGCCGCAATGCTGAGCCGGCGGCGCCGTTCTCCCGGCGGGCCTCACTGCTGCCGTGAGCGGGGGCCGGTGCGGAAGCTGACGACGTCGTGCGCGGCCCCCTCCGCCGGCTGTTCACGTTGCCGGTACGCCTGGAAGCGGATCAGCCCGCACGCCGGACAGCGCTGATGCCTGTGGTGGTCTTCACGGTGTTCGATCCAGGCCATCGTGACACCGCACGCCGGACAGGCGCCGGTGCGGACCCGCAGTGGAGGGCGGGCGTCGAACAACTGCATCAAGGCGAGCGAATGGTTCAGTAGGCTCAGCTGGGCGGCGAACCACGCCCGCGCACCGAAATCCATCCAGAAGGGCATCATCTTCGGTCTCCCCGGCGCCGCCGCGTGGAACCGGGAGTCACCGGCCGCCAACGTCGTGCAGCACCGCTCTGCTGTTGCTGACGGGTATGTCCCCCTGAGAGGGGTGACCCATCGTTTCTTGTTTATCGTTAAGCAACTTGCAAGCCATCCTCGTTGGCCCGCGCCGTGAGTGAGCGCCGGCGCGCATGATGCACGTTGAGCATGGCTGGGGACCCCGGCTTGTCAAATCAGCGACACCCCGCGGCGATGCGGATTGCGAACGGTTTGTCGCTTTGCATCGCGTCCATCCCTTGCGCTCGGCCCGGCTTCTTCCATAGTTCCGTGAGACGCCGCACGAGCGGCAGCCGCAGACCGTCGAGCGAGGGGTGTCGTGATGGACATTCGTGAGTTGCTACACCGTTGGCAAGCGTCGGGCGCCGATCAGGCCCCGGCTGAAAAGATGGTGGTGCACCTGTCGTTGCATGATGTCGCGCGGGTGGCGGCGCTCGCCGATCTGTTCCCGACCAAGACGCCGGCGGCCATCGCCGCCGAACTGCTGAGCGCCGCGCTCGACCAGGTCGAAGCCGCCTTTCCCTACGTGCAGGGGCAGCGCGTGATCGCCGAAGACGAGCAGGGGGACCCGATCTACGAGGACGCCGGCCTGACGCCGCGCTTCATCGATCTCACCAAGCAGCACTCCAACCGCCTGCGCGCGAGCCGGCAGGCGGGCGCGTGACGCCGGTTCCGTCGGACCCCCGGCTTGATGTCGTTGAAGCGGCGTTGTACGCGTGCTATTGCTTGCCCGCCGGTTGGCAAATGCATACGAATGATTACACTACGCAGGCTTTGTTGCAGGGCAACAAACCTTGTTGTTCCCACCCCATGACGATTGTAAGGAGTCTCCCCATGAAGAATCTGCTCAAGCTGTCCGCTCTTGCTGCCGTTGCCGTGCTGACGGTCGGCTGCGCCAGCACCGACTCGGTCGAGAAGGCCCAGGCCACCGCCAACCAGGCGCTGGACGTCGCCAACCGCGCGAACGCCACCGCCAACGAGGCGAAGGCGCTGGCGGCCGACACCAACGAGAAGCTGAACCGCGTGTTCAAGAAGAGCATGTACAAGTAAGCGGCGGCGCAAGCCTCCGTGCGACCAAGGGCCGGCTTGCCGGCCCTTTTCATTTCGTCGCCGCGTCCAGCGGCAGCGGGCGCTACTCGGTGATGGCGACCGGGATGCCGCTGGCCTGGCGCACCACGGTTTCGACGATGTCGGGCGAGATCAGGCGCACATCGTTGCCGAGCTGCGCGTGGATGGCGGCGACCGTGTCGGCGATCTGCTGCTCGGTGGGGATCTCATCCTCTTCCAGCGGCGAGTGGTATTCGAGGTAGAGCTGGCCGGCGAACCAGCCGAGCTTGGCGGTCTGGTTGACCAGCATCACCGGCGTGCCGACCGGCACCTCGGGGAACAGTTCCTCGACATCCTCGGGGTACATGCGGATGCAGCCGTGCGTCACCCGCATGCCGATGCCGTTCGGATTGTTGGTGCCGTGGATCAGGTAGCCGGGGATGCCGAGGCGCATCGCGCGGGTGCCGAGCGGATTGTCGGGGCCGCCGGGGATGATGTCGGGCAGCGGATCGCCCTTGGCGGCGTGCTCGGCCTTGATCGAGGCCGGCGGGATCCACGGCGGGTCCACCTGCTTGGCGGTGATCGTCGTGCGCCCGAGCGGCGAATGCCAGTCCATGCGCCCGATGCTGACCGCGTAGGTGCGCACCGTCGGTGCCTGCCCGGCGCGGACCTTCGGATAGTAGTACAGGCGCATTTCCGGCAGGTTGACGACGATGCCCTCGCGCGGTGCGGCCGGCAGGATGTGGCGGGTCGGCAGCACCACCGGCGTGCCCTCGCCCGGGAGCCAGCGGTCGACCCCGGGGTTGGCGGCGACGATCTCGTCGTAGCCGAGGCCGGCGCGGCGGGCGATGTCGAGGAAGGTGTCCTCGCTGTGGGCGTAATCGATGCCGAGTTCGCCGACCAGGTCGGTGTCGCGGGGCGGCAGTGGATAGACCTCGGGCTTGCCGAAGGCGAGGGGGGCGAGCAGCAGGCCGCAGACCGCCAGCAGCGCGGCGCGCAGGGGGCGGGAACGGACGGGGGTGAGCATCGGTGCGGACTCCGGACGATGAAGCCGGGCGAGTATAAGGAACTCTCGCCGCGGCCGCGCGCCGTACGGCGCGCGGGCGTGTCCGGCGCAGTGGCCGACGGCCCGCGCGGGCGCGCCCTCCGTCGCCGCTGTTTTCGCTCGCGACGGGCGCGCGCGGCTGGTCTACCGTCTGCCGATGCCGCGTCGTGCGCGGTGCCGCCCTTGAGGAGGATAAAGGCATGAAGCAGTCCAGAGTCTATGTCGCCTACACCGGCGGCACCGTTGGCATGACGCGCACCGCCGAGGGCTATGCGCCGGCCCCGGGCCTGCTCGACCGCCTGATGCGCGAGGTGCCGCAACTGGGCGAGACGCCGGTGCCGGCCTTCGACGTGCACGAGTATCCGGAACTGCTCGACAGCGCCAACATGCGACCGGAGGACTGGAACTACATCGCGGCCGACATCGCCGCGCACTACGCCGCCTACGATGGCTTCGTCGTGCTGCACGGCACCGACACGATGGCCTACACCGCGGCGGCGCTGTCCTTCATGCTCGAAGGGCTGGACAAGCCGGTGGTGGTCACCGGTTCGCAGATCCCGCTGTGCGAGCCGCGCAACGATGCCCGCGACAACCTGATCGACGCCCTGATCGTCGCCGGCCACCACCGCATCCCCGAGGTCTGCCTGGCCTTCAACGGGCGGGTGCTGCGCGGTAACCGCGCGGTGAAGCTCAAGTCGGCCGGGCTCGGCGCGTTCGAGTCACCGAACTTCCCGCCGCTCGCCGAGCTCGGCATCGACATCGTCGTCTACCGCGAGCGCGTGCTGGCGCCGGCGCGCACGCCGTTCCGCATGCAGCGCTGCGGGTCGGCGCCGGTGGCGGCGCTGCGCCTGTTTCCCGGCATTCCCGCCGAGTTCCTGCGCCACATCGTGCAGCCGCCGCTCGCCGGGCTGGTGCTCGAATGCTACGGCGCCGGCAACGGCCCGGTGCGCGACACCGCCTTCCTCGACGTGCTGCGCGCCGCCACCGACCGCGGCGTGGTGATCGTCGACGTCAGCCAGTGCCTGCAGGGCAGCGTCAATCTCGACAGCTACGCCGCCGGTTCGGCGCTGGCGCGGGCCGGCGTGATCGGCGGCTACGACATGACCGTCGAAGCGGCGCTGACCAAGCTCCTGTACCTGTTCGAACTCGGGCTGTCGCCCGACGACGTCAAGCGCGAGATGCAGCGCGACCTGCGCGGCGAGCTGACGCGACCGGAATGAACGGGGGGCATAGTCGTCGGCTATCGGCTACCAGGATAGGAATCAATTTCATTTGCGAGCATGGCTGCATTAGGCTCGATCCCAGGCTCAACCGGAGGATCGCCGCCATGCTCAAGACCTTCACCTTCGCCGTCGTCCACATGACCGTGGCGTTCACGGTCGGCTACGTGATGACGGGCAGCGCCGCCGTCGGCGGCGCCATCGCCCTGGTCGAGCCGCTGTGCAACACCGTGGCGTACGTCTTCCACGAGCGCGTGTGGGAGCGCGTGCGCCGGCTGCCGGGCAGCGCGGGCGGCCACGCCCTCGGCGCCTGAGGGCAGGTGCGATGCCGCACGACGTTCAGTTGGTGCCGCGTACGCCGATCTCGCCGCGTCCGCAGTTGGCGTTCACGCCCGCGCCGCAGGCGCGGGGCTTGCCGTCCTTCGTGTAGCAGATGCGGATCTCGTCGAGCCACTGCCGCGGTCCGTCGCGGTAGGTGGATTTGCCGGGGCGGTAGCGGCACACCGGCACGACCGCCTCCGGCGTCAGCGCCGGGTTGGCTTCGAGGAAGGCGGTCTCCACCGCTTGCGCGGTGGTGCGCTGCGTTTCGCCGGGCTTGCGGTAGGGTTCGGGGATGCTGATGTCGGCGTAGAGGTTCTCGGCGAGGTCGAGGTACGCGCCGGCGCTCAGCCCCGAGCAGCTGCCGTGCTTGCGCCACTCGTGCTGCATCAGCCCGGCGCTCGGCATCATCGGCAGGTAGCGCTCGACGGTCGCCTCGGGCAGCGGTGCCACCGCTGCGCAACCGTCGGGGCTGGGGGCGCCCTCGCGCTGCGGCCACAGGCCGTGGACGATGAAGCCGTAGCGGCGTTCCGAGCGGCACTGCAGGCGGTTGTCGAGGCGGTCACCGGTTTCGAAGCAGTACTGCGGCGACCACGACAGGCTCAGCACGTAGTAGTCGAAGTCGTCGGCACGGGCGACGAGCGCCGCCAGGGCGAGCGCGAGCACGAGCAGGCACGACGGGACGGTGCGCATCGGCGGGGTCCTCTCCAGGGGGCGTGCCGCGCAGTGTAGCGGCGGCGGCTTGCAGGCGGCGGGCGGATTGCCTAGCGTGCGCCCAGTGCCCGCCGCGTCCGCGCGGCAACGGCTTGCCCCTCCGCCCCGGCCCCACCGTCCGCCCGAGCCCTGCCGACCATGACCGACACCCTGCCCGCCGCCAGCCAGCGCGTCGCCGAGGCGCTGCGCGCGCACGGCATCGCGCCCGCGATCCGCGCCTTTCCCGCCGGCACCCGCACCGCCATCGACGCCGCCCGGGCGATCGGCTGCGAGGTCGCACAGATCGTCAAGTCGCTGGTCTTCCGCGGCCGCGACAGCGGGCGCGGGGTGCTGGTGCTCGCCAGCGGCCCCAACCGCGTCGACGAGGCGCGCATCGCCGCGCTGTTCGGCGAGCCGATCGCCAAGGCCGACGCCGCCTTCGTGCGCGACGTGACCGGCTACGCCATCGGCGGCGTGCCGCCGCTCGGGCATGCGCAGGCGCTCGCCACCTACATCGACGAGACCCTGCTCGCGCACCCGACCGTGTGGGCCGCGGCGGGCACGCCGAACACCGTGTTCCCGCTGGCGCCGGCGGAGCTGGCGCGGCTCACCGGGGGGCGGCTCGCCCGCGTCGACGCATGAGGCCGCGGCGCGTGCGCGGAGCTGCCCGGTGAGCGCGGTCGATCCCGCGGTGTCGCGCGGCTGGGGCGCGGCGCTGGCCGTCTACGCGCGGCCGCGCCTGCTGGTGGTGCTGGCGATGGGCTTCGCCAGCGGCCTGCCGCGGCTGCTCACGCTGTCGACGCTGAGCTACTGGCTGTCGAAGCTCGGCGTCGACAAGACCTCGATCGGCCTGTTCGCGCTGCTCGGTCTGCCCTACACCCTCAAGTTCGTGTGGGCGCCGCTGTTCGACCTGACGCCGCCACCGGGGCTCGCGCGGCTCGGGCGCCGGCGCGGCTGGCTGCTGCCGGTGCAGGCGCTGCTGGTGCCGGCGATCTACTGGCTGGGTCATACCGACCCGCTGCAGGCGCCGCTGGCCACCGCACTCGCGGCGCTGGCGGTGGCGTTCCTGTCGGCGAGCCAGGACGTGATCATCGACGCCTACCGCATCGAGATCCTGCACGACAGCGAGCAGGGTGCCGGGGCCGGCGCGACCCAGGTCGGCTACCGCTTCGGCCTGCTGGCGGCGGGTGCCGGCGCCGTGGCGGCGGCGGATTTCATCGCCTGGCCGTGGGTGTTCACCGGCCTTGCCGCGCTCGCCGCGCTCAACCTGCTGCTGACGGCCCTCGCGCCCGAGCCGCACGGCCCGGCGGCGCCGGCGCGGCCGACGCTGCAGAGCATGATCGTCGCGCCGTTCCGCGATTTCGTGCAGCGCCCGGCGTGGCCGCTGATCCTGCTGTTCGTGCTGTTCTACAAGTTCGGCGATGCCGTCAGCGGCGGCATGGCCAACCCGTTCTACAACGAGATGGGGTTCAGCGGGGTCGAGATCGCCACCATCACCAAGCTGTTCGGCGTGGTGGCGACGCTGGCCGGGGCGCTGGCCGGCGGCGCCATCGCCGCGCGCCTCGGCATGCTGCCGGCGCTGCTGCTCGGCGGGGTGCTGCAGGCGGCGACCAACCTGACCTTCGCCTGGCTCGCCGGGCGCGGCCATGACCTGGTCGCGCTCACCTGCGCGATCGGCGCCGACAACGTCGCCGGCGGGCTCGCCTCGGCGGCCTTCGTCGCCTACCTGTCGTGGCTGTGCAACCAGGCCTACACCGCCACCCAGTACGCACTGCTGACGTCGTTCATGTCGGTCGGCATGACCTTCTTCGCCGCCGGCGGCGGCTGGCTCGCCGATCGCCTGAGCTGGGCGCAGTTCTGGAGCGGCTCGGCGCTGCTCGCGCTGCCCGGGATCGCGCTGCTGCTGTGGCTGATGCGCCACCCCGGCGCGGCGCAGCCCGCGGCGGCGCCGGCGCGCGGCTGAGGCCGGCTCACATCAGCGTGCGGCCGTGCGCGGCGCCGGGCGCGGCGATGCGCTCCAGCGCCGAGAGCGTGGCGGCATCGAGGTGGATGTCGGCCGCGGCGGCGTTCTCGGCGACGTGGGCGGTGCTGCGCGAGCCGGGGATCGGCACGATGGCGTTGCCGCGTCGCAGGATCCACGCCAGCGCGAGCTGCGCCGGCCTGATCCCCAGGCGGCGCGCGATGTCGGCGAGCGGCGCGAAGTGCCTGGCGTTGTAGGCGCGGTCCTCGCCCTGGAAGCGCGGGTTGCGGGCGCGGAAGTCGTCCTCGCCGACCTGCTGCGTGCCGGCGAAGAAACCGGCGCCGAGCGGCGACCACGGGATGTAGCCGATGCCGAGCTCGCGCAGCGTCGGGAACAGCAGCGTCTCGTCCTCGCGCCGCCACAGCGAGAACTCGTTCTGCACCGAGGCGATCGGGTGCACCGCGCAGGCCCGGCGGACCTGGTCGGAGGTCACGTTGCACAGCCCGAGGTGGCGCACGTGGCCGGCGCGCACCTCCTGCGCCATCGCCCCGACGGTTTCCTCGATCGGCGTGGCCGGGTCGGGGAAGTGCAGCTGCCACAGCCCGATGCAGTCGGTGCCGAGCCGCTCCAGGCTCGCCTCCAGGCAGCGCCGCGCGTACTCGGGGCGGCCGTTGACCCGCAGCGTGATGCCGAAGCCGGTGGCGAGTTCGGTGCCGGGGCTGCGCTCGTCGTAGACGATGCCGAACTTGGTCGCGATCACCATCCGCTCCTGGCTGCCGTGGAAGGCGCGGCCGACCAGGGTCTCGTTGTGGCCGGCGCCGTAGGCGTCGGCGGTGTCGATCAGCGTGATGCCGCAGGCCGGTGCGGCCCGCAGCGTGGCGATCGCCTCGGTGTCGTCGACCGCACCGTAATAACCTTCGAGCACCATGGCGCCGTAACCGATGGCGGACACTTCCGGCCCGGTACGGCCGAGTCTGCGCGTATGCATGATGGGTCTCCTGAGCGGGGGCGCGGCGGGCGCGCCGACACCTTCAAGCGTAGGTCGCCCCGCCACGATCAGGCGGTTTGACAACGCGCCGCGCGCCGTGATCCGCGCCCCCCGTGCGCTCAGAACGGCCAGTCGTAGTCGAGCGTCAGCGGGGCGTGGTCGGAGAAGCGCGCGTCCTTGTAGATGGCGGCGGCGCGGATGCGCACCTTCAGGCCTGGCGTGACCACCTGGTAGTCGATGCGCCAGCCGACGTTCTTCGCCCAGGCCTGGCCGCGGTTCGACCACCACGTGTACTGCTCGGGTTCCGGGTTCACCGCGCGGAAGGCATCGACCCAGCCGACGGTATCGAACAGCGCGTCGAGCCACGCCCGCTCCTCGGGCAGGAAGCCCGAGTGCTTCTGGTTGCCGCGCCAGTTCTTCAGGTCGATCGCGCGGTGGGCGATGTTCCAGTCGCCGCAGATGACGTACTCGCGCCCGCTCGCGCAGAGTTCCCGCAGCCGCGGCAGGAAGCGCTCCATGAAGCTGAACTTGACCTGCTGGCGCTCCTCGCTCGACGAGCCCGAGGGCAGGTACAGCGACACCACCGACAGCGCGCCGAAGCGCGCCTCGACGTAGCGGCCCTCGGCGTCCATGTCCTCGAAGCCCGCGCCGAGGCCCGTGATCACCGCGTCGGGCGCGCGCCGCGCATACAGCGCGACACCGCTGTAGCCCTTCCTGACGGCATCGACGTAGCTGCAGTGGTAGCCGGGCGGGTAGTGCAGCGCGGCTTCGAGCTGGTCTTCCTGCGCCTTGGTCTCCTGCAGGCAGACGACGTCGGCGTCCTGCGCGGCGAGCCAGGTGAAGAAGCCCTTCTTCGCGGCCGAGCGGATGCCGTTGACGTTGAGCGTGACGATGCGCATGCGGGCGTCCGGGTGGCGGGGGCGGGGGCGGCATTCTCGGCGAGGCGCCGCGACGCTGCCAGCCGCCGCGCGCGGTTGACCGCACGGCCGAACTCCCCTAGACAGGCGCCTCTCCCGCGTTCACGAGTTCCGCCCCATGCAGTCCTACCAGCGCGATTTCCTCGACTTCGCCCTCGCCCGCGGCGTGCTGCGCTTCGGCCGCTTTACGCTCAAGTCCGGCCGCGAGAGCCCGTACTTCTTCAACGCCGGCGTGTTCGACAGCGGCGGCGCCATCGCCCGCCTCGGGCGCTTCTACGCCGATGCCATCGTCGCCGCCGGGGTCGAGTTCGACATGCTGTTCGGCCCCGCCTATAAGGGCATCCCGCTCGCCGCGGCCACCGCCATCGCGCTGGCCGACCACCATGGCCGCGACCTGCCCTGGTGCTACAACCGCAAGGAGGCGAAGGACCACGGCGAAGGCGGCACCACCGTCGGCGCCGCGCTGGCCGGGCGCGTGCTGATCGTCGACGACGTCATCAGCGCCGGCACCGCGGTGCGCGAGTCGATGGCGCTGCTCGCGCGCGTCGGCGCCGAGCCGGCCGGCGTGGCCATCGCGCTCGACCGCCAGGAGCGCGGCCTCGGCGCGCGCTCGGCGATCCAGGAGTTCGAGCAGCAGTTCGGCAAGCCGGTGGTGAGCATCGTCACCCTCGCCGACGTGATCGCCTACGTCGGCCAGCGCCCCGAGTACGCCGTGCACCTGCCGGCGATCGAGGCCTACCGGGCGCAGTACGGGGTGTGATGCGGTCAGCGCCGCGCCACGCGGCCGGTACCTGCCTGCCATCCGCCGGTCATGCCGGCGTCATCACCGGCGGCGAACATCGCGGTCCGTTCAGGACCTCGATGGGGCCGCCGCGATGCCCAAGCGCCACTACCGCTCGATCTGGATCTCCGACATCCACCTCGGCCTGCCCGACTGCAAGGCCGGCTTCCTGCTCGACTTCCTCGAAGCCACGCAGTGCGAGCAGCTCTACCTGCTCGGCGACGTCATCGACCTGTGGGACCTGGGCCGGCGCCAGCGCTGGCCGGCCGAGCACAGCCGGGTGCTCGCGCACCTGATCAACCGCGCCGCCAGCGGCACCCGCGTGATGTACATCCCCGGCAACCACGACGAGCGGGTGCGCGAGTTCGCCGGGCTGTTCTTCGGCGGCATCGAGATCCAGCCCGAATGGGTGCACCGCACCGCCGACGGCCGCCGCCTGCTGCTGGTGCACGGCGACGGCTTCGATGCCGAGGTGCGCGGCGCGCCCTGGCTCGACCTGATCGGCGACGGCGCCTACGACCTGCTGCTGTTCATCAACCGCTGGGTGCACCGCGCACGCCGGCTGCTCGGGCTGCCGTACTGGTCGGCGGCGCGCGAGCTGAAGACGCGCATCGACCTCGCCGCGCGCGCGATCGCGCGCTTCGAGCACGCCGCCGCGCGCGAGGCGGCGCACCGCGGGCTCGACGGCATCGTCTGCGGGCACATCCACCAGGCGGAGCTGCGCAGCCTCGACGGCGTGCTCTACTGCAACGACGGCGACTGGGTCGAAAGCTGCACGGCGCTGGTCGAACACGCCGACGGCCGGCTGGAGGTCCTGCACTGGGCCGACGAGGCGCACGTCACCCACCGCGAGCACCCGGTGCCGGCGCCGGCACCGACCACGCCGCTGCCGGCGGCCGCACGGCGCGGCTTCGAGCCGGGCTGGTACGGCTGGGCCGCGCTCGACGGCGTGCGCGGCTGGCCGTTCGCCGCCGGCCGGCGCGCCTGAGCGGAGGCCTCGCGCCGGCGCCGTGCTCAGCCGGCGAAGAGCGCCTGCGGGTGGCGGAAGGCCGTGAACTCCAGCGCGTTGCCGGCGGGGTCGAGGAGGCACATCGTGGCCTGCTCGGCACGCTCGCCGGCGCAGCGCAGCTGCGGCGCCAGCACGAAGTCGACGCCGTTCGCGCGCAGGCAGCCGGCGAGGAACTGGAACACCTCCCAGTCGAGGACGGCGCCGAAATGCGGCATCGGCACCGCCTTGCCGTCGACCTGACCGAGATTCGCCGGATCGTGCACCGGCGTGCCGAGGTGCGCCGAGAGCTGGTGGCCGAAGAAGTCGAAGTCCACCCAGGTCGGCGCGCTGCGGCCCTCGCGACAGCCCAGCAGGCCGCCGTAGAACGCGCGCGTGGCGGCGAGGTCGGTGACGAGGAAGGCGTAGTGGAAGGGGGGCATGCGACGCTCCGGGCCGGGGTTCGCCGCCGAGGCTGAACCCGCCGGCGCACGACGGCAAGCCCGGCGGCGGCGCTTCATCCGCCCGCCTCCTGCGCGTCGGGCACGGTGGCGTCCACGGTGCCGGCGGCGAGCGCGGCGTAGAAGCCGGCGAGCGCGGCCGCGGTGGCGTCGGCACGCCAGCGCCGCGCGTGCGTGCGTGCCGCGGCGCCGAGGCGCGCGCGCAGCGCCGGGTCGTCGAGCACGCGCGCGACCTTGGCGGCGAAGTCCGCGGGGTCCTCGCGGGCGACCAGCGCGCCGACGCCGGGGCCGACGATGTCGCGCGTGCCCATCACCGCGGTCGATACCACCGGCACGCCGAGGCTCATCGCTTCGAGCAGCACCAGGCCCTGGGTTTCGGTGCGCGAGGCGAACACGAAGGCGTCGCCCGCGCAGTAGCAGTCGGGCAGCGCGCGCTCGCGCTCCAGGTAGCCGACGAACAGCAGGTGGGCGCCGAGCCCCAGGCGTTCGCCGAGGCGGCGCAGGTGCGCGGCGGCCGGGCCTTCGCCGGCGATCACCAGCAGCACCTGCGGATGGCTGCGGCGCAGCGTCGCCAGCATGTGCAGCAGGAAGTCGATGTTCTTCTCGTGGGCGACGCGCCCGACGTGCACCAGCAGCGGACGCCGCGGGTCGATGCCGTGTGCGGCGCGAAACGCCGCGCCGTCGCCGTGCGCTGCCGTGTCGCGGTCGAGGCCGGTGGGGATGATGCGGGCCGGTGTGCGCACGCCGTAGCCGCGCAGCACGTCGAGCATCGCCTGCGACGGCACCACCAGGCCGTCGAGGGCGTTGCACTGGCGCCGCGACAGCGCGCGCGCCGCGGCGCGCAGCCAGGCACGGGGCAGCGCCGGCACGTAGTGGAACAGGTATTCCTCGAAGAAGGTGTGGTAGGTCTCCAGCGTCGGCACGCCGAGCGCGCGCGCCAGACGCACGCCGAGCCAGTGCGCGACGAACGGCGTCTGGATGTGCACGAGGTCGAAGCGCCGCGCGCGCAGCTCCGGCAGGTGCGCCCACACCGGGCCGGTGCGCAGCATGCGGTCCTCGGGGTCGACGACGACGCCGCGCGCCGGCAGGCGCAGCAGGTCGGGCTCGGCCGGGTCGTCGGGGCCGTAGGCGGGCGCGAGCAGGCAGACCTCGTGGCCGAGGCGCTGCAGTTCGCGGCGGAAGGTGCGGATCGAGGTCGACACCCCGTTAACACGCGGGAAGTAAACATCGGAGAGCATGAGGATGTTCATCGGCGCGCCTTGCGGCTGTCGGCACTCGGGGTGCCGCGCAGCCTAGGCCGCCGATGTTGCCGTTTCGCGACGGCCGCGCGGCGACACCGCGCGCCGGGCGCGTGCACACCGTCGTTCGGCCGCCGGCGAGGCCTGCGGGGAGCGCGGTTGTGCGGGGCCGACGCTTGTGTAACTCTGCGCGTCGCGCGCCGGTCGGACCCGAAAACCGTCTTGCGGTGAGGTGCGAGGGCGAGCGCCGCGCGGTGCTGCACCGCGATCGCGCGGCGCCTCTAGAGGCGTCTACAACGATGACACGATTCGTGAGGAGTAACGATGGCTAACAGTAAGAAAGTCGCATTGGTCACGGGCGGCATGGGCGGCATCGGCAATGCGATCTGCGAAGCGCTCGGCAAGGCCGGGAACAAGGTGATCGCGACCTACACCGCCGACCGTGACGGGCGTGTCGCCAAGTGGCTGGACGACATGAAGTCCAAGGGCTACGACGTCGATGCGGTGCAGTGCGACGTGACCGACTGGGATTCCTGCGTGGCGATGGGCCAGAAGGTCGGCGCGGTCGACATCGTGGTCAACAACGCCGGCATCACCAAGGACGGCATGTTCAAGAAGCAGGACCGCGAGCGCTGGGACGCCGTGATGGGCACCAACCTCACCAGTTGCTTCAACGTCTGCAAGCAGTTCGTCGACGGCATGGTCGACCGTGGCTGGGGCCGCGTGATCAACATCTCGTCGATCAACGGCGTCAAGGGCCAGCTCGGCCAGACCAACTATTCGGCCGCCAAGGCCGGCATGCACGGCTTCACGATGGCCCTGGCGCAGGAAGTCGCCCGCAAGGGGGTCACCGTCAACACCATCTCGCCGGGCTACATCGGCACCGACATGGTGATGGCGATCAAGGAAGAGATCCGCAACTCGATCATCGCCGGCATCCCGGTCGGCCGCCTCGGCAAGCCGGAGGAGATCGGCGCCGCGGTCGCCTACATCGCCTCGGAAGACGCCGGCTTCATGACGGGTGCCAACCTGAACATCAACGGTGGCCAGCACACCCACTGAGGTCGCGTCCGGCGTAACGCCCGCGCACCACGAAGCCCCGCCGCCGCGGGGCTTTTGCTTTTCCCGCCGGGGCCGTGCGCGATCCGCCGCGCTCCGGCCCGTCCTGCGCCGGCCTCACCCGGGCCGCGGCCGGAGACCACGCCATGATCACGCTCGACGACATCCACAAGGCCCGTCGCCGCATCCGCGACACCCTCGCCGACACCCCCTGCTCGCGCGCCGTGCGCCTGAGCCGCGCGTTCGGCTGCGAGGTGTTCCTCAAGCTCGAGAACCTGCAGATGACCGGCTCGTTCAAGGTCCGTGGCGCGCTGTCGAAGATGCTGCTGCTGACCGAGGCCGAGCAGGCCGCCGGGGTCATCGCCGCCAGCGCCGGCAACCACGCGCAGGGGGTGGCCTACGCCGCGCAGCGCCTGGGCCTGCCGGCGACCATCGTGATGCCCGAGACCGCGCCGCTCGCCAAGGTGCGCGGGACGCAGGCCTTCGGCGCCACCGTGGTGCTCGCCGGCACCAGCTACGACGCCGCCTACGCGCGCGCGGTCGAGATCCAGCGCGAGACCGGCGCCACCTTCATCCACGCCTTCGACGACCCGGCGGTGATGGCCGGCCAGGGCAGCATCGGCCTCGAACTGCTCGAACAGCTGCGCGACGTCGATGCGGTGGTGGTACCGGTGGGCGGCGGCGGGCTCGCCGGCGGGGTGGCGACGGCGATCAAGGAGACCCGCCCGAGCATCCGCGTGATCGGCGTGCAGGCGGCGCGCATCCCCGGCATGCAGGCGAGCATCGCCGCCGGCCACGTCACCGTGCTGCCGCCCGCGGCGACCCTCGCCGACGGCATCGCGGTCGGCCGCGTCGGCGTGCACACCTTTCCGCAGGCCGCGCACTACCTCGACCGCATCGTCACCGTCGACGAGGAGGCGATCGCCCGCGCCATCCTGACGCTGCTGGAGGAGGAGAAGCTCCTCGCCGAAGGCGCCGGCGTGGTCGGCGTCGCCGCGCTGCAGAGCGGGGCGCTGCCCGAACTCGCCGGCAAGCGCGTGGTGGTGGTGGTCAGCGGCGGCAACATCGACACCATCGACCTGACCAAGATCGTCGAGCGCGGCCTGGAGCAGGACGGCCGGCTCGCGCGCCTGCGCGTGGTGGCGCCCGACCGCCCCGGCACCATCGCCGAGATCGCCGGCGTGCTCGCCGCGCAGCGCGCCAACATCCTGCAGATCCAGCAGAGCCGGCCGGCGGCCGACGTCGGGCTGCGCGAGGCCGAGATCGACCTCACCCTCGAAACCCGCGGCCACGCCCACGTCGCCGAGATCACCGCCGAGCTGCGCGCGCACGGCCTCACCGTCAAGTAGGCGCGCGGCCCGCCGCGGTCACGGCCGGGGCGGGTCGTCGGGGTGCGGGCAGAAGGCCGCGGTGCCGAGCAGCGTGGCGAGCGCCGCCGGCAGGTCGAGCGCGGGATCGGCGGCGAGCGCCGCGGCGGCGGCGTCGAGCAGCGGCGTGCCGGCGACGAGTGCTCCGACCAGCGCGTCGAGCCCGGCGTCGAGCGCGCGCTGCTCGACGCGCCCGTCGCGCCGCCACACCAGCACGGTCTCGGCGCGCGCGAGGTCGATGCCGTCGAACCTGACCGGATCGCGCTGGTGCGCGCGCCACAGCGCATCCACCGGGTGCGCGGCGTGCAGCAGGCGCAGCGCCGGGTGGGGGTGCAGGCGCAGCGCGGCGAGCCGCTCGGGCGCCAGGCCGGCGAGGGCCCCGGGGGCGAGCGCGGCGGCCTCGGCGGCGAACCAGGCCTCGTGGCGCGCCCATTCGAGCGCCGCGAGCGGCGCCAGGCAGGGCCAGTCGACGGCGATCGGGTGCGCCGCGAGCCAGTCCGGCCACTCGGCGCCCCAGGCCAGCAGCCAGGGCCGGCGCGGCGGACGCTCCGCGCTGAAGGCGAGCGCGAGCGCCGTGAAGCACGCCTCGCCGAGCATCCGGCGCAGCACCGGGAAGGCGGTTTCGAGGCCGGCGAGCAGCGTGCCGCGCACGCTGTTGCGGTGGACGGCAAGGCGCGCGGCCGGTGCCGACGCCCAGGCGCCGCCGGCGACGGCGGTTTCATCGAGCAGCGCCGGGGCGAGCGCGCGCTGGTCGTCGAGCAGGCTCATGCGGCCACCGTCGCGGCGCGCAGCGCGGCCTCGGCGCGCGTGGCCTCGGCGAGCAGCTCGGCGAGCGGCGGGATGCGGGTGTCGCGCTCCAGCAGCACCGGCACCGGGCCGCAGCGGCGCAGCGCCGCGTCGAGCAGCGCCCAGACGGGCTCGGCGACCGCCGCGCCGTGATCGTCGATCAGCAGCGTGGCCGCGCCCTCGCCGCAGGCCGCGTGGCCGGCGACGTGGATCTCGCCGACCGCGGCCGCGGGCAGCGCGGCGAGCCAGGCGAGCGGGTCGAAGCCGTGGTTGCACGCGCTCACGTAGACGTTGTTGACGTCGAGCAGCAGCCCGCAGCCGCTGCGGCGCACCACTTCGGCGAGGAAGTCCGGCTCGTCGTAGTCGCCCGCGGCGGCGAGGTAGGTCGACGGGTTCTCCAGCAGCAGCCGGCGGCCGAGCAGCGTCTGCGCGTGGTCGAGGTTGCGCACCACCACCGCGAGCGCCTCGGCGGTGTAGGGCAGCGGCAGCAGGTCCGGCAGGTAGTGGCCGTCGAGCCGGCACCAAGCCAGGTGCTCCGAGACCAGCCCCGGTTCGAGGCGCGCGTACAGCGCCCGCAGGCGCCGCAGGTGCTCGTCGTCGAGGCCCTGCGGCGAGCCCGGCGAGAGCCCGACGCCGTGGCAGGCGAGCGGCCGGTCGCGGCGGATGCGTTCGAGCGCGGCCAGGCGCGGGCCGCCGTCGCCGAGGTAGTTCTCGCTGTGCACCTCGACCCAGGCGACCGGCGGCCGGCCGTCGAGGAACTCGGCGACGTGCGGCGAGCGCAGGCCGATCCCGGCGCGCAGCGGGATCGCGCCGGCGGCGGCGCGGGCGGGCATCGCGGGCGGCCCGCTCACATCGCCTTGGGCATGCCCTTGCCGTCGAACGGGGCGAGCTTGCCGCCCAGCTTCTCGCAGGTCCCCGCGGGTGCGTACTTCCACTCCCGGCCGTCCAGCGCCACCGTGCTGTTGCCGGAGCACGCATGTGCCGCGGAGGCGCAGTCGTTCTCGCCGGCCTTGGCGATGCCGTAGCACTTCTCCTGCTCGGCGGCCTGCGCGGCGACCGGGGCGGCGAGCGCGCTGAGCGCGCCGGCGACGGCGGCGGCGAGGCTCAGGCTGTTGAGGGCGGTGCGGGACATGGGGCGATCTCCTCGGCCGGGGCCCGATGCCCCGTCAGCGCTACCTTACGCGACGGCGCCCGCGGCGGATGCCCCCGCGCCGGCCGGCATCCGCCTGCCGCGGTGCGGTTCAGGCGCGCGCGGCGAGTCGGTGGGCGCGGATCGCGAGCAGCGACAGCATGCCGAGGGCGGCGACGATCAGCACCATGCCGACCTGTTCGGCGCTGCTCGGCACCTCGCCGAGCAGCCACCAGGCCAAGGCCACGCTGAGCGCCGGCGTGGCGAGCGAGGTCAGCCCGGCGACCCCGGCGGAGAGGTGGCGCAGCGCGTACAGCCACAGCAGCCACGCCGAGGCGGTCGCGCACAGCGCGTTGAATGCGAGTGCGCCGAAGAAGTACGGCGTCGGCAGCAGCGGGCGCTGGTGCAGGAACGGCGTCACCACGCACAGCGCCAGCGCGCCGAACAGCATCTGCCAGGCGGTCATCGACAGCACGTCGAGCGGCGTGCGGGCCTGGATGCGCTTGGCGAGCACCGCGCTCAGCGCCCAGGTGAGCCCGGCCGCCAGCGGCAGCAGGCTGCCGGCACCGAGTGCGACGCGGCCGGCCGGGGCGATGATCAGCCCGAGCCCGAGCGCGGCGAACGCCACGGCCGCCCACTGCGCGCCGCGCACGCGCTCGCCGAGCAGCGGCCAGGCGAGCAGCAGCAGCCAGAACGGCATCGTGTAGGTGATCACCGCCGCCTTGCCGGCCCCGCCGTAGACCACCGCGAGCTGGATCAGCAGCGAGAACAGGCCCGTCTGCAGCAGCCCGAGCAGCATCAGTGGCGCCACCGGGCCCGGTCGCCACGGCTTGCCGAGCACGGCGAGCAGCCCGAACAGCGCCGCGGCGCCGAGCACCGTGCGCATCGCGGTGAAGTCGAAGGGGTCGACGTAGGCGATGACCTGCTTCATGACGATCCAGTTGAGGCCCCAGATCAGCGACAGCACGAGCAGGGCGAGCAGGGCGCGGGGTGTATGGGCGTGTGGCATGGCGGAGCATCCCGATGCAAGGTGCACGGCGGCCGTCGGCCCGGGTGAACCGACGGTATGCACGATTAGTTTATATAGAATACAAAAATAGTCGTTTTTGTCTACAATTTTGCATGGCTGCAACCGTGACGCATACCGCCGCGTCACGCAACCATCACCGTGCCGTCAACGGGTTGTCGCGGGGCGGGGCGATAGTGGCGGGCATGATGCCGACGCGCGCGAGCCCCGCTGCCGTGGCCGCGCGACCGCTCGCGGTCGCGCTGGTCACCGAAACCTTCGCCCCCGAGATCAACGGCGTGGCGATGACCCTCGGCCGCCTGGTCGACGGCCTGCTGGCGCGCGGCCACCGCGTGGAACTGCTGCGGCCGCGGCAGCGCCGCGACGAGGCGCCGGGCGTGACCGGCGCGCTCGCGGTGCAGCCGCTGCCCGGCTGGCGCCTGCCGATGTACCGCCAGCTGCAGTTCGGCCGGCCGGCGCCGCGGTGGCTGCTGGCGCGCTGGCGGGCCGCGCCGCCCGACCTGGTGCACATCGCCACCGAAGGGCCGCTGGGCGCATCGGCGCTGTTCGCCGCGCGCCGGCTCGGCCTGCCGGTGGTCGCCGGCTTCCACACCAACTTCCACGCCTACAGCCGGCATTACGGCTGGGCGGCGCTGGCGACGCCGATCCGCGCCTATCTGCGCGCCTTCCACCGCCGCTGCGACTGCACGCTGGCGCCGACCGAGGAGCTCGCGCGCGCGCTCGCCGCCGACGGCTTCGGCGCGATGCGGGTGCTCGGGCGCGGCATCGATACCGCGCTGTTCCACCCCGGGCGGCGCAGCGCCGCGCTGCGCGCCGAGTGGGGGCTCGGGCCGACCGACCCGGCGGTGCTGCACGTCGGCCGCTTCGCCCCCGAGAAGAACCTCGAGCTCGCGCTCGCCGCCTTCGCCGCGGTGCGGGCCGTGCGCCCCGGCGCGCGCCTGATCCTGGCCGGCGAAGGCCCGCTCGAAGCGCGCCTGCGCGCGCGGGTGCCCGCGGCGGTGTTCTGCGGACCGCTCGCCCCCGAGCGGCTGGCCGCGCATTACGCCTCGGCGGACCTGTTCGTGTTCCCGAGCCTCACCGAGACCTTCGGCAACGTCACGCTCGAAGCGATGGCGAGCGGCCTGCCGGTGCTCGCGTTCCGCTACGCGGCGGCCGCGCGCTTCATCGACGACGGCGTCAGCGGCTGCACGGTGCCGCCGGGCGACGCGGCGGCATTCGTCGCCTGCGCCGGCGCGCTCGCCGCCGACGACGAATGGCGCGAGCGCCTCGGGCGGGCGGCGCGCGCGGCGGTCGCACCCGCCGCCTGGGGGCGCGTGCTCGACGCGCTCGAAGCGATTTACGACGAGATCATCGACAGCGGAGGGCGCCACCATGAACGCACACGGCTTGCCGCCGGCGCGGATGCAGCGGCTGAGTGACTACGAACTCGCCTGGTGCCGGCGCTTCAACGGCGCCGCCCGGCGGCGTGCGGTGGAGCGCCTGTTCGCCGGCGTCAGCCGGCTCGGCGACGGGGTGTTCTGGTACGCGCTGATGGGCGTGATCGTCGCCTGCGAGGGCGCCGCCGGCGCCAGCGCCGTCGCCCGCATGCTGGTGGCCGGCGGCCTCGGCCTCGCCCTCTACAAGTGGCTGAAGCGGCGCACGGTGCGGCCGCGGCCGTGCGCACGCTCGGCGGCGATCAGCGTCACCGTGGCGCCGCTCGACGAGTTCAGCTTTCCCTCCGGCCACACGCTGCACGCCGTGGCCTTCACCACGGTCGCACTCGCCCACTACCCGGCGCTGGCCTGGCTGCTGCTGCCGTTCACGCTGCTGGTGGCCGCCTCGCGCCTGGTGCTCGGCTTGCACTATCCGAGCGACGTGCTGGCCGGCGCGCTGCTCGGCGGCGCGCTCGCGCGCACCGTGCTGGCGCTGTCATGACGGCCCGGCCGGTGGCTGAGAAGGTGTAAAAAAAGTTATTGCGTTGCAGCACGAGCGTGGTATGCTGCAACGCAACAGGAACCCAATCACCTCCAAACTGAGGAAACTGCCATGACCAAGCTCACCGTCCCCTCGCTCGAAGCCGTCGTCGCCCCGGTCGTCAGCGCCAACAAGCTGGCCGTCGCCAACCTCGAGAAGCTGACCGCCTTCCAGTTCGGCGTGCTGCGCAGCTACGCCGACCTCAGTGTCGCCCGTCTGAAGGCCGCCACCGACGTCACCGACGTCGACAGCCTGAAGGCGTTCGGCGAGAGCTCCGTCGAAGTCGCCAAGGAGCTGGGCGCCAAGGTCCAGGCCGACGCCAAGGCGCTGGCCGACCTGCTGGCCGGCTTCAAGGCCGAGTTCGACAAGCTCGCCAAGGTTGCCTGAACCTGCGCCGCGGCGCCCCGCGCGGGCGCCACGTGCCGATGAGCGACCGCCCGGCCCCGTGCCGGGCGGTTTCTTTTTGGGCGTCCGGCAGGCGGGCCGGGCTCAGTCGGGCAGTTCGACGCCGCGCCGGCGGCAGGCGGCGGTGAGGGTGTTGTGCAGCAGGCAGGCGATGGTCATCGGGCCGACGCCGCCGGGCACCGGGGTGATGTGGGCGGCGACCGTCACGGCCTCGGCGAAATCGACGTCGCCGGTCAGGCGGGCGCGCCCGTCGGGCAGCCCGATGCGGTTGATGCCGACGTCGATCACCGTCGCGCCGGGCTTGATCCAGTCGCCGCGGATCATGCCCGGCCGCCCGACCGCGGCGACCAGGATGTCGGCGCTGCGGCACAGCTCGGGCAGCGCGCGGGTGCGCGAGTGCGCCACGGTGACGGTGCAGTCCTCGCGCAGCAGCAGCTGCGCCATCGGCTTGCCGACGATGTTGGAGCGGCCGACCACGACGGCGTTGAGCCCGCGCAGGTCGCCGAGGCGGTCGCGCAGCAGCATCAGCGCACCGAGCGGGGTGCAGGGCACCAGGCCGAAGCCGTTGCCGGTGGCGAGCAGGCCGGCGTTGAGCGGGTGGAAGCCGTCGACGTCCTTGGCCGGGTCGATGGCGTTGAGGATGACGTCGGCGTCGATCTGCGCCGGCAGCGGCAGTTGCACGAGGATGCCGTCGACCGCGGGATCGTCGTTGAGGCGGCGCACCAGCGCGAGCAGTTCCGGCTGCGCGGTGTGGGCCGGCAGGCGGTGCTCGAACGAGATCATGCCGGCTTCGAGCGTCTGCGCCGCCTTGTTGCGCACGTAGACCTGGCTCGCCGGATCGTCGCCGACCAGCACGACGGCGAGCCCGGGGGTGAAACCTTCTTCTGCGACGAGCCGCGCGACGCGGCGGCCGATGTGGGCGCGCAACTGGGCCGCGAACGCCTTGCCGTCGATGATCTCTGCCATGGGGGTGTTCTCGTGGGCACGCGCGCCCTGCAGGCGCGCAAAGGGCGCATTCTACCCGCTCGGCGCGCCGCCGACGTGTCGCGGCGGGTGTCCGGTTGTGCCACTGCGGCGGCGCTGGCACTCTGGCCGCCCCAGGACCACCCCCCGGAAAACGGCTGCTCCATGTCCGACGACGCGCACTACATCCTCACCCTCGCGTGCCCCGACACCACCGGGATCGTCGCCGCGGTGTCGGGATTCCTGGCCGATAACGCCTGCAACATCGTCCAGGCCGCGCAGTTCGGCGACAGCCACAGCGGGCGCTTCTTCATGCGGGTGAGCTTCCTCGGCAGCCCGCTGCGACCCGACCGCGCCTCGCTGGCCGAGGCGTTCGCGCCGCTGGCGACGCGCTTCGCGATGGACTGGCACCTCTATGATCTCGCGCTGAAGCCGCGCATGGTGATCATGGTGTCGAAGTTCGGGCACTGCCTGAACGACCTGCTCTACCGCTACCGCGTCGGGGCGCTCAAGGTGGAGATCCCGGCGGTGATCTCCAACCACCGCGACTTCTACCAGCTGGTCGCCGGCTACAACATCCCGTTCCACTACCTGCCGATCATCAACGGCGACAAGGCCGCCCAGGAGGCGCGCGTCTACGAGGTGATCGAGCAGGAGCAGGCCGACCTGGTGGTGCTCGCGCGCTACATGCAGGTGCTGTCCGACGATCTCTGCCGCAAGCTCGCGGGCCGCGCGATCAACATCCACCACTCCTTCCTGCCGAGCTTCAAGGGCGCCAAGCCCTACCACCAGGCCTACGAGCGCGGGGTCAAGCGCATCGGCGCGACCGCGCACTACGTGACCTCCGACCTCGACGAGGGGCCGATCATCGAGCAGGAGGTGGCACCGGTGAGCCACGCGATGACGCCCGACGACTTCATCGCCGTCGGCCGCGACCTCGAAAGCGTGGTGCTGGCGCGTGCGGTCAAGGCGCACCTCGAACGGCGCGTGCTGCTGAACGGCCAGCGCACCATCGTCTTCGCCTGAGCCGCGGCCGCCGCGGCGCGCACGCTATAGTCTGCGCAGCTTCGAGGGCCGCAGCCGTGCCGCGTCCGTGACCGACCTCTCCACCGCCTTCGCCACCGCCCTGCGGCTGATCACGACGCTCGACGCGGCGCTGGTCGAGATCGTCACGCTGTCGCTGCGGGTGAGCTTCGGCGCGGTGCTGGTGGCCTGCGTGCTGGGGCTGCCGCTCGGTGCGGCGCTGGCGCTGGCGCGCTTCCCCGGCCGCCAGGCGCTGGTGGTGCTCGGCAACGCGCTGATGGGGCTGCCACCGGTGGTGGCGGGCCTCGTCGTCTACCTGCTGCTGTCGCGCGCCGGGCCGCTCGGCGAATTCGGGCTGCTGTTCACGCCGAGCGCGATGGTGATCGCGCAGGTCGTGCTGATCACGCCGATCATCGCCGCGCTCGCGCGGCAGGTGGTCGAGGATCTCTGGGCCAGCCTCGGCGAGCAGTTGCGCTCGCTCGGCGCCGGCCCGTGGCGGGCGGTGCCGACGCTGCTGTGGGAGGGGCGCTTCAGCCTGGTCACCGTGGTGCTGGCCGGGTTCGGCCGCTCCATCGCCGAAGTCGGCGCGGTGATCATCGTCGGCGGCAACATCGCCCACGTCACCCGCACCATGACGACCGCGATCGCGCTCGAAACCAGCCGCGGCGACCTGCCGCTCGCGCTGGGCCTGGGCTTCGTGCTGATGCTGCTGGCGGTGCTGGTGAACGGTGCGGCGTACTGGATACGGGATTTCGCCCGCGCGCGCGGAGGCTGAGCACGTGGCGATCCTGCCGCTCGCGCTCGCCGGGGTGCGCTTCGTGCGCGCCGGCGAGACCCTGCTCGGCCCACTCGACCTCGAACTCGGCGCCTGCGGCACCAGCGTCGTCATCGGCCCCAACGGCGCCGGCAAGAGCCTGCTGCTGCGCCTGTGCCACGGGCTGCTGGCGCCGAGCGCCGGGCGCGTGCGCTGGTGCGGCGCGGATGCCGGCAGCGCCGCGCAGCGCCAGGCGATGGTGTTCCAGCAGCCGGTGGTGCTGCGCCGCTCGGTGCTGGCGAACGTCGATTACGCGCTGGCGCTGCGCGGCCTGCCGCGGCGCGAGCGCCAGCGGCGCGCGGCCGAGGCGCTGGCGCTGGCCGGGCTCGAGGCGCTGGCGCGCCGTCCCGCGCACGTGCTGTCGGGGGGCGAGCGCCAGCGCCTCGCGCTCGCCCGCGTCTGGGCGCTGCGCCCCGAGGTGCTGTTCCTCGACGAGCCCACGGCGAGCCTCGACCCGGCGGCGACCGCCGCGGTGGAGGCGCTGATCGGCCGTTTCCGCCAGGCCGGCACGGTCGTCGTGATGACCACGCACGACCTCGGCCAGGCGCGCCGGCTCGCCGACGAGGTGCTGTTCCTCTACCGCGGACAGGTGCGCGAACGGGCCCCTGCCGCCGCTTTCTTCGCCGCGCCCGCGTGCGCCGAGGCACGGGCCTTCGTGCGCGGCGAGCTGCTGTGGTGACCGCGCCCGCGCGGTCCGCCGACCCACCCGACGAGAGGAGCCCCCGATGCGTTCGTTGATCCCGATGGACCTGCTGCGTCGCCTGACGCTGCTCGCCTGCGCCGCCGCGACCCTCGCCTGGGGCACGGCGGGGGCCGAGGAGCGCTTCATCACCGTGGCCTCGACCACCTCGACCGAGCAGTCGGGCCTGTTCGGCCACCTGCTGCCGCGCTTCACCGCGAAGACCGGCATCGCCGTGCGCGTGGTCGCCGTCGGCACCGGGCAGGCGATCCAGATCGCCGAGCGCGGCGACGCCGACGTGCTGTTCGTCCACCACACGCCGTCGGAGGAGAAGTTCGTCGCCGACGGCTTCGGCGTCAAACGCTACCCGGTGATGTACAACGACTTCGTGATCGTCGGGCCGAAGGCCGACCCGGCGGCGATCCGCGGCGGCAGCGACGCCGTCGCGGCGTTCGCCGGGATCGCCCGCGCGCAGGCGCCGTTCGCCTCGCGCGGCGACGACTCGGGCACGCACAAGGCCGAACTCGCACTGTGGAAGGCCGCGGCGGTGGACGTGAAGGCCGCCTCGGGGCAGTGGTACCGCGAAACCGGCTCGGGCATGGGCCCCACCCTCAACACCGCGGCCGGGCTCGGCGCCTACGCGCTCACCGACCGCGGCACCTGGGCGGCGTTCAAGAACCGCGGTGAGCTGGAGGTGCTGCTGGCGGGCGACCCGCGCCTGTTCAACCCCTACGGCATCATCCTGGTCAACCCCGCCCGCCACCCCCACGTGAAGGCGGCGGACGGCCAGGCCTTCATCGACTGGGTGATCTCGCCCGCGGGCCAGCAGGCGATCGCCGACTACAAGGTCGACGGTGAGCCGCTGTTCTTCCCCAACTACCGCCCCTGAGTCCGGGCGTGGCGCCGCTGCCCCTGCCGCGGGGCGCGGCGCCGCCCGTCCCCCCGCAGGTCCTCCGCAGCGCCCCGCGGCGGGCGAAATCCTGACCTGCATCAACGGCGCACGCGTTGCCGCGACGACGGGCGCGACAGCTCCGCGATGGTGCACTACGTTCGTTCGCAAACACCCGTGCGGGAACGCGGCCGGGGGCGTTGCCGTGCGCCGGTGCGACCGCGCCGGCGATGCCGGGGCCGTGACCCGCGCGCATCGGGGGGCCGGGCCGTTGCGTCGCGGTGCCGGCCGCGCCGGAAGGCGAGGAGGGGCGTGATGGGCTGGCCAGTGATCGAGAAACCCCGCGGCCTCGCCGGGCCGGCTCCCAACCTGGCCGACTACGCGGCGGCGCGGGCGGGCTTTTCCTGGGAGGCGGCCCGCCGCGAACTCGACGGCCTGCCGGGTGGCGCCGGGCTCAACATCGCCCACGAGGCGGTGGACCGCCACGCCGCCGGGCCGCGCCGCGAGCACCTCGCGCTGCGCTGGCTCGGCGCCGACGGCCGCGTCGAGGATTTCAGCTACGGCCGGCTCGCCGCGCTCAGCAACCGTTTCGCCAACGCGCTGCAGGCGCTCGGCGTGCGCCGGGGCGAGCGGGTGTTCGTGCTCACCGGGCGCATCCCGGCGCTCTACATCGCCGCGCTCGGCAGCTGGAAGGCGGGCGCGGTGTTCTGCCCGCTGTTCTCGGCCTTTGGCCCCGAGCCGATCCTGGCGCGCATGGGCATCGGCGACGCCCGCGTGCTGGTGACCACCGCGCCCCAGTACCGGCTGAAGATCGCCGGGCTGCGCGAGCGCCTGCCCGGCCTGCGGCACGTGCTGCTGGCCGGCGCGCGCGACGAGGCCAGCGCGCTGCCCGGCACGCTCGATTTCCAGGCGGCGCTCGACGGCGCCGCGGACACCTTCACGATCGCCCCCACCGAGCCCGAGGACTGGGCGCTGCTGCACTTCACCAGCGGCACCACCGGCAGGCCCAAGGGCGCGATCCACGTCCACGGCGCGGTGCTGGTGCACCACCTGACCGGCCGCTACGCGCTCGACCTGCACCCCGACGACGTGTTCTGGTGCACCGCCGATCCCGGCTGGGTCACCGGCACCTCGTACGGGATCATCGCGCCGCTGTGCAGCGGCGTGACCAGCATCGTCGACCAGGACGAGTTCGACGCCGAGCGCTGGTACCACATCCTCGCGGCGCAGCGCGTCAACGTCTGGTACACCGCGCCGACCGCGATCCGCATGCTGATGAAGGTGGGCACCGAGGCGGTGCGCGGCCACGACCTCGCGTCGCTGCGCTTCCTCGCCAGCGTCGGCGAGCCGCTGAACCCCGAGGCCGTGGTGTGGGGCAACGAGGCCTTCGGGCGTCCCTTTCACGACAACTGGTGGCAGACCGAGACCGGCGGAATCATGATCGCCAACTACGCCGCGATGCCGATCAAGCCCGGCTCGATGGGGCGCCCGCTGCCCGGCGTCGAGGCGGCGATCGTGCGCCATCGCGACGGCGGCCTCGAGGTCGTCGACGCGCCCGACACCCAGGGCGAGCTCGCGCTGCGCCCCGGCTGGCCGTCGATGTTCCGCGGCTACCTGAACGAGGACGAGCGCTACCGCAGGTGCTTCGCCGACGGCTGGTACCTGACCGGCGACCTGGCCCGGCGCGACGCCGACGGCTACTACTGGTTCGTCGGCCGCGCCGACGACGTGATCAAGTCCGCCGGCCACCTGATCGGCCCCTTCGAGGTGGAAAGCGCGCTGATGGAGCACCCGGCCGTGGCCGAGGCCGGCGTGATCGGCGTGCCCGAGCCGGTGGCCGGCGAGGTGGTCAAGGCCTTCGTCGTGCTGCGCCCCGGCGTCGTGCAGGACGAGGCCCTGCGCCGCGGGCTGCTGGGCTTCGCGCGCAAGCGCCTGGGGGCGGTGGCGCCGCGCGAGATCGATTTCCGCGCGGCCCTGCCGAAGACACGCAGCGGCAAGATCATGCGCCGGCTGCTGAAGGCGCGCGAACTCGGCCTGCCCGAGGGCGACCTGTCGACGCTCGAGGAGGACGAACGGCGATGAACGACGTGGCGCACGATGAACACCGGCGGCAGCTGCTGCGCGAGATGCTGCGCATCCGCCGCTTCGAGGAGAAGTCGGCCGAGCTGTACACGCAGGAGAAGATCCGCGGCTTCATGCACCTGTACGTCGGCGAGGAGGCGGTGGCGGTGGGGACGCTGCAGGCGCTCGACGCCGACGACGCCGTGGTCTCCACCTACCGCGAGCACGGCCACGCGCTGGTGCGGGGCATCCCGGCGCGGGCGGTGATGGCGGAGATGTACGGCCGCCAGGAGGGGTGCAGCCGCGGGCGCGGCGGCTCGATGCACATCTTCGACGCGGCGACGCGCTTCTGCGGCGGCAACGCCATCGTCGGCGGCGGCCTGCCGCTGGCGGTGGGGCTCGCGCTCGCCGACAAGCTGCAGGGGCGTGCGCGCGTCAGCGCCTGCCTGTTCGGCGACGGCGCGGTGGCCGAGGGCGAGTTCCACGAGTCGCTGAACCTGGCCGCGCTGTGGAAGCTGCCGGTGCTGTTCCTGTGCGAGAACAACTTCTACGCGATGGGCACGGCGCTGGCCCGCGCCCAGTCGCAGCCCGACCTGCACCTGAAGGCCGCGAGCTACGCGCTCGGCGCCGAGGTCGTCGACGGCATGGACGTGCTCGCCGTCGAGGCGGCCACGCGGCGGGCGGCGCAGGCGGTGCGCGGCGGTGGCGGGCCGTACTTCCTGGAGCTGCGCACCTACCGCTTCAGTGCCCACTCGATGTTCGACGCGCAGCTCTACCGCGACAAGGCCGAGGTCGAGGACTGGCGCCGGCGCGACCCGATCGTGCTGTTCGAGCGGCAGCTGCGCGCGGCGGGGGTGCTCGACGACGCCACGCTGGCGCGGATGGAGGCGGAGATCGCGGCCGAGATCGCCGCGGCCGTCGCCTTCGCCGAGGCCGGCAGCTGGGAGCCGGTCGAGGACCTGACGCGCTTCGTCTACAGCGAGGGCCCGGCGCCATGAGCACGGTCACCACCACCTACCGTGAGGCGATCCGCGAGGCGATCCGCGAAGCCCTGCGCCGCGACCCGCGGGTGTTCCTGATGGGCGAGGACGTCGGCGCCTACGGCGGCTGCTTCGCGGTCAGCAAGGGCCTGCTCGACGAGTTCGGCCCCGAGCGCATCCGCGACACGCCGCTGTCGGAGTCGGCCTTCGTCGGCGCGGGGATCGGCGCGGCGCTGGGCGGCATGCGCCCGATCGTCGAGATCATGACGGTCAACTTCAGCCTGCTCGCGCTCGACCAGATCCTCAACAACGCCGCCACGCTGCTGCACATGTCCGGCGGCCAGTTCAACGTGCCGCTGGTGATCCGCATGACCACCGGCGGCGGGCGCCAGCTCGCCGCGCAGCATTCGCACAGCCTCGAAGGCTGGTACGCGCACATCCCCGGCCTGCGGGTGCTGGCGCCGGCGACGCTGGAGGACGCGCGCGGCATGCTGTGGAGCGCGCTCGAGGACCCCGACCCGGTGCTGATCTTCGAGCACGCGCTGCTCTACAACCAGGCCGGCACGCTGCCGGCCGACGCCGGCGCGGTCGACATCCGCCGCGCCCGGGTGCGCCGGCCGGGGCGCGACGTGAGCCTGATCACCTACGGCGGCAGCCTGCCGAAGACGCTGGAGGCGGCCGGGCGCCTCGCCGCCGAGGGCATCGACGCCGAGGTGATCGACCTGCGCAGCCTGCGCCCGCTCGACGACGCGACGATCCTGGCCTCGGTGGCGGCGACGCGCCGCGCGGTGATCGTCGACGAGGGCTGGCGCAGCGGCAGCCTCGCCGCCGAGATCAGCGCGCGGATCATGGAGAACGCCTTCTACGAGCTCGACGCGCCGGTGGCGCGCGTGTGCAGCGCCGAAGTGCCGATGCCCTACGCGCGCCACCTCGAACAGGCGGCGCTGCCGCAGGCGGACACCGTGATCCGCGTCGCCCGCGGGCTGGTGCGGGGCGATGGCTGAGTTCCGCATGCCCTCGCTCGGCTCCGACATGGAGGCGGGCACGCTGCTGGAGTGGCGGATCGCCCCCGGCGACGCGGTCAGCCGCGGCGACGTGGTCGCCGTCGTCGACACCTTCAAGGGGGCGATCGACGTGGAGATCTTCGAGACCGGCGTGGTCGAGGAGATCCTCGTCCCGGTCGGCGAGAAGGTGCCGGTGGGCACGCCGCTGGCGCGCCTGCGCGTCGAGGGCGAGCCTGCCGCCGCCCCGGTCGCTGCCGCGCCCGCGGCGCCCGTGCCCGCAGCGGCGGCCGTGGCGCCGCCCGCCGCCGTCCCCGCGCCGGGCGGACGGCTGCGCGCATCGCCGGCGGCGCGCCAGCGCGCCGCCGCGGCCGGCATCGACCTCGCCACGCTGCGCGGCAGCGGGCCGCAGGGCGCGCTGACCCTCGCCGACGTCGAGCGCGCCATCGCCGTCCGTCCTGCCGCGCGGGCGATGGCACCGGCCGAGCGCCTCGCCGGCATGCGCCAGGCGATCGCCGCGGCGATGCTGCGCTCGAAGCGCGAGATCCCGCACTACTACCTCGGTACCACCCTCGACATGGCGCGCGCGCTGGCGTGGCTGGAAGAGGAGAACGCGCGCCGCCCGGTCACCGGGCGCCTGCTCGCCGGCGTGCTGCTGCTGAAGGCGGTGGCGCTGGCGCTGCGCCAGGCGCCCGAACTCAACGGGCACTGGCTCGACGGCGGCTTCCGGCCGGGGAGCGGCATCCACGTCGGCACCGCCATCGCGCTGCGCGGCGGCGGCCTGGTCGCCCCGGCGCTGCACGCCGCCGACGCCGCGACGCCGGATCAGCTGATGGCGGAGCTGCGCCAGCTCGTGCAGCGGGCCCGCGCGGGCTCGCTGCGCAGCTCCGAACTGGCGGACGCCACGATCACCGTCACCAGCCTCGGCGAGCAGGGCGTGGACACGGTGTACGGCATCATCCACCCGCCGCAGGTGGCGCTGGTCGGCTTCGGCCGTATCGCCGAGCGGCCCTGGGTGGTCGACGGCCGCGTCGTCGCCCGGCCGCTGCTGCAGGCGACGCTGTCCGCCGACCACCGCGCCAGCGACGGGCACCGCGGCGCCCGCTTCCTGGCGCTCGTCGAAAGCCTGCTGCAGGAGCCCGAGACGCTATGAGCGACACCCCGATCCGCGACACCGTGCTGCGTGCCCTCGGCGAGGCGGTGCCCGACGCCGACGTCGGCCACCTCGACCCCGACCGGCGCCTGCGCGACCAGCTCGACTACTTCGACTCGATCGACTTCCTCAATTTCGTCGAGGGCCTGCACAAGGCATTCAACCTCGACATCCCCGAGCGCGACTACCCGCAGCTCGCGACCCTCGCGGGCTGCATCGACTACCTGCAGACGCGGCTCGCCGCGCGCTGACCCGGCGCGCGCGGCACTCCGGCCGCAGCACCCTGCGGCGGGCGGCGCTGCTCAGGCGACGACGGGCCGGTTCTCCGGGTGGAAGCCCAGGCGGGCGGACAGCTTGTCGCCGGCCTGGCGGATCGTCGAGATCCACGCTTCCCGGCGGCGCTCGATGGGGGCCGATACCGAGATGCCGGCGACGATGTGGTTGGTGCTGTCGCGCACCGGCACACCGATGCAGCCGACGCCGAGCTCGGCTTCCTGGTCGTCGAGCGCGAAGCCCTGCTGCAGCGAGCCTTTGACCGCCCGCCACAACTGGGTGGCGTCGGCGATCGAGTGCGGCGTGTTGGGCGGCAGCCCCGTGCGCGCGGCGTATTCGAGGCAGGCCTCGGCACCGCCCTCGGCCAGGAACAGCTTGCCCACGGCGGTCACGTGCAGCGGCGAACGGCCGCCGATCACCTGCTCGACGCGCATCATGCGGTTGGGCGTCACGCGCTCGACGTACACCACTTCGTCGCCCTCGCGCACGATCAGGTTCACCGTTTCCCCGGTCTCGTTGCGCAGCCATTCCATGATCGGGCGCGCCTCGCGGCGAATGTCCAGCCGCCCCTGCACGCGCGATCCGAGCTGCAGGAGCTTCACGCCGAGGCGGTAGTGCCCGGACGAACTACGCTCCACGAAGCCGTGCTCGGACAACGAGGCCAGGATGCGGAACGCCGTCGAGGGATGCAGGCCGGTTTCGGCGGAGAGCACCTTGAGGCTGACCGGGTTGTTGCTCGCGGCGATGGCATCCAGCAGGCGAGCGAGGCGATCGATGACCTGAATCGACGAAGTGGTGTGATTGACCATGGCGCTCCGCGGTCCCCGTGCAGTCCGAGTGGAGAAAACCGTTCTACATCATGAAACGAAGTATATTGCGACGCACCATAAATTTCCATAAGAAGCGAACATTGCGGTGTGAATTTCATAATACAGAATATAGGTGATTTCATAATTGGTAAGGCCATTTGACCAATGATTTCAACGATGGCATAGTGCGCAGCGATTCGCTCGATAGAAGTGAACGCAAAATACCGATGAGGCGGCCGTCGACACGGGGTCGTCAGTTCAGGATCGCGAGGAGAGGAGGTAAGACCAATGTCTGCTCCCGTCAATCTGTACACCAAGCTTGCCGCTGGCGTGCCCGAGCACCTGTTGCTCGTCGAAACGGAGGATTTGCGGCCCTACGAATGCGACGGGCTGTCCGCCTACCGCCAGGTGCCGCTGCTGGTGGCGCTGCCCGAGACCATCGAACAGGTGCAGCACGTGCTGCGCACCTGCAACGAGCTGCGGGTGCCGGTGGTCGCGCGCGGGGCCGGTACCGGGCTGTCGGGCGGTGCGCTGCCGCTCGCCGAGGGCGTGCTGCTGTCGCTCGCCAAGTTCAACCGCGTCCTCGACATCGATCCGGTCAACCGCACCGCGCGCGTGCAGCCGGGCGTGCGCAACCTGGCCATCTCGCAGGCGGTCTCCGACCTCGGCCTGTACTACGCGCCCGACCCGTCGTCGCAGATCGCCTGCACGATCGGCGGCAACGTGGCCGAGAACGCCGGCGGCGTGCACTGCCTCAAGTACGGGCTGACGGTGCACAACATCCAGTCGATCGAGCTGGTGACGATGACCGGCGAGCGCCTGACGATCGGTTCGCAGGCGCTCGACAGCGCCGGCTTCGACCTGCTCGCGCTGCTCACCGGCTCCGAGGGGCTGCTCGGCGTGATCGTCGAGGTCACCGTCAAGCTGCTGCCGAAGCCGCAGGTCGCACAGGTGGTGATGGCGGCGTTCGACCGCGTCGACACCGCCGGTGCGGCGGTGGGGCGGATCATCGCCGAGGGCATCATCCCCGGCGGGCTGGAGATGATGGACCAGGGCTGCATCCAGGCGGCCGAGGACTACCTGCACGCCGGCTACCCGACCGGGGCGGCGGCGATCCTGCTGTGCGAGCTCGACGGCACCGCCGAGGAGGTCGCCGAGCAGATGGAGCAGGTGCAGGCGCTGCTGCGCGACGCCGGGGCCACCGAGCTGCGGGTGTCGCGCAACGAGCAGGAGCGGCTCCTGTTCTGGGCCGGGCGCAAGGCGGCGTTCCCGGCGGTGGGGCGCCTGTCGCCCGACTACTACTGCATGGACGGCACCATCCCGCGCAAGGAGCTGCCGCGCGTGCTGAACGGCATCGAGGCGCTGTCGCAGGAATTCGGCCTGCGCGTGCTCAACGTCTTCCACGCCGGCGACGGCAACCTGCACCCGCTGATCCTGTTCGATGCCAACCGCGAAGGACAGCTGCACGCCGCCGAGGAACTCGGCGGGCGCATCCTCGAACTCTGCGTCGAGGTCGGCGGCGCCATCACCGGCGAGCACGGCGTCGGCATGGAGAAGATCAACCAGATGTGCGTGCAGTTCCGCCGCGAGGAGATCGTGCAGTTCCACGCGCTGAAGGCGGCCTTCGACCCGCATGGGCTGCTCAATCCCGGCAAGGCGGTGCCGACGCTGAACCGCTGCGCCGAGTACGGCGCGATGCGCGTGAGCCGCGGCGAGCTGCGCTTCCCCGAACTCGAACGCTTCTGAGCGCCGCGGGCGCAACGGCATCGCCGAGGCCGCCGTCGCGAGCGGCCCGGTCCGCACCTGGAGAGAGAATCCCATGCACGATCAGGATCTGAGCGCCGCGCTCGCCGAGGCGGTCGTCGACGCAGCCGCCGCGGGGCGGCGGCTGCGCATCGAAGGCGGCGGCAGCAAGGCCTTCTACGGCCGCCAGGCCGAGGGCGAGCCGCTCGCCGTCGGCGCGCACCGCGGCATCGTCAGCTACGAGCCCACCGAGCTGGTGCTGACCGCGCGCGCCGGCACCCCGCTCGCCGACATCGATGCCGCCCTCGCCGCGCAGGGCCAGATGCTCGGCTTCGAACCGCCGGGTTTCGGCCCCGGTGCCACGCTCGGCGGCACCGTTGCCTGCGGCTTCTCCGGCCCGCGCCGTCCCTACGCCGGTTCCGCGCGCGATTTCGTGCTCGGCGTGCGGCTGCTGAACGGCAGGGGCGAGAACCTGCGCTTCGGCGGCGAGGTGATGAAGAACGTCGCCGGCTACGACGTGTCGCGCCTGCAGGTCGGTGCGCTCGGCTGCCTCGGCGTGCTGCTCGACGTCTCGCTGAAGGTGCTGCCGCGCCCGCAGGCCGAGCTCACCCTGGTGCAGGACGTGACCCTCGCCGGTGCGGCGATCGAGCGCCTGAACCGCTGGGCCGGCCAGCCGCTGCCGCTGTCGGCCAGCGCCTGGGACGACGGGCGCCTGTACCTGCGGCTGTCGGGGGCCGGCAGCGCGGTGCGCGCCGCGGCCACGAGCCTCGGCGGCGAGGTGCTCGCCGAGGACGCCGCCGCCGCGTACTGGCAGGGGCTGCGCGAGCACACGCATGCCTTCTTCGCCGGCGATGCGCCGCTGTGGCGCTTCTCGGTCACGCCGGCCGCCGCGCCGCTCGATCTGCCCGGTGCGACCCTGATCGAGTGGGGCGGGGCGCAGCGCTGGTGGCGCGGCGAGGCTGAGCCCGCAGCGCTGTTCGCGCTGGCGCGCGCCGCCGGCGGCCACGCCAGCCGGTTCCGCGGCGGCGATCGCGGCGGCGAGGTGTTCCAGCCGCTCGCACCGGCGCTGGCCGCCCTGCACACGGGCCTGAAGGCGAGCTTCGACCCGCGTGGCGTGTTCAACCCCGGCCGGCTCTACGCCGGGCTGTAAGCCGACCCCAGGTACCGACCATGCAGACCCAGCTCGCCGATTTCATCAAGGACACCCCGCAGGGCCGCGAGGCCGACGCCATCCTGCGTACCTGCGTGCACTGCGGCTTTTGCACCGCCACCTGCCCGACCTACCAGTTGCTGGGCGACGAACTCGACGGCCCGCGCGGGCGCATCTACCTGATCAAGCAGGTGCTGGAAGGCCACGAGCCGACCGCGCGCACGCAGACGCACCTCGACCGTTGCCTGACCTGCCGCTCCTGCGAGACCACCTGCCCGTCGGGCGTGAAGTACCACCGCCTGCTCGACATCGGCCGCGAGGTCGTCGCCGGGAAGGTCGGGCGTCCGCTCGGCCAGCGCCTCGCGCGCTGGGCGCTGCGCCGCGTGCTGCCGCATCGCGCGCGCTTCACGCCGCTGCTGCGCCTCGGCCAGGCGCTGGCACCGATGCTGCCCGCCGAGATGCGCGCCAAGGTGCCGCCGCAGCGCGCGGCCGGGCCGTGGCCGCAGGTGCGCCACGCCCGGCGCATGATCGCGCTCGACGGCTGCGTGCAGCCGGGCATCGCGCCGAACATCAACGCCGCCACCGCGCGCGTGCTCGACCGTCTCGGCATCGCCCTCGAGGTGGCACCGGCCGACGGCTGCTGCGGCGCGGCGAGCTTCCACCTCGACGCGCAGGACGAGGGGCTGGACTTCGCGCGCCGGCGCATCGACGCCTGGTGGCCGCTGATCGAAGCCGGCGCCGAGGCGATCGTGATCACCGCCAGCGGCTGCGGCGCCTTCGTCAAGGAATACGGCGACCTGCTCGCCGACGATCCGGCCTACGCGGCACGCGCCGCGCGGGTCTCGGCGCTCACCCGCGACATCGTCGAGGTGCTCGCCGACGAGGCGCTCGAGCACCTGGCGCCGCGGCCGCAGGGGCGGCTCGCCTTCCACTGCCCGTGCACGCTGCAGCACGCGCAGAAGCTCTCCGGCAAGGTCGAGGGGCTGTTGCGTCGGCTTGGCTTCGACCTGGCGCCGGTGGCCGACGCGCACCTGTGCTGCGGCTCGGCGGGCACCTACTCGCTGCTGCAGCCGGAGCTGTCGCTGCAGTTGCGCGCCAACAAGATCGCCGCGCTGGAGGCCGGCGCGCCGGCGGCGATCGCGACCGCCAACATCGGCTGCCTCGCGCACCTGCAGGGCGGCACCGCGAAGCCGGTCAGGCACTGGATCGAGATCGTCGACGAGGCGCTCGCCTGAGACCGGCCCCGCCGCCCGCCGCCCGCCGGGCGGCGGGGAGGCGTGGGCGGCTGCGCAGCGGGGCCGCCCGGGTTTGCTAGAGTGCGTGCGCGCATCGGCAGCAGTCGATGTGTTCATTCGAACATTATCGCGCGCGCCCGGGAGCAAACGAACATGCAGTTGAGCAAGCGTCAGCAGGCAGTGCTGGACCTGGTGCGGGCCCAGCGCTTCGTCACGGTCGAGGCGCTGGCCGAGCACTTCGACGTCACCCCGCAGACCATCCGCCGCGACTTCAACGCCCTCTGCGACAGCGGCCTGCTACGCCGCCACCACGGTGGTGCGGGCTTGCCGTCGAGCGCCGAGAACCTCGCCTACACGACACGCCAGGTGCTGCAGCGCGAGGAGAAGGAGCGCATCGCCGCGCTGGCCGCCCGGCAGATCCCCGACTACGCCTCGCTGTTCATCAACCTCGGCACCACCAACGAGGCCTTCGCCCGCGCGCTGCGCAGCCACCGGGGCCTGCGCGTGATCACCAACAACCTCAACGTCGCCACCGAACTCTGCGATTACCCCGGCTTCGAGGTGATCGTCGCCGGCGGGCAGGTGCGCGCGCGCGACCGCGGCGTCACCGGCGAGGCGACGATCGACCTGATCCGCCAGTTCCGCGTCGACTTCGGCGTGATCGGCGTATCCGGCATCGAACCCGACGGCACGCTGCTCGACTTCGACTACCACGAGGTGCGGGTGTCGGAGGCGATCATCGAGAACTCGCGCCAGGTGTTCCTGCTCGCCGATCACACCAAGTTCGGCCGCAACGCCATGGTGCGGCTCGGCCACATCGCACAGGTGCACGCGCTGTTCACCGACGCGCCGGTCCCGGAGGCGCTGCAGCGGGTGATCGTCGAGGCCGGCACCCAGGTGCACATCGCTGCAGTCGATTAAAAATGTTCGAATGAATTGTTTTTGATCTTCACTTAAACATTTTTTCGCGCCCTGATACTTTCTTTCGAAACGACGGTGGCGTCGGCCGCGCGCGGCGGGCATCCCCTCCGGTGCGGTGCGAACGAGGTAAGGGCAGATGGCGGCGAACGAGCGGTACGACCTGCTGGTGGTCGGCGGCGGCATCAACGGGGCGGGCATCGCGCGCGATGCGGCGGGGCGGGGGCTCAGCGTGCTGCTGTGCGAGCAGGACGACCTCGCCGGCCACACCTCGAGCGCGAGCACCAAGCTGATCCACGGCGGGCTGCGCTACCTGGAGCAGCGCGCGTTCCGGCTGGTCGGCAAGGCGCTCGCCGAGCGCGAGGTGCTGCTGCGCGCCGCGCCGCACATCAGTTGGCCGCTGCGCTTCGTGCTGCCGCACCAGCCGCACCTGCGCCCGGCCTGGATGATCCGCCTCGGGCTGTTCCTCTATGACCACCTCGATTTCGGCAAGCGCAAGCTGCTGCCGGGCTCGCACGCCGTCGACCTGCGCACGCATCCGGCAGGCGGGCCGCTGCAGCCGGAGCTGGTCCGGGGTTTCGTCTACTCCGACGGCTGGGTGCAGGACGCCCGCCTGGTGGTGCTGAACGCGCTGGCCGCCGCCGAGCACGGGGCGAGTGTGCTGACGCGCACGCGCTGCGTCGGCGCGCGCCGCGTCGACGGCCTGTGGCGCGTGCGGCTCTGCGGCGCCGACGGCGGCGAGCACGAGGTCGAGGCGCGCGCGCTGGTCAACGCCGCCGGGCCCTGGGTCGCGCGGCTGCTCGACGAGGTGCTGCACGCACCCCACGCGCGCGCGCTGCGGCTGGTCAAGGGCAGCCACATCGTCGTGCCGAAGTGCTTCGACCACCCCTACGCCTACATCTTCCAGAACCCCGACCAGCGCATCGTGTTCGCCATCCCCTATGAGCGCGACTACACGCTGATCGGCACCACCGACGTCGAGTACGCGGGCGACCCGCGCGCGGTGGCGATCGACGACGACGAGATCCGCTACCTGTGCCAGGCGGCGAGCCGCTACTTCCGCCAGCCGGTGCTTCCGGCCGACGTGGTGTGGTGCTACAGCGGCGTGCGCCCGCTGCTCAACGACGACAGAGGCGCCCCCGCCGAGGTCACGCGCGACTACCAGCTGGAACTCGACGCCGGTCCGGCGCCGCTGCTGTCGGTGTTCGGTGGCAAGCTGACCACCTACCGCAAGCTCGCCGAGGAGGCGGTCGACCGGCTGGCGCCGCTGCTCGGCTGCAGCGCGGGGGCGTGGACCGGAGCCGGCGCGCCGCTGCCCGGCGGCGACATCGCCGATGCCGACGTCGAGCGCTTCCTCGCCGGGCTGCGCACCGCCCACCCGTGGCTGCCGCCGGAACTGGCCGCGCGCCTGGCCCGCACCTACGGCACCCGCACGGCGCGGCTGCTCGGCACGGCGACCCGCCTCGCCGAGCTCGGCGAATGCCTGGGCGCCGACCTGTACGCGGCCGAGGTCGACTACCTGGTGGCCGAGGAGTGGGCGTGCAGCGCCGAGGACATCCTCTGGCGCCGCACCAAGCTCGGCCTGCGCTTCGATGCCGCGGCGGTCACCCGGCTCGAACGCTACCTCGGTGTCCAGGCCGAGCTGCCCGCGCGCCGCTGCGGCTGAGCCGCCAGCGTCCATAACCAGAACGGCCCCCGACCACCCTGCGAGGAGACCCCCATGGACAAGCCCTACATGCTGGCGATCGATCAGGGCACGACGAGTTCGCGCGCGATCCTGTTCGACCGCGCCGGGCGCATCGTCGGCAGCGCGCAGCGCGAGTTCACGCAGCTGTTTCCGCAGCCCGGCTGGGTCGAGCACGACCCGCTGGAGATCCTGTCCTCGGTGCTGGGCACCGTGTCCGATCTGCTGGCCGAGCAGCGCGTCGATCCGCAGCGCATCGCCGGCATCGGCATCACCAACCAGCGCGAGACCACCGTGGTCTGGGAGAAGGCCACCGGCCGGCCGGTGTACAACGCGATCGTCTGGCAGTCGCGCCAGACCGCCGGCCTCTGCGACGAACTGCGCGCCCGCGGCTACGAGGAGCTGGTGCGTGCCCGCACCGGGCTGCTGATCGACGCCTACTTCTCCGGCACCAAGCTCAAGTGGATCCTCGACACGCTCCCCGGGGCGCGCGAGCGTGCCGGGCGCGGCGAGCTGCTGTTCGGCACGGTCGACACCTGGCTGATCTGGAACCTCACCGGCGGGCGCGTGCACGTCACCGACTACTCCAACGCCGCGCGGACGCTGCTGTACGACATCCACGCCCGGCGCTGGGACGACGAGCTGCTGGCGATGCTCGACGTGCCGCGGGCGATGCTGCCCGAGGTCCGCCCCTCCAGCGAGGTCTACGGGCTGACCGCCGAGCGGCATTTCTTCGGCGCCGCGGTGCCGATCGCCGGCGTGGCCGGCGACCAGCAGGCGGCGCTGTTCGGCCAGGCCTGCTTCACCCCCGGCATGGCCAAGAACACCTACGGCACCGGCTGCTTCATGCTGATGAACACCGGCGAGCAGGCGGTGGCCTCCCGCCACGGCCTGCTCACCACGATCGCCTGGGGTCTGGAGGGGAAGGTCGAGTACGCGCTCGAAGGCAGCATCTTCGTCGCCGGCTCGGCGGTGCAGTGGCTGCGCGACGGTCTGCAGCTGATCGGCAGCGCCGCCGAGTCCGAAGCCCTGGCGCTGCGCGCGGCCTCGACCGACGGCGTCTACTTCGTGCCGGCCTTCGTCGGGCTCGGCGCCCCGTACTGGCAGAGCGACGTGCGCGGCGCGATGTTCGGGCTGACCCGCGGCAGCGGGCGCGAGCAGATCGTGCGCGCGGTGCTGGAGTCGCTCGCCTACCAGACCCGCGACGTGCTCGCGGCGATGCAGGCCGATTCGGGCATCGCGCTCACCGCGTTGCGCGTCGACGGCGGCGCCGTGGCGAACGGCTTCCTGCTGCAGTTCCAGAGCGACGTGCTCGGCGTGCCGGTCGAGCGTCCCCGCGTCGCCGAGACCACCGCGCTCGGCGCGGCCTGCCTCGCCGGGCTCGCGGTCGGCTTCTGGCACGACCGCGCGGAGCTCGCCCGGCACTGGGCGCTGGAGAAAAGCTTCCACCCGCAGATGGACGCGGCGGCGAGCGCGGCGCTCTACGCCGGCTGGCAGCGCGCGGTGCAGGCGACGCTCGGCTTCCGCGTCGAGCCGCCGTCGCGTTAGCCGGTGCGCAACGGCGCCGTGATCCGGCGCCTTCCGGATGGTAGCTTGCGGTCTCTCGCACCGCCGCGGCGGGGAGGGGGGTGAACCGTGCCGCGGGCGCTTGCGCCGGAGGCCGGTGGCGCCGCCCGGCCGGTGCAGCCTGGGAGGTCGGTCCACAGCCCTGCGGCGCCGCGGACCGGACCGCATAACATTCCGATAAAACAAACATTCGAGTTTTCCTATGGAGACGACCGATATGCGCCGCAGACTGGTGCTGGGCAACTGGAAGATGAACGGCTCGCGCGCCTCGGTGCAGACCTGGTGCGCGGCGCTCGGCACCGCGGCGGCGGGCGGCGGCCCCGCCGTGGGGGTGTTGCCCCCGTTCCCGTATCTGCACCTGCTGGCCGAAACGCTCGCCGACACCGACTGGCGCGTCGGCGCGCAGGACATCTCGATCCACGCCGCCGGCGCCTACACCGGCGAGGTGGCGGGCGCGATGCTCGTCGACGTCGGCTGCCGCTGGGTGCTGGTCGGCCACTCGGAGCGGCGCACGCTGCACGCCGAGGGTGACGCGCTGGTGGCGACCAAGTTCGGCGCGGCGCTGAAGGCCGGGCTGACGCCGGTGCTGTGCGTCGGCGAGACCCTCGCCGAGCGCGAGGCGGAGGTCACCGAGGAGGTGATCGCACGCCAGCTCGGCGCGGTGCTGGAGGCGCACGGCGCGGCGGGCTTCGCCCGCGCGGTGGTCGCCTACGAGCCGGTGTGGGCGGTCGGCACCGGCCGCACCGCCTCGCCGGCGCAGGCGCAGGCGGTGCACGGCTTCATCCGCGCCCGCGTCGCCGCCGTCGACGGCGCGGTCGCCGCGGCGTTGCCCATCCTCTACGGCGGCAGCGTGCGGGCGGCGAACGCCCCCGAGCTGTTCGCGATGCCCGACATCGACGGCGGGCTGGTCGGCGGCGCCTCGCTCGACGCCGCCGAGTTCGTGGAGATCGTGCGTGCCGCCGGCTGAGCCGTCGGTGCGTCGCGTGCGGGCGCGGGGCGCACGCCGGTGAACCGTGCCCCGGCGCGTGCCCGCGACGCCTTCACCAGTCGCCTCGGCGTCATCCTCGCCACGCTCGGCTCGGCGGTCGGCCTTGGCAACATCTGGAAGTTCCCCTACCTGACCGGCGACAACGGCGGTGCGGCCTTCCTCGTCGTCTACCTGCTGGCGACACTCGCCGTCGGCCTGCCGGTGATGATCGCCGAGCTGGTGATCGGCCGGCGCGCGCGCGCCGACGCGGTCAGCAGCTTCGAGCGCCTCGCCCCGCCCGGCGGCGGCGCCTGGCGCTACGTCGGCGTCGCCGGCGTGTGCAGCGCGGTGTTCCTGCTCGCCTTCTACAGCGAGGTGGTGGGCTGGGTGTTCGCCTACCTGTTCGAATCGCTGCGCGGGGCGGCGCTGAGCAGCGACCCGGCCGCCAACGCGGCGCGCTTCACGGCGCTGGCGCACGACCCCGTGGCCGCCCTCGGCTGGCAGTGGGCGGCGCTCGCCTGGGCCGCCGGCATCATCGTGTGCGGCGTCGCGCGGGGCATCGAGGCGGTCACCAAGCGGCTGATGCCGCTCCTGTTCCTGCTGCTCGCCGGGCTCGCGGTCCACGCCCTGACGCTGCCCGGCGCCGGCCGCGGCCTCGCCTTCCTGCTGCAGCCGGACTTCTCGCGCATCGGCCCGGCGGTGGTGCTGACCGCGCTCGGGCTCGCCTTCTTCAAGCTCTCGCTCGGCATCGGCGCGATGATCACCTACGGCTCGTACTTCCGCGCCGACCAGGACATCCCGCTGACCGCCACGCGCGTGATGCTCGCCGACCTGACGGTATCGCTGCTCGCCGGCATCGCGATCTTCCCGGCGGTGTTCAGCTTCGGCTTCGCCCCGGCCTCGGGGCCGGCGCTGGTGTTCATGACGATGCCGGCGGTGTTCTCGCAGCTGCCGGCCGGCGGCGTGCTGCTGGCGGTGTTCTTCGCGCTGATCGCGATCGCCGCCACCGGCGCGATGCTGTCGATCCTCGAAGTGCCGGTGGCGTGGCTGGTGGAGCGCCACGGCTGGGGCCGCGCCCGCGCCACCGTGGCCGCGACGCTGGTGATCGCGCTGTTCGGCGCGCCGGCGGCGCTGTCGCAGGGGGTGGGGGCGGCGTTCACGCTCGCCGGGCGCAGCGTGTTCGAGCTCTACGACTTCCTCACCTCGCAACTGCTGATGCCGCTCACCGGCATCGCCATCGCGCTGTTCGTCGGCCGCACCTGGAGCGCCGCGGCGCTCGCCGCCGAGCTCGGCCAGGGTGGCGGCGCGCGCCGTGCCGCGCTGGTCGGTCCGCTGCGCGTGCTGCTGCGCTGGGTCGCGCCGCTGCTGATCGCGGTGGTGCTGCTGCACGGCTGGTGGGGCGGCTGACGGCGCGCGGCAGTCGCCAGCGGCGACGCCGGCGGGCAGAATCGGCGGCCGGCTTTGCAAACTGGAAGGCCCATGGACCCCGCCCGCCGCCGACGCCTGGTCGGCCTGCTCCTCGTGCTCGCCGCCGCCGCGAGCTTCGGCCTGATGGCGCTGTTCGCGCGCCTCGCCTACGCCGCGGGCATGAACCCGCCGTCACTGCTCGCGCTGCGCTTCATCATCGCCGGCGCCTGCATCGCGCTGATGGTGCGCTGGCGCGGCGAGCGCATGCCGCGCGGGCGCGCGCTCGGCGGGCTGGTGGCGATGGGCACGGTGTTCTACGCGCTGGTCGCGCAGGCGTACTTCGTGGCGCTGCTGCACGCCTCGGCGGCGCTGGTCGCGCTGGTGCTGTACACCTTCCCGGTGCTGGTGATGGCGGCGAACATCGCCTTCTTCGGCGAGCGCGCGACCGGGCGCAAGCTCCTGGTGGCGCTGCTGACCATGCTCGGGCTGGCGACCACGATCGGCGGCGAGCTGCGCGGCGAGTGGCTCGGCATCGGCCTCGCGCTCGCCGGTGCGTTCGGCTATGCCGCCTACATCATCGTCGGCGATCGCCTGGCGCAGGGCGTGCCGCCGCTGCCCGGCGGGCTGGTGGTGATCCTCGGCTGCGCCTTCACCAGCGCCGTCTTCGCGCTCGCCGCGGGCGTGCGCCTGCCGCAGACCGCGCTCGGCTGGGCGGCGGTGTGCGGCATCGCGCTGCTCTCGACGGTGTTCGCGATCGCCGCCTTCCTCGAAGGCCTGAACCGGGTGGGTTCGACCACCGCGGCGATGGCCTCGACCCTCGAACCGGTGGTCACCGTGCTGAGCGCGGCGGCCCTGCTCGGCGAGCCGCTGAGCGCGAGCACCGTCGGCGGCGGCCTGCTGATCGTCACCGCGGTGATCCTGCTCGCCCGCACCCCTCACCCCAGCCAAGGAGTTGTCACATGATCCCGCGCCTGCGCCGTTCCGTGCTCTACATGCCCGGCGCCAACGCCCGCGCGCTCGACAAGGCGCGCGCGCTGACGGTCGACGCGCTGATCTTCGATCTCGAGGACGCCGTCGCCCCCGAGGCCAAGGGGCTCGCCCGCGAACAGGTGGTGGCCGCGCTCGGGCGCGGCGGCTACGCCCCGCGCGAGGCGATCGTGCGGGTCAACGCGCTCGGCACGCCTTGGGGGCACGACGACATCAAGGCGGTGGCGAAGATCGGCGCCGACGCGATCCTGCTGCCGAAGGTCGAGACCCCGGAGCAGGTCATCGAGGCGGTGGCCGCGCTCGACGCCGCCGGCGCGCCGCCCGGGCTGTCGCTGTGGATCACCATCGAGACGCCGCGCGGAGTGCTCGGCGCCAACGCCATCGCCGCCGCCAGCCCGCGCGTCGGCGCGATCGTGGTCGGCACCAACGACCTCGCCAAGGACCTGCGCGTGCGCCCGACCGTCGACCGCCGCGGCCTGCTCGCGGCGCTGTCGGCGTGCGTGCTCGCCGCGCGTGCCCACGGCCTCGCCGTGCTCGACGGCGTGCACGCCGACCTCGACGACGAGCCCGGCCTGCGGGCCGCCTGCGAGCAGGGGCGCGACCTCGGCTTCGACGGCAAGACGCTGATCCACCCGCGGCAGATCGCCGCCGCCAACGCGGCGTTCGCGCCGGGCGAGGCCGAGATCGTGGCCGCGCGGGCCGTCGTCGCCGGCTGGGAGCGCGCCCAGGCCAGCGGCCAGGGCGTGTGCGTGGTCGACGGGCGCATGGTCGAGCGCCTGCACGTCGACGAGGCGCTGCGCACGCTCGCGCTCGCCGCGGCGATCGAGGCGCAGCCATGAGCGGCGTACCGGCCCTGCTCGGCGTGCACCACGTCGCCATCATCACCGCCGACTACGCCCGCTCGAAGCGCTTCTACACCGAGGTGCTGGGCCTTCGCGTGGTCGCCGAGACCTGGCGGGCCGAGCGCGAGTCGTGGAAGCTCGACCTCGCCGGCCCCGGTGGCATCGCCATCGAGCTGTTCTCGTTTCCCGCGCCGCCGCTGCGCCCCGGCCGTCCGCACAGCGCCGAGGCCTGCGGCCTGCGCCACCTGGCCTTCGCGGTCGCCGACGTCGCCGCGGCCAAGGCGGCGCTGGAAGCCGCCGGCGTCGTCGTCGAGCCGATCCGCGTCGACGAACTGACGCAGCGGCGCTTCACCTTCTTCTTCGACCCCGACGCCCTGCCGCTGGAGCTGTACGAGACGTGAGCGGACCGCCGCGGCAGCGTGTCAGCGCGCCGGCGCGGCGAGGAGGGTGTCGAGCATGTGGCCGATCGCCGCCGCGTTGTGCGCGGCGACCAGCAGCGTGTACGCGGCGAGCGCTGCGGTGATGCGGGGTGCGGCGTGGCGGCGCAGCAGCAGTGCGAACAAGAACCACACCGCCGCCTGCCAGTGCTGGCTGTAGAGGAAGTATTCGTTGCCCCACACGGCGTGCAGCGCGCCGTTCCAGGCCAGCAGCAGCAGCGCTGCCGGCAGCAGCGCGCTCCCCGCTGCCGTGCCGCCGAGCCCGGCGCGCACACCTCCCGCCAGCGCCAGTGCGCCGATGCCGGCGAGCGCCAGTCCGAAACCGAGCGCCATCGGCACGGCTTCGAGCGAGAAGGCGAACAGGTAGCGTGTCTCGGGTGTGGCGGCGAGCCGTGCGGCAACGGTTCCGACCGTCGCCGGTGCGATGGCTTCGGCGAGCGCCAGCGGAAAGCGCGCCAGCGTGGCGAGCGGGTCCGCACGCAGGTAGCTTTGGGTGAACTGCACGGTCGTCGCGAGATCACCGCCCTCGGCGTGGTAGGCGAGGTTGAGGAGTTTCTGCAGCACGAGGTTGGCAGCCACCGCGACCACCATCAGGAGCGCCGCACGCGACAGGGCCGATCGCCAGGTCGAGCTCCGTCGCAGTACACAGCAGGCGACCGCCGCGCAACCCAGCAGGTTGGTGATCGTGATGCCCGCGGTGAGCACGGCGAGCGCGAGCCATCGCGGCCAGCGCAGGTGGCCGGCACGCAGGTCGGCCAGGCCGAGCAGGAAGGCCAGGGTCAGTGACAGGCCGCCAAGGCCGAAGTGATCAGGGATGCTGAAGAACACGAGGCCGCTGAACGCGCTCGCCGACAGCGCCGCGAGCAGCAGCGCCGGCAGGAAGGTCATGCCGGCGAACGTGGCGATGCCGTACACCGCCAGCGTATTCAACGTGCCTGCCGCCGGCAGGATGCGCAGCGCGATCGCCTCGCGCAGCGCCTCCTCGCTGTCGCCGCCGACGCTTGCAAGCCCCTTGGCCAGGGCGCGCACCGGCGGATTGATGAAGTTGCACAGGTTGGGGTGCTGGATGCTGCGCCCCTCCTGTTGCCAGCCGTGGGCGAAGCAGCCGAGCCGCTGATTGGGATCGGCGTCGAACAGCACGTTGTACTGATCGAACACGCCCAGCGCGCGCCAGCGTTGCGCGAGCCCGTCGTGCGCCACGAAGACGAGCGTGGCGAGCAGGGCGAGCGCCAGGGCCCGCACCCCGGCATGTACGGTCGTTCCGGTATCCGCGATGGCCGACACGGTGCACCGCTCAACTGCGCGCGAGGCAGGCAATGCCGGCCATCACCAGCAGGGCGCCCGCCCAGCGGGTCGGGCCGACGGCCTCGCCGAGCACCAGCGCGCCGAGCACCAGCGTCAGGATGAAACCCAGCCCGACGAAGGGGTACGCCTGGCTCACGTCGACACGCGACAGCACGGCGAGCCACACGAGTGCTCCCAGGCCGTAGAGCAGGAAGCCGAGCAGCACGTAGCCGTTGCTGATCACCGCCCACGCCTGGGTGAGCCGGCCGGCGTTGCGCACGAGGGGGTCGAGCGGCGTCGAAACGCCGAGTTTGAGAACGATCTGCGCCAGCGCGGAGATGCTCACGCTGAGCACGATCAGGCCGAATACCTGCCAGGTCATCTTGCTGCCCCTCATGCGGCGGCCACGGTGATGGCGGCCATCGCCACCAGGATGATCCAGCTCGCGCGGTCGCGCAGGCTGTAGACCAGCGGGTCTTCGTGCATCTCGCCGCGCCAGGTCTTGATCCACAGCCGGCTGACCCAGTACAGCATCAACGGGCACAGCAGCCAGAGCACCCACACGTGCGTGTAGTGCGCGACGCTGCCGGGGCTGTCGATGAACAGTGCCAGCACCAGCACGGCGAGGTAGCCGCTGCTCACGCCCATGGCGCCGAGGCACGGGAGGTCCGACACGCGGTAATCGCGCCCGCGTGCCGCGGTGCGCTGCAGCCGCTCCAGCGTGAGCAGTTCCGAGCAGCGCTTGACCAGCGCCAGGCTCATGAAGATGAAGGTCGAGAACGCCAGCAGCCACGACGATACGGCGACGTCGATGGCGAAGGCGCCGGCGACGATGCGCACGGTATAGAGCCCGGCGAGCAGGATCACGTCGATCAGCATGTAGGTCTTGAAGTGCAGCGAGTAGCTGACCGTCAGCACCAGGTAGGCGAGCAGCGTGAGCGGGAAGGCCGGCGGCAGCGTGGCCGCCAGGCCGAGGCCCGTCGCCAGCAGGGCCGGCATCAGCAGCACCGCGTGCATCAGCGGCAGGTCGCCGGCGGCGAGCGGGCGCCGCGACTTGCTCGGATGCACCCGGTCCGCCGGCAGATCGAGCAGGTCATTGAGCAGGTAGGTGGCGGAGGCGCACAGGCCGAAGGCGACGAAGGCGACGATCGCCGCGCCGATCGCGTCGCCGTCACTCCAGGCATGGGCGGTGAGCACCGGCACACCGAGCAGCAGGTTCTTCATCCACTGATGGACGCGCAGCGCCCGCAGGTATGCGCGCAGCGCCGGCGGGCGGTCGTCGAACACCCGCTCGACGCGCGCCCCGGCGCGGGCGGCGCGTTCGATGCCGGGCTCCGGGTTGACCACCACGGCACGGCGTGCCCGCGCCCAGATCGCCAGATCCGGGCGCGCATTGCCGGCGTAGTCGAACGCACCGCCGCCGGTGACTTCGAGGATGGCCTCGCGCTTGTGGGCACCGGCCAGGTTGCGCCGGCCGTCGCTCGCCAGTACGCCGGCGAACAGGCCCAGGTATTCAGCGATCGGCGTCACCAGCCGCGCATCGGAGGCGCTGGCGAGCCACACCGGGCGCTGCGCGGCCTCATCGCGCAGCCAGGCGAGAAAGTCCTTCTGGAATGGTAGGGCCGCGGTTTCGAGCGAGGCACGCTGCGCGATCTCCGCCTTCAGGCGGGCCTTGCCGTGCAGCAGCCACATGAGCATCGGGAAGATCATCAACGGCGCACGCTTGAGCAGCGCGAAGGCGCTTTCGACCAGCAGGTCACTCTTCAGCAGGGTACCGTCGAGGTCCACGAACAGGGGCACGGCCGTATCGGCCGTGTCGGTAGCGTCATGCATGGCAATGGCCCCGGAATAATCAAGACGGACCGCAGCTTGCGGTCCGGCCGGCATTGTAACCGGGTGGTCCGCGTGCCACTGCCACCGACACGATTCGACACGACGCCCGCGGACCGCCGCGGCGTCAGCCGCGGCGGCGTTCGGGGCGGGTCAGCAGGTAGACCAGCAGCGTGGTCGCGCCACAGGCGAGCAGCACGGCGAGCGGCAGCGGCGTGACGGGCAGCGTGAGGGTGAGGCTCGCGAGGATGCCGAGGCTGGCGTAGCGCTTGGCGCGGGCGTCGAGCACGCCGTGGCCGAGCCAGTCGGCGAGCGTGCGGCCGTAGCGCGGGTGGGTGAGCAGGCGCTGCGCGAGGCGCGGCGAGCTCTTGGCGAAGCACCACGCGGCGGCGATCCAGAACACCGTGGTCGGCAGCAGCGGCACGGCCAGACCGAGCGCGCCGAGGGCGAAGCAGGTGGCGCCGGCCGCGGACAGCGCCATGCGCAGCGGGCGGCTGCCGGCGGGGCGGATGCGGACGGCGGTGTCCATCAGGGCGGTCTCCGGGGTGGTGCCCGCGGCCGGCGGGTGGCCCGCCGCGGGTCGGGATCCGCGCAGCCTCGACCGGGTCCGGCATGAGCCGGGCCCGCCCGGGGCTGCGTGGTGCGGGAGGTTTGAGTCCCGCCCTTCACGATCACGCCAGGTCGAAGCGATCCAGGTTCATCACCTTGTTCCAGGCCGCCACGAAGTCGCGCACGAACACCCCCTGCGCGTCGCTGCACGCATACACCTCCGCCAGCGCGCGCAACTGCGAGTTCGAGCCGAAGACGAGGTCGACGACGGTGCCGGTCCACTTCAGCTCGCCCGTCGCCCGGTCGCGGCCCTCGAAGACGCCTTCGTCGGCGGCGGACTTCTGCCACTTCGTACCCATGTCGAGCAGGTTCACGAAGAAGTCGTTGGTCAGCGTTTCCGGGCGCTTGGTGAACACGCCGTGGGGGGTTTGGCCGGCGTTGGCGTTCAGGGCGCGCAGGCCACCGATCAGCGCCGTCATCTCGGGGGCGGTCAGCGTCAGCAGCTGCGCCTTGTCCACCAGCCGCTCGGCCGCCGATCCTTCGAGCCCCTGGCGGGCGTAGTTGCGGAAGCCGTCGGCGACCGGTTCCAGCACGGCGAACGCGCTGACGTCGGTCTGCTCCTGCAGCGCGTCGGTGCGCCCCGGTGCGAAGGGGACGGTGAGGTCGTGGCCGGCCTGCTTCGCCGCGGCCTCGACGGCGGCGCAGCCGCCGAGGACGATCAGGTCCGCGAGCGAGACCTTCTTGCCGCCGGCCTGCGCGCCGTTGAAGTCCTGCTGGATCGCTTCCAGCGTCCGCAGCACCGTGGCCAGTCCGGCCGGCTGGTTGACCTCCCAGTCCTTCTGCGGTGCCAGGCGGATGCGCGCGCCGTTGGCGCCACCGCGCTTGTCGCTGCCGCGGAACGTCGCCGCCGACGCCCAGGCGGTGGTGACCAGCTGGGAGATCGACAGTCCCGAGGCGAGGACCCTGGCCTTCAGGGCGGCGATGTCCTGTGCGTCGACCAGGGGGTGGTCGACGGCGGGAACCGGGTCCTGCCACAGCAGCGTCTCCCTGGGCACGAGCGGGCCCAGGTAGCGCGACAGCGGGCCCATGTCGCGGTGCGTCAGCTTGAACCACGCCCGCGCGAAGGCATCCGCGAGCTGATCCGGATGCTCGTGGAAGCGCCGCGAGATCTTCTCGTAGGCCGGGTCGAAGCGCAGCGACAGGTCGGTCGTCAGCATGGTCGGCACGTGTTTCTTCGACGGATCGTGGGCGTCCGGGATCGTCGCGCCAGCGCCCTTGGCGACCCACTGGTGGGCACCGGCCGGGCTCTTCGACAGTTCCCATTCGTAGCCGAACAGGTTCTCGAAGTAATTGTTGCTCCACTGTGTGGGCGTGGTGGTCCAGGTGACTTCGAGGCCGCTGGTGATCGCGTCACCGCCCTTGCCGCTGCCGAAGCTGCTCGCCCAGCCCAGGCCCTGCGCCTCGATGGGGGCGGCTTCGGGCTCGGGCCCCACGTTCGAGGCCGGGCCGGCGCCGTGGGTCTTGCCGAAGGTGTGGCCGCCGGCGATGAGCGCCACCGTCTCCTCGTCGTTCATCGCCATGCGCCCGAAGGTCTCGCGGATGTCCCGTGCCGCGGCGAGCGGGTCCGGGTTGCCGTTCGGGCCTTCCGGGTTCACGTAGATCAGGCCCATCTGCACCGCGGCGAGCGGGTTTTCGAGATCGCGGTCGCCGGAGTAGCGCTGGTCGCCGAGCCAGGTCTTCTCGACGCCCCAGTCGATGTCCTCTTCCGGCTCCCAGATGTCCTCGCGCCCGCCGGCGAAGCCGAAGGTCTTGAAGCCCATCGATTCCAGCGCGACGTTGCCGGCGAGGATCATCAGGTCGGCCCAGGAGATCTTCTGCCCGTACTTCTGCTTGATCGGCCACAGCAGCCGGCGCGCCTTGTCGAGGTTGCCGTTGTCCGGCCAGCTGTTCAGCGGGGCGAAGCGCTGGTTGCCGGTCCCCGCGCCGCCGCGACCGTCGCCGATGCGGTAGGTGCCGGCGCTGTGCCAGGCCATGCGGATGAACAGCGGGCCGTAATGGCCGAAGTCCGCCGGCCACCAGTCCTGCGAATCCGTCATCAGCGCGTGGAGGTCCTTGATCACGGCATCGAGGTCGAGGCTCTTGAATGCCTCGGCGTAATTGAACGCCGTGCCCATCGGGTTGGACTTGGCGGAGTGCTGGTGCAGGATGTCGAGCTTCAGTTGGTTGGGCCACCAGTCCGCATTCGTCGGGGCGTCCGCCACCGTGTGCCGGGGCGCGCCGCCCGAGAACGGGCACTTCGATTCGTTTGACATGGCTCTCTCCTCCGGTTGTTTGCGATGCACCACCCGGTCCGCTACAGGGCTGCGGCCGTGCACGTCCGTTCGTGGCCCGGGGCAGCGGCTGCCGTCCCACGCAAGCAAAAAGTAGAAGCGGATCGGCCCGTCGTGAAATGAATCCTTCGTATCGGCGCGATGCTTCGCGGCTATCGCACCGGCGGCGCATCACACCAGCAGCAGCACCAGTGCGAGCGCCGGCGCCGACAGGAGCGTCGACAGCAGGATGCCGCCGGTCGCGATCGCCTCGTCGCCGTCGAACTGGCGCACCAGCACGTACGAGGCCGCCGCGGTCGGCGTGGCGAGCAGGATCAGCGCGGCGCGGGTGTGCTCGGCGGACAGGCCGAACAGCCAGGCGCAGCCCCAGCCGAGCAGCGGCAGCAGCGCCGTCTTGATCAGCGCGGCGATCAGCGTCGGCTTCAACTGCCCGTGCAGGTGCACGCCGAGCAGCGAGCCGCCGATGCCGAGCAGCGCCAGCGGCAGCGCCATGTGCCCCAGGGCTTCGAGGCTGCGCGCCAGCGCCGGCGACAGCGGCAGCCCCAGCGCCGCCCAGGCGAAGCCGCCGGCCGCGGCCAGCAGTTGCGGATTCTTCAGCACCCCGCCCCAGGCGCCGCCGCTGGTGCGTGCGCCGTCGCGGCTCGCCTGCAGCACCAGCACCGCCACCACGCTGTAGAGCGCCACGGTGGGGGCGAACACCATCAGCGTCGCCGCCTTCACCGCGGCGTTGCCGGGCATCGCGTAGACGATCACCGGCAAGCCGATGAAGGCGAGGTTGCCGCGGAACGCCACCTGCACGAAGGTGCCGCGCGCGCGCCGGTCCGCTCCGCAGCGGGCCGCGCCGTACCAGGCCAGCACCCCGCCGGCGAAGGTCGCCAGCAGCACGCTGAGGAACAGCCCGGTCGCCGGGCCCAGCGCCACCGGCGCGGTGGCGATGCTGACGAAGGTCAGGCAGGGCAGCCCCACCCAGTACGCCAGCCGGTTGACGTCGGCGAGCGCCTGCGCCGACAGGAAACCGCACGCGCGCAGCGCGGCGCCGAGCGCGACGATCAGGAACACCGGCGCGAGCGATTCGAGGATGGGGGTCGACATGGCAGCGGTACGGGCAGCGGGGCGGGGCCGCCAGCATGCCCGAAAGCGGCTTTCGGCGGTCTGTCGCCGCGGGCTGGCGCCGCGCTCAGCCGGCTGGCGTGCCGATCACGCCGCGGCGGAGCTGGTCGCGCTCGATCGACTCGAACAGCGCCTTGAAGTTGCCCTCGCCGAAGCCGTCGTCGCCCTTGCGCTGGATGAACTCGAAGAACACCGGCCCGAGCACGGTGTTGGAGAAGATCTGCAGCAGCAGGCGCGGGGCGCCGCCGCGCGTGCTGCCGTCGAGCAGGATGCCGCGTGCCTGCAGCGCGCCGGGGTCCTCGCCGTGGCCGGGCAGGCGCTCGTCGAGCATCTCGTAGTAGGTTGCCGGCGGCGCGCTCATCAGCGGCACGCCGGCCGCGCGCAGGCGGTCGACGCTCGCCGGCAGGTCGTCGGTGAGCAGCGCCACGTGCTGGATGCCCTCGCCGTTGAACTGCATCAGGAACTCCTCGATCTGCCCGCCGCCCTGGCGCGACTCCTCGTTCAGCGGGATGCGGATGCGGCCGTCGGGCGCGGTCATCGCCTTCGAGGTGAGCCCCGTGTACTCGCCCTTGATGTCGAAGTAGCGCAGCTCGCGGAAGTTGAACAGCCGCTCGTAGAAGTCGGCCCAGTAGCCCATGCGCCCGCGGTAGACGTTGTGCGTCAGGTGGTCGATCAGCTTGAGGCCGTGGCCGCGGGGGTGGCGGTCGACGCCGTCGATGAAGGCGAAGTCGATGTCGTAGATCGACTTGCCGTCCTCGAAGCGGTCGATCAGGTACAGCGGCGCGCCGCCGATGCCGCGGATCGCCGGCAGGCGCAGCTCCATCGGCCCGGTCGGGATGTCGACCGGCTGCGCGCCGAGCTCGAGCGCGCGGGCGTAGGCGCGGTGCGCGTCGCGCACGCGGAAGGCCATGCCGCAGGCCGAGGGGCCGTGCTCGGCGGCGAAGTACCAGGCGATGCTCTTCGGCTCGTGGTTGACGATGAAGTTGATGTCGCCCTGGCGGTACAGCGCGACGTCCTTCGAGCGGTGGCGCGCGACCAGCGTGAAGCCCATGCGCTCGAACAGCGGCTCCAGCACGCCGGGCGTCGGCGCGGCGAATTCGACGAATTCGAAGCCCTGCAGGCCCATCGGGTTGTCGAAGAGGTCGGTCATGGCGGGTACTCCTGGCGAGCGTTGACGGTGGGCCCCGGGCGCCGGCGGCTCAGCGCCGCGGCAGCACGGTCTCGGCGACGAAGTGGGTGACCAGCGGCGGGTCGTCGCCGAGGTGCAGCGCGTAGCGGCGCGTGCGCATCTCGACGTCGTAGGCGGTGACCCGCTCGTGGTGGCGCAGCAGCGCCACCCAGGAGTCGTCGATGAAGTGTTCGAGGTAGCGCGACGGATCGGTGGCGTCGCGGAACAGCTCCCACGAGCGCGCGCCGTAGCGCAGCCGGCGCCGCCGGCTCGCGCGCATCAGCGTGAGGAATTCCTCGGCGCGCGCCGGATCGATGCGGTACTCGATGGTGGTCAGCACCGGGCCGCGCTCGGGCTCCATCGCGACCTGCAGCTTCGGCCGCTGCGACAGCGGCGCCGGCGTGAGGTCCTCGATGCTGCCGCCCACCTTGAGGCGGCGCGCCGCCAGCAGCGCGAGCAGCGCCGCGGCGGCGGCGGCGAGCAGCGCGGTGCGCAGGTCGGAATGGGTGGCGACCGTGCCCCACAGCGCCGCGCCGGCGGCGCTGCCGCCCATCATCGCCATCTGGTAGATCGCCATGCCGCGTGCCTTGACCCAGTCCGGCAGCGACAACTGCGCCGCCACCGTCAGCGAGTTGGCGGTGGAGATCTGCGCCATGCCGGCGGCGAGCAGCGCCGGTACCGCCACCCAGACGCTTGGCGCGAACGCCGCGAGCGCGGTCGCCGCCGCGCTCAGCAGCGTGCCGTTGCGCACCATCTGGTCGCGCGTCATCACCTGGCGCAGGCGCGGCAGGAAGTTGGCGGCGATGATCGCGCCGCTGCCCATCGCCGCCATCAGCACCGTGTAGGTGGCCGCACCGCCGCCCGGCAGGCGCTTGACCAGCAGCGGCAGCAGCGCGATCACCGGGATCGCGTTGAGGAAGAACAGGAAGCCCCGCAGCATCACCGCGAGCACGAACGGCGATTCGCGCACGTACTGCACGCCGACGCGGATCGCGCCGAACAGGCGCTCGGGCGGCAGCGTGCTGACGGTGTGCTCGCGCTGCCAGCGCAGCAGCGACAGCCCCACCGTCAGCGACAGCACCGCGTTCAGCACGAACACGTAGGTGCTGCCGGCGCTGGCGATCAGCGCGCCGGCGACCAGCGGGCCGAAGATGCGCGAGGCGTTCATCGCGATGCCGTTCAGCGCCAGCGCCACCGGCAGTTCGCGCCGCGGCACCAGCTCCGGCACCAGCGCCGCGAACACCGGCCAGCGCATCGCCAGGCCGACGCCGTTGGCGAAGGTCAGCGCCAGCAGTAGCGCCGGCGTCAGCAGGCCGAGGAAGGACATCGTGCACAGCACCGCGGCGACCGCGGCCACCCAGAACTGCGTGGCGATGAAGTAGCGGCGCCGGTCGAGGATGTCGGCCAGCGCCCCGCTCGGCAGCCCGAGCAGGAACACCGGCAGCGTCGACGCCGTCTGCACCAGCGCGACCATCACCGGCGCCGGCGACAGCGAGGTCATCAGCCAGGCCGCGGCGACGTCGTTCATCCACATGCAGACGTTGGCGCTGAGCCAGCCGACCCAGAGCAGGCGGAACACCGGATGGCGCAACGGTGCCCACGCCGACACCGGCGCGAGCGCCTCGGGGGGAGCGGACATGATCGGTCGGTTTCTCCTCTGCGCGGCGGCGCGCGCGGACATGCCGCAGCCTTCAAGCTTGGCGCGTAATCGCGGCGAATCCAGTGCGCGAGGGGCGGGCGACGCACGCCTCAGCCGCAGCAGGGCGTCGCCGAGGCCGCCACCGGTACGCACGCGCCCGGCGTGTGCGCCGCGGGCGGCCATACTTGGGGCGTCGCCAGCCCCTGCGGAGCCGCCGCCATGCCCAGCGAACGCTGCATCGCCTTCTGGAACGTCGAGAACCTGTTCGACCAGGTCGACGCGCCGCCCGAGCGCCGCCCGGCGAAGATCGCCGGCAACCGCGAGCTGATGAAGTACCTCGCGGGCTGGGACGCCGCCGTGCTCGACCGCAAGCTCGGCCAGCTCAGCGCGATCGCCGCGCAGCTCGGCGACCACGGCCCCGACGTGCTCGGCGTCGCCGAGGTCGAGAACGCCCACGTCGTCGGCCTGCTCGCCGCACGCCTGGGCGCCGCGACCGGGCGCCGCTACCAGGTCGTGCACCACGACACTCCCGACCGTCGCGGCATCGACGTCGCCTTCCTCTACGACGCCGCGGTGTTCGAGGCCGACCCGGCGGCGATCTTCTCCCGCGAGATCCAGTCGCACCTCGCCACGCGCGAACTGCTGCAGGTCACGCTGCGCGACCGCCGCGGCCACGAGCTGGTGCTGATCGGCAACCACTGGCCGTCCCGCCTCGGCGGCGAGCAGGAGAGCGAGGCCTACCGCATCGTCGCCGCCGAGACGCTGAGCTACTGGCACCGCCGCGTGCGCGAACTGAAGGGCGTCGACGTCAGCCTGATCGCCCTCGGCGACTTCAACGACGAGCCCTTCAACCGCTCGCTGATGCAGCACGCCGGCGCCGAACGCAGCCGCACGCGCCTGCTCAACCGCCGCAACGGCGTCGACGACACGCCGTATCTGCTCAACCTGATGTGGCCCGCGCTCGGCACCGGCCAGGCCAGCCACGTCTACGAGGGCGACCCCAACGTGCTCGACCAGATCCTGGTCGCACGCGGCCTGCTCAACGGCAAGGGGCCGTTCCAGCTGGTGCCAGACAGCGCCCGCATCGAAGCCCTGCCGGCGATGATCCGCCGCGGCGAATACCGCGCCCCACGCCCCTTCGGCGCCCCGAGCCAGGGGCGCGATGGTTACGACCCCGACGGTTATGCGGATCACTTTCCGGTGAGCGTGAGGGTCAGGTAGCGGGAGGCGGGTGCCGGGGGCCACCGACGCGCGGGCGATGTTGCACAATGCCTGGCGTACCCCTGCGGAAGCGAACCGCCGTGATCACCGAGATCCGAATCGAGGACTTCAAGAGCTACCACGCTGCGACATTGCCGCTGGCGCCACTCACCGTGCTGATCGGCGCCAACGCGTCGGGTAAGAGCAATGCGATCGAAGCGATCCGGTTCCTGTCGTGGCTGGCGCAGGGGCGGCGCTTGCCAGAGATTCTGCGTGTGACGCAGGACTCGGATTCGTGCGTGCGCGGAGGCCTGAACGATCTGGCCTACCCCACAGAATCGGCATTCACGCTGGGGTGTACGCTGGCTGGTGAAAAATGGAATCGATTCCGCATTCGCATCCGCGTCGATGGTGATGACCTGCGAGTGGATTACGAATCCATCAGCGACCCCGCTGAAAGGGTGCCCTTGTACGAAATCGACCAGCCGGCCCAAGGGCTCAGTCACGATGTGCGCGTCGCCTACAACAATTTTGCGCGGGGGGGCGTGAAACCGAAGATCATCTGCTCCGACCAGTTCGCGATTTTCATGCAGCTCGAAAGCGCCGCTCGCTTCGATGTCGGCCACAAGACCGCGCAGAGCACCATTCCGAAAATCACCGGCGACTTGCGGCAGCAGTTGAGCAGCGCCTTGTTCCTCGATCCACGACCGGCCGTGATGAGGGATTACAGCTTTACGTCCGACAAGAAACTGCGGGAAGACGGGCGCAATCTCTCCAGCGTGCTGTTCAATTTGTGGTGGGACGCGTCGAACCGCGAATCTATTCTCAGCTTTATTGCGAGCCTGCCCGAACAGGATATTCGCGATCTCAATTTTATCACCGCGCCGCGCGGTGAGGTGATGTTCGAACTCACGGAGACCTTCGGTGGTACGGAGCGCAAGGTTCCCGCGCCGCTGCTGTCCGATGGGACGCTGAGGGTATTGGCGATCGCCGCTGCGTTGTTGTCGGCACCCGAAGGGGCCTTGGTGGTGATCGAGGAGATCGATAACGGCGTACATCCGGGGCGCGCCGCGACGTTGTTGAAAGGCATTCTGGGGATCGCCGAGCGTCGGCACCTGGAGGTGCTGCTTACCAGCCACAATCCTGCCTTGCTGGACGCCTTGCCCGACCGCGCGGTGCCGGACGTGGTGTTCTGCTACCGCGACCCGGTCGAGGGCGACAGTCGGCTGGTGCGGCTACAAAATATCGCTGACTATCCCGAATTGATCGCGCAGGGCGGCGTCGGCTATCTGCTGACCACGGGGATTCTCGATCGCTTTGTCAAACACCATCCGCGGCCCGATGAGAAGAAAGCCAAGGCGCTGGCGTGGCTGGAGTCGCTCAGGTCCGGTGACGGTGCATGACGGTCTGCATCGTCGATACCAGCATCTTCTGTAATGTGCTAGATATTCCGGGCAAGAATCAGCGGTGCGACGAAGCCCGGGGTGAACTGGCCAAGCACATCGAAGCACAGTGGAGCTTGTTGTTGCCGATGGTTGCGATCATCGAAACTGGCAATCACATCGGCCATCTCAGGGATGGTGGCGATCGCCGTCGGTACGCTGAGCGATTCCGCGATGAAGTGCGCAAGGCATGCAATGGAGAGGCACCATGGGTAACGACGCCGTTTCCGGACAAAGACTCCATTCTCGAATGGCTCGATGACTTCCCCGAACATGCAGCGTGCGGGCGCGGTTTTGGCGATCGCTCGATCGTGGCGGAATTCGATCGCCAGTGCATACTCAATCGCGCGCGGCGCGTGCTGATCTGGTCGCTGGACAGGGATCTGGCCGGTTACGACCGCCGTCTCTGAATCGCGCTGCCGCGAACCGCATCCTTTGCGTTTCGGTGAAGGCGATGATCGCATCGTCCCCTTCGCCGATCATCAGATTGAAGAGCACCGACAAGTATCCGTCAGGAGGCCTCCCATGCGTTCACCGCCCGCGCACCGTGCATCCCCACCGATGCCCGTCGAGAACGCCCTCGATGCGATCGGCAATACGCCGGTGGTGCGGTTGCGGCGGGTGGTGCCGGCCGGGTGCGCGTCGGTGTTCGTCAAGCTGGAGTTCTTCAACCCGACGGGTTCGTACAAGGACCGGATGGCGCGGGCGATGGTCGAGGAGGCCGAGCGGCGGGGGGTGCTGAAGCCCGGCATGACGGTCGTCGAGTACACCGGCGGCAGTACGGGCTCGTCGCTCGCGTTCGTGTGCGCGGTCAAGGGGTACCGGTTCCGCGTCGTCTCGTCGGATGCGTTCGCGCCGGAGAAGCTCAAGACCATGGCGGCGTTCGGCGCCGCGCTCGACCTGGTGCACAGCCCGAGCGGGAACATCACGCCCGCACTGATCCCGGCGATGATGCGCCGCGCCGGCGAACTGGCGGCGGACGGCGACTGCTACGGCACCGACCAGTTCAACAACCGGGACGCGCTGATCGGCTACGAGGAGATCGGCACGGAACTGCTCGAACAGTTCCCCGGCGGCATCTCCGCGTTCTGCGGCGGGGTGGGGGTGGCCGGCATGCTGATGGGGGTCGCCCGGGCGCTGAAGCGGGCGGCTCCGCGGACCCGGATCGTCGCCCTGGAACCCGCTTCGTCGCCGGTCATCTCGACCGGGCGGGCCGGCGAGCACCACGTCGAAGGGCTGGGCGTGGGCTTCGTGCCGCCGCTGCTCGACCGGCAACTGCTCGACGAGGTGCGCTGCGTGCCGGAAGCCGCCGCCCGCGACATGTGCCGGCGCCTCGCGCGCGACGAGGGGCTGCTCGTCGGCATCTCGTCCGGCCTCAACGTGGTGGCGGCGCTCGAACTCGCCCGCGAGCTCGGCCCGGACGCGACGGTCGTCACGGTGGCGTGCGACACCGGGCTCAAGTACATGGCGAGCGAGCTGTTCGCCCGGGACGCCTGAACGCGCGCCCGCGCCCGGCTGCGATCCGCCACGCCGGTCGCCCGAAGTGCCGGCCCGCGCACCGCCCCCGTCCGCCGCGCCGGTGGGCGCCCGCCGGCGCGGCCGTCCTCACGCCGCGGCGCGCAGCATCCCCTGCGTTTCGATGAAGGCGATGATCGCGTCGAGGCCCTGGCCGGTCTTCAGGTTGCTGAACACGAACGGGCGCTCGCCGCGCATCCTGCGGGCGTCGCGGTCCATCACCTCGAGCGAGGCGCCGACGTAGGGGGCGAGGTCGATCTTGTTGATCACCAGCAGGTCGGAGCGGGTGATGCCCGGACCGCCCTTGCGCGGGATCTTGTCGCCGGCCGAGACGTCGATCACGTAGAGCGTCAGGTCGGACAGCTCGGGGCTGAAGGTCGCCGAGAGGTTGTCGCCGCCGGATTCGACGAACACCACGTCGAGGCCGGGGAAGCGCACGCAGAGCTCGTCGACCGCGGCGAGGTTCATCGAGGCGTCCTCGCGGATCGCGGTGTGCGGGCAGCCGCCGGTCTCGACGCCGATGATGCGCTCGGGGGCGAGCGCGCCGTTGCGGGTGAGGAACTGCGCGTCCTCCTGCGTGTAGATGTCGTTGGTGACCACGGCGATGTTGTAGCGTTCGCGCAGGGCCTGGCACAGCGCGAGGGTCAGCGCGGTCTTGCCCGAGCCGACGGGGCCGCCGATGCCGACGCGCAGCGTGGGGGTGGACTTCATGGTGGTGATCTCCGCGGGGTCGGAAGGTCGCTAGCTGCGGAACAGCCGCGAGTACTGGGTTTCGTGGCCGGCGCTGGCGAGCGCGAGGCCGGGGGCGCTGGCGCCGAGCTCGTCGTCGGGCAGCGCGCCGGCGGCGGCCGCGCAGGCGGCGATCTCGGGCAGCAGCGCGGCGAGGATGCGCTGGGTGGCGCTCTGGCCGAGCGGCAGCAGGCGCGTCGCCGCGGTCACCTGGTTCTCGGCCCAGGCCCACAGGTAGCCCTGCGCGGCGGCCTGCGGCGCCACCTGCCAGCGCACCGCGGCGAGCGCGAACAGCGTCGCGAAGCACGCACGCGTGCCGCCGGCGCACCAGGGCTCGGCACCGGCCACGCCGAGGCCGGCGAGCAGGCGTGCGAGCGCGTGGCCGAGGTGCTGGTCCTCGGCACGCAGTTCGCGGGTCTCGCGGCAGGCGTAGAGCCAGGCGTTCCAGCGTGCCACGGCGTCGAGGTCGTCGGCGTCCCAGGCGGCGTGCAGGCGCAGCAGCACGGGGGCGTCCTGGTGGCGCAGCGGGTGGCGCAGCAGGCCGCACAGCCAGGCGAGCAGGTCGTGCTCGTCGGCGATCCAGCCGCGCTCGACCGCGCCTTCGAGCCCCTGCGAGTAGGCGAAGGCACCGATCGGCAGCGCCGGGCTGACCAGGTGCATCAGCCGCAGCAGCGGCAGGCCCTCAAGCGGGCGCGAGGCGGCTGGGGGCGTGGGCATGGGCGTGTCCGGCGTAGGCGCCGGCCTCGGGTTCGAAGGGGGCGTCCTCGTGCAGCAGGTCGAGGCCGAGTTCGGTGACCATCTGGTCGAGCACGTGGTCGCGCAGGTAGCGCATCCAGCCCACGCCGATCTGCAGCGGCACGTGGCGGTTGCCGAGGTGGTAGGCGGCGCGCACCAGCAGCAGGCTGCCCGGCGTGCTGACCGTGGTCACCGCCTCGCGCGCGGCCACCACGCGCACGACGCGCCCGTCGCTGGCGCGCAGGCGGTCACCGTCGCGCAGCACTGCGCCGCGCGGCTGGAACAGGCCGACCGCCTCGCCGCCGTCGAGCGCGGTGAGCAGGCGCGACTTCTGGCGCAGCTCGAAGGGCAGGGTCAGGGTGGCGTCGCAGGGTCCGTGGGCATCGAGCTTTTCGGTGATGAGCAGTGTCATCGACGGCGTCCTCGCGGGAGCGGCAGCGGTTGCCGGAAGATAACATCGGCCATGTGGCGATGCAGCATGTGAACTGCGCCATCGGGGCCGCTGCGAACGGCCCCTGCGCCACGGCTGGCGCAGGGAGCCCGGCGATCGCGGCAACCTATACTTCCCCGCAGCCCTCGAAGACAGGAGCGCGCGCGGGTGCCCCAGCATGCAACGGCCGACGGCCGCAACAACGTCATCGTGCAGATCGAAGGCGACGGCAACACGGTGGTCGGCGGCCTGCCGCACCTGACGCTGGTCCGCCACCGGAAGTCGCGCAAGCCCCGCAACGAGATCGAGTGGCTGAACCCGTATTTCCGCGCGCCGGAGCTGCTGGTGGGGCGCGATCGGGAACTGGCGAGCCTGCAGGGCTGGCTGGCGAGCCCGGCGCCGGTGTCGGTGCGCGTGCTGACGGGCGGCGGCGGCGCAGGCAAGACGCGGCTCGCGCTGGAGCTGTGCGTCCGTATCGGGAAGGACTGGGACGCCGGCTTCGTCGAGGAGCGGGAACTCGCACGCTTCCAGGGCCAGCAGAACCTCGCCGACTGGGGCTGGCGCCGGCCGACCCTGGTCGTCGTGGACTACGCCGCCGCCCACGCCCAGCGCTTGCATGCCTGGCTGAGCGAACTGGCCGACCGCGATCCCGGCTCGGCTCCGCCGCTGCGCCTGCTGCTGCTGGAGCGCCACGGGGCTCCGGGCGGCGGCTGGTGGCAGAGTGTCTTCGAGCAGGGCGGCTGGAGCGAGGCCGGCGTGCGCGACCTGCTCGACCCGCCAGCACCGGTGACGCTGCCGGCACTGCCTGAACGGGAGCAGCGGCGCGAACTGTTGCAAGCGCTGTTCGCCGCCGTGCAGCCCGGGCTGAGCGTGCCCGCTGCCGGCGCCAGGCCCGAGTTCGACCGGCGGCTGGCATCCCTCGACTGGTGCGGCGATCCGCTGTACCTGCTGATGGCCGGCCTGCTCGCGGCGCAGATCGGCCTCAGTGATGCCCTGGCGCTGGGCCGGCTCGATCTGGCCGCCCGGCTGGCCAAGCGGGAAGGCGCCCGCATCGGCCGCATGGCCGACGCGCACGGGCTCGACCGCACGCTGCTCGAACACGTCGCGGCGTGCGTGACGCTGTGCCGCGGTTTGCCACGCCCGGCGGCGCTGAGCCTGATCGAAGGCGAGCAGCAGGCGCTCAAACGCACCAGCGGCGGTGACCCGGCACGGATCGCCGACGCGCTGCACCTCGCGCTGCCGGGTCCGGAAGGTGCCATCGCTGCGGTGCTGCCCGATCTGATCGGCGAGGCGCTGGTGCTGGCGGTGCTCGCCCGGCCCGAGAGCCAGCCGGCGCCGGCGGCCGTGCAGCGCACCTGGGCACACGCCGGCCTGCCGGTCATCGAGACCTTGATCCGCTGCGTGCAGGACTTCTCGGCCACACCGGACGGCCGCCGCTCGGATCGGCACGCGCCGGCCCTGGGCTGGCTCGAAGGGCTGGTGCAGTCGCTGGCGGATGAGGTCGCGATCCTGCAAGCCGTGGCATCCGCCCTGCCGCAGGCGACGACGGTGCTGCGCCCGCTGGCGGCGGAGGTCGAGCGCCGGCTGGCCGCCTGCCTGCAACGGACCGCTGCACCGACGCCCGACCTGGCGCTGTCGCTCAACAACCTCGCCGTTCGCCTCAGCGCGCTCGGCCAGCGCGAGGCGGCGCTGGAGGCGGCGCGCGAGGCGGTCAGCCTCTACCGTGCGCTCGCCGCCAGCCGGCCCGACGCCTTCACCTCCAACCTGGCGGCCTCGCTCAACAACCTCGCCGTTCGCCTCAGCGCGCTCGGCCAGCGCGAGGCGGCGCTGGAGGCCGCGCGCGAAGCGGTCGACTTGCGCCGTGCGCTTGCCGCCAGCCGGCCCGACGCCTTCACCCCCGACCTGGCGATGTCGCTCAACAACCTCGCCAGCTTCCTCAGCGACCTCGGCCAGCGCGAGGCGGCGCTGGAGGCCGCGCGCGAAGCGGTCGACCTGCGCCGTGCGCTCGCCGCCAGCCGGCCCGACGCCTTCACCCCCGA
>NZ_SLWY01000022.1:3415-63669 GCF_004341245.1 Plasticicumulans lactativorans | reverse complement strand
CCACTCGGGTTTCTTCAGCCGCGTGGCCGCGGTGGTCGGCTCGATCTTGACCGGGATGCGCGCGACCTTGTCGGCTCCGCGCAGTTTCTCGCCGGCCACGACACGCTCGGTCGGCGTGCGAACGGTTGCGGTCGGGCTCGGGGTCTGTTCGGCCATTCAGGCATCCTCGATCAGGGCGGTGGGCGGCTCCCGCACGGCGGGCAGGGCGGTGTAGTCTAGTCGAACTGCCAGATGATGCAAAAGATCGTCGGTGACTTTTTGCCATTCGAAATTCGGCTGCAGGTCACGGAGCTGGGTGATGGCCAGTCCCGCATAGCCGCAGGGATTGATGCGCGCGAACGGTTCGAGGTCCATGTCGATGTTGAACGCCACGCCGTGGTAGCTGCGCCCGCGCCGCACCCGCAGTCCGAGCGAAGCGATCTTGGCGCCGGCCACGTACACGCCGGGCGCGTCGGGCCGTGCGTGCGCGTCGATGCCGAAGCCGGCGAGCAGGTCGATCACGCTGCCTTCGAGCGCGCTCACCAGGGCGCGCACGCCGAGGCCGGCGCGGACGAGGTCGAGCAGCGTGTAGATCACCAGCTGCCCGGGGCCGTGGTAGGTCACCTGCCCGCCGCGATCCACCTGCACGACCGGGATGTCGCCGGTCGCGAGCAGGTGCTCGGCCTTGCCGGCGAGCCCCTGCGTGAACACCGGCGGATGCTGCACCCGCCAGATCTCGTCGGGCGTGCTCTCGTCGCGCGCGCTGGTGAAGGCCTGCATCGCCGCGAACACCGGCGCGTAGGCGCGCAGGCCGAGGTCGCGGACCACTGCCTGGCGTTCGCCCGCTGGCCGCTTCATAGCGCCATCGTCACGCGTTCGTGCGCGCTGAGCTCGCCGTACAGCGCGTCGAGCTGCGCCTGGCTGGTGGCGCGCACCACCAGCGTGACGGCGCGCCAGTTGCCGTGGCGGCTGTTGCGCCCGAGCACGCGGGTGAGGTCGAGGTCGGGGGCGTGGCGCTGCGCGATCGCGATCACCAGCGCGTCGAAATCGGCATCGCCGCGTCCGACCACCTTGATCGGGAAGTCGCAGGGGAAGGTGAGAAGCGTGTCGGCCGCCATTGCGCGGCTCAGCCGAACAACTGGTGGAAGAAGCGCAGCACGTAGTCGAGCAGGCGCGAGAAGAAGCCGCCTTCATCGACCGTCTTCAGCGCGACCAGCGGCACCTCGGCGACCGGGTTGCCGTCGAGCGTGACGCTGACCTTGCCGCGCACCTCGCCCTGCGTGACCGGCGCCTGGATTTCCGGGTCGACGGTGACCGAGGCCTTGAGCGCGTCGTAGCGCCCTTTCGGGAACGTCACCACCAGCGGCTCGGCGAGCCCGAGGGCGAGCTTGTCGGTGTTGCCGAACCAGATGCGCGGCTCGGCGAGCGTCTCGCTGGCGGCGTAGAGCCGGCGCGACTCGAAGAAGCTGAAACCGTAGTTGAGCAGCGTCTGGCTCGAGCTGAAGCGCTCCTTCTCGAGCTTGGCGCCCAGCACCACCGCGATCATGCGCCCGTCCTCGCGCTTCGCCGAGGACACCAGGCAGAAGCCGGCGCTGCTGGTGTGCCCGGTCTTGACGCCGTCGACCGTCGGGTCCTGCCAGAGCAGGCGGTTGCGGTTGTGCTGGGTGATGTTGTTGAAGGCGTACTCGCGCACCGAGTAGCGCGCGTACTGCTCGGGGAAGTCGTGGATCAGGGCGCGTGCCAGGATCGCGATGTCGTGCGCCGACGCATAGTGCTCGGGGTTGGGCAGGCCGGTGGCGTTGACGAAGTGCGAATTCTTCATGCCGAGGCGCTCGGCGGTCTTGTTCATCAGGTTCGCGAAGGTCGCCTCGGAGCCCGCCACGTGCTCGGCGAGCGCCACCGTGGCGTCATTGCCCGACTGGATCACCATGCCCATCAACAGCGCGTCGAGCGGCACGCGCGAGCCGACGTTGGCGAACATGCGCGATCCTTCGGTGCGCCATGCCGCCTCGCTGATGTAGACCTCGTCGCCGATCTTGATCTTGCCGTCGCGCAGCGCTTCGTAGATCACGTAGGCGGACATCAGCTTGGTGATGCTCGCCGGCTCCATGCGGTCGTCACCGTGACTGCTGGCGATCACGCGCCCCGAGTGGTAGTCGATCAGCACGTGGGCGCGTACGGGCAGGTCGGGCAGCGGCGGGATGTCGGCGGCGACGGCGCGCAGGATGCCGCCGAGCAGCAGGCAGAGATACAGCAGGGGGCGCAGCAGGGACGGCTTGGACATGGCGGAAAGCGAAAAATCCTGGAGGGGGAAAGGCCGGGGAGGTGGCCGATTCTACCGGCCGCCGCCCCCCGAATACAGCCCGCCGCAGGATCGCCCGGATCAGTCGATGACCATGCGCGGATGGCCCAGGCCGAGCGTGTCGACGCGCGCGATGGCGCGTTCGGCGTCGATCGGCGACAGGAACGGGCCCATCTTGACGCGGGTCAGGCCGTCGCCGCGCGAGTCGTCGAGGTAGATCCCCTGGGCGAACTGCGGGCGCACGCGCAGGCGCAGGTTCTCGGCGTTGCGCCGGTCGGAGAACGCACCGATCTGCAGGAAGACGCCGCCGTTCGTGGGCGGCAGCGGGCTGGCCGCGCGCGGCGCCGCGGCGGCGAGCGTGCGCGCCGGGACGGCGGCGGGCGCAGCCACGACGGGGGTGGCGACCGGCGGTGGCTCCGGCGGCGTCGCTGCCGCGACGACGACGCTGGCGCTCGACACGGGCTCCAGGGGCAGCGCCGCGGCCGGCAGCGGGGTCGGCGCCGGGCTCGCCGAGGCGACGAGCGTGGCGCCCGTGGCGCCGGCGGGGCGTGGCCGGCGACCGGCGTCGGCCAGCGTCTGGTAGGGGGGGATCGCCTCGATCAGCACCTCGCCGGTCCCCTTGCTGGTCATGCCGAGTTCCTTCGCCGCGGCGTAGGACAGGTCGATGACGCGGTCGCCGACGAAGGGGCCGCGGTCGTTGATGCGCAGCACCAGGCTCTTGCCGTTGGCGAGGTGGGTGACCTTGACCCAGGTCGGGATCGGCAGGGTCTTGTGGGCCGCCGAGATCGAATACATGTCGAAGGGCGCGCCGCTCGACGTGCGCTTGCCGTGGAAATCATCGCCGTACCACGACGCGATGCCGCGCTCGCGGTAGCCCTCGCTGGTGCCGAGGATCGCGTAGCGTTTCCCGAACACCTCGTAGTTCAGCGGGTTGCCGCTCTTGCTCGGTGCCTCCACACGCAGGTTCGCGGTCTTGTCCCCGGTGCTGCTGCACGCCACCGCGAGCAGTGCGCAGCCCCCCGTCAGCAGCAGTTGCATCGCACGCATCGCTCCCCCCGTTTATTCGTTCGTCTGGCGGCGGCGTTTGGTGGTGGTTTCTACAGGCGGCGGCGGATCTCGTCGCCCAGCTGGTACACGGCCATGGCGTACAGCGCGCTCAGGTTGTAGCGCGTGATCGCATAGAAGTTGTCGAAGGCGAGCCAGGTTTCCGGCCCCGCCTCACCGTCGAGTTGTAGCAGCAGGGCGCCGCGCCCGCCGTCGACCGCCGCCAGCGGCCGCACGCCGCGCGTGCCCCAGTCGTTCACGCTCAGGCGCGTGAGGCTCTTCGGCTGGCGGAAGTTGCTGCTGACCAGGTTCGGCCAGGCCGCACCCTCGGCGCGCGCGGGGACGGCGACGAGCGGGTCGCTGCGCTTCCAGCCGCTGGCGGCGAGGTAGTTGGCGACGCTGCCGATGGCGTCGTCCGGGTCGCTCCACAGGTTGCGGTGGCCGTCGCCGTCGAAGTCGATCGCGAGCTTGCGATAGCTCGACGGCATGAACTGCGCCAGCCCCATCGCGCCGGCATAGGAGCCCTTGGGCTGCAGCGGGTCGATGCCCTCGTCGCGCACGAGCAGCAGGAACTGTTCGAGCTCCTTGCGGAAGTAGTCGGCGCGGCGCGGGTAGTCGAAGGCGAGCGTGGCGAGCGCCTCGAACACCGCGTACTTGCCGGTGTTGCCGCCGTAGAGCGTCTCGACGCCGATGATCGCGGTGACGAACTCCGGCGGGACGCCGTAGCGCGTCTGCGCCGCGGCGAGCGCGGCGGCGTTGGCGCGCATGAAGTCCACCCCGCCCTGGATGCGCTTCTCGGTGAGGAAGATCTTGCGGTAGGCGCTCCAGGGCTTGGCCTCGGCCGGGCGATCCATCGCCTCGATGATCTCGGGCCGGGTGCGGGCGCGGGCGAAGGTGCGGTCGAGCGTCGCGGCATCGAAGCCGTGGCGTTCGACCATTTCGCGCACGAAGGCGCGCACCTCCGGGCGGCCGGCCAGCGGCTGGCCGGCGCGGGCGCTGTCGACCGCCGCCGTGACCGGGGTGTTCTGCGCCTCCACGGGGGGCGTGACCGTCGCACAGGCGCTCAGCAGAACGGCGGCGCCGAAGGCGTAGGGCTTGCTCATGGGAATCGTGTGGTCCTGGTGCCCCGCGCGATCGGGATCAGGTGCGGGGCCGGTGCGAATGAAGGCCCATGAGGATACCGAAGCCCGCCATGATCGTCACGAGCGAGGTCCCGCCGTAGCTGACCAGCGGCAGCGGCACCCCGACCACCGGCAGGATGCCGCTGACCATGCCGGTGTTGACGAAGGCGTAGAAGAAGAACACCAGCGCCAGCGTGCCGCCGGTGATGCGCCCGAAGGTGTCCGGCGCGCGGCTCGCCAGCCACAGCGCGCGGGTGATCACGAAGAAGTACAGCGTCAGCAGGATGCACACGCCGATCAGGCCGAACTCCTCGGCGAGCGTCCCGAGGATGAAGTCGGTGTGGCTCTCGGGCAGGAACTCCAGGTGCGACTGCGTGCCGTTGAGCCAGCCCTTGCCGTAGATCCCCCCGGAGCCGATCGCGATCTTCGACTGGATGATGTGGTAGCCGGCGCCGAGCGGATCGGCTTCGGGGTCGAACAGCGTGCGCACGCGCTGGCGCTGGTACTCGCGCATGCCGTATTCCCAGAACAGCGGCGCCGCCACCGCGGCGATGGCGCCGAGGCCGATGATGATGCGCCAGGCGATACCCCCCAGGAACAGCGCGAACAGGCCGGCGGAGAGGATCACCAGCGCGGTGCCGAGGTCGGGCTGCTTGGCGATCAGCACGAAGGGCACGCCGGCCACCAGGGCGCCGACCAGCAGGTGGCCGAGACGCGGCGGCAGGGGCTTGTCGGCGAAGTGCCAGGCCATCATCAGCGGCACGCCGAGCTTCATGATCTCCGAGGGCTGGAAGCGCACGAAGCCGAGGTCGAGCCAGCGCTGCGCGCCCATCGAGATGTCGCCGAACGCGAGCACCGCCATCAGCAGCAGCAGCCCGATGAGGTAGATCCACGGCGTGGCGCGGCGCAGGTACTGCGTCGGTACCTGGGCGAGGGCGATCATCACCGCGAAGCCGAGGCCGAGGCGCGAACCCTGGCGGATGACCGATTCGAGGTCCTGGCGCGTGGCGCTGTAGAGCACCACCTGGCCGGCGCCGGCGATCGCCAGCAGGCCGAGGATCAGCGGCCCGTCGAGGTGCACCCGCGCCAGCAGCCCGAGTCGCGGCGCGGCGCTGTCGAGCAGCGGGCGGGCGTCGTGGTAGGGCGTCGTGCTCATCGCGGCGCACCCGCGGGGCCGGGGGCGTGTCGGCAGGTGTTCACGGATAGGCCTCCAGGTAGGCGTCCATCACCTGCTTCGCCAGCGGTGCCGCCACCGAACCGCCATGGCCGCCGTTCTCGGCGATCACGGCGATGGCGATGCGCGGCGCCTCGGCCGGCGCGAAGGCGATGAACAGGGCGTGGTCGAGCAGTTCGTCCTTGAGCCGGCTGGCGTCGTACTTCTCGTTCTGGCCGAGCGTGAACACCTGCGCGGTGCCGGTCTTGGCGGCGATGCGGTACTGGGCGCCGCGCCCCATCGCGCGGAACGCCGTGCCGCGTTCGGTGTGCACCACGTGGGTCATGAAGGCGACCACGGCGTCCCAGTTGCGCCGCTCCACCACCGGGATCGGCGGCAGCGGCTGCGGCTGCAGCACCGTGGTGGTGCGGGTGGCCTGGTCTTCGAGCGCGTGCACCACGCGCGGCTGGAAATGCTTCCCGCCCATCGCCAGCGCCGCGGTGGCATTCGCCAGCTGCAGCGGCGTCGTCAGCACGTAGCCCTGGCCGATGCCCGCGCTGATGGTGTCGCCGGGGAACCAGGCCTGGTTGTAGGTGCGCCGCTTCCAGGCCGGCGAGGGCATCAGGCCGCTCTTTTCGCCGCGCAGGTCGATGCCGGTGAGGCGACCGAAGCCGAACTGGCTCATGAAGTCGTGCATGCGCTCGATGCCGAGGTCGAGCGCGAGCTGGTAGTAGTAGACGTCGCACGACTCGGTGATCGCCCGGTCGAGGTCCACGCGGCCGTGGCCGCCGCGGCGCCAGTCGCGGAACTTGTGCTCCTGGCCCGGGAGCTGGAAGTAGCCGGGGCAGAAGGTGGCGCTGTAGCGCTCGCGCTCCTTCAGCTCCACGCCGGCCAGCCCGTAGAACGGCTTGACCGTCGAGCCGGGCGGGTACATGCCGCGCAGCGCGCGGTTGAACAGCGGCCGGTCGGGCGAGGTGTTGAGCGCCTTGAAGCTCTTGGCGTCGATGCCGTTGACGAACGGGTTGGGGTCGTAGCCCGGGTTGGACGCCATCGCGATCACTTCGCCGTTGCGCGGATCGATGGCGACGATCGCGCCGAGGAAGCCCGCGTCGATGAGCACCTGTTCGGCCACGCGCTGCACGTGCGAGTCGATCGACAGGTAGATGTTGCGCCCCGCCACCGGCGGCGTGCTTTCCAGCACGCGGATCACCCGCCCCTGGGCGTTGGTCTCCACCTGCTGCCAGCCGACCTTGCCGCGCAGCAGCTCCTCGTAGGAGCGCTCGACGCCGATCTTGCCGATGTGGCTGGAGCCGGAGTAGTCGGCCGGGTCGAGCCTGGCCAGTTCGGCCTCGTCGATGCGCCCGACGTAGCCGACCACGTGGGCGAGGTGCTGCCCCTGCGGGTAGACGCGGGTGAGGTCGTTGCGCACGTCCACGCCCGGCAGGCGGAACTGGTTGACGGCGACGCGGGCCATCTCGTCTTCGGTGAGGTTGAAGCGCAGCGGCACCCCGATCGAGCGCGAACTGCGCCGCACCAGGCGCTTGAAGCGGGCGATCTCGCCGTCGCTCAGCTCGATCAGCCCGCGCAGGTCCTCGAGCAGCGCGTCCATCGCCGCGTGGCCGCCGACCTGCTCGGGGGTGATGTCGAGGTGGAAGGAGGTCAGGTTGCCGGCCAGCAGCACGCCCTTGCGGTCGAAGATCTGCCCGCGGGTCGGTGGCAGCGGCACCAGCCGCACGCGGTTCTGGTCCGACAGCAGGCTGAAGTGCTCGTGGTTGAGCACCTGCAGATAGGCCATCCGCGCCGTCACGCCGAGGAAGGCGAGCAGCACGACCAGCGCGGCGACCAGCGCGCGGCCGATGAACAGGCGGCGGGCGGCGAGGTTGGTCTGGCGCAGATCGGCGACCCGGGCGCGCAGGGGCATTGCGTCACGACACCTGGAAGCGTCGGCGCAGGTCGCGCATCAGGATGTACACCGCCGGCCACACCAGCATGCCGCCGATCGGCGGGGCGAGGTACCAGAAGTCGGGCGGCGCGTAGCCGGTGATGCCGTTGATCCAGATCACCAGCAGCTGGTCGACCAGCAGGAACACCAGCACCGACAGTGCCTGCTGCCATGGCGGGTAGACGCGGATGCGCTGGTGGAAGCGCACCGTCAGGAAGGCGACCGCCGCCAGCCCCAGCGCGTGCTGGCCGAGCAGCGTGCCCTGGGCGGCGTCGGTGATCAGCCCGAGCACCCAGCCGGTGCCGACGTTGACGCGGTGCGGCAGCGCCATCGCCCAGTACACCAGCACCAGTCCCACCCAGTCGGGGCGGAAGCGGTCGAGCCAGGGTGGCAGGTGCAGGCTGGCGAGCGCCATCGCCAGCGCGAAGGTGCCGTAGACCAGCAGCCGCGAGCGCAGGTGCAGCGGCTGCATCTCAGCGCTTCGCCGGCGGCGCGGCCACGCGCTCGCTCTTCTCCGGCAGCGGTGCCGGCTTCTCGCCGCGGCTCGGGTCGGGGATGTCGTCGAGGATCAGCAGCACCTCGCGCACGCGGTCGAGGGCGGCGGTCGGCTGCGCGAATACCTTGGCGAAGGGCCGGCTGGGGTCGAACTCCACCCGCGTCACCCGCGCCACCGGGTAGCCGCGCGGGAAGCGCCCGCCGAGCCCCGAGGTGATGATCAGGTCGCCGACCCGGATGTCGCCGTTGTTGGGGATGTTCGGCAGTTCGAGCTCGTGGAAGCGGCCGGTGCCCACCGCGAGCGAGCGGATGCCGTTGCGGTTGATCTGCACCGGCAGCGCGTGCGACAGGTCGGTGATCAGCACCGCCGAGGAGGTGGTGAGGTTGACGTGGCTCAGCTGGCCGACGATGCCGTGCTCGTCGATCAGCGGCTGGCCGACGCGCGCGCCGTTCTGGCTGCCGCGGTTGATCAGGATCTGGTGGCGGTAGGGGTCGAAGTCCACCGCGATCAGCTCGGCGATCAGCACCCGCTCGGCGGCGACGTTGACGGTGGATTCGAGCAGGCCGCGCAGCCGGCGGTTCTCGGCCTCGAGCGCGGTCAGCTTCTGCAGCTGCGCGTTGATGAACAGTTGCCGTTCGCGCAGGCGCGTGTTCTCCGCCAGCAGCGCCGCGCGCGACTCGAAGGTCTCGGTCGCCCAGTCGACCGCGGCATAGGGCAGCTGCGCGAGCATCTGCAGCGGGTAGATCGAGGTCGCGAGCACGTTGCGCAGCGCTTCCAGGTGGTGCTGGCGGTGATCGACCGTCATCAGCGCCACCGACAGCACCGCGCAGATGAACAGCCGTATGCTCGCGGCCGTCTCCGGCGCGAACAGGGGTTTGTGCTCGCTGCTCAGGTGCGCCACGCGTACTCCGCAGGGGCGACGTGGGGGTCGGGGGTGCTGGGTGGCGCTGTCACTCCACCGAGAAGGTGGTGGCGCCGCGTTCGTCGATGAGTTCGAGCACCCGGCCGCCGCCGCGCGCGACGCAGGTCAGCGGGTCTTCGGCGATCACCACCGAGAGCCCGGTCTCCTCCATCACCAGCCGGTCGATGTCACGCAGCAGCGCACCGCCGCCGGTGAGCACGATGCCGCGCTCGGCGACGTCGGCGGCGAGCTCCGGCGGGGTCGATTCGAGCGCCTTCTTCACCGCGCCGACGATGCCGGCGAGCGGCTCCTGCAGGGCCTCGAGGATCTCGTTGGAGTTGAGGATGAAGCTGCGCGGCACGCCCTCGGAGAGGTTGCGGCCCTTGACCTCGATCTCGCGCACGTCCGAGGTCGGGAAGGCGCTGCCGATCTCCTGCTTGATGCGCTCGGCGGTGGGCTCGCCGATCAGCACGCCGAAGTTGCGCCGCACGTAGTTGATGATCGCCTCGTCGAAGCGGTCGCCGCCGATGCGCACGCTCTCGAAGTAGACGATGCCGTTCAGCGAGATCACCGCGACCTCGGAGGTGCCGCCGCCGATGTCGACCACCATCGAGCCGCGCGCCTCGTCCACCGGCATGCCGGCGCCGATCGCCGCGGCCATCGGCTCGGGGATCAGGTAGACCTCGCGCGCGCCGGCGCCCAGCGCCGATTCCTTGATCGCCCGGCGCTCGACCTGGGTCGAGCCGCAGGGGACGCACACCAGCACGCGCGGGCTCGGGTTGAAGAACTTGCGCGCGTGCACCTTGCGGATGAAGTGCTGCAGCATCTTCTCGGTGACGGTGAAGTCGGCGATGACGCCGTCCTTCATCGGCCGGATGGTGCTGAGGTTGCCGGGGGTGCGGCCGAGCATGCGCTTGGCCTCCATGCCGACGGCGGCGATGGTGCGCGGACCGCCGCGGTTCGGGTCCTGCTGGATCGCCACCACCGAGGGCTCGTTGAGGACGATGCCCTGGCCGCGCGCGTAGATGAGCGTGTTGGCGGTGCCCAGATCGATGGACAGATCGTTCGAAAAGAGCCCGCGTACGCGTCGGAAGACCATGATTCTGAACCGCCAGAAGCCAAAAAGGCGGGTATGCTAGCAGCGCCCGGCGATTGGGAGCAAGCAAACGACTGTGCTACCTTGCGCGCGGTTTCCCAACCCGCCGGAGGGCGTTTCGACGATGTCACTGGGGCCTGCCGAGGTCGCCAAGATCGCCCACCTGGCGCGACTGGCGATCGCCGAATCCGATGTGCCCGCCTACGCGCGCAACCTGTCCTCGATCCTCGAACTGGTGGCGCGGATGGACGCGGTCGACACCACCGGCGTCGAGCCGCTCGCGCACCCGCTCGACATGGTGCAGCGCCTGCGCGCCGACGAGGTCACCGAGGCCGACCGCCGCGACGACTTCCAGAGCCTCGCCCCGCAGGTCGAGGCCGGCCTGTACCTGGTCCCGCGCGTCATCGAATGACCCCGAGCCGCCGGTCGTGGCCCTGCCGCGCCGGCCCGCCTGACCGCCGCCCCACGGATCGACGATGCACCACCTGACCCTTGCCGAACTCGCTGCCGGCCTCGCCGCCGGCGACTTCTCCAGCCGTGAGCTCACCGAGACCCTGCTGAACCGCGTGCAGGCGCACGACGGCGACCTGAACAGCTTCATCACCGTCTGCCCCGAGCGCGCGCTGGCGCAGGCCGACGCCGCCGACGCCCGCCGCGCCGCCGGCCGCGCCGGACCGCTCACCGGGCTGCCGGTCGCGCACAAGGACATCTTCTGCACCCGCGGCCTGCGCACCTCGGCCGGCTCGAAGATGCTCGACGCCTTCGTCGCGCCCTACGACGCCACGGTGGTCGAGCGGCTCGACGCCGCCGGCATGGTGCTGCTCGGCAAGACCAACATGGACGAGTTCGCGATGGGCTCGTCGAACGAGTCGAGCCACTACGGCCCGGTGCGCAACCCGTGGGACACCGCCACGGTGCCCGGCGGCTCGTCGGGCGGCTCGGCGGCGGCGCTCGCCGCGCGCCTGGTGCCGGCGGCGACCGGCACCGACACCGGCGGCTCGATCCGCCAGCCCGCCGCGCTCAGCGGCATCACCGGCCTCAAGCCGACCTACGGACGGGTGTCGCGCTGGGGCATGATCGCCTACGCGTCGAGCCTCGATCAGGGCGGGCCGATGGCGCGCAGCGCCGAGGACTGCGCGCTGCTGCTGGGGGCGATGGCCGGCTTCGACCCGCGCGACTCGACCAGCGCGCAGGTGCCGGTGCCGGACTACGCGGCCGCGCTCGGCGGCGAGCTCGCCGGGCTGCGCATCGGGCTGCCGCGGGAGTACTTCGGCGCCGGGCTCGACGCCGACGTGGCGCGCGCGGTCGAGGCGGCGATCGACGAGTACCGCCGCCTCGGCGCGACGCTCGTCGAGGTCAGCCTGCCGAGCACCGAGCTCGCCATCCCGGCGTACTACGTGATCGCCCCGTCGGAGGCGTCGAGCAACCTCGCGCGCTTCGACGGCGTGCGCTACGGCCACCGCTGCGCCGCGCCGCGCGACCTCCACGACCTCTACACCCGCTCGCGCGGCGAGGGCTTCGGCGCCGAGGTGAAGCGGCGCATCATGGTCGGCACCTACGCGCTCTCGGCCGGCTACTACGACGCCTATTACCTGAAGGCGCAGCGCATCCGCCGGCTGATCCGCGACGAGTTCCTGCGCGCCTTCGAGACGGTCGACGTGCTGATGGGGCCGACCTCGCCGAGCGTCGCCTTCGGCCTCGGCGAGAAGGCCGACGACCCGATCGCGCTGTACCTCGCCGACATCTACACGGTCGCGGTCAACCTCGCCGGCCTGCCGGCGATCTCGCTGCCGTGCGGCTTCAAGCAGGGCCTGCCGGTGGGGCTGCAGATCATCGGCCGGCATTTCGACGAGGCACGCCTGCTCGCGGTCGCGCACCGCTACCAGCAGGTGACCGACTGGCACCGGCGCGCCCCCGCGGGCTACGCCTGAGGCCGCGGCGCGACGCCCATCCGCCGGGCTCCCCGGTGGCGTACCCCGAGCGACGTCAAGGTATTCGAACGATGGAATGGGAAGCGGTCATCGGGCTGGAGATCCACACCCAGCTCGCGACGAAGTCCAAGATCTTTTCCGGTGCCCCCACCGCCTACGGCGCCGAGCCGAACACCCAGGCCTGCGCGATCGACCTCGGCCTGCCCGGCGTGCTGCCGGTGGTGAACGCCGAGGCCGTGCGCATGGCGGTGATGTTCGGGCTCGCGGTGGACGCGACGATCGCGCCGCGGAGCGTGTTCGCGCGCAAGAACTACTTCTACCCGGACCTCCCCAAGGGCTACCAGATCAGCCAGTACGAGCTGCCGGTGGTCGCGCACGGGCGGCTCGACATCACCCTCGCCGACGGTTCGCACAAGCGCATCGGCATCACCCGCGCGCACCTCGAGGAGGACGCCGGCAAGTCGCTGCACGAGGACTTCCACGGCATGACCGGGGTCGACCTCAACCGCGCCGGCACGCCGCTGCTCGAGATCGTCTCCGAGCCCGACCTGCGCTCGGCGCAGGAAGCCGTCGCCTACATGAAGAAGGTGCACCAGATCGTCGTCTACCTCGGCATCTGCGACGGCAATCTGCAGGAGGGCAGCTTCCGCTGCGACGCCAACGTGTCGGTGCGGCGCAAGGGCGCCACGGCCTTCGGCACCCGCGCGGAGATCAAGAACATCAACAGCTTCCGCTTCGTCGAGCGGGCCATCGAGCACGAGATCGAGCGCCAGGTGGAACTCCTCGAAGGCGGCGGCCAGGTGGTGCAGGAGACCCGCCTGTACGACCCCGACCGCGACGAGACCCGCCCGATGCGCAGCAAGGAGGAGGCGAACGACTACCGCTACTTTCCCGACCCCGACCTGCTGCCGCTCGAACTCGACGCCGCCTGCGTCGCCGCGGCGCGCGCCGCGCTGCCCGAGCTGCCGGACGCCCGCCGCGCACGCTTCGTCGAGGCCTTCGGCCTGTCGCCCCAGGACGCCGAGGCGCTGACCGCGAGCCGGCCGTTCGCCGACTACTTCGAGGCCCTGGTCGCGGCCGTCGGCGGTGACGCCAAGCTCTGCGCCAACTGGATGATGGGCGAGTTCGCCGCGGCGCTGAACCGCGCCGGGCTCGACGTCACGGCGAGCCCGCTCGGCCCGGCACGGCTCGCCGGCGTGCTGCAGCGCCTGCGCGACGGCACGCTGTCGGGCAAGCTCGCCAAGGAGGTCTTCGACGCGGTGTGGGCCGGTGAGGGCGATGCCGATGCCGTGATCGCGGCGCGCGGGCTGCGCCAGATCACCGACAGCGGGGCGATCGAGGCGATCGTCGCCGAGGTGATCGCCGCCCATCCGAAGCAGGCCGAGCAGTACCGCGCCGGCCAGGAGAAGCTGTTCGGCTTCTTCGTCGGCCAGGTGATGAAGGCCTCGCGCGGCAAGGCCAATCCGCAGCAGGTCAACGACCTGCTGGCGGCGAGGCTGAAGGGGTGAAACGCCGCCTGCGCGTCGGGGCGGGGCTGCTCGCCGCGCTGCTGCTCGCCGCCTGCACCGCCACGCGGGCCCCCGAGTCCGGTTCCACGGGCCCCACCGTGTACGGTACGGTGGGGGTCAGCGTCAGCCGTGGCGAGACGCACTGAAGGCCTGCATCCGTGAGCGACCGATGAACGACTGCCTGCACCGTTTCGTGTTCGAACACCAGCCCGTCCGCGGCAGCCTGGCGAGCCTGGATGCGAGCTGGCACGCCGTGCTGGAGCGGCGCAGCTACCCGCCGGTGATCCGCGCCGTGCTCGGCGAGGCGATGGCCGCGGCGGTGCTGCTCGCGGCGACGATCAAGTTCGACGGCCTGATGACGCTGCAGATCCAGTCGCAGGGCGTGCTGCGGCTGCTGGTGGTGCAGATCACCGCGCAGCGCACGGTGCGCGGCCTCGCGCGCTGGGAGGGCGTGCCGCAGGCGGGATCGCTCGCCGAGCTGTGCGCACACGGCCAGCTCGCGCTGACGATCGACCCCGGCCGCGGGCGCGAAACCTACCAGGGCGTGGTCGCGCTCGACGGCGCCACGCTCGCCGAAGCGCTGGAGGCCTACTTCGCGCGCTCCGAGCAGCTGCCGACGCGGCTCGTGCTCGCCGCCGACGGGCAGCGGGCCGCGGGGCTGCTGGTGCAGCGCCTGCCGGGCGAGGCGGAGGACGCCGATGCGTGGAACCGCGTCGAGCAGCTCACCGCCACGCTGAGCGCCGCGGAGCTGCTCGGCCTGCGGGCCGACACGGTGATCCGCCGCCTGTTCCACGAGGAGGACCTGCGCGTGTTCGAGCCCGACCCGGTGGCCTTCCGCTGCACCTGCTCGCGTGCGCGGGCCGGCGGCATGCTGCAGGCGCTCGGCCCCGACGAGCTGCGGGAGATCCTGGCCGAGCAGGGCGAGGTGACCGTCGACTGCGAGTTCTGCGGCCAGCGCTACGCCTTCGACGCCGTCGACGCCGAAGGGCTGCTGACCCCGGGGACGCAGGCGGGCGTGTCCGGCACCCGCCACTGAAACCTTCCGCCGCGAGAGTCCACCCGCGCCCATGGCCGCCCTGCTGAAGCTCTTCCTCGACATCGCACTGCTGCGCCGCGGCCCGCAGGACGTGCCGGCGTCGCCCGTGCTGTGCGGGCTCGCGCTGCTCGCCTACGCCGCGCTCGGCTTCCTGCTGTTCGCGGTCGGTGCCTCGCCGCTGATCGCGGCCGGCCAGACCGTGCTCGACCTGGTGCTGCTGACCGGCGTCGTGCGCACCCTGCTCGCCGCGCACGGCCATCGCGCCCGCTTCCGCCAGACCTTCACGGCGCTCACCGGCACCGGCGCGCTGTTCGCGCTCGCCGGCCTGCCGCTGACGCTGTGGCTGCTCGAGACCGGCCCCACCCCCGACGCCCCCGCGCTGCCGTCGACGCTCTACCTGATGCTGGTGCTGTGGAGCGTGGTGGTGATGGGGCACGTGCTGCGCCACGCCCTCGGCGTGAGCCGCGGCGTCGGCCTCGCCTACGCTTTCGGCTATCTGGTCGTGTCCGTGGTCGTGATGACCGCGCTGTTTCCCCAACTGGGCTGATCCACCACCGTGCACATCCACATCCTCGGCATTTGCGGCACCTTCATGGCCGGCGTGGCGCTGCTCGCGCGCGCCGCGGGGCACACCGTGTCGGGCTGCGACGCCAACGTCTACCCGCCGATGAGCACCCAGCTCGCCGCCGCCGGCATCACCCTCACCGAGGGCTTCGACCCCGCGCAGCTCGACCCGGCGCCCGACTGCGTCGTGGTCGGCAACGTGATGAGCCGCGGCAAGCCCATCATCGAAGCGCTGCTCGACCGCGGCCTGCCCTACACCTCGGGGCCGCAGTGGCTGGCCGAGCACATCCTGCGCGAGCGCTGGGTGCTCGCGGTCGCCGGGACCCACGGCAAGACCACCACCAGCTCGATGCTGGCGTGGATCCTCGAGCACGCCGGGATGGCGCCCGGCTTCCTGATCGGCGGCGTGCCGGCGAACTTCGGTGTCTCCGCGCGCCTCGGCACCACGCCGTTCTTCGTGGTCGAGGCCGACGAGTACGACACCGCCTTCTTCGACAAGCGCTCGAAGTTCCTGCACTACCGCCCGCGGACCGCGGTGCTGAACAACCTGGAGTTCGATCACGCCGACATCTTCCCCGACCTGGAGGCGATCCAGCGGCAGTTCCACCACCTCGTGCGCACCGTGCCGGGCGCCGGGCGGCTCGTCAGCCACGCCGGCTCGGCGGCGCTCGAGGCGACGCTGGCGCAGGGCTGCTGGACCCCGGTCGAGCGCTTCGACGGTGCGCAGGCGGACTGGCAGGCGGTGGCGGTCGCGCCCGACGGCTCGGCCTTCGACGTGTGCCTGCGCGGCGAGCGCCTGGGGCGCGTGGCGTGGGCGCTGCTCGGGCAGCACAACGTCGCCAACGCGCTCGCCGCGATCGCCGCCGCCCGCCATGTCGGCGTCGCCCCGGCGCACGCGATCGCCGCCCTGGCGGCCTTCCGCGGGGTGGCGCGACGCCTGGAGCTGCGCGGCGAGGCCGCCGGCGTGCGCGTCTACGACGACTTCGCCCACCACCCGACCGCCATCGCCAGCACCCTCGCCGGCCTGCGCGCGAACCTCCCGGCCGACCGGCGCATCGTCGCCGTGCTCGAACCGCGTTCGAACACGATGAAGCTCGGCGTGTTCAAGGACACCCTCGCCCCGGCGCTCGCCGCGGCCGATCACGTGGTGTGCTACGGCGCGCCCGACCTCGGCTGGGACCTCGCCGCCGCGGTCGCCCCGCTCGGTGCGCGCGCCGCGGTGTGCGGCACGCTCGACGCCACGGTCGCCGCCGCGGTCGCCGCCACCCGCGCCGGGGACGCGGTGCTGGTGATGAGCAACGGCGGTTTCGGCGGCATCCACGGCCGCCTGCTCGAGGCATTGCGCGATGCACGCTAGCCGCCCGGCGGCGACGCCCGCCGCGGGCCCGTCGCGGCGGGGGCGCGCGCGGTGATGCCGCCGGCCCCGGCGGCCGCGCCGATCGCCCTCGCGCTGACCGGTGCCTCCGGGGCGCAGTACGGGCTGCGCCTGCTGGAGTGCCTGCTCGCCGCCGGCGAGCGGGTGTACCTGATGCTGTCGAAGCCGGCGCAGGTGGTGATCGGCATGGAGACCGACTGGGAGCTGCCCGGGCGCCCGGCCGAGATCCGCGCGGCGCTGCTGGCGCGCTTCGGCTGCGCGGCCGAGCAGCTGCGCGTGTTCGGCAAGGAGGAATGGACCGCGCCGATCGCCTCGGGCTCGGCGGCGGCGCGGGCGATGGTGGTGTGCCCGTGCACCACGGGCACGCTGGCGGCGATCGCCCACGGCCTGTCCGACTCGCTGATCGAGCGCGCGGCCGACGTCGCGCTGAAGGAGCGCAAGCCCCTGCTGCTGGTGGTGCGTGAAACGCCGTTCTCGGTGATCCACCTGGAGAACATGCTCGCGCTCGCCCGCGCCGGTGCCACGATCCTGCCGGCCAACCCCGGCTTCTACCACCGCCCGCGGCAGGTCGCCGATCTCGTCGACTTCGTCGTCGCGCGGGTGCTCGATCACCTCGGGGTGGCGCACGCGCTGCTGGCGCGCTGGGGGACGGAGGAGGGCGGGGCGGCGTGAACGACGAACTCCCGCTGTTCCCGCTCGGCCTGGTGCTGTTTCCGCAGGGCGCGCTGCCGCTGCGCATCTTCGAGCCGCGCTACGTCGACATGGTCGGCCGCTGCCTGCGCGAGGGCTCGCCGTTCGGCGTGGTCACGATCCGCGAAGGGCGCGAGGTCGGCGCGGCCGCGCGCTTCCACGCGGTCGGCACCAGTGCGCGCATCGTCGACTTCGATGCGCTGCCGGACGGGCTGCTCGGCATCGCCTGCCGCGGCGAGCGCCGGCTGCGGGTGCTGTCGTACCGGGTGCGGCCCGACCAGCTCGTCGTCGGCACGGTCGAGTGGCTGCCCGAGGTCTCGCCGCAACCGGTGCCGGCGCCCTACCATGCGCTGCCGGACCTGCTCAGGCGCGTGCTCGCGAGCGACGCTGCGCAGGCCTACGCCGCGCAACTGACGCCGGACTGGGACGACGCCGGCTGGGTGTGCGACCGGCTGGCCGAACTGCTGCCGCTGCCGGTCGGGCTGCGCCTGGCGCTGCTCGAACTCGACGACCAGCAGCAGCGGCTCGACCTGCTCTACGCCGTGCTGCAGGAGCAGCGCCTCGGGTGAAGGCATGACCAGCGTGATCCGCGACACCTTCGAACTGCGCGCCGCCGGCCGGCGCCTCGTCGCCGAGCGGCTGCTGCCGCCGCGGGCGGCGCCGGGGCCGGTGCTGGTGTTCCTGCACGAGGGGCTCGGCAGCATCGCGCAGTGGCGCGACGTGCCGGCGGCGCTGTGCACGGCGGCCGGCCTGCCCGGCCTGGTCTACGAGCGCTGGGGCTTCGGTGGCTCCGAGGCGCTCGATGCCCCGCGCACGCCGCGCTACCTGCACGACGAGGCGCTGGTGAGCCTGCCCGAGGTGCTCCGCGGCGCCGGCGTCGACGATTACGTGCTCGTCGGCCACAGCGACGGCGGTTCGATCGCGCTGCTGCACGCGTCGAGCCGGCCGGCGGGCCTGCGCGGGATCGTCACCGAGGCCGCGCACGTCTTCGTCGAGGAGCTCACGCTGAGCGGGATCCGCGCCGCGGTCCAGCTCTGGCAGCAGGGGGACCTCGCCGCGCGCCTCGCCCGCTACCACGGCGACAAGACCGCGGCGACCTTCGCCGGCTGGGCCGCTACCTGGCTGTCGGCGGACTTCCGCGCCTGGAACATCGAAGCCGAGCTGCGCGCGATCCGCTGCCCGGTGTTCGCGCTGCAGGGGCGCGACGACGAGTACGGCACGCCGGCGCAGATCGCGGCGATCGCGCGCGGCGTGGCGGGGCGCGTCGACACCTGGCTGGTGCCCGCGTGCGCCCACGTGCCGCACCTGCAGGCGCGCCGCGTGGTGCTGCGCGCGATCGCGGCCTTCGTCACGGGCCTGCGCGGCGGCGCCGACGGGCATGCGCCGTAAGGGCGACGCCGCCGCACGGCGCGCGGCGCGCCTGCGCAGCGCCGGGCGCGACTTCCTGTACGCCGGCCGCGCCGGCTCGCTGATCGACTCCGAACTGCGCCGCATCGTCTGCGTCAACTGCGCGTCGCTGGTCGGCAGCATCTACCTGACGGGGTTCGGCGTGGTCGCCCTGGCCAAGGGCCGCATCGCGCTGGCGATCGCGCTGGGGCTGGGGTGTGCGGTGGCGATCGCGCTGGTGGTGTGGCTGCGCCGCGGCGCCGCGGTGAGCGCGGCGTCCAACACCGCGCTGGCGGCGTACAGCGCGCTGGTGCTGTTCCTGCTGTTCGACGGCGGCATCACCGGGGGGGCGACCTACAGCCTGTTCCTGATCCCCGTGCTCGCGCTGTTCCTGAAGGGCGGGCGCATCGGGCTGCGCTGGATCGTCGGGCTGTTCGTCGGCCTGACCGCCCTGTACGCGCTGCAGGAGGCCGACTGGCTGCACACGGCCTACACCTCGCGCGAACTCGGCGGCGTGTTCGCGCCGCTGCTGCTGGTGTCGCTGCTGCTGGGCGTCATCGAGTCGGTGCGCGCCGAGGGCGAGGCGCGCATCGCCGAGCAGGCGGCGACGCTCGCTGCCGCCAAGCGCCACCTGTCCGAGAAGATCGAGGAGCAGCAGCGCACGCAGATGGCGCTGGAGCGCAGTCGCTCGCGGCTCAACTACCTCGCCTACTACGACGAGCTGACCGGGCTCGCCAACCGCCACCTGTTCTTCGAACACCTCGACCACACCCTCGCCGTCGCCAAGCGCATGAACCAGCGCGTCGGCCTGCTCTACCTCGATCTCGACCGCTTCAAGCAGGTCAACGACACCCACGGCCACCGCACCGGCGACCTGCTGCTGACCGAGGTCGCGGCGCGTACCCGCAACTGCCTGCGCGCCTCCGACCTGATGGCGCGGCTCGGCGGCGACGAATTCGTGGTGCTGCTGCCGGAGATCACCGACGCCGGCGACCTCGCGGTGGTGACCGGCAAGATCCGCCGTGCCCTGCTGCCGCCGTTCACGCTCGGCGCCGTCGAGTGCACGATCGACGCCAGCATCGGCGCGGCCAGCTACCCCGGCGACGCCGGCGACGCGGTGGCCCTGGTCGCCGCGGCGGACCGGCGCATGTACATGGAAAAGCACGGTGCGGCGCCGGCTGCCTCGCCCGGGCGCGACGAGGGCAGGGCATGGCGCGGCTGATCCTGTTCAACAAGCCCTACGACGTGCTGTCGCAGTTCACCGATCGCGCCGCGGGGCGCCGGACGCTCGCCGACCACATCGCCGTTCCCGGCGTCTACGTGGCCGGCCGCCTCGATCGCGACAGCGAGGGCCTGCTGGTACTGACCGACGACGGGCGCCTGCAGGCGCGCATCAGCGATCCGCGGCACAAGCTGCCCAAGGTCTACCGGGTGCAGGTCGAAGGGCAGGTGACCGAGGCCGCGCTCGAACATCTGCGCCGCGGCGTGGTGCTTGCCGACGGTCGCACGCTGCCGGCGCGCGCGCGGCGCATCGCCGAACCCCCCGGGTTGTGGCCGCGCGTGCCGCCGATCCGCGAGCGGCGCCACATCCCCACCGACTGGCTCGAACTCGAACTGCGCGAAGGCCGCAACCGCCAGGTGCGGCGCATGACCGCGGCGGTGGGCCTGCCGACCTTGCGGCTGATCCGCTGGTCGATCGGCGACTGGACGCTCGCCGGGCTGGCCCCGGGCGAGTGGCGCGAGCTGGACGTCGCGCTCCCGGTGTCGCCGCGCCCCCCCGGATGGCCGCGCCCGGGCGCGGCACGGCGCACGCGCTGACGCCCGAGCAGCACATCCGCGTTGCGCTGCCCTCGGTCCGGCGTATGGGCCGAACACGGCAGCGGTGCGTTACGGTAGCCGGGCCGCTCACCGCCCGCGGGCGGCCGGGGTCTCCCCGTCACGCCGTGCAGGAATCTTGCGATGCAGCGATCCGACTTCCGCCACTTCTACGAGATGCCCGTGCGCTGGGGCGATCTCGACGCCTTCGGCCACGTCAACAACGTGCAGTTCATCCGCTTCCTGGAGTCGGGGCGGGTGGCGTACGTCGAGGACGTGCTGGGCATGCCGGTGGGGGCCGGCACGGGCGAGAACATCATCCTCGCCGACCTGCAGTGCGCCTTCCGCAGCCAGCTCGAGTACCCGGGCGTGGTCGAGGTCGCGACCCGGGTCAGCCGCCTCGGCAGCAGCAGCTTCGACCTGACGGCGGCGATCTACCGGCGCGGCGAGGCGCAGGCGGCGGCGACCTCGAAGGGGGTGCTGGTCTGGTTCGACTTCGACGCCCAGCGCGCGCGCCCGATCCCCGAGCCTGTGCGCCGCGCGATCATCGCCTACGAGCCCGTCGCGCCGCTGTAGGCGCTGGCGGCGCCGCGTCAGGGCTTGCCCGCCTCGCGCATCGCGTCGGGCAGGCGCACCGCCAGCACGTCGCACGGCGCGCCGTGCAGCACCGCGTTGGCGGTCGAGCCGAGCAGCAGCGCGAGCCCGTGGCGGCCGTGGCTGCCGACGATGATGAGATCGACGCCGCGCTCCTTGGCGGTTTCGATCACCCCTTCCTTGGTGGAGATGGCGGTCACCACGATGCGATCCGCTTCCGGCACGCTCAGCTGCTCGCCGAGGCGCGCCAGCGCGGTCTGCGCCTCGCGCGTGATCGCTTCGTCGGGCAGCTCGGGCAGCAGCGGCATGAGCTCGTAGCCGGCGCTGATGTTGACTTCCTCGACCACGTGGACGAGCGAGAGCTTGGCGCCGTAGCGGCGGGCCATGTCGAGCGCGTGCGCACCGACCACGGGTGCAAGGGGGGAACAATCGGTGGCGAACAAGATGTGCTTGTACTGCTGCATGGCTGTCTCCTGAATGTTCGCGTGGGATGTGGTCGTTTCACGGAGCAGGAATCGCACCGGCGGCGTCCACGGCCGGGCGGGGTTGCGGGCTGCGCCTGTCCGGGGGCGAGGCCCTTGCGTCGAGGCCGTTCACGACCCTCGCGCCGCTTGCCGGGCCGGCCCGCGTCGCGGTGTACGCCTTGTCAAAACAGTATGGGCCCTATACGCCGTTCGACCTTGACGCAGCGCAGCGACAACGCCTGCAAGCCTGCATCAGGGGGCGGTTTCCATCAATGCCCGCAGGAACTCGCGGGTCTCGGCGCGCGCGCGGTCGCGCGCGGGCAACTGGCGCGCGGCTTCACGCAGGTTGTGCATGCCGAGCTGCAGCTGCACCAGTGCGAGGTTGTGCTGCGCGCGCGAATGCGCGGCGCGTTCGAGCGCGCGGCGGTAGGCGTCTTCGGCCTCGCTCAGGCGGCCCTGTTCGGCATAGGCGTTGCCGAGCAGGAACCAGGGATCGCCGATGTCCGCCGGCGCGGCGAGCGCCTGGCGGCAGGCGGCGAGGAGGGGGTCTTCGGCGTGCGCCGCCGTGCCCGCGGCGGCAGGCGTGGCGGCGGGCACCAGCGTGGTACAGGCCGGCAGGACCAGTGCGAGCGCCACGGCGACCGGTGGCAGGCGGCAGCGGGAACGGCACATGCGCAAGGCGTCAGCGCGCCGCGGCCGGGGCGGTGAACACCACGGTGCACGCCTCGGGCAGTTCGGGGGCGGGAGGGCGCGGCGCCGGCGGTTTGGGGCGGCGCGTTGCTTCCTGCTGTTCCCGGACCCAGCGCGTGAGGCCTTCGTCGCAGCCGTCGCTGGCTTCGACGGGCTTCTGCGGCGCGCACTCGGGGCTGTCGGCGGGGCAGCCGAGGCGCACGTGAAAGTGCTCGTCATGCCCCCACCAGGGGCGCAGGCGCCCGAGCCACGTGCGCTCCCGCTCGGTGTCGCACAGATGGGCCTTGATCACCGGGTTGACGAAGATGCGATCGACGCCGGGCATCTGCGCTGCCAGGAACAGGAGGTCGCGCTGGCGGCGGCCCCAGCGCTGCGCCAGCACGCGTCCGGCGGCGGCGTCGACCACGCTGAGCATCGGCAGGTCTTCGACGAAGCCGTCGTCCGCTGCGTGGCCCGGCGCTTCGCGGAACCAGATGTCGACGTCGAGCCCGATCTGGTGGCTGCGATGCCCGAAGCTCATCGGCCCGCCGCGCGGCTGGCCGAGGTCACCGACGAGGATCGGGCCGAGATGGCGGGCCTCGGCGTCGCGGCCCAGGCGCTGGATGAAGTCGAGCAGGCTCGGGTGACCGTAGTAGCGGTTGCGCGACGGGCGCATCACCCGGTAACCCGGGCCCGCCGCCGGCAGGCGGTTCGCGCCGGCGATGCAGCCGTTGGCGTAGCTGCCGATGACGCGTGTCGGGCCGGCGGAGGGGCGCAGCACGTCCCCCCAGGTTTCGACCGGGCTCGCATGGGCCGGGGACGTGAGCAGCAGCAGGGCGATGGACAGCAGCCGGGTCATGGATGCGTGCGCGTGGAGGGGGGAGGCGCACGAGTCTACGTGATCGGTGCGGCCGACGTCGCTGGCGACGTCGGCCGCACGGCTTCAGGCCTTGCGGACCTCGTTGACCGCCGACACCTTGCCGGTTTCGTCGACGGCTTCGAGCCGTACCGTGAAGCCCCACAGGCGGTGCAGGTGCTTCAGGACCTCGTAGGTGGGGCCGGCGGCGAGCGGGCGGCGGCTGTATACCGTGTGACGCAAGGTCAGCGAACGGTCGCCGCGCCGGTCGACGTTCCACACCTGGATGTTGGGCTCGCGCGAGCCGAGGTTGTACTGGTCGGCCAGGGCCTGGCGGACGCGGCGGTAACCGCGCTCGTCGTGGATGGCGGCGATCTCGAGGGTGTCCTCGCGATCGTCGTCGAGCACGGCGAACAGCCGCAGATCCCGGATCAGCTTGGGCGACAGGTACTGCGCGACGAAGCTCTCGTCCTTGAAGTTGCGCATCGCGAAGTCCAGCACCTTGATCCAGTCGCCGCCGGCGAATTCCGGGAACCAGTGGCGGTCCTCGTCGGTGGGGGCTTCGCAGATGCGCCGCAGGTCGCTCATCATCGCGAAGCCCAGCGCGTACGGATTGATGCCGCTGTAATAGGGGCTGTCGAAATCCGGCTGGAACACGACGTTGGTGTGCGACTGCAGGAACTCGATCATGAAGCCGTCGCTGACCATCCCCTTCTCGTAAAGCCGGTTGAGCAGGGTGTAGTGCCAGAACGTCGCCCAGCCCTCGTTCATCACCTGCGTCTGGCGCTGGGGATAGAAGTACTGGCCGATCTTGCGCACGATGCGCACGATCTCGCGCTGCCACGGTTCGAGCAGGGGCGCGTTCTTCTCGACGAAGTACAGCAGGTTCTCCTGCGGCTCGGAGGGGAAGCGCTGCGCCTCCGCGGTCGAATGCTCGTCGCTGCGCGTCGGGACGGTGCGCCACAGGTCATTGATCTGGCTCTGCAGATATTCCTCGCGCGAGCGCTGCCGGGCCTGTTCCTCGGCCATCGTCAGCGGTGCGGGGCGCTTGTAGCGATCGACGCCGTGATTCATCAGCGCATGGCATGAGTCCAGCAGTTCCTCGACGGCATCGACGCCGTAGCGTTCCTCGCACTTCTCGATGTACTTACGGGCGAACACCAGGTAATCGATGATCGAGTCGGCGCTGGTCCAGGTGCGGAACAGGTAGTTGCCCTTGAAGAACGAGTTATGGCCGTAGCAGGCGTGCGCGATCACCAGCGCCTGCATCGTCATCGTGTTCTCTTCCATCAGATACGCGATGCAGGGATCGGAATTGATCACGATCTCGTAGGCGAGCCCCATCTGACCACGCCGGTAGTGCTTCTCGGTCGATACGAAGTGCTTGCCGAACGACCAGTGGTGATAGCCGATCGGCATGCCCACCGACGAGTAGGCATCCATCATCTGCTCGGCGGTGATCACCTCGATCTGGTTCTGGTAGGTGTCGAGCCTGAACTCCTCGTGCGCGATCCGGGCGATCTCCCGGTCGTACGCTTCGAGTAGCGGGAACGTCCACTCCGAACCTTCGGAAATCAGCGTCTTGCCGCTCATACCATGCGCCTCTTGAAGAGTTCACGGAACACCGGATAGATGTCTTCGGCCCCACCCAGTTCCTGCATCGCGAAATGCTTGAACTGCTGCTTGACGATCTCGTACTCGGTCCACAGGCTCTGATGCCGTTCCGGCGTGATTTCGACGTAGGCGAAATACTGCACCGCTGGCAGGATGCGCGTGGTCAGGATCTCGCGGCAGTTCGGCGAATCGTCCTGCCAGTTGTCACCGTCGGACGCCTGGGCGGCATAGATGTTCCAGTCGCTGGTCGGATAGCGTTCCTCGACGATGTCGGCCATCAGCGCCAGGGCCGAGGACACCACGGTGCCGCCGGTTTCGCGCGAATAGAAGAACTCCTTTTCATCGACTTCCTTGGCGACCGTGTGGTGGCGGATGAACACCACCTCGATGTGCTCGTAGTTGCGGGTCAGGAACAGGTACAGCAGCGTGAAGAAGCGCTTGGCGAGGTCCTTGCGCTGCTGGTCCATCGAGCCGGACACGTCCATCAGGCAGAACATCACCGCCTGCGTGCTCGGCTTGGGCTGCCGGATGCGGTTGTTGTAGCGCAGGTCGAACGAGTCGATGAACGGGATCGCCTCGATACGGATGCGCAGCTTGCGCATTTCCTCGCGCAGGGCTTCGGCCGCCGGCGAATGTTCGCCTTCGCGGGCGATCACCTCCTCCAGCTGCCGCTCCAGTTCGCGCAGCTTGCCGCGATACGGCGCGCCGATCGCGGTACGGCGTGCCAGGGCGCCCTTCAGCGAACGGACGACGTTGATGTTGCTGGGGATGCCGGCACTGGTGAAGCCGGCGCGCACACTCTTCCATTCCGGGATCTTGGCGAGCTGCGTCTTCACCAGGTCCGGCAGCGCGAGGTCCTCGAAGAACAGGTCGAGGAACTCCTCGCGTGACAGTTCGAAGATGAAATCGTCCTCGCCTTCGCCATCCTTGCTCGCCTGCTTGCCGCCGCCCCCCCCGCCACCGCCGCCACGCGGACGCTGTACGCGATCACCGGCATTGAACTCCTTGTTGCCGGGGTGGATCGCTTCGCGCCGCCCGCCGGGCCCGTGACCGAACACGGGCTCCGACAGGTCGCGCGTGGGGATGCTCACCTTTTCGCCGCTTTCCACGTCCGTGATGCTGCGGCCGGCCATGGCATCGGCGACGGCCCGCTTGAGCTGGTCCTTGAAGCGGCGCAGGAAGCGCTGGCGATTGACAGCGCTACGGTTCTTGCCGTTCAACCGTCGATCGATGAGGTGAGACATGATGTCGGTCCTCTCTCTCTAGATCAGGACGATTTGCGAACGCGCAGATACCACTCGGACAGCAGGCGTACCTGCTTCGGCGTATAGCCTTTCGTGACCATGCGGTTCACGAAGTCCTCGTGCTTCTTCTGCTCGTCGGCGCTCGCCTTGGCGTTGAAGCTGATCACCGGCAGCAGATCCTCGGTGTTCGAGAACATCTTCTTCTCGATCACCACGCGCAGCTTCTCGTAACTGGTCCAGGTCGGGTTCTTGCCACCGTTGTTGGCACGCGCCCGCAGCACGAAGTTGACGATCTCGTTGCGGAAGTCCTTCGGGTTGGAAATGCCGGCCGGCTTCTCGATCTTCTCCAGTTCGGCGTTGAGCGAGGCGCGGTCGAAGGACTCGCCGGTGTCGGGGTCGCGGTACTCCTGGTCCTGAATCCAGAAATCGGCGTAGGTCACGTAGCGATCGAAGATGTTCTGGCCGTACTCGGAATACGATTCGAGATAGGCCGTCTGCAGTTCCTTGCCGATGAACTCGGCGTAGCGCGGTGCCAGCCAGCCCTTGATGTAGGAGAGGTATTTCTCCTCGGTCTCGGCCGAGAACTGCTCGCGTTCGATCTGCCGCTCCAGCACGTACAGCAGGTGCACGGGGTTCGCCGCGATTTCGGTGTTGTCGAAGTTGAACACCTGCGACAGGATCTTGAACGCGAAGCGCGTCGAAATGCCGGTCATGCCTTCGTCGACGCCGGCGTAGTCGCGATACTCCTGGATCGACTTCGCCTTCGGGTCGGTGTCCTTCAGGTTCTCACCGTCATACACGCGCATCTTCGAGAAGATGCTCGAATTTTCCGGCTCCTTGAGGCGTGACAGGACGCTGAACTGCGCCAGCATGTCGAGCGTGCCGGGGGCGCAGGGCGCCGCCGACAGCGAACTGTTGGCGAGCAGCTTGCCGTAGATCTTCACCTCTTCCGAAACCCGCAGGCAGTACGGGACCTTGACGATGTAGACGCGGTCGAGGAAGGCCTCGTTGTTGCGGTTGTTCTTGAACGACAGCCACTCCGATTCGTTCGAGTGCGCGAGGATGATGCCGTCGAACGGCAGCGCCGAGAGCCCTTCGGTGCCGTTGTAATTGCCTTCCTGCGTCGCGGTCAGCAGCGGATGGAGCACCTTGATCGGCGCCTTGAACATCTCGACGAATTCGAGCAGACCCTGATTGGCGAGGCACAGGCCGCCCGAAAAGCTGTAGGCGTCGGGATCGTTCTGCGCGAAGTGCTCGAGCTTGCGGATGTCGACCTTGCCGACCAGCGACGAGATGTCCTGGTTGTTCTCATCACCCGGCTCGGTTTTCGCCACCGCGGTCTGTTTCAGGATCGATGGGTACAGGCGCACGACCTTGAACTTGGTGATGTCGCCGTTGAACTCCTTGAGCCGCTTGACCGCCCACGGGCTCATGATGCCCTTCAGGTAACGGCGCGGGATGCCGAAGTCCTCTTCGAGGATCGGCCCGTCCTCGTCGGGGTTGAACAGCGACAGCGGCGACTCGTTTACCGGAGAGCCATGGATGGCATAGAACGGCACCCGCTCCATCAGATGCTTGAGCTTCTCGGCGAGCGAGGACTTGCCGCCGCCCACCGGGCCCAGCAGGTAGAGGATCTGCTTCTTCTCTTCCAGCCCCTGCGAGGAGTGCTTGAGGTAGGAAACGATCTGCTCGATCGAGTCCTCCATGCCATAGAACTCCTTGAACGCCGGGTAGAGCTTGATCACCTTGTTCTGGAAGATGCGCGACAGCCGCGGATTGAGGCGGGTGTCGACCATTTCGGGCTCGCCGATCGCCATCAGCAGGCGCTCCGCCGGCGAGGCATAGGCGCCCGGATCGGTCTTGCACAGCTCCAGGTACTCCTGGAGGCTCAAAACCTCTTCTCGGCTGCCCTCATAACGCGATGCATATCGACTGAAGATGCTCATTGCCGTAACCCTCATCCAGCGCCCAGACCGTGATGTGTACTACTGAGGATTGTTCTAGCAAGTGTCGGACCACTCCGCGCGGCCGTGTCGTCCGCGGTGCCGGGACTTGCTCGATCCCTGTGGCCTGACCGGCATTCCGGTCCGCCGTTTCCGCGCCACTCGCTGCCCAGTTACTCGCGCAGACCACAAGCGTTCGACCCAGTTTCGCGCACAGAAAGTGCCAGCGCGAAAAAACGGGTCGGCCGTCCGGCCGCGGCTGCACGCTCACCGTGCAAGCACGGCCGTCGCACCGTGTCGCGGCTCTCGGGCCCGACGCGCCTCGTGCCGACCCGCCGCTGCAACGGTTGCCTCGCCAGGTCGGAGCGGGCGTAAACAAGTGGGTCACAGCGCCGCAGGCGTGGTGCCGTCGGCATGCGATGGAGCGATCAGCCCCACTTCCGTGCGCCGATACGCCTGATGATCGTCGCAGTGTGCGAACGGATGACCTTCAGGGTGCGCGTGTCGCGCACAAATGGTGCAGTTGCACAACTGCGAGGCATCCAGACGCATGTCGATGAAGTATCGACCGTTACCCCGCCATGACAAGCGTAGACGTTCGGCGCGAGGGCGAGGGTTCGGGATGAGCCGCGCGGCACCACGATTGACCGCCCCGGAGGCATGCCCCACATTTCCTGGCCCTTCCCAGCCGCGGCCGCCCACGACGATGACCCCCTCGCTCGACACCAAGCTGCCCAAGGTCGGTACCACCATCTTCACGGTGATGTCGGCGCTCGCCCAGGAGTGCGGCGCGCTGAACCTGTCGCAGGGCTTCCCGGACTTCCCCGCCCCCGAGGCCCTGATCGAGGCGGTGGCGCGGCACATGCGTGCGGGCGCGAACCAGTATGCGCCGATGGCCGGCGTCGCGGCGCTGCGCGAGGCGGTGGCGGCGAAGATCGCCGCGTGTTACGGCGCGACGGTCGACGCCGTCAGCGAGGTGACCGTCACCTCGGGGGCGACCGAGGCGTTGACCGACGTCATCCTCGCGGTGGTGAGGCCGGGCGACGAGGTGATCGTGTTCGATCCGGCGTACGACTCCTACGAGCCGGCGGTCGAGCTCGCCGGCGGCCGCACCGTGCACCTGGCGCTGCCCGCACCGGCGTTTCGCCCCGACTGGGATGCCGTGGCGGCCGCGATCGGCCCGCGCACGCGCCTGATCGTGATCAACACGCCGCACAACCCCACCGGCCGCGTCTGGGAGGCGGCGGATCTGGAGCGCCTCGCCGAGCTGACCCGCGACACCGGCATCTTCATCCTCTCCGACGAGGTCTACGAGCACATCGTGTTCGACGGGCGGCGCCACGAAAGCGTCCTGCGCTACCCGGAACTCGCCGCACGCGCCTTCGTGGTGTCGTCGTTCGGCAAGACCTTCCATGCCACCGGCTGGAAGGTCGGCTACTGCGTCGCCCCCGCCGCGCTGACCGTCGAACTGCGCAAGGTGCACCAGTACGTGACCTTCGCCACGGTGACGCCGATCCAGTGGGCGCTCGCCGATTTCCTGCGCGAGCACCCCGGGCACTGGCAGGAGCTGCCGGCCTTCTACCAGGCCAAGCGTGACCGCTTCTGCAGCCTGCTGGCGGGTTCGCGGCTGCGCTTCGAACCCTGCGCCGGCACCTACTTCCAGCTGCTCGACTACTCGGCGCTCAGCGCCGAGCGCGACGTCGACCTGGCCCGGCGGCTGACGCGCGAGGCCGGCATCGCCTCGATCCCGGTGAGCGTGTTCTACGAGCATCCCCCGGCGTCGCGCTACCTGCGCTTCTGCTTCGCGAAGGACGACGCCACCCTGGAGCGCGCCGGCGCGATCCTGCGCGGCCTGTGAGCGCCGGCCGGTGCGTCGCGCATCCCTTGGCGCACGGCTATGGTTAGGCGGGACCGACCGGCACAGGAGACCAGGTGATGAAAGGCGACGCGAAGGTGATCGGTTATCTGAACAAGGCACTGAAGAACGAACTGACCGCCATCAACCAGTATTTCCTGCACGCGAAGATGTTCAAGAACTGGGGCTACGGCAAGCTCCACGACCACGAGTACCACGAGTCGATCGATGAGATGAAGCACGCCGACCGGCTGATCGATCGCGTGCTGTTCCTGGAGGGGCTGCCGAACCTGCAGGACCTCGGCAAGCTGCACATCGGCGAGAACGTCCCCGAGGCCCTGCGGGCCGATCTCGGCATGGAACTGAAGGCGCACCCGCTGCTCAAGGAGGCGATCGCGTACTGCGAATCGGTGGGCGACTACGTCAGCCGCGAACTGTTCGAGAGCATCCTCGAAAGCGAGGAGGAGCACATCGACTGGCTGGAGACGCAGCTCGAACTGATCGACGCCGTGGGCCTGCAGAACTACCTGCAGTCGCAGATGGGCGGTACGGGGAGCTGAGCGGACGGTCGGTGTTGACAATCATTCTCATATGACAGAGTATGATGATCATCCACCTTATCGGAGCGTGCGTGATGTACGTCTGCATCTGCAAGGGCGTGACCGACCGGCAGATCCGTCGCGCGATCGACGACGGCGCCCATTCGGTCCGCTGCCTGCGCCGCGAACTCGACGTGTGTACCGACTGCGGCAAGTGCGCGCGCGAAGTGCGCAAGCTGCTCGCCGACGCGCGCACCGAACACCGCTCGATGGAACTCGCCGTACCCGCCTGATCGGGCGCACCGCCACTATCCGCTGATCCCGCGCTCTCCCGCGGCGGGGCCGCCGCTTCCCGCCGCGCGCACCGTTCCATCACCGCCTTTGGGGTATCCTCGCCCGGGCCCGGCTTGTGGGCCCGACGCCATGGAGGATATTTCCCGATGCCCGTACGTCGTCTGCTGATCGTGCCGCTCGCGGTGCTGGCGGTGTCGCTGCTGCCGACGGGCTGCGCACTCAGCCCGCAGAGCGTCCAGGTGCAGCCCGTGCTCGACGTGGCCGTTCCGGCGCTCGGGCGCAACCGGCCGCTCGCGCTCGAGGTGGTCGACCAGCGCCCCACGCCGCAGTTCGGCGCGCGCGGCGGGGTCTACACCACCGCCCTGATCAGCCCGGCCGGCGACGTCGCCGCCGCGGTGCGCCGCGCGCTCGCCGAGCGCCTCGGCGCGGCGCAGTTCCAGGTGCTGCCGACGCCGGCTGAGGCGCCGCTCGGCCTGCGCGTGGAGATCCTGCGCGTCGATTACCGCGCGAGCGGCGAGCCGGTGGTCACCGAAGTGCGCGCGAGCGCCGAGGTGCGGGCGCTCGCGCGCAACGGCACGCGCAGCTTCACCGGCCAGTACCGCGCCAACAGCGCGCGCCAGGTGGTCGGCCCGCCCGGCGACGCCGACAACCAGGCGATCATCAACGAGATCATCACCCAGGCCCTGCAGCGCATGCTCGCCGACCAGGGACTGCTCGACGCCCTCTCCCGGTGAGCGCGCACCCCTACGCCGCGCTCGGCCCGGAGCAGTTGCTCGCCGCCGTCGAGGCTTGCGGCTACGTCTGCGACGGCCGCTTCCTCGCGCTGTCGAGCTACGAGAACCGCGTCTACCAGGTGGGCGTGGAAGACGGCGCGCCGCTGGTGGCCAAGTTCTACCGCCCCGGGCGCTGGAGCGACGCGGCGATCCTGGAGGAGCACGCCTTCGCCGCCGAACTGGTCGATGCCGAACTGCCGGTGATCGCGCCGCTCGCCGACGCCGCCGGGTGCACGCTGCACCATGCCGGCGGCTTCGCCTACGCGCTCTACCCGCGCCGCGGCGGCCGCTGGCCGCCGCTCGACGACCCCGACACCCTGCGCCGGCTCGGCCGCCTGCTCGCCCGCCTGCACCGCGTGGGCGCGACGCGGCCGTTCCGGCACCGGCCGGCGCTCGATGCCGCGAGCTTCGGGCACGCCTCGCGCACCTGGCTGCTCGCCGCCGGGGTCATCCCCGAGTACCTGCGCCCGGCCTACGCCTCGGTCAGCGCCGATCTGCTCGCCGGCGTCGACGCCGCCTTCGCCGCGGTACCCGTGCGCCGCATCCGCCTGCACGGTGACTGCCACCCCGGCAACATCCTCTGGACCGACGATGCCGGGGCGCATTTCGTCGACCTCGACGACGCCCGCAGCGGCCCTGCCGTGCAGGATCTCTGGCTGCTGCTGTCGGGCGAGCGTGCCGAGCGCGAGGCGCAGCTCGGCGCGCTGCTCGACGGCTACGAGGCCTTCGCGCGCTTCGATACGACCGAGCTCGCACTGGTCGAGCCGCTGCGCGCGCTGCGCCAGCTGCACTACGCCGCCTGGCTCGCGCAGCGCTGGGACGACCCGGCGTTTCCGCGCGCCTTCCCGTGGTTCGCCTCGCCGCGCTACTGGGAAGGGCACGTGCTCGAACTGCGCGAATGCCTGGCCGCGCTCGACGAGCCGCCGCTGGCGGCGGGGTGGTAGCGGTGCCGGCGCGGCTCAGCGCCCCTCGACGCCGGGGGGCGAGCCGTAGGAGCGGTTGAGGGCGCCGATCAGCTCGGTCGCTGCGCTGAGGATGTGGTCGCGGCCGAAGCCCGCCCCCTGCAGCTCGCGGAAGAAGCTGCGCCCGAGCACCCGCGCCATGCGCTCGGCGTCGGCGCCCAGGCGTACCGCGTCCATGCCCGGGTCGTCGCGCAGCTCGGCGGCGAGCGCGCGCTGCGCGAAGCGCGAGCGCAGCACCGCCTGCAGGCGCTGCGTCTGCAGCGCGACGCCGAGCAGCACCCCGAGCAGCCCGGCGAGCGCCAGCCCCTCCGCGCCGAAGCGCCCGGTCGCGCTGCGCGTGCTGAGGTTGAGCACGCCGGCCACGCGCCCGGCGATGGCGATCGGCGCGCAGATGAAGCCGCCGCCGCCCTGGCGCCCGAGCGCCGCGTACGGCGAGTGCGCGACGTCGTCGGCGAGGATCGGCCGGCCCTCGGCGGCGACGCGCCCGGCGATGCCCTCGCCCGGCGCCACGCTCGCCGCGTAGGCGCCGGGCGGCAGGTCGCCCCAGTGTGCCGACACGCGCAGCGCCGGGTGGCCCTCGGCGTCCTCCTTGAACAGCATGATCGAGCACGCCTCGGCGCCGAGCAGCCCGGCGGTCAGGCGCGCGAGTTCGGCGAGGTCGTCGTCGACGCGCTCCTTCGCCGACACGTAGGCGACCAGGCGCTGCAGGCGCCCGGGCAGGTCGTCGGCGGGCGGGGCGGCGGGGGCGGGGGGAGGCTCGATCGCGGACATGGCGGGTTTCCTGGCGGACGGCGGCGAAGGACAGGGGGATGCCGGGCGATGGTACAGTGTCGCGCCGCCGATCCACCCGCTGCGGCGCTCAGGTTCCGACGCACTCATGAAATTCATCATCGACTGGGTCGCGCGCGTGCTCAACGACGCGCAGACCGTGACCCTCGTGCTGCTGCTCGCCGTGATCAGCGCCGGCGTGCTGCTGTTCGGGCGCATGCTCGCGCCGGTGCTCGCCGGGCTGGTCATCGCCTACCTGCTCGAAGGGCTGGTGCGCACCCTGCAGCGGCTCGGCCTGCCGCGCCAGCCGGCGGTGATCGCGGTGTTCCTGGGCTTCTCGGTGTTCGTGGTGTTCGTGCTGTTCGGCCCGCTGCCGCTGCTGTCGCGCCAGGCCACCGACCTCGCGCAGAAGCTCCCCGACATGCTGCTGCGCGGCCAGAACTACCTGGCGAGCCTGCCCGAGCACTACCCCGAGTTCGTGTCGAGCGAGCAGATCGCCCAGCTCATCACGATGATCAAGGGCGAGCTCGCCGGCCTCGGGCAGAGCATCCTGAGCTGGTCGGTGGCCTCGGTGTTCGGGCTGATCACGCTGATCGTCTACCTGGTGCTGGTGCCGGTGCTGGTGTTGTTCTTCCTCAAGGACAAGGCGCGCCTGCTCGACTGGCTGCACCAGCTGCTGCCCGCCGACCGCGCGCTGGCGAACCGCGTCTGGCGCGACATCGACCAGCAGATCGGCAACTACGTGCGCGGCAAGTTCTGGGAGGTGCTGATCAACTGGGCGGTGTGCTACGTCACCTTCGCCGCGCTCGCACTGGAGTACGCGATGCTGCTGTCGTTCATGGTCGGGCTGTCGGTGATCGTGCCCTACATCGGCGCCGCCGTGGTCACCGTGCCGGTGGCGGTGGTGGCGCTGTTCCAGTGGGGCATCGGCCCCGACTTCTACTGGGTGATGGGCGCCTACGCCGCGATCATGATCCTCGACGGCAACGTGCTGGTGCCGTGGATGTTCTCCGAGGTCGTCGACCTGCACCCGATCGCGATCATCGTCGCGGTGCTGCTGTTCGGCGGGCTGTGGGGCTTCTGGGGGGTGTTCTTCGCCATCCCGCTCGCCACCGTGGTGCAGGCGGTGCTCAAGGCCTGGCCGCGCGCCGCGGCGGGGGTGGCGGCATGAACGAGGCGCTGCACTGGAACGTCGGCCCCGAGCTGCTGCGCATCGGCGGCTTCGCGCTGCGCTGGTACGGCCTGCTGTTCGCCGCCGGCTTCCTGATCGGCTTCGAGATCATGCGCCGCATCTACCGCGCCGAGGGCAAGCCCGAGAAGGACCTCGACCAGCTGCTGCTGTGGCTGATGGCCGGCACCGTGATCGGCGCGCGGCTCGGCCACACGCTGATCTACGAGCCCGCCTACTACCTCGCCCACCCGCTGAAGATCCTCGCCGTGTGGGAAGGCGGCCTCGCCAGCCACGGCGGCGCGCTCGGCGTGCTGCTCGCGGTGTGGCTGTACTGCCGCTCGCGCCCCGACCAGCCCTGGCTGTGGCTGCTCGACCGCCTGAGCATCCCGGTCGCGCTCACCGGCGCCTTCATCCGCGTCGGCAACCTGTTCAATTCCGAGATCCTCGGCAGCCCGGCCAGCGTGCCCTGGGCCATCGTGTTCGAGCGCGTCGACGCCGTGCCGCGCCACCCGGTGCAACTCTACGAGGCGCTCGCCTACCTCGTGATCTGCCTCGTGCTGCTCGCGCTCTACCGCCGCGAAGGCGCCGCCAGCCCGCGCGGCCGGCTGTTCGGCCTGTTCCTGGTCGGCGTGTTCGGCGCGCGCTTCCTGCTCGAATTCTTCAAGCTGCCGCAGGCCGCGTGGGAAGCCGGCCTGCCGCTCAGCGTCGGCCAGTGGCTGAGCCTGCCGCTGATCGCCGCCGGTGCCTGGCTGCTCGCCCGCGCCCGGCGCAGCGACAGCACCGTGGCGCCGCGCTAGGGGGGGCCGCGCCTCAGCGTCTGCCGGGCGTCTCCGCCGCGGCGCGCAGCTTCTCGTAATCGGCGGGCAGCACGTACTGCAGCACCGCCTTGCCGTCGCTGCCGAGGAAGAGGTCGAGGTTGCGTTCCGGGTAGAGCCAGTGGCTGCCGCGGGCCGGGTCGACGAGGCGTTCGTGCGGCTCGCCGAAGCGCTGGCGCACCAGCGCCTCGTCGAGGCGGGCCGCGGGCACGTAGGTGATGGCGCGCACTACCGCACCGAGCAGCAGCGGCTCGTCGGCGGGGGCGGGGGTGTACTGCCAGGTGTTCGAGGGTTGCGGGGCGGCGTCGCCGGCGCGCGCGACGATGCCGGCGGCGGTCGCCGGGTCGAGCGCGAGGCCGAGCACGAGTTGCGCGGTCAGGCCGCCGAGCTCGGCTTCCTTGAAGTAGGCCTCGGCCGTCACCGTGCCGTCGGCGGCGCGGAACAGGCCGAAGGCGTGGCGCCGGCCGAGCTTGGCGACGGCGTCGCCGAGGGTGCTGCGCCCGAGCGTGAGCCCGAACACCTGCACGCGGCCCTCGGCGTCGCGGTGCGTCTGCCAGGGCAGGTCGGTGCCCGGCGCCGACGGCTGCCCGCCGGGCTGGAACACCGGGATCAGCAGCAGCCCGAACGCGACCGCCGCGAGGACGATCAGCCAGGTCGCGGGGTGGCGCATCTCAGGCCCTGAGCGCGGTCGCGACCCGTCTGGCGAAGTAGGTGAGGATGCCGTCGGCGCCGGCGCGCTTGATGCACAGCAGCGATTCGGCGATCACCGCCTCGGACAGCCAGCCGTTGCGGATCGCCGCCATCTGCATCGCGTACTCGCCGCTGACCTGGTAGACGAAGGTCGGCACCGCGAACTGCTCCTTCACGCGACGGACGATGTCGAGGTAGGGCATGCCGGGCTTGATCATCACCATGTCGGCGCCCTCGTCGAGGTCGAGCGCGACCTCGCGCAGCGCCTCGTCGCTGTTCGCCGGGTCCATCTGGTAGCTGTACTTGTTGCCCTTGCCGAGCGCGCCGGCCGAGCCGACTGCGTCGCGGAACGGCCCGTAGTAGCTCGACGCGTACTTGGCCGAGTAGGCGAGGATGCGCGTGTGGATGAAGTCGTTCGACTCCAGCGCCTCGCGCAGCGCGCCGATGCGCCCGTCCATCATGTCGGACGGGGCGACCACGTCGGCGCCGGCCTCGGCGTGCGACAGCGCCTGGCGCACCAGCACCGCGACGGTCTCGTCGTTGAGCACGTAGCCGTCGGCGTCGACGATGCCGTCCTGGCCGTGGCTGGTGTAGGGGTCGAGGGCGACGTCGGTGATCACGCCGAGCTGCGGGAAGGCGTCCTTCAGCGCGCGCACCGCGCGCTGCGCGAGGCCGTCGGGGGCGTAGGCGGCGGCGCCGTCGAGGCTCTTCGCCTCGGGTGCGGTCACCGGGAACAGCGCCACCGCCGGCACGCCGAGGCGCGCCAGCTCCTCGCCCTCGCGCAGCAGCTCGTCGATGGTCAGGCGCTCGACGCCCGGCATCGACTCGACCGCCTCGCGCCGGCCCTGGCCCTCGATCACGAACAGCGGCTGGATCAGGTCGTCGACCGTCAGCACGGTCTCGCGCATCAGCCGGCGCGAGAACTCGTCGCGGCGCATGCGTCGCGGACGGGCGCCGGGGAACTGGCCTGGGACGATCTGCGGCATGGTTCGGGCCTCCGGTCGGTGGGGCCGCGGATTATTCCACAGCCCGCCGGCAGCGGTGGTTTACAGTGGAAGGCACGGCGGGGCGACGGGGAGCGCGCGGCGGATGGGCTTCGGTTACTGGCTGCTGACGGCGCTGCTGGTGGTCGTCGGCCTCGGCGTCGGCGACGCCGAAGGCGCGCCGCTGCTCGGGGCGCTGCTGGGCGCGCTGCTCGGGGTGCACCTCGACCTGCGCGCGCGGCTCGGCGCCCTCGAACGCCGGCTGGCGGCGTCCGCACCGACGCCGCGCGCCGCCCCGACACCGGCCGCGGCCGATGCCGCGCCGCCGCCCGCATCCCTGCCCGACGCCGCGCCGACGGTCGCGACGGCGGCCGCCGCCGAGCCCGCACCCGCACCTGCGCCCGCGGCGATGCCGGCCGCGGCGGTGGCCGATCCGTGGCAGGGCGCCGCGGCAGCGCCTGCCGGGCCGGGGCCGGCCGAGCGCCTCGTCGGCATCGCCTGGGGCTGGCTCAGCGGCGGCAACGCGCTGGTGCGGGTGGGGCTGCTGGTGCTGTTCTTCGGCGTCGCCTTCCTGCTGCGCTACGTCGCCGAGCACACGCAGTTGTCGATCGCCTGGCGGCTTGCCGGGGTGGCGGCGGGCGGCCTCGCGCTGCTCGGGCTCGGCTGGCGGCTGCGCACGCGGCGTCCGGCCTACGCGCTGAGCCTGCAGGGCGGCGGCATCGGCATCGTCTATCTGACGCTGTTCGCGGCGATGCAGTTCTACGGCCTGCTCGACGCCGGCCCGACCTTCGTCGTGCTGGTCGCCTGCACCGCGGCGGCCGGCGCGCTCGGCGTGGTGCAGAACGCGCAGGCGCTGGTGCTGCTCGCCGCGGTCGGCGGCTTCCTCGCGCCGGTGCTGGTGTCGACCGGGGCGGGCGACCACGTGGTGCTGTTCGGCTACTACCTGGTGCTCGACCTCGGCATCCTCGCGGTGGCGTGGTTCCGCGCCTGGCGCGGGCTCAACCTGGTCGGCTTCGCCTTCACCTTCGTCATCGGCGCGCTGTGGGGCGGGCTGCGCTACCGGCCCGAGCTTCTGGCCTCGACCGAGCCCTTCCTGGTCGCCTTCTTCGGGCTCTACACCGCGGTCGCGGTGCTCTACGCGCTGCGCCAGCCGCCGGCGCGGCTCGGCTGGGTCGACGGCACGCTGGTGTTCGGCGTGCCGGTGGTGGCCTTCCCGCTGCAGGCGGCGCTGGTCGCCCACGTCGACGACGGCATGGCCTGGAGCGCGCTCGCGATCGGCGCGTTCTACGCGCTGCTGCAGGCCGGGCTGCGCCGCCGCCCCGGCCTCGGCCTGCTCGCCGAGTGCTACCTCGCGCTCGCCGTGGCCTTCGCTACCGTGGCGATCCCGCTCGGTCTCGACAGCGGCAGTTCGGCGCCGCTGTGGGCGCTCGAAGGCGCGGCGCTGGTGTGGGTGGGGGCGCGGCAGCAGCGCTGGCCGGTGTGGGCCTTCGGCCTGCTGGTGCAGGCCGGCGCCGGGGTGCTGCGCCTCGACGAATGGCTGCGTTCATCACTGCACACGAGCAGCCTGCCGTTCTTCGACCAGCCCACGCTCAGCGACGGCCTGCTCGCCGTCGCCGGCGTCGCCAGCGCCTGCTGGCTGTGGCGCGCGCGGCCGCGCCACGCGCCGGTGGCGCTGATGCCCGCGGCGCTCGCCTGGGGCCTCGCCTGGTGGTTTGCCGCCGGCGCGCGCGAGGGCCTGCTGCTTGCGCCGCTCGCGCAGGGCGCGGCGTGGTGGCCGGGCTTCCTCGCGCTCGGCGTGGGGCTCGCGAGCGCGCTGCATGGCCGGCTGCGCTGGCATGCGCTGCTCGCGCCGCTGTGGCTGCACCTGCCGCTGCTCGCGGCCACCCTCGCGTGGCTCACGTTCGACGCCGCGCACCCGCTGGCGCGTGGCGGTGCGCTCGGCTGGCCGCTCGCGCTCGCCGCCTACGTCCTGGCGCTGCGCCGCCTCGACGCCGCGCCGCCGCCGCGGCTCGCCTGGCTGCACGCGGGCGGGCTGTGGCTGGTGGTCGCGCTGTTCGGCGCCGAGCTGCCCTACCAGGTCGGCGAGACCGCCGGGCTCGCCGCGGCCTGGCCGCTGGCGAGCCTCGGTGCCTGGCTCGCCGCGGTCACCGCGGCGCTCGCGGCTTACCGCGGCACGCGCTGGCCGTTCGCCGCGCACGCACCGGCCTACCGCGGCATCGGCCTCGCGCCGCTGCCGGTCGCGCTCGTGCTGTGGTGGCTGGCGAGCCTGCCGAACCCCGCCGCGGCGCCGCCGCTGCCCTGGCTGCCGCTCCTGAACCCGCTCGAACTCGCCGTGCTCGCCATGCTGGCCGCGCTCGCGGTCTGGCGCCGCGCGGTCGTCGAGGGCGCCGTCCCTTGCCCGGCGCCGCTGCGGCCGTGGCTCGGCCACGCGCTCGCGGCGCTCGCATTCATCAGCGGCAACGCGACGCTGCTGCGTGCGGTGCACCACTACGCCGGGGTGGCGTATGACGCCGGCGCGCTGTGGCAGTCGCGCCTCGCGCAGGCCGCGGTGGCGGTGGCCTGGGCGCTCGCCGGCGTCGCGCTGATGCTCGTCGCCGCACGCCGGGCACGGCGCGCGGCATGGCTCGCCGGCGCCGGCCTGCTCGGCGCGGTGGTGCTGAAGCTGTTCGCGGTCGATCTTTCCGGGCGCGACACGCTCGAACGCATCGTCGCCTTCCTCGCCGTCGGCGCGCTGCTGCTGCTGGTCGGCTGGTTCGCGCCGGTGCCGCCGCGCGCCGCGGCGGCGGGCGACGACGACGGGCGCGGCGCGCATCCGTGAGCGCCGCGGCGGCGTATCGGCCCGCATCGCGAGGTGTCCCATGCAGAGCCTGCTCGACCACGAAGCCGCGTTGCGTCTCGCCGCCAGCCTCGGCGTGCTGCTGCTGATGGCGGCGTGGGAGCGCCATGCCCCGCGCCGCCCGCCCGGCGCGGCGCGGCGCTGGGTGCGCCACCTCGCGCTCGCCGCGCTCGGCGCGCTGGCGGTGCGGCTGCTGCTGCCGCTCGGCACGGTCGCGCTCGCCGCCCTCGTGCAGGCGCACGGCGGGGGGCTGCTGCCGCGCCTGGCGCTGCCGGCGCCGCTCGCCTTCGGCCTGACACTGCTCGCCTTCGACCTCGCGCTGTACGCGCAGCACGTCGCCAGCCACCGCTGGGCCTGGTTCTGGCGCCTGCACCGCCTGCACCACAGCGATACCGCGTTCGATGCCGGCACCGCGCTGCGCTTCCACCCGCTGGAGATCGTCGTGTCGATGCTGTGGAAGCTCGCGCTCATCGCCGCGCTCGGCCCGGCGCCGCTCGCGGTGCTGGTCTACGAGGTGCTGCTGAACGCGCTGGCACTGTTCAACCACGGCAACGTGCGCCTGCCGGCGGCGCTCGACCGCGCGCTGCGGCGCGTCGTCGTCACCCCCGACATGCACCGCGTGCACCACTCGCCGTACCGCGACGAGACCGACAGCAACTACGGCAACGCGCTGGCGCTGTGGGACCGCCTGTTCGGCACCTACCGTGCGCAGCCGCGCGATGGCCACGCCGGCATGCGCATCGGCCTCGACGCCTTCCGCGACGCCGCCGCGCAGCGCCTGCCCGCGCTGCTCGCGCAGCCCTTCGCCGCGCTGCCGCGGGGGGCGCGGTGAGCGCGCTGCGGCGCTGGCTGCCGGCGGCGCTGCTCGGCGCCGGCCTGCTCGCGTTCTTCGCCTTCGATCTCGGGCGCTACCTGAGCTTCGAGGCGCTGCGCGACAACCGCGCGGCGCTGGTCGCCTGGGTGGCGGCGCACGGCTGGCGCGCCGGGCTCGCCTACTGCGCGCTGTACGTCGTCGTGGTGGCGTTCTCGCTGCCGGGCGGCGCGGTGATGACGCTCGCCGGCGGCTTCCTGTTCGGCGTGCTCGCCGGCACCGCGTGGACCGTGTTCGGCGCCACCGTCGGCGCCACCGCGGTGTTCCTGGCCGCGCGCAGCGCGCTCGGCGACAGCCTGCGGCGGCGCGCGGTGCCCTGGCTCGCGCGCTTCGAGGCGGGCTTTCACGCCGACGCCATCGCCTACCTGTTCGTGCTGCGGCTGGTGCCGCTGTTCCCGTTCTTCGTCGTCAACCTGGTTCCGGCCTTCCTCGGCGTGCGGCTGCGCGACTACGTGTTCACCACCTTCTTCGGCATCCTGCCCGGCACCTTCGTCTACGCCAGCGCCGGCAACGGCCTCGGCGCGCTGCTCGCCGCCGGCCGGCGCCCCGACCTGGCGCTGGTCTTCTCGCCGCCGGTGCTGCTGCCGCTGCTCGGGCTGGCGCTGCTGGCGCTGCTGCCGGTGTTCTACCGGCGCTGGAAGGCGCAGCGCGCCGCAGACCCCCGGCACGGCCGGGGAGGGGAGTCGTGATGACGCACACCGTGGACGCCGACCTCTGCGTGATCGGCGCCGGCTCGGGCGGGCTCTCGGTGGCGGCCGGTGCGGCGCAGCTCGGCGCGCGCACGGTACTGATCGAGCGCGCGCTGATGGGCGGCGACTGCCTCAATCACGGCTGCGTGCCGTCGAAGTCGCTGCTCGCCGCCGCCGCCGCCGCGCAGGCGGTGCGCGACGCGCCGCGCTTCGGCGTCGATGCCGGCGCGCCGCACGTCGACTTCGCGCGCGTGCGTGCGCACGTGGACGGGGTGATCGCGGCGATCGCCCCGCACGACTCCGAGGAGCGCTTCACCGCGCTCGGCTGCCGGGTGATCCGCGCGCACGCGCGCTTCACCGCGCCCGACACGCTGGTCGCCGGCGATCTGAGCGTGCGGGCGCGGCGCTTCGTCATCGCCACCGGCTCGCGCCCGGCGCTGCCGCCGCTGCCGGGGCTCGCCGAGCGGCCGTACCTGACCAACGAGAGCGTGTTCGCGCTGCCGGCGTGCCCGGCGCACCTGCTGGTGCTCGGCGGCGGCCCGGTCGGTGCCGAGCTGGCGCAGGCCTTCCGCCGCCTCGGCGCGGCGGTGACGCTGCTCGCGCGCACCCGCCTGCTGCCGAAGGAGGATCCGCAGCTCGCCGCGGTGGTGCTGGCGCGGCTGCGCGCCGAAGGCGTCGACGTGCGCGAGGGCTGCCGCGTCGAGCGCGTCGGCGGTGCCGCCGGCGCGCTCGTGCTCGAACTGCGCGATGCCGCCGGCGCCACCAGCACGCTCACCGGCTCGCACCTGCTGGTCGCCGTCGGGCGCCTGCCGAACGTCGAGGACCTCGGCCTGGAGGCCGCCGGCATCACCACCGGCGCCGGCGGCATCGCGGTCGATGCACGGCTGCGCACCAGCAACCGGCGCGTGTTCGCGATCGGCGACGTCGTCGGCAGCTACCCGTTCACCCACGTCGCCGGCTACCACGCCGGCATCGTGATCCGCAACGCGCTGTTCCGCCTGCCGGCGAAGGTCGACTACCGCGCCGTGCCCTGGGCCACCTACACCGACCCCGAACTCGCCCGCGTCGGCCTCGACGAAGCCGCCGCGCGCGCGCGCCACGGCGCGGTGCGCGTGCTCACCTGGGCGTTCGCCGACAACGACCGCGCCCGCGCCGAGGCGGCGACCGCGGGCCTGGTCAAGGTGGTGGCGACGCCGCGCGGGCGCCTGCTCGGGGCCGCCATCGTCGGCCGCCACGCCGGCGAGCTGATCCAGCCGTGGTGCCTGGCGCTGGCGCGCGGGCTCAAGGTCGGCGCGCTCGCCGGGCTCACCGTGCCCTACCCGACGCTCGCCGAGGTCAACCCGCGCGTCGCCGGCAGCTTCTATGCCGCCACGCTGTTCGGGCCGCGGATGCGGCGGCTGGTGCGCTGGCTCGCGCGGCTCGGCTGACAAACCGGCGCTTTCGCCGATACTGGGGTTCGCCCGCCGCCACCGCCGTCGTCCCGCATGAACCTGCGCCCGCGCATCCTGCTCACCACCGGCCTGCTGCTCGGCACCCTGCTCGCCGGGCTCTACGGCTTCGCCTCGCAGCAGCTCGCCGAGGGTTACCGCCGCTTCGAGCGCGCGCAACTGCATCTGCACCTCGAAGGCGTGCGGCGCATGCTCGACTACGAGCTGGCCGGGCTCGACGCGGTGGCGCTCGACTGGTCGGCCTGGGACGAGACCTACGCCTTCATGCGCGAGCCGCAGCAGGGCTTCCTCGACCGCAACCTGGCCGGCGGCGCGCTGGGCTCGATCAGCATCGACCTGATGCTGTTCGTCGACGCCGCCGGGCGGCCGGTGGTCGCGCTGCGCGAGCGCGGCGCGCCGGGGTCGCTGCCGGCGCCGGTGCCGGGCCGGCCCGCGCTGCGGCTGGTCGAGCCGCTGGCGCCGGCCGACGCGGCGGAGGTCGACGCGCTGCTGCAACTGCCGGCGCTGCACGCCGGCGCGACGCTGCCGGTGCGCGGCGTGGTGCGCGCCGGCACGCGCCTGCTGCTGGTCGCGGCGCGGCCGGTCACCACCAGCCTGCACACCGGCCCGGCGCGCGGCACGCTGCTGGTGGCCCGCGAGCTCGACGTCGCCGGCCTCGCCACCCTCGCCGAGCTGGCCCGCGTCGGGCTCGCCTTCGCCCCCGAGGCGCCGACGACGGCGCTCCCGCCCGATGGCATCGTCGAGGCCGGCGACGGCGAGGCGCCGCCGTACGGCCTGCTCGCCCTCGCCGACCTGCGCGGCGGTACCGCCGCGGTGCTGCGCACGGCGCCGATCACCGACCTGCGCGAGCAGGCCGCCGCCGCCGAATCCAGCCTGCGCCGCAGCCTGCTGCTCGCCGGCGGGCTCTGCGTGCTGCTGCTGCTGTGGGTGCTCGAACGCCAGGTGCTGCGCCGCATCGCCGCCTTCGACGCGGTGATCCGGCGCATCCGCGGCACCCAGGACGTGCGCACCCACCGCCTGCCGAGCGCCGGCCGCGACGAGCTCGGGCGCCTCGGCGAGGCGGTCAACGACATGCTCGACACGCTCGCGCTCGACCACCAGCAGCTCGTCCACGCCGCCTCGCACGACACCCTGACCGGGCTCGCCAACCGCCGCCGGCTGTTCGAGCGCCTGGAGACCGAGATCGGCGAGGCGGTGGCGGGCGGGCGGCGGCTGGCGGTGCTGCTGATCGACCTCGACGGCTTCAAGACGGTCAACGACACGCTCGGCCACGCCGCCGGCGACGAACTGCTGCGCCACGTCGCGCAGCGCCTGCGCGACACGCTGCGCCGCTCCGACCTCGCCGCGCGCCTGGGCGGCGACGAGTTCATCGCCGTGCTCGGCGACGTCGATTCGACCGAGGATGCCGCCTGGGTCGCGCGCAAGTGCCTCGCCGCGCTGGCGCGCCCGGTGCCCTGCGCCGACACCACGGCGACGGTGTCGGCGAGCATCGGCGTCGCGCTCTGCCCCGAGCACGGCAGCGACGTCGCCGGCCTGCTCGCCGCCGCCGACGCCGCGATGTACGCCGCCAAGCAGGCCGGCAAGGCGACCTGGAGCCTGGCCGCGTCCGGCACCTGAGGCCGGCGGGCGGCGCGGCCGGCGATGCCGCCAGAGCCTTTTCGGCGGGCGTGTGCTATCAATCCGCACCCTTTTCGCACAGACCGGGTGAGCCCGCGCATGATCCTCAAGCGACTGTTCCGGCGTACGCCGTCCTGGCGCCATCGCGATCCGCGTGTGCGCCAGCAGGCGGCGCGCGGCCTGGCGACCGACGACCCGCACCTGCTCGAACTCGTCGCCGATGCCGACGCCGGCGTGCGCCGCGCCGCGCTCGAACGCATCGGCGCGCCGGCGGTGCTGCTCGACCGGCTGGCCGCCGAAACCAATGCCACGGTGCGCGAGATCGTGCTGCTGCGCCTGCGCCAGGTGCTGGCCGGGCGCGGCGACGCCGCGCTCGCGCTCGACCAGCGCCTGGCCGTGCTCGCCGACCCGCGCCTGCCCGAAGAGCTGTTCGTGCCGCTCGCCAGCGAAGGTGCCGAGGTGGCGCTGCGCCTCGCCGCGCTCGCCCGCGTGCAGGCGGGCGAGCGGCTGGTCGAGATCGCCATCGCCGACCCCTCGGCCGAGGTGCGCCTGGCCGCGGTCGAGCGCCTGCACGAGCCGGCAGCGCTGGAGCGCGTGCTGCGCGACAGCCGCGGCCGCGACAAGCGCGTGCACCGCATCGCCCGCGAACGCCTCGCCGGCCACGCCAGTGCCGCCGCCGCGCATGCCCGCGTGCAGGCGCTGTGCGAGGCGATGGCGCAGCTCGCCGCGCAGGAGACGATCGACGCCGCCGCCGCCGCGCGCTTCCTGCAGCTCGAACGCGACTGGGCGGCGGCCGGCGACACCGCCGCGCACGCCGCGCGCTACCAGGCGGCGCGCGTACAGGTCGACGCCCGCCTGCGCGAGCACAACGCCCGGCTGCTCGGCGCCCAGCGCCTGGCGCAGCGCCTCGCCGCCTGCGCCGACGGCGGCGCCGACGTGGCCACGCTCGATGCGCTGGCGGCCGACTGGGAGGCCGCCGGCCGCCCCGGCGGCGGCAGCTTCGGCGAACGCCTGGCGGAGCTGCGCGCGGCGGCGCAACGCCGCGCCGGCGAGCACGCCGGGGCCGCCGCGCGCGAGGCGCTGCTGCGCGAGCTCGACGGCCTCGCCGCGCCTCGCCGCGCCGACCTGGAGCGCCTGCGCGCGGCCTGGGAGCAGGCGCCGGCGGGCCTGCCGGCGCCGCTGCGCGAGGCGCTGCAGCAGCGCTTCGAGGCCGCGCTCGGCCGCGCCCGCGAGCGCCAGGCACGGCAGCACGACGATGCCCAGGCCGCGGGCAGCGCGCTCGCCGAGCGGGTCGCCGCGTTCGAACGCGCGCTCGACGCCGGCGAGTTGCGCGAGGCCGGCGCGCTCGCCGACCAGATCCACGCCGCCGCCGCCGACGGCCCCCGCCCCGACGCCGCGCTGCAGCGGCGCCTGCAGGCCGGCACCGCGCGCCTCGCGCAACTGCGCGGCTGGCAGCGCTGGGGCGGCAGCCAGGCGCGCGAGCACCTGTGTGAGTCCGCCGCCGCGCTGGTCGGCAGCGCCCTCGAACCGGCCGAGATCGCGCGCCGCGTGCAGGCGCTGCGCGAGGCCTGGAAGCACCTCGACCACGAGGGCGCGCCGTCGGCGCGGGCGCTGTGGGACCGCTTCAACACCACCTGCGAAGCCGCCTACGCGCCCTGCCGCGAGCACTTCCAGGCGGCCGCCGAGGCTCGCCGGGCGAGCCTCGGGGCGCGCAACGATCTGTGCGAGCAGCTCGAAGCCTGCGCCCGCGACACCGACTGGAGCGCTCCCGACTGGCGCGCACTGGAGCGGGTGGTGCGCGAGGCCGTGCGTGCCTGGCGCACCCTGGGGCCGGCGCCGCGCGCCAGCCACAAGGCGCTCGAACGCCGCTTCCGCCAGGCGCAGGACGCCATCGGCCGGCGCCTCGACGCCGAGCGCGCGCGCGAGCGCTCGCGCCGCGAGCGGCTGATCGAGGAGCTCGAACGCCACACCGGTGAGACCACCGAGCTGCGCGCCGCGATCGCCGCCGCCAAGCAGGCGCAGGCGACCTGGGCGCCGACCGTGCAGTTGCCGCGCGACGCCGAGCAGGCGCTGTGGCTGCGCTTTCGCGCCGTCTGCGACGCGATCTTTGCGCGGCGCGAGGCGGAGCGCGATAGCGTCGAGGCCGAGCGCCGCGACAACCTCGGCGCGCGCCTCGCCGCCTGCGCCGAGCTGGAGGAGCTGGCGGGCCTGTCGCCGCCCGACGCGGTGCTCGCCGCACGCCTGCGCGCCGCCGAGCTGGTCACCGGCTGGGAGCACCTCGGGCCGGTGCCGCGCGGCGAGGCGGCGGCGCTCGACGCCCGCTTCGAGGCCGCACGCGCGGCCTTCGCCGCCGCGGTCGAGGCGGCCGAGCGCGCCCGCGACCGCCGCGCCGTGCGCGAGCTCGCCGAGAAGGCCGCGCTGTGCGCGCGCGCCGAGGAGCTCGCGCTCGCCGGTGCGCCGATCGACGCCCCGCTGGTCGAGGAGATCCGCGCCGACTGGGCGGGCTTCGCGATGCTGCCGCCGGCGCTCGAACGCCGCCTGCAGGTGCGCCTCGAACGCGCGCTCGCCGCGCACGACGACGCCGCGCTCGCCGCGCTCGCCGCCACCCGTGCCGCCGGGGCGGACACGCGCCGGCTGCTGTGCCTGCGCCTCGAACACCTCGCCGGCTTCGAGCTGCCGCCCGAGCAGGCGCGGACCCTGCTCGAATTCCGCGTGAACCAGCTTCCCGACGCCTTCGGCCGCGGCGAGCGCGAGGTCGACGCGGCGGCGGTGATCATCATCGAGTGGTACTGCACGCCGGCGCCGCGCGACGCGGAGCTCGACACCCGCTTCGCCACCGCGCTGCTGGTGCTCGGTCGCGCCTGAGCGGCGGCGGTCGCGTGCATGCCGGGGCGGGCCGCGCCGCCCCGGCCGCCACCCGGGAGGACGCAGCGCGCCATGGCCACCTACGACAACATCGTCGCGCTGCACCGCGAACTCAGCGGCCGGCGCGTGCCGGTGGGCGTGCGCGACCTCGCCGTGGCGCTCGAAACCTCCGAGGCGACGGTCAAGCGTGCGATCGGCAAGCTGCGCGACCACTTCGGCGCGCCGCTCGAAAACGTTCGCGGCCACGGCTACCGCTACGCGCGCGACGAGCGCAACCGCTTCGAGCTGCCGGGGCTGTGGTTCAGCGCCGATGAACTGCAGGCGCTGGCGCTGCTGCACCAGTTGCTCGAACAGATCAACCCGGAGCTGCTCGGCCGTGCGCTGGCGCCGGTGCGTGACCGCATCGACGGCCTGGTGCGGCTGCTGCCCGGCGGCCACCGCGGGCTCGCGCGCCTGAGCCTGCTGCCGCAGGGGCAGCGGCGGGTGCGCCCGGCGACCCTCGGCGTGCTGGCACAGGCGGTGGTGGCGCGCCGCCGCGTGCACTTCGCCTACCACGCCCGCGGCCGCGACGCCGACAGCCTGCGCGAGGTGTCGCCGCAGCGCCTGGCGTACTACCGCGACAACTGGTACCTCGACGCCTGGTGCCACCGCCGCGACGCGCTGCGCCGCTTCGCCGTCGACCGCGTGCGCGACGCGCGCCTGCGCGAGACCGACGCGCAGGAGGTGCCGGCCGAACTGCTGCAGCGCCACCTCGGCGAGGCCTACGGCATCTTCACCGGCCCGGCCGCGCACACCGCGGTGCTGCGCTTCAGCGCCCACCGCGCGCGCTGGGTCGCCGACGAGCAGTGGCACCCGCGCCAGTACGGCCAGTGGCTGCTCGACGGCCGCTACGAGCTGCGCGTGCCCTACGCCGACCCCACCGAACTGCTGATGGACGTGCTGCGCCACGCCCCCGAAGTCGAGGTGGTGGCGCCGCCCGAACTACGCGCCCACTACAAGACGCGGCTGCGCGCCGCGCTGGCCGCGCACGACCCCGACTGAACCCCGCCGATCCCCGCCAGCGCCAGCTGGAATGCGGACTTGCGCCAGGTGATGGGGTGCACGCAGGGGGGCGGCCGTGCCCACGGGGAGGCCGCGGACGGGCTGCACCGGGTATGTTCCTCATTCAAATCCTGCTTTATGTTGCAGTGAACAAAAGTCGTTTGATGTAGTTTTACTACAGAGAGAAAATGCATCCAACGAAGCCGCCACGACAGCCACCCGGCACGGCGGGTTCAACCGATGAACCTCACGACTTTGTTCAGGAGATCACCATGGCCGCTCTTCGTCTCGTCCAGTTCGACCCCGCCACGGGCCGCGTCCTCAACGTTCCCGGCTACGCCGACGCTCCCGCGGAAAGCACCGATGCCATCCTGGCCCGCCTGAAGGGCTACTTCACGCACACCCCGGCGCGCGTCGGCGGTCCCTCGCTGCTGGCGATCATCGGTGCCGGCCTGCGCGACCAGTTCGCCGAGTGGGGCCGCCGCAGCGCCGAGCGCGAGGAACTGCGCCGCTCCAGCGACCGCGAGCTGCTCGACATGGGGCTGACCCGCGACGAGGCCCTCAGCGAAGCCAACAAGCCGTTCTGGCGCGTCTGAGCATGCGGGCCGGTCGAATCCGCCCGCGGCCTCTGCCAACGCCAGACGCCGAGCGCGTCCTTCGGGACGCGCTCTTTTTTTGCCCCGCACGCCGCCGCGCGTGACGCCGGAGCACCCCGCAGCACCCGTCCCCCACCGCTTCCATCGCCCGTTGCCCGGCACCCGGGTCGCGCGCGACAGGTGCAGGTTCTGATCCGATCGCCTGTCAGGCTGGCCCCATCGCATCTGCTGGAGCCGCCCGATGACCGCCTGCCTTTCCCCGTCCGTCCGCCCCGCCACGCCCGCCGACGCGCCGTGCCGCCCGCCGTGCACCGCTGCCGCTCACGCACGCCTGCTGCTGCAGGTCCCGCTCGCCGGCTTCGCCCACCACGCCGGTGAGCACGTCTGGCCGCTGCTCGGCATCGGCAGCGAACTGCGCCTGCTGCGCGAGGCCGCACACCCGCACGACCACCACGCCGTCGCCGTGTGGTTCGGGCATCACCGGATCGGCTACCTGCCGCGCCCGGACAACCGCACCGTCGCTGAACGGCTCGACCGCGGCGAACGCCTGAGCGCCTACGTCGTCACGCTGCGCCCGCGCGGCAACCCGTGGCAGCGCCTGCGCCTCGCGGTCGAGTGGTGGGGGTGATGGTCACTTCTGAGCCTTCTAACTCTCAATTCCATCAACATTGATTTCTGTATGTGCTCGACGTAGAGTCAAATAACGCGGAGCCGCGCCAACGGCTCCGCGTTGTGGCCCCGCCGCGATCGCGGCGGAAATCCAGCCTTGCCGCCTCCGGACAGGGATTGGGCGCGCCAAGCATGGCGGTCCGACTCACGCGCGGCAAGGCTCCTCGCTCGATAGAGGTGAACGTATGGGCACATGGCATCCCGCCAAACCGCGTAGGCGTCGACGTCGACGTTGCATCGCCATACGGCCGTCCGTCCGGTTGCGGGCCAGACGCATAGTCAGCGTGTGTGACTGCAATCCTCGAACCGTTTCCGGTGGAGGTTCCCGCTGAGGTGTGTGGCAGGGAGAAATCCCTGCCGATCTCCAAGGCTGGCAGCGTCGCTGGCCGAGCCGAAGGGTCTCTGCGTTCACCCGGCTGTTGGCGTTGTGGTGTTCCGCGGCTTCGTGTCGCGGCCTCATTGAAGCATGGACTGGAGCGTTAGATATGGACTTCACCGGCACATCTCCGGGGCCTCTAAAGCCCCGGCCTCATTGCGAATTCTGGGCGGCGGCGGGCCGCTGCTTTTTCTCTGGGCCGGCCGCGCAAAGGTGCAGGTTTTGATCCTGTCGCCTGCCAGCATCCCCCCGTAGCCGCGCCGGGTGGGCGTCAGTCGCCCGGCGTGCACCACCGTTCGAACGCTGTCGACGCAGGAGCCCTACCATGACCAGCGACGTGTCCCCGACCCTCGAAACCCTGCGGCAGGCCGTGCGCGGCGGCGCGGCGATCCGCCTGCGTCAGCGCCTCGCGCCGGCCGGCGGCCCCGGCAGCAAGGTGTTTCCGCCGACGCACGAGGGCGGGCAGTACGCGTGGGAGACGCGCCGCGTCGCCGGCCAGGAGCTGCGCTGCGTGCTGCTCGACTCGGTGCAGTCGCAAGCCAACCGCATGGAACTCGCGCTGCTCGACGCGCTGCGCGCGGGGCGCCTCGCGCTGCCGCTGGTCGAGGCGCGTTTCGCCGGGTTTCCCGACATCGGTGCCGTCAGCACGCTGGAGGCGCCGCACCGCATCGCCGACGCGATCTTCCGCGACGCCACGCTCGACGGCGTGCCGTTCCGCGACTCGGTGGTCGGCCGCGCCTTCATCGAGGCGACGATCCGCGACGCCGGCGGCCTGTACCGCTGGTGCCCGACGGCGCTGGTGTTCGGCATGTGGGATTCGACGGCGCTCGCACAAGGAGCCGGACTCGGCACGAAGTTCCAGCGTTGCATCGCGAGCGAGATCGTCGGTTTCGGGGCCGTCCCCGGCGTGTTGACCAAGAGCCGGCGCGATCCCCTCGAAACCAACAAGGCAGCGGTGGTCTACGCGGCGCACGGAGGTACCGACTGGACGGCGTTTCCGAACGAGGCGGACAAGGACAAGTCCGGAGAAGCGGTGCTTTTCCGGCGCAAGGACGGGGCCGCTGCCGAGGCGGGCAAGCCCTCGGCGATCAACCACTCCTCGGTTCCGCCGTCGTTTCATACCGCCGACAAGGCTTACCTGACCGTCGCTGTCGGTGAGCCGGTGCGCGGTGGCGTCACCGTCGATTACGCCGAGCTCTGCGCGGTGCTGTCGCTGCCGGGGCTGCGGCGGCTGCGCTTTCCGCGCCCCGACGGCAGCGCGGACGCCGCGCGCAACGAGGCGGCGCGCAGCGTGCTCGCCGCGCTGGCGCTCGCCGCGCTCGCGCTGCAGCGGGAGCAGGGCTACGACCTGCGCTCGCGCTGCCTGCTGATCCCGGAGGGCGCCGCCGGCTACGAACTGATCGCCGCCGACGGCAGCGCCACGGCGCTGCGCCTCGATGCCGACGCCGCCTGCGCGCTGCTTGCGGCGGCGGTCGCGGCGGCGGCCGGGCACGGGCTGGAATGGCCGCAGGCGCCGGTGGTGCTGGAGCCCGAGCCGAAGCTGCTCGAACTGGTGCGGCGCAGTCGCGCCGCGACCGGGGCCGAGAGCGCGGAGTGAGCGGCGATGCTTGCGCTCGAAATCGACTACCTGCTGGGCCGCGTGCTGGCGACGGCACGCAGCGACCGCGCCGCGCCGGAATGGCCGCCACACCCGGCGCGGCTGTTCTCGGCGCTGCTGGCGACGCTGCACGAGGCCGAACTCGACCCGGCCGAGCACGCCGCCGGCCGCGCCGCGCTGGCCTGGCTGGAGACCCTGCCGCCGCCGGCGCTGAGCGTGGCGCCGGCGCGTGCCGCCGAGGCCGGCCGCGCGGGGGCGCGCAGCGCGCTGAGCACCTGGGTGCCGGTGAACCCGAGCGCTGCCGAGGTCGCCGATGTGCGCAACACGCCGCGCGCCTTCGTCGCCGAGGGGCTGCGGCTGCCGCGCAAGCGTGCTGAACGCAGTTTCCCGGCGTTCGCTCCGGATGAGCCGCGTGTCGCCTTCATCTGGACCGCGGATGCCGCGGCCTGCACCGAGCACGCGCCTGCGCTCGACCGCCTCGCCCGCGAACTCGGCTACCTCGGCCACTCGGCGAGCCCGGTGCGGGCGCGGCTGCTCGCCGCCGACGCCATTCCCGCGCCGACGCTGCAGCCGGCCGCGAGCGGCGAGCTGGCGCTGCGCGTGCCCGGCCCCGGGCGGCTCGCGCGCCTCGAAGCCTGCTTCGCCGCCGGGGTGCGCTGCGGCCGGCGCATCGAGCCGCCGCCGGGGCGGATGCAGGCGTATGCGCCCGTGCGCGAAGTCGAGGCCGAGCCGCCGCAGGGGCTCTACCGCATCGGCGCGATCTACCGCCGTGCCGAGGGGCCGCCGCTGCCGGCGCCCGGCGTGCCGGTGCTGGCGCAGGCGGTGCGCAACAACCTGCTGCGCCTCGCCCCGCAGCCGGTGCCGACGGTGATCAGCGGGCATGAAGCCGACGGCAGCGCCACGCGCCAGGCGCATCTCGCAGTGGTGCCGCTGCCGCGAGTCGGCGACGAGCATGCCGACGGCGCGCCGCTCGGCGTCGCCGTGCTGGTGCCGGCACTGCTCGAGGCGGCCGGGCATGAGGCCGTCGATGACGTCCTCGCCGCGCTCGCCGGGGCGCCGCTGACGCTCGGCCGCTTCGGCGTCTGGGCCCTGGAGCGCCTGAGCGCCGCCACCGCGGCGCAGGCCGCGCGCACGCTGCAGCCGCAGACCTGGAGCCGGCCGGCGCGGGTGTGGGCCTCGGCGACGCCGGTGGTGTTCGGCCACCACCCGCGGCCGGGCAACCCGAAGCGCGACGCACTGGCGCTGCTCGCGCGCCACTGCGCCGACCTCGGCCTGCCGGCGCCGGTGGCGGTCGCCCACGGACCGCTGAGCCGGCTGCGTGGTGCGGCGCCGGCGGCGGCGTTCCGACAGGGGTCGGCGGGGGCGCGCTGGCACGGGCAGTTCGTCGCGCACGTGGTGGTGACCTTCGCCGCGCCGGTCGCCGGGCCGCTGGTGCTCGGTGCCGGGCGCCACTTCGGCCTGGGGCTGATGCGGCCGTTCGACGACAGGGGGCGCACATGACATCGCCCGATCTCCCGGCGCTGGCGGCGGAGGACTTTCCCGCCTACTTCGCGGCCGTCCACGGCTGCGCGCCGTTCCCGTGGCAGGTCACGCTGGTGCGCCGCCTCGCCGCCGGCGGCGGGTGGCCGGCGGCGCTCGATCTGCCGACCGCGGCGGGCAAGACCGCGGTGCTCGACGCCGCGCTGTTCCACCTCGCGCTCGATGCCGCCCGGGCGCCGGCCGAACGCCGGGCGCGGCTGCGCATCGCGCTGGTGGTGGACCGGCGACTGGTGGTCGACGGTGCCCGCGAGCGGGCGCTGAGGATCGCCGACAAGCTCGCCGCCGCCGAACGCGACGCCACCGCCGCGCCGGTGCTGCGCGCGGTCGCCGAGCGCCTGCGCGCACTCGCCGGTGGCACGGCCGGCGACGGCGGTGCACCGCTCGGCGTGGCCTGCCTGCGCGGCGGCATCCCGCGCGAGAACGCCTGGGCCGAGTCGCCGGTGCAGCCGCTGCTGATCCTCGCCACCGTCGACCAGATCGGCTCGCGGCTCCTGTTCCGCGGCTACGGCCTGAGCGAGTACGCGCACCCGCTGCACGCCGGCCTGCTCGGCGAGGACACGCTGATCCTGCTCGACGAGGCGCACCTGTCCGCGCCCTTCCTCGACACGCTGCGGGCGGTCGCCGACTACGGCGGTGCGCGCTGGCGCGAGACGCCGCCGCTGCGTCCGCTGCAGGCGGTGCCGCTGAGCGCCACGCAGGCGCCGATCGACGGCGCGCTGCGCCTCGGCGTGGAGGACCGGGCGTGCGAGGAGCTCGCCCGGCGGCTGCGGGCGGCCAAGCCCGCACGCCTGCTCGATGCCGACGCCGCGCAGCTCGTCGCCCGGCTCGCCGACTGCGCCCGTGCGCTGCGCCGTGACTGCGAGCCGGCGCCGGTGGTGACCGACCTGTTCACGCCGGCCGAGCGGTGCGCGCCGGTGGTCGGCGTGGTCGTCAACCGCATCGCCACCGCCCGCGCCGTGCACGCCGAACTGCGCCAGGACGCCGAGGCCGACGCGCTGCTGCTGATCGGCCGCATGCGCCCGCTCGACCGCGACGTGCTGGTCGCACAGCACCTGCCGCGCCTGCGCGCCGGCCGCGCGGACGGCGACAACCCCCGACCGCTGTACGTGGTGGCGACGCAGACCGTGGAGGTCGGTGCCGATCTCGACTTCGACGCCCTGGTCACGCAGTCGGCGCCGCTCGATGCGCTGCGCCAGCGCTTCGGCCGCCTGAACCGGCTCGGTGCGCGGGACGCGGCGGCGCCGGCGGCGATCGTCCACGTGCGCGATGCGAAGGACGACGATCCGGTTTACGGCGGGGCGATCGCGGCGACGTGGAAATGGCTTGCAAGCATCGCCGAGGCGCCGGCGAAGCGTCGCGGGCAACCGAAGCCCGAGCCGACGGTCGACTTCGGCAGCGACGCGCTGGCCGCGCGGCTGCCGGCCGGTGGCGCCCCGCCCGGCTGCCTGAGCCCGCGGCCGCAGGCGCCGGTGCTGCTGCCGGCGCACGTCGACCGGTTGGCGCAGACCAGCCCGGCGCCGGCGCTGTCGCCGGAGCCGGCGCTGTGGCTGCACGGGCCGGACACGGCACCGGCCGAGGTGCAGCTCGTCTGGCGCGCCGACCTGCCCGAGCTGGGGGCGGATGGCGAGGACGACGACGGTGCACTCGAAGCCGCGCTCGCCGCGGTCGGTGCGCTGCCGCCGGCGTCGCTGGAGGCGCTGTCGCTGCCGCTATGGACGGTGCGCGACTGGCTCGCTGGGCGCGGCGACGGGGCCGGGGACGACGGCGATGTCGAAGGCGCGCGCGAGCCCGCCGGGCGACGCGGCGACGACCGCGGCGGCCGCCGGGTGCTGCGCTGGGCCGGTACCGACAGCCGGGCGGTGGCGCCGCGCGAACTGCGCCCGGGCGACACGCTGGTGGTGCCGACGACGTGGGGCGGGCTCGACCGGGAGGCCGGCTGGGCGTGGAACCCGGCGACGCGGGCGCCGGTGCCGGACCTCGCCGAGGCCGCGTACGCGCAGGCGCGCCAGCGCACCGTGCTGCGGCTCGGTACGGCCTGCGTGGCGCAGTGGGCGGTCGCGCACTCCGGGGCCGCCGACGCCGTCGCGGCCGCCCTCCGGGTGCTCGCCGAAGTCTTCGACGACGCCGACGCACCGCCGTCGGCGCACGCGCTGCTGCAGGGACTCGGCGCGCTCGATGGCCTGCCGGACGCGGTCCGTGCGCGGCTCGACGCGCTGGAGGCGAACGGCGCGCGGCTGCTCGTCTACGGCCACGGCCGCATGCTGGTCGAGCGCCGCCCCGCCGTGGTCGCCGCCGACGACGGCGACGACGCCTCGCTGACCGTGCCGGTCGGGCTCGATGACCACTGCCGCGGCGTCGGCGCCCAGGCCCGCGCCTTCGCCGCCGCGCTCGGGCTGGCACCGGCGCTGGTCGACGACCTCGGCCGCGCCGGCGACCTGCACGACCTCGGCAAGGCCGACCCGCGCTTCCAGGCCTGGCTGTACGGCGGCGATGCGCGCGCGGCGCGGCGGGCGCCGCTGCTCGCCAAGTCGGGGCTGGCGCAGGGCATGGACGCGAGCGACCGCCGCGCCGCCGCCGCCGCCCGCGATCGCGCCGGCTACCCGCGCGGGGCGCGCCACGAGTGCACCTCGGTGCAGTTGCTGCGCGCGCACCCCGCGCTGCTGGCCGGGGCGCACGACGCCGAGCTGGTCGAGTACCTCGTCGGCACCCACCACGGCCGCGGCCGGCCGTTCCTGCCGGTGGTCGACGACGCCGGCGCCGAGCGGCTCGACGCGCGCTTCGAGGCGCTCGGCCAGCACCTGCACCTGCGCGGCGCGCACCGGCTGGAGCGCCTGGAGGCCGGCTGGCCGGAGCTGTTCGCACGCCTGCAGCGCCGCTACGGCTGGTGGGGGCTCGCCTACCTCGAAGCGCTGCTGCGGCTCGCCGACCACCACCGTTCCGCCGCCGAACAGGCAGGGGCCGCCGCCGCAATCCCTCTCCCACTGGGAGAGGGGCAGGGGTGAGGGTGTCTTTCCGTCGCCTGTCACCCCCGACCGTCAGCCCCCGACCTGGAGTCCTGCCATGTCCGCGACCCCCGAACTGCCCCTGACCGGCCTGATCGGCAGCCGCCCGATCGCCGCGCTCGCCGCCTTCGGCCTGCTGCGCTGGAGCGCCGGGATTCCCGCGCTGCGCGGCGCACGCCTGCACTGGGAACTCGAAGACGACTGGATCGCCGTGCTGACGCCGCCGGCACCGCTCGCCGCCGACGATCTGTGCCGGCTGCTGCTCGACGCCCACGCCACCGGCGCCGGCTGGCCGCACCTTGCCGGCGCCCCGACGCTGCGCATGCCGGTCGCCGATTTCCGCGCACGCTGCCGCGCCGACGTGTCGGCCGCCGGTGTCGACGACCGCCTCGCCGCGGACTTCGACGCCGCTTGCGGCTGCGATGCGATCGCCGACACCCAGGGCCGGTTGACACCGACGCGCCTGCACATGACCTCGGGCCAGCAGCAGTTCGTGGCGCTGCTCAGGGAGCTGGCGGCCTCGCTGTTGGCGGACGGGCGCAGGAAAGGCCGACAGACGCCCGCGGCGCTGCTCGACGCGGCGCGCGAGGCGCTGTTCGGGCCGTGGACCTACCCCGACGCCGAGCACGCTCTCGGCTGGGACCCCGACGCCGAGCGCCTGCACGCGCTGCGCCCGCTCGCCCCGACCGTGGACAACGCCAACAAGAGCGTGCGCTTCGCGGTGTGGCTGGCGCACTGGGCGCTGCCGCTGCTGCCGTCACTGCCGCGCGGCCGGCGCCTGCAGACGACGGCCTTCGTGCCCGAGCTGCGCGGCGCGGCGCGGCGCTTCCGCTGGCCACTGTGGACGGCGCCGCTCGGCGTCGACGGCGTCGCGGCGCTGCTTGCGACGCCGGAGCTGGTCGGCGACGGGGCGGCGATCGCGCGCTTGCAGGCGCGTGGCGTCAGCGCCGTGTTCGAGTCGCTGCGCCACGAGTTCGGTCAGGGCTACGCGGTGTTCCGCCCGGCCCGCCTGGTCCCGCCCGGTGAGGGCGAACGGCGCCCCCTGCCGGCGGCGGCGCTGGTGTTCTGAGCGGCAGCCGTCGGTCGGGGGTGCGTGGGGCAGGAGCCCGCACCCCAACTCCTCTCCCACGGGGAGAGCAACTGTAAGCATGGCCGACGGGGGAGGGCCGGTGGCATGAGCGGCGATCCCCTGCACCCACGTTCGGAGGACCCGCGATGGACACCGAGGACTGCACCCCCGACCCCGCGTTCGCCGCCGTGCCGCCGCTGCCGGCGCGCATGGTCAACGAGTACGTCTATTGCCCGCGGCTCGCCTACCTGATGTGGGTGCAGCAGGAGTGGAGCGATTCGGCCGAAACCGTCGACGGCCGCCACGTCCACCGCAACGTCGACCGGCCCGGCGGCGTGCTGCCGGAAACGCCGCTCGCCGATGGCGAGCGCATCCATGCCCGCTCGGTGACGCTGACCTCGGCGGCGCTCGGCGTGATCGCCAAGCTCGACCTCATCGAGGCCGAAGGCACGTGCGCGACGCCGGTCGACTACAAGCGCGGTCGGCGCCCGCACAGCGCCCGCGGCCCCCATGCCCCGGAACGCGTGCAACTCGCGCTGCAGGGCCTGCTGCTGCGTGAACGCGGCTTCGACTGCCGCGAGGGCGTCCTCTACTACGCCGCCAGCCGCGAGCGCGTGACGGTGCCGCTGGACGACGCGCTGCTCGAACAGGCGCGCGACGCGGTCGCCGGCCTGCGCGCGCTGGCCGCCGCCGGCACCCTGCCGCCGCCGCTGGAGGACAGCCCGAAATGCCCGCGCTGCGCGCTGGTCGGCATCTGCCTGCCGGACGAAACCCGGCAGCTGCGCGACGGGGCGCTGCCGCCGCGCCCGCTCGCGGTGGCGGCCGACACCGCGCTGCCGCTGGTGGTGCAGGCGCCGTTCGCACGCATCGGCCGCGACGGCGAGACGCTGACGGTGGCGATCGAGCGCGAGGCGGCGCGCAGCGTGCGGCTGATCGACGTCTCGCAGGTGGTGCTGCTCGGCAACGCGAGCCTGAGCACGCCGGCGCTGCACGAGCTGATGGCGCGCGGCATCCCGGTGAGCTGGCACAGCCACGGCGGCTGGTTCCTCGGCCACACCGTCGGCACCGGGCACCGCAACGTCGAGCTGCGCACGGCCCAGTACCGCGCGAGCTTCGACCCGCGCCACTGCCTGGCGCTGGCGCGCGCGCTGGTCGCGGCGAAGATCGCCAACGGCCGCACCCTGCTGCGGCGTAACTGGAAGGACGGCAGCGCACCGCCGCCGCTGCTGGAGGCGTTGAAGCGCGACATCGAGGCGGCACGCAACGCCGTGGCGATCGACAGCCTGCTCGGCATCGAGGGTGCGGCGGCGGCGCGCTACTTCGGCGCCTTCGGGCAGTTGCTGCGCGCCGGCACGGCGGACGCGAACGGCTTCGCGTTCGACTTCCGCACCCGTAACCGGCGCCCGCCCGCCGACCCGGTGAACGCGCTGCTGTCGTTCGCCTACGCGCTGCTGACGCGGGCGCTGACGGTGACGCTGTCGGCGGTCGGCTTCGACGCCTACCGCGGCTTCTATCACCAGCCGCGCTACGGCCGGCCGGCGCTGGCGCTCGACGTGATGGAGCCGTTCCGGCCGCTGATCGCCGATTCGGTGGTGCTGCAGGTGGTGAACAACGGCGAGATCCGCCCGCGCGATTTCGTCCGCGCCGGCGGCGGCGTGGCGCTGCAGCCCGAAGCGCGCAAGGCGCTGATCGCGGCGTTCGAGCGGCGCCTGTCGCACGAGGTGACGCATCCGCTGTTCGGCTATCGCATCGCCTACCGGCGGCTGCTGGAAGTCCAGGCGCGGCTGCTCGGCCGCCACCTGCTCGGCGAATTGCCGGACTACCCCAACTTCACGACGCGGTGAGGCCCATGCCAGGCGCGCACGAGCATCTGTACGTGGTGGTCTACGACATTCGCGACAGCCGCCGCTGGCGGCGCGTGTTCCGGCTGATGAAGGGGTTCGGCGACTGGGTGCAGCTATCCGTCTTCCAGTGCCGCCTGACGCGGGTGCGGCATGCGGAGCTGGTGCAGTTGCTGGACAACCTGATCCTGCACGGCCACGATCACGTGATCCTGATGGACATGGGCCCGGCCGACGCCATTGCACCGCGGGTGATCAGCCTCGGTCAGTCCTATGAACCGCCGGAACGCGGCCCCGTCATCCTGTGACCGCCGCCGGCCGCGCGAGCGCTCCACTGCCGGCACCACCCCGGGCAGCGCTCGCAAGCGCCAAGCTCATTGACAATCAGGACCTTGCGTCGGTCCGGCATGCCAACCCGGAGCGGCGCGCACTGCAGGAGTCCGCCCCTGCCCGCAGCGCTCGCAAAGGCCCCTGCAAGTCGGCGCCGCACAACGACATTTCGAGCGGTATCCTCATCCGCGGCTAATTGCCGCGGCCTCATTGAAGCTTCAACTCGGCGCCGGCGCAGTACTTGAAGCTGAAGCCCTCATCCGCGGCTAATTGCCGCGGCCTCATTGAAGCCCGTGCCGGCGCGCCAGGCGCCGAAGCCGTCGTGGACCTCATCCGCGGCTAATTGCCGCGGCCTCATTGAAGCCCGGGCGGCGTCGATCAGCCGCGCGGCCTCGGCGCGCCTCATCCGCGGCTAATTGCCGCGGCCTCATTGAAGCCGCGGATCGCTCGGCGGTGCAGACCTTACAGGCTCCCTCATCCGCGGCTAATTGCCGCGGCCTCATTGAAGCCGCGGATCGCTCGGCGGTGCAGACCTTACAGGCTCCCTCATCCGCGGCTAATTGCCGCGGCCTCATTGAAGCGCTCCGAGGCGACCCACTCGGCGCGCCGTCGCTTGGCCTCATCCGCGGCTAATTGCCGCGGCCTCATTGAAGCACCTCACCGATTTCGGTATAGGTCTGCGGCGTCGCCCTCATCCGCGGCTAATTGCCGCGGCCTCATTGAAGCATTTTGTGGATCACGCTCTCGGTGTTCTGCGGCTGGCCTCATCCGCGGCTAATTGCCGCGGCCTCATTGAAGCCTGGCGGGACGATGATCAGCCGCCGCGGCGCCACGACCCTCATCCGCGGCTAATTGCCGCGGCCTCATTGAAGCATTTTGTGGATCACGCTCTCGGTGTTCTGCGGCTGGACCTCATCCGCGGCTAATTGCCGCGGCCTCATTGAAGCATGCGGTCCCAGAGCACGGCCTGCATGCGGGCCATCGCCTCATCCGCGGCTAATTGCCGCGGCCTCATTGAAGCCTGCGACTGACCAGAGGAGGGGCGTGGTGGTCATGTCCCTCATCCGCGGCTAATTGCCGCGGCCTCATTGAAGCCTGAACGCGGTCGTGTCGAGCGCCTCGCGCAGCGCCTCCTCATCCGCGGCTAATTGCCGCGGCCTCATTGAAGCTCATTGTCGAACGCATTACTCGCAGGATACGAGCCCCTCATCCGCGGCTAATTGCCGCGGCCTCATTGAAGCTCGGACAAATCCGGCGCGCGAATCGGCAGCATCCGCCCTCATCCGCGGCTAATT
>NZ_SLWY01000022.1:2944-3319 GCF_004341245.1 Plasticicumulans lactativorans | reverse complement strand
CATTGCCGCGGCCTCATTGAAGCGTAGGACGGTTAGCGCAGTGTGCGTGCTGCTGCAACGCCCTCATCCGCGGCTAATTGCCGCGGCCTCATTGAAGCGTAGGACGGTTAGCGCAGTGTGCGTGCTGCTGCAACGCCCTCATCCGCGGCTAATTGCCGCGGCCTCATTGAAGCATGTAGCGGCCCTCGTACCCCGACCCGGTCGCGAAACCTCATCCGCGGCTAATTGCCGCGGCCTCATTGAAGCACCAGCGCGGTGCGCAGGGCGTGGAGGAGCGTGGAGCCTCATCCGCGGCTAATTGCCGCGGCCTCATTGAAGCGCGCCGGCGCGGGCGGCGGCGCGCATGGCGCTGCGGCCTCATCCGCGGCTAATTGC
>NZ_SLWY01000022.1:2624-2848 GCF_004341245.1 Plasticicumulans lactativorans | reverse complement strand
TTGCCGCGGCCTCATTGAAGCCTCAAGCGCCGCCGCCGTCCACGGCCCGCGCCCGCTGACCTCATCCGCGGCTAATTGCCGCGGCCTCATTGAAGCCTCAAGCGCCGCCGCCGTCCACGGCCCGCGCCCGCTGACCTCATCCGCGGCTAATTGCCGCGGCCTCATTGAAGCTGCGCCTGCGCGGCGCTGATTTCGGGCAGGGCCCATCCTCATCCGCGGCTCTT
>NZ_SLWY01000022.1:2161-2530 GCF_004341245.1 Plasticicumulans lactativorans | reverse complement strand
CTTAATTGCCGCGGCCTCATTGAAGCTTGCTCGAATGGTGTATTCCGTAATTTCCACCGGACCTCATCCGCGGCTAATTGCCGCGGCCTCATTGAAGCTTGCTCGAATGGTGTATTCCGTAATTTCCACCGGACCTCATCCGCGGCTAATTGCCGCGGCCTCATTGAAGCCTTTTCCCACACACCTAACCTATCCATGGGCATCCGCCTCATCCGCGGCTAATTGCCGCGGCCTCATTGAAGCCTTTTCCCACACACCTAACCTATCCATGGGCATCCGCCTCATCCGCGGCTAATTGCCGCGGCCTCATTGAAGCTCGCCCGGAAGCGCAACCAGGAAGTGCGACACCGCCCTCATCCGCGGCTAATT
>NZ_SLWY01000022.1:1767-2065 GCF_004341245.1 Plasticicumulans lactativorans | reverse complement strand
AATTGCCGCGGCCTCATTGAAGCTCAAACCTCGAGCGCGGCGTGTCCGCCAACAACACCGCCTCATCCGCGGCTAATTGCCGCGGCCTCATTGAAGCTCAAACCTCGAGCGCGGCGTGTCCGCCAACAACACCGCCTCATCCGCGGCTAATTGCCGCGGCCTCATTGAAGCGAGCAGCAGCTCGCGCGCAAGCACCGCGCGCTGCGTCCTCATCCGCGGCTAATTGCCGCGGCCTCATTGAAGCGCGGCGGTGACGTCGGCGGGGGGCGCGGCGCGCGCGGCCTCATCCGCGGCTAAG
>NZ_SLWY01000022.1:0-1669 GCF_004341245.1 Plasticicumulans lactativorans | reverse complement strand
ATTGCCGCGGCCTCATTGAAGCCGAGGCGCATGGCGCACTCGGAGCGCACGCCTTCGTCCTCATCCGCGGCTAATTGCCGCGGCCTCATTGAAGCCGAGGCGCATGGCGCACTCGGAGCGCACGCCTTCGTCCTCATCCGCGGCTAATTGCCGCGGCCTCATTGAAGCCTCTCCATCCCCGACTGGATCGCCGCCACCTACGCCGGCCTCATCCGCGGCTAATTGCCGCGGCCTCATTGAAGCAACGCCTCGCGCGCGGCGTCCTCGATGATGTCGAGCTCATCCGCGGCTAATTGCCGCGGCCTCATTGAAGCAACTCCAACCCCATCGACTCGAACTGGCCGAGCTTCCTCATCCGCGGCTAATTGCCGCGGCCTCATTGAAGCGCCAGGTCCGCCGCCACGCCTGGGGGCAGCGCCGCCTCATCCGCGGCTAATTGCCGCGGCCTCATTGAAGCTGCCACGCCCTAACCCTCCAGACCACGCACGCGGTACTCATCCGCGGCTAATTGCCGCGGCCTCATTGAAGCCCGGCGGCGTCGGCGATTTCACGTCGAACTTCGCGGGCTCATCCGCGGCTAATTGCCGCGGCCTCATTGAAGCGGCCACAAACCCCAAGACCTCCTGCGCGTGGAGCAGGCTCATCCGCGGCTAATTGCCGCGGCCTCATTGAAGCATGTGGCGGGCCTCGTACCCCGACCCGGTCGCGAAACTCATCCGCGGCTAATTGCCGCGGCCTCATTGAAGCGAGTACGTTGCGGCCCCCAACCGCGACGAGGCTGACCTCATCCGCGGCTAATTGCCGCGGCCTCATTGAAGCTCGGCTGCCATCGCGTAGTTGGTGCCCATGTACAACTGCTCATCCGCGGCTAATTGCCGCGGCCTCATTGAAGCCGGCGCCACGCATCGGCTGCCACCTCACCGATGGTGCTCATCCGCGGCTAATTGCCGCGGCCTCATTGAAGCGCGCCGGCGAGCACCGCGGCCTCGCTGGCCGACTCCCTCATCCGCGGCTAATTGCCGCGGCCTCATTGAAGCAGATCCGACAGCCGAGGACCGCGCTGCGTGGGCAACCTCATCCGCGGCTAATTGCCGCGGCCTCATTGAAGCGGCCTGCGTCGGCGGGGATGAGACCGTAAGGCCGCCCTCATCCGCGGCTAATTGCCGCGGCCTCATTGAAGCCGCGTGAGGACGCCGACGGAGAAACGCACCGCGGACTCATCCGCGGCTAATTGCCGCGGCCTCATTGAAGCGAGGTTGGCGTTATTGCGCATCGAGCCCACCGGGCAGCTCATCCGCGGCTAATTGCCGCGGCCTCATTGAAGCGGGGCATCGGCCCCGAGCCAGTCGTAGAGCCCGTTCTCATCCGCGGCTAATTGCCGCGGCCTCATTGAAGCCGGGATCTGGCTCAATCCGCCAGATCCCACCGCCACCTCATCCGCGGCTAATTGCCGCGGCCTCATTGAAGCGTCGACGCGCTTTGCCGCATCGGCTGGCTGCGCCGCCTCATCCGCGGCTAATTGCCGCGGCCTCATTGAAGCTTCGCGCCGGGCGCCATCACCCGCGCGACGAGCCCCTCATCCGCGGCTAATTGCCGCGGCCTCATTGAAGCTTCGCGCCGGGCGCCATCACCCGCGCGACGAGCCCCTCATCCGCGGCTAATTGCCGCG
>NZ_SLWY01000021.1 GCF_004341245.1 Plasticicumulans lactativorans | reverse complement strand
ACGCTGTTTGCCCTGGTCAACCTGTATCAGGCGAGGAAACCACTCATGGCCTGAGTGCGCCTGCCATCCGCCTGCAGTGGCTAAAACGGCCCTGCCGTCGCATGGCGACTGACCCATTTCCGGATTCGGCGCCGGAAGCGGGTCAGAAAATGACCGGTCCAGGGGCCGGTGAATGGGGAATGGATCTGATCAGAGGTTCCTACAAGTTATTTGTGCCGCCGAGTTCGGCGCGTGCGGTATTGCCAATGGCGGCGAGTATCTCCTCGTATTCTTCGGGAATGATCGTGAGGATGACCGCGTCAGCATCCTTTTGCGTCTTCATAGATGGTGTCCAAGCCCCTGTTGTTCGTATTTATTCGATGTTTCTGTGATCCCGTTGCCGATGATTGACCGCATTAGCTGCTGGCTTCATCGGTTCGTCCATGTGATCGCTGTTTTTCCGCTACCGGTATTTCGCTGCTTTGGTGGGCAGCCAAGGCTAGACCGCGGCGGTAGCGCGACGCGCTCGTGCAGATCGGAGATGTGCAGGATGCGCAGGCGATGCTCGGCCATGCAGGCGTTTCCTCCCGATTCCCTGCTTGCCGCCGCCGGCGGTCGAAGGGCCACCGGCGGCGATAGCCGGGCGGCCCCTTACTGTGTAGGCGAAAGCAATCGCGGCGTCACGGCCGGAGCGGTGGGTCACGGCGTTTCGCTGCCGCTCGCCGGGCGGTCACCGATTTCTTCGCAGGGTCCGACGGCTGCGAGCCGCCGAACGGCGACAGGGAAGGGGATCGTGGCGGAATGCCAGCGCTGCCCGCCGGGCGTTGCGCGGGCGGCGTGGCCTTTCGGCCGTGGCGGCGTTCGCCGCGGAGGTGGCCCGGCCTCCCGCCCGGCTGCGGGGTTCAGCGATGGGAACGGCCCCAGCCGCCCATTCCCGCCCGCGGCGCCCAGCCGGGGCGCGGGCCACCGCCCGGGGGCGGCGCCCAGTTACCGTGTGACGACCAGCCCTGCTGGTAGCCGCCGTAATGGGGCCCATAGCCGTAGTGGGACCCATACGGGTAATACGGGCGGTAATAGCCGTGCGGCGCGTAGACGCTCGTGTAGCCCCAGGGTCTCGCGTACCAGAAGCCGAGGCCCAACGCGTACGGCCAGTAGTAGCCCGGACCATAGGCGTAGCCCGAATAGGGGTAGCCGTAATAACCGTAGTAGCCGTAATAGCCGTAATAGCCGGGCTCGACGGTCGCCACGCACCCGGAGAGCCCCGCGATCAGCAAGGCTGCGCACAACGCACGTCCGTGCATCGAATTCCGCATCGCTCACCTCGCCTTCGGCCTCGCGCACCGCTGTCTATGACTGGCTCCGGCATTTGACCGCTGCCCGGGCACGAGGTGCGCCGGCGGCGGTTTCGCATGGCCTTCTTCCCCCCAGGCGGGTACACGCGCCATCGGCGGCCTCGGCGAGGCGGGCCGACGACCACGGCGGGTGCGCCGGCGCCGGGTGCGGTTCAGGCGGCTTTTGAATTGCCGCCATCGCCCTCGCGCCAGGGGACGTAGCGGATCGTGATCGGCTTGACGCGCGAGTAGAGCCACAGGCCCACGTACAGTGCGAGCCAACCGAAGAGCGTGTAACCCACCGTCATCATGACGCCGCCGAACAGCGACGCCAGCAGCGCCGTGAGGCCGGTGACAGGATGGTCGTTCACCAGGATGGGCACGCCCGTGCCGAAGATGGCGTGCCAGCTTCCCAGCAGGCAGAGCGGCAGGATGAACAGCGCGTTGCACGTCAGCACGAGCTTGAACAGCGTGCTGCCGCTCAGGCGCCGGACGACGATCCGGCAATCGGGGTGCTGCGTTTCCATGATGCGGTCTCCCTGTGGGGGTGACGGGGGCGGGCGGCCTTACGGCGCACCGACGGCGGCCGGCGGTACGGGCTGCTCCTGCTCCTCGGCGAGCGGCAGGAAGCCGACCCTGAGCGGCCGGAACACCGAACAGATCAGCAGTCCGACGAACATGCCCACCGAGCCGATCAGCGTGAAGGTGAGCGTCAGGGCGATGCCCGCACCGATCGCCACGAGCAAGGCCGCGAACCCTGTAACGGGCTGGTTATTGATCAGCAGCGGCGAGTCGACGATGCCAGCCATGCTGCCCAAGCCCAGCAGGGTACTCAGGGGGACGTGGAACAGTGCGTTGCCGATCAGGTTGAGCTTGAACAGCGTGCCGATGCGCAAGCGCTGGACGACGATGCAATCGACGACATGGCGGTGGTCCATGACCAGTTACTCCCTGCAGCGGATGGATTTCTCGCGTTCGCCGTGGTCTTTATCACGACGCCGCGGCTGGCGCGTTGCTGCCGGTCAAGCTGCCGTCGGTCGCCCGCGGGATTCGCGCCGGCGCTGCCCGCGCGCGTCGCCGGCCGCGGGGGTTTTCGGCGGCACGGCGGGGTTCAGGTCGCGCCGCCGCCGGCGCCCACTACACTGCTTGGCGACCCGGCCGCGCGAGAGCCGGGCGACCACCGAAGGGGAGTGCGCATGTACCTGTCCGAATACTTCACGCTCGAAGAGCTGACCTTCTCGCAGCTCGCGATCCGCAAGCGGCTCGACAACACGCCTTCCGACGCGGCGTTCGAGGCGCTGCGGGCGCTGTGCCTGAACGTGCTCGACCCGCTGCGCGCGCACCTCGGGCGGCCGCTGCAGGTCACCTCCGGCTACCGCTCGGGACCGGTCAACGCCGCGCTCGGCGCCGCGCTCGGCAGCGCCCACGCGCGCGGGCAGGCGGCCGACCTGGTCTGCCCCGGCATCGACGCGCACGAGTTGTTCCACGAGGTGCTGCGCGCCGGCGTGCCGTTCGACCGGCTGATCCTCGAAGGCGGGTGGGTGCACGTGTCGTTCGACGCCGCGCGTACGCGCCAGCGCGGGCAGATCCTGGTCGCCGAGTTCGCGGCCGACGGCACCCGCTATGTCGAACTCGACCGCAGCGCCGCGCTGGCGGCCTGAGCCCGCCGCCGCCCGCGACGGGCGCTGAGGCGTGACCCGCGCCCGCCGTCGGAGAGCGCCGCGATGCCACGCCCGTCGCCGCCCGCGGAGCGGCCGCCGCCGCGCCCGGCGGCCTGCGAACTGTGCGGCCGCGCGGTGGCCGAACTGACCCGCCACCACCTGATCCCGCGCATGCGCCACCGCAGCGCGCGGGTGCAGCGCACGCACGCTCGCGCCGAACTCGGCAGCGCGATCCTGTGGATCTGCCGGCCGTGCCACGACCACATCCACGAGCTGCTGAGCGAGAAGGAACTGGCCGAGCGCTACGCCTCGCGCGAGGCGCTGCTCGCGCACCCCGGCGTGCGGCAGTTCGTGGAATGGCTCGCGGCGCGCCCGCCGGACTTCGTCCCGCGCGGCTCGCGCGCGCCGCGGCGCGACTGAAGACGCGGCGCGCGGTCGCCGCCGCGGTGGCGCCTAGAACACCGCGTCGGGCGGCAGTTGCGGCCTGGCCAGCAGTTCGTCGACGGGTACGCAGACCAGCCCGAAGGTGACGCGGCGGTCTTCGCTGGCACTGACCTCGTTGAAGAGGATGGTGCTGCCGGGTTGCGTCGGGTCTTCGACGAGTACGCCCAGGCGGTCGAGGCGCCGTTCGGCGGAGCTGTCCCAGAGGTGGTCGGCGGGGTGGCTGAGCACGTGGGCGACCTGTTCCAGGTAGTCGTCGAGCGTCTGCAGGCTGGTGGTGGCGTCCTGCAGTTCGCGCTCGATGCGGGCGAGGTCGGCTTCGGCGGCGGCCAGCGTGGCGGCGTCCGGCTCGTTGCGGTCGAGGACGCCGATGCCGTGACCGCCGCGGCGCAGCGCCTGCAGCTTGCCGAGGTGCAGGCGGTAGCGCTCGCTCAGGGTCTCGCGCTGGTCGCGCAGGTTGGCGATGCGCTCCAGAGCGCAGCCGGCGAGGAAGTCGTAGCCGCGGCGCATGATGCCGCGGTAGGCGTCGCGTTCGACCGGCTGCAGTTCGTGCAGGGCGTGCTCGCTGAAGCTGATCTGGGTGCGCGGCACGTCCTGGTGGATCACCTCGCCCTGGCGGGCCGGCGCGAGCACACGGCGCTCGTCGCGCCGGCACGCCAGCATGCCGTAGAACTGCGTGAGCCCGGCCGCCTCGGGGCGCTCGCGGAAGGCGAGCACCTGCGGGTCGAGGCTGACGATGCGCTGCATCGAGTCGGCCGAGCCGAACAGGGCGTTGACCCAGGTGTCGGTGACGAAGCTCGCGCGGTCCAGCCGTCGCGCCGGCGGCAGCCTTTCGGCGATGCCCATCACGTGCAGCACGGCGGTTTCGACCGCCGGGGTGAGCTTGCGTGCGTAGTGGCTGACCAGGCGCAGGCGCGGATCGGTGGCATCGATCACGTGCTCGATCGCGACGTGCATCAGCTTTTCGGACACGCGGCCGCTGGGGGCGCCGGCGTTGTCGTCTTCGAAGAGCTTGCGCAGGAAATTGAACATGACGGTTGCGGAGCCTCGCGGGGTGCGCTGTGCCGGTGCCGCCGGCGCGGATGGCGCCTAGTCGCAGCGCCCGACCGAGCCCGGCCGGCAGCGCCGGCGGTCGGTCCAGATCGCGCTGTCGAGCCGGGCGCCGTCGAGTCGGGCGCCGTCGAGTCGGGCGCCGACGAGGTAGGCTTCGGTGAGGTCGGCGCCGCTCAGGTCGCTGCCTTCCAGGTCGGCGGCTTCGAGGCGCGCGCCCTTGAGCATAGCGTCACGCAGGCTCGCGCCTTCGAGCGAGCTGCGGGTCAGCGTGGCGGCAGCGAGCGTCGCGCCGTCGAAGCGCGCGCCGTCGAGCACGGCCTGGTCGAGGCGCGCGCCGCCGAGATCGGCGCCGCTGAAGTCGGCGCCCGGCAGTTCGGCCTGGTAGAGGTTGGCGCCGTCGAGGCGGGCGCGGGCGAAGCTCACCGCCTTGCCCTTGGCGCGCTCGAGCCGCGCGCGGCTCAGCGTCGCCTCGTCGAAGCGCGCGCCGTCGAGCAGCGTGGAGACGAAGCGCGCGCCGCTCAGGCGGGCGCCGCCGAGCGCGGCACGGGTCAGCACGGCGCGGCCGAAGTCGGCGTTGTCGAGCGCCGCGCCGCCGAGCCGCGCGTCGGTGAAGTCGACCTGCACCAGCACCGCGTCGCGTAGTTCGGCACCTTCGAGCTGCGCGCCGACGCGGGCGCAGCCGACCCAGTTGACCCGCCGCGCGGCGGGGTCGTTGCAGCCGGCATGCGCCCCCGCGGAGGCGGCGAGCAGGGCGCAGGCGAGCAGGCACGGCGTCAGGCGTTGCGGCATCGGGTGGGATCTCGCGCGGCGGGCGCTCAGGCGGGCGGAAACAGCACCGCGGCGACGTCGCCGAAGGTGCGCGCGAAGTGTACGCGCACGCCCTCGCGGATGTGCACGGGCAGTTCGTCGAAGTCGTCGTGGTTGGCCTCGGGCAGGATCAGCTCGAAGATGCCGACGCGGCGCGCGGCGATGACCTTCTCGCGCACGCCGCCGATCGCCAGCACCTGGCCGGTCAGCGTGAGTTCGCCGGTCATCGCCAGCGGCCGTGGCGGGGCCATGCCGCGGGCGAGCGACAAGAGCGCCGAGGCCATCGTGACGCCGGCGCTGGGGCCGTCCTTCGGCGTGGCGCCCTCGGGCACGTGCAGGTGCAGGTAGGCCTCGTCGAACCAGTCGGCGGGCACGCCGAACTCGGCGGCGTGCGCGGTCACGTAGCTGTAGGCAATCGCCGCGGACTCCTGCATCACCTCGCCGAGGCGGCCGGTGAGCTTGAAGCCGCGGCCCTTGCCGTGCACGCGCGTCGCCTCGACCGCGAGCGTGGCACCGCCGAGCGCGGTCCAGGCGAGCCCGGTGACCACGCCGACACCGCGCAGCGGCGTCTCGGTGCGGAACGGCGGCTTGCCGAGCCAGGTATCGAGGTTCTTGGCGCCGATCTTGATCGGCTTGTCGGCGCCCTCGACGAGCTTCACCGCGGCCTTGCGCACGATGCGCCCGAGCTGCTTTTCGAGGTTGCGCACGCCGGCCTCGCGCGCGTAGCCCTCGATGATCGCGCTCAGCGCGGCCGAACTGAGCTTGATGCGCTTCGACGCGACGCCGGAGCGTTCGAGCAGCCGCGGCCACAGGTGGTGCCTGGCGATGGCGATCTTCTCGGCGGTGATGTAGCCGGCCAGTCGGATCACCTCCATGCGGTCGAGCAGCGGGCCGGGGATGGTGTCGAGCTGGTTGGCGGTGCAGACGAACAGCACCTTGCTCAGGTCGAAGCGCACGTCGAGGTAGTGGTCGAGGAAGTCGACGTTCTGCTCGGGGTCGAGCACCTCGAGCAGCGCCGAGGCCGGGTCGCCGCGGTAGCTGGTGCCGACCTTGTCGATCTCGTCGAGCATGATCACCGGGTTGGCGACGCCGGTCTCGCGGATCGCCTGGATCACCTTGCCCGGCATCGCGCCGATGTAGGTGCGCCGGTGACCCTTGATCTCGGCCTCGTCGTGCATGCCGCCGACGCTGAAGCGGTAGAACTCGCGCCCGAGCGCGTTCGCGATCGAGCGCCCGACCGAGGTCTTGCCGACGCCGGGCGGGCCGACCAGCAGCAGGATCGAGCCGGCGACCTCGCCCTTCAGCGCGCCCACGGCGAGGAACTCGAGGATGCGCTCCTTGACGTCGTCGAGCCCGTCGTGGTCGCGGTCGAGGATGGTACGGGCGCGCTTGAGGTCGAGCTGGTCGGTGCTGTGCACACCCCAGGGCAGGTCGGTGAGCACGTCGAGGTAGTTGCGCGTCACCGCGTACTCGGGCGAGCCCGATTCGAGCACCGAGAGCTTGTCGAACTCCTCCTCCATGCGCTCCATCGCCTTGGGCGGCACGGTCTTGCCGTCGAGCCGCGCGCGGAAGCGGTCGACGTCGGCGGTGCGGTCGTCCTTGGAGATGCCGAGCTCCTGCTGGATGGTCTTGAGCTGCTCGCGCAGGAAGAACTTGCGCTGCTGCTCGTTCATGCGCTCGTCGACCTGGTTGCGGATCTGGCTCTGCAGCTTGGCGACCTCGAGCTCCTTCTTCATCAGCAGCAGGACCTTCTTCATCCGCTCCAGCACCGGGGCGGTGTCGAGCACGTCCTGCAGCTCGGCCTTCGACGCCGTGGTCATCGCCGCGGCGAAGTCGGCGAGCGGCGACGGCTCGTTGGTGTTGAAGCGGTTGAGGAAGAACTTGAGCTCCTCGGCGTACAGCGGGTTGTGCGGCAGCAGCTCCTTGATCGTGTTGACCAGCGCCACCGAGTAGGCGCGCAGCTCGTCGCTCGGCGCCAGCGCCTCGTCGAGGTACTCGACCTGCGCCTCGTAGGGCGGCTCGGGCGAGATCCAGCGCACGATGCGGAAGCGCCGCAGGCCCTGCGCGACGAACTGGATCTTGCCGTCGCCGCGCACCAGGTGGTGCATCCGCACCACCGTGCCGACCGGGTAGAAGTCGTCGGGGCCGGCCCTGTCCGGCTCCTCGTGGCGCACCAGCACCAGCCCGATCACGCGCTGCGGCGCCTCGGCGGCGCGCTCGATCGTCGGCAGCCACGGGTCGGCGTTCAGCAGCAGCGGCAGGGCCTGCGCCGGGAAGAACGGCCGCTCCCACAGCGGCAGCAGCAGCAGGCGGCCGGGCAGGATGTCGGCGGCGACGGCGATCTCGCTCTGCGGGAGGTCGTCGGCGGTGACGATTTCGGCTTCGATGGCGTCGTTGTCGCTCATGATCTCGCGAGGTGCTCTCTGAATGTTCTTGGTGGTGCACCCTTAGTGCGGCCGCGGGCAGGCGACTTCAAGCCGGGCGTGGACGGCGCGGGGGCGGCCGTGCTCCCATCCCCGCGCCGGCGCCCGCCGGCCACTGCCCGTGCGTGCCATGTCCACTGCCCCCATCCCCGTCACCGTGATCACCGGCCTGCTCGGCGCCGGCAAGACCACCGTGCTGCGCCACCTGCTGGCGCAGCGCCCGGCGCAGGCGCGCTGGGCGGTGATCGTCAACGACTTCGGCGCCGTCGGCATCGACGCCGCACTGCTCGACGCCGGCGGCGACGGCCTCGCGGTGCGCGAGATCGCCGGCGGCTGCGTGTGCTGCGCCGCCGCGCTCAGCCTGCGCACCGCGCTGCCGCGGCTGCTGCGCGAATGGCGCCCGCAGCGGCTTTTGATCGAGCCGAGCGGGCTCGGCCACCCGGCCGGGGTGATCGACCTGCTGCGCGAGCCGCTGCTCGCCCCGCACCTCGCGCTGCGCGCCACGCTCGCGGTGCTCGACCCGCGCCGCCTCGATGACCCGCGCCTGCCGGCGTCGAGCCTGTTCCGCGAACAGCTCGAAGTGGCCGACGTGCTCGTCGGCAGCCATGCCGACCGTGTGACCGCGGCCGAGCGCGCGGCGTTCCACGCGCTCGCCGCGGCGCTCGACCCGCCCAAGCTCGCGGTGCTGGAAACCGCCCACGGCGTGCTCGACGGCGCCTGGCTCGACTGCGACCCGGCCCCGCGCGCCGCCGCCGCTGCCGCCGTCGTGGCCGCGGCGGCGACGGTCGCCGTCGGCGGCGTGCCGAGCCTGCTGCCGGGGGCGCTGTGCCGCGAGAGCCGCGACGGCGGGCACGTGGCGCGCGGCTGGCTGTTCCCGCCGGCGCAGGTCTTCGATGCGCGGCGGCTGCGTGCGCTGTTCGGGCGGGTCGGGCAGCCGGGGCCGCTGGCGCCGCTGCTGCGCGCCAAGGGGGTGTTCAACGTCGGCTGGGGCTGGCTCGCGTTCAACGGCGGCCCCACCGGCCACCACGTGGACAGCACCGCCTGGCGCCGCGACAGCCGCGTGGAGTTCATCGCCGCGGCCGCCGCGGCGACCGACTGGGGCGCGATCGAGGATGCGCTCGGCGCCTGCCTCGCGCCGGCGGGCGGCACGCCACCTCAATAGCTGCGCACCACGGCGCGGAAGTCGGCGCGGCAGCCGTTGGCGACCCAGATGCCGCCGCGGTCCGAGCCCCAGTCGGTGCCCTGGCGGCACGGCGCATCGGACAGCCGGTCGTCGAGGCGTACGCCGTCGTTGCGCACGCTGCAGTAGCGCCGGCGCATGTCGGTGCTCTCGCAGCGCACCGTGCGCACGCTGCGACCGTCGTCCCCGCCGCCACCGCCGTAGTAGCCGCCACCGCCGCGGTAGATGCGGAAGGTCGCGCGGCAGCCGTTGGTGACCCAGACCCCGCCGCGGTCGGCGCCCCAGTCACGGCCTTCGCGGCAGGGCGCGTCGGAGTGGCGGTCGAGCAGGCGCACGCCGTCGTTGCGCACCCGGCAGTAGCGCTGGCGCATGTCGCTGCTCTCGCAGCGCACCGTGTCGCTGTCGTCGGACGCGTAGCCGCCGCCGTAGCCGGGGCTCGGGTAGGACGCGGGGTAGCCGCCGCCGTAGCTGTTGTAGCCGCCGTCGGTCACGCAGGCGCCGACGAACAGGCTCGACGCGGCGATGAGGGCACGGATCGGGGTGCGCATCGGAAGGCTCTCGGTGGTGGGGGGCCTGCAGCGAGTGTGGCTGGCGGGCGCGCGCATGCAAGGTACGCCCGCGGCGGCGGGCGGCGCTCAGGCGCCGGTCCAGAACCGCGGCGTGGCCTTGAACCCCCGCCAGGCCTCGGCAAGTTCACGCAGGTGGGCGTCGGCGTGCGCGGCGACGCAGTCGCGCACCTGCGCCCCGGCGGCGGCGTGCGTGGCGCCCGGCTCCTCGCCGGCGTCGAGTTCGACCAGCACGTGGGCGGTCACCGCGAGGTCGTTCAGCGTGCCGAGCAGGTCCTGCAGCTCGGCCAGCGCGGCGGCGAAGGCCGGGCGCGAGGCGGCGTCCGCGTACAGGCCGCCGAGGAAGTCGGTGGCGTAGCGCAGCTTCTTGACCGCGATGCGCAGCAGGTGACGCTCGGCGGCGCTGCGCCGCGCGAGGCGCCGGCCGCGGCGGCGCACCCCGCGGTAGCGGCGCCCGAGCAGCGCGGGGGCGACGGCGGCGAGCGGGCGGCGCAGGACGTGGTCGGCGGCGAGGCCCGCGCACAGCGCCGCCAGCCACTCGCGCAACTGCGCCGCGAGCGCGACGACGCGCGGCTGCGCGCACACGGCGCGGGCCTCGAGGCGTCGCCGCCGCCGCACCGTGCCGGCGTGTGCGGCGAGCGCGGCGAGCGCGGTGCCGGGCGCTGCCGCCGCCAGCACCTTGGGCAGGGTGGTGTCGACGAACACGTCGAGGTCGCGGGCGCGGCCGAGCGCGGCGGCGAGCGCGCGGATCTCGGCGAGCAGCGGCGGCGCCTTCAGGGCCGGCTCGACGCCCCCGAACAGCCCGAGCGCCGAGCGCAGGCGGCGCAGCGCCACGCGCATCTGGTGCACGTACTCCGGGTGGTAGCGGCCGGCGAGCAGGCCGCTGCGGTTGACCTCGAACTGCGCGAGGCAGGCGTCGACGATGCGCGCGAGGCCGTCGCAGGCCGCGGCGGCAGGGTCGAGCGGTGGCATGCGCGCCTTGGTCGGCGCGGGGCGGGGCGGGGGATTCGCGGGCATGGCGCGGGCCGGGTGGGGGGTTGGCATCGAGCCTAGCCCGTCGCGCCGGCGGCGCCACCCCGGCGCGGCCTCAGAACCCCGCGAGCACCTCGAGGAAGGCATCGCCGTAGCGTTCGAGCTTGCGCGAGCCGACCCCGGCGATGTGGCCGAGTTCGGCGAGCGAGGCGGGCTGGCGTTCGACCATCTCGACCAGCGTGGCGTCGTGGAAGATCACGTACGGCGGCACGCCCTGTTCGCGCGCGAGTTCCAGGCGCTTGCGCCGCAGCGCCTCCCACAGCGCGCGCTCGCGCGGGTGCTCGAACGGCCCTTCGGCGGCGCGGCGCGGGGTGCGCCCGCTGCTGCGCGGCGGCGCCGGGTCGCGGCGCAGCCACAGCGTGTGCTCGCCCTTCAGCAGCGGCCGCGCCGCCTCGGTCAGGCGCAGGCCGCCGTAGCCTTCGAGGTCGACCGCGAGCAGGCCGGCGGCGATCAACTGGCGGAACACCGAGCGCCAGCCGCCCTCGTCGAGCTCGCCGCCGATGTTCCAGACGCTGAGCGCGGCGTGGCCCTGCTCGCGCACCTTGTCGGTCTCGCGCCCGAGCAGCACGTCGATCAGGTGGCCGACGCCGTAGCGCTGGCCGGTGCGGTAGACCGTCGACAGCGCCATCTGCGCGGCGCGGGTGCCGTCCCAGCGCTCCACCGGCGCGAGGCAGGTGTCGCAGTTGCCGCAGGGCGCGGTGTCGCGCTCGCCGAAGTAGCCGAGCAGCACGCGGCGGCGGCAGTCGGCGGTCTCGCAGTAGGCGAGCAGGGCGTCGAGCTTGTGGCGGTCGATGCGCTCGCGCGCCGGGTCGCGCGGCAGGCCGTCCTCGGGGGCCTCGGCGAGCAGCCGGCGCATCGCGATGGCGTCGGCGAGGCCGTAGCTGAGCCAGGCGTTCGCCGGCAGCCCGTCGCGCCCGGCGCGGCCGGTCTCCTGGTAATAGCCTTCGAGCGAGCGCGGCAGGTCGAGGTGGGCGACGAAGCGCACGTTGGGCTTGTCGATGCCCATGCCGAAGGCGACCGTGGCGACCATCACCACGCCTTCCTCGCGGATGAAGCGGTCCTGGTGGGCGCGGCGCAGCTCGGCGGCGAGGCCGGCGTGGTAGGGCAGGGCGTTCCAGCCCTGCGCGGCGAGCCAGGCGGCGGTGTCGTCGACCGCGCGCCGCGACAGGCAGTAGACGATGCCGGCGTCGCCGCGGTGCTCGGCCTCCAGGAAGCGCAGCAGTTGCTGGCGGGCGTTGTGCTTGGGGACGATGCGGTAGCGGATGTTCGGGCGGTCGAAGCTCGACAGGAACACGCGCGCGTCGCCGAGCCCGAGCTGGGCGCGGATGTCCTCGCGGGTGAGCGCGTCGGCGGTGGCGGTCAGCGCGAGCCGCGGCACGGCCGGGAAGCGCTCGTGCAGCACCGACAGCTGCTGGTACTCGCGGCGGAAGTCGTGCCCCCACTGCGACACGCAGTGCGCCTCGTCGATCGCGAACAGCGCCGGCGTGATCCGCTCCAGCAGCCCGAGGAAGCGCTCGGTGACGAGCCGCTCGGGGGCGACGTAGAGCAGGTCGAGGCGGCCGTCGAGCAGCTCGCGCTCGACCGCGCGCGCCGCCTCGGGCGCGAGGCTCGAATTCAGGTAGGCGGCGCGCACGCCGAGCTGCAGCAGCGCGTCGACCTGGTCGTGCATCAGCGCGATCAGCGGCGAGACGACGATGCCGCAGCCCGCGCGCACCAGCGCCGGCACCTGGTAGCACAGCGACTTGCCGCCGCCGGTCGGCATCAGCACCAGGGCATCGCCGCCGGCGACGACGTGGGCGACGATCTCGGCCTGCGGGCCGCGGAAGCGTTCGTAACCGAAGGTGTCGCGGAGGACGTCGAGGGCGGGATCGGACATGGCGCGGAGCTTATCCGAGCCCCGCCGGGCGGTCACGGCGGACGCGGTGCGCGCCGCGGATCACGTAATAAGCAGAGCGCCCGAAATTATTTATGCGTTATATGACGTCCTGCTAGCCTTTGCGCGCGTATCGCCGATGACCGCCCGGCGCCTGCCGCGCCGCCCCGTTCACATGGAGACCTGGACGATGTCCGCCGCCGAAAAGTACACCGTCGAGAAGATCACCGAGATCCAGCGCTGGGCGCCCAACCTGTTCTCGTTCAAGACCACGCGCCACCCCGGCTACCGCTTCGTGCCCGGCCAGTTCGCGCGCCTCGGCGTGCGCAAGGACGACGCGATCGTCTGGCGCGCGTACTCGATCGCCTCGGCCAACTGGGAGGACCACCTCGAGTTCTACTCGATCGTCGTCCCCAACGGCGAGTTCACCACCGAACTCGCCAAGCTGCAGGAAGGCGACGAACTGTTCGTCGAGAAGACCAACTACGGCTTCCTGACCACCGACCGCTTCGAGTGCGGCCGCGACCTGTGGATGCTCTCCACCGGCACCGGGCTCGCGCCGTTCATCTCGATCCTCTACGACTTCGACACCTGGGAGCAGTACGAGCGCATCGTGCTCGTGCACAGCGTGCGCGAGGCCCACGAGCTGACCTACCAGGAGGAGATCCGCAGCTTCGGCTGGAACGAGCTGTTCGCCGAGCACGCGCACAAGCTCGAGTACGTGCAGGTGGTGACGCGCGAGGCGGTCGACGGTGCCCTCGGCGCGCGCATCACCGAACTGCTCGCGAGCGGCGAGCTGGAGGCGCACGTCGGCCTGCCGATCAGCGTGGAGCACTCGCGCGTGATGATCTGCGGCAACCCCGACATGGTCGAGGAGACGCGCAAGCTGCTGACCACCCGCGGCCTCACCGTGGCGAAGCGCGGCAAGCCGGGCAACCTGGCGGTCGAGAACTACTGGTGAGCGACGCCGGCGCGGCCCGCGACGAGGGGCGGCCGATGGCCGAGGAGTGGTTCGACGTCGTCGACGTCGACAACCGCGTGCTCGGGCGCGCGACGCGCGCCGAGGTGCACCGCCGCGGCTGGCGCCACCGCTCGGCGCACGCCGTGCTGTTCAACGCCGCCGGCGAGGTGTTCCTGCAGAAGCGCTCGCCGTACAAGGACAATGACCCCGGGCGCTGGGACTCCTCGGCCGCCGGGCACGTCGAGGCGGGCGAGACCTACGCCGCCTGCCTGCCGCGCGAACTCGCCGAGGAACTGGGCTGGACACCCGACGCGGTGCCCGCGCCGCGCTTCGAGTTGCCGGCGAGCGCCGCGACCGGGCAGGAGTTCGCGCAGGTGTTCGTGCTGAGCGCCGAGGGGCCGTTCCGGCTCGATCCGGTCGAGATCGACGAGGGCCGCTGGTTCGCCCCCGAAGCCGTCGACGCCTGGCTGCGCGCGCGCCCGGACGACTTCACCGGCGCCTTCCGGCTGATCTGGGCGCGCCTGCGCGGCTGGGACGCCGCCGGCGGCTGAACCGCCGGGCGCCGCGCCTCAGTCGTGGCGCATCTGGCGCAGGAAGCCGTCGACCTCGACGGCGAGGGTTTCGGCGAGCTGCGACAGGCCGCGCGCGGCGTGCAGCAGTTCGTCGGCGGCGCCGCTGGTGGCCTCGGCCGCCTGCACCATCTCCGAGACGTTGCCCGACACCGTGCGGCTGCTGTCGGCCGCGGCGCTGACGCTCACGCCGATGGTGTGGGTGACCTCGGTCTGCTCGCGCACGGTCTCGGCGATGCTGGCGGCGTGGCGGTCCATCTCGTTGATGGTGCCGGCGACGCGGCGGATGGCGCGCACCACCTCGTCGGTGGCGACCTGGATGCGCGAGATCTGGTTGCCGATGTCGCCGGTGGCCTCCTGGGTCTGGTTCGACAGCGCCTTGACCTCCGAGGCGACCACCGCGAAGCCGCGCCCGGCGGCGCCGGCGCGCACCGCCTCGATGGTGGCGTTGAGCGCGAGCAGGCGCGTCTGCCCGGCGATCTTCTGGATCAGCCCGCTGACCCGGCCGATGCTGCCCGAGCATTCGGCGAGCTCCTGCACGATGCTGCCGGCGCGCTCGACGTCCTGCGCGGTGGTGTGGGCGAGGGCCGAGGACTCGGCGATGCGGTTGCCGGTGCCGCGGATCGACACGGTGAGGGCTTCGGTGGCGTCGGCGGCGCGCGCCATGTCGACGCTGCTGCGGTCCGACACCACCACGGCGGCGGCGGCCTTCTGCGCGGTGTGGTCGGCGATGCCCTTGAGCGACTCGGCGGTGGCCTGCAGCTCGGTCACCGCCGCCGACAGCGTCTGCACCACGCCGTGCACCGAGTGCTCGAAGGCCGTCGCCAGTTCGCCGCGGCGGCGCTCGGCGCCGACCAGCGCCGCGCTCTTGCGCCCCATCTCGTCGGTGGCGTCGTTGATCAACTGGGCGGTGCGCAGGTAGGTGCCGCGCAGGCCGGCCGGCAGGATGTGGCGGAAGTAGCGGTCGCGGCTCGCGTAGGCCATCGTCGCCGAGGCCTCGCGCAGCAGCGCGTCGGTCAGGTCGAGCATGTGGTTGAGGCTGTGCAGCAGCTCGCCGAGCTCGCCGTCGACGTCGATGCGCGTCAGCCGCGGTTCGAGGTTGCCCTCGGCGACCGCGCGGCACACCGCCGCGATCTGCGGTATCCAGTGCCGGTAGCGTTCGAGTTCGGCCCGCAGCGCGGCGGGGTTGGCATCGCCGGCGTGCGCCGGCTCAGAGGGAGAAGACGAACTCATCGTATTGCTGACCCGTGGCGGCGAGCTTGCGTTCGAGCAGGGCGCAGGAGGCGCGCAGTCCGGCGCTGCCGTCGCCCTGGCGGCGTTCTTCGGCGAGCAGTTCGCGGTACAGCGCCGTCGCGCGTTCCACGCTCTCGCGCCGCGGCTTGCGGCGGTTGGAATGGTAGCCGACGATGCCGCCGTTGCCGTCGAAGGTGGGGGTGACGTGGGCGAGCACCCAGTAGTGGTCGCCGTTCACCGCCATGTTGCAGACGTAGGCGAAGAGTTCGTTGCCGGCGGCGATGGTGTCCCACAGCAGCTTGAAGATGCAGCGGGGCATTTCCGGGTGGCGGATGATGTTGTGGGGCTGGCCGAGCGCCTCGGCTTCGCTGAGCCCGGCGAGGCTCAGGAACAGCGGGTTGGCGTAGGTGAGGCGGCCCTTGAGGTCGGTCTTGGTGACGATGATCTCGTCTTCGCCGAAGAAGCGTTCGACGCCGCTGGGTCTGGCCCTGGCTGTGGACATCCGGTTCTCTCTCCCTTTGCTGCTGCCGATGCCGCCGGAGCGTTCGCGCTGCGGGCCGCATCACCACCAGGGTGCCCGCATGCCCGTGCCTGCGATCGACTGGATTCCGCGCCTCGGCCTGCTGGTCGCCATGCTGCTCTGGGGCAGTTCGTTCGTCGCCTTCAAGATCGCGCTCGCCGGGCTGCACCCGTACTGGATGCTGTGGCTGCGCATGGCGCTGGCGGCCCTGTGCTTCGCCCTGCTGCTGGCGCGGCTGCGCATCGTGCCGCCACGCCCGGGCGATCTCAAGTACTGGCTGCTGATGGTGCTGTTCGAGCCCTGCCTGTACTTCCTGTTCGAGGCGGTGGCGCTCGCCAACACCAGCGCCGCGGCGGCCGGCATGATCACCGCGCTGCTGCCGGCGCTGGTCGCCCTGCTCGCCGGGATCGTGCTGAAGGAGCGGGTGACGCCGCGGACGGGCGCCGGCTTCGCGCTCGCCATCGCCGGGGCGGCCTGGCTGAGCGTCGCCGCGGAGTCGGATGCGCAGGCGCCGGCGCCGCTCTTCGGCAACCTCTTCGAGCTGCTCGCGATGCTCTGCGCGGCGGGCTACACGGTGCTGATGAAGCGCCTGAGCCGCCACTACGACCCGCTGTTCCTGACCGCGCTGCAGGCCTGGGCCGGTGCGCTCTTCTTCGCGCCGCTGCTGCTGCTGCCGTCGACGCCGTGGCCGTCGCACTGGCCCGCCGATGCGCTGCTCGCGGTGGCCTACCTCGGCACGGTGATCACGCTCGGCGCCTACGGCCTGTACAACTACGGCATCAGCCGCGTGCCGGCGGTGCAGGCGGCGGGGTTCACCAACCTGATCCCGGTCTTCACGGTGATGTTCGGTTTTGCGATCCTCGGCGAACGCTTCACGCCGGCCCAGTTCGCCGCTTCGGCCCTGGTGTTCGCCGGCGTCGGCCTGAGCCAGTGGGATGACTGGCGCCGGCACCGCACGCCGCCGGGCGCGGCGTCCACGGGGAGCTGATCGGGGCTTCCCGTCCTTTTGAGGAGCATGCCGCCATGCGTTCACCCGTGTGCTTCCATCGACTCGCCCTGGCGTTCCTGCTGCTCGGCGCCGCCGGCCCGGCGGCCGCCGCAGAGGTGCGCGTGCTCGCGCTGTTCGAGGGCAAGGCGGTGCTCGAGGTCGACGGCCGCCAGCAGACGCTGGCGCAGGGCGAAACCGGCCCCGGCGGCGTGCGCGTGCTGCGCGCGAGCCCGAGCGAGGTCACCGTCGAGATCGACGGCCGCGTGCAGCGCCTCGAACTCGGCCGCCACATCGGCACCCGCTACGCCGCGCCGGCGACCCGCGAGGCGCAGATCCTGCGTGCGGGCAACGGCGCCTACGTCGCCCGCGGCGCGATCAACGGCTACCCGGTCGAGTTCCTCGTCGATACCGGCGCCAGCACCGTGTCGCTCAGCGGCCGCGAGGCCGAGCGCCTGGGGCTCGCCTTCCGCACCCAGGGGAGCCGCATCGGCGTCGCGACGGCGCAGGGGGTGACCTCGGGCTACCAGCTCATGCTGGCGCGGGTGCAGGTCGGCGAACTCACGCTGAACAACGTCGAGGCCATCGTCATCGACGGCGAGTTCCCGGTACGGCCGCTGCTCGGCATGACCTTCCTCGGGCGCATCGAGATGCGCCACGAGCAGGGCCTGCTGGTGCTCAGGCAGAACGCACCCTGACCCGGCGCCGAATGTAACGAAGCTTGTCTGGCGTGCGCTCCACCGGCGTGCGAGGGTGGCGGCCGCGCGGCGTGCGGACGGGGTTCCGGATCGCCGCCAATCCGAAGTGGTCGACCCATGGAGAGCTGTGAATGTTGCGCAAGCGTGGAGACGAGAATCCCGTGCGCACCGGTGTGCCGGTGACGCTGCGGGGGGCGGTGCGGGCCGGGGTACTCGGCCTGATCATCGCCGGAGGCGGGATGCTGGGTGGCTGCGAGTCCGAACTGACCGACGCGCAGTACGTGGCGCGGGCCAAGGAGCTGGCGCAGAAGGGGGATCTGCGGGCATCGGCGATCGAGCTGAAGAACGCCCTGCGCAGCAACCCCAACAACGCCGAGGCGCGCTGGCTGCTCGGCAACCTGTACCTCAGCGTCGGTGACGGCGTGAACGCCGAGAAGGAACTGCGGCGCGCCATCGAGCTGAAGGTGTCGCCGGTGGCGGTGGCCCTGCCGCTGGCCAAGGCGCTGTTCCAGCAGGAGGCCTACCGCAAGCTGATCGACACCATGCCGATCGTCGACGGCATCTCGCGTGCCGAACGCACCGAGTGGCTGGTGCTGCGCGGGCGGGCCCTCCTGTCGCTCGGCGAAGCGGACAAGGCGCGCGCCGAGATCGCGAAGGCGGTCAGCGAGGACCCCGGGGCGGCGCAGACCCTGCTGGGCCAGGGGCTGCTCGCGTTCCTGTCGGGCGACCTGCGCGCGGCCAAGGAATGGACCGCGAAGGCGGTGGCGAAGGACCCGGGGCTGGCCGAAGCCTGGACCCTGAACGGCGACGTGCTGTTCGTCGAGAACGCGCAGGACGAGGCCATCAAGGCCTACACCAAGGCGATCGAGAGCCGTCGCCTCAACCTGCTCGACTACGTCAAGCGCGCCCAGGCCTACCTCGAGCTGAACCGGCTGGACGAGGCCAAGGCGGACATCGACCACGTGCTCAAGCTCTCGCCACGCAGCCCCGACGCCAGGTTCCTGCAGGGGGCACTGGCCTACCGCCAGGACCGGCTGGAGGAGGCGCAGGGTGCGCTCGAGGAGGTGATCCGGGCACGGCCCGACTACGCCATGGCGCAGATGTACCTGGGCATGACGCTGCTGCGGCGTGACGCGCGCCAGCAGGCCGAGGTCTACCTGTCGCAGGCCGCCGCCCGCCTGCCGAACGTGTTCGAACCGGCGTTCGCGCTGGCGACGCTGTACGTCGGCAACGGCGATTTCGCGAAGGCCGAGGCGCGGCTGCAGCCCTTCGCCGCCCAGCGCGCCAACGACCCGCATTTCCTCGCCCTGCGCGGCGACGTCTACCTGCGCCAGAACAAGGTCGGGCCGGCAGTGCAGGACCTCGGCAAGGTCGCGACGCTGCAGCCGCAGTCGGCGCGCGCCCACCAGATGTACGGCCTTGCCCTGATCGCCGCCGGCAAGCGCGACGAGGGGCTGCAGGAACTCGAACGCGCCGTCGCCCTCGATCCCAAGCTGCGCACCGCCGACGTGGCGATGATTTCCACGCACCTGCGGGCCAAGGAGTACGACAAGGCGCTGGAGGCGGCGCAGCGCTGGCGCCAGCGCGAGCCGGGCGACGCCGCGGCGCTGAACGCCATCGGCCGCATCCAGTACCTGCGTGGCGAACAGCAGGCGGCGCGCGAGGCGTTCACGCAGGCCAGCCAGGAAGCCCCCGACGACCTCTTCGCTACCCGCAGCCTGGCCATGCTCGACGTGCAGGGCGGCGACATCGAGGCGGCGCGCAAGCGCGTCGAGGCCTTCATCGCGCGCGAGCCGGACAACCTGCGCGCGCTGCTGGACATGGCCGGGCTGGAAGCGAGCAGCGGTCGCGTGGACGCCGCCGCCGACTGGCTGCGCAAGGCCATGGCGGCGCATCCGCAGGCGCCGCAGCCGCGCGCGATGCTGGCGACCTACCTGGTCGAGCGCGGCCAGGCCGAGCAGGCCATCGCGCTGCTGAAGGACCCGGCGGCCGGCAATCATGACAACGACCCGGCGTTCCTGCAGTCGCTGGCGGAAGCGCAACTGGCCGCCGGGCAGGCGGCGAATGCGGCCGTGGTGCTGGAGCGCGTGCAGTCGCTGCGCCCCGATTCGGCGCGCGTCGCCTACCTGCTGGCGCGTGCCTACGCCGCCAGCGGCGACCGCGAGCGCGCCCGCGCGAGCCTGCAGCGGGCGCTGAAGATCGAGCCCGGCAACGTGCTGGCGTCCGCGGCGCTGAGCCGCATGTTCGCGGTGGACGGCAAGACCGCGGAGGCGCTCGCGGTGCTCGACGAGGCCCAGCGGGTACACCCGGAGAGCAACGAACTGCAGGCGCAGCGCGGCGCGCTCGAAGCGAGCTTCGGCGACCCCAAGGCCGCCGTCGCCACGCTGACGAAGGTCTTCGAGAGCACCCCGACCCCGGCGCTGGCGATCCAGCTGGCCCGTGCGCACCTGCGTGCCGGCGCGATGCCGCAGGGCATCAAGGTGCTCGAGGACTGGGTCGCGCAGCATCCGGGCGATACGCCGGTGTACCGTGAACTGTCGGAGTTCTACGTCGCCGCCAACCGCGAGGCCGACGCCGCGGCGATGCTGAAGCGGGTGATCGACGGCGGCAACGACTCCCCGCTGCTGCTCAACAACCTGGCGTGGCTGCTGCGCAAGAGCGATCCCAAGCAGGGCCTGGCCTACGCCCAGCGCGCGGCCGACCAGGCGCCCAACGTCCCGGTGGTTATGGACACCTACGGCGTCCTGCTGCTCGACAACGGCGAGGTCGAACGCGCGGTGAAGGTGCTGGGCGAGGTGGTGCGCCTGTCACCGGGCAGCGTCAGCTCCCGCCTCAACTACGCCCGCGCGCTCGCCCGCCAGGGCGAGAAGGCACGCGCCGAGAGCGTCCTGAAGGCGGCGCGGCCGAGCGGCCCCCAGGCCGACGCGCAGCGGGCGGAGATCGAGAAGCTGCGCCAGGAGATCGCGCGCCCCTGAGCTGGAGGCGCCGGGTGCCGTCGTCGCCAGCGGCCGCGGCGATGGCACCCGGACGGCGCCAGGGGCGGGCGGCGCAGCGGCGGTGGGGGGGAGCGCACCGCCGCCATCGTCGCTGGCTTGCTCCTTGCTATACGTTGCATCGAACGTTCACCTGGAGACCGCCCCTTGGCTGCCTTGCGCGTCTTGCTGATCGATCCCTCGCCGGGCCGCTCGGCGATCCTGGAGCAGGCGCTGCGGGATGGCGGCTGCGAGGTGGTGGCGCGGCTCGGCTGCTGCGACGACCTGCTCGGCCAGGTGACCGCGCTCGCCCCCGACGTGGTGCTGGTCGACGTCGATTCGCCCGACCGCGACGTGCTCGAGAACCTGCACAGCGTCGGCCGCGACAACCCGCGGCCGATCGTCGTCTTCGCCGCCGACGACTCCAGCGACACGATCGCCGCCGCGGTGCGGGCGGGGGTGAGCGCCTACGTGGTCGACGGCCTGCTGCCGCATCGCGTCAAGCCGATCATCGACGTCGCGATCGCACGCTTTCGCGAATTCCAGGCGCTCAAGCGCGAACTCGAGGCGACCCGCAACCGCCTCGCCGAGCGCAAGCTGGTGGACAAGGCCAAGGGCCTGCTGATGGCGCGCAAGGGCTATGGCGAGGCCGAGGCCTATGCGGCGCTGCGCAAGCTGGCGATGGACCGCAACCAGCGCATCGGCGAGGTCGCGCGCAACATCATCGATGTGCTGGAACTGCTGGGCTGAACCGCTTCCTCCTTCCGCTCACGCCGTCTACCTCTTAAGAATTATCTGAATTACCTCTTTGGTTGCATCAAATGGGGGCATAGGGATGCCGCAGCGCACAACGCTGGGGCGCCCGTCGGCGCGCGGTAGCCCGACGGCCGCCGCCTTGCGCGCATGAACCCAGATGGAATGCGCCTTTCCAGGCGTTGGCACAGGTATTGAATCCATTAGTCGCAAAGCTCGCGCAGAGGAACCAACGGTGGTTCCGGGGCGCGGGGCGTGGCTGCCAATGTCGGCGGCCGATCGGATAACGGCGTCCGACCACCGCGCGTTTCTCCCCGTTGCGCCCGGTGTGTCCGGACGCTTTTTTTTCGCCTGCGAACTGGAGAGACCTCGATGAGCCAACGCCGCGACACGGACAACCTGAGCCGCCGCAGCTTCCTGAAAGCCGGCGGCCTGCTGCTGGGGGGAAGCGCGATGCTGGGCGCCGCGCCGGGCTGGATGCGCACGGCCGCCTGGGCGGCGGGCTCCGACGCGCCGGAGAAGCCGGAAGTGAAGATCGGCTTCATCCCGCTGACCGACTGCGCGTCGGTGGTGATGGCGGCCGAGCTCGGCTTCGACAAGAAGTACGGCCTGAAGATCACCCCGACCAAGGAGGCGAGCTGGGCCGGGGTGCGCGACAAGCTCGTCTACGGCGAGCTCGACGCGGCGCACGTGCTCTACGGGCTGGTCTACGGCGTGCAGCTCGGCGTCGGCGGTCCGCAGAAGGACATGTCGGTGCTGATGAGCCTGAACCACAACGGCCAGGCGATCACCCTCGCCAACCAGTTGAAGGACAAGGGCGTCACCGACGGCGCGGGCCTGAAGAAGCTGATCGAGAGCGACAAGCGCGACTACACCTTCGCCCAGACCTTCCCGACCGGCACCCACGCGATGTGGCTGTACTACTGGCTCGCGAGCCAGGGCATCCACCCGCTCAAGGACGTCAAGTCGATCGTCGTGCCGCCGCCGCAGATGGTCGCCAACATGCGCGTCGGCAACATGGACGGCTTCTGCGTCGGCGAGCCGTGGAACGCGCGGGCGATCGCCGACGGCATCGGCTTCACCGTCACCACCACGCAGGACATCTGGGTCGATCACCCCGAGAAGGTGCTCGGCACCACCCGCGAGTTCACCGAGAAGTACCCCAACACCACCCGCGCGATGCTGATGGCGGTGCTCGAAGCCGCGCGCTACATCGACACCGCCGGCAACGCCGCGCAGGTGGCGAAGGTGATCGCCGGCAAGGCCTACGTGAACGCGCCCGAGGAGGTCATCCTCGGGCGTTTCACCGGCGAGTACGCCAACGGCCTCGGACGGCAGTGGAAGGACCCCAACCACATGAAGTTCTTCAACGACGGCCGGGTCACCTTCCCCTACCTGACCGACGGCATGTGGTTCATGACCCAGCACAAGCGCTGGGGACTGCTCTCCACCCATCCCGACTACCTGGCGGTGGCCAGGCAGGTCAACCGCATCGACCTCTACGGCGAGGCCGCGAAGGCGCTCGGCGTGGCGCTGCCCGACTCGCCGCTGCGCAGCGCCCGCCTGCTCGACGGCGTGGTGTGGGACGGCTCGAACCCCGCGGCCTACGCCGACGGTTTCGCGATCAAGGCCTGAGACGGAAGGTGACGACATGAACGTGGTGCTCCCGATGAAGCCCGCCCCCGAGCAGCCGCCCGCCGCCGACGCGGTGCTGATCGAGCCGAAGAACGCCGATGCCGCCACCGCGGCGCTCGCCGCTGCGCCCAGGCCCCCGGTGGCGGCCGCGGCGCCGGCGCGCCCCGACCTGCTGGCGCCGCTCGGGGCGTTCCTGAACGCCGTGATGCCGGCGCTGCTGGGCCTCGCGCTGCTGCTCACGCTGTGGGCGGCGGTGGCGCAGATGAACCCGCAGCTGCCGGGGCCGCTGAAGACCTGGGAGGCGGCCGTCGAGGTGTTCGCCGACCCGTTCTACCGCAACGGCCCCAACGACCAGGGCATCGGCTGGAACGTGCTGTCCTCGCTGCAGCGCGTCGGCATCGGCTTCGGCCTGGCCGCGCTGGTGGGCATCCCGGCCGGCTTCATCCTCGGCCGCTTCCGCTTCGCCAACGCGATGCTGCAGCCGGTGATCGCGCTGCTGCGCCCGGTCAGCCCGCTCGCCTGGCTGCCGATCGGCCTGCTGGTGTTCAAGAAGGCCGACCCGGCGGCGACCTGGACCATCTTCATCTGCTCGATCTGGCCGATGATCCTCAACACCGCGCAGGGCGTGCAGCGGGTGCCGCAGGACTACCTCAACGTCGCCCGCGTGCTGAACCTGTCGGAGTTCAAGATCGTCACCCGCATCCTGTTCCCCGCGGTGCTGCCCTACATGCTGACCGGCATCCGCCTGTCGATCGGCACCGCGTGGCTGGTGATCGTCGCCGCCGAGATGCTCACCGGCGGGGTCGGCATCGGCTTCTGGGTGTGGGACGAGTGGAACAACCTCAAGGTGGAGTCGATCGTGATCGCGATCTTCGTGATCGGCGTGGTCGGCCTGCTGCTCGAAAACGCGCTGCTGCTGCTGGCCCGGCGCTTCCAGTACGACGCCAAGTGAGGGAGGGGACCGCCATGAGCACGAACGCCGCCAAGTACGTCCAGGTCGATCACGTCGACATGGAGTTCACCACCAAGAAGGGCACCTTCGTCGCGCTGCAGGACGTCTGCCTCAACATCGCGCAGGGCGAGTTCATCGCGCTGATCGGCCATTCGGGCTGCGGCAAGTCGACGCTGCTGAACCTGATCGCGGGCCTCACGCTGCCGACCCGCGGCGCGATGCTGCTCGCCGGGCGCGAGATTCCCGGCCCCGGCCCGGAGCGCGCGGTGGTGTTCCAGAACCACTCGCTGCTGCCGTGGCTGACCTGCTTCGAGAACGTCCACCTGGCGGTCGAGCGCGTGTTCGGCGGCAGGGAGAAGAAGGCGGCGCTGCGCGCCCGCACCGAGGCCGCGCTCGAACTGGTCGGGCTCGCGCACGCGATGCACAAGCTGCCGGGGGAGATCTCCGGCGGCATGAAGCAGCGCGTCGGCATCGCCCGGGCGCTGTCGATGGAGCCCAAGGTGCTGCTGATGGACGAGCCCTTCGGCGCCCTCGACGCGCTGACCCGCGCGCACCTGCAGGACGAACTGATGCGCATCGTCCAGGCCACCGGCTCGACCGTGGTGATGGTCACGCACGACGTCGATGAGGCGGTGCTGCTCGCCGACCGCATCGTGATGCTGACCAACGGCCCGGCGGCGACGGTCGGCGAGGTGCTGAAGGTCGACCTGCCGCGCCCGCGCAACCGCCTGGAGGTCGCCGAGGACGCCGCCTACAACCACTACCGGGCCGAAGTGCTGAAGTTCCTCTACGAGCGCCAGCGGCGTCCCGCCGCCGCCTGAGCCGGCAGCGCGCTGCCCCCGCCTGACGGCCGCCGGGGCGGGCCCGCACGGACCCGCCCCGGACGGCAGTGTCCTGTCCGCCAGCCACCCACCGGGAGGGCCCGTCGCGATGCCGCAGTCACGTGCCCCGAGGGCGACGGGCGCGCCGCGCCGCGCGTGCGCCGTGCCCCCCGCCGCTCGGCGGCGCTCAGCCGTGCAGCAGGTAGAGCAGGACGACGTTCGCCGCCAGCGACAGCAGCGTCAGCGCCCGCCAGAAGCCGGCCGGGTCGCGTTCGAGCAGCGGGCGGCGGGCGGTGCTCTCGGCGAAGCCCGCGCGCGGGTGTTCGAGGTCGAAGACCAGCTCCGTCTCGGCGCCGTAGCGGCGCAGCGGATCGAGCTGCACGGCCTTCTCCAGGGCCGCGTCGACCCACGCCGGCAGCTCCGGGCGGTAGCGGCGCGCCGGGGTGTAGCGCAGGCGCTTGAGGTCGGCGCGGGTGAGCTCGCGCCCCATCCGCTCGCCGTAGGGCAGTTGCCCGGTCAGCAGTTCGTAGGCGATGACGCCGAAGGCGTAGAGGTCGGCGCGCGGCGTCGAAGGTTCGCCGAGCAGCACCTCGGGCGCGGTGTAGTTGCGCGTGCCGAGCAGGTCGGTGTGCTCGACGGGGCTCGCGATCTCGTTGATGCCGCCGATCTTGACCGAGCCGAAGTCGATGATGTGCACCGTGCCGTGGCGGTCGATGTGGATGTTCTCGGGCTTGAGGTCCTGGTGCAGCATGTCCAGGCGGTGGAAGGCGCGCAGCCCGCGTGCGACCTGTTCGAGCAGGCGGCGCACCTCCGGCAGGCCGGGGCGCGGGTGCAGCGCCATCCATTGCCGCAGCGTCTGCCCCTCCAGGTATTCCATCACGGTGTAGAGGAAGCGCCGGCGCCGGGCCGGCTCCAGCACATGCAGCACGTGCGGGTGCTGCACGCGCCGGCCGACCCACTCCTCGTGGTGGAAGCGTTCGAGGTAGGCCGGATCGTCCTCGAAGTTGACCGACGGGGTCTTCAGCACCACCTGGGCGCCGCTGCCGGCCTCGTCGAGCGCCAGGTAGAGCTGGCTGGTCGGGCTCGCGTGCAGCTCGCGCAGGATGCGGTAGCCGTCGAGCAAAAGCCCCGGCTCCAGCGGCGGCGGCACCGGCAGCTCGGTGAGCGCCTGGAACGCCGAGTCGGCGTCGGCGACCGGCAGCGCGTCGATGCGCACGATCTGGCAGGTGAGGTTGTCGGTGCTGCCCTTGGCGCGGGCGAGGCTGACGATGCGCTCGCAGGCGGTGTCGAGGCTGTCGGTGCCGGCGTGGGCGACGGCGATGCGCAGCAGCTCGCGGGCCGGCACGTGCTCGTGCACGCCGTCGGTGGTGAACAGGTACAGGTCGCCGACCTCCACCGGCACCCGGCGGTAGTCGATGTCGAGGTGCAGGTCGACGCCGAGCGCGCGGTTGAGGTAGGTGCGTCCGCCGGCGTGCCAGACGTGATGGTCCTCGGTCAGCGGTTCGAGGGTGCCGTCGCGGATCTGGGCGATGCGCGAGTCGCCGACGTGGAACACGTGCGCGGTGGTGGACTTGATCACCAGCGCGCTGAAGGTGGTCACCAGGCCGCGGGTCGGGTCGCGCTGCTTGCTGCCCTGGCCGTAGAGCCAGCGGTTCAGCGCGCTCAGCACGCGCTCCGCCGAGGTCTTCACCTTCCACGAATCGGGGGTGGCGAAGTAGTCGGTGAGGAAGCCCTTGACCGCGCATTCCGCGGCGAGCCGGGCCGAGTCGCTCGAACTCATGCCGTCGGCGATCACCGCCGCCACCCCCTTGCTGGTCAGCAGGGGCTCGTCCGGCACCAGGACGCCGAAGAAATCCTCGTTCTCGGACTTGGTGCCGCGGTCGGAGAACTGGCCGACGGTGAGGCGCAGGCTACGCGTCATGGCGGGGCGGGCTCCCTGGCCGGGGGTGGAGGAGGCGCGGGACGTGACGCGCCCGCACCGCGCGCGGCAGCGGCCGGCGCGGTGCGGGCGGGGGTGGTCACGCGCGGCTCAGGCGACGTCGATCATCTGCACGGTGCCGTCGGGCATGATCTCCGCCATCTGGCCGGAAGGTTCGTCCAGAAGCTGCACGATGACCAGCACGACGAGGGCGCTCGCCGCGATCACCAGGAAGAACGTCGCCGGCGTCACGAACGACAGCACGGTCAGGAAGACCACGCTGCCGACGTTGCCGTAGGCGCCGCTCATGCCGGCGATCTGGCCGGTCAGCCGGCGCTTGATCAGCGGGATGATGCCGTAGACCGCGCCGCAGCCGGCCTGCACGAAGAACGAGTTGACCACGGTCACGGCGACGGCGGCCCACAGCGGCCACTGGCCCATGAAGCTCATGCCGAAGTAGCCGAAGGTGATGCCGACCATGACGATGCTCATCGTGCGCTTGCGGCCGAAGCGGTCGGAGATCAGGCCGCCGGCGGGGCGGGCGATCAGGTTCATGATCGCGAAGCTCGACCCCACCAAGCCGGCCTGCACCAGCGTCAGGCCGTACATGTCCTTGAAGTACAGCGGCAGCATCGACACCACGGCGATCTCCGAGCCGAAGGCGATCGCGTAGGCCGCCGACAGGATCGCCACCTGCTTGAACTTGTAGCGGTGGATCTGCGGCACGACCTCGCCGGCGAGGATGTTGCGGTTGACGTCGACGATCTGCCAGATGTTCCAGGTGAACAGCGCGAGCAGCGCGGCGTAGACCGCGTAGGCGGTGTTCTGGTCGATCAGCTTGAAGCCGGCCGGCGACAGCTTCCAGGTGAGCACCAGCAGCGCGGCGGTCATCGGCACCTGCAGGAACACGTACAGCCAGAAGTCACCCTTGCTGGTCACTTCCATCGCGCCGAGCTTCTTCGGCTTGAAGTAGGTCGAGCCCTTCGGCGTGTCGCTGGCGCCGAGGTAGAACAGCCCCGCGTAGACGATGGCGATCACGCCGGTGACCGCGACCGCCCAGCGCCAGGCATCGGCGCCGCCGAACGCCAGCGCGATCACCGGCAGGCTCAGCGAGGCCGCGGCCGAGCCGAAATTGCCCCAGCCACCGTAGATGCCCTCGGCGAAACCGACCTGCTTGGCCGGGAACCACTCGGAGATCAGGCGGATGCCGATGACGAAGCCGGCGCCGACGCAGCCGAGCAGCAGCCGGGCCATCGCCAGCTGCTCGTAGCTGTTCGCGAGCGCGAAGAAGAAGCACAGCCCGCCGCAGATCGCCAGCAGCGCGGAGTACATCCGGCGCGGGCCGAACTTGTCGACCAGCATGCCGACGAAGATGCGCACCGGGATCGTCAACGCGACGTTGAGCGTCAGCAGCGCCTTCACCTGCCCGTCGGTGAGCTGGAAGGTGTCGCGGATCGAGGCGAGCAGCGGGGCGTGGTTGAACCACACCACGAAGCTGATGAAGAACGCGACCCAGCTCAGGTGCAGGATGCGGACATTACCGCTGAACGACAGCAGGTTGATTTTCGGTGACGACATCGGGTGAGTCCTCCAAGCAAGCGATACCTGACGGCTCCCTTTGGCAATTGCCGGGCCAATCGCCGCAAAGCCGCGAAATGCCTGACGACTCCGGTTTCCGGTGGCGATTGCATGCCGCCCATTCGATGCCGCAGCGCACAAATGCGGCGCGAAAGACTGTTCCGCCATGAAGCAATTGCACTGAATCGGGGCAATGACCGACGCTTAGGCGGCACTCCATGGGTGCACTCAAGTGGGTATCAGCGAATACCACCAAAGAGGTATTTGTGAGTATCCACAACAGCTTATGGTGCGATTTTGTGCGCTGCACCAGTTAAATGCAACGGCGCGGATTTTGATCGACATTGGTGCGACGGCGAAACTTGGTGCATCTCGAACCGTGCTGGCGCAAGCCCACAAAAGCAATGCCGAACAATACATTACGACGATGAATTAGGACTGGCACAGCTCCTGCTATATGGCTCGGGCATGGGTGCTGCGGGTATTGCGGACGACCCCCGGCAGATCGATCGAGAGGCTTCCGCGAGGAAAGGGCGATGAAAGAAAGACTGGTACTGATCGGTAATGGCATGGCCGGCATGCGCACCGTCGAGGAATTGCTCAAGATCGCGCCGGACAAGTACGCGATCACGGTGTTCGGGTCGGAGCCGCACGGTAACTACAACCGCATCATGCTGTCGCCGGTGCTGGCCGGGGAAAAGACCGTCGATCAGATCATGATCAACGATCTGCCGTGGTACGCCGAGCAGGGCATCACGCTGCACGCCGGCAGCGAAGTGGTGAAGATCGACCGCGCCAGGCGCCAGGTGATCGCCGCCGACGGCACCACCGCCACCTATGACCGCCTGCTGCTGGCGACCGGTTCGGTGCCGTTCATCCTGCCGATTCCCGGCAACGACCTGCCCGGCGTGATCGGCTTCCGCGACATCGCCGACGTCAACACCATGCTCGACACCGCCCAGGCGGGGAGGAAGCACGCGGTGGTGATCGGCGGCGGCCTGCTCGGCCTCGAAGCCGCCAACGGCCTGATGAAGCAGGGCATGGAATGCACCGTCGTGCACCTCGGCGACGTGCTGATGGAGCGCCAGCTCGACCCCTTCGCCGCCGACCTGCTGCGTACGACGCTGGAGGAGCGCGGCCTGCGCTTCCTGATGGGCATGCAGACCGCCGCGATCCTCGGCGAGGACCGCGTGCGCGCCGTGCGCTTCAAGGACGGCCTGGAGATCCCGTCCGACCTCGTGGTGATGGCCGCCGGCATCCGCCCGAACATCACGCTGGCGAAGCAGTCCGGCATCCACTGCGAGCGCGGCATCGTCGTCAACGACACGCTGCAGACCTACGACCCGCGCATCTACGCGGTCGGCGAATGCGTGCAGCACCGCGGCCAGGTCTACGGCCTGGTCGCGCCGCTGTGGGAGCAGGCGAAGGTCTGCGCCAACCACCTGGCCCACTACGGCATCGGTCGCTACCTGGGCTCGGTGACGAGCACCAAGCTCAAGGTGACGGGCATCGACCTGTTCAGTGCCGGCGACTTCAACGGCGGCCCGGACACCGACGAGATCGTGCTGCGCGACCCCGCCCGCGGCGTCTACAAGAAGCTGGTGGTCAAGGAGAACCGCGTGCAGGGCGCGGTGATGTACGGCGACACCGTCGACGGTGCCTGGTACTTCCAGCTGCTGCGCGAAGGCACCGACATCAGCGACTTCCGCGAGACCGTGCTGTTCGGCCATGCGCACATGGCCGACGCCGGGCGTGAGGGGCACAGCGTGATGGCGATGTCCGACGACGCCGAGATCTGCGGCTGCAACGGCGTCTGCAAGGGCACCATCGTCAAGGCGATCAGCGAGAAGAAGCTGTTCACCGTCGACGAGGTCCGCGCCCATACCAAGGCCTCGGCCTCGTGCGGCTCGTGCACCGGGCTGGTCGAGCAGATCCTCGCCGCCACCGTCGGCAACTTCGACGCCACGCCGAAGGAAAAGGCGATGTGCAAGTGCACCGAGCACTCGCACGACGTGGTGCGCAAGGCGATCCGCGAGGAGCACCTGATCTCGCTGCGGGAGGTGTTCGACCTGCTGAACTGGAAGACCCCGAACGGCTGTCACTCCTGCCGCCCGGCGCTCAACTACTACCTGATCTCGACCTGGCCGGCGGAGGCGCAGGACGACTACCAGTCGCGCTTCATCAACGAGCGCGTGCACGCCAACATCCAGAAGGACGGCACCTACTCGGTGGTGCCGCGGATGTGGGGCGGGCTGACCACGCCGGACGAACTGCGCGCGATCGCCGATGTCGCCGACAAGTACCAGATACCGACCGTCAAGGTCACCGGCGGCCAGCGCATCGACCTGCTCGGCGTGAAGAAGGAGGATCTGCCGAAGGTCTGGGGTGACCTCAACGCCGCCGGCATGGTCTCGGGCCATGCCTACGGCAAGAGCCTGCGCACCGTGAAGACCTGCGTCGGCTCCGAGTGGTGCCGCTTCGGTACGCAGGACTCGACCGGCCTCGGCGTCAAGCTCGAGAAGATGACCTGGGGCTCGTGGACGCCGCACAAGTTCAAGATGGCGGTGTCCGGCTGCCCGCGCAACTGCGCGGAAGCCACGATCAAGGACTTCGGCGTGGTCTGCGTGGACTCGGGCTACGAGGTGCACATCGGCGGCAACGGCGGCATCAAGATCCGCGGCACCGACCTGCTCTGCAAGCTGACCACCGAGCAGGACGTGATGGAGTACTGCGGCGCCTTCATGCAGATCTACCGCGAGGAGGGGCGCTACCTGGAGCGCACCGCGCCGTGGATCGAGCGTGTCGGCCTGTCCTACGTGAAGTCGCGCATCGTCGAGGACGACGAGGGCCGCCGCGCGCTCTACGCCCGCTTCCTCGAGTCGCAGAAGTACGCCCAGGTCGACCCCTGGGCCGAGCGGGCGAGCGGTGCGGTGGACGCCCACGAGTTCAAGCCGCTCGCCGTGATGGCCTGAACCGGCGCGACGCACGACTTCCCCTGGCGACGCACCCCGCCGGCACGGCGGGGCGGCGCCCAACCTCCACGAGGAGTACTGGACATGAACGATTGGCACGACGTCGGTTGTCTCGACGACATCCCGCCGCTCGGCGCGCGCGTGGTGCGCAGTGCGCAGGGCGACATCGCGGTGTTCCGCACCGCCGACAACGACGTGTTCGCGCTGCGCGACCGCTGCCCGCACAAGGGGGGGCCGCTGTCGCAGGGCATCGTCCACGGCCAGCGCGTCACCTGCCCGCTGCACGGCTGGGTGCTGGAGCTCGCCAGCGGCAATGCCGTCGCCCCTGACATCGGCTGCGCCAAGCGCTTTCCGGTCAAGCTGATCGGTGACCGCGTGCTGCTGCAGGTGGGGGCGGCGAGTGCCGGCGGCGAGGAGCAGCACGGCGCGGCGGCCTGAGATCGCCGCTGCCGCGGCGCGCGGCAGCGCCCGTCCGCGCGGGCGACCGCGAGAGCACATGCCCCAACCCCGACGCGTCGCCCGCCCTCGCCAGGTCGGCCGGCACCGGGGCCGACGAGAGGATGCACCCATGAGCGACGCGAGCGGCGAAGTCCGCACCACCTGCCCGTACTGCGGCGTCGGCTGCGGCGTGATCGCCACGCGCGCGGCCGACGGCAGCGTGGCCGTGCGCGGTGACCCGCAGCACCCGGCCAACTTCGGCCGGCTGTGTTCCAAGGGCTCGGCGCTGGCGGAGACCCTCGACCTCGACGGCCGCCTGCTGTTCCCCGAGGTGGGCGGCCAGCGCGTGAGCTGGGAGGTCGCGCTCGACGCCGTCGCCACGGGTCTGCGCGACACCCTCACGGCGCACGGGCCGGAGGCGGTGGCGCTGTACGTCTCGGGGCAGTTGCTGACCGAGGACTACTACGTCGCCAACAAGCTGGTGAAGGGCTTCATCGGCACCGCCAACATCGACACCAACTCGCGCCTGTGCATGTCGAGCTCGGTTGCCGGCCACAAGCGCGCCTTCGGCACCGACACCGTGCCGGGCAGCTACGAGGACCTCGAGGCCGCCGACCTGATCGTGCTGGTCGGTTCCAACCTCGCCTGGTGCCACCCGGTGCTGTACCAGCGCATCCTCGCCGCGCGCGCAGCCCGCAACGGCCGCCCGCGGCTGGTGGTCATCGATCCGCGGCGCACCGCGAGCTGCGACCAGGCCGACCAGCACCTGGCCATCGCCCCCGGCACCGACAGCATCCTGTTCGACGGCCTGCTGGTGCACCTGCACCGGCAGGACTGCATCGACCTCGACTACGTCGAGGCGCACACCGAGGGCTACCTCGCCGCGCTGCGCGCCGCGCGGGCGCACGCCGGCTCGGTGCCGGACGTGGCGCGCGCCTGCGGCCTGCCGGGGGAGGCGGTGGCGGAGTTCTTCGCCGCCTTCGCGCGCACCGCCAAGGTCGTGACCGTCTACTCGCAGGGCGTCAACCAGTCCTCGTGCGGCACCGACAAGGTCAACGCCATCCTCAACTGCCACCTCGCCAGCGGGCGCATCGGCAAGCCGGGGATGGGCCCGTTCTCGGTCACCGGGCAGCCCAACGCGATGGGCGGGCGCGAGGTCGGCGGCCTCGCCAACCAGCTCGCCGCGCACATGGACTTCGCCGCCGATGACGTCGCCCGCGTGCAGCGTTTCTGGGCCGCGCCGGTGATCGCCGAGCGGCCGGGGCTGAAGGCCGTCGACATGTTCCGGGCGGTGGCCGAGGGCCGCATCAAGGCGATCTGGGTCATCGGCACCAACCCGGTCGTGAGCCTGCCCGACGCCGATGCGGTGCGCGCGGCGCTGCACGCCTGCCCGCTGGTGATCGTCTCCGATGCGGTCGCCGACACCGACACCGTGGCCTGCGCGCACATCCGCCTGCCGGCCGCGACCTGGGGCGAGAAGGACGGCACCGTGACCAACTCCGAGCGCTGCATCTCGCGCCAGCGCGCCTTCCTGCCGCTGCCCGGCGCGGCGCAGCCGGACTGGTGGATCCTCTGCGAGGTGGCGCGCCGGCTGGGCTTCGGCGCGGCCTTCGACTACGCCGGGCCGGCCGGGATCTTCGCCGAGCACGCCGCGCTGTCGGCGTTCGAGAACGACCCGGCCGGGCGCGTGCGGGATTTCGACATCGGCGCCTGCGCCGGTCTGGACGCACCCGCCTACGACGCCCTGACCCCCTTCCGCTGGCCGCAGCCGGCGGGCGGCGCGGGCATCGGGCGCTTCTTCGCCGAGGGCGGCTTCTACACCGGTGACAACCGGGCGCGCTTCGTCGCGCTCGGGCCGCGCGCGCCGGTGTACGCCCCCGATGCGGCCTACCCGCTGGTGCTCAACACCGGCCGGGTGCGCGATCACTGGCACACCCTGACCCGCACCGGCAAGTCGGCGCGGCTGTCGGCGCACGCGCCCGAGCCCTACGCCGAGATCCACCCGCTCGACGCCGCCCTGTTCGGCATCGTCGACGATGCGCTGGTGCGCGTCTCCAGCCGCTGGGGCGAGGCGGTGGTGCGCGCGAAGCTCGCGCGCGAGCAGCGTCCGGGCTCGGTGTTCGTACCGATGCACTGGGGCAGCCCGCAGGCCAGCCGCGGGCGCATCGACGCGGTGGTCAACCCGGCGACCGATCCGCATTCGGGCCAGCCCGAGAGCAAGCACACCCCGGTGCGGATAGCGCCGTGGGTGCCGGCCTGGCACGGCTTCGTGCTCAGCCGCGAGCCCCTGGCGCTGGGTGAGGGCCTCGACTACCGCGTGCAGGTGCGCGGCGACGGGCTCTGGCGCTACGAGATCGCCGCCGAGACGCCGGTCGGCGACTGGTCGGCCTGGGCGCACGCGCTGCTGGCGGATCAGCCGGGGGAGGGCTGGATCGAGTTCTTCGATGCCGCCGCCGGGCGCTACCGGGCCGCCGCGATGCACGACGGGCGCCTGCTCGCCTGCGTGTTCGTCGCCCCCGGGCCGCAGTTGCCGCCACGCGACTGGCTCGCCGGCCTGTTCACCCGCGACGCGCTCACCGTCGGCGAACGCGCCAGCCTGCTCGCCGGCCGCCCGGGACCGGGGCAGCCGGACACCGGCCGCGTGGTGTGCGCCTGCTTCCGCGTCGGCGTGAACACGTTGGTCGACGCCATCCGCCGCCAGGGCCTCGCCACCCCCGAGGCCATCGGCGCCGTGCTCAAGGCCGGCACCAACTGCGGCTCGTGCGTCCCCGAACTGCGCAAGCTCATCGCCGAAACCGCTGCCTGAGCGATCGCCCCCCGCCGCGACCGCCGGCCCTCCGCCGGTCGCCTCCATCGAGCCCCCGCAGCGGGGGCTCGTGCCTTCGCCCGCATCGCCTGACCGCGTTCGCCAGCGCGTGCCGGTCGCCGCTGCACCTGCCGGCGGTTGTGCCGGCGGGTGAAACGGTCTATTCACTCGACGTCGGGCCGGACGCGCGCGGCCCGAACGCGCCGATCGGCATGCCGCCGGCCGGGGTGCCGCGGCGGGCGCGTTGCGAGGGTTTCCCGATGACCTTGAAGGACAAGTCCTGCGTACCCTGCCGCGGCGGCGTGCCGCCGCTCGAGGCCGCGGCGGCCCGGCGGCTGCTGGCCGAAGTACCCGGCTGGCAGATCGAAGGCCCGGCAGCGCGCATCCGCCGCCGCTTCACGTTCAAGGATTACCGCAGCGTGGTCGAATTCGTGAACCGCATCGCGGAAATGGCGGAAACCGAACAGCACCATCCCGACATCGGTTTCGGCTGGGGATATGCCGAAGTGGTGTTCTTCACCCACAAGATCGCCGGCCTCCATGAAAATGATTTCATCATGGCGGCGAAAGTGAACGCGCTGTTCGAGGCGGCGTGATCGCGTTCAGGTTTCGTGAAACACCGGTTCCATGACGAAAAAGCTGGGATCGATGAATTCGATGAAACGCTTGGCCTGCGGTGAAAGAAACTTGCCGCGCCGCATCACCACGCCGTAGGTCCGGCGCGGAAAATAGCGCGTCAGCGGATGCGTCGCGAGCTGATCCTCGGGCGTAATGCAGATGCCGCTGACGATCGAGATGCCCATTCCCATTTCGACGTAACGCTTGATGACCGCCCAGCCGCCGGCTTCGAGTTTGACGTTGAGGCTGAGGTTGTGCTGCTGGAATGCGAATTCGACCATGCTCAGCGTATTCAGATGACGCGGCGGCAGGATGAAGTCGTAGGGGCTGATGTCGGCCAGCTCGATGTCGGGCTTGGCCGCCAGGGGATGGTCCTTGGGCGTGATCAGCATCTGGTCGAACGAGTAGATCGGTTGATACGTCATGTCGTCCGGCACGTCGCGGAAGGAGCCCACCGCGAAATCGACCTCGTCGTCGCGCAGCAGGCGCAGGCCCTCGCGACCGGGGACGTTGTGGAAGCGCACGCGGATGCCCGGGTGGGTCTCGCAGAAGCGTTTCACGATGTCGGGGAGCAGGTAAAGAATTGTGGCCTCGCCCGCGGTGATGTTCACCTCCCCCGATTCCAGGCTGCCGCGCTTCGCGGTGAAGGTTTCGGGCAGGCTGTCGAGCCCCTCGAGCAGGGGCAGGGCCATGTCATAGAGCGTCTGCCCTTCGGGCGTCAGGCGGATCTTGGGGCCGCGGCGCTCGAACAGCGTCACGCCCAGCTCGCGCTCGAGCGCCTGGATCTGCAGGGACACCGAGGGCTGGCTGAGGAACATGCGCTCGGCGGCCTTGGAGATGCTGCCGGTCTGCACGGCGAAGCAGAAGCCGCGCAACTGCTGGAGGCGGTTGTGCTTGTAATAGTGTCGGCCAATCGGTGAATTCATGCGCAGATCGTCCGAAAGCATTGATTAAGCAAATATTTATAATTGATGAAATATGCTTGTCAATTGCTGCATAGCCGCATAGACTCCGCGAAATTTCTTTCTGCGCGATTGTTTTCATAATACGAAAACGCAAGGGCGGCGAAGAGGTTTGCCGAAGCTGCTGGCATGACCCGGTTTCACGTCGAATTCGGGTGGCTTTGGGTATGCGGTCCGGATGAGACGATCTCGCATCCAGTCGACTGCGCAAGGTCTGCGCGGCACCCACCGGTGTCGCCGACAGAGCCGGATTACATGGGAATGTCACCAGTCCACCGGGCATTGAAACGCGACGCATGACGTCGGTGGCCGATAACGGGAAACTGCAGGGGGCGGTTTGTACGGGCTCTCCACGGGTTCGTCCCCGCGGCACGCCGGCACCGTGCCGATTCGAAAAGATGAGTGTTGACTTGTTTCCTCTTTATAGGTTCCTGAGCAGGAGATTTCGAGAATGCCCCACCTGACCGTCGAGCAACTGAAGAAGGACTGGGCCGAGAATCCGCGCTGGAAGGGCATTACCCGCCCGTACTCCGCCGAGGAGGTCGCCCGGCTGCGTGGCACCGCCGGCATCGAGTACACGCTGGCCTACAACGGCGCGACGAAGCTGTGGAAGTACCTGCATGAAATGCCGTTCGTGAACGCGCTCGGTGCGCTGACCGGCAACCAGGCGATGCAGCAGGTCAAGGCGGGCCTGAAGGCCATCTACCTGTCGGGCTGGCAGGTGGCCGGCGACGCGAATCTGGCGGGTGCGATGTATCCGGACCAGTCGCTGTATCCGGTCAACTCGGTGCCGGCAGTGGTCAAGCGCATCAACAACACGCTGATGCGTGCCGACGAGATCAACCACGCCGAGGGCAACGACGGCGTCGATTTCTTCCAGCCGATCGTGGCGGATGCCGAGGCCGGCTTCGGCGGCGTGCTGAACGCCTTCGAGCTGATGAAGGCGATGATCGAGGCCGGTGCCGCGGGCGTGCACTGGGAGGACCAACTCGCGTCGGCCAAGAAGTGCGGCCACATGGGCGGCAAGGTGCTGGTGCCGACCCAGGAGGCGATCCAGAAGCTCGTCGCCGCGCGTCTCGCCGCCGACATCATGGGCGTGCCCGCGCTGGTCGTGGCGCGTACCGACGCCGAGGCGGCGAACCTCATCACCTCCGACGTCGACGAGCGCGACCGCCGCTTCATCGTTCCCGGCGATCGCACCGCCGAGGGCTTCTACCGCGTGCGCAACGGCCTCGATCAGGCGATCGACCGCGGTATCTCGTACGCGGCCTACGCCGACCTGGTGTGGTGCGAGACGGGCGTGCCGAACCTCGAGGAGGCCAAGCACTTCGCCGAGGGCGTGCACAAGGTGCATCCGGGCAAGATGCTGGCGTACAACTGCTCGCCGTCGTTCAACTGGAAGAAGAACCTCGACGACGCGACCATCGCCAAGTTCCAGCGCGAACTCGGCGCGATGGGCTACAAGTTCCAGTTCATCACGCTGGCCGGCTTCCACAGCCTGAACTACTCGATGTTCAACCTGGCGCAGGGGTATGCCGAGCGGCAGATGTCGGCCTTCGTCGAACTGCAGGAGGCGGAGTTCGCAGCCATCACCCGCGGCTTCACGGCCGTGAAGCACCAGCGCGAGGTGGGCACGGGCTACTTCGATGACGTCACCCAGGTGATTGCCGGCGGCACCTCGTCGCTGACCGCGCTCACCGGGTCGACCGAAGAGGCGCAGTTCGCCCACGCCTGAGCCCCTCAGTCCAGGCCCCGCGTCCTCCGTCAGGCCCGGCTCCCCGCGAGGGGGCCGGGCCTTTGCTTTATGTTGTGTACGCGTTGGCGGGGCACTGGAAGAAACTCGCTCCGTTCCGTATATCTAAGCAAGAGGGTCGCCGTGTCTCGGCGGGCCCGGTTACGCGCAACGCGCAGAGAGCGACCGAGTCTCGATGAGTCAAGACAGCGATAGCCGAAGCGGTGACGGCGGCCTTGCCGTGGAGAAGGCGCGGCCGCAACTGAAGCCGCCGCGGATGTACAAGGTGATCATCCTCAACGATGACTACACACCGATGGAGTTCGTCGTGCATGTTCTGGAGTATTTTTTTTCCATGAGCCGGGAGAAGGCCACGCAGGTCATGCTGCACGTACACACCCGCGGCAAGGGCGTCTGCGGCGTGTTCACGCGCGAGATCGCCGAGACCAAGGTTGAACAGGTAAACGCGTTCTCCCGCAGTCATCAGCATCCCTTGCTCTGTACCATGGAAGAAGCCTGAACGTCGTCGACAGACGCCCGCCAACGGGCAAGATCAAGAGGTTTCGCATCATGTTGAGCAAGGAACTCGAATTCTCGATCAATCTGGCCTTTCGGGAAGCGCGCGATCGCCGCCACGAGTTCATGACGGTGGAGCACCTGCTGCTCGCGTTGCTCGACAATCCGGCAGCCGCCGAAGTGCTGCGCGCCTGCGGTGCGAACATGGACAAGCTCAAGACGGACCTGCAGCACTTCATCCGCGAGAACACGCCGGTACTGGCGGCCGACGATCCCCGCGAGACCCAGCCGACGCTCGGATTCCAGCGGGTGCTGCAGCGGGCGGTGCTGCACGTGCAGTCGTCCGGCAACAAGGAAGTGACCGGCGCCAACGTGCTGGTGGCGATCTTCGGGGAGCAGGACTCGCAGGCGGTGTATTTCCTGAAGCGTCAGGACATCAGCCGGCTCGATGTCATCAACTACATTTCGCATGGCATTTCGAAGGTGTCCGACGACAACGACAACAGCAGTTCCCCGAACTCCGAAGACGAACCGGGCGAGCCGTCCAGCGGCCGTCCGCTCGACAACTATGCTTCGAATCTCAACGATATGGCGCGCCAGGGGCGGATCGATCCCCTGATCGGCCGGGCCGACGAGGTCGAGCGCACGATCCAGATCCTCTGTCGTCGGCGCAAGAACAACCCGCTGTTCGTCGGCGAGGCCGGCGTCGGCAAGACCGCCATCGCGGAAGGGCTTGCCAAGCTGATCGTCGACGGCCGCGTGCCCGACGTGCTGCGCAAGGCCACGATCTACTCGCTCGATCTCGGTTCGCTGGTCGCGGGGACGAAGTATCGTGGCGATTTCGAAAAGCGTCTCAAGGCCGTGCTGACCCAGTTGCGCAAGGAGCGCAACGCGATCCTGTTCATCGACGAGATCCACACGGTGATCGGTGCCGGCGCGGCCTCGGGCGGCGTGATGGACGCCTCTAACCTGATCAAGCCGGCCCTGGCATCCGGCGATCTCAAGTGCATCGGCTCCACCACCTACCAGGAGTACCGCGGCATCTTCGAGAAGGATCGCGCCCTGGCCCGCCGCTTCCAGAAGATCGACGTCGCCGAGCCGTCGGTCGATGAGACCTACCAGATCCTCAAGGGGCTCAAGAGCCGCTTCGAGGAGCATCACGAGGTCAAGTACACGCCGAAGGCGCTGCGTGCCGCGGCGGAATTGTCGGCGCGTTACATCAACGATCGGCATCTGCCGGACAAGGCCATCGACGTGATCGACGAGGCCGGCGCCGGGCAGCGCCTGCTGCCGGCCACCAAGCGCAAGAAGACCATCGGCGTGGGCGAGATCGAGAGCATCATCGCCAAGATCGCGCGGATCCCGCCGAAGAGCGTTTCCGCGTCGGACAAGGATACCCTCAGGCACCTCGAACGGAACCTGAAGCTCGTCGTGTTCGGGCAGGATCCGGCGATCGCGGCGCTGGCGAACGCCATCAAGATGTCGCGCTCGGGGCTCGGCAACGAGCAGAAGCCGATCGGCTCCTTCCTGTTTGCCGGCCCCACCGGCGTCGGCAAGACCGAGGTCACGCGCCAGCTGGCCAAGACGCTCGGCATCGAGCTCGTGCGTTTCGACATGTCGGAATACATGGAGCGGCACACCGTATCGCGCCTGATCGGTGCGCCTCCCGGCTATGTCGGCTTCGATCAGGGCGGCCTGCTGACCGACGCGATCCTCAAGCATCCGCACGCGGTGCTGTTGCTCGACGAGGTCGAGAAGGCGCATCCGGATGTCTTCAACCTGCTGCTACAGGTGATGGACCACGGGACGCTGACCGACAACAACGGGCGCAAGGCCGATTTCCGCAACGTGATCCTGGTGATGACGACCAACGCGGGCGCCGATCAGATGGAGCGTTCAGGCATCGGCTTCACCACCCAGGATCACAGCGACGACAGCCTCGAGGCGATCAAGCGCCTGTTCGCGCCGGAATTCCGCAACCGGCTGGACGCGGTGATCCAGTTCCAGCCGCTGCAGACGGACACCATCGGTCATGTCGTGGACAAGTTCATCATCGAGCTCGAGGCGCAGCTCGAGAGCAAGGGCGTGACCCTCGACGTCACGACTGCCGCGCGCGCCTGGCTGGCCGTACGAGGCTACGATCGCAAGATGGGTGCGCGGCCGATGGCGCGGGTGATCCAGGACAACATCAAGAAGCCGCTCGCCGAGGAGCTGCTGTTCGGGCGCCTGGCCAACGGCGGCCACGTGGTGATCGATGTCGTGGAGGATCGCCTCGACATCGAGTTCGAGGATGCGACGACGGCCGAACTCTCGTGAGGCTGGAGCGGAGCTGGCTTGCGCCGCGGCACCCTTGCCGTTGCGCAGGCCGGCGGCTCAGCGGCCGCGGTAGGTGATGCGACCTTTCGACAGGTCGTAGGGGGTCAGTTCGACCTTGACCTTATCGCCGGTGAGGATGCGGATATAGTGCTTGCGCATGCGTCCCGAGATATGTGCGGTGACCACGTGGCCGTTTTCCAACTGGACGCGAAACATGGTGTTCGGCAAGGTCTCGATGACCGTGCCTTCCATTTCGATATGGTCTTCTTTCGCCATTGGCTCGTTGTCTCGATGGGCTACCGCGCGCGAGATGCGCTGGTGCGTGAAGCGGCGCGAGAAAATAGCGGAATCACCCCGGTTCAGCAAGCCGGCGCATCGTCCGCCGGTGCCCGCCAGTCCCCTCCGGTGAACACCTCGCACGGCTGGAAGCGGGTCTTGTAGTTCATCTTGCGACATTCGCGGATCCAGTAGCCGAGGTACACGTAAGGCAGGCCGCGGCGGCGGGCTTCGGCGATCTGCCACAGCACTGCGAAGGTACCGAGCGAGCGCTCCGTCAGTGCCGGATCGAAGTAGGTGTAAACGGCCGAAAGCCCGTCGGCGAGGATGTCCACGACCGCCACCACGACCACCCTGCCATCGGCCAGCCGGCCTTCGGCGAGGAAGGTGTGACTCCAGTTCGAGGCGACGAAGGCCAGATAGCTTTCGGGCGACGCGTCGTCCATGCCGCCGTCGGGGTGTCGCAGGCGCAGGTAGCGCGCGAACAGCTCGAAGTGTTCCTCGCGCAGGACCGGCTCCAGCACGCGGACGACGATGTCGGCGTTGCGCTGCAGGTTGCGCCGCTGCGCCCGCTTCGGCGTGAAGCGATCCACCGGGATGCGCAGCGACACGCAGGCGTGGCACCCCTGGCAGTGCGGCCGGTAGACGTGCTCGCCGCTGCGCCGGAAGCCGTGGCGCGCCAGCGTCGAGTACAGCGACGCATCCACGGCGAGGGGGTCGGCCACCAGGTTGCGGGCGTCACGCCCGGGCAGGTAGCTGCACGGGTGCGTGTCGGTCAGGAACAGCCGCAGGCTGCCGAGTTCACGTGGAGCGGCCAAGGGGGCGGTCCTCCGGCGGCTCGAAGCCGCGCCAGCTGCCGGGCGCGCAGGGACGGTCGACGTGCTGGCGCAGCAGCGCCAGGAACTGGCTGCGGCGCAGCGTCACGGCGCCCAGGCTCAGCAGGTGCGAGGTTTCGAGCTGGCAGTCGATGAAGCCGAAGCCGCGGGCGTGCAGGAAGTGCCCCAATTGCACCAGCGCGACCTTGGAGGCGTCGCTGCGCCGGCTGAACATCGACTCGCCGAAGAACGCGCCGCCCAGCGCGACGCCGTAGAGCCCGCCGACCAGTTCGTCGCCCTCCCAGCTTTCGATCGAGTGGGCGTAACCCAGCGCGTGCAGGCGCCGGTAGGCGAGGCGCATCGCCGGGGTGATCCACGAATCGGGCGCATCCGGACGCGGCGCGGCGCAGGCTTCGATCACCTCGGTGAAGGCGGTGTCGAAACGCACGCGGTAGCACCCGCTGCGCAGTCGCTTGCCGAGGCTGCGCGACACCTTGATCAGGTCCGGGAAGAACACGGTGCGCGGATCGGGTGACCACCAGAGGATGGGCTGGTCGCGCCCGAACCAGGGGAAGATGCCCTGACGGTAGGCGTTCAGCAGGCGCCGCGGTTCCAGGTTGCCGCCGACCGCGAGCAGCCCGTTGGGTTCCCCGAGCGCGTTCTCGGGGGAGGGGAAGGGCTGGTCCGGATTGCGCGCGTCGAGCCAGGTGAGCGGCTTCATGATTCGCCTCCCGCCCTGCGGTAGGGCGAGTGTTCGTGCAGTTCGCGGGCGTAGTCCTCGACCGCCGGGGTCTCCCGATGCAGGAAGTCGTCGATCGCCTGCCGGAAGCCCGGGTGGGCGATCCAGTGTGCCGAATGCGTAAGCGTCGGTAGGAAGCCGCGGCTCACCTTGTGTTCCCCCTGCGCGCCGGGCTCGAAGCGGGTCAGGCCGCGGCGGATGCAGTGCTCGATACCCTGGTAGTAGCAGGCTTCGAAGTGCAGTGCGTCGACGCTGTCGGCGCAGCCCCAGTGCCGGCCGTACAGGGTGGTGTCGCTGGCGAAGCTGATCGCCGCCCCCACGGTGCGTGCCCCCGCGTGCGCCAGCACCAGCAGCACGCGCTCGCCGAGGGCACGGCCCACGGCCGTGAAGAACGGCAGGGTCAGCGTCGGCTGCCCGCCCAGGCGCCGGAAGGTCGAGCAGTAGAACGCATGGAAGGTGCGCCACTGCCCGGCGTCGACCGCATCGCCGGCCAGGCACTCGAGTTCGATGCCGGCTTCCTGCACCCGCCGGCGCTCCTGGCGGATGTTCTTGCGCTTCTTGGCGCTCAGGGTGGCGAGGAAGTCGTCGAAGTCGCGATAGCCGGGATTGTGCCAGTGGAACTGGCAGCCGAGGCGCGAGGCCGCGCCCGCGCTGCGCAGCCAGCCCATCTCCTCGGTGGTCGGGAACAGCCAGTGCACCGAGGAGGAGCCGCTGTCGCGGGCGAGTTCACGGGCGCCTTCGATCAGCGCACCCGCGACCGCCGCTGCGTCGGCGTCGCGGGCGACCAGCAGGCGGCGGCCGGTCGCGGGCGTGTACGGCACCGCGGCGACGAGCTTCGGATAGTAGGGCAGGCCGTGACGACGGTAGGCCTCGGCCCAGGACCCGTCGAACACGAACTCGCCGTACGAATTGAGCTTGAAATACAGCGGGCAGGCGCCGAGCAGGCGACCGTCACTGCCTTCGCACACCAGCGGGCACGGCAGCCAGCCGGTACCCCGGCCGACGCAGCCGTGGCGTTCGAGCGCCGACAGGAAGGCATGCGCGAGGAAGGGATCGCGCCCGGGCACGAGGGCATCCCACGCCTCGGCGGACACCTCGGCTATCGTGGCGAGCGAGCGAATGCGCATAGGACGACGTTTCGGCTGTGCGGTTTGACGGATGGCGCGACCGCGCGCCCAGGGGGGGGCGGCGCTACCGCGTAACTGTAAGCCTGCCGGCGGTGCGGGGGAACTGGCGGTTCCGCTTTGCCAGCGGCCGGTGCGCGGTGTGAGAATGCGCGCCTGCCGGGCGCGCCCTAGCGCGGGCCCGAGGCATCCCACGGCACACTCTCAAGGGTTCACCCGCTTGGCTCAGGCACGCAGAAAGAATGTGGCGCCTTCGGGCGTCAAGATCGTCCGTCACCTCAGCTATGGCCTGCGCGAGATCGGTTTCCTGCTGACGCTCGCGCTCGCCGGCTTCATGCTGATCGCGCTCGCGTCCTACTCCGCCGCCGACCCGGCCTGGCGGCACGTCGGCGGTGCCGGCCAGCCGGCCAACCTCGGTGGCGTGGCCGGCGCGTGGTTCGCCGACATCGCGCTGTACTTCTTCGGCTACGGCGCCTTCCTGTTCCCGCTGGCGATCGGCTACGCCGGCTGGGCGATGTTCCGGCGCAACGGCATCGCCGACCTCGACGGCGAGATCGTGATCTTCCGCACCGTCGGCTTTCTCGTCACCGTCGGCGGCGGCTGCGGCCTCGCCGCCCTGCACCTGCGGCCGATGGGCGCCTTCCTCGAAGGCAACCCGGGCGGGATCGTCGGTGAGCTCATCGGCCAGGGCCTGGTGGCGGCGTTCAACTTCCACGGCGGGACGCTGTTCCTGCTCGCGCTGTTCCTGGCCGGCGTCACGCTGGCCTCGGGGCTGTCGTGGCTGAGCCTGGTCGATCTGGTGGGGCGCGTGTGCTGGCAGGTGTTCGCCGGCATCGGCGCGGTGGCGACGTGGCTCGGCGCACGGCTGTTCGTCGGCCGCGCCCGCAGCGATCCGTCGGGCGACGAGGTCGCCGTCGCCGCCGCGGGCAGCGAGCGCGCCGGTCCCGAGCTGGGCGAGATCGCCGCCCTGGCGACGGCGCCGGGGCCCGTGGCGATGCAGGTCACCGCCGCGCCCGATCCGGACCTCGCCGATCTGTCCGGGCTGACGGCCAGCCGCAGCGCGCCGGCGCTGCCCCTTGGCGACCTCGGGGCGGCCGAGCCGGCGCCGCAACAACCGGCACCCGCCGGCGTCACGCCGGCCACGCCGGCGGTGGCGGAGGTGGCGGAGGTGGTGGAGGCGGAGGAAGAGGACGCGGAAGACGCGCCGACGCCGCCGGTCGTGGCGGCCGAAGCGCCACCGTCGGGCGCGGTCGCACGCGACCGCCCGGCGGACGTCGCCGACCTGGTGCTGGGGGCTGCCGCCACGCCGCGCCCGGCGCGGCCCTCGGCGGCGCGGATCGCCGCCCTCGGCGGCGGGGGAGGGGAGGCGCCGTCCGCCCCCGCCCCGACGCCGCCCGCCCCCGTGCTCGCGCCTGCGCTGCCCGAGGTGCCTGTCGTTGCGCCGCCGCCGGCGGAGCGGCCGGCGCCCGCGGCCGTGCGTGAGCCCTCGCGTGCGGCCGCTGCCGCCGCCGCGCTGTTCGGCCGCCGACCGGCGCAGTCGCCGCTCGACCCGATCCCGCCGCTGTCGCTGCTCGACGAGCCGCGCACGCAGGGCGCCGGCTATACGCCGGAAGTGCTCGAGGAGATGTCGCGCCAGGTCGAGGCCAAGCTGCGCGAGTTCGGCATCGAGGTCACCGTGGTCGGGGTCGAACCCGGCCCGGTGGTCACGCGCTTCGAGCTCGACCTCGCCCCGGGCGTGAAGGTCAGCCAGATCACCAACCTTGCCAAGGATCTGGCCCGCGGCCTGTCGGTGATCAGCGTGCGCGTGGTCGAGGTCATTCCCGGCAAGTCGGTGATCGGGCTGGAGATTCCCAACCGCCGCCGGCAGATCGTGTACCTGCGCGAGGTGCTCGACTCGCCGGCGTGGCAGAACTCGAGCTCGCCACTCACGGTCGCCCTCGGGCAGGACATCGGCGGCCGGCCGATCGTCGGCAACCTCGCCAAGATGCCGCACGCGCTGGTCGCCGGCACCACCGGCTCGGGCAAGTCGGTCGCGGTCAACTGCATGCTGATCAGCATGCTCTACAAGGCTGGCGCCGATCACCTGAAGCTGATCCTGATCGACCCGAAGATGCTGGAGCTGTCGATCTACGAGGGCATCCCGCACCTGCTGTCGCCGGTGGTCACCGACATGAAGGACGCCGCCAACGCGCTGCGCTGGTGCGTGGCCGAGATGGAGCGGCGCTACCGCCTGATGGCGGCGATGAAGGTGCGCAACATCGCCGGCTTCAACAAGCTGGTGCAGGAGGCCATCGCCATCGGCGAGCCCATCCCCGACCCGCTGTGGAAGGCCGAGGAGCACACTGACCTGTTCGACGAGCACCCGACGCTCGAGCCGCTGCCGTACATCGTCGTCGTCATCGACGAACTCGCCGACATGATGATGATCGTCGGCAAGAAGGTCGAAGAGCTGATCGCGCGCCTGGCGCAGAAGGCGCGCGCCGCCGGCATCCACCTGATCCTGGCGACGCAGCGACCCTCGGTCGACGTGATCACCGGCCTGATCAAGGCCAACATCCCGACCCGCATCGCCCTCACCGTGGCGAGCAAGATCGACTCGCGCACCATCCTCGACCAGATGGGCGCCGAGCAGCTGCTCGGCCATGGCGACATGCTCTACCTGCCGCCGGGCACCGGCTTTCCGCAGCGCGTGCACGGCGCCTTCGTCGACGATCACGAGGTCAACGCCGTGGTCGACTACCTGAAGCGGACCGGCGAGCCCGAGTACGTCACCGGCATCCTCGACGAGCCCGCCGACGGCGGCCCGGCCTTCCCCGGCGATCCGCTGGCGAGTTCGAACGGCGACGGCGCCGAGCAGGACCCGCTCTACGACCAGGCCGTGCGCATCGTCGTCGAGAGCCGCCGGGCCTCGGTGTCGGGCGTGCAGCGGCGCCTGAAGATCGGCTACAACCGCGCCGCGCGGCTGGTCGAGGAGATGGAGGCCGCCGGCATCGTCGGCCCGCTGCAGGCCAACGGCATGCGCGAAGTGCTGGTCGGCGTGCCGTCCGAAGCCTGAACCGGCCGCCCGCCCACGTGGGCGGGCGCTGCCCACCCTGGAGAGCTTCCCGCAGGTCCGCCATGACACCCGCATCGCTGTTCCCATCCCTCCCGTCCTGGCTGCTGCGCATCGCACTCGTGCTGCTGCTCGGCGCGGGCCCCGCACTCGCCGACACCCCGGTGCCGCGCTACTTCCGCGAACTCGCGTCGCTGACGGCCGATTTCCGCCAGACCGTGTACGACCCCAAGGGCCAGCCGGCGCAGGTCTCGTCGGGCCAGGTGTGGATGCAGAAGCCCGGCCGCTTCCGCTGGGACTACCGCGAGCCGACGCGCCAGATCATTGTCGCCGACGGCAGCCGGCTGTGGATCTACGACGAGGGGCTCGAACAGGTCACCGTGCGCAAGCTCGACGCCGCCCTCGGCGCCACCCCGCTCGCGCTGTTGTCGGGCGCCGCGCCGATCGACGAGGCGTTCAAGGTCGGCGCGGCGCGCAACCGCGACGGCCTGAGCTGGACCGAGCTCACGCCGAAGGCCGAGGCGTCGGACTTCAGGCTGCTGCGCGTCGGCTTCCAGGGCGATCGCCTTGCGGCGATCGAGCTCGAGGACGCCTTCGGCGGGCGCACCCGGCTGGTGTTCGAGCACCTGCAGCGCAACGCCGCGATCGACGCCGAGCGCTTCCGCTTCGTCCCTCCCAAGGGCGTGGACGTGATCGGCGACGTCGAGTGACATGACGAGCGCCCGCGACGCCGCCCGCCCGCTCGCCGACCGCCTGCGGCCGCAGCGGCTCGACGACATCGTCGGCCAGGCGCACCTGTTCGGGCCCGACAAGCCGTTGCGGGTGGCGATCGAGTCCGGCCAGCCGCATTCGATGGTGCTGTGGGGGCCGCCCGGCACCGGCAAGACCACGCTCGCGCGGATGATCGCGCACTACGGCGGGGCGCACTTCATCGCGCTGTCGGCGGTGCTCGCCGGGGTCAAGGACGTGCGCGCCGCGGTCGACGAGGCGCAGGCACTGTGGGCGCGCGAGCAGCGTCGCACCGTGCTGTTCGTCGACGAGGTGCACCGCTTCAACAAGGCCCAGCAGGACGCCTTCCTGCCCTTCGTCGAGGACGGCACCGTGATCTTCGTCGGTGCCACCACCGAGAACCCGAGCTTCGCGCTGAACAACGCGCTGCTGTCGCGCGCGCGCGTCTACGTGCTCAGGCGCCTGGAGCAGGCCGACCTCGAAGCGCTGGTCGAGCGCGCGCTCGCCGATGCCGAGCACGGCCTGGGCGGGCGCGGCCTTCTGCTCGCGGCGGAGGAGCGCGCGCGCCTCGCCCAGGCCGCCGACGGCGACGGCCGGCGCGTGCTGACGCTGCTGGAGATCGCGGTCGAGCTGGCCGACGCCACCGGCGACCTGCCGGCGGCGGTGGCCGAGGTGATCCGCGGCGGCGTGCGCCGCTTCGACCGCAGCGGCGACCTCTTCTACGACCAGATCTCGGCGCTGCACAAGGCGGTGCGCGGCTCCGCGCCCGACGCCGCGCTGTACTGGTTCGCGCGCATGCTCGACGGCGGCTGCGATCCGCTCTACATCGCCCGTCGCGTGCTGCGCATGGCGAGCGAGGACATCGGCAACGCCGACCCGCGCGGCCTGCGCATCGCGCTCGACGCCTGGGAGACCTACGAACGGCTGGGCAGCCCCGAGGGGGAGCTGGCGATCGCGCAGGCGCTGGTCTACCTCGCCTGCGCGCCGAAGAGCAACGCCGTCTACCTGGCGTTCCAGGCGGCGCAGCGCGACGCGCAGGCCGGCGGCACCGAGGAGGTGCCCGAGCACCTGCGCAACGCGCCGACCCGCCTGATGAAGGCGCTGGGCTACGGCAAGCGCTACCGCTACGCGCACGACGAGCCCGAGGCCTACGCCGCCGGCGAGACCTACTTGCCCGCCGAACTCGGCGAGCGGCGCTACTACACTCCAGTGCCGCGCGGGCTCGAGATCCGCATCGGCGAGAAGCTCGAACACCTGCGCGAACTCGACCGCCGCGCCCGCGGGGCGGTCGACGGCGCGGCATGAGCGCGCGCAGGGGGGCGGCGGGCGCTGCGCCACGGTTAGGCTCCGAGGGCTTGACGGACATGGACGAAACACGACCGGGACGCGCCTCGGCATGCCTGCGCGGGATGCTGCTGCGCCGCTGGGGGCCGGCCGTCGGCACGCTGGTGCTGACCGCTGCCGCGTGCCTCCTCTCGATGCTGGTCGTGCTCGTCATCGACGCCTGCTGCCGGGCGCTCGACCTGCCGCTGTCGCTCGCGCTGGCCGCGCTGGTGCCGGCGATCGCCGCCCCGCCGATGATCTTCACGCTGTGCCTGGTGCTGCGCCGGCTGTACCGGACCCGCGACGAGCTGCTGCGCCGCTCGACCACCGACGAGCTGACCGCCGTGGCGAGCCGCGGGCACTTCCGCGCCCTCGCCGAGCGCGAGCTCGCCCGCGCCGCGCGCCACCGCCATGCCTGCGCGCTGCTGATGATCGACGCCGATCACTTCAATGCCATCAACGACCGTTACGGCCACGCCGTCGGCGACGAGGTGCTGCGCGTGCTCGCCGCGGTGCTGCGCGACGGCGTGCGCGCGATCGACCTGGTCGGGCGCATGGGCGGGGAGGAGTTCGCGGTGCTGCTGCCGCAGGCCAGCGGCGCCTGCGCCGGCCTGGTCGCCGAGCGCCTGCGCCGCACCGTCGCCCAGTGCCGCGTGGCGACGCCGCAGGGGCCGATCGGCGTCACCGTCAGCATCGGCCTCGCGCTCGGCGGCGCCCCCGACCTCGATGCGCTGCTGCACGTCGCCGACGCGGCGCTGTACCGGGCCAAGGCGCTCGGCCGCAACCGCGTGGAGCCGGCCGAGCCGCTGGCGGAGGGCGCCGCCGCACCGGCCCGCCTGGCCTTCGGCGACGAGGAGGCCTGACGGCGGGCCGCGCGATCGCCGCTATAATCCGCCGCCTCGCATCCCGCCGCTCCGGAGACCCCCGATGCTCGACCCCAAGCTGCTCCGCACGGAGCTCGCCGAAACCGCGCGCCAGCTCGCCCGCCGCGGCTTCGAACTCCCCGTCGGGCGCATCGAAGAACTCGAAACCCTGCGCAAGGCCCTGCAGATGCTGACGCAGGACCTGCAGAACGAGCGCAACACGCGCTCCAGGGCGATCGGCCGGGCCAAGGCCGCCGGCGAGGCCATCGAACCCCTGCTCGCCGAGGTCGCGCACCTCGGCGATGCGCTGAAGAAGGCCGAGGACGATCTCGACGCCGTGCAGGTGCAGCTGCGCGAGATCCAGCTCGGCATCCCCAACCTGCCCGATGCCTCGGTGCCCGACGGGAACGACGAGCACGACAACGTCGAGCTGCGCCGCTGGGGCACGCCGCGCGTGTTCGACTTCACCCCGCGCGACCACGCCGACCTGCTGCCGGCGCTGCTCGACTTCGAGACCGGCGCCAAGCTGACCGGCGCGCGCTTCACGGTGCTGCGCGGGCCGCTCGCGCGCCTGCACCGCGCGCTCGCCCAGTTCATGCTCGAACTGCACACCGGCGAGCACGGCTACGAGGAGGTCTACGTCCCCTACCTGGTCAACGCCGATTCGATGCGCGGCACCGGCCAGCTGCCGAAGTTCGAGGCCGACCTGTTCCGCGTGCCGGGGGCCAGCGCCGTCGACGGCGACGCCAGCGCGCGCGACTACTACCTGATCCCCACCGCCGAGGTGCCGCTGACCAACTTCGCCCGCGACGCGATCCTCGACGCCGCGAGCCTGCCGCGCCAGTTCGCCGCGCACACGCCGTGCTTCCGCTCCGAGGCCGGCTCGCACGGCAAGGACGTGCGCGGGCTGATCCGCCAGCACCAGTTCGAGAAGGTCGAGCTGGTGCACCTGACCCGCCCCGACGACGCCTGCGCCGCGCTCGAACGCCTCACCGGGCATGCCGAGGAGGTGCTGAAGCGCCTCGGCCTGCCCTACCGGGTGATCGTGCTGTGCACCGGCGACATGGGCTTCGGCGCCGCGCGCACCCACGACCTCGAGGTCTGGCTGCCGGCGCAGGGCCGGTACCGCGAGATCTCCTCGTGCTCGAACATGAGCGACTTCCAGGCCCGGCGCATGCAGGCGCGCTGGCGCAATCCGGCGACCGGCAAGCCCGAGCTGCTGCACACGCTGAACGGTTCGGGGCTCGCGGTCGGGCGCACGCTGGTGGCGATCCTCGAGAACTACCAGCGTGCGGACGGCTCGGTCGAGGTGCCCGAGGTGCTCGCGCCGTGGATGGGCGGCATCACGGAGCTGCGTCCGTGAGCCTGACGCCGCCGACCCAGGGCCGCGGCGTGCGGGTGGCGTGGCAGCATGTCGACACCGTGCTGCTCGACATGGACGGCACGCTGCTCGACCTGCGCTTCGACAACCACTTCTGGCTCGAGCACCTGCCGCGGCGCTACGCCGAACGCCACGGCCTCAGCGAGGCGACCGCGCGCGAGGTGCTGTTCGCGCGCTACCGCGCGGTCGAGGGCACGCTCGCCTGGTACTGCGTCGAGCACTGGACGCATGAACTCGGGCTCGACGTGGCCGAGCTGAAGCGCGAGGTGCAGCACCTGATCGGCTTCCTGCCGCACGCCTTCGAATTCCTCGACGCGCTGCGCCGGCAGCACAAGCGCGTGGTGCTCGCCACCAACGCGCACCCGCGCAGCCTCGCGCTGAAGGCCGAGCGCACCGGCCTGGCCGGGCACTTCGATACGCTGGTCAGTGCGCATGCGCTCGGCGCGCCGAAGGAGTCGCCGCTGTTCTGGGAGCATCTGCAGGCGCGCATCGGCTACGCGCCGGCGCGCAGCCTGTTCGTCGACGACAGCGCGCGCATCCTGCGCGCCGCGCGCGACCACGGCCACATCGGCCAGCTGCTGCAGGTGCTGCGACCGGACAGCGGCGCCCCGCCGCGGCCGGCCGAGGGCTTCCCGGCGATCCACGACTTCTCCGAGCTGCTGCCGCTGATCTGAGAGCGCGTGCGCTCAGCGCGGCGGTGCGTCGGGGTCGTCGCTGCGCGGGCTCTCGTCGCCGCGCGGGCCGTGCAGCACCACCATCGCCAGGCCGGCGAAGCCGAGCACGAAGCCGAGCGGCACCAGGCCGAGCAGCGGCAGCGGGTTGGCCACGCCGGCGATCATCATGCCGAAGCCGCCGAGCAGCCCGGCGACGATCAGCACCAGCGCCAGCAGCAGGGTCCAGCGGCCGAGTCGCACCATCGGTCAGTCTCCGGGCAGGCGGGAAAGCCCGATTATGGTCCAGCGCCGCCGCCGGCGGTACGCGCGGCGGCGCCCGCGTAGCCGCTGGCAGCCGGGCTTTACGGCGCGCACCGCAGCGCGGCCGCGGTCGCCGACGGTGCCGCTAGAATGCCGCCGTCGGCTCCCCGCGGGCCGGCCGGCGGCGGGACGACCCGTCGCTGCCTCGCGTGCATCCGGGGACGACCCCGACCGTCCACGGGAGATGCGTTCGTGTCCTGGACCCTGCTCGTGATCGCCGGCCTGTTCGAAATCGGCTGGGCGATCGGCCTCAAGTACACCGATGGCTTCACGCGCCCCTGGCCGAGCGTGCTGACAGCCGCGGCGATGGTGCTGAGCGTGCTGCTGCTCGGCCTCGCGATGCGAGAGCTGCCGGTCGGCACCGCCTACGCGATCTGGACCGGCATCGGCGCCGTCGGCACCGCGCTGCTCGGCATCGTGCTGTTCGGCGAGGCGGCGTCGCCCGCACGCCTCGGCAGCATCGCGCTGATCGTCGTCGGGCTGCTCGGCCTCAAGCTCGCCAGCGCCGACTGACGCCGCGCCTCAGCCTGCCGCGGCGCCTTCGACGATCGCCGCCAGGCCCATGCCGCCGGCGGTGCACACCGACACGAGCGCCCGCCCGCCGCCGCGGACGGCGAGCTGCTTCGCCGCGGTGGCGAGGATGCGCGCGCCGGTCGCCGCGAACGGGTGGCCGTAGGCGAGGCTCGACCCCACCGGGTTGAGCCGTGCCGGGTCGATCGCGCCGAGTGGTGCGGCGAGGCCGAGCTGCGCGCGGCAGTAGTCGGCGGACTCCCACGCGCGCAGCGTGCACAGCACCTGGGCGGCGAAAGCCTCGTGGATCTCGTAGAAGTCGAAGTCCTGCAGGCGCAGCCCGCTGCGGCCGAGCAGTTCGGCGACCGCGACGGTCGGCGCCATCAGCAGCCCGGCGTCGTTGACGAAATCCACCGCCGCCACCCGGGCCGGCCCGAGCCAGGCCAGCACCGGCAGCCCGTGCGCGCGCGCCCAGTCCTCGCTGGCGAGCAGCACCGCGGCGGCGCCGTCGGTGAGCGGTGTGCTGTTGCCGGCGGTCAGCGTGCCGGCATCGGAGCGGTCGAAGACGGGCTTGAGCGCGGCCAGCGCCGCGGCGCTGGCGTCGTCGCGCACGAGGTTGTCGCGCAGCACGCCGGCGCACGGCACCAGCAGCTCGTCGAGGAAGCCGGCGTCGCGTGCGGCACTGGCCTTGCGGTGGCTGTCGAGGGCGAGCGCGTCCTGTTCGGCGCGGCCGATGCGCCATTCCTTCGCCATGCGCTCGCAGTGCTCGCCCATCGACAGCCCGGTGCGCGGCTCGGCCGGGCTCGGCGGCACCGGCGCGAGTTCGCGCGGCGAGAAGCCGCGCAGCGCGGCCAGGCGCTCGCGCAGCGTGCGCGCCCGTGACAGCGCGAGCAGGCGGTGCGCGAAGCGCGCACCGAACACGAGCGGCACGTCCGAGGCGGTGTCGACGCCGGCGGCGATGCCGCAGTCGATGGCGCCGCTCGCGATCTTCGCGCCGAGCTGCAGCGCCGCCTGCAGGCTGGTGCCACAGGCCTGCACCAGGGTGTAGGCGGGCGTGCTCGGTGCGAGCGCGGTCGACAGCAGCGCCTCGCGCGCGAGGTTCCAGTCGCGGCTGTGCGCGGTCACGGCGCCGGCGCCGACCTCGTCGAGGTGCACGCCGGCGAGGCCGTAGCGCTCGACCAGGCCCTGCAGCGCGGTGACCAGCAGGTCGAGGTTGCCGAGCTCGGCGTAGCCGGTGTTGGCGCGGCAGAAGGGCGTGCGCACGCCGCCGACGATGGCGACGCGGCGCAGGCCGGGCGGGGTGAGGGGGTTGTTCATGGTGCGGGCGCGGCGCTCAGGGCGCGACCTGGCGGTAGTACTGCTCGCGCACGCGCCCGCCCCATTTCAGGAACACCTGGCGCAGCGCGGTGGTGGTCGCGGGTGCGAGCGGCGGCACCGGCATGTCGTGGACGAAGATGTCGGCGGTGCCGGGGTCGAAGATGCCGCCGCTGATGCCGGGCTCGCGGAAGGCCAGCAGCGGCAGCGACAGCCCGTAGAGGATGCCCGACTCCAGGTGGTTCCACGGGCTCGGGAAGCGCACCGTGCCGGCCTCGCGCCGCTCGCCCGGCGTGCCCTGCTTCCAGGTGCCGCCGGCGGCCTCGAACTGCGCGAAGCCGAGGATCACGCCGCCGGCGCAGTGGCGCGCCAGCGCGTAGACCTCGCGCAGCGGCAGGTCCGCCGGGTAGTCGCTGCGCCCGAGCGCGCGCGCCTCGAAATCCTGCTCGGCGAGCAGGGCGACGATGCCGTCGCGCACCTCGTTCTGCTGCGGCGACAGGCTCGAAGGGGCGGACACGAACACGGGGAGCGGCATGGCGCGGAGTTCCGGTGGCGGCGGGGTGGGTTTCAGCTTGGCACGCGGCGCGCCCGGCTGCTCAGGCGAGGCCCTGGTAGCGCAGCGGCCCGCCGGTGAACGGCGCGAAGCCGGTGCCGAAGACCACGCCGGCATCGAGCAGGTCGGCGTCGGCGACGATGCCCTCGGCGAGCGCGGTGCGGCATTCGGCGAGCAGCGGCGCGAGCAGGCGCTCGCCCAGCGCCGCCAGTGCGGCGGCATCGGCCGTATCGGCGGCTCCGCGCTGCGGCCTGCCGTTGCGCCAGTCGTAGAGGCCGCGGCCGGCCTTCCTGCCGAGGCGGCCGGCGGCGATCAGCGCGTCGAGCTGCGCCCGCGCCGCCGCAGCCTCGGTGCCGCCGAGGTGGCCGGCGACCTGGCGGCAGACGTCCAGGCCGACCGTGTCGGCGAGCTCGATCGGCCCCATCGGCATGCCGAAGGCGCTCGCCGCGGCGTCCAGGGTTTCCTTCGGTGTGCCGTCGTCGAGGTGCAGGCGCAGCGCCTGCAGCAGGTAGGGTGCGAGCACGCGGTTGACGAGGAAGCCGGGCGCCGAGCGCACCGGCAGCGGCAGCTTGCCGATGGCGCCGGCGAAGGCGCAGCCGCGGGCGAGCGGGTCGGGCGCGGTGGCGCTGCCGTGCACCACTTCGACCAGCGGCATCTGCGCCACCGGGTTGAAGAAGTGCAGGCCGATCAGGCGTTGCGGCGCCGCGAGCCCGGCCGCCAGCGCCTCCAGCGGCAGCGCCGAGGTGTTGGTGGCGAGCAGCGCCGCGGGGGCGAGGCGCGGCTCGATCGCGGCGAACAGCGCGCGCTTGGCGTCGAGGTCCTCGAAGATCGCCTCGATCACCACGTCGGCGCGGGGCAGGCCGCGGCCTTCGGGGTCGGCGCGCAGGCGCGCGCCGGCGCTCTGCACCGCGACCGGCGACTTCAGGCGCTTGTGGAACAGCACCGCGGCGCGCGCCAGCGCCGGGCGGATGCGCTCGATGCCCTGGTCCTGCAGCGTGACCTCGCAGCCGCGCAGCGCGCACCACGCGGCGATGTCGCCGCCCATCACGCCGGCGCCGATCACGTGCACGCGGCGCACGCTGAACGCCGCGGCCTTGGCCTCGCCCTTCAGCCGCTCCATCAGCTGGAACACCCGGCGCAGGCCGCGCGAGGTGGCGCCGAGCAGCAGCTCGGGGGTGCGCTCGATCTCGCCGGCGAAGAGTGCGGCACGGCTGCCGCCGTGCGTGCGCCAGTGCTCGATCAGCGCGTAGGGGGCGGGGTAGTGCGCGGGTGCGGCCTTCTTCGCCACCTGCCGCGTCATCACCGCGGCCACCACCTGGCGCACCGGCCAGGTGTCGCCGATGCGATCGAGGAGCCCCGGTGCGCGCGTGCGCCGGCCCGCGAGCACCGCGCGGCGCGCCGCCCAGCGCAGCGACTGGTGCGGGCCGATCACCTCGTCGACCAGGCCGAGCGCGCGCGCCGCGCGCGCGCCGAGCGGGCGCGCGCCCAGCATCAGCGTCAGTGCGCGGACCCCGCCGAGGCGCGCGCAGGCGCGTGCGCTGCCGCCGAAGCCGGGGAAGATGCCGAGCTGCACCTCGGGAAAGCCGATGCGGGTGGCCTCGACGTCCTGGGCGATGCGGTAGCGGCAGGCGAGCGCGAGTTCGAGCCCGCCGCCGAGGCAGAAGCCGCGGATCGCGGCGACGCTCGGACAGGGCAGGGCTTCGAGGCGGTCGAAGGTCGCGTGCACCGCGCGCAGGCGCGCGCGGGCGGCGTCGAGCGCGTCGAGCGCGTCGAACTCGCGCACGTCGGCGCCGGCGATGAAGCCGCTGGCCTTGCCCGACTGCAGCACCAGGCCGCGCGGCGGCGCGGCTTCGAGTGCGGCGACGCACGCGGCGAGCTCGTCGAGCACCTCGGCCGACAGGCTGTTGGTGGTGGCGTCGGCACGATCGAGCGTGAGCCAGGCGACGTCGTCGAGATCGCGTTCGCACCGCCAGTGGCGCCAGGCGGCCATCTCAGGCGGCACCCGGGTGGCCGACCGCCAGCACGCGCGCGCCGCCGAGTTCGGCGGGGCTGAAGTCGTCGACCGCGATGGCCTGGCGCACGCGCGCGTGCGCCTCGGCGAGCAGCGCGACCTCGGTGGCGTCGAGCACGCCGGCGGCGCGGGCGGCGTCGGGGGCGGCGCTGGTCAGGCGGCCGTCGCGCCGCGCCGCGTGCAGGCGCGCTTCCAGCGCCTCGGCGGGGCCGGCCAGCGTGAAGGCGCGCTCCAGGCAGCCGGTGGCCTCCTGTACGTCGTGGCTGCAGTAGAGGCCGCAGGTGAGGCGCTCACGCGCCGGGCCGGGGGTGAGCATCAGCGCGACCACGCGCGCGCCGTTGGCGTCGCTCGCGCCGTGCATGCGCCGGCCGAACGGGAACAGCAGCGCACGCAGCAGCCGCCCGAGCCACGGCAGCGGGAAGTTCGCGAGCACGCCGGAGAGCTGGCGCTCGATCGTGCACAGGCTGGTCGCGCAGGCGTAGTCGACGAAGGCGAGGTCCTCCGCCGGGCGGCCGTCGTCCTCGAAGCGCTTGAGCACCGCGCTCGCCAGATAGAGCTCGGCGAGGCCGTCGGCGAAGCGCCCGGAGAGCTTCTCGCGACGCTTGAGTTCGCCGCCGAGCAGCAGCAGCGCGAGGTCGGAGACCAGCGCGAAGGCCGCCGCCAGGCGCGACAGCTCGCGGAACCAGCGGCGCGTGGCGGGCGCGCCGTCGGCGGGCACCGCGGCCCAGCGCCCGCCGCTCAGGGCGTGGCCCCAGGCGCGCGCGAGGTTGCCGAGCAGGTGGCCGACGTGGCCGGTGAAGGCGTCGTCGAAGGCCGCGAGCGCGGCCTTCGGGTCGCTGTCGCGGGCGGCCTCGATCTCCTTCAGCAGCCACGGGTGGCAGCGCATCGCGCCCTGGCCGAAGACGATCAGCGAGCGCGTGAGGATGTTCGCGCCCTCGACGGTGATGCCGACCGGCACCGCCTGGTAGGTGCTGGCGAGGTAGTTGGACGGGCCGGCGCAGATGGCCTTGCCGCCGTGTATGTCCATGGCATCGTTGACCGCCTCGCGCATGCGCTCGGTGGCCTGGTACTTCATGATCGCCGAGACCACCGCCGGCTTCTCGCCGAGGTCGAGCGCGACGTTGGTCAGCCGGCGCGCCGCCTCCAGCAGGTAGGCGTGCCCGCCGATGCGCGCGAGCGCCTCCTCGATGCCCTCGAAGCGCCCGACCGGCACCTTGAACTGGCGGCGGACGCGGGCGTAGGCGCCGGCGACGCGGGCGGCGAACTTCGCCGAGGTGGTGCCCATCGCCGGCAGCGAGATGCCGCGTCCGGCGGCGAGGCAGTTCATCAGCATCATCCAGCCCTTGCCGGCGTAGCCGGCGCCGCCAATCACCCAGTCGAGCGGGATGAACACGTCGTCGCCCTGGGTCGGGCCGTTCATGAACGCCTGGTTGCCGGGGAAGTGGCGCCGGCCGATGCGCACGCCGGGGTGTGCGGTCGGGATCAGCGCGAGCGTGATGCCGAGCTGCGGCGCGCCGCCGAGCAGCCGCTCGGGGTCGTCGAGCTGGAAGGCGAGCCCGAGCACGGTCGCCACCGGGGCGAGGGTGATGTAGCGCTTGTCCCAGCTCACGCGGATGCCGAGCACCTCGCGCCCGTCGTGCTCGCCGCGGCAGACCACGCCGCGGTCGGGGATGCTGGCGGCGTCGGAGCCGGCCTCGGGGCCGGTCAGCGCGAAGCAGGGGATGTCCTCGCCGCGCGCGAGCCGCGGCAGGTAGTGGCGGCGCTGCGCCTCGGTGCCGTAGTGCAGCAGCAGCTCGGCCGGGCCGAGGGAGTTCGGCACCATCACCGTGACCCCGGCGCTCACCGAGCGCGAGGCGACCTTCGACACCACCGCCGAGTGCGCCTCGGCGGAGAAGCCGAGGCCGCCGTGTTCCTTCGGGATGATCATGCCGAGGAAGCCCTGTTCGCGGATGAAGCGCCAGGCCTCGGGGGAGAGGTCGCGCCGCTCGTGGGTGATCGCCCAGTCGTCGAGCATCGCGCAGAGGCGTTCGGTGGGGCCGTCGAGGAAGGCCTGCTCCTCGATGCTGAGCGCCGCCGGCGGGTAGGCGAGCAGGCGGTTCCAGTCCGGACGGCCGCCGAACAGCTCGCCTTCCCACCACACGCTGCCGGCTTCGAGCGCCTCGCGCTCGGTGTCGGACATCGGTGGCAGCAGCCGGCGGAAGGTGCGCAGCAGCGGTGCGCTGATCCAGCGGCGGCGCAGCGGCGCGACGGCGAACGCGGCGAGCAGCAGCCACGCCAGCCACAGCAGCGTGGGCAGCTCCTCGCGGAAGGTGAGCTCGGCCAGGCCGAGCGCGGCGCCGAGGGCGACGACCGCGGCGACGAGCGACAGCGAGAACCCCGCGCAGACGAGGCCGCCGAGCACGGCGAGCAGGGTCAGGGTGAGGGCGGACATCGGCGACCTCCTTGCGGCAGCGATGCCGGGCCGTTCCGGCGCGGCGGCGCACGACGCCGCGAACATCGGGCGTACGCGTGTCAGCCAAGCTAGCGAGGCCCGCCGGGAGCGTCAACCGCGGCCCGCCCTGCGCAGCGTCTACGGCCAGCGGGCGCAGCGGAGGTAGGCGGGCTGAATTCGCCCGACGCTGCATGTATCGTGCGTGGCCGCGGCCGTGGGCCGCGTCCTCCAGGTCGACCGCCGCATGACCACGCGCCAGGAACAGAAACGAAAGACGCGCCGGGCCCTGCTCGACGCCGCGCTGCGCAACCTCGGTCCCGAACGCGGCTTTGCGAGCCTGAGCCTGCGCGAGGTCGCGCGCGAGGCCGGCATCGCGCCGACCTCGTTCTACCGCCACTTCCACGACCTCGACCAGCTCGCGCTGGCGCTGGTCGACGAGGCCGGCGCGGCGCTGCACGAGGCGCTCGGCCGCGCCCGCGAGCGCGCGCGCGTCGACGGCGACGTGGTGCGCGGCTCGGTCGAGGCGTTCATGGAGTACCAGGCGCAGCACGCGGCGCTGTTCCGCCTGCTGCTGCGCGAGCGCGCCGGCGGCTCGGAGGCGTTCCGCACGGCGATCCGCGACGCCTTCCGCCACTTCGCCGACGAACTCGCCGAAGCCTTCGGGCGCGACAACGAGATGCGCGAGATCGCCCCCGACGACGCCGGACTGGTCGCCGAGGCCATGGTCACGCTGGTGTTCGATACCGGCGCCGAGACCCTCGACCTCGATGCCGCCGCGCGCGCCGCGGCCACCGAGCGGCTGATCCGCCAGCTGCGCATCCTGCGCGCCGGCGCCCGCGCGATCGTGCCGTCGGCCTGAGCGGCGGCGGCCTCAGGCGAGGCGCCGGCGCATCACGCGGTGCGCGATGCCGGCTTCGATGAAAGTGTCGCCCTCGGCGACGAAGCCGAGCGCGGCGTAGAAGGGTTCGGCGCGCAGCTGCGCGTTGAGGACCACCTCGCGCAGGCCGGCCTCGCGGGCGAGCTCGACCAGCCGCGCCATCAGCGCCTGGCCGAGCCCCTGGCCGCGCCAGGCGCGCAGCACCGCGAGGCGGCCGATGTGGCCGTCGGGCAGCAGGCGCCCGGTGGCCACCGGGGTGCCGTCGGCGGCGCGCACCAGCACGTGGCGGCTGAGCGCGTCCCAGTGGTCCTGCTCCAGTTCGACCGGCACGCCCTGTTCCTCGACGAACACCGCGTGGCGCACCGCGTAGAGCGCCGCGTGGTCGCGCGTCCAGTCGGTGACGGCGAGGTGCCAGTCGGCTGCACGTCGCGTCATTCCTCGTAGATCACCAGGTAGCCCTCGTTCAGCAGGTCGAGCAGCAGGTCCATCGCGGCGTCCTGCGCCAGCGCGGGCTTCAGCAGGCGGGCGTCGTAGACGCGGTAGCGGCACAGCAGGCGGGCGAGCCCGGCGACGCTCGGGCCGAGCACGAACTCCTGGCCGTCGACGAACAGCGCGACCGCGTCCTTGCCGTGGTCGATGTAGGCGAAGCGCGAGCCGGGGTTGCGTTCGAGCGTGCCGCCGTTCTTCAGGAACTCGCGCAGCTCGCGCTCGTTGTAGGGCTGGTCCTCGGGCTCGGCGACGAAGCCGGGCTTGGGCTCGGTGATGTAGCGCCCGAACCAGCTCTCGATGACGTCGTCGCTGGTCAGCAGGTGGCTGCGGATCAGGTGCTTGACGCGCGCCAGCGCGTCGGCAGCGAGTTCGCCCGGGTTGTCCTGCGGCTCCAGCTCGGGGTCGCCGTAGCGCGCCTGGCCGTCGAGCTCCTCCATCAGGAAGTCGACGAAGCGCCCGACCATGTCGCCGTTGGCCGGGGCGCGGAAGCCGATCGAGTAGGTCATGCAGGCGTCGAGGGCGACGCCGAAGTGGGCGACGCGCGGCGGCAGGTAGAGCATGTCGCCGGGTTCGAGCACCCAGTCCTGCTCGGGCTCGAAGTCGTCCATGATGCGCAGCTCGGTGTCCGGCAGCATGTTGTCGGGGTCGACCGGCTGGCAGCTGATCTGCCAGTGGCGCCGGCCCAGGCCCTGCAGCAGGAACACGTCGTAGTCGTCCCAGTGCGGCCCCACCGAGCCGTAGGGCGCGGCGTAGCTGATCATCAGGTCGTCGATGCGCCAGTCGGGGATGAAGCGGAAGTGCTCGACGATGCGCGCGAGGTCGGGGGCGTGCTTGTCGACGTCCGACACCAGGAGCGTCCAGTGCGTCTCCGGCAGGTCGAGGAACACCTCGTCGTCGAACGGCCCGCGCCTGAGCTCCCACGGCCGCTTGCCGCCCTTCTCGCGGACGATGCGCGAGACCACGTCCTCCTCGCAGGCGAGCCCGGCGAGCTCCTCGGGCGAGATCGGCGAGGTGAAGCCGGGCAGCGCCCCGCGCACCAGCAGCGGCTTCTTCTGCCAGTAGTCGCGCAGGAAGGTTTCGAGGGTGAGGCCGCCCAGCAGGGCCAGCGGCTGCTTCATGTCGGTCTCCGGACCGGTGACGGGTGGGGGCGGGCGCCGCGCTAGATGCGCCGCGCCTGTTCGGCGGCGTTGCCGGTGTAGCTGGCGGGGGTCAGCGCGAGCAGGCGCGCGCGCGCCTCGGCGGGCAGCTCGAGCGTCTCGATGAAGGCGCGCAGCCCGGCGGCGTCGATGCGCCGGCCGCGGGTCAGCGCCTTGAGCTTCTCGTAGGGCTGCTCGATGCCGTAGCGGCGCATCACCGTCTGGATCGGCTCGGCCAGCACCTCCCAGTTGGCGTCGAGGTCGGCGGCGAGCGCCTCGGGGTTCGCCTCCAGCTTGCCGATGCCGCGGGCGAGCGCGGCGTAGGCGATCTGGCCGTGGCCGAAGGCGAGCCCCAGCGCGCGCAGCACGGTGGAGTCGGTGAGGTCGCGCTGCCAGCGCGACACCGGCAGCTTCTGCGCGAAGTGGCCGAGCAGCGCGTTGGCGATGCCGAGGTTGCCCTCGGCGTTCTCGAAGTCGATCGGATTGACCTTGTGCGGCATCGTCGACGAGCCGATCTCGCCGGCGACGGTCTTCTGGCGGAAGTAGCCGAGCGCGACGTAGCCCCAGACGTCGCGCGCGAAGTCGATCAGCACCGTGTGCGTGCGCGCGAGCGCGTCGCACAGCTCGGCGATGTAGTCGTGCGGCTCGATCTGGATCGTGTAGGGGTTCCAGGCGAGGCCGAGGTCGTCCTCGACGAAGCGGCGCGCGTGCGCCTCCCAGTCGATCTCCGGGTAGGCGGCGAGGTGCGCGTTGTAGTTGCCGACCGCGCCGTTGATCTTGCCGAGCAGGTCGACCGCGGCGAGCTGCATGCGGGCGCGCCTGAGGCGGTGGACGACGTTCGCCATCTCCTTGCCGAGCGTGGTCGGCGAGGCCGGCTGGCCGTGGGTGCGCGACAGCATCGGCAGCGCGGCGTGGGCGTGGGCGAGCGCGCCCAGCGCGGCGATGAGTTCGTCCAGCGCCGGCAGCAGCACCTGCGCGCGCGCCTCGCGCAGCATCAGCGCGTAGGCGAGGTTGTTGATGTCCTCGGAGGTACAGGCGAAGTGGATGAACTCCGTCACCGCCTCCAGCTCGGCGTTGCCGGCGACGCGCTCCTTGATGAAGTACTCGACCGCCTTGACGTCGTGGTTGGTGGTGCGCTCGATGTTCTTCACCCGCTGCGCGTCCTCCGCGCTGAAGTGCTCGACCAGGTGGTCGAGCACGTGGCGGGCGTGCGCCGACAGCGCCGGCACCTCGGCGATGTCCGGATGGCGCGCGAGCGCCTGCAGCCAGCGCACCTCCACCAGCACGCGGTGGCGGATCAGGCCGTACTCGCTGAAGATCGGGCGCAAGGGGGCGGTCTTGTCGGCATAGCGGCCGTCGACCGGGGACAGGGCGGTCAGCGCGGTGAGTTCCATCGCAGGCACTCCGGGAGGGGCGGGCGTCAAGGCGCGCGGATCATACACCAAGCCCCGGCGCCGGCCGATCCGCCGCCGCGTGCTAAGCTCGCGCCCCCCGTCGCCCCCGCCTGCGGAGCCCGTCGCGTGTCGCCCGCGCTCGTCAACCAGTGGCTGATCCTGCTCGCCGGCGCGGTGCTGGTGGTGGCGCTGTGCCGGCGCCTGCGCCAGCCGCCGATCCTCGCCTACCTGGCGCTCGGCGCGGTGATCGGCCCGGCCGGCGGCGGGCTGATCGCCTTCAGCCCGCAGCTCGACACCGTCGCCGAGATCGGCGTGGTGTTCCTGCTGTTCACCATCGGCCTGGAGTTCTCGCTGCCGCAGCTGCGCGTGATGCGCCGCGAGGTGTTCGGCCTCGGCGCCGCGCAGGTGCTGCTGACCACCGCGCTGGTGACGGCGGGCGGCTGGCTGCTGGGGCTGCCGCCGGCCGAGGCCTTCGTCTGCGGCGGCGTGCTGGCGGCGTCGTCGACCGCGGTGGTGGTGCGCCAGCTCGCCGAGCAGCTCGAACTCGCGCTGCCGCACGGGCGCGCCGCGGTCGGCGTGCTGCTGTTCCAGGACCTCGCCGTGGTGCCGTTCCTGATCGTGATCCCGCTGCTCGGCGACCACGGCGGCGTCGACGCCGCGACGCTCGGCCTCGCACTGCTCAAGGGCCTCGCGATCTTCGCCGCGCTGCTGCTGCTCGGCGGGCGCGTGCTGCGCCCGCTGTTCGCCGAGGTCGCTCGCGCGCGCTCCGAGGAGCTGTTCACGCTCACCGTGCTGATGGTGGCGCTGCTCGCCGCGGCGCTGACCCACGCCGCCGGCCTGTCGTCGGCGCTCGGCGCCTTCCTCGCCGGCGTGCTGCTCGGCGAGACCGAGTTCCGCCACCAGATCGAGGCCACCATCCGGCCGTTCCGCGACGTGCTGCTCGGCCTCTTCTTCGTCAGCGTCGGCATGTGGCTCGACGTGCGCGACCTCGTCGCGCACGACCTCGACATCCTCGGGCTGCTGCTCGCGCTGGTGCTCGGCAAGGCGGTGCTGGTGGCCGGGCTCGCGCGCGCCTTCGGCCTCGGCGGCGCCGATGCGCTGCGCTCCGGGATGGTGCTCGCGCAGGGCGGCGAGTTCGGCTTCGTGATGCTCGCGCTGGCCCGCGACCACGCACTGATCGCGCCGGGCACGCTCGATCGCGTCGCCGCGGTCGTGGTGCTGAGCCTGCTGCTGACGCCGCTGCTGGTGCGCCACGCCGGCACGCTGGCCGGGGCGCTGCTGCGCTTCGACGTCGCCCGCGCGCAGCAGGCCGCGCTCGCCGACATCGCCGCGGCGAGCGCGGCGCTCAGCGGGCACGTGCTGATCTGCGGCTACGGCCGCGTCGGTCAGAACACCGCGCGCTTCCTCGAACGCACCGGCTTCGAGTACGCCGCGATCGACCTCGACCTCGGCCGCGTGCGCGAGGCGCGCGCCGCCGGCGAGCGGGTCGGCTACGGCGACGCGGCGCGCCCCGAGCTGCTCGAAGCCGCCGGCATCGCCCGCGCCCGCGTGCTGGTGGTCAGCCACGACGACGCCCGCGCCACGTTGCGCACCCTCGAATACGTGCACGCGCGCTACCCGACGCTGCCGGTGCTGGTGCGCACCCGCGACGACGCCCGCCTCGGCGAGCTGGTCGCGGCCGGCGCCACCGAGGTGATCCCCGAGACCCTCGAAGGCAGCCTGATGCTGATCTCGCACCTGCTCGCGCTGCTGCAGGTCGGGCCGCGCACGATCCTGCGCGAACTGCGCGAGGTGCGCCGCAACCGCTACCGGCTGCTGCACCAGCGCTACCTCGGCGTCGGCAGCGCCGAGGACGTCGACGAGGAGCTCGCGCGCCTGCAGGCGGTGTCGCTGCCGGCCGGCGCGCACGCGACGGGACGTTCGCTCGCCGAGCTCGCGCTCGGCGAACTCGGCGTCGCCGTCACCGCGCTGAAGCGCGACGGCGTGCGCTGCGCCGATCCGCTGCCCGAGGCGGTGCTGCGCGCCGACGACGTGCTGGTGCTCTACGGCACGCCCGAGCGGCTCGCGCGCGCCGAGGCGCGCCTGCTCGACGGCGGGTGAACGCCCCGCCGCACCTTCGCCCGATCCGCCCCCGCCCCGGAGCCGAGACCATGTTCGAACTGCATCCCCGCCTCGCCGCCGACACCGTCGAGGTGTGCCGCCTGCCGCTGTCGCACCTGCTGCTGATGGACGACGCGCGCTTCCCCTGGCTGATCCTGGTGCCCGCGCGCACCGGTGCGCGCGAGCTGCACCGCCTCGACCCCGTCGACCGCGCGCAGCTGCTGGACGAGATCGTGCGCGCCTCGACCGCGCTCGAGACCCTGTTCAGCCCCGACAAGCTCAACGTCGGCGCGCTCGGCAACCTCGTGCCGCAACTGCACGTGCACGTGGTCGTGCGGCGCGTCGGCGACGCCGCGTGGCCCGGCCCGGTGTGGGGCAGCGGCAGCCGCGAACCCTACGCAGCACCGGCGCGCGAGGCGCTGCGCACCCGCCTCGCCGCCGCGCTGGCCTGACACAGGCGGCGCCGAGCCCAGTCCGGCGCGGCCCGCTTGTACGACCGCCACTTCCTTCCCCGCGGCAACGCGCGATACCGCGGTCCGCCGGGGTCGGGCGAGAGGCCGGTTGCGAGGTACGGTGCAAATTGCGAAGGCCGTGTTGCGTGTTGTTGTATCTTTGATCCAACCATTTAGAAAACTTGCAACAGACGTGATCGCTGCTACAACAGAAGCGTGGCTGGAACGCCCGGAAAGGATGCGGTTCGTGCCGCTGCGCCAGCAGGGGGATCGCGCGATACGGCTAACGGCACACCCTTTGCAATGTCTAATTCGAGCGAGGCACAGCGCCGATCGGACGGCGTCACTCGCGGTATTTGGGCCTCGGATTCTTGCCCGCGTTCGCGCGGGAACAGCACGGAGAGTTCGCCATGCATGCTCTCGATCTCCCGCTCATCGTTGCCCGCCATCGCGCGGAAGAGGAACTCGCCGCGTACCGGGGAGCCGCCGTTCACGCCCGTCATCTCTTGCTCGACCCCACGGTCGATGCCGAAGCGCGCGAGCTCGCCGAGCTCGTCGCCGAGGCCACGCACCGGGCGTGGCTGCTGTCGCAGGCCGATTGCGAGGCACTGGTCGCGCACGCGCCGGCGCTGCGCTGACGCCGTCCCGCCCGCCGCCCGGCACCGTGGCCGGGCGTCAATAAATCTTCCAGTCCCGCCCCCCGTCCGTACCGGTCGGTCCGCCGGCCGCGCCGCGCGCCCGCCGCGACCCGCTCACTGGAACGCATAGGCATCCATGCGCAGCATGCCGTAGGTGGTGCTGCGGTGCAGGCGCTCGACCCGCGGCTCGGCGCCGCCCGCGCCGAGCGCGACGAACAGCGGCAGCAGGTGCTCTTCGGTGGGGTGGTTGTCGCGCGCGAACGGCGCCCTGTCCCGGTAGTGCAACAGGTCGTCCTCACGTCCGTCGCGCAGCGCGGCATCCATCCAGTCGGCGAAGGCGGTGACGTCGGCGCTCTCCGGCGTGTCGATCGGCTGCCCGCGAAAGCGCCGCAGATCGTGCGTGAAGCTGCCCGAGCCGATCACCAGCACGCCGTCAGCGCGCAGCGGGGCGAGCGCCCGGCCGAGCCGCAGGTGATGCGCCGGACCCGCGTCGCTCTGTACCGATACCTGCAGCACGGGCAGGTCGGCGGCCGGGTACATCATGCGCAGCGGTACCCAGGCGCCGTGGTCGAGCCCGCGCTGCGGATCGAGGCCGGCCGTGAAGCCGGCGGCCTCGAGGCGCGCGACGATGCGTGCGGCCAGCTCGGGCGCGCCCGGCGCCGGGTAGCGCAGCGCATACAGCGGCGCCGGGAAGCCGTAGAAGTCGTGGATGGTGTCGTTGCTCGCCACGGCGTTGAGCCGCGGCGTCGGCGTTTCCCAGTGCGCGGAGGCGACGAGGATGGCGCGCGGCTGCTCGAACGCCTGGCCCAGGCCTTCGAGGAAGTGGCGTGCGGGCGCGTCGGTGAGCGACAGCACCGGGGCGCCGTGGCTGAGGAACAGGCTCGGTAGCATGGCGGTGATCTCCACGGGCGCCGGACGGCGCCGTCTGCATGCACTGTAGGCCGATGGGCGGGCGTCGGGCAGGGGCTGGATGCAGCGCTCGCCTGCGTGTGCGCATGGCCCGCCGCTGCCAGGGCGCAAAAAGCTGATCGAGCGCATGGAAGGGGGCACGCGAGCCGCTAGCCTTGCTCGGGTGGACATGACGCTGCTGCTGGGAATCGGGGTCGAGGCGCGCGGCGACGACGGTGCCGGCCTCGCCGTCGCCCGCCGGGTCGCCCGCCGCGGCGTGCCGGGCTGGACGGTGGAGCTCGCGCCCGGCGAGGCGGGCGGGCTGCTCGCGCGCTGGGAGGGCTGGCAGCGGGTGGTGGTGGTCGATGCCGCGCGCGCCGCGCAGCCGCCGGGCACTTGGCTGCGCCTCGCGGCGAGCGACCCCCGCCTGGTCACGGCGCGCGGCGCATCGACGCACGGGCAGGGGCTCGCCGAGGCGGTGCGCCTGGCGCGGGTGCTCGACCGGCTGCCGGCCGAGCTGGTGCTGCTCGCGGTCTGCGGCGAGCGCTTCGAGCGCGGTGCCGGCCTGAGCGCACCGGTCGCGGCCGCGGTGGCGCGGCTCGCCGCGCGGCTCGCGACGGGGAGGTTGCCGGCGCCGGGGGTGACCCCGCCGGCGTTGCAGGGGGATGGGGACGATGAAGCGATTGACGCTTGACGGGCTGGAGGCGCTGTTCGCGGCGCTGCGCGGGCAGGGCTTCGAGCTGATCGGACCGCAGCTGCGCGACGCTGCACTGGTGCTCGGGCCGCTCGAACACGCCGCCGAGCTGCCGGTGGGCTGGACCGACACGGCGCAGGACGGCGGCCGCTACCGCCTCGCGCGGCGGCCGGACCGCGCGCACTTCGGCTACGTGGTCGGCCCGCAGTCGTGGAAGCGCTACCTGTTCCCGCCCGAGGAGGTGCTGTTCCGCGCCCGCCGCAGCGGGGAGGGCTTCGCGCTCGATCCGGCCGAGCCGCCGCCGCGCCGGGCCTTCATCGGCGTGCGGGCGTGCGATCTCGCCGCGATCCAGGTGCAGGACCGCATCTTCGTGCACGATCCGGGCTACCAGGCGCGCCGTGCCGCCGCCTTCATCGTCGCGGTGAACTGCACCGAGGCGGGCGGGACGTGCTTCTGCGTGTCGCAGGACACCGGTCCGCAGGCCCGCGGCGGCTTCGACCTCGCCCTCACCGAACTCTGCACCGACGCCCGCCACGCGTTCGTCGCCGAGGCCGGCTCGGCCGCCGGCGCGGCGCTGCTCGACGCGCTGCCGGGCGAGGCCGCCGATGCCGCCGACCTCGCGGCGGCGCGCGACGCGATCGCCCACGCCGCCGCGCACATGGGCCGCCGGCTCGACAACGCCGGGCTGGCCGAGGCGCTGCGCGCGCGGCTCGAACACCCGCACTGGCAGCAGGTCGCCGAGCGCTGCCTGTCGTGCGGCAACTGCACGATGGTGTGCCCGACCTGCTTCTGCGCGAACGTCGAGGACCGCGCGAGCCTCGACGGCGACAGCGCCGAGCGCGTGCGCAGCTGGGATTCGTGCTTCAACCTCGAACACTCCTACATCGTCGGCGGCAACGTGCGCAGCAGCGGTGCGGCGCGCTACCGCCAGTGGCTCACGCACAAGCTCGCGCACTGGCACGACCAGTTCGGCGTGTCCGGCTGCACCGGCTGCGGGCGCTGCATCACCTGGTGCCCGGTGGGCATCGACATCACCGCCGAGGCCGCCGCGCTGCGGGCCGGCTGAGCGCAGGGGGAAACGCGATGGGCGAGATCACAGGCTTGGACCGGCTGCTCGGCGAGCACCCGTTCTTCGCGGGCATGCCGCCCGACGTGGCGAAGCTGCTCGCCGGCTGCGCGCGCAACGTCGTCTTCGAGGCCGGCCGTTACGTGTTCCGCGAGGGCGGGGCGGCCGACCAGTTCTACCTGCTGCGCCACGGCACGGTGACGCTCGAGGTGCGCGTGCCGGGGCGCGAACCGCTGGTGGTCGACACGCTGCAGGAGGGCGACGTGATCGGCTGGTCGTGGCTGCTGCCGCCGTACCAGTGGAGCATGGACGCGCGTGCGCAGACCCTGGTGCGCACGCTCGCGCTCGACGCCGTCTGCCTGCGCGGCAAGCTCGACGCCGAGCCGGCGCTCGGCTACGAACTGTTCCGCCGCTTCGTGCCGGTGATGGGGCGGCGGCTGATGGCGGCGCGGCTGCAGCTCGCCGACCTCTACGCCCGCCCGAGCGGAGGCCGTGGATGAGCGCGCTGCCGCTGCCGGCGGGCGACGCCCTGCTGTGGCGCCCCGAGCCCTACCGCATCGAGCGGGTGCGGCGCGATCTGGCCGATACCTTCTCGCTCGACCTCGTGCCCGCCGGCGGCGGCGCGCCGCTCGCCTTCCGGCCCGGGCAGTTCAACATGCTCTACGCCTTCGGGCTCGGCGAGGTGCCGATCAGCATCAGCGGCGACGCCGAGGCCGGCGGGCCGCTGGTGCACACGATCCGCGCGGTCGGCCCGGTCACCGAGGCGATGCGCGGGCTGCGCGCGGGGGCCGTGCTCGGCGTGCGCGGCCCCTTCGGCAGCCACTGGCCGGTGGTCGAGGCCGAGGGCATGGACCTGGTGATCATCGCCGGCGGCGTCGGCCTCGCTCCGCTGCGCCCGGCGATCTACTACGCGCTGCGCCACCGCCGCCGCTTCGGCCGCGTGTGCATCTTCTACGGCGCGCGTACCCCCGACGACCTGCTCTACAAGGCCGAGCTCAAGCGCTGGCGCGGCGAGTTCGACCTGGTGGTCGACGTCACCGTGGACCGCGCCAGCCACGACTGGGCCGGCAAGGTCGGCGTGGTGACGCGGCTGGTGGAAGGCGGCGGCTACGACCCGCTGCACACCGTCGCGCTGGTCTGCGGGCCGGAGGTGATGATGCGCTACGCCGCCCGCGCGCTGCTGGCGCGCGGGGTGGCGCGCGAGGGTATCTTCCTGTCACTGGAGCGCAACATGAAATGCGCGGTCGGCCTGTGCGGCCACTGCCAGCTCGGCCCGCACTTCGTCTGCAAGGATGGGCCGGTGTTCCGGCTCGATCAGGTCGAACGACTGCTGGCGGTGGACGAACTATGAACACCCGCTCTGCCCGCAATGCCCAGGCGCCGCGCCGGCCGCGGCTCGCGGTCTGGAAGTTCGCCTCCTGCGACGGCTGCCAGCTGTCGCTGCTCGACTGCGAGGACGAACTGCTCGCGGTCGCCGAGGCGGTGGAACTGGCGTACTTCCCCGAGGCGACCTCGACGGTGCTGCCCGGCCCCTACGACATCTCGCTGGTCGAGGGTTCGATCACCACGCCGCACGACCGCGAGCGCATCCAGCAGGTGCGCCGGCAGTCGAAGCGGCTGGTGACGATCGGCGCCTGCGCCACCAGCGGCGGCATCCAGGCCCTGCGCAACGGCCGCGACGTCACCGAGTTCGCGCGCATCGTCTATGCGCGGCCGGAGTACATCGACACCCTCGCCACCTCGACGCCGATCGCCGCGCACGTGCGGGTGGACCACGAACTGCGCGGCTGCCCGATCGACAAGGGCCAGCTGCTCGCCACGCTCGCCGCGCTGCTGCACGGCCGGCGGCCGCCGCTGCCGAGCCACAGCGTGTGCGAGGCGTGCAAGCGCGCCGGCCACGTGTGCGTGATGGTCGCGCACGGCACACCCTGCCTCGGGCCGGTGACGCAGACCGGCTGCGGCGCGCTGTGCCCGGGCTGCGCGCGCGGCTGCTACGGCTGCTTCGGGCCCAAGGAAACGCCGAACACCGCGGCGCTGTCGGCCCATCTCGCCGCCCTGGGGATGGACGACGCGGCGCGCCGGCGCCTGTACCAGACCTTCAATGCCGGGGCGGAAGCCTTCCGCAAGGCGGGTGATGCATGACGACGAGCAGGACGCGGGTCATCGAGGTCGACACGCTCGCCCGCGTCGAAGGCGAGGGCGCGCTGACGCTGCGCGTGCGCGGCGAACAGTTGCTCGGCGTGGAGTTCCGCATCTTCGAGCCGCCGCGCTTCTTCGAGGCCTTCCTGCGCGGGCGCGACTTCCGCGAGGTGCCCGACATCACCGCGCGCATCTGCGGCATCTGCCCGATCGCCTACATGATGGGGGCCTCGCAGGCGCTGGAGGATGTCTGCGGCGTGACCGTGGACGGCACGCTGCGCGTGCTGCGCCGGCTGATCTACTGCGGCGAGTGGATCGAGAGCCACGTGCTGCACATGTTCCTGCTGCACCTGCCCGACTTCCTCGGCGTGCCCGACGCCGTCGCGCTGGCGGCGACGCACCGCGAGGCGGTGACCCAGGCGCTGCGGGTGAAGAAGCTCGGCAACGAGATCATGCGCGCGGTCGGCGGGCGCGAGATCCACCCGGTCAACCTGCAGCTCGGCGGCTTCTACCGCGCCCCGGAGCGCTCGCGCCTCGCCGCGCTGCTGCCCGAGATCGCGTGGAGCGAGGCGGCGCTGCGCCACCTGCTCGACGTGCTCGCCGCGCTGCATTTCCCGGCGTTCGAGGTCGACTACGAGTTCATGGCGCTGCGCCACCCCGACGAGTACGCGATCGACCGCGGCGAGCAGCTCGTCACCTCGACCGGCATCGCCGCGCCGCTTTCCGGCTACGACGCGCTGCTGACCGAGAACCACGTGCGCCATTCCACCGCGCTGCAGAGCCGCCGCGCCGACACCGGCACGCCGGTGCACCTCGGCCCGCTCGCGCGCGTCAACCTGAACCGCGCGCAACTGCCGGCGGAACTGCAGGTGCTCGCCGAGGCGCTCGGGCTGCCGCCCGACTGCCGCAATCCGTTCAAGGCGATCCTGGCGCGCGGCATCGAGGTGCTCTACGCGCTCGGCGAGGCGCGGCGGCTGATCGAGGCTTACCGCGAGCCCGCGACGCCGGCCGTGACGGTCGAGCCGCGCGCCGGTACCGGCTTCGGCGCCACCGAGGCGCCACGCGGCATCTGCTACCACCGCTACGCCATCGACGCCGGCGGCCAGGTGCTGGATGCGAAGATCGTCGCGCCGACCTCGGTCAACCAGCGCCAGATCGAGGCCGATCTGTACCGCTTCGCCGCGACGCGCCTCGCGCTGCCCGACGCCGAGCTGCGCCACGACTGCGAGCAGCTGATCCGCAACTACGACCCGTGCATCTCGTGCTCGACGCACTTCCTCGACCTGCGCATCGAGCGCGAGCCCGGCTGAGCCGGCCGCTCAGGGCGTCCCGCCCGCCGGGGCGTGCTTCATCATGTCCTTGAGGTTCATGCCGCCGTGCCCCGGCATGATGACGTCGCCGGGCTTCTGCCCGGGCTGGCACGGCCCGAGCCAGCGCGCCTGCAGCGTCATCGACGACGCCTTCATGCCCGCCATCGGCGGGTCGTAGCTGACCGCGATCTCGCCGCGGTAGGCGGTTTCGAAGTCGCCCTCGAAGTAGCCGCGGGTGGTCGAGGTGGTCTCGCCGATGCGGCAGACCGAATCGATCACGATGCGCCCGCCCTCGCGGCGCATCTCGTGCTTCGAGCACATCTCGCGGCTCATCTGCTCGCCGCGGCTGCGCATCAGGTCGTCGGTGGCGGCGTCGATGCACTGCTGGATGGCTGGCATCGTCCGGCCTTCGGTGCCGCCGATCTGCGTGGTGACCTCCCACAGCCCGGACTTGCGCCGGGGCATGTCGTCGGCGGCGGTGGCGAGCGCGGGGACGGCGGCGCAGGCGAGCGCCAGCAGCATCAGGCGGTGACGGGGCATCGGGCGGGCTCCGGCAGCGGCCTCCGCAGCGGGGCGGGAGGCCGGGAGGGGGGGAGAGCAACTGTCTTCGAAGTCAAGCGCTGATGGCCAAGTTGATGTGGCGCGCGGCATTCCAAGTTGTCTGATCCCGCAGCATCGCATTGAG
>NZ_SLWY01000020.1 GCF_004341245.1 Plasticicumulans lactativorans | reverse complement strand
AGCGCCGTGCGCAGCACCTCCTGGCACGCCGACACCCCCAGCGACACCACCACGATCTCGCTCGCCTGCCCCGCCTCCTGCAGGCGCACCGCCTCCTCCACCGCGATCTCGTCGAACGGGTTCATCGACATCTTCGCGTTGGCGATGTCCACCCCCGTGCCGTCGGCCTTCGGCCGCACCTTCACGTTGTAGTCCACCACGCGCTTGACCGTGACCAGTACTTTCATGGCTGTTGCTTGCTCTCCGAATGGGGATGGGGACCGCCGCGGCAGTGCCGGCGGCGGGGCGAATACGGCGCGGATCATGGCAGTTCCGGTCGGCTGCGGAACAGCGCCGCGCGCGGCGCGCGATAGAACCGGAAGCTATCAGGCCCGCCGGGTCCGCCCGGCGGGCCGTCGGGGTGCGCCTCAGCCGGGCGCGGCGCACGCCGCCAGCCGCGCCCGCGCCACCTTGGAGCCGTTCACCCGCCCCAGGTGCTCGCTGATGTAGGCGCCGGCGGCGACCAGCGCGTCGAGGTCGACGCCGGTGTCGATGCCGAGCCCGTTCAGCAGGTACAGCACGTCCTCGCTCGCCACGTTGCCCGAGGCGCCCTTGGCGTAGGGGCAGCCGCCGAGCCCGGCGACCGAGCTGTCGATCACCGCCACGCCCTCCTGCAGCACCGCGTAGAGGTTGGCGACGGCCATGCCGTAGGTGTCGTGGAAGTGCGCGGCGAGCCGCTCCACCGGCACGTGCGCGGCCACCACGCGGATCATCGCGCGCGCCGCCTCGGGGGTGCCCACGCCGATGGTGTCGCCGAGCGAGACCTCGTAGCAGCCCATGCGCGTCAGTTCGGCGGCGACCTGCGCCACCGCCTGCGGGTCGATGCGGCCCTCGTAGGGGCAGCCGAGCACGCACGAGACGTAGCCGCGCACGCGCACGCCGGCGGCGGCGGCGGCCTCCAGCACCGGCGCGAAGCGCGCCAGGCTCTCGGCGATCGAGCAGTTGATGTTCCTGCGCGAGAAGCTCTCGCTCGCCGCCGCGAACACCGCGACCTCGTCGGCGCCGGCCGCGAGCGCCGCCTCGAAGCCCTGCAGGTTGGGGGTGAGCACCGGGTAGCGCACGCCGGGGCGGCGCGCGATGCCGGCGAGCACCTGGGCGTTGTCGGCCATCTGCGGCACCCACTTCGGCGAGACGAAGCTCGCGGCCTCGATCACCGGCAGCCCGGTGGCCGACAGGCGGTCGATCAGCGCGACCTTCACCGTCGTCGGCACCAGCGCGGGCTCGTTCTGCAGGCCGTCACGCGGGCCGACCTCGACCATCTTCACGTAGTGCGGCAAGGCCATCGCTCAGGCCTCCGTCGCGTCGAGCGCGAGCAGTTCGGCGCCGTCCTGCACCTGGTCGCCGGGGGCGTAGTGCACGGCGCTGACCACGCCGGCGTGCGGCGCGGTGATGGTGTGCTCCATCTTCATCGCCTCCATGATCACCAGCGGCTGGCCGGCCTCGACCGCGTCGCCGGGAGCGACCAGCACGGCGACGATCGCACCCGGCATCGGCGCGCTGAGCCCGCCGCCGCCGGCCTCGCCCTCCATCGCCTGCGCCAGCGGATCGTGCAGCGTCAGCGTCCACTGGCCGGCGGCGGTGATCACCGTCAGCTCGGCGCCGCGGCGCACCAGGGTGGCGCGCAGGCGCACGCCGTCGAGGTCGGCGTGCACGTCGTCGCTGGCGCTGACCGTGCCGCTCGCCCGCACCGTGCCGCCGGGCAGCTCCAGCAGGTAGTGGCCGTCGCGGTAGTGCGCGGTGACCGCGAGCTCGTGCTCGCCGTCGCGGTAGTGGAAGGTGTGGTGGTTGTCCTCGTTGAGCCGCCAGCCTTCGGCGCCGTGCCACGGCGACCAGGGGTCGTGCGAGGCCTGCGCGCGCGCCGCGGCCTTGCGGTCGGCGTCGAGCAGGCGCGCCAGCGTGGCGAGCGCCAGCACGCGCTCGGGCACCCCGGCGCGCGGCGGGAACAGCGCGGCGTGGTGCTGGCCGATGAAGCCGGTGTGCACGTCGCCGGCGATGAAGGCCGGATGCGCGGCGAGCGCACCGAGGAAGCGCAGGTTGGTGCTGACGCCCACCACCTGGTAGTCGGCGAGCGCCGCGCGCAGGCGCGCCAGCGCGCGCTCGCGGGTCTCGTCCCAGACGATCAGCTTGGCGATCATCGGGTCGTAGTGCATCGACACCTCGTCACCGGCGCGCACGCCGGTGTCGATGCGCACGTGCGGGCCCTCGGCGGGGGTGCGCAGGTGGTACAGGCGGCCGATCGCCGGCAGAAAGTCGCGCTCCGGATCCTCGGCGTACACGCGCGCCTCGAAGGCGTGGCCGCGGATCGCGAGCGCGTCCTGGCGCAGCGGCAGCGGCTGGCCGGCGGCAACGCGCAACTGCCACTCCACCAGGTCCTGGCCGGTGATCATCTCGGTCACCGGGTGCTCGACCTGCAGGCGCGTGTTCATCTCCATGAAGTAGAAGGTGCCGTCCTCGTCGGCGATGAACTCCACGGTGCCGGCGCCGCGGTAGCCGATGGCGCGCGCGGCGTTGCAGGCGGCCGTGCCCATCGCGGCGCGCCGCGCGGGGTCCATGCCGGGCGCCGGCGCCTCCTCGATCACCTTCTGGTGGCGGCGCTGCACCGAGCAGTCGCGCTCGAACAGGTAGACGACGTTGCCGTGGTCGTCGGCGAACACCTGTATCTCGATGTGCCGCGGGCGGGTCAGGTACTTCTCGATCAGCACCTGGTCGTCGCCGAAGCTCGCCAGCGCCTCGCGCTTCGCCGACAGGAGCTGCGCCTCGAGCTCGCCCTCGTGCGTGACGATCTTCATGCCCTTGCCGCCGCCGCCGGCGCTGGCCTTGATCAGCACCGGGAAGCCGATGCGGCGCGCCTCGCGCTTCAGCAGCTCCAGGTCCTGCCCGGCGCCGTGGTAGCCCGGCACCAGCGGCACGCTGGCGGTCTCCATCAGCTGCTTGGCGGCGCTCTTCGAGCCCATCGCGCGGATGCTCGCCGCCGGCGGGCCGATGAAGGTCAGCCCCGCCTCGGCGAGGGCGTCGGCGAAGGCGGCGTTCTCGGAGAGGAAGCCGTAGCCGGGGTGGATCGCCTGCGCGCCGCTCGCCTTGGCGACCTCGATGATCTTGTCGGCGCGCAGGTAGCTGTCGGCGGCCTTGGCCGGGCCGAGCAGGTAGGCCTCGTCGGCGAGCGCGACGTGGCGGGCGTCGGCATCGGCCTCGGAGTACACCGCGACGGTGCGGATGCCCAGCCGCCGGCAGGTGGCGATGACCCGGCAGGCGATCTCGCCGCGGTTGGCGATCAGGATCTTGTCGAACATGGCTCTCCTCTCCGACTGCTGACGCCCCCTCGCCCGCTACCTGCGGGATGGGGGTTCTTGAAAGGCACGGCTCTACGCATTACGTAAAACGAACTAGCGTTGCATCATGTTGGTGGCTGCGACTCCAGGCCGCCTACGAACTGCGCATCGCCGAGCAGACCGTGGGCGCCATCATCGCCAGCACCGTACGCCCTCACGCTGCCTGACTCCGGCCGATCGCTCACGCGCTGCGTTCCGTCCACGCCGGCCGGCGCTTGCCGAGGAAGGCCGACAGCCCCTCGCGGCCCTCGGCGCTGGCGCGAATGTCGGCGATGCGCCGCGCGGTGTCCTCGATCATCGCGGCGTCGAGCGGGCCGCGGGCCACCGCGCGGGCGAGGTCCTTGGCGGCGACCATCGCGGCGGGGCCGTTGCCGGCGAGCGTCGCCAGCAGCTCGTCCACCTTCGCGTCGAGCCCGGCGGCCGGCACCACCTCGTGCACCAGGCCGATGCGGCGGGCCTCGGCGGCGTCGAAGCGCTCGGCGCTGACGAAGTAGCGCCGCGCCTGGCGCTCGCCGATGGCGTTGACGACGTAGGGCGAGATCACCGCCGGGATCAGCCCGAGCCTGACTTCCGACAGGCAGAAGCTCGCGCCGTCGGCGGCGACGGCGATGTCGCAGCAGGCCACCAGCCCCACCCCGCCGCCGTAGGCCGCACCCTGCACCTTGGCGACGGTCGGCTTGGCCAGCGCGTTCAGCGTGCGCATCAGCTCGGCGAGCCCGCGCGCGTCGTCGAGGTTCTGCGCGACGGTGTAGTCGGCCATGCGCCGCATCCAGTTCAGGTCGGCGCCGGCGGAGAAGCTCTTGCCGTTCGCCGCCAGCACCACGACCCGCACCGCGGGGTCGGCTTCGAGCCGCCGCAGCGCCGCCGTCAGCGCCGCGATCAGCGCGTCGTCGAAGGCGTTGTGCAGCTCGGGGCGGTTCAGCGTCAGCGTCGCCACGCCGGCGGCCGTTTCTATCTGGATGGCGCTCATGCGAGCCTCCGTGGTGGTGTTTCGGCCGGGGTCTGCGCCCCGCGCACGTCCTCTAGGCACCCTCACCCCGACCCCTCTCCCCGGGGGCGAGGGGCTGGCGGCTACATCCGGAACACGCCGAAGCCGGTCCTGTCGATCGGCCGGTTGAGCGCCGCGGAGAGGCCGAGGCCGAGCACCCGGCGGGTGTCGGCCGGATCGATCACGCCGTCGTCCCACAGCCGGGCGCTGGCGTAGTAGGGGTGGCCCTGGGTCTCGAACTGGGCACGGATCGGCGCCTTCAGGGCTTCCTCCTCGTCGGCGCCGAAGCGCCCGCCCTTGCGCTCGACCGCCTCGCGCCGCACCTGCGCCAGCACGCCGGCGGCCTGCTCGCCGCCCATCACCGAGATGCGCGCGTTCGGCCACATCCACAGGAAGCGCGGCGAGTAGGCGCGCCCGCACATGCCGTAGTTGCCGGCGCCGAACGAGCCGCCGATCAGCACGGTGAACTTCGGCACCTGCGCGCAGGCGACGGCGGTGACCATCTTGGCGCCGTGCTTGGCGATGCCCTCGCTCTCGTATTTGCGCCCGACCATGAAGCCGGTGATGTTCTGCAGGAACACCAGCGGGATGCCGCGCTGGCAGCAGAGCTCGACGAAGTGCGCGCCCTTCAGCGCCGCCTCGGAGAACAGCACGCCGTTGTTGGCGACGATGCCGACCGGGTAGCCGTAGAGGTGCGCGAAGCCGGTCACCAGCGTGGTGCCGTAGAGCGCCTTGAACTCGTCGAACTCGGAGCCGTCGACGAGGCGCGCGATCACCTCGCGCACGTCGAAGGGCTTGCGCGTGTCGGCCGGGATCACCCCGTGCAGCTCCTCGGGTGCGTACAGCGGCTCGCGCGGCGTGCGCAGGTCGAGGCCCGGGCGCTTGACCCGGTTGAGGTTGCCGACGACCTTGCGCGCCAGCCCGAGGGCGTGGGCGTCGTTGTGCGCGTAGTGGTCGGTGACGCCCGAGGTGCGGCAGTGCACGTCGGCGCCGCCGAGGTCCTCGGCGCTGACCACCTCGCCGGTGGCGGCGCGCACCAGCGGCGGGCCGGCGAGGAAGATCGTGCCCTGGTTGCGCACGATGATCGACTCGTCGCTCATCGCCGGCACGTAGGCGCCGCCGGCGGTGCACGAGCCCATCACCACGGCGATCTGCGGGATGCCCGCGGCGCTCAGCGTGGCCTGGTTGTAGAAGATGCGCCCGAAGTGCTCGCGGTCGGGGAACACCTCGTCCTGGTTGGGCAGGTTGGCGCCGCCGGAGTCGACCAGGTAGACGCAGGGCAGGTGGTTGTCGCGGGCGATCTCCTGCGCGCGCAGGTGCTTCTTCACCGTCAGCGGGTAGTAGGTGCCGCCCTTGACGGTGGCGTCGTTGCACACCACCACGCACTCCTGGCCGTGGATGCGGCCGATGCCGGTGATCAGCCCGGCGGCCGGCACGTCGTCCTCGTACACGCCGTGCGCGGCGAGCTGCGAGAACTCCAGGAACGGCGAGCCGAGGTCGAGCAGCGCGCGGATGCGCTCGCGCGGCAGCAGCTTGCCGCGGCTGGTGTGGCGCCGGCGCGCTTCCTCGCCGCCGCCCTGGGTGATCCGCGCCACCTGCGCGCGCAGGTCGGCGACCAGCGCGCCCATCTTCGCGGCGTTCTGCCGGAACTCCTCGGCGCGGGGGTTGAGCTTGGAGGTGATGGCATTCATGCCGGGCTCCCGGTGGTGGCTCAGGCGGTTTCGGCGAACAGCTCGCGACCGATCAGCATGCGGCGGATCTCGCTGGTGCCGGCGCCGATCTCGTAGAGCTTGGCATCGCGCCACAGCCGCCCGGTGGGGAACTCGTTGATGTAGCCGTTGCCGCCCAGCGCCTGGATCGCCTCGCCGGCCATCCAGGTGGCCTTCTCGGCGGCGTAGAGGATCGCCCCGGCGGCGTCCTTGCGCAGCGCGCGCGCGTGGTCGGCGCGGTCGCAGGCCTGGCCGACGGCGTAGACGTAGGCGCGGCAGGCCTGCCAGGTGGTGTACATGTCGGCGAGCTTGCCCTGCATCAGCTGGAACTCGCCGATGCTCTGCCCGAACTGCTTGCGCTCGTGCAGGTAGGGCACCACCGCGTCCATGCACGCGGCCATGATGCCGAGCGGCCCGGCGGCGAGCACCGCGCGCTCGTAGTCGAGCCCGCTCATCAGCACGCGCACGCCGTTGCCCTCGCCGCCCAGCACGTTCTCGACCGGCACCTCGCAGTCGTCGAAGAACACCGGGTAGGTGTTGGAGCCGCGCATGCCGACCTTGTCGAGGTGGGTGCCGAAGCTCAGCCCCTTGCTCCCGCCCTCGATGATGAACGCGGTGATGCCGCGCGGCCCGGCATTGACGTCGGTCTTGGCGTAGACCACCAGCGTGTTGGCGTCGCCACCGTTGGTGATCCACATCTTCGAGCCGTTGAGCACGTAGCGGTCGCCGCGGCGCTCGGCGCGCAGCTTCATGCTGACCACGTCGGAGCCAGCGTTGGGCTCGCTCATCGCCAGCGCGCCGACGTGCTCGCCGGAGATCAGCCCGGGCAGGTAGCGCGCCTTCTGCTCCGCCGTGCCGTTGCGGTGGATCTGGTTGACGCACAGGTTGGAGTGCGCGCCGTAGGACAGCCCCACCGAGGCCGAGGCGCGCGAGATCTCCTCCATCGCCACCATGTGGGCGAGGTAGCCGAGGCCGGTGCCGCCGTACTCCTCGGCGACGGTCAGGCCGAGCAGGCCCATGTCGCCGAACTTGCGCCAGAGGTCGGCGGGGAACTCATTGTCGCGGTCGATCGCCGCCGCGCGCGGGGCGATCTCGACGTCGGCGAAGCTCTTCACCGCGTCGCGCAGCATGTCGATGGTCTCGCCGAGCGGGAACAGCGTGGATGCGTGGATCATGGCCTCAACTCCTCGGGGTGGTCGGCGCCGCTGGCGGCGACGTCATGCACAGCGCAGCCGCCTCACGCGGTCTTCTGCTGTTCCAGCTTCAGTTCCTCGATCATGCGATCGCGCATGACGAACTTCTGCACCTTGCCGGTGATGGTCATCGGCATCTCTTCGACGAAACGGATGTAGCGCGGAATCTTGTAGTGCGCGATCTGGTCGCGGCAGAAATCGCGGATTTCGTCCTCGCTCGCCTGCTGGCCGGGCTTCAGCACGATCCACGCGCACACCTCCTCACCGTAGCGGGCGTCGGGCACGCCGAACACCTGCACCGACTGCACCTTGGGGTGGCGGAACAGGAACTCCTCCAGCTCGCGCGGGTAGATGTTCTCGCCGCCGCGGATCAGCATGTCCTTGGCGCGGCCGACGATGTTGCAGTAGCCCTCGGCGTCGATCACCGCCAGGTCGCCGGTGTGCATCCAGCCGTCGCGCACCGCCTCGCGGGTGCGCGCCGCGTCGCCCCAGTAGCCGCGCATCACCGAGTAGCCGCGCACGCACAGCTCGCCGGTCACGCCGACCGGCACCACGCGGCCGTCGGCGTCGACCACCTTCGCCTCCAGGTGCGGCTGGATGCGCCCGACCGTGGTCACGCGCCGCTCCAGCGGATCGGACGTCGAGCTCTGGAACGACACCGGGCTGGTCTCGGTCATGCCGTAGGCGATCGTCACCTGCGCCATGTTCATCTGCGCGACGACGCGCTTCATCGTCTCGATCGGGCACGGCGAGCCGGCCATGATCCCGGTGCGCAGCGTCGACAGGTCGAACTCGCCGAAGCGCGGGTGATCGAGCTCGGCGATGAACATCGTCGGCACGCCGTGCAGCGCGGTGCAGCGCTCCTCGGCCACCGCGGCCAGCGTCGCCGCCGGGTCGAACACCTCGCCCGGGAACACCATCGTCGCGCCGGTCGACACGCAGGCCAGCACCGCCAGCACCATGCCGAAGCAGTGGTACAGCGGCACCGGGATGCACAGCGAGTCGGCCTCGCTGAAGCGCATCGCCCGGGCGATGAAGCGCGCGTTGTTGACCACGTTGTGGTGGCTCAGCGTCGCGCCCTTGGGGCTGCCGGTGGTGCCGCTGGTGAACTGGATGTTGATCGCGTCGAAGCAGTCGAGCCGCGCCGTCAGCGCATCGAGCGCGGCGCTGTCGAGGCGCGCGCGGCCGCGCGCCAGCACCTCGCCGTAGCCGAACATGCCGGGGCTCGCCGCCTCGCCCATGCGGATCACGGTGGCGAGCTCCGGCAGCCGCGCGGCGCGCAGCTCGCCCGGCGCGCAGGCGTCGAGCTCCGGCGCCAGCGTGTGCAGCATCGCCAGGTAATCCGAACTGCGCAGGCGCTCGGCGCTGACGAGCGCCCGGCAGCCCGACACGTTCAGCGCGTACTCCAGCTCGGCGAGGCGGTAGGCCGGGTTGACGTTGACCAGGATCACGCCGATGCGCGCAGTGGCGAACTGCGTCACCAGCCATTCGACGCGGTTCGGCGACCAGATGCCGAGGCGGTCACCGGGTTCGAGCCCGAGCGCCAGCAGGCCGGCGGCGAAGGCGTCGACCTCGGCCTGGAACTCGCGCCAGGTCCAGCGCACGCCCTGCTCGCGGAACACCACGGCCGGGCGCTCCGGCAGGCGCGCGACGGTCGCCGCCAGCAGGCCGGCGATGGTCGCCTCCGACAGCGGCACGTCGGTCGTGCCGCGGACCTGCGACAGGCCGTCCTGCGGCACGCCGGTGCCGGGGGTGGGGCTGGCTTCGGGCATGGTCATCTCCTCATCCACCGTGGTTCACGCCGACCTGGGGCGTGCGATTTATTGAGTTATATTCAATACACGCTTGGCACGGCACGTGCAATGCCACCTTTCGGGGGTATGGCAAGGCATCTTCAGTAGAAAAGTTGAGTGATGCTCATCTTATGTCGACGCCTCGCCGCCTGCAAGCGACGGCGCCGGACGGACTCAGCCCGCAGGCGCTGCCTCGGGGGCGTCGCCGCCCTCCTCCAGCCGGCGCACCGCGGCGCTCACCTCGGCGCGGAACTGGCGCAGCGCCGCCACGTCGGCCTCGGGCGGCTGCAGCGCCGGCCACAGCACGCGCACCAGCTCGGCCGCGGTGCGCTCGATGTCGACCGCCTGCTGCACGCCGACGCTCTCCCACAGGATGTGCTCCATCGGCCCGAACACGATCGAGCGCAGCAGCCGCAGCGGCACGTCGCTGCGCACCTCGCCGCTCGCCTGGCCGCGCGCGAGCAGCTCCATCAGCGGCCGGGTGTAGCGGCGTTGCAGGCGCACGAAGGCGTCGCCGAACGCCTGCCCCTTCGCCCGCCCCTCCGACAGCACCAGTGCGCACAGCCCGGTGCCCTGGATCACGAACAGCCGCAGGTGGGTGCAGACGATGAATTCGAGCTGCGCCTTCACGCTCTGCCCGCGCGGCAGCCCCTCCTCCATCGCCGCGATGATCTCGTCGTACCAGTCGCTGATCACCCGCATGCACAGTTCGCGCTTGCTGCTGAAGTAGGTGAACACCGTGGCTTCCGACACCCCGAGGCGCTGCGCGATCTCGGTGGTGGTGGCGTTCTCGTAGCCGCGCTCGGCGAACACCTCGCGGCTGACGCGCAGGATGTCGCGCACGCGCTGTTCGGACTTGGCGCGCGCCGGCACGCGGCGGCGGCTGGGGGCTTGTTCCATGAGCGTCGGGGCGACCGGCGGGCCGCAGGGGCTTGGGTGGGGGGACGGACGGTGTGCGCGCGGCGGCGTCCGCCGGCATCTTCCCACCGCCGCCGAAGCCTTGTCGATGCGCGCCACGCCGCAGCGCGGCCCGGGTCTTTGCCGGCAGCGTGGCCGTGGCGGCGGCCCCGCCCTGCGCCTGGGCGAAGGCCGTGCCGGAAGGATGCGGGACCCGATCCCGTCGCAGGGACCGCCAGCCCGCCTGTGCGCTGGCGTCGCGCCAGCGCGTGCCGGGGCCGCCGGGGCGAGCCGCGCTCAGCCCCAGCGCCCTTCGACCCAGACCCAGCCGCGCGGGCGGGAATCCCAGTAGCCGGGCACCCAGTGCGCCCGCGCCCGCGGCGGCACCGCCCAGTGGCCGGGCAGCCATGCCCAGCCGTTGCGCCATGCCCAGCGCCCCTGCACCCACACGTGCGCCGGCGACGGTGCGGCGACGATGACCTCCTCGCGCGGCGGCGGCGGCGCGTGCATCACGTAGCGCTCCTCCTCGACCACCACCGGCCCCGGACGCACCACGGCGACCGCGGGCGCCGGCCGGACCACCGCCGTGCAGCCGGCGAGCACGCAGCCCACCGCCAGGATCGGAACCACCCAACGCTGCTTCGACATCGTGCACCTCCTGATCGATCGTCGACTTCGGACCCCAGCGTCGCGCACGAATCTGAAGGTGAGCTTAAGAACCGGCCCCGACGACCGTGCCGCTGCGACGCCGGCGGCGTTGTGGCCGGCGTCCGCCTGCGCGATGCTCGCATCCCCCCGTACCCCGCCCCGGAGCCCGCCCGATGCAGATCAGCGCCCGCAACCAGTTCGCCGGCACGGTGAGCGCCGTGCACCGCGGCGCCGTCAACGCGGAAGTGACGATCGCCGTCAACGCCGCCGACACCGTCGTCGCCACCATCACCAACGGCGCCGTCGATGCGCTGGGGCTCGCGGTCGGCCATGCGGCGGTCGCGGTGTTCAAGGCGAGTTCGGTGCTGCTCGGCACCGGCGCGCCGGCGCGGCTCAGCGCCCGCAACGTCTTCGCCGGCCGCGTGGTGTCGGTGGTCGAAGGCCCGGTGAGCGCCGAGGTGACGCTCGCGACCCCCGCCGGGCTGCAGGTCACCGCCACCGTCACCGAGGTCTCCGCGCGCACGCTCGGCCTCGTCCCCGGCGCCGAGGCGTACGCGCTGGTCAAGGCGAGCAGCGTCCTGGTCGGCATCGACTGACGCCGCGCGCGGCGGCGCCGCTCAGCCCGGCGCGGCCGTCGCGGCGGCGGCGGCGGGCGTGTCGCGCCAGTCGACGCGCCCGAGCATCGCCTCGGCCTCGTTCAGGCGCCGCTGCAGCTCGTCGAGCAGCGGTTCGAGCGTTCCCCCCGGCGCGGACCGACCGTGCGCGCCCGCCGCCACCAGCGCTTCGAGCGCGCGGCGGTTGAAGGCGAGGCCGATCGGCGAGCCCTTCTCGACGTTGAGCGCGATCGAATCACCGAGCGCCGCAGCGGCCTGCTCGGCCTGGCCGGTGCGGGTGAGCAGCTCGGCCAGCGCCTCGGTGGTGCGGGCGAGCCCGGTGACGTCGCCGAGCGTGTTCTGCAGTTCCGCCGCCGTGAGCAGCGCCTGGCGGGCGGCCTCGATCTGGCCCTGGCGCAGTTGCAGGCGGCCGCTGGTTTCGAGCACCCGCGCCAGCCCGCGGCGCTGGCCCAGGTGGCGGTAGGCGTGCTCGGCCGCCGCCGCGTGGCCGAGCGCCACCGCGCAGGCCTGGCGCTCCTGCGCCGGTGCGACCGGCGCGTGCAGCGCCAGCCGCGCCAGCAGGTGCTCGGTCTGCCCCAGCCGCTCGATCGCGAGCGGGTCCTGCGGCGTCGCCTGCAACTGGCGGTTGAGCCACTCGCGCGACTGCGACAGCAGGCCGATCGCGGCCGCGGGGTCGCCGAGGTGCACCGCGATCGCCGCCTGCTCGTTGCACAGCTGCACCGCCGCCAGCGCATCGCCGCTGGTGAGCACGCGCCGGCAGGCATCGGCGAGCGCAGCGAATGCCCGCTCCAGCATCGGCACGTCGCCGAGCTCGCAGGCGACCTCGGCACTGACGCTGGCGAGCTCGCCCAGCACCGCGGGCGGGGCGTCGTTCGGCAGCAGCGACCACGCGGCGCCGAGCGACTGGCGCGCCGCGGGGAGCGTGAACGAGGGGTCGAGCACCGCGCCCTGCCACTGCGCCCGCCCCAGTTCGACCATCAGCCGCGCCTGCAGCAGCGCGCGGTGCCGCGACACCGGCAGCGACTCCAGCAGGCGCAGCGCCTGCGCGGCGAGCGGCGGGACGCGCCGCGTGTCGCCCTGCGCCGTGGCGTCGCGGATCGCCGCCAGATACTGCTCGGCCGCGGCCTCGCTGCGCCCGGCCGCCTGCAGGTGCTGCGCCGCGAGCGCCGCGGCGGCATCGGCGGGAGGCGGCGCCTCACCGGGCACCGCGGCGGCGGGCACCCCGCCGGCGGCCGCGGCGGGCGGCGCGGGCGGCGGTGCGACCGGGGCCGCCGGCGGCTGGAACAGCCCGGCGTAATCGGCCACCGGCGCGGCCGGCGCCGGCGGTGGCGCCGCAGACGGGGCCGCGGCGACGCCGGGCGGCGGCTCGCGCAGCGCCGCGACGCCCGGCGCCCGGCTCAGGCGCCGACCCAGGCGCTCGTGCCAGTGCTCGCGCAGCGACGGCAGCATGCCGCGGCGCAGTTCCTCGACCGCGGCGGCGGACAGGCGGAACAGGCCCTCGCCGCGGTCGTCCAGCGGCACGCCGGCATCGGCCGCCTCCTGCAGTGCTTCGAGCACCGCGCCGAGCGGCACGTCGAGCAGGCCGGCGACCAGCTCGGCCTCGAAGCTCGCGCCGATCAGCGCGGCGGCGCGCAGCACCCGCAGCGTCGCCGGCGGCAGGCCGCGCCAGTCGAACGCCGCCTCGCCGGCGGCGAGCGCCGGCGGCGCCTCGACGAGGGCCCCGGGGTCGCCGCCGAGGGCGTCGACGAGGCCGCCGACCGTCTCGCCCGCCACCCCGCGCAGCGTCAGCAGCAGCGGCAGGCGCAGCCAGCCGGAGCGGCGCAGGATGTGCTCGAGCGCGGCCAGCGAGGCCGCATCGGCGGCGTCGACCGCTTCGAGGGCCAGCACCCAGGTGCCGCCGGCATCGGCCAGGCGGTTGCAGGCGTCGACGAAGCGCGCGTCGAGCGCCGGCCGCGGCAGCTCGCCCAGCAGCCGCTGCTGCAGGCCGCCGGCGGCCGCGGCGGGCGCCTCCGCCGGCAGCTCGCCGCCGAGCGCCTGCACCACCTTGCGCAGCGCGACGCTGAGCACGCCGCCCGTCGCCCACGGCGAGGTGCAGTCGACCCGCAGCACCCTGATGCCGTCGATCTCGTCGGGCAGGCCATCGGCGCCGAGCAGCAGCGTGTGGCGTCCAGCGCGGACCCGGTGCCAGACCGATTCCCATTGCTCCGCATTCATGAACTGGTCCTCATAGCCTCGGGCGGGACCCGCCGCGCGCCGGCCAGCGGCGGCGGGAGAAACGCTGCGCACGGCCCGGGGCATCCGGCGCCGCGCGCCACTGCCTTCACCATAGCCCGCGGCGCGGCACCGGCACGCCGCGGGCGCCACCCGGTTCCGACGCCTTCCTCGGGGGGAGAAGGGAGGGCTGAGGGTACGCCCCGCCGGCATCGCGCGACCGTGCGGTGGATCAAGGAAGCCTCTTGGCAGGCGCCAGCCACCGGTTTGACACCCCTCGCCCTGTGGAAGAGGGGGGACTGCAGTCGCCGGCTCACTCGCCCTCGCCGGCCGCCAGCCGCGCTTCCAGCGCGCGGCCGTAGCGCGACAGCGCGTACGCCAGCACGAAGTAGAGCGTGCCGGTGAACAGGTAGGCTTCGGCGGAGAAGCCGAGCCAGCGCGGGTCGGCGAGGGCGGCGCGGGCACTGGTCATCAGGTCGAACAGGCCGATGACGACGACCAGCGAGGTGTCCTTGAAGGTGCCGATGGCGATGCCGACCAGCGCCGGCAGCGCCACGCGCAGCGCCTGCGGCAGCACCACGTAGCGCTGCCGCTGCCACCAGCGCAGGCCGAGCGCGCTGGCAGCCTCGTCCTGGCCCTCGGGCACCGCCTGCAGGCCGCCGCGCACCGCCTCGGCCATGTAGGCGGCGACGAACAGCACGATGGCGAGCTGCGCGCGCACGAGCTTGTCGATCACCACCCCGCCCGGCAGCAGCAGCGGCAGCATCACCGAGGCCATGAACAGCACGCTGACCAGCGGCACGCCGCGCACCAGCTCGACGTAGCCGGCGCACAGCGCGCGCAGCACCGGCAGCCGCGAGCGCCGCCCCAGCGCCAGCAGCAGCGCGAGCGGAAAGGCGCCGGCGAGGCCGAGCACGGTCAGCAGCAGCGTCAGCGGCAGGCCGCCCCACTGCGTGGCCGGCACCGCGGGCAGGCCGGCCACGCCGCCGGCGAGCAGCCCGCCGCAGGCGGCGGCGGTAAGCGCCCAGCCCGCCGCCGGCAACCGGAAGCGCGCCGCGCTGTAGCCGGCCATCGCCAGGAACAGCCCGACCGCGAGCGCCGCCCGCCACTGCTCGGCCGGCGGGTAGAGCCCGAACAGGATGAAGCGCGCCTTCTCGCCGATGAAGGCCCAGCACGCCCCGCCGGCCGCGCGGCAGCCCGCGGCATCGCCACTCCACTGCGCCTGCCACAGCGCCCAGCGCAGCAGCGGCGGCAGCGCGGCGGCGAGCAGCGCGGCGAGCGCGAGCGTCACCAGCGCATCCCACGGCCCCGCGAACAGGTGCGTGCGCGCCCAGCCGGCGGCGGCGCGCAGCCGTTTCGCCACGGCGTTCAGCGCGTCGCGCCGCGCAGCGCGACGCGGCGGTTGTAGAGGTTCATCAGCGCCGCCACCGCCAGGCTCACGCTCAGGTAGGCGGCCATGATGATGGCGATGCCCTCCACCGCCTGCCCGGTCTGGTTGATCGCGGTGTTGCTGATCGACACCACGTCGGGGTAGCCGATCGCCACCGCCAGCGAGCTGTTCTTGACCAGGCTCAGGTACTGGCTCGCGAGCGGCGGCACGATCGCGCGCAGCGCCTGCGGCAGCACGATCAGGCGCAGCACCTGTGCGCGGCTGAGGCCGAGCGCGAGCCCCGCCTCGACCTGCCCGCGCGGCACCGCGAGGATGCCGGCGCGCACGATCTCGGCGATGTAGCTGCCGGCATACAGCGTGAGCCCGAGCAGCAACGCGGCGAACTCGGGGCTGAGCGTGGTGCCGCCGACGTAGTTGAAGCCCTGCAGCGCCGGCACGCTCCAGGCGCGCGTGCCGGCGGTGGCGAGCCACGCGGCGAGCGGCGGTGCCAGCAGCAGCGCCGCGAGCGCGCCGCCGCCGCGCCGCACCCGCCCGTACGCCGCACGCAGCGCGAGCGCCGCGGCGAGCCCCAGCGCCGCCGCCGCGAGCAGCGTGCCCCAGCCCTCGCCCGCCGGCGCCGGCAGCATCAGCCCGCGCCGGCTCAGGAACACGCCGGGCAGCGGCGACCACGCCTGGCGCGGCAGCGGCAGCAGCTCGGTGAGCAGCCCGTACCAGAAGAAGAGCTGCAGCAGCAGCGGCACGTTGCGCACCGCCTCGACGTAGCCGCGGGCGAGCCGCGCGGCGAGCCAGTTGCGGCCGAGCTGGGCGATGCCGGCCAGCGTGCCGAGCACGGTCGCGAACAGCAGCGCCGGCAGCGCCACCTTGAGCGTGTTGAGCACGCCGACGGTGAGCGCGCGGGCGTAGCTGTCGGCGGGCGAATAGGCGATCGGGTGCTCGCTGATCGCGAACGCGGCCTCCTTGCCGAGAAAGCCGAAGCCGCTGGCGATGCCCTGCTGCGCGAGCTTGGCGCCGGCGTTGCCCGCGAGCCAGGCGAGCACGCCCGCCACCGCGGCGAGCAGCAGCGCCTGCGCGGCGAGTGCGCGCAGGCAGCGGCGGTCGCAGCGCAGGCGCAGGCGTGGCACGGCGGTTCAGCGCACCGGGATGGCGTAGAGCAGGCCGCCGGCGGTCCACAGCGCGTTGAGGTCGCGCGCGAGTTCCAGCGGCTCGCGGATGTTGCGCTGGTAGACCTCGCCGTAGTTGCCGACCTGCTTGACGATGTCGTAGGCCCATTTGTCGCTGAGCCCCAGCGCCGCGCCGAGCCCGTGCGTGGTGCCGAGGAAGCGCGCCACCGCCGGGTTGCCGCTGCTGGCCTGGGCGTCGACGTTGGCCGAGTTGATGCCGAGCTCCTCGGCCTCGATCAGCGCCGTCACCGACCAGCGCACCACGTCGCCCCACTCGTTGTCGCCGTGGCGCCAGGCCGGCGCGAGCGGCTCCTTGGAGATGGTCTCGGGCAGGATCACGTAGTCGTCGGGCTTGCCGCTCATGGTCTTGCGGATCGACGCGAGCCCCGAGCGATCGGTGGTGTAGACGTCGCAGCGCCCGGCGAAGAAGGCCTTGTTGAGCTCGTCGAAGCTGTCGATCACCACCGGCTTGAAGCTCATGTTCTTGGCGCGGAACCAGTCGGCGAGGGTCTGCTCGGTGCTGGTGCCGGTCTGCACGCACACCGTGGCGCCGTTGAGCTCGGTGGCGCTCTTCACCCCCATCGCCTTCGGCACCATGAAGCCCTGGCCGTCGTAGAACACCACCGGGCCGAAGTCGAGCTTGAGCCCGGCGTCGCGCGACAGCGTCCAGGTGGTGTTGCGCGACAGCAGGTCGACCTCGCCCGACTGCACCGCGGCGAAGCGCTGCTGCGCGTTCAGCGGCACGAACTCGACCTTGTTCGCATCGCCGAACACCGCCGCGGCGACCGCGCGGCAGACGTCGACGTCGAGCCCGGTCCACTTGCCCTGGCTGTCGGGCGCCGAGAAGCCCGGCACGCTGACGTTGACGCCGCAGCGCAGCGTGCCGCGCTTCTTCACGGTGTCGAAGGTCTCGCCGGCCAGCGCCGCCCCGGCCTGGCCCAGCGCATAGGCCGCGAGCAGCGCGGCGACGGACGTGCGGATGGTGTGGTGCATGCGAACTCCCCCCGGATGCGACGCCGCACCGGCGCGGCCCGCCCGGGGAATGTAGCAAGCGCCACGGCGAAACGCGGCCGCGCGTACCGCGGGCCGGCAACGGCGTGAACGCGGGGCGTCGTGCTTCGCCGTCCGTCGCCGCGGCGCCGCCCGCCCTACGCTTGCAGGGAAGGCGGCATGCACGAGAGGTGGTCGATGGACCAGCAGCAGGGGTCCGGTGGCGGGGTGATCGGCCTGTGGGTGGGGTGGATGCGTTTCTACCGCGCCTTCTGGGCCCTGGCCGGTGCGTACTGGTCGGCGCCGGCGAGGTGGCAGGTATGGGGGCTGCTGGCGGCACTGGTGCTGCTCACGGTGGGACAGGTGAGCATCCCGCTGCTGCTCAACGTGTGGAACAAGTACCTGTTCGATGCGCTGGAGGTGCACGCGATCCAGCGCTTCCTGTGGCTGGTGGGGGCGCTCGGGCTGATCACGCTCTACAACATGGCGGTGGTGAGCCTGCACCTGACGGTGAAGCGCCGGCTGCAGGTGGGCTGGCGCAGCTGGCTGACCGAGCGGCTGCTCGGCGAGTGGATGAGCCCGGGCCACCACGACCGCGTGCGCGACCTGCAGAGCGAGCAGGACAACCCCGACGGGCGCATTGCCGAGGACGTGCGCATCGCCACCGAGTACGCGATCGACCTCGCGCATTCGGCCTTCTACTGCCTGCTGCTGCTGGCGAGCTTCATCCAGGTGCTGTGGGTGCTGTCCGGCCCTGCCGACCTCGCCTTCGACGGCTTCGCGCTCCACCTGCCGGGGCATCTGGTGTGGATCGCGCTCGCCTACGCCGGCGTCGGCACGCTGGTGGGGCTGTGGCTGGGGCAGCCGCTGATACGCGCCGCCGAATGGCGGCAGTCGCAGGAGGCGAACTTCCGCTTCGGCCTGGTGCACGCGCGCGAGACCTCGCTCGAAATCGCCATCGCCCGCACCGAGCCCGAGGAGCGCGGCCGCCTGCGCGGGCTGTACCGCCACGCGGTGGCGGCCTGGGACCGCCAGACCACGGCCCTGCGCAACCTGTTCCTGTTCTCGGCGAGCTGGTCGGTGCTGTCGCAGGGCTTTCCCTTCCTGGCGGCGGCGCCGCGCTACCTTGCCCGCGACATCACGCTGGGCGGCATGATGCAGGCCGCGCAGGCGCTGCAGCAGACGATCGCCGCGCTCGCCTGGCCGATCGACAACGTGCCCCGGCTCGCCGAATGGCGCGCCTCGGTCGAGCGCGTGCTGTCGCTGCACGCGGCGCTGACGCGCCTGCCGGCGCCGAAGGCGGCGATCGCGGTGGCGCCGGGGAGCACGCCGCAGCTCGCGTTTCGCGATGTGACCGTGGCCGAACCCGGCGGCGCGGTGCTGCTCGACCGCTTCAGCACCGAGATCGGCCCCGGCGAGCGCGTGCTGCTGGTCGGCGATCCGACGACCGCCGAAACCCTGGTCAAGGTCGTCAGCGGGGTCTGGCCGTGGGGCTGCGGCCGTGTGGAACTGCCCGAGGGGGCGTCGATCTTCCTGATGCCGCAACGCCCCTACCTGCCGCGCGGCTCGCTGCGCGAGGCGATCGCCTGCCCGCCGGTCGCGCCCCCGGCCGATGAGTTCGCGCTGCACGAGGCGATGCATCAGGTGGGCCTGGCACACCTGATCCCGCGCCTCGACGAGCGGCGCGCCTGGGAGCACACGCTGACGCCGGCCGAGCGCCAGCGCGTCGGCTTCGCCCGGCTGCTGCTGCAGCGGCCGCACTGGATCTTCATCCACCACGCGCTGGACGCGCTCGACCCCGCCGGCAAGGCGCAGATGCTCGCGCTGCTCGCCCGGCGCTTCCCCGACGCGACGGTGGTGACGATCGGCGACGACGGCCTGCTCACCGACTTCTACGGCCGCCGCCTGGTCCTGCCGCCGGGCCTGACGCGCCCCGCGAACGGCGCCGCCCCGCCACCGGCGCCGAACGGCCAGCGCCCGAACGGCGCGCGCTGAGCCCAAAGTGCCCATCTTCCACAGGGGCTGAGGCTTCACCGCCCATGAACCCTCCCCCTCTGGGGGAGGGATTGCAGGGCCGCGCTCAGCCGCCGCGGGCGTGGCGGATCAGGTCGGCGTACCAGCGCGCCGAGGCCTTGGGGGTGCGCTGCTGGGTGGCGAAGTCGACGTAGACGATGCCGAAGCGGTTGGCGTAGCCGGCGCCCCATTCGAAGTTGTCGAGCAGCGACCAGACGAAGTAGCCGCGCACGTCGGCGCCGGCGGCGAGGGCTTCGTGCAGCGCGCCGGTGTAGGCGCTGAGGTAGGCGATGCGGTGGTGGTCGTCGATGCTGCCGTCGGGGCCGGGGCCGTCCTGCCCGCCGGCGCCGTTCTCGGTGACGTAGATCGGCAGGCGGAAGCGGCGCGTCAGTTCGAGCAGTTCGTCGCGGAAGGCCTCGGGGTAGATCGGCCAGCCGATTTCGGAGCGTGGTGCATCGGCCGGGGCTTCGCCCCAGGTGAAGTTCCAGGTGCCCTGCGGGTCGGGCTTGACGAAGATCGGGCCGTAGTGATTGAGGCCGAACCAGTCGATCGGCCGGCAGATGCGCGCGAGGTCGCCGGCGCGCAGGTAGGGCTCGATCGCCGCGGCGATGCGCGGCGGGTAGTGGCCGAGCAGTTGCGGCTCGGGGAAGGCGCGGTTCCAGTGCTCGTCGAGCAGCGCCGCGGCCTCGTGGTGCTCGGGCAGGTCCTGCTCGGGCCACACCGCCTGGCGGTTGTGGATGGCGCCGATCGACGCCCCCGGCACCAGGTCGCGCAGCACGTCGACGCCGGCGCCGTGGGCGAGGTTGACGTGGTGGATCGCGGCGAGGTGGTCGGCACGGTCGGCACGCCCCGGCGCGCCCCACTCGATGGCGTAGCCGAACAGCGTGAACACCGCGAACTCGTTGAAGGTCGCCCAGCGCTTGACGCGATCGCCGAGGCGCTGCGCCATCAGCACCGCGTAGTCGGCGAACCAGCCGGCGCTGTCGCGCCGGGTCCAGCCGCCGCGGTCCTGCAGCGCCTGCGGCAGGTCCCAGTGGTACAGGCACGCCCACGGCTCGATGCCGGCGGCGAGCACGGCGTCGACCAGGCGGTCGTAGAAGTCGAGCCCCTTGGGGTTGGGGGAGCCGCGCCCGCGCGGCAGCACGCGCGGCCAGGCGATCGAGAAGCGGTACGCGGCCACGCCGAGTTCGCGCATCAGCGCGATGTCCTCGGGGTAGCGGTGGTAGTGGTCGCAGGCGACGTCGCCGGTGTCGCCGTTGGCGATCGCGCCCTGCTGGCGGCAGCGGATGTCCCAGATGCTCGGGGCGCGGCCGTCCTCGCTGGCAGCGCCTTCGATCTGGTAGCTCGACGTGGAAACGCCCCAGACGAAATCCCGGGGCCAGGCGGGGGTGTCAGCGGTGGGCATGGTGCTCTCCTGCGGGCGACGACGCGCCCTACCCCCTTATAGACCGCGCCCCCCGCCCGCGCCCGGCGGCGCGCGCACTCAGCGCGCGTCGGGCTGGCGGTCGGGTGCGGCGGCGGCGAAGGCGTCGAGCGCCTCGCAGGCGGCGACGATGCGGGTCACGCTCGGGAAGGCATCGAGCGGGCAGTCGAAGCGCCGCGCGTTGAACACCTGCGGCACCAGGCAGACGTCGGCGAGCGTGGGCCGGTCGCCGTGGCAGTAGCGGCCGCTGGCGGGGTGGCCGGCGAGCAGCGCTTCGAGCGCCGCGAGGCCCTCGGTGACCCAGTGACGGTACCAGTCGAGCTTCTGCGCCTCGCTGGCGCCGAGCTCGGCGACCAAGTACTTGAGCACGCGCAGGTTGTTGATCGGGTGGATGTCGCAGGCGACGACCTGGGCCAGCGCCCGCACCCGCGCGCGGCCGGCGGGGTCGCGCGGCAGCAGCGGCGGCTCGGGGTGGGTCTCGTCGAGGTACTCGCAGATCGCCAGCGACTGCGTGAGCACGCTGCCGTCGTCGAGCACCAGCGCCGGCACCAGGCCCTGCGGGTTGAGCGCGCGGTAGGACGCGGCCGCCTCCTCGCCCCTGACCAGGTTCACCGGCACGTGCTGGTAGGCGAGCCCCTTCAGGTTTAGCGCGATGCGCACGCGGTAGGCGGCCGAGGAGCGGAAGTAGTCGTGGAGTTGCATGGCCGTGGGCACCTCGGTGGTGGGGAGGCGGACGCGCCGCCGCGAAACGGACGGGAGAGCGGTCGTGGCGATCGAAATAACCCTCACCCCAACCCCTCTCCCACCGGGAGAGGGGCTCCAGCGGGGTCAGGGGCCGTCGTGGCGCTGCACGGTCTGCTCGATCGCGCCGAAGATCGAGCGGCCGTCGGCGTCGTGCATCTCGATGCGCACGCGGTCGCCGAAGCGCAGGAACGGGGTCTGCGGCGCGCCGGTCTCGATGGTCTCGTACATGCGCACCTCGGCCAGGCAACAGTAGCCGACCCCGCCGTGGGCGACGCTCGAACCGTGCAGGTCGCCCTGCTTGTTCGACACCGTGCCCGAGCCGACGATGCTGCCGGCTTCGAGCTCGCGCGTCTTCGCGACGTGGGCGACGAGCTGGCCGAAGTCGAAGGTCATGTCGACGCCGGCATCGGGGCGACCGAACGGCTCGCCGTTGAGGTGGACTTCGAGCGGCCGGTGCACCCTGGCGCCCTCCCACGCCGCGCCGAGCTCGTCGGGGGTGACGGCGACCGGCGAGAACGCGCTCGCCGGCTTCGACTGGAAGAAGCCGAAGCCCTTGGCCAGCTCCGCCGGGATCAGATGGCGCAGGCTGACGTCGTTGACCAGCATCACCAGGCGGATGCGCTCGCGGCACTGCGCCGGCGTGGCGCCCATCGGCACGTCGTCGGTGACCACCGCGAGCTCGGCCTCGAAGTCGATGCCCCAGTCCTCGCTCGCCGCGAGCACCGGGTCGCGCGGGCCGACGAAGCTGTCGGAGCCGCCCTGGTACATCAGCGGGTCGGTCCAGAAGCTCGGCGGCATCTCCGCGTTGCGCGCCTTGCGCACCAGCTCGACGTGGTTGACATAGGCCGAGCCGTCGGCCCACTGGTAGGCGCGCGGCAGCGGCGAGGCGCAGGCGGCCGGGTCGAAGGCGAAGGCGTCGGCGCGGGTGCCGGCGTTGAGCGCGGCGTACACGGCTTCGAGCCGCGGCGCGAGCGTCGCCCAGTCGTCGAGCGCGCGCTGCAGCGTCGGCGCGATCTCGGGCACGGCGGCGGCGCGGGCGAGGTCGCGCGACACCACCACCAGGCGGCCGTCGCGGCCACCGGCTTTCAGGGATGCGAGTTTCATCGGCGGCCTCCGCGTTAGCGCGCGCGCTTCCAGGAATTGACGTAATCGGGGTTCTCGACGCCTTCGGGCTGCGGCGCCAGGTCCACCGGCATGCGGGTGTCGATCATCACCGCGACCTCGTCGGTGTAGCGCCGCTCGCCGCCGGTGTTGGCCTCGGCGAGGGCGAACGCCTTCGGGTGCGGGCCGTGGGCGAAGCCGCTCGGGTGCAGCGTCAGCATGCCCGGGCCGATGTTGTCGCGGCTGAAGAAGTTGCCGCGGTGGTAGAAGATCGTCTCGTCGAACTCGTCGTTGTTGTGGAAGAACGGCACCTTCAGCGCGCCGGGGTCGGACTCCAGCGGGCGCGGGGCGAAGGTGCAGATCACCACGGCCTTCGACAGGAAGGTCGCGTGCGCGGTCGGCGGCAGGTGGTAGCGGTCGCTCAGCATCTCGCGGATGTCGCGCCAGTTGAGCTTCACCGGCACGCAGTCGCCGTGCCAGCCCACCGCGTCGAGCGGGTTGAACGGGAAGGTCACGGTGGTGAAGCGGCCGCGGCGCTTGATGCGCACGCGCGTTTCGGTCTCGCTGTACTGGGCCTTGAAGGCGTCGTCGATCTTCGGCGTCTCCAGCACCGCGAGGTCGAACAGCGCGTGGCGCCCGGCGATGCCGCGGTCGGGGAGCTGGTAGTAGTCCTCGGTGGCCTCGACCAGCAGGATCTCGACCGGCTCGGCGGCCTCGATCCGCCACGCGGTGCCGCGCGGCATGATGATGTAGTCGCCGTCGCGGAAGCTCATGTGGCCGTAGTCGCAGTAGAGCTCGCCGCGGCCGTTGTGCACGAACAGCAGGTCGTCGCCGTCGCCGTTGCGCACCAGGTGCGGCATGTTGCCGGCCGGCGCGCGCCACATGCGTACCTGCACCTGCGCGTTCGACATCACCGGGTGCGCCGTCCACGGGCACAGTTCGGTGGCGGGCAGGCGGTTGAGGTCCAGGCAGTGCGGCTGCAGCGGGCCGTCCCAGGCGCTCCAGTCGGTCGGCCGGTGCGCGTGCAGGATGTGGCTCGCGGCACCGAAGAAGCCCTCGCGGCCATGCTCGCGCTCGTAGAGCCCGGCGGGGATGTCGCAGTGCGCCTGCTTGTTGTAGAGCCCCTCGCACTTGGGGAAGGTGATCGGCTGTTTCATGGTCAGGCTCCGTCGCGGGCGATGGCGAGCGCCTGGCGCAGCACGCCGAGGTCGCCGATGTGGTTGGCGAGCAGCAGGATCAGCCGGGCGTTGAGCCGCTGGCTGTGCTCGTCGTCGAGGTCGCGGTGCGCCTCGATCAGGGCTTCGTAGAAGTCGTCGCCCGGGGTGTAGGCGCGCAGGTAGCGCTGCCCGGGCTCGCCGAAGTTCGGTTGCAGGTTCAGGGACATGGGGTCTTCCTCCGGTCAGGCCTGGGCGGTGGCGCGGGCGAGCGCGCGGCCGACCGCGGCGACGTCGAGCGCGCGCCAGCGGGCGCACACGTGCTGGTCGGGGCGCACCAGGTAGAACGTGCCGTCGGTGGCGTCGTAGCGCTGCGCCGCGAGCCCGTCGGCGTCGACCAGCACGCGCGCGCCGTCGACGCTGCCGGGGCGCGCCGCCACCACCACCACCTCGACCGGCAGCGGGCCGGCGGCGAGCGCGGCGAAGGCGGCGCGCGTCGGCGCCGCGATGCGCGCCGGGTCGGCGGCGAAGTACAGCCCGGTGAAGCCGCCGCCGGTATGCTCGAGCAGCCAGCCCGGGGCATCGCCGGCGCGCACCGGGGCGTCGTCGAGCGGCGCGCCGGGGAGCATCCAGCCGGCGAAGGCGTCGCCGTCGGGGGTGTTGAGCGGCGAGTCGACGAGCACGCTCGGCACCGACAGCCGGCCGCTGTTGACCAGCGCGCGGGCGAAGGCGTGCTCGCGGGCGAGTTCCAGCACGGCGTTGCGGAACTGCTTGCTGGCACCGCTCTTCGGCGTGATGAAGTCGGTCGAGCGCGTCGAGTTGAGGAGGTTCTCGTCGGCCGCGTACACGCGCTCGTCGGAGTAGCTGTCGAGCAGCCGGGCGGGGGCGCGACCGTCGATCACCAGCGCGAGCTTCCACGCCAGGTTGTCGGCATCCTGGATGCCCGAGTTGGCGCCGCGCGCGCCGAACGGGCTGACCTGGTGCGCGGCGTCGCCGACGAACAGTACGCGGCCGTGGTTGAAGCGCCCCATGCGCCGGCACTGGAAGGTGTAGACGCTGACCCACTCCAGCTCGAACGGGCGCTCGTCGCCGAGCATCGCGCGGATGCGCGGGATCACGTTCTCCGGCTTCTTCTCCTCCTCCGGGTCGGCGTTCCAGCCGAGCTGGAAGTCGAGGCGCCAGACGTCGTCGGCCTCGCGGTGCAGCAGCGCCGACTGGTTGGGGTGGAACGGCGGGTCGAACCAGAACCAGCGCTCGGGTGGGAACGCCGCCTGCATCACCACGTCGGCGATGAGGAAGCGGTCCATGAAGATCTTGCCGTCGATGTCGAGCCCGAGCATGCGGCGGATCGGGCTGCGCGCGCCGTCGGCGACCACCAGCCAGTCGGCCGCGAGCGCGTAGATGCCGTCGGGGGTCTCGACCTTCAGCAGCGCGCCGTCGTCCTGCGGCGTCACCGACACCACGCGGTTCTTCCAGCGCTGCTCGATCGCCGGCAGCGCCGCGGCGCGGCGGTTGAGGAACTCCTCGAGGTAGTACTGCTGCAGGTTGATCATGCCCGGGCGCTTGTGCCCGGCCTGCGGCAGCAGGTCGAAGTTGTACACCTCCTCCTCGCGGAAGAAGGTGCGCCCGACGTTCCACGACACCCCCTTGTCGACCACGGCGTCGCCGCAGCCGAGGCGGTCGAGCACTTCGAGCGTGCGCTTGGCGTAGCAGACGCCGCGCGAACCGATGCTGACGGTGTCGTCGTCGTCGAGCAGCAGCACCGGCACGCCGTGCCGGGCGAGGTCGATGGCCGTCGCCAGGCCGACCGGGCCGGCGCCGACGACGACCACCGGCACGCGCCGCACGGTGCCGGCGGCCAGCTCGGGCGGCGGCGTGTAGGCGAACTTCGGATACTGGTAGGTGCTCAGCATGGAGCGGTTCCTCCTCGGACCTGGGGGTGGCGGGGTGGGGCGCGCCGCGCGGGCGCAGCCGTCCCCGCGCGACCGGGCGGGCCGGTCGCGTTCGATACGGGTGTCGAAGAAGTGGGCGGGCGGGGCTCAGCCTTCGAGGGCGGCCCACATCTGCGTGTCGCGCTCGGCGGTCCAGACGCGCGGGTCGCGGATGCCCGAGGCCTCGTCGTAGGCACGGGTGACGTCGAACGGCATGCAGTGATCGAAGATCACCCAGTTGCCGAAGCGCGGCTGCATCGCCGCGTAGGTGGCCTTGTAGGTCTCGTTCAGCGACTTGCCCGCCGCCACCGCCGCCTGCGCCGAGCCGAACAGCGCGTCGATGAAGGCCTTGGTGCCGTCGAGCGCGGCGTTGACCTCGGCGGCGTTCTGCAGCGCCTCGCCACGCCCCGGCACCAGCTTCTCGGCGCCGAGCGCACGCAGGTTCTCGAGCGTCTGCGGCCAGTCGCCGAGATAGGCGTCGCCGGTGTAGAGCGCCGAGGCGTACTCGACCAGGTCGCCGGCGAACAGCACCTTCTCGCGCGGCAGCCAGACCACGGTGTCGCCCTTGGTGTGGCCGCGGCCGAGATGCATGATCCGCACCTCGGTTTTGCCCAGCCACAGCGTCATGCGGTTCTCGAACACCAGGTTCGGCCAGGTCAGCCCCGGCACCGACTCGAACGAGCGGAACAGGCGCGGGAAGCGGCCGTACTCGGACATCATGTCGGCCTCGCCGCGCTCGCGGATCAGCTCGTAGGTGCCCTGGCTGGCGATGATGGTCTCGGCACCGTAGGCCGCGGCACCGAGCACGCGCACCGCGTGGTAGTGGGTGAGCACGATGTGCCTGATCGGCTTGTCGGTGACGCTGCGGATGCAGTCGATCAGCCCCTGCGCCATCACCGGCGTGGCGAGGGTGTCGATGACCATCACGCTGTCGTCGCCGATGATCACCCCGGCGTTCGGGTCGCCCTCGGCGGTGTAGGCGTAGGCGTTGTCGGCGAGCTTGACGAAGCTCACCTTCTTTTCTTCGAGATCTCCCTGGGAGGCAAAGGCTTTCTGGCTCATGTGTATCCTCTCGCTGGCAGGCCGCCCGAGCGGCTCAGATTTTCCTTTGGTTCACGACGAAACCAAATTATCTTGTTACGGAAGGTCACCTTAGGTGTGACGAAAATTAGTTTACCACGAAACTAATGTCAAGCGATCCCAACCCCGTCGAAACCCCCGCGGGCGAGTCTCCGTTCGAACTCGACCACTTCCTCCCCTACCGCTTCAACGTGCTGGCGGAGTGCATGAGCCGTTCGCTCGCGCGCATCTACCAGGAGCAGTTCGGCATCTCGGTGCCGGAGTGGCGGGTGCTCGCCACGCTCGGGCGCGAGTCGCCGCTGTCGGCCGGCGAGGTCGGCAGCCGCGCGCACATGGAGAAGGCGCGCGTCAGCCGCACGCTCGCGCGCATGCTCGACGCCGGGCTGATCAACCGTCAGGTCGACGCGCGCGACAACCGCGTCGCGGTGCTCGCACTCACCCGCCGCGGCCAGGACATGTTCCGCCGCATCGCCCCGCTCGCGCGTGCCTGGGAGGCCGAGATGCTGCAGGTGCTCGACGCCGGTGAGGTCGAGCGCCTGCACGAGCTGCTCGACCGCCTGCTCGCGCGCCTGCGCGGGATGCGCGCCGGCAGCGACGACGCCGACTGAAACCCCGCCGGTGGCGCGCAAGACGCGCCTCCCCGCGGCAGAATGCGCGCGCACAGGCCACACTGGAGGCCAGCGCATCCGCGCATCACGCCCGGGGAGACACTCCAATGCACATCGACAGGCAGCAGATCGGCAAGCGCATGAGTCAGATCGTCGTCCACGGCGATACCGTCTACCTCGCCGGCCAGGTTTCCACCGATCGCAGCAGCGACGTGCGCAACCAGACCGAGGAGGTGCTTTCCAAGATCGACGAACTGCTGGCCGAGGCCGGCAGCGGCAAGACCCGCATCCTCTCGGCGCAGATCTGGCTGCGCGACATCGACCGCGACTTCACGGCGATGAACGACATCTGGGAAAAGTGGATGCCCGCGGGCTGTGCGCCGGCGCGCGCGACCACCGAGGCGAAGATGGCCGCCCCGGACATCCTGGTGGAAGTGATGGTGATCGCCGCGCGCTGAACGCGCGGCGCGTGGCCCGCCGCACGGCGGGCCGCGGCCGCATGCCTCAGCCGCGGTAGTAGCGCTGCGGCACGAACGGCGTGCGGCACACCGTCACCGCCACCGCCTTGCCGCGCACGCTGGCGACGAGCGCGGTGCCGGGCTCGGCGCAGGCGGTTTCGACGTAGCCCAGCATCACCGGCCGCCCGGCGCTGGGGCCGAAGCCGCCGCTGGTGACGCGCCCGACCGGGCGACCGTCGGCGGTGCTCAGCTCGGCGCCCTCGCGCACCGGCTGCTTGCCCTCGCCGACCAGGCCGACGCGCTTGCGCGCCACCCCCTCGGCGAGCTGGCGCAGGATGACGTCGGCGCCCGGGAAGCCGCCGGCGCGCGCGCCGCCGCTGCGGCGGACCTTCTGCATCGCCCACAGCAGCGCCGCCTCGACCGGGGTCGTGGTGGTGTCGATGTCGTGGCCGTACAGGCACAGCCCCGCCTCCAGGCGCAGCGAGTCGCGCGCGCCGAGGCCGATCGGGGCGACCTCGGGCGCTGCCAGCAGCGCGCGGGCGAGCGCCTCGGCCTGCGCCGCCGGCACCGAGATCTCGAAGCCGTCCTCGCCGGTGTAGCCCGAGCGCGTCACCAGGCAGGGGATGCCGGCGACGTCGACGCGGCGCGCGGTCATGAACACCATGCCGACGACCGCCGGGGCGAGGCGTTCGAGCACCGCGCCCGCCGCCGGCCCCTGCAGCGCGAGCAGCGCGCGGTCGGCGAGCTCGTCGACGTCGCAGCGCGCGCCGAGCTGCGTGCGCAGGTGCGCGAGATCCTGCGCCTTGCAGGCGGCGTTGACCACCAGGAACAGCCCGTCGGGCTCGCGCACCACCATCAGGTCGTCGAGGATGCCGCCGCGTTCGTCGGTGAACAGCGCATAGCGCTGCTGGCCGAGCGGCAGGTCGACGATGTCCACCGGCACCAGGGTTTCGAGTGCGGCGGCGGCCTCGGCGCCGGCGAGCCGCACCTGGCCCATGTGCGAGACGTCGAACAGCCCGGCCTGCGCGCGGCAGTGCAGGTGCTCCTTGAGGATGCCGGCGGGGTACTGCACCGGCATCGCATAGCCGGCGAAGGGCACCATGCGGGCGCCGAGTTCGAGGTGCAGCGCGTACAGCGGGGTGCGCGCGAGGTTGTCGGTGTCGGTCATGGCGGGCTCCGGGTGGGGACGGCGGTGCTCAGGCGAGGTCGTCGAGCGTCAGGTCGACCATCATCTCGTTGGCGAGCGCCTCCAGCGCGCCGCGCAGGTCGGCGAGGCCGAGCGTGGCCGGCACCGCGAGCCGCGCGTGCGCCTCGAACAGCGTCTCGCCGGACATCGACGCGCTGGCGACGCGGGTGTGCAGCTCGTCGATGCTGACGCCGAGGCGCGCCAGCGCGGCGGCGATCTCGCGCACGATGCCCGGGCGGTCCTGCCCGACCAGGTCGAGCGTGAGCGCACGCGCCGCGGCGGCGCCCGCCGCCTGGCTCCGGGCGATCTGCACGCGCAGGCCGTCGGCCTCCAGCGCCTGCAGCGCCGTGGCCAGCGCGTCGACCTGCGCGGCCGGCAGCACCACGCGCAGGATGCCGGCGAACTGGCCGGCGAGTTCGGCCATGCGGCTCTCGGTCCAGTTGCCGCCGTGCGCGGCGACGGTGCGCGCGAGGCTTTCCACCAGCCCGGGGCGGTCCGGGCCGATCACGGTGAGTACGAGCGAAGTCTGCATCGGGGCGTCTCCTGTGCCGGCTCAGGCGTAGTCGCCGAGCGGCACGCACGAACAGAACAGGTTGCGGTCGCCGTAGACGTTGTCGACGCGCCCGACCGGCGGCCAGTACTTGCCGGCGCGCAGGCCGGGCACCGGATAGGCCGCCTGGCTGCGCGGGTAGGCGTGCGGCCAGGCGTCGGCGCTGACCACCGCGGCGGTGTGCGGCGCGTGCTTCAGCGGGTTGTCCTCGGCGTCGAGCACGCCGCTCTCGACCGCGCGGATCTCCTCGCGGATCGCGATCATCGCCTCGATGAAGCGGTCGAGCTCGGCCTTCGACTCGCTCTCGGTGGGCTCGATCATCAGCGTGCCGGCCACCGGGAAGGACATCGTCGGCGCATGGAAACCGTAGTCGATCAGGCGCTTGGCGACGTCCTCGACGGAGATGCCGGTGATCTCCTTGAGCGGGCGCAGGTCGAGGATGCACTCGTGCGCGACGAAACCCTCGGCGCCGCTGTAGAGCACCGGGTAGTGCGGCGCGAGCCGCGCGGCGATGTAGTTGGCGGCGAGGAGGGCGTTGGCCGAGGCAAGCCGCAGGCCCTCGCCCCCCATCAGCGTGACGTAGGTCCAGGTGATCGGCAGGATCGACGCCGAACCGTAGGGTGCGGCACTCACCGGGCCGATCGCATGCGGCCCGCGCCCGGGCAGGAACTCGGCGAGGTGCGCGGCGACGCCGATCGGCCCGACCCCCGGCCCGCCGCCGCCGTGCGGGATGCAGAAGGTCTTGTGCAGGTTCAGGTGCGAGACGTCGCCGCCGTAGGCGCCGGGCGCACACAGCCCGACCTGGGCGTTGAGGTTGGCGCCGTCGATGTACACCTGCCCGCCGTGGGCGTGGACGATCTCGCAGATCTCGCGCACGCGGGTCTCGAACACGCCGTGGGTCGACGGGTAGGTGATCATGATCGCGGCGAGGCGCTCGGCGTGCTGCACGGCCTTGCTGCGCAGGTCGTCGACGTCGACGTTGCCCTGGCGGTCGCAGGCCACGACGACGACCTTCATGCCCACCATCTGCGCCGACGCCGGGTTGGTGCCGTGCGCCGAGCTCGGGATCAGGCAGACGTCGCGGTGCGCCTCGCCGCGGCTGGCGTGGTAGGCGCGGATCACCAGCAGGCCGGCGTACTCGCCCTGCGAGCCGGCGTTGGGCTGCAGCCACACCGCGGCGTAGCCGGTCACCGCGCACAGCATGGCTTCGAGCTCGTCGGTGAGCGCGCGGTAGCCGGCGGCCTGCTCGGCCGGCACGAAGGGGTGCAGCTGGCCGAACGCCGGCCACGTCACCGGGATCATCTCGGTGGTGGCATTGAGCTTCATCGTGCACGAACCGAGCGGGATCATCGCGCGATCGAGCGCGATGTCCTTGTCCGCGAGACGCCGCAGGTAGCGCAGCATCTCGGTCTCGGAGTGGTAGCGGTTGAAGGTCGGGTGGGTCAGGTAGGCGCTGCCGCGGCGCAGGCCGGCGGGGATCGCGTCGGCCACCACGGCCTCCAGCGCGTCGAAGTCCGGCAGCGCCGCGCCCGCCGCGGCGAAGGCCCCCCACAGCGCCAGCACGTCGGCGCGGGTCACGGTCTCGTCGAAGGACACGCCGAGGTGCCCGGCGTCGATCTCACGCAGGTTGTAGCCGCGCGCGCGCGCGGCGTCGTGGATCGCCGCGGTGTGCACGCCGCTGGCGACGGTGAGGGTGTCGAAGAACGCCTCCGGCGCCGGCGCGTAGCCGAGCGCGCGCAGCCCGGCGGCGAACACCCCGGTGAGGCGGTGCACGCGCGCGGCGATGGTCGCGAGCCCGGCCGGGCCGTGGTAGGCGGCGTAGAGGCTCGCGATCACCGCCAGCAGCACCTGCGCGGTGCAGATGTTGCTGGTCGCCTTCTCGCGGCGGATGTGCTGCTCGCGCGTCTGCAGCGCCAGGCGGAAGGCGGGCGCGCCCTGGGCGTCGACCGACACTCCGACCAGGCGCCCCGGCATCACCCGCTTGTGCGCGTCGCGGGTGGCGAGGTAGCCGGCGTGCGGGCCGCCGAAGCCCACCGGCACGCCGAAGCGCTGGCTGCTGCCGACGGCGACGTCGGCGCCCCACTCGCCCGGCGGGGCCAGCAGGGTCAGCGCCAGCAGGTCGGCAGCCACCACCACCAGGCCGCCCTGCGCCTGCACCGCGGCGGTGACCTCGCGGTAGTCGTGCACCGCGCCGTCGGCGCCGGGGTACTGCAGCAGCGCGCCGAAGCACGCGCGCCCCGGCAGCTCGCGGCGCGCATCGCCCACCACCACCTCGATGCCGAGCGGCTCGGCGCGGGTGCGCACCACCGCGAGCGTCTGCGGCAGCACGTCGGCGGCGACGAAGAACACCGGCGACTTGTTGCGGGCGACGCGCGCGCACAGCGCCATCGCCTCGGCGGCGGCGGTGGCCTCGTCGAGCATCGAGGCGTTGGCGATGTCGAGCCCGGTCAGCTCGGCGACCATGGTCTGGAAGTTCAGGATCGCCTCCAGCCGGCCCTGCGAGATCTCCGGCTGGTAGGGCGTGTAGGCGGTGTACCAGGCCGGGTTCTCGAGCACGTTGCGGAGGATCACCGGGGGCGTGTGGGTGCCGTAGTAGCCGAGCCCGATCAGCGACTTGAGCACGCGGTTGCGCTCGGCCAGCGCACCCAGGCGGGCCAGCGCCGCGGCCTCGGTGGTGCCCGCGGGCAGCGCCAGCGGGGCGCCGCTGCGGATGTCGGCCGGCACCACCCGCGCAATCAGCGCGTCGAGCGAGTCGAGCCCGAGCTCGGCCAGCATCGCGGCCTGCTCGGCCGCCGTCGGGCCGATGTGGCGGCCGACGAAATCGGTGGTCTGCTCCAGCTCGCCGAGCGAGCGCCGTGCATGCGACATGGGACTCTCCTCACAGGGGCGGCCGCTGCCGGCCGCGACAGGCGGCACCTTATACGGATTCCGCGGCGTTTCCGCGCGTGCCGCGCACCTCGCGGGGGCCGCACGCGCGCGCGCCGGGTGTGGCGCTCAGCATTCGATGACGTTGACCGCGAGCCCGCCGCGCGAGGTTTCCTTGTACTTGTCCTTCATGTCGGCGCCGGTCTCGCGCATGGTCTTGATCACGCGGTCGAGCGATACGAAGTGCGTGCCGTCGCCCTTCAGCGCCATGCGCGCGGCGTTGATCGCCTTCACCGCGCCCATCGCGTTGCGCTCGATGCAGGGCACCTGCACCAGCCCGCCGACCGGGTCGCAGGTCAGCCCCAGGTTGTGCTCCATGCCGATCTCGGCGGCGTTCTCGACCTGCGCCGGGGTGCCGCCGAGCACCTCGGCCAGCGCGCCGGCGGCCATCGAGCAGGCCACGCCGACCTCGCCCTGGCAGCCGACCTCGGCACCGGAGATGCTGGCGTTCTCCTTGTACAGGATGCCGATGGCGCCGGCGGTGAGCAGGAAGCGCACCACGCCGTCCTCGGTGGCGCCGCGCACGAAGCGCCAGTAGTAGTGCAGCACCGCCGGCACGATGCCGGCCGCGCCGTTGGTCGGCGCGGTCACCACGCGCCCGCCGGCGGCGTTCTCCTCGTTGACCGCGAGCGCGTAGAGGTTGACCCAGTCGAGCGCGGCGAGCGGGTCGCTCAGCGCCGCCTCGAAGCCGCTCGACAGCTTGCGGTGCAGCTCGGCGGCGCGGCGGCGCACCTTGAGCCCGCCGGGCATGGTGCCCTCGCGCTCGCAGCCGCGCCGTACGCAGCCCTGCATCACCTGCCAGATCGCCAGCAGGCCGGCGCGCACCTCGGCCTCGGAGCGCCACGCCTGCTCGTTGGCGAGCATCAGCCCGCTGATCGGCAGCTGCTGCTCGGCGCACAGCCTGAGCAGCTCCGCGCCGCTGCGGAACGGGTACGGGATCGGCGTGGTGTCGGCGACGATGCGGTCGGCGCCGGCCGCCTCCTCGTTGACCACGAAGCCGCCGCCGACCGAGTAGTAGACCTTGTTGCGCAGCTCCTCCCCGGTGTCGTCGCAGGCGATGAAGCGCATGCCGTTGGGGTGGTACGGCAGGCTCTGGCGCCGGTGCATCACCAGGTGCTCCTTCTCGACGAAGCGCACCGGGTGCACGCCCAAGAGCCGCACCAGGCGCTCCCCGCGGATGCGTGCCAGGCGCGCGTCGACGCCGTCGGTGTCGACCTGGTCGGGCAGTTCGCCCTCCAGCCCGAGCAGCACCGCCTTGTCGCTGCCGTGGCCGCGGCCGGTGGCACCGAGCGAGCCGTACAGCTCGACCTTGACCGAGGCCACGCGCTCGAGCAGGCCGTGCTCCTGCAACTGGCTGGCGAAGCGCCAGGCGGCGCGCATCGGCCCCACCGTGTGCGAGCTCGACGGGCCGATGCCGATCTTGAACATGTCGAAAACGCTGATGGCCATGGAGGTCCTCCGGCCGTCGCGGCGGCAAGGTCGTGGGAAGGGGCGCTGCGCCAAGCTTAGACACACGCCCGCCCCGCCGGGCGCCAAATGGCGCCGCCGCGAGCCGCGCAAACGCAACGGCCGCCCCGGGGGGCGGCCGCGTGCGCTACCGGTACGGCGCCGGCATCACTTCTCGCGGACGCCCTCGATGATGAACTTCAGCGCCACGCTGTCGGCCTTCGGGCCGAGCGGCTGGGTCATGCCGAAGTCGCTGCGCTTGACCGTCGTGGTGCCGGTGTAGCCGCGGCGGTAGCCCCCCCAGGGGTCGTCGCCGGCGCCGACGAACTCGAGCGCCACGCTCACCGGCTTGGTCACGCCGTGCAGCGTCAGGTCGCCGTCGAGCGTGGCCTTGCCGTCGCCCTTGTCGGTGAACTTGGTGCTGACGAACTTCGCCTCGGGGAAGTCCTTGACGTCGAGGTACTTCTCGCGCAGGTGCTTGTCGCGCTCGGCGAAGTTGGTGTCCACCGTGTCGGTCCTGACCGTCGCCGCGATCTTCGAGGCGGCCGGCTGGGCGGCGTCGTAGCTGAAGCTGCCTTCGAGCTTGTTGAAGCGGCCCTGCAGCATGCTGAAGCCCAGGTGCGAGATCTCGAAGGTGACGAACGAGTGGTTCGGATCGATCTTGTAGTTCTCGGCGGCCTGGGCGCTGCCGAAGGCGAAGGCGGCGGCGAGGCCGGCGGCCAGCAGGGAACGGCGGACAAGACTGTGACGCATGGCGGATGATCTCCGTAGTCGTTGGGCGGATGGCAATGCAAAAGCGCGCCCGCGGGCGCGGTCGGAACAGGTCAGCGGCGCGGCGCGCGGCCGGCCATGCGGCTCAGCGTGCCGTCGCGGTCGATGAGCTGATGCTTGAGCGCGGCGGCGGCATGCACCACCACCACGGCCAGCGTGCCCCAGGCGAACAGCACGTGGGCGCTGTCGAACACCTCGGCCACGGCTTCGTCGACCGTCAGCAGCGCCGGGAGTTCGAACAGGCCGAACACCTGCACCGGGTGGCCGTCGGCGGTCGACACCAGGTAGCCGCTCACCGGGATCAGCACGGTCATCAGGTACAGCACGCGGTGGCCGAGCTTCGCCCCCAGGCGCTCCCAGGGCTTGAGGCTCGCGGCGAGCGGCGGGGCGCGGTCGAGCAGCGCCCAGGCGATGCGCACGAGCGCCAGCACCAGCACCAGCAGGCCGGTCGAGCGGTGCAGGCTCGGCGCCCAGCGGTAGGCGGGGTCGTAGTAGTCGAGCCCGCTCATGTACCAGCCGAGCGGGATCAGCGCGAGGATCAGCAGCGCGATCGTCCAGTGCAGCGCGCGGGCGACGGTGCCGTAGCGGTCGGGCGAGTTGGTCAGCATGGTCGGGACTCGCGGAAGGCGGCGCGGGTCCGGCCCGCGAAGTGAAATCAGCCTAGCACGTGATTCGCAAGCGATAACCGCTCGCATCGTCACATCATTGTTGAACCGGAGGCGACAATCCATGCGGCAGACGGCCACCATCGACGACATGCTGCTGTTCGCCTGCGTCGTCGAGCGGGGCGGGCTGAGCGCCGCGGCGCTCGAACTCGACCTGTCGCGCTCGCTGGTCAGCAAGCGCATCGCCGCGCTCGAAGCGCGCCTCGGCGCGCGCCTGCTCAACCGCACCACGCGCCGGCTCAGCCTGACCGAGCCCGGCGAGGCCTACTTCGGCTACTGCGTGCAGGTGCGCGACACCCTCGCCGAGGCCGAGGCGCGCGTCGCCGACTTCGGCGAGCGCCCGCGCGGCGTGCTGCGCCTCGCCGCGCCGGTGACCTTCGGCGAGCTGTACGTGGCGCCGCTGCTCGCCGAGTTCCTCGCCGCCCACCCCGGCCTGGTGGTCGACATGGACCTCGACGACCGCTTCGTCGACCTCGTCGACGGCGGCTACGACCTCGCCATCCGCATCGGCGCGCTGGAGGACTCGACCCTGGTCGCGCGGCGCCTGGCGACCACCGACGTCGTCGTGGTCGGCGCGCCGGCGTACTTCGCCCGCCACGGCGTGCCGCGCCACCCCGCGGAGCTCTCCGGCCACAACTGCCTGACCTACCGCCACCACCGCGGCCGGCGCGACGAATGGCGCTTCACCGGCCCCGACGGCGTGGTGACGGTGCGGGTGTCGGGCAACCTGCGCAGCACCGGCATCGCGCTGCGCAACGCCGCGCGCGCCGGCCTAGGGCTGACCTACCCGCCGCGCTTCATGGTGGCCGCCGACATCGCCGCCGGGCACCTGCAGCCGGTGCTCACCGACTGGTGCCGCGACGGCATCGGCATCCACGCGGTCACCCCGCAGGGCCGGCAGCTGCCGGCGAAGACCCGCGCGCTGATCGACTTCCTGCGCGAGCGCCTCGCCGCCGAGCGCCAGTGGACGCACGCCGACGAGGCCGGCTGAGGGCCGCGCCGGCGCCCTAGTTGCGCGACGCCGCCGCGCCGCCGGCGATGCCGTACTGGCGCAGCTTGTTGGCGATCGCGGTGTGCGACAGGCCGAGGCGGCGGGCGAGCTGGCGCGTGCTCGGGTGGCTCGGATAGAGGCGCGTCAGCATCAGCCGTTCGAGCCGCGCGACGGCATCGGCGAGGGTGCCGGCGAACAGCGCGTCGCTGACCTCGTCGGCCGACTCGGCGGGGCCGAGCGCGAGGTGCTCGGCGGTGATCGCACCGGCCTCGGCGACGGTCACCGCGCGCAGCACGGTGTTTTCGAGCTGGCGCACGTTGCCCGGCCACGGGTGGGCGAGCAGCGCCTGCTCGGCCTCGGCGGTCAGCCGCGGCGGCGCGATGCCGAGCTGGCGGCTCGCCGCCTCGATCGCCGCCTGCGCGATCGGCAGGATGTCGGCCTGGCGCTCGTGCAGTTGCGGCACCTGCAGGCTGAGCACGTTGAGGTGGTAGTAGAGGTCGTCGCGGAAGCGCCCCTCGCGGCAGCGCTCGGCGAGGTCCTCGCGGGTGGCGGCGATCACGCGCACGTCGCTGCGCCACGACTGCAGCGCGCCGACGCGGCGGAAGCGCCCGGTCTGCAGGAAACCGAGCAGCTTGAGCTGCAGCCCCGTGCTCAGCCCGGCGACCTCGTTGAGGAACAGCGTGCCGCCGGCGCCCTGCTCCAGCAGCCCCGGCTGCTCGCCGGCGCCGAAGAGGATCTGCTCGGCGCTGTCCTCGGCCAGGTCGGCGGCGTTCAGGCGCAGGAACGGCGCCTCGCGGCGCGGCCCGGCGAGGTGGCAGGCGTGCGCGAGCGCGGCCTTGCCGGTGCCGGTGGCGCCGTGGATCAGCAGCGGTGCCGGCAGTGGCGCCATGCGCCGCGCCTGGCGGATCAGCGCACGCATCGACGCCGATTCGTGGGTGATCGACTGGAAGCCGGCGAGGTCGGCGCCGCACTCCACCGGCGTCGCCGCGCCGCCGTGCAGCACCAGCACCGCGCCCGACAGCGACTTGCCGATCTTGCCGACCGGCACCAGCACCGGGAACACGTCGGCGAGCAGCGCCTGCCCGCGCACCGCGAGCTGCACGCCGTAGCGGCTGCGGTCGAGCTTGTCGATCAGCTCCACCAGGTCGAGGTTGTCGACCAGCGGCGCCAGCGCCGTGCCCTGGCCGTCGGCGCCCTTCAGCTTGAGCAGTTGCTGCGCGGCCTCGTTGGCGACGATCACCCGCCCCTGCAGATCGACCGACAGCACCGGTGCCGGCAGCGCCGACAGCAGCGTGCGCAGCTCCGACTGCTTGCGCTCGCTCGGCAAGAGCGGGATCGGGCGCACGTCGAGCACGCCGGGGACGGCGCGGATCTCCACGGTGACGCGCTGCAGATCGTCGAGCTTCATCGCCGCGGCGTACATGAACAGGGCGCCGCGGCGGTCGGTCTGCGTCAGCATCTCCAGGCCGTCGAGGTTGATGTTGTGGCGGGCGAGCACGGTGAGCACCGCGGTGCCGATGCCGACCCGGTCTTCGAAATTCACCTGTAAGCGCATACGGACTCCTCCTCCCCTTCCCTGCGTTCTCTGTGGTGTACGCTCCATAGTGATAGTTTACGCTGAGGAGCATTGCCAAATTTCCATAACTTACATGGTCTAAGCCACTTATTTCGCAACCCCGTCAAATCTCCTTGACGCCGCCTCCGCGGACGGCCGGGCAGGGCGTGCCACGCCCGCCGACGCCGTGGCGATGCGGCGCCGGCGCTGCGCATACGCTAAAACCCCTCACGGCGCACCGTGCGCCCCGGCCAGCGAGGAGCCCCCGCGATGAACCTGTCCCAGCGACTGCTGCACGCCCTGCGCGACCACGGTGCCACCGAAATCTTCGGCATCCCCGGCGACTTCGCGCTGCCGTTCTTCAAGCAGATCGAGGAAAGCGGCGTGCTGCCGCTGTACACGCTGTCGCACGAGCCCGGCATCGGCTTCGCCGCCGACGCCGCCGGGCGCTTCAACGGCAAGCTCGGCGTGGCGGCGGTCACCTACGGCGCCGGTGCGCTGAACATGATCAACCCGGTCGCCGGCGCCTACGCCGAGCGCTCGCCGCTGGTGGTGATCTCGGGCGCGCCGGGCGCCGCCGAGGTGCGCTCGGGCATGCTGCTGCACCACCAGGTCAAGACCACCGATTCGCAGTTCGCGATCTTCCGCGAGATCACCTGCGCGCAGTGCCGCCTCGACGACGCCGCCAGCGCGCCGGCCGAGATCGCGCGCGTGCTGCGCGCCTGCCGCGAGCAGTCGCGCCCGGTGCTGATCGAGGTGCCGCGCGACATGGTCGCGGCGCCCTGCGACGAGGTGCCGGTGCTGCCGCCGACGCCGTTCGACCCCGAGGCGGTGGCGGCGGCCGCCGCCGAGGTCCTCGAACGCCTGCGCACCGCCGCACGCCCGGCGCTGCTGGTCGACATCGAGGTGCGCCGCTACGGCGTCGAGGCCGGCGTCGCGGCGCTCGCGGCGCGCCTCGGCATCCCGGTGGTGACCACCTTCATGGGCCGCGGCCTGCTCGCCGAGGCCGGCGTGGCGGTCGCCGGCACCTACCTCGGCAGCGCCGGCGACGCCGCGATCACCACGCTGATCGAGGACGCCGACTGCCTGCTGATGCTCGGCGTGCTGATGTGCGACACCAACTTCGGCGTCTCGTCGAAGCAGATCGACCTGCGCAAGGCGATCCACGCCGCCGACCGCCAGGTGCAGATCGGCTATCACCAGTACCCCAACATCCCGCTCGCGGCGCTGGTCGACGCGCTGCTCGCGCAGATCGGTGACACCACGCTCGCCAGCGCGGCGCCGCTGCTGGAGCCCGCACCGGCGCTCGAAGCCTTCGTCGACGACGCGCCGGTGTGCCCGCGTGACGTCGCCGCAGCGCTCGCCTTCATGATGAACAACCACGGCGCGCTGCCGATCGCCTCCGACATGGGCGACTGCCTGTTCACCGCGCTGAGCATGGCCAACACCGCGCTGACCGCGCCCGGCTACTACGCGACGATGGGCTTCGGCGTGCCCGCCGGGCTCGGGCTGCAGGCGAGCACCGGCCAGCGCCCGCTGATCCTGGTCGGCGACGGCGCCTTCCAGATGACCGGCTGGGAGCTCGGCAACTGCAAGCGCTACGGCTGGGACCCGATCGTGGTGCTGTTCAACAACGCGAGCTGGGAGATGCTGCGCGTGTTCCAGCCGGAATCGGGCTTCAACGCCCTCGGCGAGTGGCGCTTCGCCGAACTGGCGGACGCGCTGGGCGGCATCGGCACGCGCGTGCGCACGCGCGCCGAGCTGCACGCGGCGCTGTCGACCGCCTGGCAGCGGCGCGGCCGGTTCGAGCTGATCGAGGTGATGATCGAGCCCGGCCAGCTCTCCGACACGCTGCAGCGCTTCGTCACCGCGCAGCGCGAGCTGCGGCTGAAGCGCGAGCAGGCGGCGGCGCAGCGCTGAGCCGGCCCGGGCCGCGCGCAGTGGCGCCGTACCTCGCGGGCGTACACGCACGCATGCCGAAAACGGGCGCAGCGCCCCCCGCGCCGCGCTGACACCGACACGGCCCGGCCTCGCGCCGCCGCCGGTGTCAGGCCGCGGCCGGGTCCGGCTTGCGACCGATGTAGACGTAGTACGGCACCCGCAGCCCCGGCAGGTAGGGCAGCGGGGCGCGTCCCTCGCGCAGGTGCACGCAGGCGCTGCGCGCTTCGAGGTAGGGCAGGTGGTCGGGGCTCGGGTGTACGCCGTCGTGGGCGAACCACGCCGGCCAGCCGTGGCGCGCCAGCGCCGGGTGCCGCGCCCGCCCCGGCGCCGGGCTGCGCCGGGCGACGTAGAAGTCCACCACGCCGAGCAGCCCGCCCGGCGCGAGCATCGCCAGCGCGTTGTCCACCGCCAGGAACCAGTCGGGGATCATCGTCAGCGCATAGGACAGGACCACCGCGTCCACCGGCTGCGACGGCCGGTAGCGCGTGGCGTCGGCCTCGACCGTCACCACGTTCGGCCACGCGCGCCAGCGCCGGCGGGCCTGTTCGAGCAGCGGCGGGCACAGGTCCACCACCTCCACGCGCTCGAAGTCGGCCAGCCGCGCGCCGAGGAAGGCGAGGTTGCGCCCGGTGCCGCCGCCGAGCTCGACCAGCCGCGCATGGCCCGGCAGCCGCGCTGCGAGTTCCAGCAGCAGTTCGGCGCGCCCGTGCAGCAGGCGCTCGCGGAAGGCGTCGTAGGCCGCGGCCTGCGGGCCGTAGAACGCGGTGAGGCGCTCGGCGGGGGTGCCGTGGCGCGGCTGCCCGCGCAGCAGGCGCCAGAGGATGCGGCCATCGGTGGCGAGGTTCACGGTGGGCTCCCGGTGACGGTCGAGATGGCAATCGGGCGGTTCGCGCAGGCGCCGCCGCGGGGGTGCGGCCGTGCCCGCCCGGGCCCGGCGCGCCGCCGTGTGTGCGCCTGCGCGCCACGGCGCCGCTCAGGCGCGCAGCCGGGCGATGTGGAAGCCGGCGTAGGTGTGCACGCGGTCCTGCAGTTGCAGGCGCGCAGCCAGCGCACGGTCGAAGTCCAGGCGCTCGGGCAGCCGCCCGGCGCCGGGCACGCGGATGTGTTCGAGGTAGTCGGCGGCGGCGTGGGCGCTGCGGAAGATCAGCCGCGCGTCGGGGGTGGCACGGGCGAAGATCGCCGCCCATTCGTCGGCCAGCGCCTGCGGGTGGTAGACGCTCATCCAGTCCATGTGGTCGAGCAGCACGAAGCGCGAGATGCGCTCGGAGGTGCCGCGCAGGAAGCCGGTGACGGTGTCGGTGTGCGCCACCACGCGCGCGGCGAGCCCGCCCTTGAGGCGCTCGAAGTTGGCGCGCTTGAGGTACTCGGGGCAGCACTCGCGGGTGTAGCGCCCGCGCACGTAGACGCTCCAGAAGTAGTTGTCGGCCACCGGCAGCTCGCGGAACACGTAGTCGATCGACGCGCGCACGAAGCCGGCGATGCCGCCGGCGTGCTGGCGCGCGACCTCCTCGCGCTGCGGGTGCGGTACGCCAAGCAGGCTCATCGTCAGCGGCTGCGCGATCGCCCAGGTGAGCGTGCGCCCCCACAGCCGCGGCGCCACCTCGGCGTCGTAGCGCGCGCGCTGCGCGTCGAGGTCGTGGGCCTCGAACAGCGCCTCGACCGCGCCGCGCAGCCGCGGCTGCGCCCGCAGCCAGGCGCGGAAGCCGCGCGCCACCAGCCCGGCGAGGCCGCAGTAGAAGAAGCTGTCGGCATCGCGGCGCTGCCCGAACCAGGCGATGCGCCGGTCCCAGTAGTGCGCGGCGAACGGTGACAGCGCGTCGCGCAGGGCGTCGCGGTACAGCTCGGTGGCGTGGCGGTGGCGGCCCTCGCCGAACAGCGCGAAGAAGTCGGCGAAGTCGAGCCGGCGGATGCCGGCGAGCTTCAGTTCGAGCAGCGCCGTCTGCCGCGGGTTGGCGTCGACCGCGTGGATGCGCGCCGGCGCGCACAGCGCGTAGTCGAGCACGTTGCAGCCGGCGCTGGTGATCACCAGCAGGCGGTCGTCGGCGCCGATGGCGAGCGCCTGGCGGTCGACGGCGGGGTCCTCCCAGCAGGTGTTGTAGACGAGCGAGCGGGCGTAGAGCGCATCGAACACGCCCTGGTGCAGGCGGTCGGCGAGGGCGGGCTGGGCGGGCACCGGGGCGTCTCCAGGGGCGGCGGCGATCGAGGCCCGGCAGTGTGCCGGCGGCGCATGACGCCGCGGTGACGGCGCCGGCGGCGCGAACGTCCGGCGGCGGGCGTTGTCTCAACGGGCTCGGCGGACACCGCATGACACAGGAGGGAGGTCCCGCGTGATCACGTTCGAAGACTGTCTGCACTGCACCGATCTGGACGAAGATCTGGCGACCCGGCTGGCGCGCCGCGAACGGCTGCCGGTGGTCGTCGCGGTCGCCAAGTTTGCCGCCATCCGCTCGGTGGGACGGCCGGCCGTCATCCACATCCGCGGCGCCGGGCACGCGCCCGCGACACCCCAGAGCGAATCTGCACCGCCGCCGCGGCTGCTGCGCCGGCAGGGCTGAACGGGAGCCTGCCACCCCGGTTTCGGCGGGCGCCTGCGGGCGCCCGCTGCGCTTACAGCTCGCTCGACACCGCCCACAGGTTGACGCCGGCATCGACGGCATGGCGGTCGATCGCGGCCAGTTCCTCGGCGCTGAAGGCGAGGTTTCGCAGCGCCTGCACGTTCTCGACGATCTGCTCGGGCCGGCTCGCACCGATCAGCGCCGAGGTCACGCGCGCATCGCGCAGCACCCAGGCGAGCGCCATCTGCGCCAGCGACTGCCCGCGCGCGCGGGCGATGTCGCTGAGCCCGCGGATGCGCGCGAGGTTGGCGTCGCTCAGCCAGTCGCGCTTGAGGAAGTGGTCCTGGCTCGCGCGCGCGTCGGCGGGGATGCCGTTCAGGTAGCGGTCGGTGAGCATGCCCTGCGCCAGCGGCGTGAAGGCGATGCAGCCGCTGCCGGTCTCGCCGAGCACGTCGAGCAGCTCGCCCTCGATCCAGCGGTTCAGCATCGAGTACGCCGGCTGGTGGATGAACAGCGGCACGCCGTGGGCGCGCAGGCAGTCGGCGGCCTCGCGGGTGTGCTCGGCCGAGTACGAGGAGATGCCCACGTACAGCGCCTTGCCCTGCTGCACCGCGGTGGCGAGCGCGCCCATCGTCTCCTCGATAGGCGTGTCGGGCTCGAAGCGGTGCGAATAGAAGATGTCGACGTAGTCGAGCCCCATGCGTTTGAGGCTCTGGTCCAGGCTCGCCAGCACGTGCTTGCGGGTGTTGCGGTCACCGTAGGGGCCGGGCCACATGTCCCAGCCGGCCTTGCTGGAGATGATCAGCTCGTCGCGGTGCGCGGCGAACTCGCGCCTGAGGATGCGGCCGAAGTTCTCCTCCGCGGCGCCGGGCGGCGGGCCGTAGTTGTTGGCGAGGTCGAAGTGCGTGATGCCGAGGTCGAAGGCCGTCGTCAGCATCTTCGCCTGGCGTTCGAGCGGCGTGCCGTCGCCGAAGTTGTGCCACAGCCCGAGCGACAGCGCGGGCAGCTTCAGGCCGCTGCGCCCGCAGCGGCGGTAGACCATGTCGGTGTAGCGGTTCGGGTCGGCGGTGTAGCTCATGGAGCATCCTCGGGGCAGGGGCGGAACCAGCAGCGTAGCCGATGGCGGCCCCCTCCCGCCCGTACCGCTAAAGTGCGCGGGCCACGGCGCGGAGTAGAGGCTGTTGTGCACCCGCTCGCCATCCCTGTCGAGCCTCCCGGCTTCGCGGGCGCCCATCCCGTGCCTCTACGGCGTGTCCAACGGCCCCGGTTCGCCCTGCGCATCGGGCCTGCTACGCCCGTCGAGACGCGCTGCGCAGACCCGACGCTCAAATGGCTTGACGCCATTCTCCCTGGCTACCAGGGGCTCCTCGGCTCGCGGGTCGCTCCATGCCTCCTCGGTCGCTACTATACCGTCGCTACGGCGAGCGGGCTGCCGGGGGTCGGCAGCGGACACGCCGGGAACGAATGGAGCGAGCGATGGACACCAACAAAAACGACTGCCCCGCTACACAGGGCGACGACATGGAACTGCTGGGCCTCCTGAGCGAGGCCAGCGCCCGCGCCGCCGCCGGCGATACCGTCGGCTGGCTGGCGTTCGAACTGCACCCCGATGGCACCGCCACCCGCCATGTCATCGGCGCCGCCCGCATCGACCGCCACCGCATCGCCGGCATGGCGATGGAACTGGCCCAGCGGGCGCTATCACCGGCGCAGTGACAGCCCCCTGATCCAGCGGCACTTCTGCGCCTCGCGCTCAGCCGCGGGGCGCCTCTGCACACGGAGGCCCGGCATGCCGCATCCCCTCCCGCGCCGCCTCGCCGCGGCCGGCATCCTCCTCGCCGCCGCCGTGGCGTCCGCACAGGCCGACAACGTCTACAAGTGGGTCGACCGCTGGGGCGGCGTGCACTACCAGCAGACGATCCCATCGCCCGAGGCGCAGCGCACGATGGTGCTGCCGCTGGAATACGGCCAGTGGGGCGCCAACCTGACCGCGGGCGAGCGCGCGGCACGCGACGCCTACATGGCCGACTTCGTGCGCCAGCGCGACGCGCAGTTGGCGATCGAGGCCGAGGACCGCAGGGCGCGGCGCCTGGAAGAGCAGCGCACCAGGGACTACGCCCCCACCGTGGCAGCCCCGCGCGAACTCAGTTGGGAGGACCGCAACAAGATCGAGAACATCGAGCGGCACATGGGCAGCTCCTTCCTCAAGCCCGGCGAGCGCAAGGCGCTCCAGCGCCAGATCGACAGCATCCGCGGGCTGCCGGAGCCGGCGCAGCAGGAGCGCCGAGCCTATCAATTCGGCGACACGCTGCGGCGCACGCCAAGCGGCGCGATCAACGTGCGCACCGGCGAGTTCATGCCGAAAGCCGGGCGCGGTCGCTACCTCGACCCATCGACCGGCAAGGTCATCCCGTCACGCTCGGTCTGGGACGACGACTGACGCCCGGCGTCGCCCGTCCCGCCCACCCCCTCCCCACAGCCCGCCCCGCGCGGGCTTTTTCATGCCCGCCACTTGACAACCGTGGAGTAGAGGCTGTTGTGCACCCGCTCGCCATCCCTGTCGAGCCTCCCGGCTTCGCGGGCGCCCATCCCGTGCCTCTACAGCGTGTTCAAGGACCCCGGTTCGCCCTGCGCATCGGGCCTGCTGCGCCCGTCGAGATGCGCTGCGCAGACCCGACGCTCAAATGGCTTGACGCCATTCTCCCTGGCTACCAGGGGCTCCTCGGCTCGCGGGTCGCTCCATGTCTCCTCGACTGCGCGGGCTGCGCTTGCTGCACGCCCAACTGGCAGCCCTGTTTTCCGAGTTGCGCTTTCCGTCCGACGCGAAGCCCGATCCGACCGACTATCGCGGCCGCATCGGCGAGGGCTGGGCTGCCATCGCCGCGCATCCCGAACGTCGCTTTCTGCTGCTGATCGACGGCGCCGACGAGGCGGCGAGCGCCTGGATCACGCAGGAGGTGCTGCCCTACGAGATTCCACCCAATCTCGCCATCCTGCTGAGCGCCCGGCACAAGCCCGGGGACGCCGACGGCCGGGCCTGGCTGCGGGATTTCAGCTTCGCACCGGGCAGGCCCTGCGCCGCGCCGCTCGAACTGACCCCGTTGACCGCAGCGGCGGTGGGTGACGCCATCATCCAGCTCGGCTATCCGCTCGATGCGCTGGTCGAGCGCGCGGCCGTGCTCGCCGAGCTGTACCGGCTGACCGACCGGGGCGACCCGCTGCTGGTGAACCTGTGGGTGCGCCAGCTCTGGAGCGAGCGGCAGCGGGCCGCCCGCTACACGGCCGCCGACCTGCAGCGGCTGCAACCGAGCTTCGCCGGCTTCCTGCAGGTGTGGCGCGAGGAACAGGACAAGCTCTGGAAGGCACAGGGCCTGACGGTGGACTTCGATGATCTCGAACGGCTGTTGCGCCTGCTGGCGCTCGCGTACGCGCCCCTGCGCATCGAGGACGTGCTGGCCTTGCTCGCGCGCCTGCCGCCTGCCACCACGTGGGACCTCGTCTTCGTCCGCACGCTACTGAACGGCGCCTCGCGCCTGGTGGTGCGCACGGGTGCCGGCTACGCCTTCGTGCATTCGCGCCTGGGCGATCACTACCGGGCGGAATTGCCGGCGCACAAGGAAGAACGCGAAGCCCTCCCCAACGCCTATCTCGCCTGGGGCGCCGAGACGGTTCGCAACCTGAATGCCGGCACGTTCGCCCCGGTGCAGTGCCCGGCCTACCTGCTGCGCCACTACTATCTGGACCACGTGACGGCCGCACGGCTGGTGCCCGAGCAGGCCCTGGAGGCGCACCTGCTGCCCCTGCTGGGCGGCGGCTGGCACCGCGCCTGGCTCGAAGAAGAAGGCGCCTATGGGGGCTTTCTGGCCGATCTCGCCCGGGTCCGACAGACGCTTCGCCAAACCAACACGGCCCGCCCCGGGCCGCCGTACCGCGTGGCCGAAGAACTCCGCATCAGTTTCATACGCACCAGCATCCGGGCGCAGACGGCCAGGCTGCCGCCCGAACTGATCGTGGCGCTGGTACAGGCGGGGGAATGGACCGGCTTGCGCGGACTGCGGGTAGCGGAACAACTGCCCGACTTACAGAAGCGAACACAGGCGCTCGTAGGTCTGCTTGATCTCTTGCCCGCTCATCTCCGCCAGCAAGGCCTCGCCCAGGCCCTCGCCGTCGCCACCGCGATCGGCGACGAAGGGCCACGTGCCGACGCGCTCGCCGCCGTCGCCGGACCACTCGCCGGCGAACCGGCGCTGCTCGCCGAGGCCCTCACCGCCGCCACCGCGATCAGGAGCGAAGGGCCACGTGCCGACGCGCTCACCGCCATCGCCGTCGCCGTCGCCGCGCACCTCACCGGCGAGCCACGCCGGCAGGTACTCGCCGAGGCCCTCACCACCGCCACCGCGATCGGCGACGAAGAGCGGCGTGCCCACGCGCTGACCGCCGTCGCCGCGCATCTCGCCGGCGAGCCGGCGCTGCTCGCCCGGGCCCTCGCCGCCGCCACCGCGATCAGGAGCGAAGGGCCACGTGCCGACGCGCTCACCGCCATCGCCGCACACCTCGTCGGCGAGCCACGCCGGCAGGTACTCGCCGAGGCCCTCGCCGCCGCCACCGCGATCGGCGGCGAATGGCAGCGTACCCGAGCGCTCGCCGCCGTCGCCGCGCACCTCGCCGGCGAGCCGACACTGCTCGCCCAGGCCCTCGCCGCCGCCACCGCGATCAGGAGCGAAGGGCCACGTGCCCGAGCGCTCGCCGCCGTCGCCGGACCACTCGCCGGCGAACCGGCGCTGCTCGCCGAGGCCCTCACCGCCGCCACCGCGATCAGGAGCGAAGGGCCACGTGCCGACGCGCTCACCGCCATCGCCGTCGCCGTCGCCGCGCACCTCACCGGCGAGCCACGCCGGCAGGTACTCGCCGAGGCCCTCACCACCGCCACCGCGATCGGCGACGAAGAGCGGCGTGCCCACGCGCTGACCGCCGTCGCCGCGCATCTCGCCGGCGAGCCGGCGCTGCTCGCCCGGGCCCTCGCCGCCGCCACCGCGATCGGCGACGAAGAGGCGCGTGCCAAGGCGCTCGCCGCCGTCGCCGCGCACCTCGCCGGCGAACGACGCCGGCAGGTATTTGCCGAAGCCCTCGCCGCCGCCACCGCGATCGGCGACGAAGGGTGGCGTGCCTACGCGCTCGCCGCCGTCGCCGCGCACCTCGCCGGCGAGCCGGCGCTGCTCACCGAAGCCCTCGCCGCCACCACCGCGATCGGCGACGAAGCGGCGCGTGCCCAGGCGCTCGTCGCCGTCACCGCGCACCTCGCCGGCGAACGACGCCGGCAGGTACTCGCCGAGGCCCTCGCCGCCGCCATCGCGATCGGCGACGAAGGGTGGCATGCCCAGGTGCTCGCCGCCGTCGCCGCGTACCTCGCCGGCGAGCCGGCGCTGCTCGCCGAGACCCTCGCCGCCGCCACCGCGATCGGCGACGAAGCGGCGCGTGCCCGGGCGCTCGCCGCCGTCGCCACGCACCTCGCCGGCGAGCCGGCGCTGCTCGCCGAGGCCCTCGCCGCCGTCACCGCGATCGGCGACGAATGGCGGCGTGCCCAGGCGCTCGTCGCCGTCGCCGCGCACCTCGCCGGCAAGCCGGCGCTGCTCGCCGAGACCCTCGCCGCCGCCACCGCGATCGGCGACAAAGCAGCACGTGCCCGGGCGCTCGTCGCCGTCGCCGCGCACCTCGCCGGCGAGCAACGCCGGCAGGTACTCGCCGAGGCCCTCACCGCCGCCACCGCAATCAGCTACGAAGAGCGGCGTGCCCAGGTGCTCGCCGCCGTCGCCGCGCACCTCGCCGGCGAGCCGGCGCTGCTCGCCCGGGCCCTCACCGCCGCCACCGCGATCGACTACGAATGGCCACGTGCCCAGGCGCTCGCCGCCGTCGCCGCGCACCTCGCCGGCGAGCCGGCGCTGCTCGCCGAGGCCCTCGCCGCCGCCACCGCGATCGGCGACGAAGGGTGGCGTGCCCAGGTGCTCGCCGCCGTCGCCGCACACCTCGCCGGCGAGCCGGCGCTGCTCGCCCGGGCCCTCGCCGCCGCCACCGCGATCGGCGACGAAGGGTGGCGTACCCGCGCGCTGGCCGCCGTCGCCGTGCACCTCGCCGGCGAGCCGGCGCTGCTCGCCGAGGCCCTCGCCGCCGCCACCGCGATCGGCGACGAAGTGTGGCGTGCCAACGCGCTCGCCGCCGTCGCCGCACACCTCGCCGGCGAGCAACGCCGGCAGGTACTCGCCGAGGCCTTTGCTGCATTCATACAAGCACTTGACCTTGTGGCGGAGCGAGATCGAAACGCGCTGTTGGACTTCACCACCCGCTTGCTGCCCGTCATCAGGGCACTGGGCGGCCCCACCGCGCTAGTGGGAACGGCCGAGGCGATCGTCGACACGGCCGAGTGGTGGCGCTGAGCAACATCCGCGCCCGGCCGAGCGCCGCGGGATTCCTGGCGCCTCGGCAGGTAGCGTGCGCGGCGCGGCGACCTCAGCCCCCGCCAGCCCGCGCCGCGCGTCGCCGGGCGAGCCAGCGCCACACCGTGCCGTCGGGGTGTTCGACGCCGTCGAGGGCGTATTCGAGCGCGTTGTTGCTGCACAGCACCCAGCGCATGCGGTCGGCGGTGCCGGCGCGCGCGGCGAGCAGCAGGGTGTCGCCGCGGCGCAGCTCGGTGTCGGGCGCCGGCAGCATGTACTCGGCGCCCTCGCGCAGCAGCACCAGCACGACGGCCGGCACGCGGCGCTTGCGCTCCTCGGGGTCGCGCAGCACGTCATCGATGCGCACCGTGCGGCCGCTGCCGAGCGTGTCGTGCACCGCCGGCGCCTGCTCGGCGTCGATCGTCACCTCCCAGGTGTCGGGGGTGAGCCCGGCGCACAGCACCTCCAGGCGCGCGAGCAGGCTGCAGCTCCAGCCCTCGCCGGCGGCGCGGGCGCGGCCGAGGAAGTCGTTGAGCAGCGGGTGGGTCAGCGCGGCGATGATGCGCCACACGGTGATGCGGCTCGGCGAGATCACCAGGTCGACGCCGGCGGCGGCGAACAGCGGGTCGTTGGCGCGCCGCGCCTGCCGCGCGACGATGTACAGCGCCGGGTTCAGCGCGCGCGCGGCGATCGCGATGGCGAGGTTGTCGGTGTCGTCGTCGGTGCCGGCGATGATGCCGACCGCCTCATCGATGCCCGCCTGGCGCAGCGGCCCGGCCTCGGTCGGGGTGCCGACCACCGCGCCGGCCGGGGCGCGCGCCGGGTCGGCCTCGATGACCGTGTACGGCACCCCCTCGGCGACCAGCGCCGCCTGCGTCGCCCGGCCGAAGCGCCCGTAGCCGCAGATGATCCAGCGCCCGTGCGGCGGCCCGATGTGCGCCGGCAGCGGGTGCCCGGGCACGCGGATCAGGTACTCGAACAGCATGTGCAGCGAGGGCGCGCGCAGCGCCATCGCCATGTGCTCGCCGAAGGTCGCGAACGGGTCGATCACGTAGGCGGTGCCGAAGGCGTGCAGGTCGGCCGCGGTGGCCGCGTGCTCGGCGCGCGCCACCACGGTCAGTTGCGGGTTCAGCAGCCGCGCGGCGATCGCCACCTTGACGTCGACCGCGTCCTCGCCCGAGGCGGCGACCACGCCGCGGCAGTTCGGGTTGTGCAGGCCGGCGAGTTCGAGCACGCGCACCTCGCGCGCGTCGGCGGCGAGCGCGGGCACGTCGAAGCCCAGGTCCTCCAGGTCGAGCGCCGCCAGCCGCTCGGCGTCGCCGTCGATCACCACCGGCTGCACCCCGCGCCGGCACAACGCCCGCACCAGCTGGTTGCCGGTCTCGCCGTAGCCGCACACCACGTAGAAGGGCTCGGAGAGGCCGCGCACCTTGCGGCCGAAGCGGTTCTCGGCGAGCGCGCGGCGGAACGCCGGGTCGCCGATCAGGTTGAGGATGTTGCCGACCGCGTACAGCCAGCCGATCACGGTGAGGTAGATGCACACCGTCACCCACAGCCGCTGCGCGGCCGTGAAGGCGTGCGGCACCTCGCCGAAGCCGATCGTCGAGCCGGTGTAGCTGATGAAGTAGAAGGCGTGGAAGAGGTCGAAGCGCCACTCGCGGCCGTCGGCGTCGAGGCCGGGGATCGCCACCAGCCCGGCGATCGAGACCGCATACACCGCGATCAGCACCAGCAGCGGCTGGCGCATGCGCCGCAGGAAGATGAACACCACGCTGTTGATCGCGGCGCCCGGCCGCCCCGTCGCCGGCGCCGGCGCCACCGACGCGGACGTGCCCAGGCGCCGGCGCAGCAGCAGGAAGACGAAGTTCATCGCCGCAGGCTGATGGTTTCGGCGATCAGCAGCACCACCGAGGCCATGTTCGCGAGCGCCGCGCCGCTGGCGAGCGACACCACCGAGGTGATCACCCGCGGCGCCTCGCCGAGCGCGTAGACGTGCTCGGCGATCGCCCACACCACCGCGGCGGCGATCAACTGCAGGTCCGCCACCAGGCTCGTCGCCAGCAGCACCGCGCCCATGTGCGTGCGGTCGCCGAGCTTCAGCACCGTCGCGATCAGGCTCACCACCACCGCCGCCGCCAGTTCGTAGACGTCGTGGTGCACCGCGTTGTCGATTTCGCCGATGACGAAGCCGAAGTTCAGCGTCGCCGCCAGCAGGATGAAAAAACCGAAGACCACCTTCTCGAGATTCATCGCGCCCCCCGCGCGCTGCCGCACCTGACAGCGAGTGTAGAGGGCCGCGCCCCGCCGCTCCCGATGCACCGTCACGCCGCCACCGCGGTGTGCGATCAGTGCTTGCGCCGAATACTGAAACGTGATTCCATATCAGAACACAAATTCATTCGAGGGCCTTGCGATGCTGCTGGAGCTTGCCAATCTCCCGTCCGCCGAAGCGGATTTCGACGTGGTCGTGATCGGCGCCGGCGGCGCCGGGATGTCGGCGGCGCTGTTCGCGGCGATCGAGGGCGCCCGCGTGCTGCTGGTCGAGCGCACCGAGTACGTCGGCGGCACCACGGCGTTTTCCGGCGGCACCACGTGGATCCCCGGCACCCGCCACGGCGCGGGCGTCAACCCCGACGACAGCCTCGACACCGCCGCCGCCTACCTGACGCGCGCGATCGGCGAGCGCACGCCCGCGGCGCTGCGCCGCGTGCTGCTCGAAACCGGCCCGGCGGCGGTCGAGCACGTCGAGGCGCACTCCGAGGTCAAGTACCGCGCCTACCCGCTGCACCCCGATTACCTGTCGGAACTCGAAGGCTCGACACTGCGGGGCCGCGCGCTCGAACCGCTGCCCTTCGACGGCCGCAAGCTGGGGGCGCTGCTGCCGCTGGTGCGCCCGCCGATCCCCGAGTTCACCGTGCTCGGCGGCATGATGGTCGACCGCAACGACATCCAGCACCTGCTGCGCATCACGAAGTCGTTCGCGTCGTTCCGCTACAGCATGAAGCTGCTCGCGCGCCACCTCGGCGACCGCCTGCGCCACCCGCGCGGCACCCGCCTGGTGATGGGCAACGCGCTGGTCGCGCGCCTGCTGTACTCGCTGTCGCAGCGCCCGAACGTCTCGCTGCTGATGCGCACCACGGTGGAGAAGATCGAAGTCGACGCCGACGGCGTGCACGCGCTCAGCGTGGTGCAGGACGGCACGCGGCGCAGCCTCCGCGTCAACGGCGGCGTGATCCTCGCGAGCGGCGGCTTCAACCGCCACCCGCAACTGCGCCAGGAAATGCTGCCCGGCATCGACGCCGCCTGGTGCCCCGGCGCGCCCGGCCACACCGGTGCGGCGCACGACCTGGTGCGCGGGCTCGGCGCGCACTACGGCAGCGGCGGGCTCAGCCACTGCTTCTGGGCGCCGGTGTCGCTGCGCCAGCGTGCCGACGGCAGCACCGCGGTGTTCCCGCACTTCCTGATGGACCGCGCCAAGCCCGGCATGCTGACGGTGAACCAGGCCGGCGAGCGCTTCCTCAACGAGAGCACCTCGTACCACCTGTTCGGCATCGCGATGCAGGACGCGCACCGGCAGTCGCCGTCGATCCCCGCCTTCCTGATCGCCGACGCCGAGGCGCTGCGCAAGTACGGCATGGGCATGGTGCGCCCCGGCGGCAAGGGCCTCGCGCCCTTCCTCGCCGACGGCTACCTGACCGAGGCCGCGAGCCTCGACGAGCTCGCCGCCAAGCTCGGCCTCGACGCCGAACGCCTGCGCGGCACCGTCGAACGCTTCAACGCGCACGCCAGCGCCGGCGCCGACCCCGACTTCGGCCGCGGCACCACCGCCTACCAGCGCAACATCGGCGATGCCACCGCGCCGGGGCCCAACCCCAACCTCGGCCCGCTGCAGACCGCGCCGTTCTACGCGGTGCGGCTCTACCCCGGCGACATCGGCGCCGCCACCGGCTTCGTCACCGACACCCGCGCGCGCGTCGTCGACGCCGCCGAGCAGCCGATCCCCGGCCTCTACGCCGTGGGCAACGACATGCACTCGGTGATGGGCGGGGTCTACACCGGCCCCGGCATCACCCTCGGGCCGGGCCTGGTGTTCGGCTACATCGCCGGCCGCGACGCCGCCCAGCGCGCCGCGGCACAGCCCTGATTCCACGACCCCACCGCACCCGGAGCCCACCCCCATGAACAGCTATGCCAGCCTCAACGGCGAAACCCGCGTGCTCGCGATCATCGGCGACCCGATCGCCCAGGTGAAATCGCCGGCCGGCGTCACCCAGTCGCTGCTCGAACGCGGCCGCAACGCCGTGCTGGTGCCGATCCACGTGACGCCGGCGGACGTCGACGGCTTCCTCGACGGCCTCGGCCGCGCCCGCAACGTCGACGGCATCATCGCCACGGTGCCGCACAAGTTCGCCGCCTACCGCCACTGCGCGAGCGCCACCGACCGCGCGCATTTCCTCGGCGCGGTCAACGTGATGCGGCGCAACGCCGACGGTACCTGGCACGGCGACATGTGCGACGGCGTCGGCTTCGTCGACGGCATCCGCGCCGCCGGCTGCGTGCCGCAAGGCCGGCGCGCGCTGCTGGTCGGTGCCGGCGGTGCCGGCTCGGCGATCGCGCTGGCGCTGCTCGAAGCCGGCGTCGCCGAACTCGCGGTGCACGACGGCGACGCGGCGCGCCGCGATGCGCTGGTCGAGCGCCTGCGCGGACGCTTCGGCGCGCGGGTGCGGGTGGGCTCGACCGACCCGGACGGTTTCGGCGTGGTGGTCAACGCCACCCCGGCCGGCATGCGCCCGGAGGACCCGTACCCGGTCGACGTCAGCCGCCTCGCGCCGGCGATGTTCGTCGGCGACGTGATCACCGCGCCCGCCGTCACCCCGCTGCTCGAAGCCGCACGCCGCCTCGGCTGCCCGACACAGGTCGGCGCCGGCATGTTCGCCGCGGTGCGCGAGCTGATGCTCGACTTCCTGCTGCAGGCCGGCCCGCTGGCGCGCTGACGCCGCCGCGCCACCCGCCCGACCCCGAGGACCGCCATGACCTCCCCCATCACCTGCGATCTGCTCGTCGTCGGCTCCGGCGCCGGCGGCCTGTCGGCGGCCGTCACCGCCGCCGCACTCGGCCTCAAGGTGCTCGTCGTCGAGAAAGAACCCGTCTACGGCGGCACCACCGCCTGGTCGGGCGGCTGGCTGTGGATTCCGCGCAACCCGCTCGCGGTCGCCGCCGGCATCCGCGAGGACCTCGACGGCCCGCGCACCTACCTGCGCCACGAGCTCGGCGCGCACTACGACGCCGCGCGGGTCGAGGCCTTCCTCGAACACGGCCCGCGGATGGTCGCGTTCTTCCAGGCGCAGACCGCGGTCGAATTCATCGACGGCAACGCCATCCCCGACTTCCACGGCCACGCGCCGGGGGCGCGCGAGGGCGGGCGCTCGGTGTGCGCCGCGCCCTTCGACGCGCGCGAACTCGGCCCGCGGCTCGCCGGGCTGCGTCCGCCGCTCGACCTGATCGCGCCGTGGGGCATGGGCATCGCCTCGGGGGTGGACCTGCGCCACTTCCTCAACGCGATGCGCGCGTGGGCGTCGTTCCACTACGTGGCGAAGCGGGTGGCGACGCACGTCAGGGACCTGCTGCTGCACCGGCGCGGCATGCACCTGGTCAACGGCAACGCGCTGGTCGCGCGGCTTGCCAGGTCGGCGTTCGACCGCGGCGTCGAGCTGTGGCTGTCGAGCCCGGTCGAGCGCCTGCTGCACGGCGGGCACGGCGTGCGCGGCGCGGTGGTGGCAACGCCGCAGGGGCCGGTGGAGGTGCACGCGCGCCACGGCGTGGTGCTCGCCTGCGGCGGCTTCCCGCACGACGCGGCGCGCCAGCGCGCGCTCTTCCCGCACGCGGCGGACGGTGCCGGGCACTGGTCGGCGGCACCGTCGAGCAACACCGGCGACGGCCTGCGCCTCGGCGAGAGCGCCGGCGGCGAGGTCGCCGGCGAGCTCGCCGGCGCCGCCGGCTGGGCACCGGTGTCGCTGGTGCACCGCCGCGACGGTTCGGTCGGCCACTTCCCGCACCTGATCGAGCGCGCCAAGCCGGGGCTGATCGCCGTCACCCGCCGCGGCGCGCGCTTCGTCAACGAGGCCGGCTCGTACTACGACTTCATGAATGCGCTGTTCGCCGTGACCCCGCCGGGCGAACCGGTCGAGGCCTGGCTCGTCTGCGACCACCGCTTCATCCGCCGCTACGGCCTCGGCCACGTCCGCCCGGCGCCGCTGCCGCTCGGGCCGTCGCTGCGCTCGGGCTACCTGCGCCGCGGGCGCAGCATCGACGCGCTGGCCGCCGCCTGCGGCATCGACGCCGCCGGGCTGCGCGCGACCCTCGACGCCTACAACGGCGCCGCCCGCGACGGCCGCGACCCGGCCTTCGGGCGCGGCAGTACGCCCTACGAGCGCGTGCAGGGCGACCCGACGCAGGCGCCCAACCCCTGCGTGGCGCCGATCGAGCACGGCCCCTGCTACGCGGTGAAGGTGGTGCCGGGGAGCCTCGGCACCTTCGCCGGGCTCAGGACCGACGCCGCCGCGCGCGTGCTCGACCGCGCCGGCGCGGCGATCCCCGGCCTCTACGCCGTCGGCAACGACATGGCGAGCGTGATGGGCGGGTGCTACCCGAGCGGCGGCATCACCCTCGGCCCGGCGATGACCTTCGGCTACATCGCCGCGCACCACGCCGCCGGCGTGCCGCTCCCCGGCGACGCACCGGTGGCGTGAGGCGCCGCCGTCAGCGCCGCGCCAGCGCGCGGCGCAGCAGCAGGTAGCCGAGCGCGCCCGAGGTGAGCGAGCCGCCGATGATGCCGATGCGCTCGGCGAACAGCCGCTCCAGGTCGTCCTCGTGGAAGGCCAGCGAGCCGATGAACAGGCTCATCGTGAAGCCGATGCCGCACAGCACCGCGACCCCGCCGAGCGCGCGCCAGTCGCTGCCTTCGGGCAGCCGCGCGAGGCCGAGGCGGATGCCGAGCCAGCTCATCGCCAGCACGCCGATCGGCTTGCCGAGCAGCAGGCCGCAGGCCACGCCGAGCGCCACCGGGTGCGTCAGCACCTGGGCGCTGACGCCGGCGAGCGAAATGCCCGAATTGGCGAAGGCGAACAGCGGCAGGATGCCGAAGGCGACCGTGCCGTGCAGGTCGTGCTCGATGCTGTGCAGCGGCGAATGCTCCGGGTCGGACGGGTTGCGCAGCGGGATGAACAGCGCCAGCGCCACGCCGGCGAGCGTCGCGTGCACGCCCGACTTGAGCACCGCCACCCACATGATCAGGCCGATGAACAGGTACGGCGTCAGGCGGGTGACGCCGCGCCGGTTGAGCAGGTAGAGCAGCGGCAGGCAGGCCAGCGACACGGCCAGCGCGACCATCGACAGGTCGCTGGTGTAGAACAGCGCGATGATCACGATCGCGCCGAGATCGTCGAAGATCGCGATCGACACCAGGAACACCTTGAGCGCCGTCGGCACCCGCTCGCCGAGCAGCGCGAGGATGCCGAGGGCGAAGGCGATGTCGGTCGCCGCGGGGATCGCCCAGCCGCCGAGCGACACCGGGTCGCCGACATTGAAGGCGACGTAGATCAGCGCCGGCGCCACCATGCCGCCGAGCGCGGCGAGCGCCGGCAGCGCGATCTGCCCGAGTTCCGACAGCTCGCCTTCCAGCACCTCGCGCTTGAGTTCGAGCCCGACGAGGAAGAAGAACACCGCCATCAGGCCGTCGTTGACCCACAGCAGCAAGGGTTTGGCGATCTCCAGCGGGCCGACGCGCACGGCCACCGGCAGGCTGATGAACAGGTCGTAGAGCGGCGCGAGCGGCGAGTTGGCGACCACCATCGCCAGCACCGCCGCGGCGAACAGCACGATGCCGCCGGCGGCTTCGAGCTTCGTGAATTCCCTGATCGCATTCAGCATCGGCATGGCGCTCCATTCGGGGTGGACGCCAAGGGTAACCGCAAGCGGCGGCGGGTGACCGTGGCGACATCCCCCGCGACGGTGCGTTCGGGTGCGCGCGAAGCCGTGGGCTCCAGGCGCGTGGCGTGGGTGTGAAGCCGGTCGGTGCCGGCCGTTCAGGCATCGACGACGGGTGGCGGAGCGTCGGCGGGGACGTTCCAAGACTCGCCGCCGCCCTGCAAAGCATCGCCGGAGGGGTGCGAAGGGTCGGCACCGACCCTCGCGGGGCCGGCGGCGGGGTTCGAAGTATCGGCGGGGGGATTCAAACAACCGGCGCGGATGCTCGGAGTGTCGGCATCGGTGCTTGATGCGTCGACGTCGATCGTCGGAGAGCCGGCGCCGGCGGTCGGGGTATCGGCGGGGGTGCCTCGAAGCTCGGCGCCGCCTCCAGAAGCATCGGCATCGCCCCAAAATGGGGCGGCGCGGGCCTTCCGAAGCCCCCGCCGCCCCTACCGCTCCCGGCAGGCGCTACGCCTGGCCGGCCTTCTCGGTTCGGGTCTGACGCGGCGCACCGGGGAAGCGCGAGCGCAGGTCTTCGTAAATGGCCTCGGCGCCCGGCAGCCCGCGCCGCGCGGCCTCGCGCACGCTCTGGTAGTAGGCGAGGTCGGCCATCAGGATCTCGTTGCCGAGCACCATCAGGGTGTCGTCGACCTGCTCGTGCAGGCGGTCGAGTTCGGCGAAGAAGCGCAGCACCTGGCTGCGCAGCGCGCGGTCCTGCTCGACCTCGGCGAGGTCGATGAAGCCCGGCCGGAACTCGGGGTTGTTCGCCATGTAGGTGCGGCACTTCTCGTCGAAGCCGATGCTCTTCTCGCCGAGCTTGGCGAGTTCCCTGCGCTCCTGCACGGTCAGGCTGAGCAGGAAGGGCAGGCGCGCGCGCAGGCTCTGCACGGTGTCGCGGAGAAAGGCGAGGTCCTCGTCGCCGAGGCGGCTGGAGATGCGATTGTCATTGGCCATGTGGGGCCTCCATGTCGGGCGAAACGGGAGTCCGAATCCATGTTTCTGTCGCAGCGGGTAGCGCTCGGGTGCAGACCTCCTTTGCCTCCTGTGGCAGCGGTGTGCGATGTCGACGGGGTAAACGTAGCAGAGGGTGGGGCGGGGGCAAGGTAACTAATGACTGCGGTGACAAAACACGCTGGTTTCGACAGTAAGATGGTTGACCGTAGTTGTCGGTGTACATTTCATATGGCGACGACGATTATCTGAAAACCAGTAAAAACGCGAGGCGAACTGTGTCGATTGAGAGAGCTGAGTTTGATCGCATCACCGAGCAAGACCTTCAGGAGCTTGTCGAGGCACAGGTTCCGGAAGGGCTTCGCTTAGACTTTAAACTCACATGCTATGGCAAATCAGACTCGGACAAACGAGAACTCTTAAAAGACGCATCCGCGCTAGCGAATTCACATGGCGGCCATCTGATAATAGGCATCGAGGAAATTGAAGGCGTTGCCACCAACGTCGTTGGCGTAGACACTGACGCCGATGCAGAAATTTTGAGGATGGAGCAAATCCTCAGAAATGCCATAGAACCTCCCATATCTGGCATAAGAATGCGTTCAATACCTTTGACCAATGGGCGCAAGGTACTTTTGCTTCGCATCCCCCGAAGCTGGAGGCCTCCTCACCGCGTTACGGCTCAAAGCATAAATAAATTCTATGCCCGTCATTCAGCCGGTGTTCATGAACCCAGTATCGAGGAGTTGCGAGCCTTGTTCGATCAATCGTCTTCCGCCTTAGAAAGAGCCCGACAATTTAGAAATGACAGACTAGACTTGATAGACAAGGGCTACGGTGATCGACCGCTCGCAAGCAATGGTCGTCTCTTTATTCACATCATACCGATCGCGGCTTTCTCCGGCTTTCTGAATCTCGATGTTGAAGCGATACATGAGCAGGAGAAAAAATTTCATCCACTTGATGCTTTACAAAGATCACCACGCTTCAACTTTCATGGATTCATTAATGAACGAGGCGGCGACCAAAACTGCGGGTACACGCAAGTTTTTCGCAACGGAATTGTAGAGGCAACGAAAGCCAACATCATCAAAAGAGACCACAAGCATTCAATCATTAAAGCCCCCACCTTAGAAAAGTGCATCTTTCAGCAACTTCCAATTTACCTAGACGCACTAAAGGACATGAGAGTCCCTCCTCCTTTAACCATAATGATCACACTTAAAGACACTAAGGGCGCATATTATATTGTGAAACAATATACACGATTCGATGAGGTGCCTACGCTACCCGACGACACTCTATTTCTCCCGGAGTGCGTGCTTGAGGACTATGGCTCCACCTTGGACTATCACAAAGCGATACGACCTGCCTTTGACGCCTTATGGAATGCAATCGGCTACGCCAAAGCGGGCTTCTTTAACGAAGAGGGACTTTGGAATGAGCCGCTCCCTGCAAGCTCGTAGGTTGGCGGTGAGCGCAGCGAACCCCAACGTTGCGGCAGCGATCATGGCGGTAATGGAATGGTTGCCCCGGCGCGCCAGCCGAATGTGTGCCGGCGCGCCACGCATTCTTTTCTCTGTCGGCATGCAGCACATATGGCGCAATAAGCGCAGCGCATTGCGCCCTACATGGACCTACCTAGGCTACTCCACGGCGAGCCACCAACGCTTGTCGGCCCCCCCACCCAAGGGCGTCAGGGCACGCGAGCGTTCATCGATTTTTTGTTCGCGCTTTGTGATAAATTTCCTGCCCATCAGCCGAGGGGTGAATTGCCGGTTTTCAATACGATTTCATTTGTTCGAAAACGCAATTGCCGCGCCTCTCCGCCAGCAGGAAGCGAGTGATGAACAGCTGCGATGTCTGGGCAAGCAGAACCCAGACCTCGGAACATGAAACCATCGCCGTGAGAACCTTGACATGCTTCCAATTCCGGTCGAAATCGAACGTCGCGCACTGCCAAGAGACTTGACCGACCAGGTCAATCAACTGGTCGGCGCGCGCCCCGTACCGTTCACGATCACGCTGGTTTCCGCCTGGGTCGTGATTTTCGGCGCCATCGGCCTGGCCCAATGGATCGGCACGTGGTGGGCTGCACTTGGGGCGATCCTCATCGTCGCGACCCGGATGAACGTCCTCGCCCTGCTGGTGCACGACCAGGTCCACCTGCTCGGCTATCGGCACCGCTTCGGAGACCTCCTGGTCAACCTGTTCTGCGCTTACCCACTGGTGATCCTGACGGTGGAGGGTTATGCCCAGATCCACCTGGCGCACCATCGCGACTATTTCACGCCGGATGACCCCGATCACGTGCGCAAGTCCGGGCCCGAATGGAGTTTCCCCAAGTCGCGCCCTGAGTTCCTGAAAATCGCCCTGCGCGATGTGCTTGGGCTGAATATTCTTGCGCTTGCCCGCGGCAAGCGCGAGCGCACGGGGCGGATACGCTTTGTCCGCCCCGGCTACAACCCTAAATGGTTGCGACCGGTCTATTTCCTGGTCGTGATCGCCATCCTCATATACACCGGGACCTGGCAACTGGCACTGCTGTACTGGGTCCTGCCCCTGCTGACCGTGATGCAACTGATCGTGCGCTGGGGCGCCATCTGCGAGCATGAATACAATCGCGAAGGCGCCGCCGTGATGGAGACCACGCCGTTGATCGAATTGCGCTGGTGGGAGAAGTTGCTGCTGCCCAACCTGAATTTCTCACTGCACATCTATCACCATTATTTTCCCGGCGTTGCATTCAGCCGGCTGCCGCTGATTCACCGGATGTTCAAGGAGGCGGGGCTGGTCGATGAGCAAGCGGTTTTCAAGGGGTACGGGGCTTATTTCCGCTATCTGACCCGGCACCCGCAGACCGGGTGCAGCAGCACGTCATGACGAGTTCCGGCGCTGCTCGGCACCGATGCATTTACGAAGCACGCTTCCCCGACGACCTCGCGCGGGTCCGGGCGCTGTTCGAGGAATACGCCGCCGGGCTCGGCATCGACCTGGGCTTCCAGGGGTTCGCGGAGGAACTGGCCGGGCTGCCCGGCCGCTACGCACGGCCGACGGGCGGGGTGTGGCTCGCGGTCGCCGGCGACGCGGTGGTCGGCTGCATCGCGCTGCGCCCGCTCGACGCGGAGCGGGCGGAGGTCAAGCGGCTCTACGTGCGGCCGGCGCTGCGCGGCAGCGGGGCCGGCCGGGCGCTGGCCGAGCGGGCGCTCGCGGCCGCGGCCGGCGCGGGCTACCGCCGCGTGCTGCTCGACACGCTGCCGTCGATGACCGGGGCGATCGCGCTGTACCGCTCGCTCGGCTTCGCCGAGGTGGCGGCGTACTACCACAACCCGGTGCCGGACACGCTGTACCTGGGGCGGGAACTGCCCTGAGCGGCCCCGCCGCCCCCTCGCACGGCCCCACCGCCTGCGGCCGGGACAGGAGCGCCGCCGGTCTGGCACGATGCCGCGCGTGCGCGACCGCCCGCGGGGTGCCCGGCACGGGCCCGGCGCGCCTTCACCCGCCGACCGGCGCCGAGGTACCCGATGGATACGCCCGACGACTCCCACATCGACGCCGCGCTGGAGGAGGTTGGCAGCTTCGTCCGCCGGCAGGGCGATGGCGACTACTTCGTGCACCACCGCGAGCGCTACCGCAACGACCTCGCGACCGTCGGGGGCTTCCACCGCGGCGGCGAGATCCTCGAGATCGGCTCGGTGCCCTGCCACCTGACCGCGGCGCTCAGGCTGCTGGGCTACCCGGTCGTCGGCATCGACCTCGCGCCCGAGCGCTGCCGGCCGATCATCGACCGCTACGGGCTGGCGCTGCGCCACTGCGACATCGAGCGCGAGCCGCTGCCCTTCGCCGACGGTGCGTTCCGCTACGTGCTGTTCAACGAGGTGTTCGAGCACCTGCGCATCGATCCGCTGTTCACGCTGTCGGAGCTCAACCGGGTGCTGGCGGACGACGGCGTGCTGATGCTGACCACGCCCAACCTCTACGCGATCCAGCAGATCGCGCGCTTCCTGAGCGGGCGCGGCTTCGGCGATCCGCTGACGGAGTTCGCCAAGCTGCGGGCGATCGGCCACATGGGCCACGTGCGCGAGTACTCGCACCGCGAGGTGCGCCGCTTCCTGGCGTACAGCCGCTTCGCCGTCGAGCGGGTCGACTTCCACCACTACTACTACCCGCGCACGCTGCGCGGGGCGCTCGCCTACGTGCTGTTCCGCGTGCTGCCGGCGCGCTTTCGCAGCTACCAGGTGGTGCTGGCGCGCAAGGCCGGGCCGTCGCCGGCCCTGGCGCCGCTGCGCTGACGCGGCGGCTCAGTGCGCGCCGGCCGCGTCCCCGGCCGCGCCGCGCCCCTGCGGGCGGGCGATCCAGACGATGCCGATCAGCACCACGAAGATCACCCCGGAGATCCAGAACAGGTCGTTCGCGGCGAGCAGGTGCGCCTGGCCGCCGACCTGGCGCTCGAGCGCGCCGAGCGCCTGCTGCGGGTCGAGGCCGGCGCGGGCGTAGCCGTGCAGCGCCTGCGCGGTGCTCGACGAGAACGGCGTCAGGTGCTCGGCGAGCTGCGCGTGGTGCAGCGCGGCGCGGTCGTCCCACTGCGTGCCGAACACCGAGGCGCCGATCGCGCCGGCGGTGATGCGGGCGAAGTTCGACAGCCCCGAGGCCGCCGGGATGCGCTCGGGCGGCAGGCCGGAGAGGATCAGCGCGGTCAGCGGCACGAAGAAGCACGACACCGCCACCCCCTGCACGAACTGCGGCAGCGCCAGCGTGTAGACGTCGGCACCGGTGGTGAAGCCGGCGCGCATGAAGGCGACCACGGCGAAGACGACGAAGGCGAAGCTCGCCAGCCGGCGCGGGTCGGTGTACGGCATGACGCGGGCGACCAGCGGCGTGCACGCCAGCGCGAGCACCCCGGTCGGCGCCGTCACCAGCCCGGCCCAGGTGGCGGTGTAGCCCATGTACTGCTGCAGCCACAGCGGCATCAGCACGACGTTGCCGAAGAACAGCGCGTAGGCGCAGGCGATCGTGATCACGCCGACGCTGAAGTTGCGCCGCGCGAACAGCGACAGGTCGACGATCGGGTGGCGCTGCGTCAGCTCCCAGATCAGGAACACCAGGAAGCCGATGCCGGCGACCAGCGCGAGGCCGACGATGAACGGCGAGGCGAACCAGTCGAGCTCCTGGCCCTTGTCGAGCATCAACTGCAGCGCGCCGACCCACAGCACCAGCAGCGCGAGGCCGACGGTGTCGATCGGCAGCCGCCGCGTCGCGCTCTCGCGCCCGGCGAGCGCGCGCGCGGTGAACAGCGCCGCGACCAGGCCAACCGGCACGTTGATCCAGAAGATCCACGGCCAGCTCAGGTTGTCGGTCAGCCAGCCGCCGAGGATCGGCCCGGCGACCGGCGCCACCAGCGTCGTCATCGACCACGCGGCGAGCGCCGTCGGCGCCTTCTCGCGCGGGAAGGCGGCGAGCAGCAGCGCCTGCGACAGCGGGATCATCGGCCCGGCGACGAAACCCTGCACCACGCGGAAGAAGATCAGCGCCTCCAGCGTCGACGCGAAGCCGCAGGCGAGCGAGGCCAGCACGAAGGCCAGCACCGAGGCGATGAACAGCCGCAACTGGCCGAAGCGCTGCGTCGCCCAGCCGGTCAGCGGCACCGCGATGGCGTTGGCGACGGCGAACGAGGTGATCACCCAGGTGCCCTGCGAGGGGCTGACGCCGAGGTCGCCGGCAATCGACGGCAGCGAGACGTTGGCGATCGTGGTGTCGAGCACGTTCATGAAGGTCGCCGTCGACAATGCGACGGCGGCGACCGCGAGCCGTGCGCCGTGCAGCGGCGGGTGGGCGACGGGGGCAGCGGCGGCCATGGCGCGCCTCAGCCGCGCTTGCCGCGCGGATCGGCCGGCCCGGCGACGACCGGCGCGCCGGTGCTGCCGGCGAGCTCGCCGTCGTTGTCGGCGATGATCGTGCGGATGCGCTCGCGGATGTCGGCCAGCGCGGCGGTGTCGCCGACGGTCTGCGCCAGCGGCTCGCCGCGGGCGCCGGCGGTGGCGAGCTGCGGCCCGCTCTGGTCGCGCACGTCCACCTCCACCTGCATCGACAGGCCGATGCGCAGCGGGTGGGCGGCGAGTTCACCGCGGTCGAGCTCGATGCGCACCGGCACCCGCTGCACCACCTTGATCCAGTTGCCGCTGGCGTTCTGCGCCGGCAGCAGCGCGAAGGCCCCGCCGGTGCCGGCGCCGAGGCCGACGACCTTGCCGTGGTATTCGACGTGGCGGCCCCAGGTGTCGGCGCTCAGCTGCACCGGCTGGCCGATGCGCAGGCGGCCGAGCTGGCTTTCCTTGAAGTTGGCGTCGACCCACAGGCGGTCGAGCGGTACCACCGCGAGCAGCGGCGTGCCGGGTTCGATGCGCGTGCCGACCTGCACCGTGCGCTTGGCGACCTGGCCGTCGACCGGCGCGGTGATCGTGGTGCGCGCGAGCGCGAGCGCGGCGGCCTCGACCTGCGCGGCGGCGCGCTTGACGTCGGGGTGGGTGTCGACCGTGGTCCCCTCGACCATCACCGCATTCGCCGCGAGCTGCTGGCGCACGTTGGCGAGCAGCGCCTCGGCGGCGCGCATCGCGCTGCGGGCGTGTTCGATCTCCTCGGCCGACACCGCGCCGTTGCCGCCGAGCTTCTGCCGGCGGGTGTAGTCCTCCTGCGCCTTGGCGAGGTCGGTCTCGCGGTTGCGCACGCTGGCGGCGAGCGCGTCGCGGGTGGCGAAGAGCTGGCGCACGCCGCGCACCGCGCGGGCGAGCTCGGCCTCGGCGGCATCGAGCGCGACCCTGGCGTCGGCCGGATCGAGCTCGACCAGCGGGTCGCCGGCGCGCACGCCATCGGTGTCCTCGGCGCGCACGCTGAGCACGGTGCCGGGGATGCGCGGCGTGACCGTGACGACGTCGCCGGCGACGTAGGCGTCGTCGGTGCTCTCCAGCAGGCGCGCGCTGGTCCACCACCAGGCGCCGCCGGCGGCGGCGCCGAGCGCGACCACCGCGGCGAGGGCGGCGAGCAGCGGGCGGCGGCGGGAAGGGTCGATCGGGGTGGGTGCATCGTTCATGGCGGTCTCCTGGAGTTCAGCCGCGCCCGGCGCTGGCGCCCGGCGCGGCAGTGCGCGCGGCGACGGCGTCGTCCGGCGTGTAGCCGCCGCCGAGGGCGCGCACGAGGGCAAGCGAGGTGTCGATCTGGCGCGTGCGCAGCTCGGCGCCGAGCCGGCGCTGCACCAGCACCTGGGTTTCGGCGCTGAGCACGGTGAGGTAGTTGGCGAGGCCTTCGCGGTAGCGCAGCTCGGCGAGGCGGTAGGCATCCTCGACGCTGGCCTGCGCGGCCTGCTGCTCGGCGCGCTGGCGCTCGAGCGAGCGGGCACTGGCCAGGGCATCGGCAACCTCGTGCAGCCCCTCGACCAGCGCGGCGTTGTACTGCTCGACGGCGAGATCGCGCTCGGCCTCGCGCCCGGCGAGGTTGGCGCGCAGGCGCCCGGAGTCGAAGATCGGCAGCGTCACCGCCGGCGTCAGCGACAGCGAGCGGTTGCCCGCCTGCAGCAGGTGTTCGAGGCCGAGGGTCTGGAAGCCGGCGAAGGCGGCGAGGTTGACGTTGGGGTAGAACGCCGCGCGCGCCGCCTCGCTGTCGCGACTGGCGGCCTCGGCGCGCAGGCGCGCGGCGATCACGTCGGGGCGGCGGCCGAGCAGCTCGGCCGGAAGCGTCGCCGGCAGCGTGAGGCGTTCGGGCGTCGCCAGGCGCGGGCGCGGCAGGCCGAGGCCGTAGTCCGGCCCGCGCCCGGCGAGCGCGGCGAGCTGCTGGCGGTAGAGCCGCACGCGCTCCTCGGCGGCGGCGATCTCCTGCCGCGCCGCCGGCACCGCGCCTTCGGCCTGCTTCAGCTCGACGCCGGAATCGACCCCGGCGGCGACGCGCTGGCGCGTCAGCGTCAGCACCTTCTCGCGCTGCGCCAGCGTCGCCCGCGCCACGTCGAGCTGGGCGTAGGCGCCGTCGAGCGCCGCCCAGCCGCGGGCAAGGCCGACGGCGAGCAGCAGCCGCACCGCCTGCGCCTCCACCGCCGCGGCCTGCGCGCGATCCTCGGCGGCGGCGGTCTCGGCACGGCGCCGGCCCCAGAAGTCCAGCTCCCAGGAGAAGTCGAGCCCGGCGCGCGCGTCGGTGACCACGCTGCCGCCGAGCGGCGGGGGGAAGATGTAGTCCTCGGGCAGCCGCTCGCGGGTGACGCGCACATCGGCATCGACGCGCGGCCCGGCGGCGGCGGCCGTCGCCGCGGCCAGCGCCTGCGCCGCGCGCAGCCGCGCCGCGGCGGCGTTCAGCGTCGGGTTGTCGGCGAGCCCGTCGCGGATCAGGCCGTCGAGCCCGGCATCACCGAGCGCCTGCCACCAGCCGGCGTCGGGCCAGGCCGCCGGCGCGGCCTGCGCGGCGTTCAGCGTGCGCGTCATCGCCAGGGTGCCGGCGTCGGTGTAGCGCGACTGCGCGGCGATGCCGGAGGGGTCGGCGCAGGCGGCGAGCAGCGCCAGCAGCAGCGGGGCGGCGAGCGCAGCGCGCGGGGTGAAGGGGAAGGCAACGGGGTCGGCCATGATTTGTCTGCCTGTTTAGTTACTGCCTATGCAGTTAATTGGACGCAGAAAAGGGCGTACACGACTCCCCCTCAGGCGTCCGCGTTGGCGATGACGCGACGCAGGAAATCCTTGAACTGCGCCAGTTCCTGCTGGTTGAAGCCGCGCAGGTGGCGGTTCAGCACCTTGACCGCGACGGCCGGCAGCAGGTCGCAGAGCTTGCGTCCCTCGTCGGTGATGCTCAGGCGCACCACGCGACGATCGTTGTTGCAGCGCACGCGCCGGATCAGGCCCTTGGCCTCGAGGCGGTCGAGCATGCGCGTCATCGCCCCGGTGTCGGCGCCGATCTGGCGGCACAGGTCGCCGGCGGTGTCGGCGCAGCCGTTCGCCAGGTTGAGCAGGGTCGCCCACTGCGCGCTGGTGATGTCGTGCGGCGCCATCTCGGCATCGACCATCGCGGTCAGCCGGTTCACCGCCTGGCGCAGCAGGTAGCCGACGCTCTCGTCGAGGCGGTAGCTGTCGACGCTGTACAGGTCGCCGGTGGAGGTGTCGACGGTATCGGCGACGGGGGGTTCGATCAGTGTCTGCATGGTCAGCAATTTAGTTGCCTATGCAGATACTGTCAAGTCGGCAAGTTGACAGGGGCCCCTGCCCCTTCAGCGGTAGCGGATGATGCGCCCGGCGGCGACGAGATCGGGGTAGAGGCCGAGGCCGACCCCGGCGCACAGCGCGGCACCGAAGGCGGCCTCCTCGGCGTGCACCGGGATGCTGAGCGGCAGGCCGAAGCGCTCCGCCAGCAGGCGGCACAGCGTCGGGTTCAGGCGCAGGCCGTTGCCGCAGCCGACCAGGTAGCGGCGGCGGGCACGCTCGGCCTCGGGCAGCCGCGCGTAGAGCGCACCGAGCTCGTCGGTGATGCCCTGCAGGAAGCCGAGGATCAGTTGCTCGGGCGTGAAGTTGTCGAGCGACACGCCGGTGATGGCGCCGCGGCGCTGCGGCTCGTCGCGGCTGCCGAGCAGGCGCGTGTCGACCGCCAGCCGCCCGGCCCCGGCCGGCAGCGCCGCGGCCGCCAGGCGCTCCATCGCCGCGTACAGCGGCGGGCCGTCGTAGCCGGCGAACACCTGGCAGGCGCGACGCAGGCAGCGCTCCAGCGCCGCGTAGGCGGTGCCGCCGCACAGCGCGGCGCCGACCTGCAGGAAACCGCCGGGAAAGGGGCGCAGCTCCAGCCCGTCGACCGCCGTGGCGTCGCGCGTGTACACCGACACCTGCCCGCTGGTGCCGACGTTGACCAGCACCGCGGCCGGCGCCTCGCGCACCGCGCCGAGGAAGCCGGCCTGGTTGTCGCCCGGCGCGCAGAACACCGCGGCGCCGTCCGCGGCCTGGCCGATGTACGCCCCCGCGGCCCCGGGCGGCGGCAGCCACGCCGGGTCGATGCCGGCGCGCTGCAGCGCCTGCGCATCGAAGGCGCCGGCGCGCCGGTCGAACAGCCCGAGTGCGGCCGCCTGCGACGGGTCCTGCGGCGGCACCGTGCCGCGCCCGGCGAGCTGCATCGCGACGTAGTCGGCGATGGTGCAGAGCGCCACCGCCGTCGCCGGCACCCCGCCGTGCTGCAGGTCGTGGTGATGGGTGACCAGCCCGAAGCCGGTCGCCAGCGCGTGGCCGGTACGCGCGGCGAGCGCCTCGACGTGGCTGCGGCCATCGGGGCCGGGGCGCGCGCCGCGCTGGTCCTGCCAGGTGGCGAGCCGGCTCACCGCGCGCCCGGCGCGGTCGACGTAGACGATGCCGTGCATCTGCCCGGTGACCGCCACGCCGCGCACGCCCGCCCGGCCGGCGCTCAGGCGCGCGAGCACCTCGCGCGCCGCCGCGAGCAGGACGTCGGCGTCCTGCAGGCGCTCCCAGGGGTGCTCGCCGGCGCACGCGGCATGGTGCTCGATGCTCGTCGCGGCCAGCAGCGTGCCGCGCTCGCCGTCAAGCAGCACGCCGCCCACCGAGGTCGTCCCCACGTCCAGCCCGGCCAGCAGCATCGTTCCTCCTGCGGCGCGCGGTGCCCGCGGCCTCACGCCTCGGCGTCGTAGCCGAGGTTCGGCGCCAGCCAGCGTTCGGCGGTGGCGAGCTCCCAGCCCTTGCGCCGCGCGTAGTCGGCGACCTGGCCGCGGTCGATGCGGCCGAGGCCGAAGTAGCGCGCCTCGGGGTGGGCGAAGTACCAGCCGCTGACGGCCGCCGTGGGCAGCATCGCGAAGTGCTCGGTGATCTGCATGCCGGCGTTGTGCTCGGCGTCGAGCAGCCGCCACAGCGTGGCTTTCTCGGTGTGGTCGGGGCAGGCGGGGTAGCCCGGCGCCGGGCGGATGCCGCGGTAGGCCTCGTCGATCAGCGCCTCGTTGTCGAGCGCCTCGTCGGGCGCGTAGCCCCAGAACTCGCGGCGCACGCGCGCGTGCAGGCACTCGGCGAAGGCCTCGGCGAGGCGGTCGGCGAGCGCCTTCAGCAGGATCGCGCTGTAGTCGTCGTGCGCGGCCTCGAAGCGCGCGACGTGCGCGTCGATGCCGATGCCGGCGGTGCAGGCGAAGGCGCCGACCCAGTCGGGGGTGCCCGCCGGGGCGACGTAGTCGGCGAGCGAGCGGTTGGGCTTGCCGGCCGGGCGCACGCTCTGCTGGCGCAGGTGGTGCAGCCGGGCGTGCTCGGTATCGCGCGCTTCGTCGGCCCACAGCACGGTGTCGTCGCCGTCGCGGTTGGCCGGGAAGAAGCCGATCACCGCGCGCGCTTCGAGCCAGTGCTCGGCGACGATGCGGGCGAGCATCGCCTGGGCGTCGGCGAACAGCTTGCGCGCCGCCTCGCCGACGACCTCGTCGTCGAGGATGCGCGGGAAGCGCCCGGCGAGCTCCCAGCTGGCGAAGAACGGCGACCAGTCGATGTAGTCGACGAGTTCGGCCAGCGGGTAGGCGGTGAAGCTGCGCACGCCGGTGAAGCGCGGGCGCGGCGGCACGTAGGCGTCCCACGCCGGGGCGAAGGCGTTGGCGCGGGCCTGGTCGAGCGCGAGCAGCGGCTCGCGGGCGCGGCGGTTCCTGTGCTGCTCGCGGCGCGCGGCGTACTCGGCCTTGGTGCGCGCGGCAAAGCCCGCCTGCAGCTCGGGGCTGACCAGCGACTGGGCGACGCCGACGGCGCGCGAGGCATCCTTCACGTAGACCACGGCGTTGGGGTAGGCGGGGTCGATCTTCACCGCGGTGTGGGCGAGCGAGGTGGTGGCGCCGCCGATCAGCAGCGGCAGCTCGAAACCCTGGCGGTTCATCTCGCGGGCGACGTTGACCATCTCGTCGAGCGAGGGGGTGATCAGGCCGGACAGCCCGATCAGGTCGGCGTCGACCTCGCGCGCGGTGGCGAGGATCTTCTCGGCCGGCACCATCACGCCGAGGTCGAACACCTCGAAGTTGTTGCACTGCAGGACGACGCCGACGATGTTCTTGCCGATGTCGTGCACGTCGCCCTTGACGGTCGCCATCACGATGCGGCCGTTGCTGCTCGCCACCTGGCCGGTGCGCGCCTTCTCGGCCTCGATGTAGGGGATCAGGTAGGCGACCGCCTTCTTCATCACGCGCGCCGACTTCACCACCTGCGGCAGGAACATCTTGCCGGCGCCGAAGAGGTCGCCGACGACGTTCATGCCGTCCATCAGCGGCCCCTCGATGACCTGGATCGGGCGCTCGAAGGCCTGGCGGGCCTCCTCGGTGTCGGTCTCGACGAACTCGTCGATGCCCTTGACCAGCGCGTGTTCGAGCCGTTTCGCCACCGGCCAGCCGCGCCATTCGAGGTCTTCCTTCTTCGCGCCGCCGCCGCCGTCGTCGCCCTTGTAGCGCTCGGCGATCTCCAGCAGGCGCTCGGTGGCGTCGGCGCGGCGGTTCAGCACCACGTCCTCGACGCGCTCGCGCAGCTCGGCGGGGATCTCCTCGTAGATCGCGAGCTGGCCGGCGTTGACGATGCCCATGGTCATGCCGGCGCGGATCGCGTGGTACAGGAACACCGAGTGGATCGCCTCGCGCACCGCGTTGTTGCCGCGGAAGCTGAAGCTGACGTTGCTGACGCCGCCCGAGACCATCGCGTGCGCCAGGTGGGTGCGGATCCAGCGCGTGGCCTCGATGAAGTCCACCGCGTAGTGGGCGTGCTCGTCGATGCCGGTGGCGATGGCGAAGATGTTGGGGTCGAAGATGATGTCCTCGGCCGGGAAGCCGACGACTTCGGTGAGGATGCGGTAGGAGCGCGCGCAGATCTCGCGCTTGCGCGCCAGCGTGTCGGCCTGGCCGGCCTCGTCGAAGGCCATCACGATCACCGCCGCGCCGTAGCGGCGCACCCGCCGCGCCTGCTCGATGAAGCCCGCCTCGCCTTCCTTGAGGCTGATCGAGTTGACCACCCCCTTGCCCTGCACGCACTTCAGCCCGGCTTCGAGGATGTCCCACTTCGAGGAGTCGATCATCACCGGCACGCGGGCGATGTCGGGCTCGGCGGCGATCAGGTTGAGGAAGCGCACCATCGCCGCCTGCGAGTCGAGCATGCCCTCGTCCATGTTGATGTCGATGATCTGCGCGCCGTTCTCGACCTGGCTGCGCGCCACGTCGAGCGCGGCGTTGAAGTCGCCGTCCTTGATCAGGCGCTTGAACACCGCCGAGCCGGTGACGTTGGTGCGCTCGCCGACGTTCACGAACAGCGCGTCGGGGGTGATCGTGCACGGCTCCAGCCCGGCGAGGCGGCACGCCGGCGCGGACACCGGCCGCCGCCGCGGCGCCAGGGCGGCGACCGCGTCGTGGATCGCGCGGATGTGCTCGGGGGTGGTGCCGCAGCAGCCGCCGACGATGTTGACGAAGCCCGACTCGGCCCACTCGCGCACCTGGGCGGCCATTGCCGCGGGGCCGAGGTCGTACTCGCCGAACTCGTTCGGCAGGCCGGCGTTGGCGTGCACCGAGACGAAGCTCTCGGCGACGCGGCTCATCTCGGCCACGTAGGGCCGCAGCAGGTCGGGGCCGAGCGCGCAGTTCAGGCCGAAGGCGAGCGGGCGCACGTGGCGCAGGCTGTTGTAGAAGGCCTCGGTGGTCTGCCCCGATAGGGTGCGGCCCGAGGCGTCGGTGATGGTGCCCGAGATCATCACCGGCAGGCGGTGGCCGAGCGCGTCGAAGAGTTCCTCGAGCGCGAACAGCGCCGCCTTGGCGTTCAGCGTGTCGAAGATGGTCTCGACCATCAGGATGTCGGCGCCGCCCTCGACCAGCGCGTGCCCGGCTTCGAGGTAGGCGCCGCGCAGTTCGTCGAAGCTGGTGTTGCGAAAGCCCGGGTCGTTGACATCGGGCGAGATGCTCGCGGTGCGCGAGGTCGGTCCGAGGATGCCGGCGACGAAGCGCGGCCTGTCGGGGGTGGTGTAGGCGTCGGCGACGGCGCGGGCGAGGCGGGCCGCCTCGCGGTTCAGTTCCGGCACCAGGTCTTCCATGCCGTAGTCGGCCATCGACACCCGCGTGGCGTTGAAGGTGTTGGTCTCGATGATGTCGGCGCCGGCGTCGAGGTAGGCCGCGTGGATGTCGCGGATCACCTCCGGCTTGGTCAGCACCAGCAGGTCGTTGTTGCCCTTGAGGTCGCGCGGCCAGTCGGCGAAGCGGCTGCCGCGGTAGTCGGCCTCGGCCAGCCGGTGGCGCTGGATCATCGTGCCCATCGCCCCGTCGAGGATCAGGATGCGGCGTTCGAGCAGTTCGGTGAGCTGGGCGGTGCGGTCGGTCATGGCGGCGGGCTACGGCAAGTCGGCGGGGGAACTCGCGATTCTGGCGGTGCCGGCGCGTGCAGGCAACGCGACGGCGCGCATCCCCGTGGCGCATTCGGCATACTCCCGCCCACCTGCCGATGCCGTGCGAGGCCGCCCCCGATGGCCGACATCCTGCCGTTCCGACGCCCCAAGCCCGCCAAGCCGATGGATCGCGCCGCCGGCCGCGAGCTCTGCAAGTCCGGCTTCCACAAGTGGGAGGTGCTGAAGGAGCGCGCCTTCGACGTGAAGCTCGGCAGGCTCGTCACCGCCTGGCGCTGCGCGCGCTGCGGCGCCACCCGCACCGAGGCACGCTGAAGCGCCTCCCCCGCCCCACCGGCGAGGGGGCCGGGCGCGCGGGTCATGCCCCTCCCCCGCGACGGCCCGCCATGCCCGCCCTGCTCCGCCTGCTGCTGCTCGTCCTGACGTTCGCCTGCGCCGCTCCCGCGGCGGCGGCCGACCTCACGCGCCTGCGCGCCGCGCTCGCCACGGTGCGCTTCATCGCCTACACCCCGAGCGCCCATGCCGAGACGCCCGACGGACGGCCGCTGCCGGTGGCGCCGGCGGCGATCCGCGCCGACCTCGCGCGGCTGCGGCCCGACTTCGACGGCCTCGTCACCTACGCCACCCGCGACGGCCTCGAAGCGCTGCCGGCGCTCGCCGCCGAACAGGGCTTCCGCGCGCTGGTGCTCGGCGTGTGGGAACCCAATGATCCGCACGAACTCGATGCCGCGATCGCCGCCGCCCGCGCCTACCCCGGGCTCGTCGTCGGCATCTCGGTCGGCAACGAGGGGCTGATCAGCGGGCGCTACGACTGGCCGACGCTCGCCGCCGCCCTGCAGCGGGTGCGCACCGCGCTGCCCGGGCTGCCGCTCAGCACCTCCGAACCCTTCGTGATCCACCTCGATCGCGCGCCGGCGGGCTTCCTCGCCGCGCAGGACTTCGTGCACCCCAACATCCACCCGCTGTTCGAGGCCTGGTTCACGCCCGAGCGGCTCGACGGCGGCATGGACTTCCTCGCCGCGATCCTCGACCGGCTGCACGCCGCCGCCCCCGGCAAGCCGGTGCTGGTGAAGGAGACCGGCGTGCCCGGCGAACCCGGCGGGGTGTGGTCGCCGGCGCTGCAGGCGGCGTTCTGGCAGCGGCTGTACGCGCGCTTCCCCGGCACCCCGGAGCACGCCTTCACCGCCTTCGAAGCCTTCGACGCACCGTGGAAACCCGCCGCGCTCGCCCGCCAGTTCAAGGCGCCGCCCGACCCGCGCGAGGCCCACTGGGGCTTCTACACGCGCGACGGCACGCCCAAGCCGGTGGTCGAACGCCTGCGCGCGCCGCGCTAGCGGCGACGTGCGCAGGGCCGGGTACGCCTAGCGCATCGACACCTCACCGCCGCCGCAGGCGCCGCCGGTCTGGTCGGCCGGCAGGCACAGCGGCGATTCGTCGAGCGTGAACAGGCTCAGCGCCGGGTTCAGCAGCGCCGGGTCGATCTCGAACTCGTTGCGCTGTTCGAGGCCCGACTGCTGGCTCGCGGTCTGCTGCGCCTGGTTCAGGTTGATGCCGATACCCGAGAGGATCCGGAAGGCGTCGTTGTTGATCGCGCTGAAGAAGATCTGCCCGCCGCTGTCGTTGGCGAGCGACCCGCCCTGCGGCGCGACGATCACCACCGGCTGTGCCTTGGTGCCGATCGAACTCGCCGCGGCGAGGTTGACCACGCCGCTCGACTTCACGTGCCACTGCCCGGCGATGCCGTTGCGCGGCGACACGCCGTTGATGGCACCGGTGCCGGTGAGCACGGTGCCGACCGGGTGCCCGACGGCGATGTCGACCGTGTGCGGCACGCCGCCGTCGACGCCGGCCTCGACCTCGTCGATCAGCACCGTGCCCTGGTCCGCGGTGAACGCGATGTCGCCGTCGCGGGCACGGATCGCGTCGATGCGCACCGAGTCGAGCTCGTCGATGGTCACGTCGCCGCTGCCGGTGGAACCGACGTCGAGGCGCTCGACCGCGGTGTGCAGCGTGATCGGCCCCTGCGCGGTCGCGAGCAGCGCGCCGGTCGACAGCCGCGTGCCGACATCCTGCGCGATGCCGCCGGCGCCACCGTCGAGGCTGATGCCGCCGCCGGCATCGAGGGTGCCGAAGCTGAGCCCGTCGCCGCCGAGCGTGATCGCGCCGGCCGCCGCGATCGGCGTCCTGACGTCGAGCGCGCCGCCGGTGGTGCTCAGCGTGAACGCCCCGGCGCCGGCGCCGCCGATCGGCCCGACGACCAGCAGGCCGCCGCCGTCGTGCAGCGTGAAGCTGCCGCCGCGGCTGACGCTGCCGAGCACGCCGATCGCGTTCGGCGCGCCGAACAGCGCATCGCCGCCGACGGCGAGGTCGAGCCGGGGCGCCTGCACGCTGCCGGTCGCGGTGAGCGAGCCGGTGGCCACCAGCGCGAGCGTGCCGTTCGCCGTCACCGAGCCGAGCAGCAGGTCGCCAAAGGCGCTGACGGTGACGTTGCCCGCGTCGGTGATCGTCAGCCCGCCGCCGAACTGGCCGCCGGCGTCGAGCACGACGTCGTGGCCGCCGGCCGCGAGCGCGGTCGCGCCGGCGACGTTCAGCGGACCGACGTCGGTGATGGCGCCCTGGGCGGTCACCAGCAGGCTGCCCGCGGACACCGGCCCGAGTGCCAGCGCACCGCTGTCGCGCAGGCTCACGGCGCCGCCGCGGGTGATGCTGACGCTGCCGCCGAAGACGTTGCCGGCGTCGGTCAGCGTGATGTCGGCGCCGCCGGCGTCGAACACCGCCGCACCGCTGAGCTGCAACGGTGCCGCTTGCGTGATCGCGCCGCCGGCGGTCGCACTCAGGTTGGTGACGTCGATCACGCCGAGGGTGAGCGCGCCGCTGCTGCGCAGGGTGACGCTGCCCCCGGTCGCATCGACCGCCGCGCCGAACAGGTTGTCGGCGCGGTTCAGCGTGACGTCGGCTCCGCCGCTGTCGAAGGCGGCCACGCCGTCCACCCGCACCCGCCCCGCCTGGGTGATCGCGCCAGCGGCGACGAAGGCGGCGGTGCCGTGGATGTCGAGCGCCTCGGCGAGGGCAACGCCTGCGGCCTTCGGCGCCGGCACCTCGGCACCCGAGACGATGGCGACCGGCGCGAAATCGAGGTTGCCACCGGCCTCGAGCCGCCCGCCGCCGCTGTCGGACCGGAGCGCGACGCTGACCGCATCGGACTCGTCGATGAAGATCGCGCCGCTGGCGGTGGCCGCGATCCGCGCCACGCTGGTGACGAGCGGGGCGAGCGCGCTGCCGATGGCGCCGCCGGCCTGCAGCGCTAGGTCGCCGGTGAGGATCCGCCCGGCGCTGCGCGTGATCGCCTGCGCGGCCTCGACCAGCACTTTGCCGGACGCGCTGGTGACGTCGGCCCCCAGGGCCACGTTGCCGCTGCCGCTCGACAGGTTGATCTCGCCGCCCGTGCCGGCGCCGGTGAAGCCCACCGCCTGGTCGATCGTCAGGTCGCCCGTCCCGGCCCGCAGCCGGATGTAGCCCGTGCCGGCATTCGCCGGAACGGCGATGCCGCTGCCGCTCACCGTCAGCGCACCGCCCGCCTGCACGTCGTAGACACCGCCGGCGCCGGCGCGGTTGGCGATGCCGCCGAGGTCGGCCAGCGTCACCGCATCGGTTTCGCTGACGAACACCCCACCGCCGTCGGCCTGCGCGGCGAGCGTGCCCGCCGTTGTTTGCAGGCGTCCGCCCCCCGTGCCGATCGCCCCCGCGGCGCGCAGCGCGACGTTCGTGCCCTGCACCGTGCCCGTCCCGCCGATGCCGCCGGCGGTCGCGATCAGCGTGGCGTTGCCGGTGGACACCACGCCGCTGACGCTGATCGCACCATTGGCGCTCACATCCAGGTCGCCACTGACCGTGGAGCTGCCGAGTTCGAGCGCACCGACGCTGTTCAGCACCACGTGGCGCCCGCTCAACACCGTGAGCGGGCCGCCGAAGCTGTTGGCGGCGTCCAGCGTGATGTCGTTCGTCGCCCCGGCCGCAAGCACCGTCGCCCCGCTCACCGTGAGCGGGCCGTCGTCGCTGATCGCACCCCCGGCGGTCACCGCGAGGTCGCCACTGACCGTGGAGCTGCCGAGCGCCAGCGCGTTGGTGTCGCGCAGCGTGACGGTGTGGCCCGTCGCCGCCAGCGCAGCGCCGAAGTCGTTGCCGAGGTTGTCCAGGGTGATGTCGAAGCCGGCCGCGCTGAGCGTCGTCGTGCCCGTCACCGCCAGCGTGCCCAGCGGCGCCTGCGTCACCGCACCCCCGGCGGTCACCGCAAGGTCGCCACTGACCGTGGAGCTGCCGAGTTCGAGCGCACCGACGCTGTTCAGCACCACGTGGCGTCCGCTCAGCACCGTGAGCGGGCCGCCGAAGCTGTTGGCGGCGTCCAGCGTGATGTCGTTCGTCGCCCCGGCCGCAAGCACCGTCGCCCCGCTCACCGTGAGCGGGCCGTCGTCGCTGAGCGCACCGCCGGCGGTGGCCGCGAGGCTCGCGGCGCTGAGGTCGGCGAGCGCCATCGCGCCGCTCGCC
>NZ_SLWY01000019.1 GCF_004341245.1 Plasticicumulans lactativorans | reverse complement strand
GACCAGCACCTCGGCGCCGAGCTTCTGGAAGCGCTCGGCCACGCTCGGATCGAGCGCCACCCGCCGCTCCCCCGGATGCACCTCTTTCGGTACCAACAGTTTCAGGGTCATGTCGTTCTATTGCCTCCTCCAGTCAGGTTTGTCGGCGCAGGTCATCGCCGGCGCACATTCAAGGCTTATCCGATCAATCTGGAAAATTGATCTGGTCAGAATATTGGAAATTCTCACGTGCCTGGGTTCAACCGGAATCCGGTCTACCTATCTCGTTGATAGGTCAGCCACTCGTGTCTTTTTGTACCAACGGTTTCACCGTAATATCGCTCTGCTCTCCTCCTCTCTTGGTCAGCCGTGCTGCGTTAATCGACGAGAAGCCACGGTTCAATGGTGGATATGGTGCAAGTCTTCCGGATGCCTGCCCTGGCAGGACGGGGTTGGCGATATGAGCCGCGCTTGTACCTGGCCGTATCTTCATCCGTGCGTGCTCGACAACCGGATGGCGAGAGCCAAGGAAACGGATATCAGTGCGGCGAGATTTCCCATGATCACGATGGAGGCAACTTTTTCGGGTTCCTGCTTGAAGCGTTCCGCGAACATGAAATTGAGGACTGCGGGCGGCAAGGCTCCAAAGAGCAGCAGAACGTCTTCTTCGCCCGCAGAAAGTCCAAGAATCCGGCAATAGAGGTAGGCGACGATCATGCCGGTGATCGGTGTGGCCACCGCTCCGACGAGGCCGATCCGCCACTGGGCGAAGGGGGCCGTGTTCAGCCGCACCCCGAGCGAGAAGAGCATCAGCCCGGTCGAGACGTCGCCCACGACTTTGGTCGCTGCCGTGATGGGAGGCCAGAGGGTGATTCCGGAAATGCTCACGGCGATACCCGTGAAGCCAGCCAGGAACACCGGATCACGGGCAAGGTGAATCAATCGACTGTTGCGCCCCAGCCAATAGGTGCCGATCGAAAAATGCATCACGGTTTCGATCAGGAAAAGAATGACAGCCGCGGGCAGGGCTTTGTCCCCGAAGGCAAGCGACAACAGGGGCAGGCCCATATTGCCGGAGTTCTTGAACATCATCGGCGGCAGCAAGGTCTTCGGCGCATGACCGAGCGCCTTCGCAATCGGCCACCCCAGCAGGCCGGAGCCGAGCACGATGACTGCGCCTCCAAGCGCGATCATTCCGAGGTTCGATAGCGCGAAGGGCTTGCTGGCAAGGGCCGTGAAGATCAGCGCCGGCATGAATACGGCCATGTTCACCTGGTTCGCAGCGATCATGTTCGGGCGCCGATTCCTGCCGTAGATGAAGCCGATCAGGACCACCACGAAAATCGGAAAGACGATGCTGGCAATCTGAACGAACATGGATCCACCGTGGAATGAGCAGAGGCGACCAGGAACGCTGCGTTGCGGTGAGTCGCCCCGGCGATGCCCCCCGAGGGGGCATGCCGGGACTGTCACACCATGAAAAGTGCGTTGGTGAGAGCGTTGGCCGTCAGTCGAGGAAGCCGGTGGAAATCCACGGCACCGCGGCGACCAGGATCAGGCCGACGAGCAGGGCCAGCATGTAGCCGACGATGGGTTTCATGCCTTCGTCGGGCCGGATGCGGCTGATGGCGCAGGCGGCGTAGTAGCCGACGCCGAAGGGCGGCGCGAACAGCCCCAGGCCCATGGCGAGGATCACCACCATGGAGTAATGCACGTCGTTGATGCCCATCTGGCGTGCGATCGGGAAGAGCAGCGGCCCGAACAACACGATCGCCGGGATCCCTTCCAGAACACTGCCCAGGATGATGAAGGCGAGGATGGAGGCGGCCATGAACATTGCCGTACCACCCGGCAAACCGGCCATCGCCTGGGCAAGCTGGTTGGAGAAGCCCGACTGGGTCAGGGCCCATGCCATACCGGTCGCAGTGCCGATGATCAGGAGGATCGCTCCGGACAGGCCCGCCGTTTCGATGAGCATCGGCTTGAGCCGCCTCCACTCGAAGCGCCGGTAGATCAGCAGCCCGGCCAGTACCGCATAGACGATGCCAAGGGTGGACACCTCGGTGGCCGTGGCGACGCCTTCCACCACCGCGGCGCGGATGACGAAGGGCAGGGCGATGGCCGGAATGGCGATCATGAACTTCTTGGCGATCTCCCCACGGGTCGCCCGCTGCACCTTGGACATGTCCTCGCCCCGGTAGCGCCACCACACCACGGCGCAGAGGGTGATCCCCAGCACCACGCCGGGCAGCATGCCGCCGATGAAGAGGGCCGAGATGGACACGCCGGTTACCGAGCCCAGGGTGATGAGCACCAGACTGGGGGGGATGGTCTCCGTCTGGGCTCCCGTGGCCGAAAGCAGCGCCACCAGATCGCCCGGCTTCGCCCCGCGCTCCTTCATTTCCGGGAAGAGCACGGGCGCCACCGCCGCCATGTCCGCCGCCTTGGAGCCCGAGATACCGGAGACCAGGTACATGGCGCCCACCAGCACGTAGGACAGGCCGCCCCGCACGTGCCCCAACAGGCTCGCCAGGAAGCCCACCATCGCGGTGGCCATGCCGGTCATCTCGATCAGCAGGCCCAGGAACACGAAGAGGGGCACCGACAGCAGAATCAGGTGGGACATGCCCTCGTCCATCCGCCCTACCACCACCACCAGTGGCGTATCGGTGGTCAGCCCCAGATAGCCCAGGGTGGCCAGCCCGAAGGAGAAGGCGATGGGCGCGCCCGACAAGACCCCCAGGCCAACCAGGCCGACGAAGAAGATCAGCAGGTTGATGTTGCCCAGGTCGCGGAGGAAGGGCTCCAGCAGCATGAAGACTCCCGCCAGCGTAACAATGGTCGCCATGGCGCCCACGGCGTGGCGCCAGTCCGCCACCCCCAGCAGCCGCAGCATCGCCACCGCCAGCATCAGCACCGAGCCCACCGGCAGAGCCGCGGCCCGCCACGAGTTGGCTATCCCAAGGGCCGGGGTGGTGATGAAGGCTTCATCCTGGGCGAATTCCACCGCCGGGTGGATGACCAGCAGCAGGAACACCACCGGAGCGGCGATGGCCACCGTGTCGAGGAAGGCGCGCATCCCCGGAGAGGCCATGCCCACCAAGGCCGTCATGCGCATGTGCTCGCCCCGGCGCAGGGCCACGACGGCCCCCAGCATCGCCAGCCACAGGAACAGGATGGAGGCCAGTTCGTCCGACCAGATGATGGGGGTGTGGAGCAGATAGCGGCTCACCACCCCGGCGAGCAGGACGACGATCTCCGCCACCACCAGGAGGGCGGCGGCAATCTCCGCGGCATGGGTGACGGCGCTATCGACGACGGCAAACGCGGGGTGCCGGTGCTCTATCGCGTATGAGTGCTGTATCGCGGCCATGGCATCAACCCAGCTTTCCGGCGTACTTCTCGAGGAGGCTCCAGGCCTCTTCGCCGTATTTCGCCTTCCAGTCGCCGTAGAAGCTCGTCTTGGCCAGGGCGGCACGGAAGGCCTGGCGGTCCACTTCGATGACGGTGAGGCCCTTGGTCTTCAATTCATCCTGCAGGGAGGTGGACAGGCGGGCGATGTCGGCACGCTGATCCTGGCCCGCACGGTCGAACTCCCTTTCCACGATGGCGCGCAGATCGTCCGGCAGGCGCTGCCAGGCGCGGCGGTTGCCGAGGATCCAGTAGCCGTCCCAGACGTGGCCGGTCAGGCTGACGGATTTCTGCACCTCGTAGAGTTTGGCCGTGGCGATGATCGGCAAGGGGTTCTCCTGACCCTCGACGACCTTGGTCTGCAGGGCGGAGTACAGCTCATTGAAGTTGATGGGCGCCGGCCCGGCGTCCAGGGCCTTGAACAGCGAGGTGAGCATCGGGGCCTGGGGTACCCGGATCTTGAAGCCCTTCAGGTCCTCCGGCGTGCGGATCTCGCGGGCGGAAGAGGTGACATGACGGAAGCCGTTGTCCCAGACCTTGCAGACCGACACCAGGCCGGTTTCGCTGATCTTGGTCCGGATGAAACGGCCGAGTTCGCCATCCATGGCCTTCCACACGGTGTCGTAATCGGTGAAGGCAAACCCCGTGTTGACGATGCCGGCGGCAGGAGTCAGGGTGGCCAGTACCGCGGAGGACTGGTTGAAAAATTCGACGCCCCCGCTGCGCACCTGGGATAACAGGTCGGTGTCGGAACCCAGCTGGTTCGCCGGGAACAGTTTGATGTCGACTCGGCCTCCGGTCGCCTCGCGAATGCGATTCAAGGCCTCCTGGAGGCGCACGTTGACGGGATGGGTGGGGTCCTGGCCGGTGGCCAGCTTGTAATTGAATTCGGCCGCGTTTGCCCAGCGCGAGATGCTGAACAGCGGCAGGGAGACCGCGGCCGCGGCGCTGATCTTGAGAAAGCTGCGGCGGTCGATTCCACCAGAATTATTCGAGCGACCAGTCATGATGTACTCCTCTCTATTTTGAATCTGTCTTTCTAGTCTCTGGTGTCCGCCGGATCGAGTTGTTCGCTCCGGCGTCAGGTTCGATACCTCCCCCCGGCCATGGGGAGAGGTATCCGCGCAAAGCCTGCGATCAGGCGCTGGATCACCCGTGGATCAGCATGCCGCCGTTGACGTCGATGACGGCCCCGGTGACGTAGGCCGAAAGATCCGAGGCGAGGAACAGGTAGCAGCCCGCTACATCGTTCGCGTCGCCCAGGCGGTTCAGGGGGATGCTGCTGGCAATCTCGGCCTTCTGGGCGTCGGTGAGCTTGCCCTTGCTGATATCGGTCTGGATCAGGCCGGGGGTCACGCAGTTGACGCGGATGTTGTCGGGGCCCAGTTCCCGCGCCATGGCTTTGGCCAGCCCCAGCACGCCGGCCTTGGCCGCCGAGTAGTGGGGGCCACCCAGGATGCCGCCGCCGCGCTGTGCGGACACCGAGGACATGCAGGCGATGGAGCCGTAATGCTGCTTCTTCATCTGGGGAATCACGGCCTGGGAGAGATAGAGCACACCCCGCAGATTGACGTCGAGGATGCGATCCCAGCTCTCGGGGTCGATATCGACGACCTTGGCAGGCTGGGTGATGCCGGCGTTATTGACGAGGATGTCGATCCGGCCGAACTCGGCGATCACGCGCTCGGTGGCCTTGAGGCAGGCATCCTTGTCGACAACGTTGCAGACGTAGCCGCGGTGCTGCGGGCCGATCGCCGCGGCAGCCTCGGCGGCGGCCTTCTCGTCCAGGTCGAGGATGACGACCTTGGCACCATGCTTGGCGAAAAGATTGGCAGTGGCCAGGCCGATTCCGCGGGGTGTGGCGGCACCGGAAATGACGGCGACCTTGCCGTCGAGGAGCAGGGATTGAGACATGGATTGGACCTCTTGAAGGGCGTCGTTGACGGCGCCGCTGGGTGTTGGTTTGGACTCTTTGCGGCGACCGGCTTAGCCGAGCCAACCCTTGATGGCCGTCACCATGGCCTCGGTCGAGATGCCGTAGCGATCGTGCAGGGTCGGCAGGGCCCCGGCGTCCAGAAAGGCGTCAGGCAGGGCAATCTGATAGAAGGGCGGCGTGACCCCGGCGGTGAGCAGGGCGGTGGCCACTGCTTCGCCCAGGCCGCCGACAGCGGTGTGGTTTTCCGCCACCACCACCAGCCTGCCGGAGCGGCTGGCCTCGGCGAGGATGGTCGCGGTGTCCAGGGGCTTGATGGTGGGCACATGGAGCACGCCGACATCGACGCTGTCCGATTCCAGGGCTTTGGCGACTTCCAGGGCGCGCATCGTGAGAATCCCGGAGGAGATCACCAGCACGTCCTTCCCGTCCCGCAGCATCTTGGCCTTGCCCAGTTCGAACGTGTAGTCGTACTCGTCCAGCACCAGGGGCACGTTGCCCCGCAGCAGGCGCATGTACACCGGGCCGGCATGGGCGGCGATCTGGGGCACGGCCTGCTCGGTGTCCAGGGCGTCGCAGGGATCGATGATCGTCATGCCGGGAATGCCGCGCATCAGCGCGATGTCTTCAGTGGCTTGGTGGCTGGGGCCATAGCCGGTGGTGAGGCCCGGCAGGGCGCAGCACATCTTGACGTTGAGGTTTTCCTCGGCGATCACCTGATGGACGAAGTCGAAGGCGCGGCGTGTGCCGAACACCGCGTAGGTGGTGGCGAAGGGGATGAAGCCTTCCTTCGCCATGCCGCCGGCGGAAGCCATCAGCAACTGCTCGGCCATGCCCATCTGGAAGAAACGCTCGGGGTAAGCCTGGGCGAACAGGTGCAGGTCGGTGTACTTGGCCAGATCCGCCGTCAGACCGACGATGTCAGCACGCTGCTGGGCCAACTCGACCAGGGCCTTGCCGAAGGGGGCGGCCTTCACGCGCTGCCCTTCGGAGGCGATGGAGGCGATCATGGCCGAGGTGGTCAGCCGCGGTTTCTTTGCGGTGGTGCTCATCACACGGCTCCTCGCGCTTGGTCCAGGATTTCGATGGCTTGCTGCCACTCGTGGGGATCGACACGGATGAAGTGGTTCTTCTCGCGTGCCTCGAGGAAGGGGACGCCCTTGCCCATCAGCGTGTCGAAGAGAATCACGCGGGGCCTGGCTTCCTGCAGGTTGCGCGCGGTGTCGAAGGCGGCGATGACGGCGGGCAGATCGTTGCCGTTCACGCGCTGGACGTGCCAACCGAAGGCGGCCCACTTGTCGGCGAGGGGTTCGAAGCCCATCACCTTGGTCGAGGGGCCGTCGGCCTGCTGGTTATTGATGTCCACCAGGCAGATCAGATTGGAAAGTCCGTGATGGGCGGCGCCCATGGCGGCTTCCCAGGTGGAGCCCTCGTCCAGCTCGCCGTCGGACATGGAGTTGTAGACGAAGGCCGGGTTGCCCTTGAGGCGCAGCCCCAGGGCGATGCCCACCGCGATGGGCAGGCCCTGGCCCAGGGAGCCGCCGGACATCTCCATTCCCGGCGTGTAAGTGGCCATGCCGGACATGGGCAGCCGACTGTCGTCGCTGCCATAGGTCTCCAGTTCGTCCTCTGGAATGACCCCGGCTTCGAGCAGTGCGGCGTAGAAAGCGATGGCGTAGTGGCCATGGGAGAGCAGGAAGCGGTCGCGCCCTTCCCACTCGGGGTCGCTCGGCTTGTAGCTCATGGCGTGGCAGTAGGCTACCGCCAGCACATCGGCGTAGCCCAAGGCTTGGCCGACATAGCCTTGGCCTTGCACTTCGCCCATCTGCAACGCATAGCGGCGAATGCGGTAAGCGTGTTCGGCAAGCTTGGTGTGGCTGCCGATTTCGCTGGGTATATTCATTCAGATCTCCTCGTCCCGGTTGCCGGCACTGGTCGCCCAGGCTGGCGTCCTCGGTTTGGTTGCGACCCGGAGAGACGGTCCTCTCCGCCACTCACCGGGGGCTGCAGAAGCGTTGCCCGAACAGCGCCCGGTGAGTGGTGATTAACTTAAAGGCTTGAAATTTAAGGCTCAAACGAATAAAAACGAGCTATTGATGAGTTGAATTCACCCAGGTGCTGCGATGCAAAATCGCATTTCCCTCAAGAGCGTCCAGACTTTCGAGGCAGCGGCCCGGCTTTCTTCTTTTGCGCTGGCGGCGGAAGAGCTGTTCGTGACGCCCTCGGCGGTGAGCCATCAGGTCAAGCTGTTGGAGGAGCAGGTAGGCATCAAGCTGTTCCACCGGGTACATCGGGCGGTGGTTCTGACCGATGCGGGGCGGCGCTATGCCGAGGAGATATCAGCCGCCTTCGCCCGCATCGAAACGGCCACCCGCAACATCGGCCGGGGGGAGAAAAGTGACATTCTCACGGTGCATTCGACTCCGAGCTTTGCCACCCAGTGGCTAATGCCGCGCCTGGCGCGCTTCAGCGCCCAGAACCCGGACGTCGATGTCCGGTTGCACGCCTCCGTCGGCGCCGTCGATTTGACGACCGAGGCCGTGGACATCGATATCCGTTACGGCAGCCGGCGTCTTCAGCCGCCAGGCATTCTGGTCCTGGACTTCCCCCCGGAAACGATCGTGCCGCTTTGCTCACCAGCCTTGGTTAACGGGCCGCACCCGATCCGCACACCGGATGATTTGTGTCATCACACGCTGATCCACAGCGAGGTGTGTCTGGTGGGGTGGCGCGACTGGCTGCGTGCGCACCGCAAGGTCAAATTGGATATCTCTCGCGGGCCACGTTTCGATCGGTCCTTCATGGCCATCAGCGCGGCGGTGGATGGTTTGGGGGTGTGCTTCGAAAGTCTGTTGCTGGTCCAGCGCGAACTGGAGAGCGGGCATCTGGTGGCGCCCTTGGGGCTGGAAGGACCCAAGGTTCAGGGTTACACGCTCAATTTGCTGAAGGCCCGCGCGGATCTGCCCAAGATCCGCGGTTTTCAGGACTGGCTGTTTGGACAACTGTCCAGTTGAAGGCGCTCGGTCGATGCCCGGGCGGTAATCCGTCCATTCATCCATCTGCCCGGCCGAATCGGCTTTACGTAGTTTTTAGGTATTCACTTAAAAACTGATTTGAAACTTCGAGCCGTATCCCTGCAGCAAGCGGTCGACCTCGCCCTGTAGCGAGGCCGGCTGCCACGCAACGAAGTATCGCCAGAAAGGCTTGGCGTGCTTCCAGAGGATCTCGATGGGGTTGAGTTCAGGGCTGTAGGCGGGCAGGACATGCAGCCACAGTCCTTTGATCAGCCACGCGCTGGCACGCGCCGCGACCGCGTAGCGGGTGTGAAGGCTGGCGTTGTCGAGCACCACGCAGGTCAGACGGGTGCAAGGCTCGGCCACGAGACGATCGAGAAAGCCGATCAGATCGGCGCTGCGGGCTGCGCCCCGTATCAGCGCGTAGTGCAGCGGCCCGTCGGGTTCGAGCGCGCCGAGCGCGGTCAAACGCCGACCGTGGGGGGTGGCGTTCACCGCGTGCGTCACACCGTCGCTGCACCGCGCCTGGACCCCGCGCGGCTGGCTCCCTGAACTCGGCCGTGCCCGCCTGCTTCGGCGGGCAGTTCATCGGCCGCCGCGAAGGCCGCGATGGCCTCCGGGCGGATGCCGGCGTAGTTGTCGCGGGCGAAACGTCGAAGAGTGGTCAGTCGAAATCCAGGTTGAGGGGTTCGCCGCTCGCGGCAGCGCATCCCGCCGCGGTCAGCACGACGTCGGTCGAAGAGTTCAGCGCGGTCTCGGTCGAATCCTGCACCACGCTGATGACGAAGCCGATGGCGACGATCTGCATGGCGACGTCGTTCGAGATGCCGAACAGGCTGGTGGCCATCGGGATCAGCAGCAGCGAGCCACCGGCCACGCCCGACACGCCGGCGGCGGCGAACGAGGACACGATGCACAGCAGCAGCGCGGTCAGGATGTCCACCTGCATGCCCAGCGTGTGGGCGGCGGCCAGCGTCATCACCGAGATCGTGATCGCGGCGCCGGCCATGTTGACCGTGGCGCCCAGCGGGATGGAGATCGAATAGGTGTCCTCATGCAGGCCCATGCGCTTGCACAGTTCCATGTTGACCGGGATGTTGGCGGCCGAGCTGCGGGTGAAGAAGGCCGTCACCGCGCTTTCACGCAGGCAGGTGAGCACCAGCGGATAGGGGTTCTTGCGGATTTTCCAGAACACGATCAGCGGATTCACGACCAGCGCAACGAACAGCATGGAGCCGACGATGATGAGCAGCAGGCGGCCGTAGCCGAGCAGCGCGTCGAGGCCGGAGTCGCCCAGGGTGGCGGCCACCAGCCCGAAGATGCCCAGCGGCGCGAAGCGGATCACGACGTGCACGATGCTGGAGACGGCGTCGGCCAGGTCGTTCAGCATGGCGCGGGTGGCCGCGTTGGCGTGGCGCAGGACCATGCCGAGCGCGATCGCCCACGCCAGAATGCCGATGAAGTTGGCTTCCATCAGCGCCTTGAACGGGTTGGTGACGGCGCTCAGCAGCAGGTTTTTGAGCACCACCAGGATGCCGGCCGGCGGCGTGCCGGTGGCGGCGGGTGCATTGAGCACCAGTGTGGTGGGGAAGGCGAAGCTGGCGATGACGGCGACCAGCGCCGCGGCCAGCGTGCCGATCACGTACAGCATCAGGATGGGCCGGACGTGGGTGGGCTGGCCATGTTCATGGCTGGCGATGGCGGCGGTGACCAGCACGAAGACCAGTACCGGCGCGACCGACTTGAGCGCGGCGATGAACAGGTCGCCGAACAGTGCGACCGAGCTGGTCGCCCCGGGCGCGATCAGCGCCAGGGCGACGCCCAGCACCAGGCCGATCGAGATCTGGGAGATGAGGCTCAGGCGCAGCAGGCGCTGGAGAGCCGTGGGAGCGGCAGTGGTCATGAAAGATGTCTCCTCGATGGTTTTATTTTGCAGGGTGAAGAGCTCGAGTGGATCGAGCGGGGCTGGCGCGGACTTCGGGAGGTGCGCTCAGCACTCGGGGAAGCTGACGGCGAGTCCGCCGCGGGAGGTCTCCTTGTACTTGTCCAGCATGTCGCGGCCGGTGTCGCGCATGGTGCGGATCGCCTGGTCGAGCGAGATCGCGTGGGCGCCGTCGCCGCGCAGCGCGAGCTGGGCGGCGTTGATCGCCTTGATCGAGGCCATCGCATTGCGTTCGATGCAGGGCACCTGCACCAGGCCGCCGACCGGGTCGCAGGTCAGCCCGAGGTTGTGCTCGAGGCCGATCTCGGCGGCGTTCTCGACCTGCTCCGGCGTGCCGCCGAGCACCTCGGCGAGGCCGGCCGCGGCCATCGCGCAGGCCGAGCCGACCTCGCCCTGACAGCCGACCTCGGCGCCGGAGATGGAAGCGTTCTTCTTGCACAGCACGCCGACCGCGGCGGCGGCGAGGAGGAAGTTCTCCACGTCGCGTGCGCCCGCGCCGGGCATGAAGTTCATGTAGTAGTGCAGCACCGCCGGGATGATGCCGGCCGCACCGTTGGTGGGCGCGGTGACCACGCGGCCGCCGCCGGCGTTCTCCTCGTTGACCGCGAGCGCATAGAGGTTGACCCAGTCGAGCGCGGCCATGGTGTCACTGATCAGGTTGCGGCCCGCGGCGCGCTCGCTGAGCTTGCGATGCAGGGACGGCGCACGCCGGCGCACGTTGAGCCCGCCGGGCAGCACGCCCTCGTGGCCGACGCCGCGCGTCACGCAGGCGCGCATCACGTCCCAGATGCGCTGCAGCGCGGCGCGCGTCTCTTCCGTGCTGCGCCAGGCCGACTCGTTGGCGAGCATCAGCTCGCTGATGCGCAGGCCGTGGTGGCGGCACTGGGCGAGCAGCTCGGCGCCGGTCGCGAAGGGATAGGGCACGGCGACCTCGGCCTCGGCCGGTGCGCCGGACTGCGCCTGCGCCTCGTCGATCACGAAACCGCCGCCGACCGAGTAGTACGTGTTCTCGTACAGCACGCCGGCGTCGCCGTGCGCGGCCAGGCGCATCGCGTTGGGATGGTAGGGCAGGCTCACCGGCAGTAGGCGCAGGTCGCGCGTCCAGTCGAAGGGCACGGCGGTCGCGCCGCCCAGCGGCAGGCTGCCGTCGATCCGCACCGCATCCACCGCGCCGACCAGGAAGTCGGGATCGACCTGGTCCGGCCGCGCGCCCATCAGGCCGGCCACCACCGCACGGTCGGTACCGTGGCCGACACCGGTCGCCGAGAGCGAACCGTAGAGCTTCGCCTCGATGCGGCGCACCTGTTCCAGCAGGCCGCGGCGCTGCAGTTCGGCGACGAAATCGTGCGCAGCCCGCATCGGCCCGACCGTATGCGAACTGGAAGGACCGACGCCGATCTTGAACAGGTCGAGGACGCTGATGGACATGGATCGCTCCTGGTGGAATCCGGTATTGCTTTAATGAGGCTAATGGCGAAAATGCTTATCGGTATATCGCCACATTTTTAGCTTGAACTTAACGTGGCTCAATCGATAGTTTTTTACTTTTGCTTTAGAGGCTCTAAAGCATGATTCCTGCCGCGCCCTCGCAGGTCCATACCCGGCTGCGGGTCTTCCTGGCTGCCGCGCAGCATCTGTCCTTCACCCGCGCGGGCGAGCAGCTGAACATCACCACCGGCGCGGTCAGCCAGCAGATCAAGCTGCTCGAGGACTGGCTCGGCCAGCGCCTGTTCCGCCGCCTGCCGCGCCGGCTCGAACTCACGGATGCCGGCAACCGCCTGCTCTCCGCGGTCGATCCCGCCTACGCCGCGGTGGAGCTCGCCATCGGCCGCCTGCGCGGCGGCGCGCTGAGCGGGGTGGTGCGCTTGCGTACCCTGCCCTCCTTTCTCGCCACCTGGCTGGTGCCGCGCCTGCCGCGGCTGATGGCGCGCTTCCCGCAGATCGAACTCCAGGTCGAGGCCGAGGACAGCACCTATTCCCTGCGCGACGGTGAGTTCGACCTCGCGATCGACCTCAACGACGGCACCTACCCGGGCTTCCAAAGCACCGTGCTGCTGGAGGAGGAGATCTTCCCGGTGTGCTCGCCCCGCCTGCTCGAAGGCCGCCCGCCACTGCGCACGCCCGAAGACCTGCACCATTACCCGCTGCTGCACGACATGACCGCCTGGCGCGGCAGCCCGCCCTACGCCGAATGGGAGCGCTACCTGCGCGCCACCAACGCGCCGCAGGTCGAGGTGCGGCGCGGCTACATGTTCAACCGCAACCACATCACGATGCAGTGCGCGATCGCCGGCATGGGGGTGGCGATCGCGCGCCGCACGCTGATCACCGATGAACTCGACAGCGGCCGTCTGGTCGCGCCCTTCCACCAGGTGGTGAGCACCGGCAAGCGCTACTGCCTGGTGTATTCGGCCGGCGCGCTCGCCGACCCACGGGTGGCGACGGTGCATGACTGGATCGCAGGCGAGGCGCGTGGCGTGCAGGGCGACGGGGCGACACGGCAAGACGCCCCCGCCAGCACCATCGACAGGCAGTAGGGCAGGGCGCAGCCCGATCGACGTCCTCAGCCCGGTTTGCGTCGGTAGCCTGGCGGCGGCCTGCCGCGCCCAGGGCTGGTCGCCGCGGATCCTCTGCGAGGTCCGCCCGGAGGCGTCGCAGGTCGCCTTCGCCGGCTGCGGCCAGGGCATCGCGCTGGTGCCGGCGACGCGGAAGAAGCGTGCGCCGAGGAGCGTCGTGGTCCGTCCGCTCGGCGTGGCCACGACCGTCCTGGGGAACACGGCGCGGATGAACCCGTGGGGGGGGGCGATCGTCGCGACGTTCGGCACTGCCGCGTCGCGCGGCGGCGGGCGCCGTCAGTCCGGGGTGAAGCCGGCCTGCAGCAGCCGCCGTGCGCTGGCGGCGGCGCCGTCGAGGTCGAGGCCGCCGTCCGGCGGCGGCGCGGGGGCGGCGAGCGCGGCGTCGATCGCGCGCGCGAGGGCGGCGGGGTCGGTGGCGGCGGGCACCTGTGCGAGGCCGCGCGCGGCGAGGTGCGCGGCGCGCGCGGCCTGTTCGGTCTCGCCGTCCTCGGCGTAGGGCACGAGCACCGCGCGGCAGCCGGCGCGCAGCACGTCGCAGACGGTGTTGTAGCCGGCCTGCGACACCGACACCGCGGCGCCGGCGAGCAGCGCCGGGAAGTCCGGGCGGAAGCGCTCGACGCCGACGCCGGCCGGGGCGGCGGCACGCAGCGCGTGCAGCGCGGCGTCCGGCGTGTTGGGGCCGGCGAGCAGCAGCCAGGGCGCGGCGGCGAGGCGGGTCGCGGCGCGCGCGGCGAGCGCGGCGCCGAGCAGCGCGGTGCCGACGGCGCCACCGCCCGCCGAGACGAGCACCACGGCGGCGGCGGCCGGCGCCACGCGCGGGCCGGCGACCAGCCCGGTGTAGGCGAGGCGCGGCGTGAGCCGCGCGGCGAGCGGGAAGCTCGCCTCGAAGCGGCACAGCCGCGGGTCGCCGTGCACCAGCACCTGGTCGAAGTGCGCGTCGAGGGTGGCGACGGTCTCCTCGGCGCGCCCCGGCTTGCGGCTCGCCTGGACGATGTCGCGCACCGAGCAGACCACGCGCGGGCGCGGCGTGCGCGCGTGCGCGGCGGCGAGCAGCGGCAGCAGCTCGAAGCGCAGCGGGCGGCGGCCGAAGGGGAAGGCCTCGATCACCAGCACGTCGGGCGCGAGCCGCGCGAAGGCGTCGAGCAGGGCGGCGCGGCGGGCGTCGAGAAAGGCCGCGTCGACCGGCTGCCCGGCGGCGTCGACCAGCGTCGAGAAGTCGCCGCCGCCGGCCGCGCGCAGCGGCGGCAGCTGCACGAGCGCCACGCCGGCGCCGGGGAAGCCGGGCACCGGCATCCCGCCGCTCAGCACCGTCACCTCCGCGCCCTGCGCCGCGAGCGCCTGCGCGATGCGGCTCACGCGCGCCAGGTGGCCGATGCCGAGCAGGTGCTGGACGTAGCACAGCACGCGCGAGCGGCGTGCGGGCTCAGGCATCGGCGGCGGGCCCTGCGCCGAACAGGGCCAGCAGGCCCCCGAGGCATGCGGCGTGGTCGAAGTGCGCGCGCACCCGCGCCTCGGCGGCGGCGCCGAGGCGCTCGCGCAGCGCCGGGTCGCGGATCAGCCGCTCCAGCGCGGCGGCGAGCGCGGCGACGTCGCCGGGCTCGACGAGCACGCCGCTGACGCCGTCGTCGAGCAGCTCGGGCACCCCCGAGACGCGCGTCGACAGGCACGCCAGGCGCTGGCTCGCGGCCTCGACCAGCACGTTGGGCAGGCCGTCGCGGTCGCCGTCGGCGCTGACCCGGCAGGGCAGCACGAACAGGTCGGCGGCGCGGTAGCGTTCGAGCACGGCGGTCTGCGGCAGCGCGCCCAGCCATTCGATGCGCGCGCCGAGGCCGAGCGCCTGCGCCTGCGCACGCAGCGCCGGCAGGCGCGCACCGCCGCCGACGTGCGCGAGCGTCCAGGCGAGCGCGGGTGGCAGCCGCGCGAGCGCCGCCAGCAGCAGGTCGAAGCCCTTCTTGTCGACGGCACGGCCGACCGCGAGCAGGCGCACCGGTTCGCCGCGGCCGTCGCGCGGCGGGCGCGGCGCCGGGTACGGCGGGAAGCGGTCGAGGTCGAGGCCGTGGTAGCTCAGGTGCACGCGGCCATCGGTCGGTGCCAGCGCGTTCAGGCGCGCGTGGCCGGCGCGCGTGCAGGTGACCACCCAGCGCGCGTCGGCGAGCTTGACGGCGAGGTCCCAGTCGGGCGAGGTCCAGATGTCCTTGGCGTGCGCCGAGGCCGTCCACGGCAGGCCGGTGAGCAGGCTGGCGTAGCGGGTGACGCTCGCCGGAGTGTGCAGGAAGTGCGCGTGCAGGCGCGTGCAGCGCGGGTCGAGCTCGGCGGCGAGCACCAGCGCCTGGCCGAAGCGGCGCACGCGGTTGGGGCTGCGGTCGCGGGCGAGGTCGGCGAGGAAGGCCGCGCGCGCGGCGCGGTAGCCGGGCAGCCGGCGCGCGCGCCACCAGCCGCGCAGCACGCGCCGGCACTCCTGGTACAGGTACTCGGGCAGGTAGCGCACCGGCGCGCGGATCTCGGCGTGCACCGGGTGGGTGGCGGCATCGGTGGGGTGGCGCAGCGCGACGATCTCGAGCGCGAGGCCGGCGCGTTCGAGGCCGAGCAGTTCCTGCGCGATGAAGGTCTCGGACAGCCGCGGGTAGCCCTTCACCACCACCACGAGCGTGCCGGCCGGCGCTGCGGCGCCCGCCATGCGCTCAGCGCCCGCCGGCGCCGGCACGACGGCGCGCGTGCGGGTGGCTGTCGAGCCAGTCGCCGACCAGCCGGTTGATGGTTTCGAGGCCGTCGAGCTGCGGTGGCCGCGGCGCCTGCGAGGGCGGGCTGCGGGTCGCCAGCGCGCGCAGGCGCGCGGCGAGGCAGGCGGGGTCGGCGGCGTCGTCGGGGTGCAGCCAGTCGACCAGGCCGAGCTCGGCGGCGCGCCGGGTGCGGATCAGCTGCTCCTCGCGCGGGGCCACGCGCGGCACCAGCAGCGCCGGTTTGTCGAACGACAGGATCTCGCAGAAGGTGTTGTAGCCGCCCATCGCCACCAGCGCGCGGGCGCCGACCATCAGGTGCTCGATGTGGCTGTCGAACTCCGACACCAGCACCCGCGGCAGCGCGCGGGCGCGCGCGTGGATGTGCTCGCGCTCCTCGGCGGGCATGAACGGCCCGAGCACCAGCAGCCAGTGGTGCGGCAGCTCGGGGGTGCGCTCGAGCGCGGCCAGCACGTCCATCATCAGCGGCCCGCCGCCGCCGCCGCCGCCGGTGGTGACCAGCACGTAGTCGGCGGCCGGCAGCGCCTGCGCCGGCGGGCTGGTCGGCGGGTGGCGGCGCAGGTAGCCGGTGTAGGTCAGGCGCGCCTCCAGCGGGGTGGACAGCTCGAAGCCGGTCAGCGGGTTCCAGAAGTCGTCGGGGCCGTAGACCCAGATCGAGTCGTACAGCGCCTCGATCTTGCGCAGCACGTCGTGGCGTGCCCATTCGCTGCACAGCAGGTGCGGGGCGTCCATCACCTCGCGCAGGCCGAGCGCCAGCGTGGCGCCGCGGCCCTTGAGGAAGTGCAGGGTGTCCTCCAGCTCGCAGCGCAGGCCGAGCGGCTCCTTGTCGACGATGAACAGGTCCGGGGCGAACAGCCGGGCGGTGTCGTGGATGATTGCGCGGCGCATCGCCAGCGTCTCGCGCAGGTCGATGTGGCGGTCGAGCGAGGTGTAGTCGCCGTTGTGGAGCTTGATCACGCTCGGGATCTTCAGGAAGTCGACGCGCGCCTTGAAGTCGAAGGCGCCGGCGATCGACGAGCCCGAGATGAGCAGCACCTGCAGGCCCTTGAACTCGTCCACCAGCGCGTGCGCGATGGCGCGGCAGCGGCGCAGGTGGCCGAGGCCGAAGGTGTCGTGGCTGTACATCAAGATGCGCGCATCGTGCAGTCGCCGCATGCCCGGAGGTCTCCGCGTGCTCTGTGCCTGGGGGGCCGGCGCGCCGCGCGCACCGGCCCTCGTGGGGCGCGGTGCGCGGGCGCACGGTGCGTGCGTTCAGGCCCGGTAGGGATCGGCCGCGTCGCGCAGGCCGTCACCGAGGAAGTTGAACGCGAGGATCACGAGTATCACGGGCACGACGGGCGCCAGCAACCATGGGTAGAGGGTGAGCACGTTGATGTTCTGCGCCTCGGTCAGCAGCACGCCCCAGCTGGTGATCGGCGGGCGCAGGCCGAGGCCGAGGAAGCTGAGCGCGGTCTCGCCGAGGATCATGCCGGGGATGGCGATGGTGGCGGTGGCGATCAGGTGCGACAGGAAGCCGGGGACCAGGTGGCGGCCGATGATGCGCCCGGTGCCGGCGCCCATCAGCTGCGCGGCGAGCACGTAGTCCTCCTCGCGCAGCGCGAGCAGCTTGCTGCGCACCGCGCGGGCCAGTCCGGTCCAGTGCAGCAGGCCGAGGATCATCGTGATGCCGAAGTACACCAGCAGCGGGCTCCACGACACCGGCATCACCGCGGCGAGCGCGAGCCACAGCGGGATGCTCGGCAGCGACTGCAGCACCTCGATCAGGCGCTGCACCAGCAGGTCGAACAGCCCGCCGTAGTAGCCGGCGAGCCCGCCGATGACGATGCCGAGGGTGAAGCTCATCGCCACGCCGAGCAGGCCGATGGTCAGCGAGATGCGCGCGCCGTAGAGGACGCGCGAGAGCACGTCGCGGCCGAGGCGATCGGTGCCGAGCAGGTACAGCGTGCCGCCGGGGGCGGGGCAGGCCAGGTGCAGGTCGGCGTCGATCAGGCCCCAGAAGCGGTAGGGCTCGCCGTGGCAGAAGAAGCGGATCGGCTGCACCTGCTGCGGGTCGGGGGTGTAGACGCGCTTCAGGCGCGCCATGTCGAGCCGGTAGGAGGTGCCGTACACGAAGGGTCCGATGAAACGCCCCTCGTGGAAAAAGTGCACCGCCTGCGGCGGGTGGTGGATCTGCTCGACGTGGCGGGCGGCGAGCGGGTAGGGGGCGAGGAACTCGCTGACCAGCGTGCTCAGGTAGATCAGCGCGAGGAACACCGCGCTGATCACCGCGAGCCGGTGGCGGCGGAACTTCCACCACATCAGCCGCCACTGCGAGGCGCGGTACACGCGCTCCAGCGCCGGGCTCAGGCGCTCCACGGCCTCGGGGTCGAAGGGCTCGGGCGAGACGTAGTGCGTCAGCGGCGCGCCCGGTTGCGGCAGCGGCGATTGGCCCTGCACGGTCGCCTGCTCCGGCACGGCGCTCATTTGGTGCTCCCGCCGCCGAGGCGGATGCGCGGGTCGAGCATCACCAGCGCGAGGTCGGAGATCAGCACGCCGATCACCGTGAGGAAGGCGAGGAACATCAGGAAGGAACCGGCGAGGTACATGTCCTGGCTCTGCAGCGCACGGATCAGCATCGGCCCGGTGGTCTCCAGCGACAGCACGATGGCGGTGATCTCGGCGCCCGACACCAGCTCCGGCAGGATGCTGCCGATGTCGGCGATGAAGAAGTTCAGCGACATCCGCAGCGGGTACTTCACCAGCGCGCGGAACGGTGGCAGGCCCTTGGCGCGCGCCGTCACCACGTACTGCTTGTGCAGCTCGTCGAGCAGGTTGGCGCGCAGGCGCCGGATCATGCCGGCGGTGCCGCCGGTGCCGATGATCAGCACCGGGATCCACAGGTGCTCGAGGATCGACTCCACCTTCGCCCAGCTCATCGGCGCGCCGAGGTATTCGGGGTCCATCAGGTGGCCGATCGAGGTGCCGAACCAGACGTTGGCGAAGTACATGAACACCAGCGCCAGCAGGAAGTGCGGCACCGCGAGCCCGAGCAGGCCGAGCAGGGTCAGGCCGTGGTCGCCCCAGGAGTACTGGTGCGTGGCCGAGTACATGCCGATCGGGAAGGCGACGATCCAGGTGAACAGGATGGTGAAGCAGCTCACCATCACGGTGAGCCACAGGCGGTCGCCGACCACCGCGTTGACCGGCATCTGGTACTCGAAGGAGTAGCCGAAGTCGCCCTGCAGCATGCCGCCGACCCAGTGCAGGTAGCGCTCCACCGGCGGCTTGTCGAAGCCGTACTGCTTGCGCAGCGCCTCGATCTGCTTGAGGTCGACGCCCTCGCCCTGCGCCTGCAGCTCGGCGATGTAGCTCTCGAAGTAGTCCCCCGGCGGCAGCTCGATGATGGTGAAGATCAGCATGCTGGTCAGCACCAGGGTCGGCACCATCATGACGCAGCGGCCCAACACGTAGCGAAGCATGTCAGCGGCCCTCTTCGGTGAACCAGAAGGTGTCGGGCATGTAGACGCCGAAGAAGGCGCCCGGATTGAAGTTGTAGACCGCCTCCCTGGGCACGTTGTGCAGCCGCCGCGACACCAGTACCGGCTGCGGCGAACCGTTGACGATGCCGATCGTGAAGACCTGGTCGGAGTAGATCTGCAGGATCGCGTGCCACGCCGCCTCGCGCTGCTCGGGCGTCGTCGCCGCGCACCAGTCCCGGAGCCGGTCGACCAGTTCCTGCGCCGCCGGCAGCGTCGGTGCCACGCCCTTGCGCCCGCCGTTCTCGTAGTACATGCCCCACTGCGGCCAGTGCAGCTGCTGCTCGGTGGTCGGCACCAGTTCCTCCGGGCTCATGTCGCGCGTCGGGATGCCGTTGTCGAGCCCCGACCACACGCCGAGCAGGGTCTGGCCGCCGATCATGCGGCTGCGGAAGACGTCGCGGCTCGCCGCGCGCACGAACAGCTTGAGCCCCAGCGCGTGCCAGTGGTCCACCACCAGTTCGAGCACGTCGGTCTCCTCGGTGCTCTCGCCGGCGGTCTCGATCGTCATCTCGGCGCGTCGGCCATCCGGCAGCAGGCGGATGCCGTCGACGTCGCGCCGGTCGAGCCCGGCGGCGTCGAGCAGGGCATTGGCCTGCGCCGGGTCGTGGTGCGTCCAGGCGCTGGCGTAGGCCGGGCGGAACAGCGGGCTCTCGGGCAGCACGGTGTCGGCGCTCTCGCGGGCGAGCCCGAAGTACACCGCCTGGTTGATCTCGTGGCGGTTGATCCCGAGCGACAGCGCGCGGCGCACGCGCACGTCCTGCAGCAGGGCGCGCCAGACGTCGTCCTGCACGTTGAGGTTGGGCAGGATGGCGATCGTCGAGCCCTGGCCGCGCTCCCACAGGCGCACGTCGAAGGGGTGGCGCTGCTCGGCCTCCTTGAGGAACGGGTAGTCCTCGAAGCGCAGGTAGCGCGCCTGCAGGTCGGCGGCGTTCGCCCCCGCCTTCACCGGGATCAGCGAGGTGGTGCTCATGTCCAGCACGAAGCTGTCGATGTACGGCAGTTGCCGGCCGGCGCTGTCGACGCGGTGGTAGTAGGGGTTGCGCACGAACACGAAGCGCTCGGCGGGCGGCGCGGTGGTGTTGATCCACGGGCCGAGCGTCGGCAGGTCGGGGTTCTCCGGGCGGTACCAGCGCGACATGCGGTCGTGCAGCGACACCCAGTTGCGCAGGCGCAGGCTGCGCGCCAGCTCCTTGAGCTCGTCGACGTCGCGGTAGCGGCGGTGGAACTGGCCGAGGTAGTGCGCCGGGATCGCGATCTGCAGCGGCTGCGCGGCCGCCAGCGCGGGCAGGAAGTCGGGGTTGGGGGCGTCCCACGAGTAGCGCACGGTGAGCGGGTCGAGCACCTCGAAGCGCGGCGGGTGGCCGTTCACCACCAGCTCGTTGGGCAGGCCGACGGCGGAGAGTTCGGGGTTGTTGAGCACGTCCTCCCAGGCGTAGCGGAAGTCCTCCGCGGTGAACGGCTGGCCGTCCGACCAGCGGTGCCCGGCGCGCAGGTGCAGCGTGAACACGCGCCCCTCGTCGACGGTGAAGCTTTCGAGCAGGTCGGGCACCAGGTTGAGGTCGGGGTCGAAGGCGACCAGCCGGGCGTAGCCGTAGAGGGTCATCATGCGGATGTCCTTCTGGCCGCCGAGCAGGGTGCGCACCGTGCCGCCGTGGCGGCCGAGCTCGCGCCCCATCGCCGGCAGGTCGATCACCCGCGGCGTGGCCGGCAGGCGCATCGCCACCGGCGGCAGCGCGCCGGCGTCCACCTGCGCCTGCAGCGAGGGCGTCTCGATGTAGTCGAGCGCCGCGGCCGATCCCGCCAGCGCGGCGAGCGCAAGCGCCGCGCACCACCTGCCGAAGCGATGCAGGCGCGCGCTCATGGCCGCAGCTCCCGGGCGTCGGCGTCGGCATGGGCGAGCACCCAGTGCTCGGCGCCGACCTCGATCGGCTGCAGCGGCGGCCCTTCACCGCAATCGCGGAAGGCGCCGGGCCAGGTGCCGGGGTCGGTCGCGCCGCCGCGGGTCAGCGTGGCGAAGTCGAGCGGGCGGCCGAGGTCGGGGTAGGGCACCGCGCCGAGCAGCGTGCGCGTGTACGGGTGCACCGGCGCGCGGAACAGCACCTCGCGCGGCGCGAGCTCGACGATGCGTCCGCGGCACATCACCGCGATGCGGTCGGCGACGTAGTCGACCACCGCCAGGTTGTGCGAGATGAACAGGTAGGTCAGTCCCAGCTCGCGCTGCAGGTCTTCGAGCAGGTTGAGGATCTGCGCCTGCACCGAGACGTCGAGCGCCGACACCGGCTCGTCGCAGATCAGCAGGTCGGGCCCGAGCGCCAGCGCCCGCGCGATGCCGATGCGCTGGCGCTGGCCGCCGGAGAAGCTGTGCGGGTAGCGGCTGGCGTGGCGCGGGTCCAGGCCCACCGCGCGCAGCAGCGCGCGCACGCGCTCGGTGCGGCTCGCCGACGTGCCGATGCCGTGGATCTCGAGCGGCTCGCGCAGGATCGCGCCCACCGTCATGCGCGGCGACAGCGAGCTGAAGGGGTCCTGGAACACCATCTGCACGCGCGTGCGCAGCGCCACCAGCTCGCTGCCGCTCGCCGCGAGCAGGTCGCGCGGGCCGTCGCCGCCGTCGAAGATCAGCTCGCCGGCGCTCGGGGTGAGCGCACGCATGATGATCTTGCTGACGGTGGTCTTGCCGCAGCCGCTCTCGCCCACCAGCCCCAGGCACTCGCCGCGGCGGATCTCGAACGACACGTCGTTGACCGCCGGCGGCGGCGGCTCGCCGCCGCGTCGCCAGGCGCTCTGGCGCACCGCGAAGCGGTGGGTGAGGCCGCGCACGCGCAGCAGCACGTCGGGCGCGGTGGCGCCGGGGTCGCGCGGGCGCGGCGGCGGGCGCAGGCCGACCAGCGCATCGGTCTGCACCGGCACGTTGCGCAGCGCCACCAGGCGCTCGCCCGGGTGCATGTCGAAGTGCGGCACCGCGGCGAGCAGGGCCTTCAGGTAGGGGTGGCGCGGGTCGCTGAAGATCGCCTCGACGGTGCCGGCCTCCATGATGCGGCCGTGGTAGATCACCGCGACCTCGTCGGCCATGTTCGCCACCACCCCGAGATCGTGCGTGATGAGCAGCACCGCCATCCCCAGGCGCGCCTGCAGGTCCTTGAGCAGCTTGAGGATCTGCGCCTGGATGGTGACGTCGAGCGCGGTCGTCGGCTCGTCGGCGATGAGCAGCGCCGGGTGGCAGATCAGCGCCATCGCGATCATCGCCCGCTGGCGCAGGCCGCCGGAGAGCTCGAACGGGTAGCGGTCGTAGGCGCGCGCCGGCCGCGGGAAGCCCACCAGCCCGAGCATCTCCTCGGTGAGCGGGCGCGCCTCCTCGTGGCTGACGCTGCGGTGCAGGCGCAGCGCCTCCTCGATCTGGTCGCCGATGGTGTGCAGCGGCGACAGCGAGGTCATCGGCTCCTGGAAGATCATCGCGATGCGCCCGCCGCGCAGCGCACGCATCGCCGTGCTGTCCGGCGCCAGTGCGGCGATGTCGATCGACGCGCCGGGGTCGAGCGGGTCGTTGAACAGGATGCGCCCGCCGGAGATCTGCGCCGGGGTCGGCAGGATGCCGAGGATCGCCTGCGCGATCACCGACTTGCCCGAGCCACTCTCGCCGACCAGCGCGGTGACCTTGCCCGGGCGGATGCGCAGGCTCGCCCCGCGGACCGCGGGAGTCAGGCCACCGTGCAGGTGAAAGCCGATGTGCAGATCCTCGACCCTCAGCAGGTCGCCCGCCGCCGTTGCCTGGTCATTCGCCATCGTGTGCTGCTGCCTGTGCAAGTTCGTCCACGTCGGTGGCGCGCCCTTCGCCGCTCCTCGCCGCGTTCCCGCGGCCGTGCCCTCAAGCATGGCACGCGTTGCGACATGTGAAAGGGCGACGCCGCATGCCGCAGTGCCCGGCCGCCTCGCCGCGCCTGCACCACGATGGGGAGGGGGTGCACCGAATCCGCGCACAGGTGGCAGCGCGCGTCGCCGGAGCCTGCGCCAAGTGATTGAATCGGCGTGATCCGGCCGCTTGGCACGGGCGCTGCTTGGCGCTTACGGCAGAGCCAAGAGCCGGTGACGCTTCGACGCCATCAGCCCGCTTCATTGGCCGCTAGGGTTCCGGTCCGCATCGCGGACGCCTGGTCCGAGAGCGGCCGGCCATCCCCGGCGGGGTGGCTGCACGGAGGGACAAAAGCCCGGGAGATCCGATCGTCATCGGTCTCCGCGCTCGCTTTGTCACCCCTTCGTGCCGCCCGGAGACCGCCGCATGCGCGCCCTGTCGTTACGCCTTCCCCTGAACCGCCTCGCCGCTGCCGTGGCCCTGCTGGTGCTGGTCGCCGTGCAGTCGCTCGGCGGCCTCGCCCATGCCGCCGAAGGCAACAAGTTCCGCGTCGCCTGGACCATCTACGCCGGCTGGATGCCGTGGGACTACGCCGCCAAGGCCGGCATCGTGAAGAAGTGGGCGGACAAGTACGGCATCGAGATCGAGGTCGTGCAGCTCAACGACTACGTCGAGTCGATCAACCAGTACACCGCCGGCGCCTTCGACGGCTGCGTGATGACCAACATGGACGCGCTGACCATCCCGGCGGCCGGCGGCGTCGATTCCACCGCGCTGATCGTCGGTGACTTCTCCAACGGCAACGACGGCGTCGTGCTGAAGGGCAAGGGCAAGGCGCTCAGGGACATCAAGGGCCAGAAGGTCAACCTGGTCGAGCTGTCGGTGTCGCACTACCTGCTCGCCCGCGCGCTCGAAAGCGCCGGCATGAGCGAGAAGGACATCACCACCGTCAACACCTCCGACGCCGACATCGTCGCCGCCTGGGCGACGCCGCAGGTCTCCGCGGTGGTCACCTGGAACCCGCTGCTCGCCGAGATCAAGGGCCAGCCGGACGCGGTCGAGGTGTTCGATTCGAGCAAGGTCCCCGGCGAGATCATCGACCTGATGGTGGTCAACAGCGCGACGCTGGCCAGGCAGCCGGCGCTCGGCAAGGCGCTGGTCGGCGCCTGGTTCGAGACCATGGCGCTGATGAGCCGGGACGACGAGGCCGGGCGCAAGGCGCGCGCGGCGATGGCCGAGGCCTCGGGCACCGACCTCAAGGGTTACGACGCCCAGCTCGCCACCACCCGCATGTTCTACGCGCCGGCCGAGGCGGTGGCCTTCGCCACCAGCCCCGAGCTGCCGCAGACCATGCAGCGCGTGGCGGCGTTCTCCTTCGCCCACGGCCTGCTCGGCGAGGGCGCGAAGAGCGCCGAGGCGGTCGGCATGGCCTTCCCCGGCGGGCGCACGCTCGGCGACGCCGGCAACGTCAAGCTGCGCTTCGACGCCGCGACCATGGCGCTCGCCGCCGACGGCAAGCTCTGACGGCCGCGCGCCGCCGCACCGCGAGGGCCACCCGCATGCCGCGCCTCGTCAACCGCCACCCCGACCGCATCTCGCGCCTGCTGCTCGGGCTGCTGCCCTTCCTGCTGGTGCTGGCGGTGTACCTGCTGGCCTCGGCCGAGCGCCTCGCCGCCAACCCCAACGACAAGCTGCTGCCCGGCTTCGCCGCCTTCGGCGCGGCGATCTGGCGCATGGCGGCGCTGCCGAGCGAGCGCAGCGGCGAGCTGCTGCTGTGGGCCGACACCATGGCGAGCCTCGCGCGGCTCGCCTGGGGGCTCGGCATCAGCGCCGCGATCGGGCTCGTCGTCGGCATCGTCAACGGCGTGATCCCGCTCGCGCGCGCCGGGCTGTCGCCGTTCGTCGCCGGGCTGTCGCTGATCCCGCCGATGGCGGTGCTGCCGATCCTGTTCATCGTGTTCGGCCTCGGCGAGGTGTCGAAGGTCGCGCTGATCGTGATCGGCATCGCGCCGGTGATCGTGCGCGACCTGCAGGCGCGCGCGCTGGAGCTGCCGGTCGAGCTGATCGTCAAGGCGCAGACGCTCGGCGCCAACACCTGGACGCTGATCCTGCGCGTGGTGCTGCCGCAGCTGCTGCCGCGCCTGCTCGACGCGCTGCGCCTGTCGCTCGGCGGCGCCTGGCTGTTCCTGATCGCCGCCGAGGCGATCGCGGCGAGCGAGGGGCTCGGCTACCGCATCTTCCTGGTGCGCCGCTACCTCGCGATGGACGTGATCCTGCCCTACGTGGCGTGGATCACGCTGCTCGCCTTCGCCATCGACTGGGCGCTGCGCCTGCTGTCGCGCCGCGCCTTCCCGTGGTTCGCGGCGAGCGCCGGAGGTGGCCGATGAGCCGCGTGACGCTGCGCAACGTCTGGAGGACCTACGGTGAGCAGGTGGTGCTCGAACGCCTCAACCTCGTCGTCGAGGCCGGTGAGTTCGTCACCATCGTCGGCGCCTCGGGCTGCGGCAAGACCACCTTCCTGCGCATGCTGCTCGGCCAGGAGACGCCCTCGCGCGGGCTGCTGCTGCTCGACGGCACGCCGCTCGCCGCCGAGCCCGGCCCCGAGCGCGGCATCGTGTTCCAGCGCTACTCGGTGTTCCCGCACCTGACGGTGCAGGACAACGTGCTGCTCGCGCTCGAACTCGCGCGCGCGCCGCTGCTCGGGCGGCTGTTCGGCCGCGCCCGCCGCGCGGCGCGCGAGCAGGCCGCGGCGATGCTCGACGCGGTCGGCCTCGGCGCCTTCGCCACGCGCTACCCGGCGGCGCTGTCCGGCGGCCAGCAGCAGCGCCTGGCGATCGCCCAGTCGCTGGTGAACGCGCCGCGCGTGCTGCTGCTCGACGAGCCCTTCGGCGCGCTCGACCCCGGCATCCGCGCCGACATGCACGCGCTGATCCGCCAGGTGTGGAAGGCGAGCGGCGTGACCGTGTTCATGATCACCCACGACCTGCCCGAAGCCTTCGCGCTCGGCACCCGCGTGCTGGTGTTCGACAAGCCCCGCGTCGACCCGCAGGCCCCGCAGGCCTACGGCGCGACCATCACCTACGACATCCCGCTGCGCGGTCGCGGCCCGGTCGCCGTGCCGGCCGAACTCGTGCGCAAGCTCACCCCCGTTGCCGAGGCACCCGCCCATGCCTGAGTACCGTCCCGACCTGGTGGTCCACACCGAAACCCTGCGCGGCGGCGAGAGCTGGTCCTTCGTCGTCGAGCGCGGCCACGCGCTGCGCCTGACCGACCTCGACGGCGGCGCCAACGTCGCGCTGCTCGCCTACAACGCGCGCCAGCCGCTCGAGCGCTACAACATGCCCGACACGCTGAAGTGCCAGCACACCTTCCTGCTCACCGCCGGCCACTGCCTGTACTCGGACATGGGCCACATCCTGCTGTCGATCGCCGCCGACAGCGTCGGCTGGCACGACACCGTCTGCGGCGTCGCCGACCGCGCCGAGACCGCGGCCCACTACGGCCCCGGCGACTACCAGACGCTGCGCAACGATTTCCACCTGAGCGGCCGCGAGCGCTTCCTGATCGAGCTCGGCAAGCACGGCCTCGGCAAGCGCGACATGGCGGCGAACGTCAACTTCTTCTCCAGGGTCGCCGCCGACGCCGATGGCCGCCTCGCCTACGTGCCGGGCCACTCGCGGCCCGGCGACCACGTCGACCTGCGCGCCGAGATGGACGTGCTGGTCGTGCTCAACACCTGTCCGCACCCCCTCGACCCGGCGCGCGCCTGGGCGCCGAAGCCGGTGCGGGTCGAGGTGTGGCGCTCGGGGACGATGACGCCCGACGACCCCTGCTACCGCTCGCGCCCGGAGAACGCCCGCGGCTACGAGAACACCCGCCGCTGCTTCTGCCAGCACGCGCCCGCCTGAGGAACGCCCGCCATGCTGAAGGAAAGTCCGCTCGATCCCGCCGCCGCGATCCACGACGAGGTGGTCCGCGCCGGCGATGCCTGGCTGCACACGCTCGCGGCCGGGCAGACGCTGCGCATCGTCGACCTCGAAGGCAACCAGGCCGCCGACACGCTGTTCTACAACGCCCACGACCCGAGCGAGCGCTACAGCGCCGTCGACACCATCCGCGCGCAGGGGGCGCTGTACCTCGGCGCCGGCACGCGGCTGATGTCGACCGAGGGCCGGGTGCTGGGCGAGATCGTCGCCGACACCTGCGGGCGCCACGACACCCTCGGCGGCGCCTGCGCGGCGGAGTCGAACCAGGTCCGCTACGCGCTGGAGAAGCGCTACATGCACTCGTGCCGCGACAGCTACCTGCTGGCGATCGCCCGCGACGGGCGCATGAGCAAGCGCGACCTCACCCACAACATCAACTTCTTCATGAACGTGCCGGTGACGCCGGAGGGCGGGCTGAGCTTCGCCGACGGCGTCTCCGCCCCCGGCAAGTACGTCGAGATCCGCGCCGCGATGGACCTGCTGGTGCTGGTGTCGAACTGCCCGCAGCTCAACAACCCCTGCAACGCCTACAACCCGACCCCGGTGCGGATGCTGGTGTGGGCGGCCTGACGGCTGGCCCCTCTCCCTCCGGGAGCGGGGTGGGGCGAACGCCGCGACGGCGCGGGGACAAGGCCGCGGGGACGACCCCGCGCGCATCCGGTTTTCCGGCGGGACGACCCGCCACTCGGCTCGGAACCAGGCCATGTTCGATATCGTCCTCATCGCCAACCGCGGCGCCATCGCCTGCCGCGTCATCCGCACCCTGAAGGCGCTCGGGGTGCGCGCGGTCGCGGTGTACACCAGCGCCGACCGCCACTCGCGCCACGTGCAGGAGGCCGACCAGGCGATCTGGATCGGCGAGAACCTGGCCGCCGACAGCTACCTGAACGTCGAGAAGATCCTCGATGCCGCGCGCACGAGCGGCGCGCAGGCGATCCACCCCGGCTACGGCTTCCTGTCCGAGAACGCCGGCTTCGCGCTCGCCTGCGAGCAGGAGGGCATCGCCTTCATCGGCCCGACCGCGGCGCAGATGGAGGCCTTCGGCCTCAAGCACACCGCGCGCGCGCTCGCCGCGGCGAACGGCGCGCCGCTGCTGCCCGGCAGCGGGCTGATCGAGACGCTGGAGGCGGCGGTCACCGAGGCTGCGCGCATCGGCTACCCGCTGATGCTGAAGTCCACCGCCGGCGGCGGCGGCATCGGCATGAGCCTGTGCCGCGACGAGGCCGGCCTGCGCGACGCCTTCGCCAGCGTGCAGCGGCTGGGGCGCAACAACTTCGGCAACGCCGGGGTGTTCCTGGAGAAGTTCGTCGAGCGCGCGCGCCACATCGAGGTGCAGGTGTTCGGCGATGGCCACGGCGGGGTGATCGCGCTCGGCGAGCGCGACTGCTCGCTGCAGCGGCGCAACCAGAAGGTGATCGAGGAGACCCCGGCGCCGCGCCTCGCGCCGGCGGTGCGCGCCGAGCTGCTGGCGAGCGCCGAGCGGCTGATGCGCGCGGTCGCCTACCGCTCGGCCGGCACCGTCGAGTACATCTACGACGACGCCGAGGAGCGCTTCTACTTCCTCGAAGTGAACACCCGGCTGCAGGTCGAGCACGGGGTCACCGAGATGGTCACCGGCGTCGACCTGGTGGCGTGGATGCTGCAGCTCGCCGCCGGTGACCTGCCGCCGCTCGCCACGCTGCGCGTCACGCCGCGCGGCCACGCGATCCAGGCGCGCGTCTACGCCGAGGACCCGGCGCGCAACTTCCAGCCGCAGGCCGGGCTGCTGACGCAGGTGACGTTCCCGGCCGACGCCCGCTGCGACACCTGGATCGAGGCCGGCGTCGAGGTGCCGCCGTTCTACGACCCGATGCTGGCGAAGGTCATCGTCCACGCCGGGGACCGCGCCGCGGCGCTCGCGCGCCTCGGCGCGGCGCTGGCCGCCACGCGGCTTGCCGGCATCGAGACCAACCTCGACTATCTGCGCCAGGTGCTCGCCGATGCCGCCTTCGTCGCCGGCACCCACGTCACCGCCACGCTGGGGCGCTTCGGCTACCGCGCGCGCGGCATCGAGGTGCTCGCCGGCGGCACCCAGACCACCGTGCAGGACTGGCCCGGCCGCGGCGGCCACTGGGACGTCGGCGTGCCGCCGTCGGGGCCGATGGACGACCTGGCCTTCCGCCTCGCCAACCGCATCGTCGGCAACCCCGAGGGCACGGCCGGGCTGGAGGTCACCGTCAACGGGCCGACGCTGCGCTTCCACGCCGCGGCGCTGGTCGCGGTGACCGGCGCCACCACGCCGGTCGAGCTCGACGGCGTCGCGGTGGCGCAGTGGGCGCCGGTCGCGGTGCCGGCCGGCAGCGTGCTGCGCATCGGCCAGGCGGGCGACGGCGCGCGCGCCTACCTGGCGGTCAAGGGCGGGCTCGACGTGCCCGACTACCTCGGCTCGAAGGCGACCTTCACGCTCGGCCAGTTCGGCGGCCACGGCGGCCGGGCGCTGCGCACCGGCGACGTGCTGCCGTTCCACCCGACCGCGGCCGACGGCACCGAGCGCGCGCTGCCGGCGGCGGCGGTCCCGCGCTACGGCCGCGCGTGGACGCTGCGGGTGATCTACGGCCCGCACGGCGCGCCCGACTTCTTCACCGACGCCGGCATCGAGGCCTTCTTCGCCGCCGACTGGGAGGTGCACTTCAACTCCAGCCGCACCGGCGTGCGCCTGATCGGGCCCAAGCCGCTGTGGGCGCGCAGCGACGGCGGCGAGGCCGGGCTGCACCCGTCGAACATCCACGACAACGCCTACGCGATCGGCACCGTCGACTTCACCGGCGACATGCCGGTGATCCTCGGCCCGGACGGCCCCTCGCTCGGCGGCTTCGTCTGCCCGGCGACGGTGGTGATGGCCGACCTCTGGCAGCTCGGCCAGCTGCGCCCCGGCGACCGCGTGCGCTTCGTGCCGGTCGACTTTGCCGCCGCCACCGCGCTGCGTGCCGCGCAGCGGCGCTGGATCGACGACTTCGTCCACGCCGAGCCGGCGCTGGCGCCGGCGGCGATCGTCTCGCCGGTACTGGCGCGGCTCGACGACACCCCGGTCGAGGTGGTCTACCGGCCCTCGGGCGACGACTTCCTGCTGATCGAGTACGGCCCGCCGGTGCTCGACCTGGCGCTGCGCTTCCGCGCGCAGGTGCTGCTGGAGCGCATCCGCGCCGCGGGCTGGGCCGGCGTGCTGGAGATGACGCCGGGCATCCGCTCGCTGCAGCTGCACTACCAGCCCGACCTGCTGCCGCTGGTCGAGCTGCTCGGGCGCCTGCAGCGGCTGGAGCGCGAGCTCGGCGAGGTCGACGACGTCGAGGTGCCGGCGCGCGTCGTGCACCTGCCGCTCGCCTGGGACGACAGCCAGACCCGCCGCGCCATCGACAAGTACGCCACCTCGGTGCGCAAGGACGCCCCGTGGTGCCCGAGCAACCTCGAATTCATCCGCCGCATCAACGGCCTGGAGTCGATCGAGCAGGTCCGCGAGGCGGTCTTCGGCGCGAGCTACGTGGTCATGGGGCTCGGCGACGTCTACCTCGGCGCGCCGGTGGCGACCCCGCTCGATCCGCGCCACCGCCTGGTGACCACCAAGTACAACCCGGCGCGCACCTGGACGCCGGAGAACGCGGTCGGCATCGGCGGCTCGTACCTGTGCGTCTACGGCATGGAAGGGCCGGGCGGCTACCAGTTCGTCGGCCGCACGGTGCAGATGTGGAACCGCTACCACCGCACCGCGGACTTCCCCGAGCCGTGGCTGCTGCGCTTCTTCGACCAGATCCGCTTCTTCGAGGTCAGCGAGGACGAACTGCTGCGGCTGCGCGAGGACTTCCCGCGCGGGCGCTACCGCCTGCGCATCGAGCCCACCACCTTCAGCCTGCGCCGCTACCGCGCCTTCCTCGCCGAGCACGCGGCGGCGATCGCGGCGTTCGAGGCGCGCCGGCGCGCGGCCTTCGACGCCGAGCGCGCGCGCTGGGCGGCGAGCGGGCAGGACCGCTTCAGCGCCGAGCTCGCCGAACTGCCCACCGAAGGTGCCGACACCGCGCTCGCCGAGGCCGAGGTGGCGGTCGAGGCGCACGTGCCGGGCAGCGTCTGGCAGGTGGCGGTCGCCGCCGGTGCCGAGGTCGCCGCCGGCCAGCCGCTGGTGGTGCTGGAGAGCATGAAGATGGAGATCACCATCGCCGCCCCCTGCGCCGGGCGCGTCACCCGCCTGCTGTGCCAGCCGGGCGCGCAGGTCGCCGCCGGCGCGCGGCTGCTGGTGCTCGAAGCCGCCGCCGGCTGAGGCGGCAGCGCTAGCCCGGTTCGCCGAGCGCCGCGGCGCGCACGCGGCGCAGCTGTTCGAGGCTGACCGCGCTGGCGACGCGGCGGCTGTTCTCGATGTGCCGGCGCAGCAGGCGCCGGGCGCCGCGCAGGTCGCGCGCGAGCAGGCACTGCGCGATCGCGTGGTGCTCCTCGTAGGTGCGCTCGACGCGGTCGTTCAGCGTGAAGTCGAGCCGGCGCACGGCGCGGATGTGGTGGCCGACCTGCTCCAGCAGCTGCGCCATCACGCGGTTGCCGCCGAGTTCGGCGAGGCGGCGGTGGAAGGTCTCGTCGCGCGCCGCCATCACCGCGAAGTCGTCGCTGCGCCCCGGCTGCGTCTGCGGGTCCCAGTCGGCGGCGAGCGCGCGCAGGTCGGCGTCGCTCGCGTTGGCGCAGACGTCGGCGAGCACGGCGAGTTCGAGCACCACGCGCACCCGGTAGTGCTGCGCGAGCTCGGCGGCGTCGAGCTGGCGGATCAGCACCCCCTGCTTGGGCAGCACGGTGACGTGGCCCTCGCTGGCGAGGCGCTGCAGCGCCTCGCGCACGGGGGTGCGGCTGACGCCGAAGCGCTCGGCCAGCGCGCTCTCGGTGACGCGGCTGCCGGGGTAGAGCTCGAAGGACAGGATCAGTTCGCGCAGCCGGTCGTAGACGTCCTGTGCGCTCGGTCTGGGTGTGTTCACGGGTTCGCGTCCGCTGGTTCCTGTGGGGGCTGGCCTGCACGTTGACGGTGCCGCGGGCCCCGTCTCTGCACCGTCGTGGGGCGCATGGCGCGCGGCCGCGGCCGGAGCGCCCAGCATAACCGATTGTCACAGTGGACTTTATCGCGGTCGATCAATGGATGGCACCTCGCTTGCAGCCATTTTCAGGCGTACATCGTTGCATGCAACAGGAGGGTCCGACGTGTCCGAATCCCGGCTCAGCGTTTCGCGCCGCCACTTCCTGCAGGCCGTGGTGGCCGGCAGCCTCGTCAGCCTCGCCGGTCCGTGGTCGCGCGCGCTGGCGGCCGGCGACAAGCTCACCGTCGGCTTCATCTACGTCGGCCCGCGCGACGACTACGGCTACAACCAGGCGCACGCCGAGGCCGCGGCGCAGATCCGCAAGCTGCCGGGCATCACCGCGCTGGAGGAGGAGAACGTCGCCGAGACGGTCGCGGTGCAGAAGACCATGGAGAGCATGATCGAGCTCGATGGCGCACAGCTGATCTTCCCGACCTCGTTCGGCTACTTCGACCCGCACGTGCTCAAGGTCGCCGCCAAGTACCCCGGGGTGCGCTTCGCCCACTGCGGCGGGCTGTGGCGCGAGGGCGTGCACCCGAAGAACACCGGCAGCTTCTTCGGCTACATCGACGAGGGCCAGTACCTCAACGGCGTCGCCGCCGGCCACGCCAGCAAGACCAGGAAGCTCGGCTTCGTCGCCGCCAAGCCGATCCCGCAGGTGCTGCGCAACATCAACGCCTTCACGATGGGCGCGCGCTCGGTCGACCCGTCGATCACCACGCGGGTGATCTTCACCGGCGACTGGGCGATGCCGGTCAAGGAGGCCGAGGCCGCGAACAGCCTGGTCGACCAGGGCGCGGACGTGCTCACCTGCCACGTCGACAGCCCCAAGGTGGTGGTCGAGACCGCCGCGCGCCGCGGCGCGATGGTGTGCGGCTACCACGCCGACCAGAGCGCGCTGGCGCCGCAGGCCTACCTGACCGGCGCGCAGTGGAACTGGGTGACGCCGTACACGACGCTGGTCCAGGCGGCGATGAGCGGCGCGCCGATGCCGAACTTCATCCGCGGCGGCCTGCGCGAGGGCTACATCAAGACCTCGCCGTACGGGCCGGCGCTGTCCGCCGCCGGGCAGGCGGCGGTGAGCGCGACGAAGGAGAAGATGCTCGCCGGGGCGCTGACGATCTTCAAAGGGCCGCTCGCCGACAACAAGGGCCGTACCGTGATCGCCGCCGGCGTCGAACTGGCGCAGACCGACGTCGCCCTCGAAGCCATGGACTGGCTGGTCGAAGGCGTGCAGGGCTGAGGCGCGGGCGGTCCGCATGAGCGCCACCTCCGCTTCCGCCGTCGCCGTGCTGCGCGCCGCGCCCGACCCGCGCCTCGCCGCGGCGCTGCGCGCGCTCGCCGGCACCGTCGGCGCGCTCGCGCTCGCCGCGCTGCTGTTCGGCGCCTTCCTCGTCGCCGCCGGCCACGACCCCCTGGCGGTCTACGCGCTGCTGTGGAAGGGCGCCTTCGGCAGCGCCTTCGCCTGGCAGAACACGCTGCTGCGCGCCGCACCGCTGATGCTGACGGCGCTGTGCGTGGTGCTGCCGGCGCGCGCCGGGCTGATCGTGATCGGCGGCGAGGGTGCGGTGCTGATGGGCGGGCTCGCCGCGGCGGCGCTCGGCGTGCACCTCGGCGGCCTCGGTGGCATGGCGCTGCTGCCGATGGCGCTCGCCGGCGCGCTCGCCGGCGGCGTGTGGATCGGCCTGGTCGGCCTGCTGCGCGAGCGGCGCGGCGTCAACGAGGCGATCGGCAGCCTGCTGCTCGCCTACATCGCGGCGGCGCTGTTCAAGCACCTGGTGGAAGGCCCGCTGCGCGACCCGGCCAGCCTCAACAAGCCGTCGACGCCGGCGCTGCCCGACGCGGCGCGCCTCGGCGAGCTCGCCGGCAGCGGCGTGCACGCGGGGCTGGTGATCGGCGTGCTCGCCTGCGTGCTCGCGCACCTCCTGATCCACCACACGCCGTGGGGCTTCGGCCTCAAGGTCGCCGGCGGCAACCCGCGTGCCGGGCGCATGGTCGGGCTGCCGGTCGGGCGCCTGGCGATCGCCGCCTGCGGGCTCGGCGGTGCCGCGGCCGGGCTCGCCGGCATGATCGAGGTCGCCGCGGTGCACGGCGCGGCGAACAGCGCGCTCGCCGCCGGCTACGGCTACGCCGGCATCCTGGTCGCCTTCGTCGCCCGCCAGCAGCCGCTGGCGATCCTGCCGACGGCGCTGCTGGTCGGCGGCGTGGCGGCGAGCGGCGGGCTGCTGCAGCGCCGCCTCGGCCTGCCCGATGCCACCGTCAACGTGCTGCAGGGCTTCCTGTTCCTGTCGATCCTGGTCGCCGAGCCGCTGTTCCAGGCCGTGGCGCAGCGCATCCGGCGGAGGCGCCCGCGATGAGCGCCGACGTCGATCTCTGGGCCGTGCCGCTGGCGGTGTTCGCCGGCGCCATCCGCGCCGGCTCGCCGTTCCTGTTCGTGAGCCTCGGCGAATGCCTGACCGAGCGCGGCGGGCGCATCAACCTCGGCCTCGAAGGCGCGCTGGTGATGGGCGCGATGAGCGCCTACGGCGGCGCGGTGCTGAGCGGCTCGCCGTGGCTCGGGCTGCTGGCGGCGATCGTCGCCGGCGGCCTGCTCGGGCTGCTGCACGGGCTGATCTGCAGCCTGCCGCGGGTCAACGACATCGCCGTCGGCATCGGCCTGATGCTGCTCGGCATCGGCCTGGCGTTCTTCCTCGGCAAGCCGTTCATCCAGCCGCGCGCGCCGGGGCTGCCGGCGTTCGAGCTCGGCGCCTGGAGCAGCAACCCGCTCGTGCGCGAGGCGCTGCGCATCAACGTGCTGTTCCCGCTCGGGCTCGCCGCCTGCGCGCTGATGCACCTGGCGCTGACGCGCACGCGCTGGGGGCTCGCGCTGCGCTGCGTCGGCGATTCGCAGGACACCGCGCGCGCGCTCGGCCTGCCGATCCTGCGCCTGCGCCTGAGCGCGACCGCGCTCGGCGGCGCGCTCGCCGGCATCGGCGGGGCGTCGCTGTCGCTGTTCTACCCGGGGAGCTGGAACGAGGGGCTGTCGAGCGGCCAGGGGCTGATGGCGGTGGCGCTGGTGGTGTTCGCGCGCTGGCAGCCGTGGCGCTGCCTGTACGCCGCGCTGCTGTTCGGCGGCGCCGGCGCGCTCGGCCCGGCGCTGCAGGCCGCCGGCGTCACCGGTGCCTACCACCTGTTCAACGCCGCCCCCTACGTGCTGACGCTCGCGCTGATGGCCTTTGCCAGCGAGCGCACCGGCGCGCCGGGCGAACTGCGGCTGAGCCGCTAGCGGAGGGGCCGATGGCCGCACTGGAACTGGAGGTCGTCGACCTCGGCAAGCGCTTCGGCGACTTCGTCGCGCTGCAGGGGGTGTCGACGAAGGTCGCCGCCGGCAGCTTCCACGCGCTGCTCGGCGAGAACGGCGCCGGCAAGAGCACGCTGGTGAAGTGCATCGTCGGCTACCAGATGCCCGACGAGGGTGCGATCCTGGTCGACCGGCGCGAGCGCGAGATCCGCCACCCCGCCGATGCCGACGCGCTCGGCCTCGGCATGGTCTACCAGCACTTCACGCTCGCACCGGGCCTGAGCGTGCTCGAAAACCTGGTGCTGGCGCGCCCGCGGCTGCCGGCGGTGCTCGACTGGGCCGCCGAGCGCGCGCGCCTCGAAGCCTTCCTCGACACCGCGCCGCTGCACGTGCCGCTCGACGCGCCGGTGGCGACGCTCGCCGCCGGGCAGAAGCAGAAGGCCGAGATCCTCAAGCAACTCTACCTCGACCGCCGCTTCCTGATCCTCGACGAGCCGACCTCGGTGCTGACGCCGCAGGAGGCCGACGAGGTGCTCGGCCTGCTGCACGGGCTGACCCGCGCCGGGCGCCTCAGCGTGCTGATGATCAGCCACAAGTTCCGCGAGGTGGAGGCGTTCTGCGACGAGGTCACGGTGCTGCGCCGCGGCCGCTACGTCGGCCGCGGCGGCGTGGCGGAGCTCGGCCGCGAGCGCATGGCGGCGCTGATGATGGGCAGCGAGGCGCTGCCCGAGCCGCCGGCGCGCGCGGCGCGCGTGCCGGGGGTGACGCGGCTGCGCGTCGCCGACCTCGCGGTGCACGACGACAAGGGCGTGGCCGCGGTCGCCGGCATGGGCTTCGACGTGCGCGCCGGCGAGATCGTCGGCCTCGCCGGCGTCTCCGGCAACGGCCAGCGCGAGCTGGTCGAGGCGCTGCTCGGCCAGCGCGCGGTCGCCGCCGGGGTGCTGGAGGTCGACGGCGCGGCGTACCGCGGCTCGCGCGCCGAGATCGACCGCGCCGGGCTCGCCAGCCTGCCCGAGGAGCCGCTGAAGAACGCCTGCGTGCCGCAGATGAGCGTCGCCGACAACCTCGCGCTGCGCAGCTTCGACCGCCCGCCGCAGACGCGCCTGGGCTGGCTGCGCCGCGGCACGATCCGCGCGCGCGGGCGCGAGCTGATCGCCGCCTTCCAGGTGCGCACGCCGGGGCCCGACGCGCCGATCGCCGCGCTCTCCGGCGGCAACGTGCAGCGCGCCGTGCTGGCGCGCGAGCTGGCGCAGCCGCGGGCGCTGCTGATCGTCGCCAACCCGGTGTTCGGGCTCGACTTCGCCTCGGCGGCGGCGATCCACCAGCGGCTGATGGCGGCGCGCAACGCCGGCGCCGCGGTGCTGCTGGTCAGCGAGGACCTCGACGAGATCCTCGCGCTGGCCGACCGCGTGCTGGTGATCAGCGGCGGGCGCATCGTCCACGAGACCACCCCCGCCGCCGCCGACCGTCACACCCTCGGCCGCCACATGGCCGCCCACTGAAGCGGAGCGCCGCATGCCTCGACTCGCCGCCGACCCCGGCCCCTACGCCTTCGAACCCGCGTCCACCGCGCTGGTGATGATCGACATGCAGCGCGACTTCATCGAGCCCGGCGGCTTCGGCGAGGCGCTCGGCAACGACGTCAGCCGGCTCGAAGCCTGCGTCGAGCCCGCCGCGCGCCTGCTCGCGCTGTGCCGCGCGCACGGCATCGCCGTCATCCACACCAAGGAGGCGCACCGGCCCGACCTCGCCGACTGTCCGCCGGCCAAGCGCCTGCGCGGTGCGGCGAGCCTGCGCATCGGCGACCGCGGGCCGATGGGGCGCATCCTGATCGACGGCGAGCCGGGCAACGACTTCGTGCCGGCCTGCGCGCCGCACCCCGGCGAGACGGTGATCGCCAAGCCCGGCAAGGGCGCGTTCTACCGCACCGGGCTCGACGAACGGCTGCGCGCGCGCGGCATCACCCACCTGGTGTTCGGTGGCGTCACCACCGAGGTGTGCGTGCAGACCTCGATGCGCGAGGCCAACGACCGCGGCTACGAGTGCCTGCTGATCGACGAGGCCACCGCGAGCTACTTCCCCGCGTTCAAGGCGGCGACGCTGGCGATGATCGCCGCGCAGGGCGGCATCGTCGGCTGGACCGCGCCGCTCGCGGCGTTCGCGGCGGCGCTGGCATGAACGCGCAGACCGTGCTCGCCGCCGCCCTCGGCAACGCGCCGGCCGCGCTCGACTGGGCGCCGCTGCGCCCGGACGTCGCCATCGCCCCGGTCTACCGCGCCGCCGACGGCGGCTTCACCGCAGCCTACCTGCGCTACGCGCCGGGCGCGCGGGTGCCCGCCCACGAACACGTCGGCCACGAGCTGATCCTGGTGCTGGAGGGCGCGCAGAGCGATCCGCGCGGGCGCTACCCGGCCGGCAGCCTCGTCGTCAACCCGCCGGGCAGCCGCCACCACGTGTGGAGCGACGAGGGCTGCCTGGTGCTGATCGTCTGGGAGCGGCCCGTGCGCTTCCTCGAAGACCCCGCAGCCGTCGACCGCCCCGGAGAGCAGCCATGAGCGAGACCTTCATCCCCGCCGACCCCTACCCCTGGCCCTTCGATGGCCGCCTGGCGCCGGGCAACACCGCGCTGATCGTCATCGACATGCAGACCGACTTCTGCGGCGAGGGCGGCTACGTCGACGCGATGGGCTACGACCTGTCGCTGACGCGCGCGCCGATCGGGCCGATCGCGCAGGTGCTGGCGGCGCTGCGCCCGCGCGGCTACACCATCATCCACACCCGCGAGGGCCACCGCCCGGACCTCGCCGACCTGCCGGCGAACAAGCGCTGGCGCTCGCAGCGCATCGGCGCCGGCATCGGCGACGCCGGGCCGTGCGGGCGCATCCTGGTGCGCGGCGAGCCGGGCTGGGAGATCATCCCCGAACTCGCGCCGGCGCCCGGCGAGATCGTCATCGACAAACCCGGCAAGGGCTCGTTCTGCGCCACCGACCTGGAGCTGATCCTGCACACGCGCGGCATCCGCAACCTGCTGCTCGCCGGCATCACCACCGACGTCTGCGTGCACACGACGATGCGCGAGGCCAACGACCGCGGCTTCGAGTGCCTGCTGCTGGAGGACTGCTGTGGCGCCACCGACCACGGCAATCACCTCGCGGCGATCAAGATGATCAAAATGCAGGGCGGCGTGTTCGGCGCCGTGGCCGATGCGGCCACGCTGCTCGCACACCTGCCCTGACCCCGCAGCCACCCGTGACGGAACCATGATCGACCTGAGCCTTTCGAGCCTGCGCCGCGACTACGTCGCCGGCACCCGCACGCCGCGCGGCGTGATCGCCGACATCCTCGCGCGCATCCCGCTGCACGCCGACGACAACATCTGGATCAGCACGCTGACCGCGGCCGAGCTCGAACCCTACCTGGCCGCCCTCGACGGCCGCGAACCGACCAGCCTGCCGCTGTACGGCGTGCCGTTCGCGATCAAGGACAACATCGACCTCGCCGGCGTGGCGACCACTGCCGCCTGCCCGGCCTACGCCTACCTGCCCGAGCGCTCGGCGCACGTGGTCGAGCGCCTGGTCGCCGCCGGCGCGATCCCGGTCGGCAAGGCCAACCTCGACCAGTTCGCCACCGGCCTGGTCGGCGCGCGCTCGCCCTACGGCGCCACCCGCAACGCCTACAACCCGGAGTACGTCTCCGGCGGCTCCAGCGGCGGCTCGGCGGTCGCCGTCGCGCACGCGCTGGCGAGCTTCGCGCTCGGCACCGACACGGCGGGATCGGGGCGGGTGCCGGCGGGGCTCAACGCGCTGGTCGGCGTCAAGCCGAGCAAGGGGCTCCTGTCGGCGCGCGGGCTGGTGCCGGCCTGCCGCAGCCTCGACTGCCTCTCGATCTTCGCCCTCGACACCGTCGATGCGCGCGCGGTGCTCGACGTCGCCGCCGGCTTCGACGCCGAGGACATCTACGCCCGCGAACTCGCGCTGGTGCCGGCCGACACCCCGGCGCGCTTCCGCTTCGGCGTGCCGGCCGCCGGGCAGCTCGAATTCTGCGGCGATGCCGACATGGCCGCGGCCTTCGCCGGCGCGGTCGCGCAGATGGTCGCCGCCGGCGGCGAGGCGGTGGCGATCGATTTCACGCCGTTCCGCGAGGCCGCGCGCCTGCTCTACGAGGGGCCGTGGGTGGCCGAGCGCTACGCCGCGATCGCCGACTTCATCCAGGCGCGGCCCGACGCGCTGCTGCCGGTGACGCGCGCGATCATCGAGCCGGCCGCCGGGCTCGGCGCGGTGGCGGCGTTCCAGGCGCAGTACCGGCTGCTCGAACTCAAGCGGCGCACCGACGCGGTGCTCGCCGAGCTGGATTTCGTGCTGACGCCGACCGCGCCCACGCACTACCGCATCCGCGAGGTCGAGGCCGACCCGATCCGCCTCAACGCCAACCTCGGCATCTACACCAACTTCATGAACCTGCTCGACTATGCGGCGCTGGCGGTGCCCGGCGCCGGGCGCCTGCCGAACGGCCTGCCCTGGGGCGTCACGCTGTTCGCGCCGGCCGGCCACGACCGCCGCCTGCTCGCCTTCGGCGCGCGCTTCGCCGCCGCGGCGCCGGCAGAGACCCTCGAACTGCTGGTGTGCGGCGCGCACCTGTCGGGGCTGCCGCTCAACCACCAGCTCACCGAGCGCGGCGCGACACTGGTCGAGGCCACCCACACCGCGCCGGCGTACCGGCTGTACGCGCTCGCCGGCGGCCCGCCGTACCGCCCGGGGCTGGTGCGCGACCCCGCCGCCGGCACGGCGATCGCCGTCGAGGTGTGGCGGCTGCCGCTCGCCACGCTCGGCAGCTTCATGGCCGGCATCCCCGCGCCGCTCGGCATCGGCAGCGTGGAACTCGCCGACGGGCGCTGGGTGAAGGGCTTCATCTGCGAGGGCCACGCGCTCGCCGAGGCCACCGACATCACCGCCTACGGCGGCTGGCGCGCCTACCTCGCCGCCCGCTGAGGCCGCCGCGCGGGCGCGGGTCGCCGCTGCTGAAAGAACCCTCATCCCCGCGGCCCTGCTCCCAGGGGGAGAAGGGCTTCCCGGGGGCAGGGGTTCGCGGTGCGGGGAGGTTCGGCGCGTGCCGCGGCGGGGCTATCCTCTGGGGCCGTCACCTGCCCGGAGCCGCCGCCATGACCGCCGACCGCCTCGCCCGCGCCTACGCCGCCTTCGATGCCGCCAACGCCCACGACCCGGTCAGCGTGCCCGGCGACGACGGCGCGCCGGTGCCGCGCGAGTGGATCAACGCCCGGCGCGTCAGCACCTGGCTGGAGCGGATGTACCCGCAGGCGGGCGAGGCGCTGCGGCTGGCGGCGCGCGCGCACCACCTGCGCCGCTGGGAGCACCCGCGCAGCGGCTACCCGATGACCCGCGAGGGCTACCTGCGCTGGCGCGCCGAGCTCAAGCGCTTCCACGCCGAGCAGGCCGGCGCGGTGCTGGCGCAGCTCGGCTTCGACGCCGACACCCTCGCCCGCACGCAGGCGCTGATCCGCCGCGAGCGGCTGAAGCAGGACGCCGAGGCGCAGGCGCTGGAGGACGCCATCTGCCTCGCCTTCCTGCAGTACGACTTCGACGCCTTCGGCCCGCAGCACGACGAGGCCAAGGTGATCGGCATCGTGCGCAAGACCTGGGCGAAGATGTCGCCGGTCGGCCAGGCCGCCGCCGCCACGCTGCCGCTGTCGCCCTACGCGCAGGGCATCGTCGCCCGCGCGCTCGGCGGCTAGGGCCCGAGCAGCCAGACGCCGGCGGCGATGCTCAGCACGGTGAGCGGCGCGCCCACCGCGAAGTAGGCCCAGAAGCCGACGCTGACGCCGAGGCTGCGCGCGCGCTGGGCGACGATCAGGTTCGCCACCGAGCCGAGCAGCGTGAAGTTGCCGGCGAGGGTCGAGGCCATCGCCACGCCGAGCCAGGCCGCCTGCGGATCGGCGAGCGGGGCGACGAAGGGCTTCAGCAGCAGCACCGCCGGCACGTTGCTGACCAGGTTGGAGAGCGCCGCGGTGAGCAGCGCGAGCACCGGCAGGCGGTCGAGCCCGAGGCTGCCGAGCTCGGCCACGCGCGCCGGCGTCAGCACCGCGTGTTCGAGCCCGCCGACGACGACGAACAGGCCGGCGAACATCACCAGCAGCGGCCAGTCGATCTCCAGGTAGATCTTCGCCACCTTCACGCGGCGCGTCAGCAGCAGGTAGGCGCCGCCGACGAAGGCCACCTCCGCCGGCGGCACGCCGAGGAAGAAGGCCGCCACCATCGCCACCAGCACCAGCGCCGACTTGCCGGCGAGCCAGACATTGACACGCGGCGGGCGCAGCGCCGGGGCGCCGAGGCCGCCGCGCACCAGGAACTCGCGCGGGAAGGCGAGCGCGATCAGCACGGTCGCCAGCAGCAGGCCGACCGCCGCCACCGGCCACAGCGCGCCGGCGAAGGCACCGTAGGGCAGCCCCGACAGCGTGCCGATGATCATGTTCTGCGGGTTGCCGGTGATCGTCGCCACCGAGCCGATGTTGGCCGCCATCGCGATCGCCAGCAGGTAGGGCAGCGGCCGGCGCTTCAGCGCCAGCACCACTTCGAGCACCAGCGGCGTCATCACCAGGCAGATGGTGTCGTTGACCAGCAGCGCCGACAGCAGCCCCGACACCAGCACCACCGCCAGCAGCAGCAGCAGCGGGTGGCGCGCGCGGCGCACCACGAAGGCGTTGACCAGGCGGAAGAAACCGGACAGGCGCAGGTTGGCGACGACGATCATCATCCCGAACAGCAGCACCAGGGTGTCGGCGTCGACCGCCGCGTAGGCCTGTTCGAGCGTCAGCACGCCGCTCGCCACCATCAGCGCGGCGCCGAGCAGCGCCGCGCCGGCGCGGTCGATGTGCCAGCCGGGCACGCGCCCGGCGGCGATCACGAGGTAGGTGGCAAGGAAGATCAGAGTGGCGATCATCATGACTCTGGAGAATGGGCGGGGCGCAAGCGCCCCGCCGCGGGAGGAAGGGAAGGGGGAGGGGGTAAAGCGAGGGGTGGTTCAGACGCCGCCGGTCAGGCCGACCGGGCAGCTCACGCCGGTGCCGCCGAGCCCGCAGTAGCCGCCGGGGTTCTTCGCCAGGTACTGCTGGTGGTAGTCCTCGGCGTAGTAGAACGGCGGCGCGGGGCGGATCTCGGTGGTGATCGCGCCGTGGCCGGCGGCGCTCAGCGCGCGCTGGTAGGCTGCCTGCGAGGCCTCGGCGGCGGCGAGCTGGGCGTCGTCGAAGGTGTAGATCGCGCTGCGGTACTGGGTGCCGACGTCGTTGCCCTGGCGCATGCCCTGGGTCGGGTCGTGCGCCTCCCAGAACAGCGCGAGCAGCTCGGCGTAGCTCACCTCGCGCGGGTCGAACACCACCTGCACCACCTCGGCGTGGCCGGTGCGCCCGCTGCAGACCTCCTCGTAGCCCGGGTTGGGGGTGTAGCCGCCGGCGTAGCCGACCATCGTCGACCACACCCCGGCGCGCTGCCAGAACTTGCGCTCCGCGCCCCAGAAGCAGCCGAGCCCGAACAGCGCGCGCTGCAGCGGCGCGGGGAAGGGCGGGAGCAGCGCGTGGCCGTTGACGTAGTGCTGCGCGGGCACGCGCATCGCCTGCTCGCGGCCGGGCAGCGCATGGGCGGGGTCGACCATCTCGGTCTTTTTGCCGAAGCCGAACATCGGAGGCCTCCTCGGGGCGTGGGATGGTACCGATCTTACGCGCGCAGGGCCCGGCGGGATGCCGCCCGCCGCGCTCAGAGCGGTGGCAGCGCGGCGGCGGGGCCGGCGGGCACGGCCGCTGCCGCGGCGGCCGACGCCTCGCCACCGCGCACGGTGACGACGTTGGAGGCGAGCGCCACGCCGGCCTCCTGCAGCGCGCGGTAGACGCGCTTCAGCGCCTCGCGCTGCAGGTAGGTCGGCCGGGTCGGCTTCGAGGTGAACTTCAGGCGCAGCACCACCGCGGTGTCGGTGATGTCCTGGATGCCCTGCAGCTTCAGCGGCACCAGGAAGTCCGGTCCGAGCTCCGGGTCCTCGAGCATCAGCAGGCCGACCTTCTTGATCGTCTTGCGCGCCTTCTCGAGGTCGGCGTCACGCTCGATGCGGATGGTGAACTTCATCGTCGCCCAGTCGCGGCTGAAATTGGTGACGGCCTGCAGCTGGCCGAACGGCACGGTGTGGATCTGGCCGTTCTGGTGGCGCAACTGCACCGAGCGCAGCGTGATGCGCTCCACGGTGCCGCGCAGGCGGCCGGTGTCGACGTACTCGCCGAGGCGGAAGGCATCGTCGGCCATGAAGAACGCGCCGGAGATGATGTCGCGCACCAGCGCCTGCGAGCCGAACGACAGCGCCAGGCCGAGCACGCCGAAGCCGGCCAGCAGCGGCCCGATGTCGATGCCGAGCGCCGACAGCACCACGAGCGTGCCGACCGCGAGGATCGCGCCGCGGCTCAGGTGGCGCAGCAGCGGCAGCACGGTGGCGAAGCGCCCCTGCTGCACCGGGACCTCACCCTCATCCTCGCCCGGCACCAGGCTGCGCGGCTGCGGTGCGTGCGCGTCGAACCAGGCGCCGAGGAAGCGCCAGGCCACCCAGGCCGCGATCAGCGCCGCGCTGATCCGCAGCAGCGCGCCGATCGCCGCCAGCGCGGCCGACGAGCCGGGATCGAGCAGGTAGAGGTTCCACATCCGCGCGATCGCGTACAGCCCGAACACCCACACGGCGCCGCCGGCGAGGGTGCGTGCCACCGTGGTGGCGGCGGCCGGCAGCGGCGCCAGCGCGCGCCCGCCGGTGCGGCGCTCGATCAGCGTGCCGACCAGGGCATCGGCGCCGATGGCGGCGATCGGCAGCACCAGCACCAGGATCTGCGTCGCCCCCGCCGCCGCGCCCCAGTGCGCGCGCTGCGGCGCCGCCGCGGCGATGCAGCCGAGCATCCAGATCAGCACCGCGAAGGCGATCAGCAGCCACGGCAGCGCGGCGGCGAGCACACAGCGCCACGGCGGCTGCATGCCTTCGCCGCGGGCCAGCGCGCTGATGCCGTGGCGCCCGCCCCAGAACCAGACGAGCTTCAGCAGCGTCAGCACCGTCGCGCCGAGCAGGAAGCCCCCCTCGGTCGCCAGCGCGTCGCCGCGCAGGTCCTGCGCCAGCCGCACGCTCTGGCCGACCGCCGAGCCGAGCACGCCGTAGGCGAGCAGCATGCCGAAGTGCCAGCCGGGGTCGGGCAGCGGCAGCAGGCGCCGGGCGGGCGCACCGGGCGCCAGCAGGAAGCGCCCGCAGAGCAGGTACAGGGCCGCGGTCGCACCGCCCAGCAGCAGGCGCTCACCGGCCTCGCGCGCCGCGTCGGCGGTCAGCCAGGCGAGGCCGATGCGGCCGAGCAGCACGAAGGCGGCGAGCGCCGCGGCGTCGATCAGCAGCACGAAGCAGCTCGCGCGCAGGCGCTCGACCAGGTCGGGCGCGGGCGCCGGGCGCGTGCCCGACAGGCGCCGCAGCAGCGCGTGCACCCCCCAGGCGCCGATCCCCGCCACCGCGAACAGCCCGAGCAGCCACGCGGTGTCCGCCGGCCCCGGCCACGCCGCCGCGATCGCCTGCAGCAGCGCCGGCAGGTACACGAGGCCGCGCAGGTCCTTCGCCAGGCCGGCCTCGAACGATGTCCACAGCCCCGGCGCGGCGCTGGCGGCCGGAGCGACCGCTGCGGTGGCCGGTGCGGCGGCGGGCGCGTCCTCCCAGCGCACCGTCAGCGGCCGGCTGCTGTCGCGCAGCGCCTCGACCACCGTGGCGAGGCGCTGCGGCTGGTCGCCCGGGTGCAGCACCACGGTCACCGCGCCGTCGGCGGCGTGCACGGCGGCGATCGCGGCGAACAGGAGGGGCAGGAGGTACAGCCAGGGGGCGAAGCGGGCGCGCGGTTTCATGCCGCCCAAGGCTACGGCATGCGCGGCGTTTTGGCAGCGTGGCGGGGGTGCCCGCGCGCAGGGGCATCGTGCGGCCCTGTGATCCGGTTGCCGGCAGCCCGATGACACCGGTCAACGGTGTCTCCGCGCAGCCGCTGGCGGCGCTCGCCTCACGGCGCGGCCCGCATGTCGTCGCGGGCGAACCGCTGCCAGATGCGGCCATCCTCGTCGATCCTGCGGGCGAGTGCCTGCGGCGACGAGGTTTCCGGCTGCAGCATGAGGCGGTCGAGCTGTGCCCGCACCTCCGCGCTGCTCAGCGCCGTGTCGATCGCCGCCGCGAGCCGCGCGACGATCGGCTGCGGCGTCCCGGCGGGCGCGAAGACCGCCTGCCAGGACGGCACCGTGACGTCGGCGATGCCGGCTTCCGCCAGCGTCGGCAGCTCCGGCAGCGCCGGGATGCGTGCCGGCGTCAGCGCCGCGAGCAGGCGCAGCCTGCCGTCGCGGGCATGGGGCAGCACGCTGGCGACCGGCCCGAACATCACCTGCACCCGGCCGGCGAGCAGGTCGGGGATGGCCTGCGCGCTGCCCTTGTAGGGCACCCGCGTCAGGCGCACGCCCGTCGCCCGCCGGAACTCCGCAGCCGCGAGTTCCTCGCCCGCGGTGCTCGCGGCATACATCAGCGGTTCCTCGCGGCTGCGCGCGAAGGCGACGAACGCCGCCACGTCGGTGGCCGGTACCGCGGGATGGACGGACAGGACGAACGGGAAGCGCCCGATCGTGGCGACCGGGCTCAGGTCACGGGCCACATCCAGCGGGGGCGGTTCCTGCAGGAGCGGCAGGGCGACGAGCGAGGCCACGCCGAACAGCAGCGTGTAGCCGTCCGCCGCGGCGGTCGCCGCGGCGCGGGCGCCGATGGCGCCTTCCGCACCGGGCCGGTTGATGACGACGAAGGGCTGGCCGAGCGCCCGCGCGAGCGCCTCTGCAATGATGCGCGCGGCGGCATCGGTGGGGCCGCCGGCGGGCAGCGGCACGATCAGGCTGACCGGTTTCCCGGGGTAGCCGTCCGCCAGCGCGGCCCCCATTGCCAGACCGAGCGACAACAGCAGACCCAGCAAGCGTTTCATTCCGCACCTCCGAGGCTGATCGTGCGGCCATCGTAGTGCGCCGGTCATCGCCACGGCGATGCCGTGGCCGGCAAGCCCGGTGTGAACCTTCGGTTTAAGCTGCGGCTTCCCGTGCTCCCGGAGACACCGATGGACAAGCTGCGCGCCATCCAGTACTTCGTCGCCGCCGCCGGCGAGGGCAGCTTCTCGCGGGCGGCGCGGCGCTTCGCGGTGAGCGTGCCGGCGGTGGCCAAGCTGGTCACCGCGCTCGAACGGGAGCTGGGCGTGCGCCTCTTCGACCGCACGGCACGCGGCCTGGTGCTGACCGCCGACGGGGAACGCTACCTCGCCGTCTGCGAGAGCGTCGTCGCCCGGCTCGCCGAAGCCGAACAGGGCTTCCGCCGCAGCGGCGAGAGCCCGCGGGGCACGGTCGTGGTCGAGGCGCCCCCGCTGATGACGCGCTTCTGGATCCTGCCGGCGCTCCCGGCGTTCCACCGCGACTATCCCGACATCCAGATCGAACTGCGCATGGTCGACCGCACGACGATCGCGGACGTCGACGCCAGCGGCATCGACATCTGCGTCGTGCTCGGCTGGCCGGAGGCGCTCGACCTGGTCGTGCGCGAGGTCGCGCGGATGCGGCTGCTGGTCTGCGCGACCCCGGCCTACTGGGCCCGTCACGGCATGCCCGAGCGGCCGCGGGACCTCGCCCGGCACGCGGCCTTTCTGGTGCGCACGCCGAAGGGGGTGCTGCTCGACTATTGGCGCTACCGGCGGGGTACCGAGGAGGAGGCGGTCAAGCTGTCGGGCTGGCTGGTCAGCGATCACCGCGACCTCGCCCTGGAGGCGGTGCTGGCCGGCGAGGGCATCGGCCGTTTCGCCGACCTGTCCGTCCAGCACCTGCTGCGCGATGGGTGTCTGGTACCGGCCCTGCTGGACTGGGAAACCCCCGATGACCCGCCGGTCAAGCTGGTGCACCGACCGCTGCGGCAGGGGTCGCCCGCGCTGCGGGTGGTGCTGGGCTTCATCGAGGCGCGCCTGCAGGCCCTCGAAGCCGGCCGCGAGGTGCCACTGTCCCGTGGCAACCCGGAGGAGCGCCCGGACTGGTACCGCCGATCCTACGGGCGCGCCTCCTCGACCGGCGACTGAGGCCGTGGCACCGCTGCTGGCTGCCCGCGGAACCCCGGCGGCGCGGTCGTGCCGCGCCGGCGAAGGCGGGGCGTCAGGCCGCCGTGGCCGAAGCCGCGCTAGCGCGCAGGGATCGGGCCGCGCGGCTCAGCGCGGGCCGAGCAGCATCGGCTTGCCGATGCGGGTGAGGTTGCCGTCGCGCCGCTCGAGGAAGAAGAGCTGCCCGGCGGCGATGAGCCCGGGTTCGAGGCGCACGTTGACCAGGTCGACGCCGATGGTGCTGCCGCTGCAGCCGAAGGCGCGCAGGCTGAGCTGCGCGCCTTCGCGCACGACGCTGCCGGGGGCGATGGTGGCACCGCCGCGGCAGTCGCTGTCGAGCGCCACGGTGCCCTGGCCGGCGGCGTCGATGTGGATGGCGACGGCATAGCCGGAGCCGCCGCGGTAGCCGGCACCGGTGTAGCTCAGCGCGGCGGCGGGGGTGCCGGGCGGGCGCATGTCGGCGGCGCAGCCGGCGAGCGCGGCCAGCGCGGCGAGGGCGAGGAGGCGGGAGGAGGGCATGGGCACGGGTTCCGCGGCGGCGCCGGGTCGGCGGCTGCGCCGATTGTTCCGCGCGCCGGCGCCGGCGTCGAGCCGGCGGCGGCTGGCGCGGCGCCCGCGGCCTGGGGCACGCTGTGCGCGAAGCGGGCGCCGTCCGCCCGCGCGAGGCCGTGACGCATGAGCGAGACCAGCACCCGCGGCCCGTGGCCGCGCCCCGCCCCGCGCCGCTTCGAGGGGCGCTTCGTCGAACTGCGGCCGCTCGACCCGGTGGCCGACGCCGCCGGGCTCTACCGTGCCGGGCACGAGCCGCCGGCGGCGCAGGCGCTGTGGCGCTACCTGCTCGACGGCCCCTACGCCGACGCGGATGCCTTCGCCGCCGCGCTCGCGGCGAGCGCGGCGCGCGGCGACAAGCTCACCTTCACGGTGCGCGCCCGCAACGGCGGGGCGCGCATCGGCATGGTCTCGCTGATGAACGTCGAGCCGGCGATGGGGCGCGCCGAGCTCGGCAGCCTCTGGTACGCGCCGGCGGCGCAGCGCGGCCGCGCCAACACCGAGACCACCTACCTGCTGCTCGGCCACCTGTTCGATGAGCTCGGCTACCGGCGCGCCGAGTGGAAGTGCGACAGCCGCAACGCGGCGAGCCGCGCCGCGGCGACGCGCATGGGCTTTCGCTACGAGGGGCTGTTCCGCCAGCACATGGTGGTCAAGGGCGAGAGCCGCGACACCGCGTGGTTCGCGCTGCTCGACCACGACTGGCCGCGGCGCCGCGTGCACTTCGAGCGCTGGCTGTACGGGTCACCGGGGACGTCGCTGCGGGCGCTCAACGGCGATTGCGCCGAGTGAGCGGCGGCATCGGTTACAGTGCGGCACAGTGGCGGGACGGAGGACGCGATGAGCAGGCGCAACCGGGAACTGACGACCAGCATCGGCTGCATCAACACGGCCGGGCTGAACACGACGCTGATGTCGACGGTCGGCAATCACTGCGAGGTGTGGCGCACCACGCGGGTGCTGTCGCGCGACGGCGGCGCACTGGTGGTCGACCGCGTGATCAAGTGCCCGCGGACGCTGTGCAGCTTCCCCGAGGTGCGCGTGCTGCAGCGGGACTACAACGAACTGCGCACGCGGCTGCGCGACATCGTGCCGGCGGCGATGTTCGTCTACACCAGCGTCGACGGCATCGACAACGTGCTGGTGATCGCCGAGACGGTGCAGCCGTGGTTCAACATCGCCAACCCGACCTTCGAGGACGACGCCGTGCCGCTGCTGCACGCGCTGCCGAAGGCGCGCGTGCAGCTGCAGGTGTTCCTGGAGGCGGCGCGCGCCTGGCACGACGAGGGCAAGCTGATCGACCTCTACGGGCTCGACAACCTGGTGCTCGATGTCGACCGCAACGTGCGCTACATCGACAGCTTCAGCGTGTTCTTCTACGAGGACCTGCTGGAGATGTTCGACGAACCCGACCCGCACCTGCGCAACCGCATGGACATCTCGCGCCGTCGCCTCGACTACCTCGAGGACCTGCTGCGGGCCTCGGCCTGAGCGCCCGTCCGGGCGCAGCGCCTATGCTTGCGACCGTGCACACACCTGAGGGGCCGACGCCGATGAGCATCGCCAACGTGATGGAGTGGTCCGACGAGCTCAGCGTCGGCATCCAGGAGATCGACGAGCAGCACCGCTTCCTGGTCGATCTGGTCAACCAGATCAACGCCACGATGCTGGCGACCAACGACGCCGAGGCCATCCGGCGCGACTTCGACAGGCTGCTCGAGTACACGCGCACCCACTTCGTGGTCGAGGAGAGCCTGATGCGCATCCTCGGCTACCCCGACTACGAGACCCACAAGAGCCACCACGAGGGGCTGCTCGCGCAGGTGCTGCAGTTCAAGCAGCGCCTGGACGACATCGGCCGCGTCTCGCGCGTGGACCTGATGGACTTCCTCAAGCACTGGCTGATCGAGCACATCAAGCGCGAGGACCGGCTCTACAGCGAGCACTTCCTGTCCCGCGGCGCGCAGCGCACCTGGCTCAACGTCGGCTGGCTGAAGAAGTTCTGGCACTGAGCCGGGTGACGCGATGACCGCGCGCTGCGCCTGGGCCGGCGAGGACCCGCTCTACCGCGCCTACCACGACGGGGAATGGGGCGTGCCGCTGCGCGACGACACCCGCCTGTTCGAGCTGCTGGTGCTCGAAGGCGCGCAGGCCGGCCTGTCGTGGTACACGGTGCTGAAGAAGCGCCCGGCCTACCGCGAGGCCTTCGCCGGTTTCGACCCGCAGCGCGTCGCCACCTTCGGCGCGGCCGAGATCGACGCCATGCTCGGCAACGCCGGCCTGATCCGCCACCGCGGCAAGCTGGAGGCCGCGGTCGGCAACGCCCGCGCGGTGCTCGAGCTGCAGGCCGCGCACGGCAGCTTCAGCGACTGGCTGTGGGGCTTCGTCGACGGCCGCCCGCTGCAGAACGCCTGGCGCAGCCTGGCCGAGGTGCCGGCGCAGACGCCGGCTTCGCAGGCGCTGAGCCGCGAACTCATGCGGCGCGGCTGCCGCTTCGTCGGCCCCACCATCGCCTACGCCTTCATGCAGGCCGCCGGCCTGGTCAACGACCACACCGTCGACTGCTTCCGCCACGCCGAGGTGGCGGCGCTGGCGCGTTGAGCCCGCCGCCGGCCTGTGCTTCCATGAGCGCCCGCCCCGCACCATGACGCCCGATGCCCGATCTTCCCAGCCTCGACTGCCCGCCGCCGCCGGCCGCGGTGCAGGCGCCCGCCGCCGCCGAGCAGGGCCTGTTCGAACGCCTCGGCCGCTGGGCCGGCGAGAAGCTGCGCCCGGACCAGGCGCTGCTGCGCTTCCTCGGGCTCGCCCCGGACACCCCGCCGACGCTGCTGCTCGACTACCTCGCCGCGCTCGCCGTCGACCCGGCCGGGCTGATCGAGCGCAAGGCCGCCGAGGTGCCCTCGGCGCTGGTCGAGCACCTGAGCGAGCCCGACAACGTCACCATGCTGATCAAGGGCGTGCTGCAGCTGCAGACCGGCGGCATGCTGGTGCCGGCGATCGAGCTGCTGCAGCGGGCGGTGCAGGCGCGCGACCTCGCCTGCGAGGCGAGCGCGGTGATCGGCGCCGACGCGCCGCCGGCGGAGGGCGGGGATGAGGCCGCAGGGGCTGCGGGAGCGGAGGCCGACGCGCATGCGCCGCCGCCCGGCCAGTGAGTCCTGCGCGCGCCTGCTCGGGCTCGCCTGGCTGCTGTGCGCGGCGCTCGCCTGGGCGGCCGGGCCGCAGGTGGTGCAGGCGAGCGACGGCCGCAGCCAGATCACGATGCCCGAGGAGTGGCTGCAGCAGCGCGGGCTGCACGACAACGCCGAGATCCAGATCGGTTCGCGCCTGCTCAACCAGTACCTGATCGTCGTCACCGAGGCGAAGGGCGCCACGCCCGGCCTCGGCTTCGAGGATTTCGTGCGGATCACCCAGGACGACCTGCTCGAACCGCTGGTCGACGCGCAGGCCGGCAAACCCTACGACCTCACCATCGGCGGCCTGCGCGCCCGCCAGTTCGAGGTGCGCGGCAGCTACGGCAACACCCCGGTGGCCTACCTGCACACCGCGGTCGAGGGCCGCGAGGCGCTGTTCCAGATCGTCGCCTGGTGCCGCCCCGCCGACTACGGCCGCCTGCAGGCGCGGCTGAAGAGCATCGTCGGCACCTTCCGCGAGATCACGAAGCCCTGAGCCGGGCGCCGCCGCCATGTCCGCCTTCGCCGTGTTCGTCCTCGCCGCGCTGGCCGAGATCGCCGGCTGCTTCGCCTTCTGGGCCTGGCTGCGGCTCGGGCGCAGCGCGCTGTGGCTGCTGCCCGGCGTCGCCAGCCTGATCGCCTTCGCCTGGCTGCTGACGCGCAGCGACGCCGACTTCGCCGGGCGCGCCTACGCCGCCTACGGCGGCGTGTACATCGGCACCGCGCTGCTGTGGCTGTGGCTCGCCGAGGGCAAGGCGCCGGACCGCTGGGACCTCGCCGGGGCGCTGCTGTGCCTCGCCGGCGCGGGGCTGATCGTGTACGCCCCGCGCGGCGCCTGAGCGCGAACCCCTGAGCCCGAAAAGCACCGGGGGGCACGGCTTGAGCCGTGCCCCCCGGTCGGGTCTGCCGTGGTCGGCGGCCGCTTTTGGCCGCCCGCAGCCGCTCAGGCGCGCCAGAACGGCTTGGCGGCCTCGTAGTCGGCGTCGCCGCGGCGCAGGCCCATGTCGGCCAGGTCGCGGTCGGTGCTGAAGCTCAGCTCCTCGCGCATCTGCCGGCGCTTGCGCCACACCGCCAGCGTCCGTTCGGTCGCGGCGCGCAGCGTGGCGGTCGCGAGCGGGCGCCCGGCCTTGTATTCGGTCCACGCGCTGACGACGGTCGCGAGCAGCCGGGCGGCGGCGCCCGCGGCGTGCTCGGCCTGCGCCGGGCGCCCGGCCTGGTATCCGCTCCACGTGCCGACGGCGGCCGTGAGCAGCCGGGCGGCGGCGCCTTCGGCGTGTTCGGGCTGCGGCGCGGGGGCGGGCCGGGCACGCAGGACGGACACCTGGGTGGAATACGGAACGTTCAGGTTGAGCGACGACATCGTGATCTCTCCGGTCAGGGGGGCCTTCCCGGGGCGCTGGCGGCGCTGCGCGCGGGCGGGCTTCGATGGCGCGTACTCTGGGCATTTTCCGTGCAGTGCTCAAACGAGTTTTGTGCACTGCGTCATTTAGCTGAAATCATGTGATGCCGACCGGCCACCGGCGGCGCGTGCCAGGCGCCGGCGCAGCGCGGCCTTCTCGATCTCCACCACCACGAACACCGTGGCGCCGACGCCGAGCACCCACAGCCATTCGTGCGCGCCGAGCGCGGCGGTACCCATCAGCGTGTGCATCAGCGGCAGGTAGGTGAAGCCGAGCTGCAGCAGCACCAGCAGCCCGGCGCCGAGCAGCGCCACCGGGTTGCCGACGAAGCCGCGCAGGCCGACCGACGAGGCGTAGGTGTAGCGGCTGTTGAACAGGTAGAAGATCTGCCCGGTGACCAGTGCGTTCACCGCCAGCGTGCGCGCCGCCTCGGTGCTGGTGCCCTGGGCGATCTCGAGCTGGAACAGGCCGAGCGAGCCGATCGTCTGCACCACCGACACCAGCACCACGCGCCAGGCGAGGAAGCCGGACACCAGCGCCTCGTCGCGGTCGCGCGGCGGGCGGCGCATCACGTCGGACTCGGGCGGCTCGAAGGCCAGCGCGAGCGACAGCGTGACCGCCACCACCATGTTCACCCACAGCACCTGCACCGGTGTGATTGGCAGCGCGGTGCCGAGCAGGATCGCGGCCACGATCAGGCTCGCCTGGGCGCCGTTGGTCGGCAGCGAGAACACGATCGCCTTCTTCAGGTTGTCGTAGATGGTGCGGCCTTCGGCGACGGCGCGGGCGATGGTGGCGAAATTGTCGTCGGCGAGCACGATCTCGCTCGCCTCCTTGGCCGCCTCGGTGCCCTTGGCGCCCATCGCCACGCCGACGTCGGCGCGCTTCAGCGCCGGGGCGTCGTTGACGCCGTCGCCGGTCATCGCCACCACCTCGCGGTTGGCCTGCAGCGCGGCCACCAGGCGCAGCTTGTGCTCGGGGCTCGCGCGCGCGTAGACGTCGGTCTCCTGCACCACGCGCTGCAGCTCGGCGTCGCTCAGGCGCTCGATGTCGGCGCCGGTGAGCACGTGCCCGCTGCCGCCGAGGCCGAGCTCGTCGGCGATCGCGCGCGCGGTGGCGGCATGGTCGCCGGTGATCATCTTCACCCGCACGCCGGCGTCGTGGCAGCGGCGCACCGCCTGCACCGCCTCGGGCCGCGGCGGGTCCATGATGCCGAGCAGCCCGATCAGCGTCAGGCCGTGCTCGGCGTCGGCGGGGGCGAGCGGCCGCGGGGCGTGCGTGAAGCGCCGTTCGGCGACCGCGAGCACGCGCTGCCCGCGCGCCGCCAGCGCCTCGATGCGCTGGCGCCAGTGCGCCGGTGCGAGCGGCTCCTCGCCGTCGGCGCCGCGCTGCGCCGTGCACATGTCGAGCACGCGCTCGGGCGCGCCCTTGACGAACAGCACCGCCCCGGCGCCGTCCGGGGTGGCGTGCAGCGTCGCCATGTAGCGGTGCTCCGACTCGAACGGGATGCTGTCGAGGCGCGGCCAGGCGCCGCTGGTCGCCGCGGGGTCGAGCCCGGCCTTGCGCGCCAGCGTCAGCAGCGCGCCCTCGGTCGGGTCGCCTTCGACCGTCCACTCGTCGGCGTGCTCGCGCAGCACGGCGTCGTTGCACAGGTGCACCGCGCGCGCCAGCTCGCCGATCAGCGGCGCCGCCGCCGGGCTGACCTCGGCGTCGTCGACACGGAAGCCGCCCTCGGGCTGGTAGCCGACGCCGGCCACCGTGTAGCTGGCGGTGCTGCCGGCGAGGCTCTTCACCGTCATCGCGTTCTGCGTCAGCGTGCCGGTCTTGTCCGAGCAGATCACGGTGACCGAGCCGAGCGTCTCCACCGCCGGCAGGCGGCGCACGATCGCCGCGTGGCGCGCCATGCGCTGCACGCCGATCGCGAAGGTGATGGTCATCACCGCCGGCAGCCCCTCCGGGATCGCCGCCACCGCGAGCCCGACCGCCGCCATGAACATCTCGCCCCAGTGGTAGCCGCGCAGGCTCCAGCCGATCGCGAAGGTCAGCGCGGCGATGCCGAGGATCAGGCCGGTCAGCCAGCGCCCGAAGCGCGCGATCTGCTCCAGCAGCGGCGTGGTCATCGCGCCGACCTGTTCGAGCAGGGTGCTGATGCGGCCGAGCTCGGTGTCGGCCGCGGTGGCGACCACCAGGCCGCTGGCCTGGCCGTAGATCACCAGCGTGCCCGAATAGGCCATGCAGCGGCGGTCGCCGAGCGGCGCGTCGGCGGCGACCGCCGCCGGGTGCTTCTCCACCGCTTCGGCCTCGCCGGTCAGCGCGGCCTCCTGCACGCGCAGGTTGCGCGTCTCGATCAGGCGCAGGTCGGCCGGCACCTTGTCGCCCGAGGCGAGCAGCACCACGTCGCCGGGCACCAGCTCCTCCGCCGGCAGCTCGCGGCGCTGGCCGTCGCGCAGCACCATGGCGCGCAGCGAGAGCATGTCGCGGATCGCCGCCAGCGCCGATTCGGCCTTGCCCTCCTGGATGAAGCCGACGATGGCGTTGATCAGCACCACGCCGAGGATCACCGCGGTGTCGACCGGGTGGCCGAGCAGCCCGGTGGTGACCGCCGAGGCGAGCAGCACGTAGATCAGGATGTTGTCGAACTGGCGCAGGAAGCGGGTCAGCGCGCTGGCGCGCTGCGGCGGCGCCAGGCGGTTGGGGCCGTGGCGGGCGAGGCGTTCGGCCGCCTGCGCGTCACCGAGCCCGGCGGCGGTGGCGTCGAGGGCGGCGAAGGCGTGCTCGGCCGGCTGCGCGTGCCAGAGCGGGGCGTTGACGTCGGCTGACTGCTGGGTCATCGGCGGGCGTGCTCCACGGGGGTACCGGCCAGTTACGACGCCGCCGCCGTGCGCGCGGTTCCGTCGCGGCCCGCCGCGGGCTCACTTCGGCCGGGGTTTCTTGGTGTTCGCCGCGGCGACCGTGCGCGCCGCCACGTCCTTGGGGACGACCTTGGGCGCGGCGGGCTTCTTCGCCGCCGCGGTCGCGCGGGTCGTTTTGGCCGTCGCCGCCGGGCGTGCGACGGTGCTGCGGCCGCCGCTCGCGCGCGCAGTGCCGCTGCGGCTCGCCACCACCTTGCCCTTGCCGTTCTTCGCCGCGCGTGCCGCGACGCTGCGGCTGCCGCGCGTCGTCGGGTGCGCGCGCGCCGTGTGCGTCACCGGGCGGGCCTCGCGCTCGGGGACCGCGCTCAGCACGCCGGAGGCCGCGAGCGCGCTGGCGACGCCGACCACGTCGGTGTTCGCCGGTGCACCGCGCGCCGTCGGCGCCGGGGGGCTGACGTAGGTGTGGCCTGCCGCGTGCGGCTCGACCAGCGCGAGTTCGGGGCGCGCCGGGTCGCTGGCGAAGTCGATGTCGACGACGCGGAAGTGCGGGGCCACCGCCGGGTCCCTGCTGAGCGGCAGCGGCGAGGCGTCGGCCACCGCCTTGACCAGCGAGGCGTCGTAGTCACGCTGGCCGCTGCGGCGCAGAATCTTCACCACCTTGACCGTGCCGTCGGGGTCGAGGGTGACCGCGAGGCTCGCCGCCAGCGGCCGTGGCAGGCCCTTGGCGAAGGACTTGGGGGCGACCCAGGCCTTGCTGACCTGGTCGCGGATCAGCGCCTGCTGGGCTTCGACCGAGCGGGCGCCGAGATCGGCGCCGTCGCTGCCGAGCCCGGCACAGCCCGCGAGCAGGTGTGCCAGGGCGATCGCGAGCGCCAGAGCGATGCCGCGGCCACGGGCGCGCTGCCACCATGAGGTCATGCCGTGATCCCCTCGAAAGACCCTGAAAACGCCCCGGCGGACGGTGCGCGCACCGTCCGCCGGGTGGCTCTGCGAACGCGGCGGCAAGGGTACTGACTGATCCGGACGAGCACAAGGAATCAGCCCGAATGAAGCAGGAAAGTGTTCTAAATCATACAGTTGTTGGATTTTTGCGAGTCCTTGTGGCGGCCGTGACGATGGCGCTCGCGCAGCCGGCCGGCGCCGACGAGGCGACGCCGGGCGAAAGCGCGCTGCGCCTCGCCGAGCTGACCGGCGTGCGCGAGGCGATCGAGCAGAACGTCGAGCAGATGATCCGCGTGCAGATCGCCCGCAACCCCGCGCTCGCGCCGCAGCGCGCGGCGCTGACGCGCTTCTTCGCGCGGCACATGGGCTGGGAGGCGCTGCGCCCGGAGGTGGTGCGGCTGTACCGCGAAGCCTTCAGCGAGCGCGAGCTGCGCGAACTGGTGGCGTTCTACGGCTCGCCCACCGGGCGCAAGGCGCGCGAGCGCCTGCCCGCGCTGGAGGATGCGGTCGCCCGCATCGGCATGGAGCGCCTGCAGGAGCACACCAGCGAATTCATCGAGATGACGCGGGTACCGCCGCCGGCACCGGCGCCGGCGCCGGTGCCCTGGCGCGGGCTGGGGCCGCGGCCCTAGACGTCGGCGTCGCCGGCGGCGAGTTCGCGCCAGGCGTCGAGGCGCCCGCCGAGGCCGAGCTCGTCGAGGTAGGCGTGGTCGAGGCGGGCGGTGCCGGTCATCGAGCACAGCGCGTTGGCGGCGTGCACGAAGGCGAGCGCGCTGAGCTCGCGGGTCTCGCGGTCCTGCGGGTGGTGGTGGTAGGCGACCGCCTCGACGATGGGCTCGGGCAGCCCCCACAGCCCGAGCAGGTAGGCGCCGGTCTCGCCGTGCGCGGCGCCGAACAGGCGGCGCTCGGCCTCGCACTCGGGGATGCCCTCGGCCTGCGCGAGCGGTGCCACCTTGACGTAGATGTTGGGCAGGTTGGCGGCGAGGATCAGCTTGCCGACGTCGTGCAGGAGCCCGGCGGTGAGGGCGTCGTTGACCATCTCGCGGTCGACGCCCGCCGAGCCGGCGAGGCGCTTGGCCAGCGCGCCGACGCGCACGCTGTGCTGCCACAGCGTGTCGACCGACAGCGTCTGCAGGGTCTGCGGGTCGAACTGCGAGAACACCTGCACCGACAGCACCAGCGCGCGGATGGTGTCGAGGCCGAGCAGCACGATCGCGGTCGGCAGGTCGCTGACGTGGCGCGACAGCGAGAAGAACGCCGAGTTGACCAGCTGCAGGATCTTCGCGGTCATCGCCGGGTCCTGCGCGACGATGGCGGCGACGCTGTCGGCGGTGGAGCGGGGCGACTGCAGCTCCTGCACCATGCGGGTGTACAGCGCCGGCATGCTCGGCAGTGAATCGAGCCGCGAGATCAGCGACTTCAGCGGCGTGTCGCCGGCGAGCAGCTTGCGCAGCGCCAGCGCGCGCGCCACCGCGGCCTTGAGCGTCTCGGCGCTGCACGGCTTGGCGAGGAACTGGTGCGAGGCGTTCAGCGCCTCCAGCGCGTCGTCGCGGTCCATCGGCCGCGACAGGATGATGCGCACCGCGCGCGGGTGGCGCAGCATCACCTCGCCGAGGAACTGCCCGCCGTTCATGCCGGGCATGCGCGAGTCCGAGATCACCACGTCGAACGGATCGGCGTCGAGCCGCGCCAGCGCGCGCAGCGGATCGGTGATGAACTCCATGTCCCAGCGCTCGCGCATGCCGGCCAGCGTCTGTTCCAGTTCGGCGAGCACGCCGGGCTCGTCGTCGACGAAGAGGATGCGTCGTTTGTCCATGGCGCTCTCCTTGCGGATGGGGGAGGCGGCCGCCCGGCCCACCGTGGGCCGGCGTGCGGAAATCGTTGCAGAGCGTATCGCAAAATCCGCGTGACACGCTTGTGGCCACCGTGCCGGCGCCCAGACCGCCGGCCCCCACCGAGGAGCCTTGCCGATGACCCTCCTGCCCGCCACGATGCCGGCCGTCGAGATCCGCGAACCCGGCGGCCCCGAGGTGCTGCGCCTCACCACGCGCCCGCTGCCGGTGCCCGGCCCGGGCGAGGTGCTGATCCGCGTCGCCGCCGCCGGCGTCAACCGCCCCGACTGCCTGCAGCGGCAGGGGCTGTACCCGCCGCCGCCCGGCGCCTCGGAGCTGCCGGGGCTGGAGGTGGCCGGCGAGATCGTCGCCCTCGGCCCCGATGCCGGCGGCTGGGCGCCCGGCGCGCGCGTCTGCGCACTGCTCGCCGGCGGCGGCTACGCCGGTTACGCGAGCGCCCCGGCCGGGCAGTGCCTGCCCTGGCCCGACGGCCTCAGCGCGGCCGAGGCGGCGGCGCTGCCGGAGACCGCGTTCACGGTGTGGACCAACGTGTTCCAGCGCGGCCACCTCGCCCCCGGCGAGACGCTGCTGGTGCACGGCGGGACGAGCGGCATCGGCACGCTGGCGATCCAGCTCGCCAGCGCGCTCGGCGCGCGCGTGCTCGCCACCGCCGGCGGGCCCGACAAGGTCGCGGCCTGCGTGCGCCTGGGGGCGGCGCGGGCGATCGACTACCGCAGCGAGGACTTCGTCGAGGTCGCCCGGGCGTGCACCGGCGGCGCCGGCGTCGACGTGATCCTCGACATGGTCGGCGGCGACTACACCGCGCGCAATCTCGACGCGCTCGCCGTCGACGGCCGCCTGGTGCAGATCGCCTTCCTGCGCGGCCCGCGGGTCGCGCTCGACCTGCGCCCGATCATGCAGAAGCGCCTGACCCTCACCGGCTCGACGCTGCGTGGGCGCAGCGTCGCCGAAAAGGCCGCGATCGCCGCCGAACTGCGCGCGCGGGTGTGGCCGCTGGTCGCGAGCGGCCGGGTCCGACCGCTGCTCGACGGCATCTACCCGCTCGCCGAGGCGGCGGCGGCACACGCGCGCATGGAATCGAGCGCCCACATCGGCAAGCTGGTGCTGGTGCCGGACGCCGCCGGCTGAGGCGGCGCTGCGGCGCGACCGCGCGCATGGCGACCGCGCGCCGGGCTGCGTACACTCGCGCCCTCGCGTTTGTTGCGTTGCAAGAAGGGGATTTGCGATGACACTGACAGCGCCGGGTGCCGAGCCCCTGCCGCGGCCGATCGCCACGGCGGTTCCGCTGGCCGGCCAGCAGCAGGCCATCGCCCGGCTGCTGGAGGCGGTCGACGCCGGGCCGGCCCTGCTCGTGCTCACCGGCGTCGCCGGTACCGGCAAGGGCCTGGTGATGCGCCGCGTGATCGAGGCGAGCGGCGCCCGGCTCGAATGGATCGTCGCCTACGACGCGCGCCTGACGCTCGACGAACTGCTCGACTACCTGCTCGAACGCCTGCACGCGGTGCCGCCGACGGTGTCGCCGGCGGCGCGCCGCGCCGCGCTGCACACCTGCGCGCAGGTCTGTGCCGCCCGCGGCCGGCCGCTGTGGATCGCGCTCGACGAGGCCCACCTGTGCGAACCCGGCGTGCTCGCCGAGCTCTGTGCGCTGTGCCTCGATGGCGAGGGTGCCCATGTCGGACTGCTGCTCGCCGGCTTCCCGGCGGTCGCCGAGGGGCCGCTGCGCGAGCGCCTGGCGGCGCCGGGCAGCGCGCAGGTGGCGCTGCAGCCGCTGTCGCTGCTGGCCGCCGCCGACTTCGTGCGCGGCCTCACCGCGGCGGCGGCGGCGAGCGACGCCGTGGTCGAGCGCCTGCTGCTGCACGCCGGCGGCGTGCCCGGGGCGCTGCGCGGCCTGTGGGAGCGTGCGCAGTGGCTGGCGCGGATCGACGGCGCCCCGGCCTGCGAGGTCACCCACGTCGACGCCGCCGCCGAAGGCATGACCAGCCCGGTGTTCGGTGGCGACCAGCTGCTGCGGGCCGGGCTGGCGGGGCCGTCGCCGGTCGTGCCGGCGACGGCCGCCGCCGGGCATCCGTCGCGCTGGGACTGGCCCGCACCGCCGCCGGTGCCGCCGGTGTCGCCGCCCGCCGCCGCGTCGCGCCGCGAGGTCGCACCCGAACCAGCGCCGCGCGCAACCAGCTGGGACATCCTCCCCAAGCCCGAACACGCCGTCGTGCCGGCGGAGCGCGAGCCCGCCCGCGTGCTGCGCCGCTCGGGGCTCGACCCCTGGGTGCTCGACGCCGATGACGCCGCCCGCGGCGCGCCGGACGCCGCAGCGGGCAGGGCGGAGCACCTCGACAGCCGCCACGATGCCGTGCTCGAAGTGGTGCCCGACGAGGTGCAGGCGGCGCTGATCGCCGCCAACGATCCCGGCCTCGCGCTCGACGGTCCCGCGCCCGAGCCGCGGCGCCGGCCGGCGTGGCTGGTGTACGTGGTCGGCGCGGTGGCGATCGGCGGGCTGCTCGCGGTCTGGTACCGCGCACCGCTGCGCGATGCCTGGCAGCGGCTGACCGGCACCCAGCCGGTCGCCGCCCCGGCCCGCACCGGGCCGGGGCTGGTGCTGCCGAGCATGCCCGGGGCTGCCGCGCCGGGTGTCGCCGCTGCGCCACCCGGCGGCGGCGGGGGGGCGCCGGCGCCGCTGCCGTTCCTGAAGGCGCAGCCGGCACCCGCCACGCCGCCGCAGACCGGGGCCGTGCCGCCACCGCTGCCGTTCCTGAAGCCGCCGGGCGCCGCGGCGCCGGCACCCGCCGCCCCGGCGCCCGGCAGTGCCGCGGTGCCGGCGCCGGCCGCGGGCGTTACGGCGCCGGCGGTGCTGCCGGCCGCCGCAGTACCCGCGGGGAGCGAGCGTCCGGCGCTGCCGCCCCTGCCGGCCCTGCCGCCGGCGACGCCGGCGCCAGCGGCGGAAACGTCGCCCGCCGCGGCGGCCCCGCCCGCGACGCCGAGCGCGACGCCGAGCGCGACGCCGAGCGCGACGCCGAGCGCGACGCCCGCGGTCAGACCGCCGGCGAGTCCCGGGCCCGGTCCGGCGGCGGCGCTGCCCACCACGGCGCCTGCCGCGCCGCACGAGGCGGCGCCGGTCGCCGAGCGGGCCCCCGCCGCGCCGCCGGCCGCCGCCGCTGCAGCGCCGCTGCGGCCGAGCGCCGCCCCGGCAGCGGCCGCGGGCACCCCGGCGCCGGCTGCAGCCGATGCCGCGCTCGCACAGCAGATGCTCGATCTGGGCAACCGCCTGTGGGCCGAGGCCGATCCCGGCGGGGCGCGCCTGTACTACCAGGCGGCGCTCGATGCCGGTGATGCGCGCGCCGCGCTCGCGCTCGGCATGAGCTACGACCCGCTGGTGCTGGCGCAGCGTGCGCTGCCCGGGGTGCGCGGCGACGCCGCGCAGGCCGCGCGCTGGTATCGGCGCGCCCTCGAAGCCGGGGTGGGGGAGGCCGCGGAGCGGCTCAGCGCGCTGCGCCAGTGGGGGCACTCGGCGCTCGGCCTCGCCCCCGAGCAGGCGCAGGCGATCGAGGAGCTCACCCGTCCCTGAGCGCCGCCGCGCCGGGCGGCGGGGTCGGGGCGCGCTTTAGCGCGGCGCGTCGCTGGCGCCGCGGGCGTCGAGCCAGCGCTGCGCGGAGCGCGCACGGGTCCAGCCCGGCACCTGTGCCGACAGGCTGACCTCCTGCCACTTCGGATGCCGGCCGGGCTTCAGGAAGTCGTCGAAGGCGTCGAAGAAGCGGCCGACGAAGCGCTCCAGGCGCTGCTGGCGCTGCGACGCCGCCGGCCAGTTGTAGGCGGCCAGCACCGCGCTGACGGCGAGCGTCGGCACCTCCTCGCCCTCGCGGATCAGGTTCGGGTAGTCCGCCCTGGTGAAGCGCGACGGCAGGTAGGTCGCGAGCAGTTTCGGGTTCAGCGGCAGCGGCACCAGGTGCAGTTCGCTGCCGGCGAGCTTCTGGAACAGCGTCGCCGGCTTGCCGGCGACGTAGGCGAGCGCGTCGATCTCGCCGGCCTTGAGCTTCTCCACCGCGGTGCTCTGGTCGAAGTGCGTGGTTTCCACGTTCACGCCCAGCGCGTCGAACACCACGCTCGCGGTCATCGAGGTGCCGCTGCCTTCGACGTCGACGTTCACCTTGCGCCCGCGCAGCGCCTCGACGTTCGCGGTGTCGGCGCGGGCGAGCAGGTGGAACTCCTCGTTGTAGAGCTTGGCGATGTAGTGCACGCGCTGCGGCAGGTTGCCCATGCCGGGCTGCCGGCGCAGGTACTCGAGCGCGTCGGACTGCACGATGGCGGCGTCCACCCCGCGCAGGTAGAGCAGGTCCTGCATGTTCTGGATCGAGCCCTTGCCGAGGATCGGCAGCACCCGCAGGTCCTTGCCGTCGAGCACCGTGGCGAGGTCGGCGGCGATGCGCACGTAGGTCCCGTTCACCCCGCCCGACACCACGCCCACGGCGTTGTCGTTCATCACCCGCGCCTGCACCGACTGTTGTGCCGATGCCGTCGTGCCGAGCGCGAGCGCGCCGAACAGCGCCACCAGCCCGCACAGCCAACCCCCCAACCTGATCCGCATGGAAACGCCCCTCGTCGCTGCCTGTTCGCGCCGGCCCCGCGGGCCGGCCGAGCACTTATAGCCGAGTGCCGCCGTCGCTGCCGCGCCCGGCGTCGACGGCCCCGGTCGCACGGGCGGCTTGCCGGCCGGCGGCGGCGCGGGTTAGCGTGCGCGCCGCTCCCGCCACCGCCGCGTCCCGGATGACCCGCCGCCCGCAACGTCCGCCCCGCCTCGTCGCCTGGATCGCCGCCGTCGGCCTCCTGCTGCGCGTGCTGGTGCCTGCGCTGCTGCCGGCGCTCGCCGCGCCGCCGGTGCTGGCGGTGACGCTGTGCTCGCTGTCGCCGGGCGCGCCGCTGCTGGTCGCCGTCGGCAAACCGGCCCCGGCGACCGATCTGCCGGCGGCCGGCCACTGCCCGTTCTGCAAGCTCGCCCACACCCCCTTCGTGCCGGCCGCGGCAGCGCCGGCCCTGACGCCGGCCGCCGGCCGCGACGCCCACCAGGCACCCGTCGCGACCACCGCACCGACCGTCGCGCGCCCCGCCCCGCCGCCGGCGCGCGCCCCGCCCCGCTCCGCCTGACGTCGTTGCCGTCGCCCGCCCGGGCGCACCGGCCGCCGCCGCCCGTCCGTCGGGCGCCGGCGCGGCCGTGCCACCCGGCCGCGGCGCCGGCATGCCGGGTCGCCGTCCGCAAGGGGCGGCGACACCTGCCCGCGCCCCGCTGCGGCGCGCGGGCGGTATCGACTGCAGGAGATGTCCCGATGAAGTCCCTTCCCGTCCTCGCCGCCATCCTCGCGGCCACCGCCACGTCCACGGCCTTCGCCCACGCCACGCTGGAAACCCGGGAAGCACCGGCCGACAGCTACTACAAGGCCGTGATCCGCGTCGGCCACGGCTGCGACGGCAGCCCCACGCTGACGCTGCGCCTGCAGATCCCCGACGGCGTCGTCGCGGTCAAGCCGATGCCCAAGCCGGGCTGGACGCTCGACACCGTGATCGCCCCCTACCCGCAGCCGGTCGATCTCGGCCACGGCCGCACCGCCAGCGAAGGCGTCAGGGAGGTCGTGTGGAGCGGCCGCCTGCCCGATGCGCACTACGACGAGTTCGTCGCCCGCGTGAAGCTGCCCGACCGCCCCGGCGCGACGCTGTACTTCCCGGTGGTGCAGGCGTGCGAGAAGGGCGCGCACCGCTGGATCGAGATCCCCGCCGCCGGCCGCAGCGCCGATGATCTGGAGGAGCCGGCGCCGGCGCTCAGGCTCGGTCCCAAGGCCGGGCACTGACGCGGCCGCGCCGCCGTGCGTCTGCTCATCTGCCTGCTGTGGCTGGGCACGCTGCCGGCCTGGGGCCACGCCGTGCTGCTCGAGGCCGGGCCGGCCGACGGCGCGACGCTGGCGAAGGCGCCGGCGCAGTTGTGGCTGCGCTTCAACGAGCCGGTCGTGGTGGTGACGCTCGCGCTGTTCGATGCCCAGGGCAGCGAGCATCCGCTCACCGAGGTCCACGGCGGCGAGCGTGTCGGCGCACGCCCGGTGCCGCCGCTGGCGGACGGGCGTTACCGGCTCGCCTACTGCGTAGCCTCGGCCGACGCGCACCCGGTCGCCGGCAGCGTCGCCTTCGGGGTCGGCGTGGCCGGCGTCGGCCCGCTGCCGGCGGCGCCGACGGAGGGGTTCGACTGGCGCGGTCCGAGCCTGCTGCTGCGCTACCTGCAGACCGCGGCGGTGCTGCTCGGCGCGGGCGCCTGCCTGTTCCTCGCCGGGGTGCCGGCCGGCACCCCGGCGACGGCGGCCGCCCTGCGCCTCGCGCGCCTCGCCCACGCCCTGTGGTGGCCGGCGATGCTCGCCGCGCTCGGCGTGCGCGGTGCGCTGCTCAGCGCCGCCACGCCGGCGGCGCTGTGGACGGCGGCGCCATGGCGCGTCGGTGCCGGCAGCACGCTGCTCGACCAGGCGTTGCTCGCCGGGCCGGCGTTCGCGCTCGCCGTGGCGTGCGCCGCGCGCCGGCGCCGCGTCGCCGGGGCGTGTGCGGCGCTGGCGCTGCTCGCCGCCGGTCTCACCGGGCACGCGGCGGGTGCCGGGCCGAGCGGGCTGACGCGTCCGCTGCTCGCCGCGCACGCGCTGGCGGCGGGGTTCTGGATCGGTGCGCTGCTGCCGCTGCGCGCCGGCCTCGGCGCGGACGCGGTGGCGATGCTGCGGCGCTTCTCCGCGCTCGCGGTGCCGGCGGTCGCCGTGCTGCTCGCGAGCGGCGGGGTGCTCGCCGCCGTGCAGCTGCGCACGCCGGCCGCCTTCGTCGACACCCCCTACGGCCGCGTGCTGCTCGCCAAGCTCGTGCTGGTCGCCGGCCTGCTCGCGCTCGCCGTGCGCAACCGGCAGGTGCTGACGCCGGCGCTGGCCGCGGGCACGCGCGGCGCCGCTGCCGTGCTCGCCCGCAGCATCGGTGCCGAATGCGCGCTCGCCGCCGGCATCGTGCTGGCGGCGGTCGCGCTCGGCCACCTGTCGCCGCCGCGCAGCCAGGCACCAGCAGCGCCGGCGCAGGTGCTGAGTGTCGACGGCCATCGCGTCGAACTGCGCTGCACGCCGTGCCGCGCCGGCGCGGTGAACCGCCTGGAACTGCAGGCCGCGCGCGCCGACGGCAGTACGCCGCCCGAGCTGCTGCTGCAGCTCGACGGCCCCGCCGGCGGCTTCGTCGGCCTGCGCTACCGCCTCGTGGCGGAGCGCGGGCGTTTCGTGCTTGCCGACCTCGACCTGCCCGCGTCCGGCGCCTGGCGGCTGCGCGTGCGGCTGCCGGTGTCGGACTTCGAGCGCCGCGTCTTCGACTTCGAGTTCGCGGTCGCACCGGCCGCAGCCGATTGAGGCGCCGTCGCCGGCGGCGCCCGTGCCATCCCGCGGACCCCGTTCCGCAACCATCCCGAGAGGACCTACCCCCATGCAACGCTTCCGCAAGATCCTGTTCGCCGCCCTCGTGCTCGGCCTCGCCGGCGCCGGCAGCGCCGGCGCGCACGAGGTCAAGGCCGACGCGCTGACCGTCGACCACCCCTGGGCGCGGGCCACCGCCCCCGGCGCCCCCAACGGCGCCGTCTACTTCACGCTGGAGAACGAGGGCGCCGAGGCCGACCGGCTGCTCGGCGCGAGCGGCGAGGTCGCCGAGCGCATCGAGCTGCACGAGCACATCCACGAGGGCGAGGTGATGAAGATGCGCGAGGTCGCCGGCGGCGTCGCGCTGCCGGCGAAGAGCGAGGTCGCGTTCGCGCCCGGCGGCCTGCACGTGATGCTGCTCGGTCTGAAGCAGCCGCTCGCCGCCGGCAGCACCTTCCCGCTGCGCCTGCGCTTCGAGCGCGCCGGCGAGGTCGACGTCCAGGTCGAGGTCGAGAAGGCCGACGCCAAGCCGACGCCGCACCGCCACCACTGAGGGTGTGGGGGGGTACGGTGGCGGACCGGACGTGAGTGCCGGCCGCCGGGCCGGTGCTCAGTACGGCCAGTTGCCGTCGGGGCGCAGCTGGAAGCGTGCGCACCAGTCGAGCACGCCGCCGGCGTCGGCCGGCAGCAGGCAGGCGCACAGCGGCGGCTCGTCGCGCAGCAGGCCCCAGGCGAGCATGCCGGTGAGGGGGTTCTCCAGCGTGGCGGTGGTGAGTCCGCGCGCCTGCAGCGGGCCGAGGTAGCGGCGCGCGCTGTCGAGCAGGCGCTGGTCCTGCGGCGAGCGGCTGGCGCGGTAGTCGAACTTCATCAGCTTCAGCAGGCTTTCGCAGCGTCGCGGCGCGCTCGCGCGAAAGCTCTGCCGCAGCGCCGCCACCTCGGGCTCGACCGGCACGCCGCTGTTCTGCTGCCAGTCGAGGGAGGCCATCGTCAGCAGGATGCGCCCGTTGTCGGCGCGCCCCAGCTCCTCGACCAGCAGTTCGTCGAGGCTCTGGGCGTGGGCGGGCCCCAGTACGAGGGCGGCCAGCAAGGCGCCGGTGACGGCTTTCAAGGCGACGGTCTCCAGGTGGGGGGCACCGGCGCCGCGGGGCACGAGCGGCCGCGGCGGCAGCGCCGGGCCGCGTTCACGACGGGTCTTCGGCGGCATCGGTGTACAGGGCGACGGCGTCGCGCCCGCCGTGCTTCACCCGGTAGAGCGCGCGGTCGGCGCGGGCGAGCAGGCGGTCGACGTCGGTGTCGGTGGTTTCGAGCATCGCCACGCCGATGCTCATCGTGGTGCCGGCGTGCACGCCGGGCTCGATCTCGATGGCGAGCGCGCGCACCTGCACGCGCAGGCGCTCGGCGACCTCGATCGCCGCGGCGGTGTCGGTTTCGGGCAGCAGGGCGACGAATTCCTCGCCGCCGGTACGCCCGAACACGTCGGGCGTGCGTAGCGCCGCGGTGCAGGCGCCCACCACGGCGCGCAGCACCGCGTCGCCGGCGGCATGGCCGTGGGTGTCGTTGATGCGCTTGAAGTGGTCGAGGTCGAGCACCAGCGCCGCGAGCGGGTGGTGGTAGCGGCGGGCGCGCTCGACCTCACTGCGGGCGCGCTCGAGCAGCGCACGGCGGTTGAGCACGCCGGTGAGGGCGTCGGTATTGGCGATCTCGTGGAGGCGCCGTTCGCCCTCGGCGAGCCGGGCGTTGGCGGCGCGCAGCTCCTCGGCCTGCGCGTGCAGTCGCTGCTGCAGTTCGCGCGCGGCGGAGATGTCGACGTGGGTGCCGACCATGCGCAGCGGGCGGCCCTCGGCGTCACGGTCGATCACCACGCCGCGGTCGAGGATCCACTTGTAGGCGCCGTCGCGGCAGCGCACGCGATGCTCGCTGCGGTAGGCGGGCACGCGCCCGGCCAGGTGCGCGTGCAGGTCGGCCAGCACCTGCTCGCGGTCGTCGGGGTGGATGCGCTGCTCCCATTCCACCGCGAGATCGGCGATCTCGCCTTCGGCATAGCCGAGCATCGCGCGCCAGCGTTCGGAGTGGTACTCCTCGCCGGTCTGCACGTGCCAGTCCCAGACGCCGTCGTCGGCGCCCTGCAGCGCGAAGCGCCAGCGCTCCTCGGCGTGCGCGAGCGCATCGCGCAGCGCCTCGAGGCGGCGGGTGCGGCGGCGCGCGGCGCGGCCCAGCTGCGCGATCGCCCCGGCCATCACGAGCATGCCGAGGCCGGCCACCACGGCGGTGACGGCGAAACCGCGGCGCTCGCCGGCGCTCAGGGCTCTGCGTTCGCAGTCGTGTGTGAACGGGGAGTCGCGCACCAGCTGCGTGTAGGTCGCACCCCCCGCGGTGGCCAGCAGCACGCCGCTCAGGCTGAGCGCGAGCAGGGCCGGGTGGCGCGGGCAGGGGTTGACGGGTGGGGACGGCGACATGCGGGATCCCGGACGTGGCAGGGCCGGGGAATTCTACGGGCAAGCCGCGGCCGCGGCGTCATGTTTCGATGGCGCGGCCGGCGTCCTCACGGCCCGCTGGGCACCGTCTCCTGCAGGCGGTGCAGGCCCGCGTAGACGCCGTCGCGCGCGAGCAGTTCGGCGTGCGTGCCGATCTCGACGATGGCGCCCTTCTGCATCACCACGATGCGGTCGGCGTTCTCGATGGTCGACAGGCGGTGGGCGATGATGAAGGCGGTGCGGCCTTCGCGCAGCCGCTCCAGCGCCTGCTGCACCTGGCGCTCGCTGTGGGTGTCGAGCGCCGAGGTGGCTTCGTCGAGGATCAGGATCGGTGCGTTCTTCAGCAGCGCGCGGGCGATGGCGATGCGCTGGCGCTGGCCGCCCGAAAGCCGAGTGCCGCGCTCGCCGATCACGGTGTCGAGCCCGTCCGGCATCTCGCGGATGAACTCCATGGCGTGCGCCGCGGCGGCGGCGGCCTCGATCGCGGCGCGCGCGGGCGGGGTGGCGCTGCCGTAGGCGATGTTGGCGGCGACGCTGTCGTTGAACAGCACGATGTCCTGGCTGACATAGGCGATGTTGGCGCGCAGCGACGCCAGCGTGAGTTCGGCGATGTCGATGCCGTCGATGCGGATGCGCCCGGCGCTCGGCTCGTAGAGCCGCGGCAGCAGCGCCATCAGCGTGGTCTTGCCGCTGCCCGAGGCGCCGACCAGGGCGACGGTCTCGCCGGCGCGCACGTCGAGGTCGATGCCGGCGAGCACCTGCGCCGCGCCGCTGGCGTAGCTGAAGTGCACGTCCTCGAAGCGGACCTCGCCGCGGGCGCGGCCGAGTGCGCGCGTGCCGGTGTCGGGCTCGGGGGTGGCGTCGAGCAGCGCGAAGATGCTCTCGGCGGCGGCGAGGCCGCGCTGGAGCTGGTCGTTGACGCGGGTCAGGCGCTTGATCGGCGCGAACATCATCGCCATCGCGCCGAACAGCGAGACGAAGCCGCCGACGGTGATGTTGCCCTGCGCCGATTCGAGCGAGGCGAGGTAGATCACCGCGGTCAGCGCGAGCACGCCGAGCAGCTGGATGCCGGGCACGCTCGACTCCACCGAGGTGGCGAGCTTCATCTGCAGGCGGCGCACCCAGTTGGCGGTGCGGAAGAAGCGCGCGCGTTCGTAATCCTGGCCGCCGAAGATCTTCACCACCTTGTGCCCGGTGAGGACCTCCTCGACGACGCGGTTGAGCTCGCCCATCTCGCCCTGCAGGCGCCGGCTCAGCTGGCGCAGGCGTCGCGACGACAGGCGCATCACCAGCGCGATCAGCGGGGCGATGGCGAGCGTCAGCAGCGACAGCTTCCAGTTCAGGTAGAACATCCAGGCGAGCAGGCCGAGGACCGATACGCCGTCCTTGACCAGCGTGACCAGCGCGTCGGTGCACGCGGTCATCACCTGGGTGACGTCGTAGGTGATCTTCGAGAGCAGCGTCGCCGAGGGGTGGCGGTCGTAGTAGCGGGTCGGCAGCTGCAGCAGGCGGGCGAGCATCGCGCAGCGCAGGTCGGTCACGGTGCGCGTGGCCACCCACTTCATCGACACCGCGCCGGTGAAGTCGGCCACGCTGCGGATCAGGAACAGCCCGATCAGCAGCAGCGGCACGTCGCGGATCGCCTCCGGGTCGCGCGCGACGAAGCTGCCGTCGAGCAGCGGCTTGAGCAGCGCCGCGATCGCCGGCTCGGTCAGCGCGAGCACGACGGTGCCGACGAGCGAGAGCGCGAACATCCGCCTGTGCGGCTTCACATAGTGCAACAGGCGCAGGTACAGCTCTCGGCTGGTCATCAGCGGCGGCTTCGGCTTCGGCAGGGGAACGTTGAATGGTAGCGGTCCGCGCGCGGACGTGTCATGGCAGTGCACGGCGGCCGCCGCTCAAGGTGTCACACTCCTTTACAGCCAAGGCGCCGTCGGCGGCGGGGAGCGTGGAGGGGCGTGGTATCATCGCCCGCCGCGAACATGGACCTGGCGCCCCGTTCGCCCTGCATTTCCCCGCAACGGATCGCGGTACCTGCGGGTACCGGCACGGTGGCAGACATCCTCATGACCCCAACCCTGAATGTCGACTTGCTGATCATCGGTGGTGGTGTTTCCGGCCTGTGGCTGCTCAACCGTGCGCGCCGCGAGGGTTACAACGCGATCCTCATCGAGGGCAGCCAGCTGGGCTCCGGACAGACCGTCCACGGCCAGGGCTTCATCCTCGGGCAACCGGTGATCGGTCCGATCAGCCCCAACGACCCCGGGCTGAAGCTCCTGGCGCAGATGCCGGAGCGCTGGCGCCGTCACCTCGCCGGCGCCGTCGACGACGTCGATCTCTCGCAGGCGGCCACCCTCGCCGAACGCACCTACAGCTGGACGCTCGACAGCAAGAAGCCGGGAGGCTTCGGCATCGGCAAGCTGTTCCGCCGCAAGAGCAGCGTGCGCGAGGCCACCGGCACGCCGGTGGGCGAAACGACGGAGCTGCCGGCTTCGCTGCGCCACGAGGGGTTTCGCGGCGAGTTGCGGCTGATCGAGGGGCTGGTGGTCGACAACCGCTCGGTGGTGGCGGCGCTCGCGGCACCGGTGATGCCCTACGTGTTCCAGAACCGCGGCCCGGCGGTGAAGGCGCGCGACGGCGCGTTCAACCTGCGCGCCGACGGGCGTGAGCCGGTGGTGATCAAGGCACGCAAGATCGTGTTCACGGCCGGCATCGGCGTCACCGTGCTCGGCTGCGTGCCGCTGCACGTCTGGCGCCAGCACATGGTCATGGTGCGCGGCGCCCACCTGCCCGACGACCTGTACGTCAACGCCATCGACCGCGACGGCCAGCGCCGCTTCAACCTCACTTCGCACCGCGACAACGAGGGGCGCGCGGTCTGGTACGTCGGTGGTGCGCTCGCCGACGTCGGCTCGCAGTTCGAGCCGGCGCAGCAGATCGCGGCCTGCCGCAAGGAGCTCGCCGAGCAACTGCCGTGGGTCGACCTGCGCGAGGCCCAGTTCTCGACGGTGCGCGTCGATCGCGCCGCGGCGCGTCAGCGTGCCGGGGTGGCGGTGTTGCCGGTGGTGCGCGAGATGGGCGATGCCATCACGGCGTGGCCGGCGAGCCTCAGCACCATCCCGCTGCTGGTGGATCAGGTCATGGACATGCTGGGTAGCGGCGGCGTGCGCCCCGAGCCGGGCAGCCTCGAACTGCTCGACGACTGGCCGCGGCCCGACGTCGCCGACGACCCATGGGACCAAGACGGCCGCGAATGGCTCTGAAGCGGCCGGCCGGCCGGCCGCGCCGCGCCTACAGCCTGCTGCTCACCCTGCTGACGCCGTTCGCGCTCGCCCGGCTGTGGTGGCGCGGGCGCGCCAATCCGGCCTACCGCGCCCGCATCGGTGAACGCTTCGGCTGCATCGATGCGCTGCCCGCCGCGGGCTGCCTGTGGCTGCACGCGGTATCGCTCGGCGAGGTGCGTGCGGCCGTGCCGCTGGTGCGCGCGCTGCAGGCCCGCCATCCCGACGTGCCCGTGCTGATCACCACGACGACGCCGACCGGCTCGGCCCAGGTGCGCGACACCTTCGCCGAGCGCGTCCATCACGTCTACATGCCCTATGACCTGCCCGGGGCGGTCGCGCGCTTCCTCGCGCGCACGCGGCCGCGGATCGCGCTGATCATGGAAACCGAGCTGTGGCCGAACCTGTTCGCGGCCTGCGCGGCGCGCGGCGTGCCGGTGCTGGTCGCCAACGCGCGGCTGTCGGCGCGCTCGGCACGCGGTTACGCGCGCGTGCCGCGCCTGACCGCGGCCACGCTCGCCGACACCACGCTGATCGCCGCGCAGGCCGACGCCGACGCCGAACGCTTCCGCACCCTCGGCGCGCCGCGCGTCGAGGTGCTCGGCAACCTCAAGTACGACCTCAGCCTGCCTGAAGGGGTCAGTGCGGCGGGCGCGGCGCTGCGGGCCGCCCTCGGCGCCGGGCAGCGCCCGGTGCTGATCGCCGCGAGCACCCACGCCGGCGAGGACGAGGCGGTGCTCGACGCGGCGGCGATGCTGCGCGGCCGCTTTGCGGAGCTGCTGCTGATCCTGGTGCCGCGCCACCCCGAGCGCTTCGACGGCGTCGCTGAACTCGTGCGCCGGCGCGGGCTGCGCGTGCTGCGGCGCAGCCGTGACGCGCCGGCGGCCGGCGCCGAGGTCTACCTCGGCGACACGCTCGGCGAACTGCTGCTGCTGTACGCGGCGGCCGACCTCGCCTGGGTCGGCGGCAGCTTCGCCGCGGTCGGCGGCCACAACGTGCTCGAACCGGCCGCGCTCGGGCTGCCGGTGCTGTTCGGGCCGCACATGTTCAACTTCGCCGAGGCCGAGCGCCTGCTGCTCGACGCCGACGCGGCGCAGCGGGTCGCCGACGCCGCCGGGCTCGCCGCGCGCGCCGCCGACTGGCTCGCCGATCCGGCCGCCGCGCGCGCCGCCGGGGCGCGCGGGCGTGCCGCGGTGGCGGCGAACCGCGGTGCGCTCGAGCGCCTGCTGGCGCGCATCGAGACCGTGCTCGCCGGCGCCGCGGCGCCCCTCAGCCCGCCGCAGTGACGCCGTCCTCGCTCACCCAGGCGCTCACCAGCGCGCCCGGCACCACCTCGAAGTAGGTGTTGCACAGCGTCACCCCCGGCACCTCCGGGTAGCCCAGTTCCGCCACCTCCATGCGTTCCAGCGCGACGGTCGCCGCGCGCGCCGGGCTGCGCTTGACCTGCTCGCAGGCCACGTACACCGGTACGCCCGCCGCGCGCGCCGCGCGCGCCGCGAGCGCGATCGGCAGCGAGCCCGCCTTGTTGACGCAGCCGCCGTCGGCGAGCCGGGTGTCGGCGCCGAGCAGCACCGCGTCGGCGCCGGCCAGCGCGAGCGCGGCCTGGGCGTCGGTGTAGACGCTGACCGGGATGCCGAGCGCGGCGAGGCGGGTGGCGAGGGTCCAGCCCTCGTTGAGCGGACGCGCTTCGGTGACGCGCACCTGCAGCCCGTGGCCGGCGAGGCGGGCGAGGCCGGCGAGCACCGTCGAGCTGAAGCTGTGGGTCAGCACGGTGCGGTCGCGCCCGAGCAGGGTGGCGATGTGCCCGGCGAGCGCCGCGGTGGCGGCGTGCGTGGCGGTGATCAGGCGGGTGGCGGCGTCGGCCGCCGCGCGGCGCGCCACGGCGAGCGTCGGCGGCAGCCCGGCGAGCTCGGCCTGCCAGGCGTCGGTGAGGTTGCCAAGCGGCGCCATGCTCGGGCGGCAGGCGCGCACCTGCGCTGCCGCCGCACACAGGGCCGCGCGCAGCGCGTCGACGTCCTGCGCCGGCAGCGTCGTCGCGAGCGCTGCCAGCAGTTCGAGGCTGCTGCGCGCGAGTTCGGTGGCGCCGTGGCGGCGGTCGGCGGCGAGGGCGGCGAGCCCGGCGGTGAAGGCCGGCGTCACGGTGCCGCCCCGGCCCTGATCGCCTCGAAGCCGGCGAGCGCGGCGGCGCGGCTGGCGGCGAAGTCGACCAGCGGACGCGGGTAGCTCAGGCCCGGCACGAAGCGCGTGCGCGCCTGCTCGTCCGTCGGCAGTGTCCACGGCGCATGCAGCCAGCGCTCCGGCAGCGCCGCGAGCTCGGGCACCCAGCGGCGCACGTAGCGGCCGTCGGCATCGAACTGCTCGCCCTGGCGCTGCGGGTTGAACACGCGGAAGTACGGCGCGGCATCGGTGCCGCAGCCGGCGGTCCACTGCCAGCCGAGGCTGTTGGCGGCGAGGTCGGCGTCGACCAGCGTGTCCCAGAACCAGCGCGCACCCTGCTGCCAGGGGATGCGCAGGTTCTTGACCAGGAAGCTCGCCACCAGCATGCGCACGCGGTTGTGCATCCAGCCGCTCGTCCACAGCTCGCGCATGCCCGCATCGACCAGCGGGTAGCCGGTGCGCCCGCGCTGCCAGGCGGCGAGCTCGGCGGTGGCGTCGGCTGCCCAGGGGTAGCGCGCGAAGCGTTCCTGCATCGGCTGCTCGGCGGTGTGCGGGAAGTGGAAGAGCACGTGGTGAGCGAACTCGCGCCAGCCCAGCTCGCGCAGGAAGGCCTCGCCGCCGGGGTGTTCGAGCGGCGCGCCGGCGCAGGCCGTGGTGACCGCGTGCCACACCTGCCGCGGCGAGACTTCGCCGAAGTGCAGGTGGGGCGACAGGCGCGACACCCCGGCGCGGCCCGGTCGGTCGCGTTCGTCGCGGTAGCGGGCGAGGGCGGCGTCGGTGAACGCGCCCAGCCGCGCGAGCGCGCCGGTCTCGCCGGGTGTCCACGCCGCGCGCAGCCCGGTATCCCAGCCGAGGCGCGGCAGCAGCCCGAAGGTGGCGAGCGGCACGCTCGCCGGCCACGCGGCCGGCGCCGGCCGCGCATCCGGGGCGGGCCGGGGGAGGGCGACGGGCGCGCGGCTGGCGGCCTTCCAGAACGGCGTGAACACCCGGTAGGGCTCGCCGGCGCCGCTCGCGAGGGTCCACGGCTCCCACAGCAGGTGCGCCTGGAAGCTCTCGGCACGCAGCCCCGTCGCCCGCAGCGCAGCCTTGACGGCGCTGTCGCGCGCGGTGATCGCCGGTTCGTACAGGCGGTTCCAGTAGACGGCCCCGGCGCCGGTTTCGGCGGCGAGCGCGAGCAGCGCCTGCAGGGTCGGGCCGTGGCGCAGCAGCAGGCGCGAGCCGCGCGCGGCCAGCGCGTCCGCAAGGGCCGCCAGGCTGTGATGCAGCCACCAGCGCGAGGCGGCGCCGGGGGCCCACGGCGCCTCCTCGTCGGGGGCCCAGATGAACACCGGCACGACCTGTGCGTGGTGGGCGCAGGCGTGGGCGAGCGCGGGGTTGTCGGCGAGGCGCAGGTCGCGGCGCAGCCAGACCAGGGCCGTGCTCATCGGCGGGCGTCGCGGGCGGGGCCCCGGTTCAGTGCCCGTGCGGTTCGGCCTCGGCGTCGAGGATGTCGAGCACGTCGCGCAGCGCCCGCGCGGCTTCGTAGCCGAGATCGGTGAGGTAGCCGCCGTCGTGCTGGCTGGTGAGCCCCTTGGCGAACAGGCGCTCCGCCGCGCCGATGATCTCGGCGGCGGCATGGCTGTGGATCTTCAGGCCGCGCTGGTGCGAGTTGAGGTCGAACAGGGCCAGCAGGCGCAGTTCGGCGAGGGTCTCGGGCGTCAGGGGGTGGGCCATGGGGGGCGCGGTCTCCGGTCTCGGGATCAGGCCACGACGCGCACGGGGCGGCCGGCGACGAAGGCGCGGATGTTTTCGGCGAGCTGGCCGACCATCCGCTGCCGCGATTCGCGGCTGCCCCAGGCGTTGTGCGGGGTGACGATGAGGTTGGGCAGGTCCAGCGCGAGCAGCGGATTGCCGTGCACGGGTGGCTCTTCGGTGAGCACGTCGAACGCGGCGCCGCCGAGCCTGCCGGCGCGCAGGGCGGCGGCCAGCGCCGCTTCGTCGACCAGGCCGCCGCGCGCGGTGTTGATCAGCAGCGCGTCGGGTTTCATCAGCGCGAGTTCGGCTGCGCCGATCAGGTTGCGGGTTTCGGCGGTCAGCGGGCAGTGCAGCGACAGCACGTCCACCTGCGGCAGCAGTTCGGCCAGCGCGACGCGCCCGCCGGCGCTGGGCTGGCCGGGGCGGGCGGCGCGCAGCACGCGCATGCCCAGCGCCTCGGCGAGCTGCGCCACGGCGCCGCCGAGCTCGCCCTGGCCGATGATGCCGAGCGTCTTGCCCGCCAGTTCGCGGATCGGGAAGTCGAGCAGGCAGAACTGCGTGGCCTGCTGCCAGCGGCCTGCGGCCACCGCGCGCTGGTAGTCGGGCAGGCGCGTCGCGAGCGCGAGCATCAGCGTCAGCGTGTGCTGCGCGACCGACGGCGTGCCGTAGCCGCGGCAGTTGCAGACGGTGATGCCGCGCGCCCGCGCGGCACCGAGGTCGACGTTGTTGGTGCCGGTGGCGGCGACGCAGATCAGCTTCAGCGCGGGCGCGGCGGCGAGCACCGCGGCATCGAGCACCACCTTGTTGCTGATGACGATCTCGGCGGCGCGCACGCGCGCGGCGGTTTCGGTGGCGGCGGTGGCCGGGTGGCAGTGCAGGGCGGGCAGGGCGTCGAGCAGGGGGGCGAGGTCGAGATCGCCGAGATCGAGCGAACCGCGGTCGAGGAACACGCCGTGCATGGACCGGCTCCGGGGGTGGGCGGGGATGCGGCACCGTAGCAGGGTCGCGCCGGGCCGGCCAGTCTCGCCGCACGGAAGGTGAACCCGCCGGCGCTGCGGCGTGTCCCTTCTATACTCGACGCCCCCGTTGCCGCCGAGGAGCGCACATGACATCGACGGACGTCCGCCCCTTTCGCCATGGTCGCGAGCCCGCGACCGGCATCCTGCTCTGCAACCTCGGCACGCCGGCGGCCCCCACGGCCGCCGCGCTGCGCCGCTACCTCGCCGAGTTCCTCTGGGACCCGCGCGTGGTCGAGATTCCGCGGCCGCTGTGGTGGCTGATCCTGCACGGCGTGATCCTGCGCGTGCGCCCGGCGCAGTCGGCGGCCAAGTACGTGAGCATCTGGACCGAGGCCGGTTCGCCGCTGCTCGCGATCGCGCGGCGGCAGGCGGCAGGGGTGCAGGCGCGCCTGAGCGCCGTCTGCCGGGCGCCGGTCCACGTGGCCCTGGGCATGCGCTACGGCGAGCCATCCATCGCCGCGGCGCTGCGGGAGCTGCGCGAGCGCGGCTGCGAGCGCATCCTGCTGCTGCCGCTCTACCCGCAGTACTCGGCGAGCACGACGGCCAGCGCCTTCGATGCCGTGGCCGCCGAACTGCGGCGCTGGCGCTGGGTGCCGGAGCTGCGCACCGTCGGCAGCTACCACGACGCACCCGGCTACATCGATGCGCTCGCCGCCAGCGTGCGTACCGCCTGGGCCGAGGCGGCGGCCGGCGAGCGCCTGCTGTTCTCGTTCCACGGGCTGCCGCGGCGCAACCTCGAACTCGGCGATCCGTACTTCTGCCAGTGCCACAAGACCGCGCGCCTCGTCGCCGAGCGGCTGCAGCTCGGCGAGGGGCGCTGGGCCGTGGCCTTCCAGTCGCGGTTCGGGCGCGCCGAATGGCTGCAGCCCTACACCAGCGTGCTGCTCGCCGAATGGGCGCGCGCCGGCGTCAGGCGCGCGGACGTGATCTGCCCCGGCTTCTCGGCCGACTGCCTGGAAACGCTCGAGGAGATCGCCGTCGAGAACCGCGACACGTTCGTGCACGCCGGGGGCGAGGCGCTGCGTTACATCCCCGCGCTGAACGACACGCCGGCCCACCTCGACCTGCTGGTCGGCCTGATCCGCCAGCACTGCGGCGGGTGGCCCACGTTCGACGCGGCGGCCCCGTCCGATACCCGCACGCCAGGACGGACGCGGGCGCTCGCGCTGGGGGCGGCGGACTGACAGGGGCACCAATGGAAGAGCGCCGGCGGGGTCGTCCCCCGCCGGCTACAGCTTGCCAAGCAGCCTGACTTGGTCGAGAAGGTGATGCACCGTGCCGATCTCGCGCCGTCCTGGCGCCAAGGCCGACACAGGTCCGTCCGTGGAGCGCCCGATCCCTGGCGCGACGTTCCGTGTCTCCGGCCCCGCCACGGGCCGCGTCCATCGGGATCCTTGTCCGTGCGGAGCAGGCGTTGCGCCTGAACTCCGTGCCTTCATGGCCGTAACGTCCGTGTCCGCGCTTCCTGTGCGTGCGGCGAATGTCCTTCCCTTCGCCGGCGGGCTGCCTGCCCATGGCGCGTATTGTCGCAGATAATCCCGGGGCGACCAGCCGTCGGGGGGGCGAAAAAGCCTCTTCGCGTGTCCGCCTGAGGCTGAATCTGTTGTGCGAAATTTCTTACTCCCGAGCGATCCGGCCGTGGATCGCGTCGCGCCTACTTGCTTCGCCACCGGAGGCCGCATGCCCGCGCTCTACCCCGAGATCAAGCCCTACGCCGCCCATCGCCTGGCCGTCGACGCACGGCACGTCCTCCACGTCGAGGAGTGCGGTCGCGCGAGCGGCCTGCCGGTGCTGTTCCTGCACGGCGGGCCGGGTGCCGGGTGCCAGCCGCTGCACCGGCGCTTCTTCGACCCCGAGCGCTACCGCATCGTGCTGTTCGATCAGCGCGGCGCCGGGCAGAGCACCCCGCACGCGGAGCTCGTCGACAACACCACCTGGCATCTCGTCGCCGACATCGAGCAGATCCGCCGGGCGCTCGGCATCGAACGCTGGGTGGTGTTCGGCGGCTCGTGGGGCTCGACGCTGGCGCTCGCCTACGCCCAGACGCACCCCGAGCGCGTGCTGGGCCTGGTGCTGCGCGGCATCTTCCTGTGCCGGCCGCACGACATCCGCTGGTTCTATCAGGAGGGCGCGAGCCGCCTGTTCCCCGATGCCTGGGAAGGCTACGTGGCGCCGATCCCCGAGGCCGAACGCGGCGACATGGTGGCGGCGTACTACGCCCGCCTGACCGGCGACGACGAGATCGAACGCATGCGCTGCGCCAAGGCGTGGTCGGTGTGGGAGGGCACGACGCTGTCGCTGCTGCCGAGCGCGAGCACCGTCGACCAGTTCGCCGATCCGCACATGGCGCTGTCGCTCGCGCGCGTCGAATGCCACTACTTCATGCACGACAGCTTCCTCGCCCCCGACCAGCTGGTGCGCGATGCGCCCCGGCTCGCCGGCATCCCGGGGGTGATCGTGCACGGGCGCTACGACGTGATCTGCCCGCTCGACGGGGCCTGGGCGCTGCACAAGGCGTGGCCGGGGTCGCGGCTGGAGATCGTCGCCGACGCCGGGCATGCGGCGAGCGAACCCGGCATCGCCGCGGCGCTCGTGCGCGCCACCGACGAACTGGCGGATCGCTACGCGTGATCGGGCTGCTGCAGCGGGTGACGCAGGCGCGGGTCGAGGTCGACGGCCATGTTCGCGGCGAGATCGGCCGCGGGCTGCTGGTGCTGGTCGGCGTCGAGCGGGGCGACGGCGAGGCACAGGCGGCGCGCCTGCTCGAGCGCCTGCTCGGCTACCGCGTGTTCCCGGATGACACCGGGCGGATGAACCGCAGCCTCGCCGAGCTCGGTGGCGGCCTGCTGCTGGTGCCCCAGTTCACCCTGCCGGCGGATACGCGCAAGGGCACGCGGCCGAGTTTCACGCCGGCCGCCGCACCGGCCGAGGGCGAGCGTCTGTTCGCGCATCTGGTCGCCCTGGCCCGCGCGGCGCACGCGCCGGTGTCGACCGGCGTGTTCGGCGCGCAGATGCAGGTGAGCCTGGT
>NZ_SLWY01000018.1 GCF_004341245.1 Plasticicumulans lactativorans | reverse complement strand
GCCGTGGTGCGCTCGGGGGTCAGCCGGATCTCCCCGTCGCGCAGCTTCGACAGCAGGTTCTCCCCCGCATGCGCGACCTTCTCCAGCCGCCCGAATCCCAGGAAGCCGCAGGTGCCCTTGATCGTGTGGATGGTGCGAAAGATGCTCGCGAGCGTGTCGCGATCGTCCGGAGCCGTCTCCAGCGCCACCAGTTCGTTGTCGAGACGGTCGAGGTTTTCGTTACTCTCAGCGAGAAACTCCCGAACGATGTCGTCTAAGTCGTCCATTGCCTTGCGGTCCCTGGGGGCTGACGGGGAGGCGACCGGCGCGTGGCGGCGCCGCAAACCTCGCCGAGTGTAGCCGCTCGGACACAATCCGCCATGCACGGCAGCACCTGCGCCGGACGGCGCTTGCCAGACGCCATGCCGGGAGCGTATACGGCGGATCGACCGTGGGCGCGCGGCGATCCAGGCCCCGAGGCGTACTCCCCATGCAGACCATCGTCATCGCCAATCCCAAGGGCGGTTCGGGCAAGACCACGCTGGCGATCAACCTGGCCGGCTACTTCGCCCGCCGCGGGCTGCGCACGGGCCTCTACGACCTCGACCGGCAGCGCTCCACGCTGCGCTGGCTGGCGCGCCGCCCGCACGAACTGCCAACCATCGTCGGCATCGACGCCCACGCCAGCGACACGCTCGAAGCCGCCGACGGCATCGAGCTCGCGGTGGTCGACGCGCCCGCGGGCCTGCGCGGCGACCGCCTGAAGGAGGTCGTGCGCCAGGCCGACCGCGTGCTGGTGCCGGTGCACCCCTCGCCGCTCGACATGGAGGCCGCCGACGACTTCCTCGGCCTGCTCGCCGACATGAAACGCGTGCGCAAGGGGCGCTGCATGCCCGCGCTGCTCGGCAGCCGCGTCAATGCCCGTGCGCTCTCCACCCAGCAGCTCGACACCTTCTTCCGCCAGTTCGAGCTGCCGGTGCTGGCGATGATCCGCGAGACCCAGCTCTACGTGCAGATGGCGCTGTCCGGCACCACCCTGTTCGACCTGCCGCCGCACCGCGCGGCGCGCGACCTCGCCGACTGGCAGCCGCTGCTCGACTGGCTCGAACGCCCGCCGGCGCTCATCGACTGACAACGACAGGCGACACGCCGCACCCCGCGGCCGTGCGCCCACCGCCCCCGAGGAGATCCCCCTGATGTCGCGCCCGCTGCGAAGCCTCCTGCTGAGCCTGCTGCTGCTGCTCGCGTGGGACCCCGGCTTCGCCGCGACGAAATCCGCACGCCGCGCCGAGCCCGCGCCCAGCGGGCCCGAGCTGGTGGGGGTGATCGGCGGCGGCATCGCCGGCACCTATGCCCGGCTCGCCGCCGACCTCGCCGTGGTGCTCGACGACGACAGCGTGCGCGTGCTGCCGGTGCTCGGGCGCGGCTCGGTGCAGAACCTGCGCGACCTCGCCGCGGTGCGCGGCATCGACGTGGCCTTCGTGCAGCTCGACGTGCTCGACGCGCTGAAGGGCGAGCCGGGGTTCACCGACCTCGACCGCCGCATCCAGTACATCGCCAAGCTGCACAACGAGGAGTTCCACCTGCTCGTGCGCGGCCACGTCAACCGCCTGAGCGACCTCACCGGGCTCAAGGTGAACTTCGACCTCGCCGACAGCGGCACCGCGCTGACCGCCCGGCGCGTGTTCGAGCGCCTCGGCCTGCGCGTGGAAGCCACCTACTACGACCAGGTCAGCGCGCTCGACAAGCTCAAGAGCGGCGAGATCAGCGGGCTCGCCTACGTCGCCGGCAAGCCCGTCGCGCTGTTCCAGCGCGTGCGCCCCGAGGACGACCTGCACTTCCTGCCGCTGGCCTACACGCCCGAGCTGCAGCCGAGCTACCTGCCCGCCAAGCTCACCAAGGCCGACTACCCCAACCTGATCGCCAGCGGCGAGGAAATCGCCACCCTCGCCGTGGGCGCGGCGCTGGTGACCCAGGCGCCGACGCGCAAGTCGCCGACGCCGCAGCGGGTGACGCGCTTCGTCGAGCACCTGTTCGAGCGCTTCGACGCCCTGCGCCAGCCCGGCCGCCACCCGAAGTGGCGCGAGGTCAGCCTGCTCGCCCAGGCCCCCGGCTGGACCCGCCTCGCCGCCGCGGAAAACTGGCTGAAGGCCAACCCGGACAAGGTCAAGGCCTACGTCGAGCCGCGGCCGGCGGCGCCGAAACCCGAGCCCGCCAAGCCCGAGGCGCGCCCCGAAGCCACCACGCCGCAGCCACCGGCGAAGCCCGAAGCCCCGGCACCGAAGCCCGAAGCGCGCCCGGAAGCGGGCAAGACCGAGGGCAAACCCGAGGCGACGAACGGCGAGCGCCCGGGCGCCAAGCCCGAGGCCCGGCCGCCGGAACCGCGCCCGGAACCGCCCAAGCCCGAAGCGCGGCCCGAACCCGCGCCGGAAACGGCGAAACCCGAAGCCAGGCCGGAGCCGCGCCCCGAGAGCGCCAAGCCGGAAGGAAAACCGGAAACACGCCCCGAAGCCGCCCGGCCGGAGGCGAAACCTGCCACCGAGGCGCCGCGGCCGGAGCCGAAGCCGGCCGACAAGGCCGAGAGCAAGCCCGACGCAGCCAGGCCCGACGCCGGTACGGCGGCGCCGGCGGCCGCACCGGGCGCTACCGAGCCCCGCCCCGACACCCCGCCCGCTGCACCGGCTGCGCCGGCCGGCGAGGCGCCGCGCCCGGCGACCACGCCCCCGTAAGCGGCAGCCGCGCGTCAGTGCTCGCGCGGCCGGTTCAGCAGGTTTTCGAGCTGCGCGCGCTGCGTCGTGTCGAAGTCGGGGTGGCGTGCCAGCCAGTCGCGCAGCGCCGCCAGACCCGCGTCGGCGTCGGCGAGCCCGGCCTGGCGCGCCTTCAGATACCACTCGGCGGCACGCAGCGGTTCGGGCTCGATCCCGCCGGGGCCGCGCTCGCCCAAGCGCACCGGGTCGTAGCTCGCTGCGAGCTCCAGCATCGCGGCGCCATCCCCCTGCGCCGCCGCCGCTTCCAGGTACAAGCGCGCCGCGGCGACATCGCCGAGCCCGAAGGCGCGGCGGGCGTTGTCGAGCAGGTCGGTGGGCGCCGGCCGAGTCTCGGCCGCCGGCGCGGGCGGCGGTGGTGGCGGTGCCGGCGGCGCCCCGACCAGGTCGGCTGTCGGCGCGGCGGCAGGTGGCGGGGGCGGCGGCAGCACGGCGACCTCGAGCGCAGCATCGGGGCCGCCCGGATCGGCGCCGGGGCCACGCGGGCGGGTGCGGATCAGCAGGGTCATCGAGCCGCTGGTCGCCGCGCGCAGGGTCAGCCCCTCCAGCCGGTCGGCCGGCAGCAGCCAGCGCCCCTTGTCGTCGCGCTCCCCGGCGGACAGGCTCGCGTCCATCGGCAGGCCGCCGATGACCAGCAGCAGGGCCTCCGGGCGGGCGGCATCCCGCAACGCGATCTGCAGCGGGATGTCGCTGCCCTGCTGGCCCCGCGCGGGTGACGTCAGCACGGTGACGCTGGCGGGCGCGGCCGCCGGGGTCGCCCCGGCTGCGGCCGGCGCCGGTGCGGCAGTCGGGGCGGGCGCCTCGGGCGCGGCGTTGCGCAGGGCCATCGGCGGCTTCAGCACCTCGACGTCGGCGGCGCCGGGATAGCGGCGGGTGCCGATGCCGAAGCGCACCTGGAGGTCGGCGACCCAGTCCTCGAGCGCCATCCGCAGCCGGTGCCGGCGCCCTTCGTCGGCAAGGTAGAACGCAGCCACCAGGACCAGCGACACCCCGACCAGCCGACGCCACGTCAGCAGGCGTGGCTGGGCCCTGGGTGCGGAAACGGCGGGGCGAGGCGACATGATCCGATACCTGGCGCGAAGGCGCGTGAGTGCGGGCGGCGGCAGAGTGTAGTCACTCGCCCGCGCCGGCGACAGGCACGGCCCCCGGACACCGCCGGGGCGGACGGGGAATCAGCGCGGCGCCGGATTGGCGACGAGGGCGACCAGCGGGGACGGCGCGACGACGGCCGCCACCGGCGGATGCGTGGTCTTGCCGTAGGCCTGGGTGATGCGGGCGACGTAGGCCTGGGTCTCCGGGTAGGGCGGGATGCCGCGGTAGCGCTCGACGGCGTTCTCGCCGGCGTTGTAGCCGGCGAGCGCGAGCTGCACGTCGCCCTGGAAGAACGCGAGCAGCCAGCGCAGGTAGGCCATGCCGCCGCGCAGGTTCTGCTGCGGATCGAAGGCATCCTCGACGCCGAAGCGCTCGGCGGTCTCGGGGATGAGCTGCATCAGGCCCATCGCGTTCTTCGGCGAGTTCGCCTGGGTCTGGAAGTTCGACTCGGCGGCGATCACCGCGAGCACGAGCTCCGGGTCGAGCTGGTACTGCGGCGCCAGCGCATACACCCACTCCACCACCTGGCGCCGCTCCGGGCTGGTGCCGGGGTCGAGGCGGGGCAGCGCCCGCGCCACCAGCGCCGTCGCCCCGGCCTGCCCCACGCACGCGGCCGGCCGAGCCCGCACGCCGCGCAGCAGCTCGAGCATGCGCCGCGACGGCGCGTCGCCCTGCTGCGCGGCGAGCCGGAACCAGGCCGCGGCGAGGGCGTCGTCGCGGGCGACGCCGCGGCCGTTGGCATAGAGCCAGCCGAGCTGGTACTGCGCTTCCACCGCGCCGCGCCGCGCCGCCGCGCAGTAAAGCTCGATGGCCCGGTCGAAGTCGCGCTTGACCCCCTCGCCGTGTTCATAGCGCGCCGCCCACTCCAGCTGTCGTGCCGGCGCGGCGGCCGTGAGCTGCTTCCAGCTCGGCGCGGCGGGCTCCGCCTGGGCAGCGGCGGCGGCGGCCAGCGTCGCGATGAACAGCAGACGGGATCGGAGCATCGACATCATGGAGCTCATGCGCAGGGGGAGCCGCGATGGTACCCGCGCGTGCGCGCAGCGCTCCACCGGCGTAACAGGCTGCCACAGCCGCGCGGCAGCGCCGCGGCCGGCTCAGCTCCCGGCATGCTGCCGCTCGTCACGCGGACCGTGCAGCCGCAGCACCAGTTCCGCCTCGCCGCGCCCGAGGCCGCACAGCTCCACCAGTTCGTCCGCGCTGCAGCCGCGCGCGGCGAGGCGCGTGGCGATCTCGTAGCCGCGCCGCTCGCTGTCGCCGCGCCCGCCGCTCGCCTGCGCCCCGCGCTCCTGCTGGCGTTCGAGCAGTTCCTCGACCCGTGCCAGGCGCTGCCCGAGCACGCCGAGGGCCGCGGCGAGGCCGCGCATGTCCTGGCGCAGAGCCTCGATCTGCGGCGCCGGGTCGGGCGCCGCGGGAGGCGGCACGGCACGCAGGCGCCGATATACGTAGAGCGCGAGCAGCACCAGCAGCCCGTCGCTGACGAGCAGCACGACGAGCACGAGCGGAAATAGCGGCAGGGCGTCCACGGGTTCGCTCAGCCGGCCGGTGCCGCCGGCGTGGCGGTCTGCGTCTGCGGCGCCACCTGCACGCCCATGCGCGGATCGGGCTCGGCGACGACCACCAGCACCACGCGGCGGTTGCGCGTGCGCCCCTCGGCGGTGGCGTTGTCGGCGACCGGGCGGAACTCGCCGTAGCCGATCGCGGCCAGCCGCTGCGGTGCCACGCCGGCGTCGGCCAGCACCCGCACCACGCTCGCCGCGCGCCCCGCCGACAGCTCCCAGTTCGAGCGGAACACGGTGTTGCTGATCGGCAGGTTGTCGGTGAAGCCTTCGACCTGCACGCGGTTGGGAATGTCGCGGACCACGTCGGCGATGCGCCGCAGCGGCTCGGTGGCCTGCGGGTTGAGCACGGCGCTGCCGCTCGGGAACAGCAGGTTGTCCTTGATCTCGAGCTCCACCCAGTTCTTCTCGCGGTGCACGCTGACCTGGTCGAAGTGGATCAGGTCGGCCATCGATTCGCGCAGCGCGCGCTCCACCCGGGCGAGCGGATCCGCCGGCGCGGTCGGCGGTGGCGGTGGCGCCACGGTGACGGCCTGCGCCGGCGGCAGCTGCGACGGCACCCGCTCGGCATCGGGGGCGAACTGGCGGTCGATCACCGGGCGCACCTCGGGGTTGATCGGCGGCACCGGCAGCGGGCGCAGTTCGGGGGCGATCAGGTTGACGCGCCCCCCCGGATCGAGGTGCGTCGCGCGTCCGCCGTCGCCGAGCAGCGAGCTGCCGCCGCTGTGCCCGGGGGTGCGGAAGGCGGCGGTGAGGTTTTCCGACAGCACGCGGTACTTGCCGGCGTTGACCGACGAGATCGCGTACATCACGACGAAGAAGGCGAACAGCAGGGTGATGAAATCGGCGTACGACACCAGCCAGCGTTCGTGGGGAGACAGCTCGGGCGACTGGCGGCGGCGCGGACGCATGGCGGGGCTCACGATTGCAGGTAGCCGCGCAGGCGCAGCTCGATGTTGCGCGGGTTCTCGCCGCGGGCGATCGCCACCACGCCCTCCAGCAGCAGCTCGCTCGCCTGCGACTGGTGGCGGATCACCGCCTTGAGCTTGTTGGCCACCGGGATCAGCACCAGGTTGGCGAGCCCGACGCCGTACACGGTGGCGACGAAGGCCGCGGCGATGCCGCTGCCGAGGCGGGTCGGGTCGGCGAGGTTCTCCATCACCTGGATCAGCCCGAGTACGGCCCCGAGGATGCCGATGGTCGGCGCGTAGCCGCCCATGCTCTCGAACAGCCGCGCCGTGCGCAGCTCGAAGTCCTCGCGCGCGCCGAGCTCGATCTCCATCGCGTGGCGGATGTCCTCGGGCTCAGCGCCGTCGACCAGCATCTGCAGCGCCTTGGCGGCGAAGGGGTCGCGCTCGTGCTCGATCAGCCCTTCGAGCCCGAGCAGCCCCTCGCGGCGTGCCGTCACGCTCCAGTGCACGATCTTGGCGATCAGCGCGTCGAGCGGCACCCACGGTGGGCGCACCACCCAGCGCAGCCGCTGCATCGCGGCGCGGAACTCCGGCAGCGGCGACTGCACCAGGCTCGCCGCCAGCGTGCCGCCGATGACGATGGTGAAGGCCGAGGGGTTGAACAGCGAGCTGAGGTGGCCGCCTTCGAGCAGATGCCCACCGACCACCGCGATCAGCGCCAGCGCGAAGCCGACGAGGCTCAGCACGTCCATCGCCGCTCCCCGGCCGGCGCGCCCGCCACCTCAACCCCCGACCCGCGCGCGCAGCCGGGTGATCGCCTGCGCGTGCAGCTGGCACGCGCGCGACTCGCTGACGCCGAGCACCGCGCCGATCTCCTTCAGGTTCAGCCCCTCGTCGTAGTAGAGCGCGAGCACCAGGCGCTCGCGCTCGGGCAGCGCGTCGATCGAGGCGGCGACGCGGGTGAGCAGATCCTCGCGGGTCACGCGCTCCTCGGGCCCGGCGGCGGGCGACGCCAGCGTCGCGAACGCGTCGGCGCCGTCGCCGTCGTCGGCCTCGAGCGACAGCAGTTGCTGGCCGCGGGTGTCGGCCAGCGCATCGAAGTATTCGGCGAGCGTCATACCGAGCGCGCGGGCGATGTCGGCATCCTGCGCCTCGTGGCCGGTGTCGCGCTCGATCGCGCGGATCGCCGCGCCGATCGCGCGCGCCTGCCGGTGCACCGAGCGCGGCACCCAGTCGCCGCGGCGGATCTCGTCGAGCATCGCGCCGCGGATGCGCGCCTCGGCGAAGGTGGCGAAGCTCGCGCCCTGGGCGGCGTCGTAGCGGCGCGCGGCCTCGAGCAGGCCGACCATGCCGGCCTGGATCAGGTCGTCGACCTGCACGCTCGCCGGCAGCCGTGCCAGCAGGTGATAGGCGATGCGCCGCACCTGCGCGGCGTGGCGCAGCACCCGCGCCTCGACCGGCTCCTCGGCGCTGCGGCTGTACAGGGCGAGGTCGCGCATCGCGCTCATGCCGTCACCGTGCTTCGGCCGCCACCAGGCGTTCGAGGAAGAACTGCAGATGGCCGCTCGGCGCCGCCGGCAGCGGCCAGCGGTCCAGCCCCTCGGCGAGGCGTGCGAAGGCCAGCGCCGAGCGCGCGCCGGGAAAGGCCTCGAACACCGCCTGCTGCATCTGCACCGCCTTGCGCAGTTGCGGGTCCTCGGGGACCGCGCCCATGTAGTCGAGGGTGACGTCGAGGAAGCGGTCGCTGACCTTGACCAGCTTGTCGAACAGCTCGCGGCCCTCGCGCGGGCCGCCGACGCGGTTGGCGAGCACGTGGAAGCGCTGCACGCCGTAGTCGCGCGACAAGAGCTTGATCAGCGCGTAGGCGTCGGTGAGCGAGGCCGGCTCGTTGCACACCACCACCACCACCTCCTGCGAGGCGCGCGCGAAGGTGATGACGCTGTCGGAGATGCCGGCGGCGGAATCCACCAGCAGCACGTCGTAGTGGTCATCGAGCTCGCTGAAGGCACCGATCACCCCGGCATGCTCGGCGGGCGACAGCTCCGCCATGCGCTTGATGCCCGAGCTGGCGGGGATGATCTTGACGCCGAGCGGCGCGTCGAGCATCACCTCGGTCAGGGTGCGGACGCCGTCGAGCACGTCGGCGAGCGTGTACACCGGGTGCAGGCCGAGCAGCACGTCGACGTTGGCGAGCCCGAGGTCGGCGTCGAGCACCAGCACGCGGCGGCCCAGGTGCGCGAGCGCGAGCGCCAGGTTGACGGTGACGCTGGTCTTGCCGACGCCGCCCTTGCCGCTCGCCACGCAGACCACGCGCACCGGCCGCGGCCCCGTCGCCGGCCGGCGCAGCCCGGCGGCCTGTTCCCCGGCGCGCAAGGCCGTCGCATCAGACACAGGCATGGGCCACCCTCCTTCCAAAGGTCAGCATCAGCGCTTCCTCGCTCACCGCGCCGCCGCCGTCCGCGGCGGCGAGTTCCTCGGCACGCCGCAGCAGCCCCTCGACGCTCGCGGGCTGCAGGTCCTCGGGCACGCGCTGGCCATCGGCGACGTAGGCGAGTGGCAGACGGCGGTTGTACAACACCGACAGCACCCCGCCAAGCCGCCCGGTTTCGTCGACCTTGGTGAGAATGGCGCCGGCGAGCGCGGCCGGCGCGAACGCCGCCACCGCCTCGTCGATCGCGCCGGCCTGGGCGTTGGCGGCGGTCACCAGGTAGCTGCGCACCGCCGGCACCGTCTGCAGCACCGCGAGCTGCTGCGACAGGCGCAGGTCGCGCTGGCTCATGCCGGCGGTGTCGATCAGCACCAGCGCGCGATCGGCGAAATCGGCGAGCGCGCCGCGCAGTTCCACGGCGTCGGCCACCACGCGCACCGGCACGTCGAGGATCATGCCGAAGGTGCGCAACTGGTCGTAGGCGCCGATGCGGTAGCTGTCGGTGGTGATCATCGCCACGCGCCGCGGCCCGTGGCGCAGCGTGTAGCGCGCCGCCAGCTTGGCCACCGTGGTGGTCTTGCCGACGCCGGTCGGGCCGACCAGGGCCACGACGCCGCCGCCACCGAGGATGTCGTCGCCGGTGCTGGCGAGCCCGGCGGCGAGGCGCGCCAGCGCCGCGCGCCAAGCGCGTTCGGGCTCGGTCTCGGCGGCGGCGGCCTCGGTCAGCGCGAAGCACAGCTCGGCGTCGAGGCCGAGGTGCAGCAGGCGTTCGAGGAGCTTCATGCGCACCGGCTGGCGCCGCGCGCCCTGCCCCCAGGCGATGCTCGCCATCTGCTGTTCGAGCAGCTCGCGCAGCGCGCTGATCTCCTGCTGCATGCGCACGAGCATCGGGTCCTGCGGCCACGACACCCGCCCCGCGGCGCCGTTCGCCCGCCCGCCGGCCGGCGCCGCCGGGGGGGGCACCGGCGGCGCCGGCGGCAGTGCTGCTTGAACCTCCGCCGGCGGCGGCACGGGCTCGCTGCGTGCGGCGGCGGGCGCCTTCGCCGCCACCGGCGGCGACGGCGTGGACGGGGCCGGCGGCGCGGCCTCGGCCGCGGCGGCCGCGCGGGCCATGCCAGCGTAGGCGCGTTCGTCGTAATCGGTGGCGGCGACGATCTCGATGCCGTCCTCGAGCCGCCGGTTGGACAGGATCACCGCGTCGGGCCCCAGTTCCTCGCGCACGCGGCGCATGCCCTCGCGGATGTTCGCCGCAAAGATGCGTTTCAGCTTCATCGCCCTGCCCTCGCGGCCTGCGCCGCACCTGCACCCGGCTCAACGGCCGACGGTGGCCACCACCTTCAGCTTGCGGTCCTCGGGGACTTCGCCGAAGCCCAGCACGTGGAGATTGGGGATGCCGTGGCGCACGAAGCGCGCGAGCATCGTGCGCACCGCGTCGGACACCAGCAGCACGGCCGGCTGGCCGTTGACGTCCTGGCGCTGCGCGCTCTCGGCGAGTGACTTGTGCAGCCGCTCGGCGAGCCCGGGTTCGACCGGCGCCGGCCCCTCTCCACCGACCTGTACGGCCTTCTGCAGTATCTGTTCCAGTTTCGGGTCGAGCGTGATCACCGGCAGTTCGTCGGCCAAGCCGTTGATCGACTGGAGGATCTGCCGGCCGAGGCGGGCGCGCACCGCCGCCAGCAGCGCGTCGGGGTCCTGACTGCGCGGGGCGTGCTCCGCCAAAGTTTCGGCGATCGTGCGCATGTCGCGGATCGGCACGCGCTCGGCCAGCAGGCCCTGCAGCACCCGCACCACCATGCGCAGCGGCAGCGTCTTCGGCACCAGGTCCTGCACCACGCGCGGCGCGCTGCGGCCGAGGCGGTCGAGCAGCTCCTGCACCTCCTCGTGGCCGAGCAGCTCCGGTGCGTGGGTCGACAGCACGTGGTTGAGGTGGGTGGCGATCACCGTGGCGGCGTCGACCACGGTGTAGCCGAGCGTCTGCGCGGTCTCGCGCAGGCCGGGCTCGATCCACACCGCGGGCAGGCCGAAGGCCGGGTCGACGGTGGCGGTGCCCGGCAGTTCGCCGTGGACGTGGCCGGGGTTGATCGCCAGCTCGCGGTCGGGCAGCACCTCGGCCTGTGCCACCGTCACGCCGAGCAGCGAGATGCGGTAGGCGGTGGGGGCGAGATCGAGGTTGTCGCGGATGTGCACCGGCGACACCAGGAAGCCGAGCTCCTGCGAGAGCTTCTTGCGCACCCCCTTGATGCGCGCGAGGAGCTGGCCGTTCTGCGCCTTGTCGACCAGCGGGATCAGCCGGTAGCCGACCTCCATGCCGATGGTGTCGACCTGCGGCACGTCGTCCCAGGTGACGTCGCGCGGCTCGGTGGCGGCCGCCGCGGGCGCCTCGGCGGCAGCGCCCGCCGCCGCCGCCGGGTGCGGCGCGGCGGTGGCGGAACGCCGGGCGATGCGCCAGGCGAGCCAGCCGCCGGCACCGGCGAGCGACAGGAACACCAGGTTGGGCATGCCGGGGATCAGGCCGATCAGCCCGACCATGCCGGCGGCCACGCCGAGCGCGCGGCTCGAGCCGAACATCTGGCTCACCACCTGCTCGCCCATGTCGGCGGCGTTGGACTGGCGCGTGACCATGATCGCCGCCGCGGTCGACAGCAGCAGCGCCGGGATCTGCGCCACCAGGCCGTCGCCGATGGTCAGCAGCACGTAGTTCTGCGCCGCCTCGGCGAGCGCCAGGTCGTGCTGCAGCACGCCCACCGCGAGGCCGCCGAGGATGTTGATGAACAGGATCAGGATGCCGGCGATGGCGTCGCCGCGCACGAACTTGGAGGCACCGTCCATCGAGCCGTAGAAGTCGGCCTCCTGCACCACCTCGCCGCGGCGGCGCTTGGCCTCGACCTGGTCGATGATGCCGGCGTTGAGGTCGGCGTCGATCGCCATCTGCTTGCCGGGCATGGCGTCGAGGGTGAAGCGCGCGCTGACCTCCGACACCCGCCCCGCGCCCTTGGTGACCACGGCGAAATTGATGATCACCAGGATCGCGAAGACGATGATGCCGACGGTGTAGTTGCCGCCGACGACGAAATGCCCGAAGGCCTCGATGACCTTGCCGGCGGCGTCCGGGCCGCTGTGCCCGTGCAGCAGCACCACGCGCGTGGAGGCGACGTTGAGCGCCAGGCGCAGCAGCGTGGTCACCAGCAGCACGGTCGGGAAGGCGGCGAAGTCGAGCGGGCGCTGCGCGTACACCGCCGCCAGCAGCACCACCAGCGAGATCGCGATGTTGAAGGTGAAGAACACGTCGAGCAGGAACGGCGGCAGCGGGATGACCACCATCAGCAGGATGATCATCAGCAGCACCGGCGCGCCGAGGCCGCTGCGGGCGAGTCCGCTCAGCGTGTGGGTGAAGGCCGCGGCGTTCATCTCAGCCGGTCCGCAGGCCGGGCGGGATGTCGATGCCGTCGAGGCGGATCGGCGTGGCCGGCAGCGCGGCCTCGGCGCGCAACTGGTAGACGTAGGCGAGCACCTGCGCCACCGCCACGTACAGCGCCACCGGGATCGGCCGGTCGAGCCTGGCGTTGTAGTAGAGCGCGCGCGCGAGCAGCGGCGACTCGACGATGGCCACGCCGTGGGCGGCGGCGATCGCGCGGATGTGCAGCGCCACCGCGTCCACTCCGAGCGCCACCACCAGCGGCGCGGCCATCTGCGCCTGCTCGTAGCGCAGCGCCACCGCGTAGTGCGTGGGGTTGACCAGCACGGCGTCGGCGTGCGGCACCTTCTCCATCATCCGGCGGTTGGCGAACTCCATCTGCAGGCGGCGGATGCGGCCCTTGACCTCCGGGCGGCCATCCGACTCGCGCGCCTCGTCCTTGACCTCCTGCAGCGTCATGCGCAGCTTCTGGCCGTGCTGCCAGAGCTGGATCGGCACGTCGGCGGCGGCGACCAGCAGCGTCGGCAGCGCGAGCCACAGGAAGATCCAGCCGACCCGCTCGCCGGCATGGGCGAGCGCGCGCGGCAGCGGCTCGGCGCCGAGGCCGAGCAGCGCCGGCTCGTTGCGCCACAGCACGAACACCGCCACCGCGGCGATCACCGCGAACTTGGCGAGCGCCTTGGCGAGCTCGATCAGGCCGCGCGCCGAGAACACCCGGCCGAGCCCGGCGAGCGGATCGACCCGCTCCCACTTGAAGCCCATCGCCGCCGGGCTGAACTGCCAGCCGCCGAGCGCGAGCGGCGCGGCGACCGCGATCACCGTCAGCAGCAGCAGGAACGGCGTCAGCATGCCGAGCATCGCGCCGAGCGCCTGCGCCAGCGCGGCGTGCATCGCCTGCGGCTCGACGCCCTGGCGCGCGTCGAGCGTGAAGCTCGCGCGCATCAGCCCCAGCATCGCCTCGACCAGCCCGCCGCCGAAGGCGAGCGCCGCGCCGGCGCCGCCGATCAGCATCGCCGCGGTGGCGAGCTCGCGCGAGCGCGGCACCTCGCCCTGCTCGGCCGCCTCGCGCTGGCGTTTCGGGGTGGGTTGTTCGGTACGTTCCTGGAAATCGTCGGCCATCTCAGCCGCCCTCCCCGGCGGCGACGCCGGCGAGCGCCCCCGCCAGCGCGAAGGCATCCTCCAGCAGCAGCCGGAACTGCGGCAGCAGCGCCGGCAGGCTGTAGAGCAGGATGGCGAGGCCGAGCAGCAGCGTGACCGGCAGCCCCACCGCGAAGATGTTGAGCTGCGGCGCGGCGCGGCTCATCACGCCAAAGGCGAGGTTGACCACGGTCAGCGAGGCCATCGCCGGCAGCGCCACCAGCACCGCGCCGGCGAAGATCCGCGCACCGAACGCGGGCAGCGTGCGCAGCATCTCGCGGCTCAGCGCATCGGGCGCCACCGGCAGGGTGTGGAAGCTCTCCACCAGCATGCGCAGCAGGATCAGGTGACCGTCGAGGCCGAGGAAGATCAGCATGCCGAGCAGGTTGTAGAACGAGCCGAGCAGCGGCTGCTGCGCGCCGTTCTGCGGGTCCACCAGCGAGGCGAACGACAGCCCCATCTGCAGCGCGATCACCTGCCCGCCGGTTTCGAGCGCCGAGAACGCCACCCGCAGCGCGTAGCCCATGAACAGCCCGATCAGCACCTGCTGCACCGCGGTCAGCAGGCCCGCCGGCGACAGCGGCTCCAGCGCCGGCATCGGCGGCGCCAGCCCCGCGCACAGCGCCGACAGCACCAGCGCGGTCGCCGCGCGCACCCGCCGCGGCAGCATCCGCGAGCCCAGCACCGGCATCACCGACAGCGCCGCGCCGATGCGCAGCAGCGGCCACAGGAACTGCCCAAGCCAGGCCGCGAGCTGTGCCGAGGTCAGCGTCATGCGCGGCTCAGCCGATCAGTTGCGGGATGCTGTGGAACAGGCGCTCGGTGTAGTCCATCAGCGTCTGCAGCATCCACGGCCCGCCGAACACCAGCGCGGCCACCATCACCAGCAGCTTGGGCACGAAGGACAGCGTCAGTTCGTTGATCTGCGTCGCCGCCTGCAGCAGGCCGACGATCACGCCGACGACCAGGCCGACGGCGAGCAGCGGGGCGGCGAGCAGCACGGTGGTCTCGAGCGCCTGCTGGCCGATCGTGAGCACGGTCTCCGGGGTCATGGCGCCCCCGTGAAGCTCGCCGCCAGCGTGCTCATCACCAGCGGCCAGCCGTCGACCAGCACGAACAGCATGATCTTGAACGGGAACGAGATCACCAGCGGCGACAGCATCATCATCCCCATCGCCATCAGCACGCTCGACACCACGAGGTCGATGATCAGGAAGGGGATGAACAGCATGAAGCCGATCTGGAACGCGGTCTTCAGCTCGCTGGTGACGAAGGCCGGCACCAGCAGCGACAGCGGCACCTGCTCGGGCGACTCGAGCCCCTCGCGCCCCGACAGCCGCGTGAACAGCGCGAGGTCGGACTCGCGCGTCTGCGCCAGCATGAAGGCGGCGAGCGGCGCGCGCGCCTTGTCGAGCGCCTCGGGCGCGCTCAGGCGCTCCTCGAGGTAGGGCGCGAGCGCCTCGGTGTGGATGCGCTCGAACACCGGCGACATGATGAAGAAGGTCAGGAACAGCGCGAGGCCGATCAGCACCTGGTTGGACGGCGTCTGCATCGTGCCGATCGCCTGGCGCAGCAGTGCCAGCACGATGACGATGCGGGTGAAGGCCGTCATCATCAGCAGCACCGACGGCAGCAGCGTCAGCGCGGTCATCAGCGCGAGGATCTGCAGGCTCACCGACCATTCCTGGCCGCCGCCGGCCACCGGCGTCATCGTCACCGCCGGCAGCGCCGGGGCGGCCGCGGCGAGGCCGGGGAGCCACGCCGCCGCGAGCAGCAGGCCGGCGTGCACGTGCCGCTCAGCCACGGTTGCCGGGCCTCTGCCCGCGCAGGCCGTCGAGCGCGGCGCCGAACTCGCCGGGCGTCGGCCACTGCGCCGGCGCCGGCGCGCGGCGCTCTCCCTCCAGCACGTGCAGGCGCGTCACCATGCCCGGCGCCACCCCCACCAGCACGCGTTCGCCGTCGACCTCGACCAGCACGATGCGCTCGCGCGAGCCCACCACCAGGCTGCCGGCGACCCGTAGCGGCCCGCGCCCGGGGCCGAGCATCGGCAGCCGCCGCGCCAGCCAGCCGAGCACGACGATCAGCACCAGCACCGCCCCCAGGCCCAGCGCGAGCTGGCCGAAGCCGGGCAGCTCGGGGGCGGCGGCGTGCGGCACCGGCGCCGGCGGCGCGACCGCCTGCTGCGCGTGGAGCGCCAGCGGGGCGCCGAGCAGCGCGGCGGCAAGGACGGCGCGCGCGCTCACCGCAGCCTCTTGATGCGTTCTTCGGGGCTCGCGATCTCGGTGATGCGCACGCCGAAGCGATCGTTGACCACCACCACCTCGCCGCGCGCGATCAGGCAGCCGTTGACGAGGATGTCGAGCGGCTCGCCGGCCGGGCGGTCGAGGCGCACCACCGAGCCCTGGCCGAGCGCGAGCAGCTCGCGGATGCTCATGCGCGTGCGCCCGAGCTCCAGCGACAGCGTGACGGGGATGTCGAGCAGCACGTCGAGGCTCGCCACGCTCGCCGGCGCGGGCGCCGCTGCCGCTGCGGTGGCGGCGGGCTCGGCGTCGAAGTCCTGGCCGAGGGGGCTGACGGCGGCGACGTCCTCGGCCGCGGCTTCGGGCGATTCGGTTTCACTCATGGGCGTAGCCCTCGGTCGGTGGCGGGATCGGTGGCCGCGGCCAGGTCGAGCAGCCAGCGCTCGACGCGCAGCGAGCGCCAGCCCTTGGCGACGCCGAACGGCCCGCTCAGCACCGGCACGCCCTCGATTTCGAGGCACGCCTCGGCGGGGACGTCGCAGGGCACCACGTCGCCGACGCGCAGCGCCATCAGCTCGCGCAGGCTCAGGCCGACCTCGCCGAGCACCGCGCGCGCCTCGATGCGGCTCGCCTGCAGGCCGTCGCGCAGGCGCTGCGCGAGGCGCTCGTCGTGGCGCGGGTGCTCGCGGGCCAGCGTGGCGATCAGCTGCGCGCGCACGGTCTCGAACATCGCGCACGGCAGCGCGAGGTGGATCGCGCCGCGGGTGCCGTCGACCTCGGTCTCGAAGGTGGTGACGATCAGCGGCTCGGCGGGGTTGAGCGCGGTGACGAAGTGCGGGTTGCTCTCGGTGGCCGCCACCGCGAACGCGAGGCTCAGGAACGGCTTCCACGCCGCCAGCAGCGCGCGCGAGAACAGCCCCAGCAGGCGCTGGATCATGCGGCTCTCGGCGGCGGTGAAGTCGCGCCGGCCGTTGGGGCTGTAGATGGCGCCCTGGCCGCCGAAGTAGGCGCCGACCAGCGCGAACACCAGCGGCTGGTCGAACACCAGCAGGCCGGGCCCGATCAGCGGCGCGAGCCCGATCACGTGCGTGCTGCACGGCGCGCACAGGCTGCTGGCGAAGTCCTGGCACACCTGCACGTGCACCTCGCCGGTGGAGAACGCCACCTCGCGGCGCAGCAGTTCGTGGAAGCCGGTGGCGAGGTGGTGCAGCAGCCGCTGCTGCACCGTGGTCAGCGCCGGCAGGATGCCGGCGAGGGCGTTCTCCGGGCTCGCCAGGTCGTAGGGCAGCACCACGACGTCGGCGGCGTCGCCGCCGCCCGCGCCGGTGCGTCCGCCGGTGGCGGCCTCCATCAGCGCGTCGAGCTCGTCGGGCGTCAGCAGGCCTTCGGTGGACATGCGCTCACTGCATCACGAAGTTGGTGAAGTAGATCTCCTCGACGCCGGGCTGGCCGATCTCCTTGGTCAGCACCTTCTGGATGGTGTCGAGGGTGTCGGCGCGCAGCTTCTCGCGCCCCTCGGGCGAGGCCAGCGTCTGGAAGCTCTGGCGGCCGAACAGCATGATCAGGTTGTTGCGGATCTGCGGCGCGTTCTGGGTCACGGCCTCGAGGATCTTCTTGTCCCGCGCCATCGCCGACACGCTGATCTGCACGTAGCGCAGCTGGCCCTGGTCATCGATGCTCACCACGAAGGGCGGGTCGATCGCCAGGTACTGCGCCGGCCCGGAGGGCCTGGGCGCCGCCGCCGGCGCGAGCCCGCCGCCGTGGTCCTCGCCGCCGCCGTGGCCGAGCAGCTTGCCGAGCGCGCCGGTGAAGTACAGCGTCGCGCCGACCGCGCCCAGCACCAGCACCACGACGAGCACGACGAGCAGCACGATCTTGCCGGCGCCACCGCCCTTTGCCTTGGCCTCGCCGCCCTTGGGGTCTTCTTTCTTCGGTGTCGCCATGTTCCGGACATCCTGCGCAAGGGGCCGCTCCTGTTCTGCCCGGCACTGGCAGCAAGAAGCAAACCAATTCACCAAATCCTGCTGGATCAGAGGGTTGACCGCCCGCCACGGCGCCCGCGCCGGTGCGTCGACGGGCTCGCCGCCGCTGCCGTTGGGCGCCCGCCAAAATCCCGGCGCCCGCCGCGCGGCGCGAGCGGCGACAACACTAGCCGAGGCCGCCGGACGGTACCACCACGGGCGGCCGGCGCGCCCGCATCCGCACCGGCCGAACTGGGCTACTCTAGGCGCGCCGCTTCACCGCCGAGCCGACCACGCCGAGCACCATGATCGAACCCCTGCTGCTGAAAGGCCGCCCCCGCCCCGACTCGACCTGCACGATGCGGGTCGACCCTGCCGCGAGCGGGCTGCGCCACGCCGGGCTCGAGGTGCACCGGCTGGCCGCGGGCACGCGCCTGCGCCGCGAAACCGGCGCACGCGAAGTGTGCGCGGTGCTGCTGGCCGGTCGCGCCGACGTGCGCACCGAGGGCGGGGCGTGGCAGGGGATCGGCGCGCGGCAGCACCTGTTCGAGCGCAGTCGCCCGCACGCGGTGTACGCCGCGTGCGACGACTGCCTGGAGATCACCGCGCTCGGCGAGGTCGAGGTCGCGCTGGCCTCGGCCCCGGCGCGCACGCGGCGCCCGGCACGGCTGATCGTGCCGGAGGCGATCGCCGTCGAGGAGCGCGGCCACGGCGACACGCAGCGGACCATCCACCGCGTGTTCTGGGAGCAGGATGCGGCCGACGCGCTGCTGGTGGCCGAGGTGTTCACGCCGGCCGGCCACTGGTCGAGCTACCCGCCGCACAAGCACGACCACGAGGCGCCGCCCGAGGAGTCGCAGCTCGAGGAGATCTACTACTTCCGCTGCGATCCGCCGCAGGGCTTCGCCTTCCAGCGCGTGTACGCGGCCGACGGCCGCTTCGACGCGAGCTTCAGCCCCGGGGATGGCGATGTCGTGACCGTGCCCGGCGGCTACCACCCGGTGGCCGCGGCGCCCGGCTACCACCTTTATTATCTGAACGTCATGGCGGGGGCGTCGCGCCGCTGGTGCATCAGCCACGACCCGCGGCACGCCTGGCTGCACCAGCGGCCGCGCGCCTGACAGCGCGCGGCAACGTGGGGCGGGTTCAGTCGGCGAGCGTGACGGTAGTGCCGCTGGCGAGCGCCCCGCGCATCGCGACGGCGAGCCGCGTCGCCTCGCGCGCATCCTCCAGGCTGAGCGGCGACGGCCCGCCGGCGCGCACGGCGTCGACGAAGGCGCGCGCCTCGTGCAGGAAGGCTTCGCTGAAGCGGGCGAAGAAGTCCGGCAGGCCGCTCGCATGGCGCGCGTTGCCGGCCTCGCGCACCAGCGGCAGCGCGGTGATGCCACGGCCGACGCTGACCGCGCCGCGGGTGCCGGTCAGGTCCAGCGCCGCCTCGTAGCCGCGGTGCGAGGTGCGCGACACGTGGAAGCTCGCGACCACGCCGTTGCTGAACTCGACGGTGGCGACACCGGTGTCGATGTCGTTGCAGTCGGCGAGCCCCGGGTACATCAGCCGCGTGCCGCTCGCGCTGACGCGGCGCGCGCGGGCACCGTCGAGCAGCCAGCGCGCCAGGTCCACGTCGTGGATGCAGCAGTCGAGGAAGAGCCCGCCCGAGGTCGGCGCGAAGCGCACGAAGAAGCCGTCGGGGTCGATCGGGTCGTGCGCATCGAAGTGCAGGCGGAACGGCGTGCCGAGTTCGCCGGCGTCGAGCAGGCGTTTGGCCTCGGCGAAGCCCGGGTCGAAGCGGCGCATGAAGCCGATCATCGCCACCTGCCCCGGCCGCCGGTGGGCGACCTCGATGACGCGGTCGCAGTCGGCGACGTCCAGCGCCAGCGGCTTCTCGCAGAACACGTGCTTGCCGGCTTCGAGCGCCGCGACCACCTGCCCGGCGTGCAGCGAGGTCGGCGTGACCAGCCACACGGCATCGAGGCCCGGGTGCGCGAGCAGCGCCGGCAGGTCCTCGTAGACCGCGGCGACGCCGGCCGTGCGCGCCCAGTCGCGCTCGGCGGCGACCGGGCTCGCCGCGGCGACCAGGGTCGCGCCCGGCACGCGCTGCAGCAGGTTTTCGGCGTGGCGCTTGCCGAGCCGGCCGAGGCCGACGATGCCGATTCGAACGGGTGACGACATGGGGATTCTCCAGGGAGGGCGGGGGCTCGGGGCGGCGCGCCTGCGCAGGCCGCCGCCGCGAAGGGGTGGCGGACGCGTGCGCGTCCGCCACCGGCGTCAGTGGATCTCGGGCTCGGGCACCGGCTCGGGTCCGGTTTCGAGGAAGTCGAAGTCGCAGCCCTGGTCGGCCTGCGTCATGTGCTGCGCGTTGAGCCAGCCGAAGCCGCGCTGGAAGCGCGGCGGCGGCGCCACCCAGGCGGCGCGGCGGCGTTCGAGCTCGGCATCGTCGACGTGCAGGTGCAGGCGGCGGCCGGCGACGTCGAGAGTGATCAGGTCGCCGTCGCGCACCAGCGCGAGCGGGCCGCCGATGTGGCTCTCGGGCGAGACGTGCAGCACGCAGGCGCCGTAGCTGGTGCCGGACATGCGCGCGTCGGAGATGCGCACCATGTCGCGCACGCCCTGCGCGAGGATCTTCTTCGGGATCGGCAGCTGGCCCCACTCGGGCATGCCGGGGCCGCCGACCGGGCCGGCGTTCTGCAGCACCAGCACGCTGTCGGGGGTGACCGGCAGCTCGGGATCGTCGATGCGCTTCTCCATGTCGTTGTAGTCGCGGAACACCAGCGCCGGGCCGGTGTGATCGAGCAGCCGCGCCTCGGCGGCGAGCGGCTTGATCACCGCGCCGCGCGGCGCGAGGTTGCCGCGCAGCACGGCGAGGCCGCCACTCGGCGACAGCGGGTTGTCACGCGCGCGGATGACCTCGTCGTTGTAGACCTCGGCGCCTGCGATGTTCTCGCCGAGGCTGCGGCCGTTGACCGTCGGGCAGTCGAGGTGCAGCAGGTCGGCGAGGCGCGCGAGCAGCGCCGGCAGGCCGCCGGCGTAGTAGAAGTCCTCCATCAGGAAGCGCCCGGCGGGGCGGATGTCGGCGATCACCGGCACCCGCGCGCTGAGGCGGTCGAAGGTCTCCAGGTCGAGTTCGATGCCGGCGCGACGCGCCAGCGCGACCAGGTGCACGATCGAGTTGGTCGAGCCCGAGATGGCGAGGTCGACGGTGATCGCGTTCTCGAAGGCCTCGCGGCTGAGGATGTCGGAGGGCTTGAGGTCCTCCCACACTATCTCGACGATGCGCCGGCCGATGCCCGAGGCGAGCCGCGGGTGGTTCGAATCGGGCGCCGGGATCGACGAGCCGCCCGGCAGCGTGAAGCCGAGCGTCTCGGCGAGCGCCATCATCGTCGCCGCGGTGCCCATCGTCATGCAGGTGCCGGCCGAACGCGCGATGCCGTCCTCGAGCGCCGCCCAGGCGGCATCGGAGAGGTTGCCGGCGCGCCGCTCGGCCCAGTACTTCCACACGTCCGAACCGCTGCCGAGCGTCCTGCCCTGGTAGTTGCCGCGCAGCATCGGCCCGGCCGGCAGGTAGATCGTCGGCAGGTTCATCGAGATCGCGCCCATCAGCAGCGCCGGCGTGGTCTTGTCGCAGCCGCCCATCAGCACCACGCCGTCGACCGGGTGCGAGCGGATCAGCTCCTCGGCCTCCATCGCCAGCAGGTTGCGGTAGAGCATCGTCGTCGGCTTGACGAAGGGCTCGCCCAGACTCATCGCCGGCAGCACCACCGGGAAGCCGCCGGCCTGCCACACGCCGCGCTTGATCTCCTCGACGCGCTGCGGGAAGTGGCTGTGGCAGGAGTTCATGTCCGACCAGGTGTTGAGGATCGCGATCACCGGCTTGCCGCGGAATTCCTCGGCGGCGAAGCCCATCTGCTTGGTGCGCGAGCGGTGGCCGAAGGCACGCATGTTGTCGACGCCGAACCAGCGGTGGCTGCGCAGTTGCTCGGGGGTCTTGCGGGGTTTGCTCATGGTGTCGGGGTCTCCCTGCGGCAGGCTCAGTAGCCGCTCGCGGCGGACTTGGATTCGGCGCGCACGAGGTTGAGCGCCTGTTGTGCCCCGGCTGCCATCAGGCGCGCATCGGAGCCGATCGTGACGAGATCGAAGCCCTTGTCGATCATCTGCCGGGCGTATTCGGGGGTGCCGTTGTGGATCCCGGCACGCACGCCGTGGGCCTGGGCGCGCGCCAGGATGTGCGCGATCGCCTCGACCACCGGGGCTTCGGTCTGGTCGAACTTCGGCGTGCAGCCGAGCGCGAGCGAGAGGTCGGCGGGGCCGATGTAGATCGCGTCGAGCCCCGGCGTGGCAAGGATGGCGTCGAGGTTCGCCAGCGCCTCGCGGGTCTCGATCATCGCGAAGGCGAGCACCGTGTCGTTGGCGTGCCTGGCGTAGTCGGGCCCGGCGCTCAGCAGCGCGCGAATCGGGCCGAAGCTGCGGCTGCCGTGCGGCGGGTAGCGCGTGGCGGAAACCAGCCGCTCGGCATCCTCGCGGGTGTTGACCATCGGGCAGATCACACCCCAGGCGCCGGCGTCGAGCATCTTCATGATGATGCCGGGGTCGAGCCAGGGCACGCGCACCAGCGGCGCGGTGTCGGTGGTCGAGATCGCGGTCAGCATGTTCACCGCCGCCTGGTAGTCGACCACGCCGTGCTGCATGTCGATGGTCAGCGAATCCCAGCCGGCATGGGCCATGGTCTCGGCCGAGAAGCCGTTGGGGATGGCGAGCCAGCCGTTCACGGCCGCCCTGCCCTCCGCCCAGAGCTGGCGGATCCGGTTCATGCGCATGATCTTCTCCTGCTGCCGTCGGTGGATGTTCGGTGTGTCGGAAGTACCCTGGTGCACGCCCATAATAGAATTATTTTTCCAAAAATAAAACATATGGAAATTTTGAACGCCAGCCGCGCACACCCCGCGTGGCGGCGGCCCTCCCCGCTCCACCACCAGAACGCACCCGCGGCCTGGGGATCGCCGGGCAACTCGACTTCGGCAACAACGTGCTGATCGCCCACGGCGGGCGGCGCACCACCGATCTGGCCGCCGCCGAGCTCGACGAGTACGCCCTCGGCGTGCAGCACGGGCTCAGCAAGCGCACCCACGTCTACGCCGGGTACCAGCACGTCGACTTCAAGCTCGATGCGCTCGAGGACGCCGACACCGTCGCCCTCGGCCTGCGTCACGACGTCCAAGTCCTCCCAGGGCCCGGCTTCCCTCGGTAACGAAGGCGCGGGCAACCGCGCCCTTTTTTTCGGTCGCTTGACGCTGCTTCGGGCGGACGGGTCGCACGGCCAGCCCTTCAAATTAAATTCCAAAATTTATTTACTTGGAATGAATATTCCATAATACTGTCCCTACCGTCACCGCATGAGCGCCGTCGGCCCGGTCGGACCGCGATCGGCACCGGCTCGCGAACGGTTGCCGACCCCAGGGGGAGACCGTCCGATGCCCACCAGCAGCCCGCTGCAGCCGCGCGCTTCGCGCCCGCCGGCCGCCGCACCGCGGCCCGCCACCGCCGCGGCGGTGCGTACGCCCGGTCGCCGCGTGGCGACGGCCGCCTCCCGGTGCCGGCCCATTTCCCCACTGCGCAGCCACGGCTGCAGGACGGGGGCTGCCCGCCCCACCTCGAGGAGTGCCTGAATGAACACCGTACGACTCACGATGGCCCAGGCCGTGGTCCGCTACCTCACCGCCCAGCGCGTCGACATCGACGGGCAGGAACTGCCGCTGTTCGCCGGCGTCTGGGCGATCTTCGGGCACGGCAACGTGTCCGGCATCGGCGAAGCGCTGTACGCCGCGCGCGAAACCCTGCCGACGCTGCGCGCGCACAACGAGCAGGGCATGGCGCTGGCCGCCATCGCCTACGCCAAGGCGCTGGGCCGGCGGCGGATGATGGCCTGCACCACGTCGATCGGCCCCGGTGCGCTGAACATGGTGACGGCCGCGGGGGTGGCGCACGTCAACCGGCTGCCGGTGCTGCTGCTGCCGGGCGACATCTTCGCCTCGCGCGCTCCGGACCCGGTGCTGCAGCAGGTCGAGCATTTCGACAATCCCACCGTCAGCGTCAACGACTGCTTCCGCCCGGTGTCGCGCTACTGGGACCGCATCACCCGCCCCGAGCAGTTGCTGACGAGCCTGCCGCGCGCGCTCCAGGTGCTCACCGACGCCGCCGAATGCGGCCCGGTCACGCTCTGCCTGCCGCAGGACGTGCAGTCAGAGGCCTTCGATTTCCCTGAAGAATTCTTCCGCGTACGGGTGCATCACAGCCGTCGGCCGGGCGCCGACGTGGCCGAACTGGCCGCAGCCGTCAAGGCGCTGCAGGCCGCCAGAAAGCCGCTGATCGTCGCCGGTGGCGGCGTGCTGTACAGCGATGCCTGCGACACGCTGGCCGCGTTCGCCCAGCGCCATGGCATTCCGGTTTGCGAGACCCAGGCCGGCAAGAGCGCGCTGGCCTGGGATCACCCGGCGCAGACGGGTTCGATCGGCGTGACCGGCTCCACCGCGGCCAACGCGCTGGCCGCGGAAGCGGATCTGGTGCTGGCCGTCGGTACCCGCCTGGCCGATTTCACCACCGGCTCGCGCTCGGTGTTCGGCAATCCGGACGTCAAATTGCTGAGCCTCAACGTCGTCCCCTTCGACGCCGCCAAACACGGTTCGCAGGCGCTGGTCAGCGATGCCCGCCGTGGCCTGGAGGATCTGGGGGCCGCGCTCGGCGACTGGCAGGCGCCAGCCGGCTGGACGGCCAGATCGCGTGAGCTCGCGGCGCAGTGGAACGCCATCGTCGAGCGCGTGACGAGCGTCCGCGATCGCACCCTGCCGACCGATGCCGACGTGGTCGGCGCGGTGAATCGCGCCGCCGGCGCCGACAGCGTCGTGGTCTGCGCGGCTGGCGGGCTGCCGGGCGAGCTGCACAAGCTGTGGCGGAGCGCGAAGCCGGGCGGCTACCACCTCGAGTACGGCTTCTCGTGCATGGGTTACGAAGTGGCCGGCGGCGTCGGCGTGAAGATGGCGCTGCCGGAGCGCGAGGTCTACGTCATGGTGGGGGACGGCTCCTACCTGCTGATGAACTCGGAGCTCGCCAGCGCGGTGATGCTGGGCATCAAGATCGTGCTGGTGATCCTCGACAACCGTGGCTACGCCTGCATCAACCGGCTGCAGCAGGTCTGTGGCGGCGCGCCCTTCAACAACCTGATTCGCGACTGCCTGCAGGGCCCTGACGGCGCCCCCGACATCGACTTCGCCGCGCATGCCCGCGCGCTCGGTGCCACCGCCGAGAAGGTCGCGAACGTGCAGGAACTCGAAGCCGCGCTCGAACGCGCCAAGGCTTCGACCCGCAGCTACGCCATCGTCATCGACACCGACCCCATGCCGATCACCCGCGAGGGTGGCAACTGGTGGGATGTCGCGGTGCCGGAAGTGTCGGAGCGGCCGCAGGTCCATGAAGCCCACGGCCGCTACCTGGAAGCGAAACGGCAGCAGCGCCGGATCTGAGTCCACTGCACGCGCGCGGTGGCCAGCCCGCCACGCCGTCCCCAACCAACCCGAGGAGCACATCCATGAGCGTACGCATCGGCATCAACCCGCTGACCTGGACCAACGACGACCTCCCCGAGCTCGGCGCCGACACGCCGCTGGAAACCTGCCTGAGTGAAGGCAGACAGGCCGGCTTCGCCGGCTTCGAGCTCGGCCAGAAGTTCCCGCGCGACCCGGCCGTGCTCGGCCCGATCCTCGCAGGCCACGGCCTCGCGCTGGTGTCCGGCTGGTACAGCGCGCGCCTGCTCGAGCGCAGCGTCGAAGCCGAGATCGAGGCGGTGCAGGCGCACCTGTACCTGCTGAAGTCGCTCGGCAGCAACGTGATGGTGTGGTGCGAGGTCACCGGCTGCATCCACGGCGAGCGCAACATCCCGCTGTCGCGCCGCCCGGTGCTCGCGGCCGACCAGTGGGCCGAGCTCGGCCGGCGCATGACCGCGGTCGGCGACTACCTGAAGGGCCAGGGCGTGCACCTGGCCTATCACCACCACATGGGCACGGTGGTCGAGACCGAGGCCGAGATCGACCTGCTGATGCAGCACACCGGTGACTCGGTGGGCCTGCTGCTCGACACCGGCCACCTGACCTTCGCCGGCGGCGACCCGCTCGCGGTGATCGCGCGCTGGGGCAAGCGCATCAGGCACGTGCACTGCAAGGACGTGCGCGCCGCGGTGCTGGCCGAGTACAAGGCCGCCGATTCGAGCTTCCTCAACGCGGTGCTGGCCGGCGTGTTCACCGTGCCGGGCGACGGCTCGATCGACTACCGCCCGGTGTTCAGCGCGCTGAAGGCCGCCGGCTACAGCGGCTGGCTGGTGGTCGAGGCCGAGCAGGACCCGGCCAAGGCGCACCCGCTGACCTACGCCACCAAGGGCTACCAGTACCTCAGCCGCACCGTCGCCGAGACGGGGCTCTGAGCCACGACCGCACGCAGGAGCAGATCGACATGAGCAGCCCGACGCCGGACCTGCACCACATCGTGATCGTCGGCGGCGGCGCCGGCGGCCTGGTGCTCGCCACGCGCCTCGGCCACCGCCTGGGGCGGCGCGGCAAGGCCCGCATCACGCTGGTCGACGCCGCCCTCACCCATGTCTGGAAACCGCTGCTGCACGAAGTGGCGGTGGGCACGATGGACTCGCACAAGGACGACGTGATCTACCTGGGGCATGCCGACGGGCATCACTTCGAGTTCCAGCACGGGCGCATGGACGGGCTCGACCGCGCCCGGCGCGAGCTGTGGCTCGCGCCGGAGGTGGACGAGGCCGGGGTCGAGGTGCTGCAGCGCCGCCGCCTGCGCTACGACACGCTGGTGATCGCGGTGGGCGGCGTCTGCAACGACTTCGGCGTGCCGGGCGTGCGCGACAACTGCATGTTCCTCGACACGCACCAGCAGGCCGAACAGGTGCAGCGGCGCCTGCTGCGCACCTGCCTGGTCGCGCAGCGGCGCGAGGGGCCACCGGCCGAGGCCAGCGTGAAGGTCGCGGTGATCGGCGCGGGCGCCACCGGGGTGGAGTTCGCCGCCGAGCTGCACAAGGCGATGGGCCAGCTCGTCACCTACGGGCTCGACCGCGTCGACCCGGCGAAGCACGTCCGCATCAGCCTGATCGAGGCGGCCGACCGCGTGCTGCCGGCGCTGCCGGCGCGCCTGTCGCAGGCGACCGAGGCCGAACTCGCGCGCCTCGGCGTGACCGTGCACAAGGGCGAGCAGGTGGTGCGGGTGACGGCGCAGGGCGTGGAGACGCGCAGCGGGCTGAACGTCCCCGCCGACCTGACGATCTGGTCGGCCGGGGTCAAGGCGCCGGACTTCCTGCGCGATCTCGACGGGCTCGAAACCAACCGGGCCAACCAACTGGTGGTCGACGACACGCTCAGGAGCACGCGCGACGAACACGTCTTCGCGCTCGGCGACTGCGCCGCGTGCCCGCAGCCGGGCAGCGAACGGCCGGTGCCGCCGCGCGCGCAGGCCGCCTACCAGCAGGCCCTGGTGCTGGCCGACACGCTGATGCGGCGCCTCGACCGGCGGCCGCCGAAGCGCTTCGTCTACCGCGACCACGGCTCGCTGATCGCGCTCAGCTACACCAGCGTCGGCAACCTGATGGGCAACCTGCTCGGCAACCGGATGATCGAGGGCCGGGTCGCGCGCATCGCCTACAAGTCGCTGTACAAGAAGCACCAGCTCGCGCTGCACGGCCCGGTCTGGGTCGCGCTGGCGAGCCTCATCAACCTGCTGCGGCGGCGCACCGAGCCGCGCCTGAAGCTCCACTGAGCACGCGCGTGGCAGCGGACACGGCAAGCGAGGACATCATGATGGTCGACGATCTGCGTGCGCGCCGCCGGCGCGCGCCCCTGGCGGCGCCCGGCGCCCGCACCACGGACTAGGAGGCGCGCCATGCACGACGTGCGCTGTGTCCTCGACGCCCAGGCCGAGCTCGGCGAATCCCCGGTGTGGTCGGCCGAGGAGCAGGCCCTGTACTGGGTCGACATCCTCGAACCGGCGCTGCACCGCTTCGACCCGGCCAGCGGCGCCACGCGCCGCTGGCCGCTGCCGAAGTCGATCGGCTCCTTCGGCCTGCGCGAGCGCGGCGGCGCGGTGCTCGCGCTGCGCGACGGCTTCTACGGCTTCGATTTCGACAGCGGCGCGCTGCGCTTCATCGCCGGCCCCGGCGAGACGCCGGGGGTGCGCTTCAACGATGGCAAGGTCTCGCCCGACGGGCGTTTCTGGGCCGGGACGATGGACGAGGCGACGCTGAGCCAGCCGCTCGGCGCGCTCTACCGGCTCGACCCCGACGGCTCGCTGCAGCGCATGATCGAGGGGCTGATCGTCTCCAACGGCCTTGCCTGGAGCGCCGACGGGCGGACGATGTTCCACTCCGACTCCAAGGGCAAGGCGCTTTACGCCTGGGACTACGACCCGGCCGCCGGCAGCATCGCCAACCGCCGCGTGATCGCGCGCCCCGACGAGGACGTCGGCCGGCCCGACGGCGGTGCCACCGACGTCGAGGGCTACTACTGGAGCGCCGGCATCTCCGCCGGCGTGCTCAACCGCTGGTCGCCCGACGGCCGGCTCGACCGCCGGATCCCGCTGCCCTGCGTCTGCCCGACGATGCCGTGCTTCGGCGGCCCGGACCTGAAGACGCTGTACATCACCTCGCTGCGCCACGGCCTGGCCGCCGACCGGCTCGCGGAGAAACCGCTCTCGGGCGGCCTCTTCGCGCTGCAGGTCGACGTACCGGGCGTGCCGGTGGCGAAGTTCCGGGGCTGAGATCCCGCTTCCTCAACGCTCGCCGCGGCGAGATGGAGACCCAAGTCATGAACATCTGCATGGTCGGCCACGGCATGATGGGCGTGTGGCACTCGGAAGGCCTGAAGGACGTCGACTGCTGCCTGCACACCGTGGTCGGGCGGCGCCCCGAGCCCACCGCCGAGTTCGCGCGGACGTACGGCTACCGCAAGTGGACGGTGAGCTTCGAGGAGGCGCTGCGCGACCCCGAGGTCGACATCGTCATCATCGCCGGCCCCAGCGAGACCCACGCCGAGATGGCGCTCGCCGCGATCGAGCACGGCAAGCACACGCTGGTCGAGATCCCCATCGCGATGAACCTGGAGCAGAGCGAGCGCGTGGTCGCCGCCGCGAAGGCGCGCGGGCTCACGCTCGGCGTGGTGCACCCGATGCGCTTTCGCCCCGAGCGCGCGCCGGTGATCGCGCGCATCCATGCCGGCGAGGAGCGCGTGCGCCACGTGCACGGACGCTTCTTCATCTACCGGCTGCAGAACATCGGCGCCACCGGCTACCAGCGCAGCTGGACCGACAACATCCTCTGGCACCACAGCACGCATCTGGTCGACCTCGGCCTGTGGATGATCGGCGGCGGCGACATGCTCGCGGCCGAGGCGAAGATCCGCAGCGTCAACGCCTTCATGCCGGCGCTGGACGCACACACCGGCATCCCGATGGAGATCGTGCTGGTGGTGGAAACGCACGATGACCAGTCGCTCGTCGTCACCGGCTCGTACTACGGCCGCGAGCGCCTCTACGACACGCTGGTGGTCAGCGATCGCGATTCCTACCGCGTCGACGAACTGAAGGCGACGCTCGCCACCGGCGCCGGGGTGCAGGACATCCCGACCGAACGCGAGAACGCCTGGCGGTGCGCGCGCGATTTCGTCGAGGCGGTGCGCGCCGGCCGCGATCCGCAGGTCCCCGGCTGGTCGGTGCTGCCGACGATGCGCGTGCTGCACCGCGCGCAGGAGCAGTGGGACGCCAAGCACGGCCGCCAGCTGCTGCCGGGCCGTCCGGTGATGTGAACGGCCGCCGGGCCCGTCCCGGCAGCGCCTTCGCATCCTTCATCGATCACGCACGAGGCCGTTCACCTTGAGCAAACCTTCGCCGCAGCTCGGGCCCTTCACGCTGGCCGCGTCCGCCGAAATGCTGTTCCGCGACCTGCCGCCGGTCGAGCGCGTCAAGCGCCTCGACGCCCTGGGCTACCAGGTCGAGATCTGGGACTGGACCCGGCACGACATTCCCGCGCTCGCCGCGACCGGGGCCACGTTCTCGTCGATGACCGGCTACGTCAGCGGCACGCTCGCCGACGACGCCGGCGCGGACGAACTGCTGCGCACCGCGGCGCAGTCGATCCCGGTGGCGAAGGAACTCGGCGTGCCGCGCCTGAACCTGCACGGCACCGGCCTCGACAGCCGCGGCCTGCCGGTGCAGCCCTGCCCGATCGTCACCGGGGCGATGTGGCTGAAGGCACGCGACACGCTCAGCCGCATCGCCGACCTCGGCGAGCGGCACGGCGTCACCTTCATGCTCGAGAACCTCAACCTGCCGCTCGACCACCCGGGCACGCCGTTCGGCCGCGCCGAGGACACGCTGGCGCTGGTGTCGTCGATCGACCGCGAGAGCCTCGGCCTGAACCTCGACCTGTACCACGCGCAGATCGGCGAGGGGAACCTGATCGAGCTGTGCAGGCGCTGCCTGCCGTGGATCGCCGAGATCCAGGTCGCCGACGTGCCCGGCCGCTGCGAGCCCGGCACCGGCGAGATCCACTACGCCGCCATCGCCCGCGCGCTCGACGCGCTGGGATGGCGCGGCACGGTCGGCCTGGAAGGCTGGGCCTCGGGCGACGACGAGGTCGCGCTGCAGCGCTTCCGCGACGCCTTCACGCTCTGAGCGCCGGCCACATGACGCCGCCGCGGCCCTTCCCTTTGCGCCGCGCCCTGCGATGATCGCCCGCGGCTCGGCCGGCGCACTGCGTGCCGGCGGCGATAGCGTGCGGGAGGTGGAGAACGTGCCGGCAAACGATCATCTGAAGGCGGACCTGCTGATGGTCCTGGTCACGCTGCTGGCCGCCGCGGGCTGGGTGTTCTCGCTGAAGGCGCTGCAGGGCCTGCCGCCGCTGCTGTTCATGGGGGTGCGCTTCCTGCTTGCGGGGCTGCTGCTCGGCACCATCGGCTACGGCCCGCTGCGCCGCCTCGATGCCGCCCAGCGCCTGCGCGCCGCGGCGGTTGGCGTGGTCATGGGCGTGGCGATGCTGTGCTGGATCATGGGGCTTTTTTACGCGACCCACGTCGGCGTCGGTGCCTTCATCACCAGCCTCGGCGTGATCCTCGCCCCGCTCGCCGGGCGGTTCCTGTTCGCCGTGCACGTCAGCCGCAGCACCTGGGCGGCGGCGGCCGTGGCGACCGCCGGCCTGGCGTGCCTGTCACTGCAGAAGGGCGGCGCCGTGCATTTCACGTCGTCCGATGCGTTCTTCCTCGCCTGCGCCGCCGGGCTCGCGGTGCACTTCAACCTGAACACGCGCTTCGCCGCGCGCATCCCGGTGCTGCCGCTGACCGCGGTCCAGCTCGGCATGGTGGGCGCGATGGCGCTGCTGACGTCGACGCTGGTCGAACGCTGGCCCGCGACCATCGGCGGCGGGACCCTCGGCTGGCTGCTGGCGAGCATCCTGATCGCCACCAGCCTGCGCTTCTTCCTGCAGGTGAAGGCGCAGAGCATGGCGCCGGTCAGCCACGCCGCGCTGGTGATGACGCTGGAGCCGGTGTGGACCGCGCTGGTGGCGACCGTGTGGCTCGGCGAGCGGATGAGCGGCGTGCAGCTCGGCGGCTGCGCACTGATCCTGTGCGCACTGCTGATCAGCCGCTGGCACTCGATCGTCAGGCGCCCCCGGCACGGCTGACGCGACGCCCGCCGCCGCGCGGCGGGCGCAGTCTTCAAATGCGTGTCAGACCACCGGCTCGGCGGCCGCCTGCTCGCCTTTGCGCCAAGCGAGCTTCATGCCGAGGATCGTCGAAGCCAGCGCCAGGGTGACGGCATTGGCGACCACCACCGGCACGGAACCGATCAGCAGGCCGTAGACCAGCCACAGCGTCACGCCGCTGCAGAAGATCAGGTACATCCCCAGCGAAACGTCGCGCGTCGAGTGCGTACGCCAGATCTGCAGGACCTGGGGCAGGAATGCCAGCGTGGTGAAGACACCGGCGACGGAACCGATCAGTTCGACGACATCCACGGGGAGGTCGGGGGTCATCCTCTTTGCCTCTGCGCACGTGCGCGGGTTGGTCATGGGTGGTGGTGGCGCCTGGAATAGGTTCAGGCGTGACCTATTGTGCGACGCACCATTCGCCCCTCGCAAGCCCCCTGCACGCGATTTCTGTAACGTTTTTGTGGCGCCCTGATCCGGGCGTCAGCCTTCCCTGACAACGCTGCGCCACGCGCACGGCAACCCCCCCTCCGTCCGTCGTTTTCCTCCCGGATCGCCGCCCGTTCTCGTCCTTCGGCAGCCGCGGTCGGCGCATCTTTTTCGCATGCGCAATTCCATTTTCTATTGTTTTGGAATTTATATTCCACTATAGTTTCTCCAACGCCTCGCCACATGCGCCGGCGCGGGCGTGATGGACCGGCCACCCGCCTCTCGGCGTTCGACATGCCGGCCTCGCGCTCCTCCGGGGTCGGGTGAGGAGCCGCGGCAAGGGGGTGCGGTTCCCGGCGCCACGCGTGCCAGCCGCCGTTGCAACCGATACACGACCCACCACTTGTGGAGATTCAGATGACCGAGACTCTGTCGCACTACGTCCATGGCGAGCAGGTGGCCGGCACCAGCGGCCGCTTCGCCGACGTGTTCAACCCCGCCACGGGCGAAGTCCGCGTTCGCGTGCCGCTGGCGAGCGCCGGGGAAGTGAACGCCGCGGTCGCCGCCGCCAAGGCCGCGTTCCCGGCATGGGCCGCGACGCCCCCGCTGCGCCGCGCCCGCATCATGTACAGGTTCAAGTCCCTGATGGAGGAGAACGCCGACCGGCTCGCGGCGCTGATCAGCGCCGAACACGGCAAGGTGCACGACGACGCCCTCGGCGAAGTCACGCGCGGCCTGGAAGTGGTGGAGTTCGCCTGCGGCATCCCGCACCTGCTCAAGGGCGAGGTCACCGAGAACGTCGGCACCAACGTCGACTCGCACTCGCTGCGCCAGCCGCTCGGCGTCACCGTCGGCATCACCCCGTTCAACTTCCCGGTGATGGTGCCCTGCTGGATGTTCCCGGTGGCCCTCGCCTGCGGTAACACCTTCATCCTCAAGCCCTCGGAGCGCGACCCCTCGCCGTCGCTGCTGATCGCCGAGCTGCTGCGCCAGGCCGGGCTGCCGAGCGGCGTGTTCAACGTCGTCCACGGCGACAAGGGCGCGGTCGACACCCTGCTGACCCACCCCGACGTGCAGGCCGTGAGCTTCGTCGGCTCGACCCCGATCGCCCGCTACATCTATGGCACCGGCTGCGCGCACGGCAAGCGCGTGCAGGCCCTCGGCGGCGCCAAGAACCACATGATCGTGATGCCCGACGCCGACATGGACCTGACCGTCGACGCCCTGATGGGCGCGGCCTACGGCTCCGCCGGCGAGCGCTGCATGGCGATCTCGGTGGCCGTGGCGGTGACCGACGCGACCGCCGATGCACTGATCGCGAAGCTCGTGCCGCGCGTGCAGGCGCTGAAGATCGGCCCCGGCAACCGCCCCGGCGTCGAGATGGGCCCGCTCGTCACCGCGGCACACCGCGACAAGGTCGTCGGCTACATCGACACCGGCGTGGCCGAGGGCGCCGAGCTGCTGGTCGACGGCCGCGGCCTGACGATCGAGGGCAACGAGGGCGGCTTCTTCGTCGGCGGCACGCTGTTCGACCGCGTCACGCCGGCGATGACGATCTACCGCGAGGAGATCTTCGGCCCGGTGCTCGCCGTGGTGCGCGTGCCCGACTATGCGAGCGCCGCGAAGCTCATCAACGACCACGAGTTCGGCAACGGCACGGCGATCTTCACCCGCGACGGCGACACCGCGCGCCACTTCGCCCACGCGATCCAGGTCGGCATGGTCGGCATCAACGTGCCGATCCCGGTGCCGATGGCGTTCCACAGCTTCGGCGGCTGGAAGGCGAGCCTGTTCGGCGACCACCACATGCACGGCCCCGAGGGCGTGCGCTTCTACACCCGCCTGAAGACCATCACGACGCGCTGGCCCACCGGCATCCGCGCCGGCGCCGACTTCGTCATGCCGACGATGAACTGATCCGCCCCCCCTCCACCCGCCAGAGGAAGTCCCGACATGCTACGCATCGCTCAATTCGGCGCCGGGCGCATCGGCGCGATCCACGCCGACAACGTCGCGCGCCGCCCCGATGTCGAGCTCGCCTACGTCGTCGACGTCAACGCCGAGGCCGCCGCCGCGCTCGCCGCGCGCCACGGCGCGCAGGTCAGCGACGTCGCCACCGCGCTCGCCGACAAGTCCGTCGGTGCGGTGATCATCGCCAGTTCCACCGATACCCACGCCGACCTCATCGAGGCCGCGGCCCGGGCCGGCAAGGCGGTGTTCTGCGAGAAGCCCGTCGACCTCAGCATCGCCCGCTGCGACCAGTGCCTGGCCACCGTCAAGGCAACCGGCGTCGCCGTCGCGATGGGCTTCAACCGCCGCTACGACCCGACCTTCCGCAGCCTGCGCGAGCGCCTGGTGGCGGGCGAGATCGGCAGGCTGGAGATCCTCAGCATCACCAGCCGCGACCCCGCGCCGCCGCCGGTCAGCTACATCAAGGTCTCGGGCGGGCTGTTCCGCGACATGATGATCCACGACTTCGACATGGCCCGCTGGCTGCTCGGCGAGGAGCCGGTGGAGATCTACGCCGCCGCCGCCGTCAACGTCGACCCCGCCATCGGCGAGGCCGGTGACGTCGACACCGCCACCGTGTCGATGAAGACCGCCAGCGGCAAGCTCGCGATCATCAACAACAGCCGTCGCGCCACCTACGGCTACGACCAGCGCGTCGAGGCCTTCGGCTCCAAGGGCATGCTGCAGGCCGGCAACCACACCGCGACCCAGGTGGTGCACGCGGGGGCGAACGGCGTCAGCTCCGACAAGCCGCTCGACTTCTTCCTGCAGCGCTACGTGGCCGCCTATCAGGCCGAGCTCGACGACTTCGTCAACATGGTCATCGAGGGGCGCGAGCCGCTCGCGACCGTCGCCGACGGCCGTGCCGCCCTGCTGCTCGCCGATGCCGCCCTGACTTCGCTGCGCGAAGGCCGCGCGGTGCGCCTGTAACGGTCGCGCCCCCCGAGATGCCGCCGTGGCCGCCGCCCGAGGCGGCCTGCGGACCTTCGGCATAACCCGCCTGACCACCACTAGAAAGCAGATACGAGAGGAGCTCCACCATGAACCGTACCGTTGCCGCTTCCCTGCTCGCCGCCCTGGTCATGGGTGCGAACCCGGCGTTCGCCAAGACCACCATCGGCGTGACGATGTCGTCCTTCGACGACAACTTCCTGACTTATCTGCGTGAGGCGATGGCCGCCGAGGCAAAGGCCAAGGGCGTCGACATCCAGTTCGAGGACGGCCAGAAGGACGTCGTCAAGCAGATCTCGCAGGTCGAGAACTTCATCGCCCAGAAGGTCGACGTGATGATCGTCAACCCGATCGACAGCGCGGCCACGCGGAACATCACGGAAAAGGCGATGAAGGCCGGCATCAAGCTGATCTACGTCAACCGCCTGCCCGAGGAGAAGCTGCCCGAGGGCGTCGTCTACGTCGGCTCGGACGAGAACGTCTCGGGCACGATGCAGGGCGAGTACCTGGCCAAGAAGCTCAACGGCAAGGGCAACGTCGCGATCATGATGGGTGAGCTGTCGACCGAAGCCGCCCGCACCCGCACCAAGGGTGTCAAGAACGTGTTCGCGAAGTACCCCGACATCAAGATCGTCGAGGAGCAGACCGCTAACTGGCAGCGTGCCGAAGGCATGAACCTGATGAGCAACTGGATCACGACGGGCAAGCAGATCGATGCCGTCGCCTCCAACAACGACGAGATGGCGATCGGCGCCATCATGGCGCTGAAGCAGGCCGGCGTGGCCCCGGACAAGATACTGGTGGGTGGCGTCGATGCCACCCCCGACGCGCTGGTCGAGATGAAGAAGGGCACGATGGCGGTCACCGTGTTCCAGGACGCGAAGGGCCAGGGCACCTCGGCGATCGACACTGCAGTCAAGATGGCCAACGGCGAAAAGACCGAGCAGTTCGTGATGACGCCGTTCCAGCTGGTCACGCCGGAAAACTACAAGGACTTCATGAACAAGTAAGGCGATATGACGCCCGGCGGCGGTCCACATTCGCCGCCGGGCCCTGAACCGATCCAAGCGCGCGAGGGCACGTCATGTCTGCCGTACTGAAAGATCAAACGAGTTCCACCATGCCCCGGGCCGCGGCAGGCACGTACCTGCTCGAAGCCGAAGGCATCATGAAGGGCTTTCCGGGCGTGATCGCCCTGGCCGGTGTCCAGCTCAAGCTGCGTCCCGGCACCGTCCATGCGCTGATGGGCGAGAACGGGGCCGGCAAGTCGACGCTGATGAAGATCATCGCCGGCATCTACCAGCCCGACGAAGGCCAGATTCGCGTCAAGGGCGAGCGCGTCGTGCTGCATTCGCCGCTCGATGCGCTGCAGAAAGGCATTGCGATGATCCACCAGGAACTCAACCTGGTGCCTTTCACGACGATCGCCGAAAACATCTGGATCGGCCGCGAACCGCTGAACAAGCTCGGTTTCGTCGATCACGCCGAACTGTTCCGCCGCACCCGCGAACTGTTCGACCGTCTGCATATCGACCTCGATCCGGAGGAGCAGGTCCAGCACCTGTCGATCGCCAACCGGCAGATGGTCGAAATCGCGAAGGCAGTCTCGTACGACTCGGACGTGCTGATCATGGACGAGCCGACCTCGGCGATCACCGAAAAGGAAGTCGAGCACCTGTTCGCGATCATCGCCGACCTCAAGGCCCAGGGTAAGGGCATCGTCTACATCACGCACAAGATGGTCGAGGTGTTCAACATCGCCGACGACATCTCGGTGTTCCGCGATGGCCACTACATCACCACCAAGCCGGCATCCGAACTCGATCGCGACAAGCTGATCACCCTGATGGTCGGTCGCGAACTGACGCAGATGTTCCCGAAGACCACGGTGCCACTGCGCGACGTGGTGCTCGACGTGCGCAGCCTCTCGCGCCAGGGCGTGTTCAGCGGCGTTTCGTTCCAGTTACGCGGCGGCGAGATCCTCGGTTTCGCCGGCCTGATGGGTGCAGGCCGCACCGAGGTCGCCGAGACCATTTACGGCATGTACCCGGCCAGCGGCGGCGAAATCTACGTCAACGGCAAGCGCGTGGAGATCAAAAGCCCGCGCCAGGCCATCGATGCCGGGCTCGCGCTGCTGACCGAGGACCGCAAGGCATCGGGCCTGTTCCTGGTGCTGCCGGTGCTGGAGAACATGGAGATCGCGTCGCTGCCCGGCTTTCTCGGCCGTCTGGGCTTCGTGCGCCAGCGCACGGTCAGCGAGGAATGCGAAAAGCTGCGCCAGAGCCTGCGGGTCAAGACGCCGTCGCTGTACCAGATCATCGAGAACCTCAGCGGCGGCAACCAGCAGAAGGCGCTGATCGGACGCTGGCTGCTGACCAAGCCCAAGGTCCTGATCCTCGACGAGCCGACCCGCGGCATCGACGTCGGTGCCAAGGCGGAAATCTACAAGCTGATCTCCGAACTGGCCGCGGACGGCGTCGCCATCATCATGATTTCGTCGGAAATGGCCGAGATCATCGGCATGTGCGACCGCGTCCTGGTGATGCACGACGGCCACGTCACCGGCGAACTCAAGCGCGATGAGCTGACGCAGGAGGCCATCCTGCACCTCGCCTCGGACTGATACGCGGCAACGGCCCCGTATCCGCCCCTCGCCCCCAATACGACACGTCCGCCCCCGGCACCGGACCGCTCCGGCGCACGCCGCAGGACGCGTACCGAACCCAGCGGAGGAGATCATCATGAGTACCGTCGTCACCAATCCCAAGGCGCTGGTCGCAAAGGCCCGGCGGCTGCCACCGGAACTGAGCATCCTGTTCGTGCTGCTCGGCATCGCGGTCATCTTTGAAGTGCTTGGCTGGATCTTCAACGGCCAGAGTTTTCTGTTCAATTCCCAGCGGCTGGTCATCATGATCCTGCAGGTGTCGGTGATCGGCCTGCTGGCCATCGGCGTCACGCAGGTGATCATCACCACCGGCATCGACCTGTCGTCGGGCTCGGTGCTCGCGCTTTCGGCGATGGTGGCCGCGAGCCTCGCGCAGAGTGCGGACGTCGCCCGACCGGTGTTCGAGGGCCTGGGTGGCCTGCCGGTGTTCATCCCGGTGGTCGCGGGCCTGCTGGTGGGCACCGTTTGCGGCCTGATCAACGGCAGCCTGATCGCGGCCACCGGCATCCCGCCGTTCATCGCCACGCTCGGCATGATGGTCACGGCGCGCGGCCTCGCGCAGTACTACACCCATGGCAAGCCGATCAGCCAGTTGTCCGACAGTTACACGGCGATCGGTGCCGGGGCGATGCCGGTGATGATTTTCCTGATGATGGCGGTGGTGTTCCACATCGCGCTGCGCTACACCAAGTACGGCAAGTACACCTATGCCATCGGCGGCAACATGACCGCGGCGCGCGTGTCGGGCATCGACGTCAAGCGCCACCTGATCACTGTCTACACGATCGCCGGCGCGCTCTCCGGGCTCGCGGGGGTGGTCGCCTCGGCCCGCGCGGCCAGCGGCCAGTCGGGCATGGGCCTGTCGTATGAGCTCGATGCGATCGCCGCCGCGGTGATCGGCGGCGTCAGCCTCGCCGGCGGCGTCGGACGCATCACCGGCACGGTGATCGGCGCGCTGATCCTCGGCATGATGACCAGCGGCTTCACCTTCCTCGGCATCGACGCCTACATCCAGCAGATCGTCAAGGGCGTGATCATCGTCGTCGCGGTGATCGCCGACACCTACCGCAGCAAGCGCAAGATCTGAGCGGCGCCTCCCCCGACAGCCCCTCGCCAGCCCGCTGCCGATGATCGATTTCGATCATCGGCAGCGGGCGCCCATCATGTAAGACCTCGATACCCGAACGATCCTGTGTGCGGGCACCGCCGTGGCGCCGCAGCCGTCGCAGCCACTCTCCGCCTTTCATCGCACCCCCGACGCGCGGGCCCCCCGACGGGCGAACACCCTCGCGCCTCGACACCCCCACGGTTCTTCTTCGCCCGCAGCGGGCGCGACTCCCGTGCACGCCACTCCAATGTAGACCCCTTCCCCCGCAACCCCCCCTTCGTCCGCGGGCCCCGAGCCTGTTCCAGCCCTTCTGCACGCGGGCTTCCGCGTGTCGCTCGCAGCATTCCGGGCGAACCTTCGAATGATTTTATCTATCGTAGACTGCCCCAAAGTTGTTGATTTGATTTGATGTTAAATATCACAAAATGATTGCACCGATGATGTCGCCTTCTTAGGATTTGCCTCACGGATGAGCACACGACAAATCGACGCATCCGCTCACGCGGGCAGCGTCCGAACAGCACCGAGGAGAGCACGATGGCGACAGCCTTCACCAAACGCGATTACAGCCTCATCGGCCCCGAAGCCGCGCGCGCTGCGGAGAAAGGCCTGGTATCGGCGAAATGGCACGGCTGCGAAGTGCCGCGCAAGGAACTGAAGGAACTGATGAAGCGCGAGGACGCGCCGGCGATTCGCGACACGCTGATCTGGTTCGCGGCGCTGGCGGTATCCGGTGCCGGCGGCGTGTATTTCTGGGGCAGCGCGTGGTGCGTGCCGTTCTTCTTCGTCTACGGCGTGCTTTACGGTTCGGCGTCCAATTCGCGCTGGCACGAGTGCAGCCACGGCACCGCCTTCAAGACGCGCTGGCTCAATGACGGCGTGTACTACATCGCCTGCTTCATGACGCTGTACGAGCCGACGGTGCGCCGCTGGATGCATGCCCGGCACCACACCGACACCATCATCGTCGGTCGCGACCCCGAAATCGTCGCGCCGCGGCCGCCGTCCTTCCTGAACCTGTTCCTCGACCTGTTCGCGCTGAAGGCCGGCTTCCAGTTGATCGGCAGCCTGTCCCGGCATGCCGCCGGGCGGCTGACCGAGGAGGAAAAGACCTACATCCCCGAGATGGAGTGGAACAAGGTGTTCGTGCAGGCGCGCATCTTCCTCGCGCTCTTCGTCGCCGTGATCGCCACCTGCGTGCTCACCGGCAGCCTGCTGCCGGCGATGCTGGTCGGCCTGCCCAGCCTGTACGGCGCGTGGCTGTCGCTGGTGTTCGGCATCTCCCAGCACGTGGGCCTGGCCGAGGACGTGCTCGACCATCGCCTCAACAGCCGCACGATCCACATGAACCCGGTGTTCCGCTTCATCTACTGGAACATGAACTACCACCTCGAGCACCACATGTATCCGATGGTCCCCTACCACGCGCTGCCCGCGCTGCACGAGGCGATCAAGAATCAGTGCCCGGCGCCGTATCCGAACCTGTTCGCCGCCTATCGCGAGATCGTCCCGACCGTGCTGCGCCAGCGCCGCGACCCCGGCTACTTCGTCAGGCGCGAACTGCCGTCGCGGACCGCCGCTGCGGTCGAGCCGGACGGCGCCGCCCTCGCGACCTGAGCGGAACCCCCGCCGACGTCGCGGCCGCCGGCACACGGCGGCCCGACGCCAGCCACATCACCCAGAACCGACCTGCCACACCGCCCACCAGCAGGAGAGACGCCATGAGCCACGCCAACGCCTGGATCGAAGTCTGCGCAGCCGACGACATCGACGAAGAAGACGTCCTGCGCTTCGACCATGCCCATCAGACCTACGCCATCTACCGCTCGCCCGACGACGTCTTCTACGCGACCGACGGCCTGTGCACCCACGAACACGTGCACCTCGCCGATGGCCTGGTGATGGATCACATCATCGAGTGCCCGAAGCACAACGGCCGCTTCGACTACCGCACCGGCCAGGCCAAGGGCGCGCCGGTGTGCATCAACCTGAAGACCTATCCGGTGAAGGTCGAAGCCGGCAAGGTCCTGATCCAGCTCGGCTGAGGCGGCCAACATGCGCGAATCGGCAGAAGACATCGTCATCGTCGGCGCGGGCGAAACCGGTGCCCGCGCCGCCGCGGCCCTGCGCGAGAACGGCTGGGCGGGCACGGTCACCCTGGTGGGCCACGAGCCCCGCGCCCCCTATGAGCGCCCCCCGCTGTCCAAGGCGGTGATGGTCGCCGCCGAGGCGCCGCAGCCTCCGTACATCCTGTCGGCCGAGCGGCTGCGCGAGAACGACATCACACTGCTGACCGGCTGCGCGGTCACGCGCATCGACCGCGCGGCGCACGCGGTCGAACTCGCCGACGGCCGCCGCCTGGGCTACGGCAGGCTGCTGCTCGCCACCGGCTGCAGCGCGCGCCGGCTCGCGGTGCCGGGCGCGGACCCCGGACGGCTCCACTACCTGCGCACTTACGACGACGCGCTGGCGCTGCGCGAGCAACTGCGCCCCGACCGCCATGTGGCGATCGTCGGCGGCGGCTTCATCGGCCTCGAACTCGCCGCCAGCGCCCGCAGCCGCGGCTGCGGGGTCACGCTGATCGAGGCCGGGCCGCGACTGCTGATGCGCGGGGTGCCCGCCGACATCGCCGCCGCCGTCGCCGCGCGCCACCAGGCGGCGGGCGTCACGCTGAAGCCCGGCGTCGGCATCGAGCGCGTCGAGCCGGCAGGCACGCGGCAGGTACTGGTGCTGAGCGACGGCAGCCGGGTCGAATGCGACGGCATCGTCGTCGGCATCGGCGCCGCGCCCAACACCGAGCTCGCCGCGCACAGCGGGCTCGCGATCGACAACGGCGTGGCGGTCGACGCGCGCCTGGCCACCGCCGACCCGGACATCTTCGCCGCCGGCGACTGCTGCTCGTTCCCGCACCCGCTCTACGACGGGCGCCGGATCCGGCTGGAAGCCTGGCGCAACGCGCAGGACCAGGGCGCGCTTGCCGCCCGCAACCTGCTCGGGGCCGGCGAGGACTACACCGCGGTGCCGTGGTTCTGGTCCGATCAGTACGAGCTGACGCTGCAGATCGCCGGCCTGCCCGATGCCGGCGTGCACACCGTCGCGCGCCCGCTCGGCGACGGCGTGCAGCTCAACTTCCACCTGGCGGCCGACGGGCGTCTGGTCGCCGCGAGCAGCATCGGCCCGAACGCGAAGATCGCCAAGGAGATCCGCGTCGCCGAGATGCTGATCGCGCGTCGTGCGCAGCCCGACGCGAACGCGCTCGCCGCGCCCGAGGTCAAGCTCAAGTCCCTGCTCTAGGACACCATCGCCATGCAGAACCTGTTGATCTTCCAGTCGCTGTGGGGCATGGAGCGCCTGCGCGGCCAGCCCGAGGCCGCGCTGGAGGCGCGCGTCGAGCGCGCCGCCGCGGCCGGCTTCGACGGCATCACCCACCACTGGTACGACCGCGCGGTGGTCGCGCCGCTCGCCGCGCAACTGCGCGCGCTCGGGCTCGACGCCGAGGGCCAGTGCTTCCCGCGCACGGTCGACGAGCTCTGGCCCGCGGTGGAGCTCGCCAACGAGTTCGGCATCCACCACGTCACCATCCAGGCGGACGTGCGCCCGCGCGACGTCCGCGAGTGCGTGCGCATCCTCGAAGGCTGGTGCCGGATCGCCGAGACCTCGCGCGTGCCGGTCTACCTCGAAACGCACCGCGGGCGCCTGAACAACGACCTGCTGCGGATGCTCGACCTGCTCGACGCGGTCCCGCACCTGAAGCTGCTGGCCGACCTGTCGCACTACGTGGTCGCCCGCGAGTTCCCGCTGCCGCCGCTGCCCGACGAGATGGACGGGCAGGTGCGCGAGGTGCTCGACCGCTGCTGGGCCGCGCACGCCCGCGTCGCCAGCCCCGGCCAGGTCCAGGTGGAGATCTCCTTCCCCCACCACCGCCCGCTGTTCGAGCAGTTCCTCGGCTGGTGGGACTACCTGATGCGCAGCTGGCGCCGGCGCGCCGGGGCCGACGACAGCCTCGCCTTCACCTGCGAGCTCGGGCCGTGGCCCTACGCGATCCAGGGGCCGGACGGCCAGGACCAGTCCGACCGCTGGGCCGAGGCGCTGCAACTGCGCGAGGCGCTGCGCACGCTGTGGCACGCCACGGCGCCGGCCGCGGTGGCCTGAGCGGCCGCGCCCGGCGGCTCAGACGTTCTCGGCGATGTACCAGTCGAACGGCAGCAGCAGCGGCGCCTGGGCCTCGGGCGTCGCGCCCTGCAGCGACTTCGCCATGGCCTCGACCGTCCTGCGGGCGAGCAGCGGCAGCGGCGTCGCGATCACCACGTCGACGATGCCGTCGATCAGCGCGGCGCGCGTTTCCGCGTGGAGTTCGCTGCACACGGTGACGACCTGCGCGTGGCCGCCGTGCTCGCGCAGCGCGGCGATCACGCCCTCGGTGCCGCCACCGGCGACGTAGAGGCCGACCAGGTCGGGGTAGCGCTTCAGCAGGTTCAGCGTGGCCTCCTGGGCGAGCGCCGATTCCTCCAGGCTCGCCAGCGGCTCCAGCAGCTGCAGCTCGGGCGCGTGCTCGCGGCAGTAGGAGCGGAAGCTCATCTCGCAGATCTCGTGGCCGATGTAGCGGTGGTTGCCGATGAAGATCGCGACCTTGCCCGGCCGCCGCGCCAGGCGCGCCACCATCCACGCGGCGCTGCGCCCCGCCTTGCGCGGATCGACGCCGACGAAGCCGGCGCGCTCCGGCGCGCCGAGGTCCGACAGCAGCGCGAAGGTCGGCACGCCCTGCGCGTGCAGCCGCGCGATCGCCTCGTTCACCTTCGGGTGATCGGCGGCGACGACCGCGACCGCGTCGGCCCTGGCGCCGATGTCGAGCAGCCGCTCGGCCACGCGCTCGGGCGTCAGCACGTCGAGGTACTCCACCAGCGCCCGCCCGCGGATCGAGGTGGCTTCGCGGGTGGCGTCCGTCAGCGCCGCACCGAGCGCCTGGTAGAACGGCACGCTGCGCTTCTGCAGCAGGAAGCCGAGCGTGCGCGGCGCCGCCTGTTCCTGCTGGCGCAGCCGGATCAGCCCGGCGGCGCGAAAGCCGATGGCCTCGGCCGCGGCGAGCACCCGCTGCACGGTCTCCGGGCTGACCCGGGCGCGGCCGTTGATGACGCGATCCACCGTGGCCACCCCGACGCCGGCTTCACGCGCGACGTCGGCGATCGTCGGGCGACGCATAGCTCCTCCTTCCGTCAGCGAACCGGCCGACACTATGCCTTGTCGCCGCGCCCGCGCCACAGCGCGAGCACGTGCCGGTAGCGCTCGGCCACCGCGGCGATCGCCGCCTCGTCGCCGAGCCGCCCGGCGAACCACGCATCGGCCGGCTCGCCGAAGATGAGCCGGCCGACGGCGAAGCCGCGGCACAGCGGCTGGCCGGCGGCGGCGCGGAAGCCCGCCGCGAGGGTGTCGAAGCCCGCGCCCTGGCCGAGCAGCAGCACGCCGCGGCAGTGCGGGTCGTGGCGGCGCAGCAGCGCATCGAGCCGCGGCCAGGTCGCCGCCGCCGGCGGCACGATCTTCCACCAGTCCGGGTAGACGCCGAGCGCGTAGAAGCGCTCGATCAGGCGCAGCACCGCCGCGTCGTCGCGCGCCCCCGTGCCGGGCAGCACCGGTTCGAGCAGGAGCTCGCGCCCGCCGGCCTCGCAGGCGGCATGCAGCGCGCGCACCTGGCGCTCCTGCTCTTCACGCAGTGCCGGCGCGTCGTCGGGGTGGGCGATCACCAGGCACTTGGCCACGTGGTCCGCCGGCCACTCGCGCAGCGCGAGGCCGAGCCGCTCGCCGGCATCGAAGCGCAGCGGCCGCGAGCCCGACACCTCGACCGGCCGCGCGATCCACACCCCGCTGCCGGTGAAGGCGTCCAGCACCTCGCGGCCATAAAGTTCGTCGATCAGGAGCCCGGCGCGCCCGGCGAGTTCGCCGTCGGCGCAGACGCGGCGCAACGCCTCGCCGATCAGCCCCTTGAAGCGCGTGATCGCGGCGGCGTCGGCGTGCTCGGCGGCCGCCAGCGCGTCGAACTGCCGGCGGTGGTCGAAGGCGAGCACGCACAGTTCGGGCGGCGTCGCGGCGCGCGTCGTCACGCGGTGCAGGCGGCGGAAGGCCGCATCGGCGTCCGGGCGCAGCGGCCCGTCGTCGCCGCGCGCGAGGAAGGTCTCGAGCTCCGGCCGCGACGGCATCGCCGGCGCGCAGCCGTGGCGTGCCACCACCAGCGCGCCGCAGGCGTTGCCCCAGGCGCAGCAGCGCGCGGCGTCCTCGCCGCCCAGCCACGCGGCGAGGAAGCCGCCGATGAAGGCATCGCCCGCACCGAGGGCGTTGAGCACCTCCACGCGCGGCGCCGGCGCCCCGGCGGTGGCGTCGAGATCGCCGGGGATCGCCCCGGCGTAGGCGCGGCTGCCGCGCGTGCCGCGCTTGACCACCAGCAGCGCGTCGGTGCGCGCGCGCACCTCGCGCAGCGCGGTGGCGAGGTCGGGGCTGCCGCCGGCGATCTGGAATTCCTCCTCGGTGCCGACGACCAGGTCGAGCCCCGGCAGCAGCGCCTGCAGCGCGGCCGTCGCCGCCTCGCCCTGCGCGCGGCGGCTCGCACCCTGGTCGTGCGTGGCGAGCCGCCACAGCACCGGGCGAAAATCGATGTCGAGCACGGCGCGGGTGGCGGCCGCGCGCGCGTAGTCCAGCGCGGCGTGGCAGGCGGCACGGGGGCCGGGCGCCGACAGGTGGGTGCCGGTGAGCACCAGCGCGCGCGCGGAGGCGATGAACGCCGGGTCGACGTCGGCGACGCCGAGCGCCATGTCGGCGCAGTTCTCGCGGTAGAAGAGGTGCGGGAAGTCCTCGCGGCCGCGCAGCGCGAGCAGCACCAGGCCGGTCAGGCGCGCGGGGTCGCGTTGCACCTGGGTGACGTCGACGCCGGCGTCTGCCAAGGTGCGCAGCACGAAGCGCCCCATCGCCTCGTCGCCGACACGGCTCAACAGCGCCGTGCGCAGGCCGAGCCGGGCGCAACCCACGGCGATGTTCGCGGCGCTGCCACCGATGTACTTGGCGAAGCTCAGCGTGCCTTCGAGCGTCGCCCCCGGCTGCTCGCCGTACAGGTCGACGGCCGCGCGGCCCAGGCAGATGACGTCGAAACGGCGATCGGACACGCGGCACCTCGGAGTGGCGGGCGCCCACGTACGCCCGGCTGCCGTCGAACTTAGTATTGGAATGCGAAGTCCAATTCAAGTGGAAAATAGAATCAACCAACCAAAAGCCGCCGATCCACGGACGGCACCACGCCTGGGAGCGCCACTCGAATGAACGAAACCGCCGCCCCGCTGACACTCGACGCATTACGCACGGAGATCACCACCCGCTACGAGGCGCTCAGCAAGCGCCTGAAGCAGATCGCCCGCTTCGCGCTCGACCACCCCAACGAGATGGCACTGGAAACCGTCGCGACGATCGCCACGCGCGCCGAGGTGCAACCCTCGGCGCTGATCCGCTTCGCGCAGGCCTTCGGCTACAGCGGCTTCAGCGACATGCAGCGGGTGTTCCAGGCGCACCTGCTGGAAAGCGCGCCGAGCTACCAGGCGCGCTTCCGTGCCTTCCGCGAGCAGGACGGCGCGGCGAGCCAGTCGACGCCCGAGCGGGTGCTGCGCGAGTTCGCCGCGGCGGGCGTGGTGGCGCTGGAGCAGATGCAGCGCGACCCCCCGGTGCCGGCGCTGGAGCGGGCGGTCGCGCTGCTCGCGCAGGCGCGGCTGATCCACGTGATCGGCCAGCGCCGCTCCGCCCCGGTCGCCGTCTACCTCGCGTACGCGCTCAACCGCATCCTGCGCCCCGCCCGGCTGATCGACGGCAGCGGCGGCATGCTCTTCGACCAGCTCGGCTCGCTCGGGCCGGACGATGCGCTGATCGCGATCAGCTTCACCCCCTACGCCCCCGACACCGTGGAGGTCGCCGAACGCGCGGCGGCCAAGGGCGTGCCGATCGTGTCGCTCACCGACAGCCCGGTGAGCCCGATCGCCCGCCTCGCCGACGTCTGGTTCGAGATCCGCGACGCCGAGGTGCACGGTTTCCGCTCGCTGACCGCCTCGCTGTGCCTCGCGCAGTCGCTCGCGGTGGCGACCGGCCTGCACCTGGAGCAGTCCGGCGGCTGAACGCCGGCTCAGGCGCCGTTGCGCGCGGCGGCGACGAAGGCCACCAGCTCGGGGAAGAAGGCGTGGAAATCGGCTTCGAGCGCGGGCAGCACCGCGGCGAGCGCGGGGCCGGCGGCGGCGAGCGGCGACGGTCGTGACAGCCGCGTGGCGAGGCCGGCGAGCGCGCGCTCGATGCCGGCGAACTCGCGGTAGCCGAGCAGCAGACCGGTGCCGGTGAGGTGGTCGACGCGCCCGAGCAGCCCCGCCGGCAGCCGCGGCCGCGCCTCGGCGAGGGCGGCGTGCACCGCGGCGACGAAGGCTTCGAGCGGCTCCTCGGCATAGCGCGACCAGTGGCGCGCGAGCACGTGGTCATAGGCGAGGTCGACGACGATGCCGGCGTAGCGCCGGTACGGCGCGCTGAAGCGCGCGCGGCTCGCCACCACCTGCGGATGCGCGTCGGTGTAGCGGTCGATCGCGCGGTGCAGGCGCACCGCGCGGGCCCAGGCCGGATCGGCGAGCGTCTCCGCCGGCCCCTTGTGGTAGTCGCCGAGCAACTGCCCGACGCGCGCCGCCGGATCGGGGCCGGCGAGCAGGAAGTGTGCGAGGTAGTTCATGGCGTCCTCCGCGGGTGGAACGCGCGGGTGCGCCGGCGCAGTTCGGCGAGCGCCGCCGCATCGGCGCCGGCGCCGTAGCGCAGCGCCGCGTAGAGCCGGGCGATCGCGCTGAACTCGTCGGCGAGTTCGGGGCGCGCGCCGGCGACGCGCGCGGCGAAGGCGAGCGGCCCCTCCTGCGCGCCGCGCCTCAGCCCCACCTCGGCGAGGCGGGCGCAGGCGGCGTTCCACAGCGCGACGCGGGGGTCGCGGCGGCGCCAGCCGCGCCAGGCCGCCCACGTCGCCGCCGCCGCCGCGCCACCGCCGCCGAGCGCGACCAGCAGCAGCATGAGGCCGCGCCAGTCGATGTCGGGCCAGCCGAGGCGCGCCAGCAGTTCGCGCTGGCGCTCGGGGCCGTAGGCCAGCACCCAGTCGTTCCAGGCGTTGGCCAGCGCGTCGAGTTCGAGCAGCGTCGCGCGCACCCAGCCGCCGTCGCGCCGCGCCAGCAGCGGCAGCTCGCCGGGCTCGTCCAGCGCGCCGTAGGCGCCGTTCTCGACGCGCTCGGGGGCGATCGCCGCAGTGGGGTCGACGCGCGTCCAGCCGCGCTCGGGCAGCCACACCTCGGCCCAGGCGTGGGCGTCGCTCTGGCGCACGATGAAGTACTCCCCGCCCGGCGCGGCCTCGCCGCCGAGGTAGCCGGTGACCACCCGCGCCGGCACGTCAGCCGCGCGCATCAGGTAGACGAATGCCCCCGCGTAGTGCTCGCAGAAGCCCGCGCGGGTGTCGAACAGGAAGGCGTCGACCGGCTCACCGGTGAGCGGCGGCGGCGACAGCGTGTAGCGGAAGGGCTCGCCGGCGAAGAGCTGCAGCGCCGCGCGCACCCGCGCCGCGGGATCGGGCAGCGCGCGCCACTCGGCGGCGAGCGCGCGCGCGCGCGGATTGCCGCCGGGCGGGAGCTGGCGCTGCAGCCGCAGCATGCCGGCTTCGGGCGCCGCGGTGCGGTAGGCGAGCCACGACTGCTGCTCGTAGCGCAGCACCTCATTGACGGCGATGCGCCGCGACAGCACGAAACGCGAGCCGAGCGTGGCGTCGGCGGGCGCCGCGGCCGGCAGGTCGAGCGCGAACAGCCAGCGCCGCCCGTGCGGTTCGAGCGTCACCACGTAGCGCACCGGCGCCTCGCCGAGCACCGCGTCGCGGCGCAGCCCCTCGGCCCAGCCCACCGTGCGCCAGCTGCGCCCGTCGTAGCCGTCGAGCACCGGCCCGCGCCAGTAGCGCGCCGCGGGCGGCGGCGGCGCGCCGTCGAAGCGCACGCGGAAGGCGACCTCGCCCGAACGCGCCAGCTCGGCGATCGAGCCCGGCGTCATCTCGTCGCTGAGGCCGGTGCGGGCGCGGCTCTCGTCCTGGAAGCCCCACAGCGGCCCCTGGATGCGCGGGAACAGCAGGAACAGCAGCAGCGCGAGCGGGACGCCGCGCACGAGCAGGCGGACGGCGCGCCCGAGCAGCACGCGCGGCGGCGGCGACGCGGTCTCGAAGGCGCAGGCGAGGTGGGCGGCGAGCAGCAGCACGCAGGCGAGCAGCAGCCACAGCGCGGTGAGCGGCCCCTGGTCGTAGAGCAGCCGCGCCATCACCAGCAGGTAGCCGAGGAACACCAGCACCAGTGCATCGCGCCGCGTGCGCCATTCGAGCAGCTTCAGCGCACTCATGCCGGCGAGCAGCGCGACGCCGGCGTCGCGCCCGAGCAGCGTGCCGTAGACGAGCGCGATGGCGATGCCGAACGCCAGCGTGAGCGCGCCGAGCACGAGCCGTCCAGGCAGGCGCAGGTGGCCGCCGGCCACCGCCAGGCGCCAGGCGAAGGCCGCCACCACGCCGGCGAGCAGCCACGGCGGCAGCACCGCACCGTGCGCGGCGGCGGCGAAGGCCAGCGCCCCCACCAGGCCGTACACCTGCGCCGCCGGCACCGCGCGCTCAGCCATCGCTGCGCTCCGTCGTCGCGTGCAGCGCGAGCGCCTCCAGCGCCGCACGCCGGTGCGCGGCCCCGCCCGCCGGTGCAAGCGCCATCCCCGGCAGGCGCAGGCCCCAGCGCAGGCCGCCCGCCTCGGCTTCGAGCACCCAGGCGGTGAGCTGCGACAGCCGCGCCTCGACGTCGAGGGCCGGCGACAGCAGCGCCCAGTCGAGCCACAGCTCGGCGTCGCCGCGCGGCGCGGCGAACTGCTTGACCGGCGGCAGGCCGCTGCGCGCCGCCGCGCGGCGCCAGGCGATGCGCGTCGCCGGATCGCCGCGGCGGTAGTCACGCAGGCCGTGGAAGTCCTCGTCGCCGGGCGCCTCGCCGCGACCGGTGGGCGTGGTGCCACCGCCCCCCGGCAGCGGCGCGGTGCCGAGCGGCGCCGGGTACACCAGCCCGGCACCGGTGAATTCGCACCAGGTCCAGGCCTCGAACAGGCCGAGCGGGTAGCGGGTGGCGAGGCGCACCCGCCCGAAGGGCAGCCGCCCGCGCCGCGTGGTCGGGCGCGCCAGCACGAGCTCCGCCCGCTGCCCGCCCGCCAGCACGTCGCACACCGCGCGCGCGCCGTCGGCGGCGGTGAGTTCGAGCGCGTAGCGCGCGCGCGGCGCGGCGTTGACGAGGCCGAAGCCGAGCGCCGCGGGCTGCCCGGCGAACACCGGTTCGACGCGCGGCGGCTGCAGCGTCAGCGCGAGCAGGTTGTCGTGGGTCTGGCGCATCGCGTCGAAGGCGACCGCCGCGAGCAGGAACACCAGCGCGAAGCCGAGGCTCGCGTTGTAGTTCAGCGCCCACAGCAGCATCACCAGCAGCAGCAGCGCGAACACCACGCCGGCGCGCGTCGGCAGCACGTAGAGGGTGCGCCGCTCGGTGGTGACGGCGCCGGCCGCCGGGCCGCGCCGCCGCCGGTGCCAGTCGAGGACGTAGGTGGCGACCGACATGGCCGGCGGGCTCAGACCGGCACGGGGACCGCGCTCAGCAGGCGCCGCACCAGCTCCTCGGGACGCGCGCCCACCTGCGCCGAGGCCGGGCGCAGACGATGCCCGGCGAGCGCCGGCAGCACCGCCTGCACGTCTTCGGGCAGCGCGTGGTCGCGCCCTTCGAGCAGCGCCCAGGCGCGCGCCGCGCGCAGCAGCGCCTGGCCGGCACGCGGCGACAGGCCGGTCTCGAAGGCGGGGTCGAAGCGGCTCTGCGCGAGCAGCGCCTGGGCGTAGTCGAGCAGCGGCGGCGCCAGGTGCACCTGCTCGCAGCGCGCCTGCAGCGCCGTGAGCTCGCCCGGGCCGAGCAGCGGCGACAGGCGTTCGAGCAGGCGCCGGCGGTCCTCGCCGGCGAGCAGCGCGCGCTCGGCGCGCGCGTCGGGGTAGCCGAGCGTGAGCCGCATCAGGAAGCGGTCGAGCTGCGACTCGGGCAGCGGGAAGGTGCCGAGCTGGGTCATCGGGTTCTGCGTGGCGATCACGAAGAACGGCACCGGCAGCGGGCGCGAGTGCCCGTCGCTGGTCACCTGCCCCTCCTCCATCGCTTCGAGCAGCGCGCTCTGCGTCTTCGGCGAGGCGCGGTTGATCTCGTCGGCGAGCACGAGCTGCGCGAACACCGGCCCCGGGTGGAACACGAAGGCCGCCTGCTCGCGGTCGTACACCGCCGCGCCGAGGATGTCGGCGGGCAGCAGGTCGCTGGTGAACTGGATGCGCCGCACCTCGAGCCCGAGGGTGCGACCGAGCGCGTGCGCGAGGGTGGTCTTGCCGAGGCCCGGCAGGTCCTCGATCAGCAGGTGGCCGCGCGCGAGCAGGCAGGTGAGCGCGAGGCGGATCGCCCGCTCCTTGCCGAGGATCACGCTGCCGACCTGCTGCACCACGGCCGCGAGCCGGTCGGCGGGCGCGAAGGCGGGGGGCGCGTGCATGGGACTCAAGCCTCCGGGCGGGCGAGGAAGCCGGCGAGCGCCTCGCGCAGCAGCGCCGGGCGGTCGCAGGCAGGCAGATGCCCGGCATCGTCGACGAGCTGCAACCGCGCGCCGGCGATCGCGGCGGACTTCGGCGGCGTCATCGCGTCGGCGCTGCCGGTGATGACCTGCGCCGGCACGCGCAGTTCACCGCGGCGCGCGGCGACGAAGTGCGCGGGCACCTCGGCATGGGCGCCAGGCGCGCGCGGCCGCGGCGCCAGCGCCGCGGGCCAAGGCCGGTGATCACCGCCGGCGCCGTGCACCAGCAGCACGTCGCGGCCCCCGGCGGGGCCGCGGCCCTCATACCCGAGGGGTTCGCCAGCGAGGTCGATCTGGGGCATGCGCGCGTTCCCGGCGACGGACAGGCTGCCGATGCTAGCAGATCGCGGGTGGCTGCCCGGGTGCGCGGGCCGGCGCCGTGAAAAGCAAAAACCCCGGCGCGGGGCCGGGGTTTTCGGAGATTTGGAGCGGGAAACGAGGCTCGAACTCGCGACCTCAACCTTGGCAAGGTTGCGCTCTACCAACTGAGCTATTCCCGCCTGTGTCGTCCGTCACCGGTCGACAGGGCGCGCATCTTACGCAGGAGCGCGGGCGGGCGCAAGCGGCTTTGCCGGGGCGCGCACGGCCATCGGCACGCGCTATGCTCGAAGCGACCGCGGCCACGTCCAGCCACCTGCATCGCGATGACGGAACTCACCCTGCTGCTGCTGATCCTGGTCGCGAACGGCGCCCCGGTGATCGCCACGCGCCTGTGCGGCGCGCACGCCGCCTGGCCCGTCGATGCCGGCCTGAGGCTGCCGGATGGCCACCCGCTGTTCGGCCCGTCGAAGACCTGGCGCGGCGTGCTGTCGGCGCTCACCGCGAGCACCGTCGCGGGGCTGATCTGTGGCTGGCCGTGGCACCTCGGCTTCACCGTCGGTGCCGGCGCGATGCTCGGCGACCTGCTGTCGAGCTTCTGCAAGCGCCGCCTCGGGCTCGCGTCGAGCAGCGAGGCGTTCGGGCTCGACCAGATCCCCGAGGCGCTGTTCCCGATGCTCGCGGTGCACCGGCAACTGGCGCTGGGCCTGCCCGAGGTGATCGCGCTGACCGTGCTGTTCGTGGTGCTCGGGCGGGTGCTGTCGCGCATCCTCTACCGCCTGCACATCCGCCGCGAACCCTACTGAGCGGCGACGGCCGCCGCGTCGGCGAGCGGCAGCAGCTCGCAGAACTCGTCGGCTTCGAGCGGCGGGGCGAACAGGTAGCCCTGGATCTGCTCGCAGCCGCACGCCACCAGGCAGGCGCGCTGCCCCTCGGTCTCGACCCCCTCGGCGAGGGTGCGCAGGCCGAGCGTGCGCGCGAGCTGGATGATGACCTTGACGATCTCGATGTCGTCGACCTTGTCGGGCAGCTCGCGCACGAAGGAACGGTCGATCTTGAGCTTGTCGAGCGCGAGGCGGCGCAGGTAGGACAGGCTCGAATAGCCGGTGCCGAAGTCGTCGATCGCCACCTTGACGCCGGTGCGCTTGAGCGTGGCCACCGCCTCCACCGCGGCGTCGATGTCGTCGAGCAGCGCGCTCTCGGTCACCTCCAGCTCCACCAGCGTGGGCGGAATGCCCGACTCGCGCAGCACCGCGGCGACCGTGCCGGCCCAGTTCGCCTGCTGCATCTGCAGCGGCGAGACGTTGATCGCCACCGGCAGCAGCATCCGCCCCTGCTGCCGCCACGCCTGCAGCTGCCGGCAGGCCTCGCGCAGCACCCAGGTGCCGATCGGCACGATCAGCCCGGCGTCCTCGGCGACGGGGATGAAGGTCGCCGGCGACACCGGGCCGCGCTCGGGGTGGCGCCAGCGCAGCAGCGCCTCGCAGCCGAGCAGCGCGCCGCTCGCGGCATCCACCTGCGGCTGGTAGACCAGCCTGAACTCGCGTCGCTCGAGCGCCACGCGCAGGCTGTTCTCGAGCGACAGGCGCTCCATCGCCCGGGCGTGCAGCGCGCGGGTGAAGAACTGGTAGTTGTTGCGCCCGCACTCCTTGGCGAAATACATCGCCGCGTCGGCATTCTTCAGCAGCGTGTCGATGTCCTCGCCGTCGCCGGGGAACAGGCTGATGCCGATGCTCGGGGTGACGTGCAGCTCGTGCTCCTCGATGAAGTAGGGCCGCGTGATCGCGGCCAGGATCTTGCGCGCCCACAGCGCCGCCTGCGGCTGGCCGTCGATGTCGGGCACCAGCACCATGAACTCGTCGCCGCCGCTGCGGCCGACGATGTCGCCGGTGCGCAGGGCACCGCGCAGGCGCAGCGCCACCTCGCACAGCAGTTCGTCGCCGGTGGCGTGCCCGAGCGAATCGTTGACGTTCTTGAAGCGGTCGAGGTCGATGAACAGCAGCGCGCACTGCGCCGCGCGCGCGCGCGCCGCCTGCAGCGCCTCGCCGATGCGCTCGCCCAGCAGGGCGCGGTTGGGCAGTTCGGTGAGCGGGTCGAACTCGGCGAGGCGGCGGATGCGGGCCTCCTTGGCCTTGCGGTCGCTGATGTCGGTGAACGCCGCGATGTGGCGCAGCACCGCGCCGTTGGCATCGCGCAGCACGGTGATGCTGAGCCACACCGGCAGCAGCGAGCCGTCGCGCTTGCGGTTCCACACCTCGCCGCTCCAGCGGCCGTCGCGCTTCAGCGCCTCCCACAGGCGCGCGTAGAACTCGTCGCCCTGGCGGTTCGACTTCAGCAGCCGCGGGTTCCTGCCGAGGACCTCGGTGGCGGCGTAGCCGGTCATCGCGGTGAAGGCGGCGTTCACCGCGAGGATGTCGTTGTCGGCATCGGTGATCAGGATGCCTTCGCTGCCGGCCTCGAACACCAGCGCGGCGATGCGCAGCTCGCCTTCCGCGCGCTTGCGCTCACGGATGTCGCGCATCACCGCGCAGCGGTAGGGCTGGCCGTCGTACTCGATGCCGTGCGTGGTCACCTCGACGTCGAGCGGCGCGGCATCGGGCAGCGGCAGCAGCGCCTCGAAGCGCTCGGTGGATGAGCGCCCCTCGCCCCAGACGGCTTCCCCGAGCAGCGTCACCGGTGCACCTTCGAGCTCCTCGGCACGGCGCCCGAGCACCTCGCAGGCGCGGCGATTGGCGTAGGCGAGCCGCCCCTGGGCATCGGCCACGAACATCAGGTCGGCGGCGTTGTCGACCATCTGGCGGGTCAGATACAGGCGCCGTGCCTGCTCGCGCAGCTCGGCGTTGCGGCGCTCGAGGTCGCTGCGGTAGCCGCGGATCACGCGCCCCACCCAGCGGCCGTAGAACAGCGCGAGCAGCGCCGCGGCCAGTACCCCGCCGATCAGCAGCAGCCCCGTGGTACGCAGCCGCTCGCCGGCGGCGGCGCTGAGGCTGCCGCGCCGGCGCTCGATCAGTTCGCGTGAACGCTCGGTGTCGGCGTCGGCGATCACCATCCAGCCCCAGGCATCGGGCGCCGACACGTAGGCGAGCCGCGACTGCGGCGGCCCTCCCCCGTCGCGACGCCAGCGGTAGGCGACGAAGCCACCGCCGGCGCGGCCGGCGGCGATCAGGCGCTCGACCAGGGCGCGCAGTTCGGGGTCGTCGATCGCGCCGGCATCGCCGCCCTCGTAGCGCGGCGCGTGCGGCAGCAGCAGCAGGTTGCCGGTCTCGCCGATCACCGCGAGGTGGCTCTCGGCGTCGAAGCGCACGCCGCGCAGCTGGCCGAGGGCGTTGCGCTGCGCGTCGGCGGTGGCGGTCACCAGGTAGTCGCCGGTACCGATGACCCAGCCGTAAGGCTCGAAGCGGCGCACATAGGCGAGCTTGTCGGCCATGCGCGTCGGCTCGTCGGGCAGGTACCAGCGGTAGCGCGCGACCCCGCCGTCCGGCGCGGTCGCCGCGGCGAGCAGCTCGCGCATGATGTAGCGCCCGCGGTCATCGCGGTTGTCGAGCAGCGACGTGCCTTCCAGCTCCGGCACCGTCGGCAGCAGCACGGCGTTGCCGTCGAGGTCGTCGATGAAAAAGTAGCCGCGCCCGCCGAAGAAGCGCAGCGGGCGCAGGGTCTCGATGATCAGCCGGCGCGTCTCGGCCTCCGTCTGCACGCCGGCGTGCTCCTGCTGCAGCGTGGTGGCGATCCGCCAGGCCTGCTCGGCCTGCTCGCGCAGCGTGCGGATCAGCTCGCCCTCGGTACGCGAGCGCAGGTAGTCGAGGAAATCGCCGGCGTTGCGCGCGGTCTGCAGCAGGCGCGCTTCCTCGCCGGCGCGGTAGTCGCGCTCGGCGGTGGCGATGTCGTCCTCGAGCTCGTCGGTGCGCTGCACCACGGTGTAGATGCCGAACAGCGCCGACACCAGCAGCACCAGCACCATCGAGCCCAGCACCGGCAGCCAGGCGAGCCGCCGCTCGTCCCCGGCTTGGGCGAGCCAGTGGCGCAGGCGGGATACGGTTGATGGCATGTTGCGTCGTCCCTTACGTCGCTCGTCGATCCGCCGGCGGACACGGCCGGCACAGCAGCAAGCCCTGCGCCAGCCGTAGGCGATGTCGCGCCGACGGCAAATGTCCCGACAGACTAGAGCGTGTCGCGCAAACGCGCATCCGCCTGTGGCAGGCGCAGCGTGAATATCGCCCCCGCGCCCGGCCGGCTCTCGGCGGTCAGCGTGCCGCCGCACTGCTCGGCGATCACGCGGGCGATCGGCAGCCCCAACCCGGCGCCGGGGCTGCCGTCGGCGCGCCGGCTGTAGAACGGCTCGAACACGCGCTGCATGTCGGCCGCGGCGATGCCGCTGCCGCTGTCGCGCACGCGCAGCAGCACCCAGCGCCCGACGCGCTGCGTCGTGCATTCCAGCTCGCCGCCGTCCGGCATCGCCTGGAAAGCGTTCTGCACCAGGTTGAGCACCACCAGGCGCAGGTCGGCCTCGCGGCCGAGCGTGCGCGGATCGCCGGGGTCGAGCACGAGCGTGACGCGCACGCCGCGCTGCTGCGCCTCCCAGGCGAGCAGTTCCAGTGTCTCGCTGACCACCGGGTTCAGCGCCACCGGCTGCGGCGGGCCGTCGGGCCGCGCCGCGAGCTTCTGCAGCCGCTGCGTGAGGTCCACGCAGCGGCCGATCTCGCCGTCGACCAGCGCGAGGTACTCGCGCAGCTCGTCGGGGTTGGCGCCGCCGCTGTCGAACTCGCGCCGCGCGGTCTGCAGCGCGAAGCGGATCGAGGTCAGCGGGTTCTGCACCTCGCGCGCCACGCCGGCGGCGATGCGGCCCAGCTCGGCCATGCGCTGCTCCTGCGCGAAGTGCACGTCGCGCGCGAGCTCGCGCACCGACTCGACGATCAGCCCGCGCTTCGGCAGCGCCGCGGCGTGGAGCTCGACCGACACGGTCGCCCCGTTCGCCGCGCGCAACTGGTGCAGCGCCTTCACCGGTCCCTCGTCGCGCGCCAGCTCGTGCAGCGGGCAGGTGATCTGCGTCGGCGGACAGGGGTCACTGCGCCCGAAACTCATCGCGAAGCAGGTCGCCGGCACCGCCGCGCCGTTCCCGTTGAGGCCGAGCAGGCGCCGGTAGGCGCGGTTGGCTTCGAGCACGCGGTAGTCGCTGTCGATCACGCGCACGCCCTCGGGCAGCGCATCGAGCACGTCGCGCACGAAGGCCTCGTCGTCGCGCACCCGCACCACCGCGTGCTGCAGCCGTCCGGCCATCGCGTTGAAGGTCTGGCCGAGCGCGGCAAACTCGTCCTGGCCGTCGAGGTCGACCCGCGCCTCCAGGTCACCGGCGGCGATGGCGCGACTCTGGTACGCAAGCTGCGCGACCGGCCGCAGCACGTGGCGGCGCATGAACCACACGCCGCCGCCGAGCACGATCAGTGCGAGCGCGGCCCCGCCCCCCATCGCGGCCAGCGTGGAGGCGCGCGAATCGGCCACCAGCGTCGACGCCTCGTGGTCGACCACCAGCAGGCCGGTGAGCGGCCGGGCCTCGACCGCGCCGTGGCAGCTCACGCAGCGCTCGTCGTTGCGCACCGGCAGCACCGAGCGCAGCACCGTGTCGCGCCCCAGTTGCCGGTACACCGACGCCGGCTCGCCGCTCAGGCACTCCGGGCAGGCCTCGGCATCGAGCTTGCGCCCCACCCGCGCCGGATCGCCGGCGTAGCGCACCTCGCCGTCCGCGTTCAGCACCATCACCTCGCGGATGCCCGGCTCGCGCGCCAGCCGCTCGACGATCTCGCGCATCCCCGCCTGGTCGCGGGCGAGCATCACCCGCTCGAAGGCCACCTGCAGCAGGCGCCCGAGCTCCCCCGCCTCGCTGCGCGCCCGGGCATCGAGCTGCTGCTGGAACAGGTGGCCGTAGAACCCCAGGAACACCAGCGCGCACGCCAGCGCCACGGCCGCCGTGCCGACCAGAAACTTGCGCTGCAGCCGCCTACCCACCCAAGCCCACATCCCGAATCCCCTCGCGTGAAACCCGGGCATCCTAGCCCTAGTGCAGCGGCGCGCAAACGCGCCCGCACGCCGCCGGCGGCCGCGACGCCCCGCCACCGGCCCCAGCCGGGCCCGCCGCGCCCGGCCTCCGTCAAAAAAGCTTGGGTTCGCGCCCCGCGTCGGTTTAGAATTCGCGCCCGCTGGAGAGGTACCGAAGTGGCCATAACGGCGCCGACTCGAAATCGGATGGGGGTTTAACAGCCCCACGTGGGTTCGAATCCCACCCTCTCCGCCAAGATCAAGCAGTTACGAAGCCCGCCGCAAGGCGGGCTTTTTCGTGTCTGAAAGCCGGGCATACGCCAGGGACAGATTTGCGGCCGTGCTGCGGACGGCCCGGTGGGTCTCACCAACCGCATCGACGGCGTGTAGCACGGCGCTCGATTCTGGACGGCGCCACGGCTCGTCAGACCTCTTGCCAGCCGCGGCGCCGGTCGCGAACACGCATGCCGCCGCCTTGCGGCGCCTCAATCGCTCACTATGCTGAAGCGGCAAATACCTTTGGCCTGAACCCACGCCCCAGCACGCATGGACGCCCTCGCCACCTTCGAAACCCTCCTCGGCCACCCCGCCTACCACTGGCAGCGTCGTTTGTACGCGGCGCTGCACGCGGGCGATGTGCCATCTGGCCTACCGCTACCGACCGGCCTCGGAAAAACGAGCGCGGTGCTGCTGTACCTGTTGGCGCTCGCCGCGGGGGCGCCACTGCCGGTGCGGCTTGCCTACCTGGTAGATCGCCGCGCCATCGTTGATCAAACCGCTGCCACGGTGCGCCGTTGGCTCGACGCGCTGTGCGCGTTGCCGGAGTGGCGCGCGGCACTCGCCGCGCGTGCGGCGTTCCCGATCGACGGCGTGCCGGTGGCGGTGGGCGTGCTGCGCGGAGGGTTGGCCGATTCCGGTGAGTGGCGCAGCGACCCCGCACGACCTGCAGTGATCGTCGGCACCGTCGACATGATCGGCTCGCGGCTGCTCTTTTCGGGCTACGGCGACGGCCGTTCACACCGCGCCCTGCACGCCGGCCTGCTCGGCTGCGATACCACGGTCATCGTCGACGAATCGCACCTCTGCCCGGCAATGGAGCCGCTGCTGCGCACGATCGAACGCTTGCAGCGCGAGCACCTGGCGACAGTGTGGCGCCCACGCTTTCGCGTCATGACGATGAGCGCAACACCAGAACGCACCAGCGACGCGCTGACGCTCGACGATGCCGACCGTGCCCTGCCCGCTGTGCACCGGCGCCTGCACGCGGCCAAGGCGCTGCACCTGCAACGGCTCGACAAGGACGACAAACTCGTGCCCGCTCTGCTCGGGCACCTCGAAGCCTTTGCATGCGGTGCCATCGTCTGCTTCGTGCACACGGTCAAGGACGCCACCGCCGTCTACAACGGCCTGCACAAGCGCTTCGGCGCCGATCGCGTCGGCCTGCTCACCGGTACGCTGCGCGGCAAGGAACGCGAGGCACTGTTCAACGGTGCGCTGTGGCGGCGCTTCGATCCCGACCGGTCGCGCGACGGTGTTCCGGCGCCGGCGGTGTTCCTGGTGAGCACGGCCGCCGGTGAGGTGGGCATCGACTTCGACGCCGATCACGCCGTCATGGACCTGGCGCCACTCGACAGCGTGACTCAGCGCCTCGGCCGGGTGAACCGTGCCGGCCTGCAGCCGGCGGCGACGGTGCAGATCGTAGCGACACGGGCCAGCCTGACGTTCAACGAACAGAAATTCGCCGCCGCCGAGGCAGTCGGCGCGAGCGGTGAAACGCTGGACGAGGACGAGGATGGCAGCCCCGAGGGCGACGATTTCGCGCTCGAACCCGACACCATCGCCACGGCCGACACCGATGACACCGCTGCGCCGGGCGATGACGGCGACAAGAAGAAACCGAAGAAACCGTCGTGGCGCGACCACCTCGGCCGCGCGCAGGCGCGCACGCTGGCGCTGCTCGAAACGCTGCCCGATGCCTCGCCGGCCACCCTCGCTGCGCTGAACGCGGACGTACGCCGCGACGCCTCGACGCCGCTGCCGAAGTGCCCGCCGCTGGGCGTCGAGCGGCTGACGCTGCTGGCAGCGACCAGCGCCGAGTTGCCGCGCATCAATCTCGAACCGTTCCTGCGTGGCCTGAGCGACGAACCGGCGCGCCCCGAAACGCAGGTGCTCTGGCGGAACGACGCCGATACGCTGATGCAACTCGGCCCGGAAGCAGCTCGTGACGCCTTGACCCTGCTACCACCGCTGCCGCGCGAGCTGTTGCAACTGCCGGCCGATGAAGCCGAAAAGACGCTGGCAGAGTTGGCCGAGAAGTGCGGCACACTGGCCTGCATCGTGCGCGATGCCCGTGGCAGCGTCAGCGTGCATCGCCTCGGCCCCGGCAGCCGTCCGCCGCCGCTGGCCTACGCGACGCTGATCTTGCCGGCTGCCGCCGGTGGCTTGGACCCGGCCGGACTGTTCAGGGTGGCGAAGAAACAGCCCGAGGTGGAGGACCTCGCCGACAACGACGAGCGTCGACGCTTCGAGCAGTGCGGTGACCAGGCGCCGGCCGAAGCCCCCGACTGGCTCGCGCAGGCCGTGCAGCTACGCTTTGCGCTGCATGATCCCGACGCCGAGCCCGAGGACCGCCGCTGGCTGGTCTATGCCCGTCGGCGTGGCGCCGAGTTCACGCTGGCCGCCGAAGGCGACCTGTCGCAGCTCGCCTACCAGCCGCAGACCGTCGACGAACATGATGCCGCGGTCGGCCACGCCGCCGGGCGACTGGCGCGCACACTCGGGCTACCCGCCGGGTTGGTTGCAGCGATCGCCGCTGCCGGGCATGCCCACGACCTTGGCAAGAAGCGCGCACGCTGGCAGCGCGCCGCCGGCCACTACGGCCCCGCGAGCTACGCCAAGTCGCGCACCGGCACATTCCGGCCCGCACTGCTCGGCGGCTATCGCCATGAGTTCGGATCGCTGGTCGACGTGCTGCTGCATCAGCCGCTACCCGGGGCGCCCGAGCCGTGGCTGCGCGATCTGACCCTGCACCTGATCGCCGCGCATCACGGCCACGCGCGCCCCGGCTTCCCCGATCCGATGCAGTGGGACCCCGAGCGGCCGATCGGACACAACGCCGAGGTTGCCGAGGCCGTCGAACGCCGCTACGCCACGCTGCAACAGCACTGCGGCCCCTGGGCACTGGCGTGGTTCGAGGCGCTGGTAAAAGCCGCCGATGCCTGGGTATCCGCCGGCAACACGCTGCCGGACGAGGGGAGTGCATGCAGCGCGTGATCGATCTGCGCAACCCTGGCGAGGTGCTGGCCTGTGGCGGGCTGGCCTGGCTCGCGAGCCTCGCCGATCCGCTGGCCGAAACCGGCTTCGAGCCGATGGCCGAACCGGGCGTGATGCGGTTCGCCTGTCCCGACACGGCACTGCAACAGTTCGACGCCGTGCGCGTGGTGCCGGTCGTCGACGACGACGACGCCCTGCAGCTCGGCGCCCTGCGCCTCGATTGGTGGAATCCGTGGGGCTTGAACCCGCACATGAAGCTGTGGTCCGGCAAGCAGAAGGCCGAATCCATCGTCGGCAACTTGTTCAGAGCCTCTGCCGGCGCTGCGTCCCCCGAGTGGCTCGAATTCGAACACACCACGACTGGCCGCCTTGGCGTGGACCCGCGCGGCACCTGGAATGCCCTCGGCATCGGCTGGTCGATCAACCAGCACACCCACATCGAGATGCTTTGCCGGCCGCTGCTCGAACTGCTGGCCTTCATCGGCCTGCAGGCCCTGCCGCTGGCCGGCAGCCGCCGCGATGGCCACGTGCGTCTGCATCCGTGGCGCGAAGCCTCGTTTTCACTGGCTCGCCTTGCCATTGCCGGCGCCAGCCGCTACGCGCTGAGCGGCTGGCGCGCACCGTTCGGCAAGGCCGGCAGCAACACCATACTTCTGACTGCCTCACCTGATTGAGCAGGAGACAAGATGGACTTGAGCGCTCTGATTGCCGATCCGCACGCCGTCGCCCTGCGCATGCGCCAGCCCCTCGAACCGATCGAGGGCCGTGAACTGCCGCTGTTCCCGCCGACATACCCGACCAGCAAGGACGCCAAGAAGCACGCGCACGACACCCCGTACACCGTCAACGTCCTGCGCGGCGGCGGCAAACTGGAAACCAGAATCGCCGGCCTCGATTCCGTGCAATCGCAGGCCAACCGCATGGAAGCCGTGTTTGCCGGCGCCTTCGCCGGCAGCGTGCCGCGCGTCGGCGTCAAGGTGGGCGCCCGCACCGTACTGGTCACCGAACTGCCGCATCGGCTGGCCGACGCTGCGCTGCGCTGCACCAGCCTTGAAGATGAGATTCGCAAGGCGTTCACGGCCTACGCCGGCGGCGATGCCGTGCCGATCGCGCGCTTGTCGCCGACCTCGCTGATCTACGGCGCCTGGGATTCACGCGACACGAAGGTGAAGATTCCGCGCGCCGTGCGCAGCGAAATCCTCGCCTACGACATCGACGCCTGCACGCGCTCGGCGCAGTTCTCCGGCGCCTTCACGCGCGAAGAATTCGGCTTCACCGAAGAGGAATGGAAGAAGGGCGCCAACGCCGGCTTCGCTCCCACGCCCTCGGTCGATCAGCACGGCGGCATCATCGTGCATGGTGAGATCGTGCAGTTCGCCTCGATCCACCTCGGCGCGCTGCGGACGCTGCCGGCGGCGACGCCCGAGCACGCGCTAGCGCTGGCGAGCTACGCGTTGGCTCTGGCGCTGGTCGGCCTGCTGCACGGCGCACGCGATTACCGTTTGCGAGCCGGCTGCTGGCTGGTGCCGAACGGCCCCGCGCAGTTCGAAGTGGTGCGCGGTGATGGCAGCGCCGGGCCGGTGGCGATCACGCCCGAGCAGGCCGCGACCTGGCTCGATGAAGCTGCGCAGGCGGCGCAGGCGCAACTCGGCGTACCGCTCGGTGGGGACGGTCGGGTGCTCGACTACCAGCCCGCCGCCGGCAAGCGCGCCATCAACAAGAAACAGGACGCGGAAGGCTGAAACGATGCCGCTCTTTCTCCTGTCGGTGCGCTGGCTCAACGACGCCCCCGGCAGCGCCGTCTACCACGGCAACGACTGGCCTCCCTCGCCGCTGCGGCTGTTCCAGGCGCTGATCGCCGGCGTGGCGCGCACGCCTGCGCGCGCGCCGCTGTGGGCCGCGCTGCGGCACCTCGAAACCCTGCCGCCCCCGGAAATCCACGCCCCCCGCGCACGCACCTGCGCGCCGGTGCGCAGCGCCGTCCCGAACAACGACGGCGACCACATCGTCGAGGCCGCCGTCGGTGGCGAAACGTCGAAGTCGCGCGCGTTGGTTGCCAAGCTCAAGACCCTGCGCGAGCGCGCAGGCTGGGCGATCGACGGACCGGTGCATTTCCTCTGGATCGCCACCGCCGAGACGGTGACGCACCTGGCGGCGTTGCAGACGCTGGCGCGCGGGCTGGTCTGCCTCGGGCAAGGTCCTGATCTGGCCTGGGCGACGTGCGCGCTGCTCGACGAGCGTCCGGCGCTGGGCGGCGTTCAGCACACGCCGGACGCGCAGGGCGCCAATGCCCTGCCCGTACCCTACCTGGGTGCGCTGCAGGCGCTCGATGCGCATTACGACGCGGTGCGCAGTGCCATCACCCGCACCAGCGTGCGTGGCGTCACCGAGCCCCGCCATTCGGTCTGCGGGTATCGCTCGACGCTCGACGCGCCCGATCGACCTTATGCAGCCTTCATGCTGCGCACGCCGCGCGATGAACCGTGGTCGCTCGAAGGTACGGACGGCATGCGCCTGAGTGCGATGGTGCGCCACGCCATTCAGCGCGCGGCCGAAACCGCCGGCCTGCCCGCAGCGGCGATCCGCGCAGCGATGGGGCATGCCGGCGCGGCGCGGCTGCAGGTGTATCCGGTGCCGAACGTCGGCCACTACCAGGCGGATGGCCGTTTGCGCCGGGTGCTGGTCGTGGCGCGCGGGCACCTGTCGCCCGAATGGTGGCGACCGATCGTGCAGCGGCTCGAACTGGCGTGGCTGTTTGCGCTCGGGGTGCCCGAGCCGGTGGCGATGCTGGTGCCGGCGCCGGCCGATGATCGGGTGCTGCCGGCGTTTCTTGAGCCGGCGCGGGCCTGGACGACGGCCACACCGGTGGTGCTGCCGGGCTGGGACATGCGTCGCGGCAAGGCACGTCTGGGGCGCACGACACAGCGTTTGCTGAGGCATGCGGGTATCGCGCCGGAGTTGGTCGAGTCAGTGGCTTTCGAGCCAGCGGCGCAGTTGTCGGCATGCGTGCGGACGGGCGATTACAGCGTGCCACAGCATCTGCGCGATTATCCGCGGGCGTGGCTGACGCTGCGCTTTGCCCAGCCGCAGCGCGGTCCGTTCTGCCTGGGCGCCGGCGAGGGCCTGGGCCTGGGGCTGCTGCGCGCGTGCGAGCGCTGAGGTGGCGTCGCAACCCCGGCGAGCGCTCGCAGCTAAAAAATGCAAGCCACATCAGCTACTTTGTCAACATGGACCGCTCATCCAGCCGGCCCGGATGGCGCCGCCACGCCGGCTTTCGGACAGCGCTCGCAAACCGCGGTTTTCGCATAATGGAATCAACGGGATGCGGGCATGCTGGTATTCCCCGGCTCATCGCCGGGGTGTCGTTGAAGCTTCGGCAAACCGTGACGCTCGGGAATGCAAATGGCGACGTATTCCCCGGCTCATCGCCGGGGTGTCGTTGAAGCAAAATGCCCGCAGCCGCTCCTCACTCGGCTTGAGGCCGTATTCCCCGGCTCATCGCCGGGGTGTCGTTGAAGCCCGTACCGGCGCGCCAGGCGCCGAAGCCTTCCTGGGGTATTCCCCGGCTCATCGCCGGGGTGTCGTTGAAGCGTCGAGCGCGCGTATATGCCGAGTGGCGCGATAGCGGTATTCCCCGGCTCATCGCCGGGGTGTCGTTGAAGCAAGCGGATCAGCCGCGCGATGTCCTCGGGGTCGACCGGTATTCCCCGGCTCATCGCCGGGGTGTCGTTGAAGCCGCGCCGCGGCCGGGTCGACCGTATCGCCCCGCAACGGTATTCCCCGGCTCATCGCCGGGGTGTCGTTGAAGCTGGGCCCTGCCCGAAATCAGCGCCGGTCAGGCGCAGGTATTCCCCGGCTCATCGCCGGGGTGTCGTTGAAGCTCGAGCGTGATGGAGCAGATCGTGACCGTCGTCCCCGGGTATTCCCCGGCTCATCGCCGGGGTGTCGTTGAAGCCGTGCCACATGGCGCGCCTCCTCTGTTCTTCGGGCTGGTATTCCCCGGCTCATCGCCGGGGTGTCGTTGAAGCCCGGACCTCCCGCCGCGGCGCGATGCGTGAAGCGCTGTATTCCCCGGCTCATCGCCGGGGTGTCGTTGAAGCAGCACCGTTGCCGAGCACTTCGCCGCGATCGCCGAGGTATTCCCCGGCTCATCGCCGGGGTGTCGTTGAAGCCCGGTCACCGCCATCGAGCGCGCCGCCGAAGGCCGCGTATTCCCCGGCTCATCGCCGGGGTGTCGTTGAAGCTGCACCGCTAAGTTGGCCGCCTGGGCCAACAGGACCGTATTCCCCGGCTCATCGCCGGGGTGTCGTTGAAGCTCAGCACGCCGCCCTGGTACCACGTGACCACCACGGTGTATTCCCCGGCTCATCGCCGGGGTGTCGTTGAAGCCTCTTATTTGGCGCTGGCGTCGGCTGGAAAGACACGGGTATTCCCCGGCTCATCGCCGGGGTGTCGTTGAAGCCCGTCCGGCGCGCAGATCCTCGGCGTCGTCACTCGCGTATTCCCCGGCTCATCGCCGGGGTGTCGTTGAAGCGGCAACCTCTCGGCAGTCACCATCACCGACAGTACCGGGTATTCCCCGGCTCATCGCCGGGGTGTCGTTGAAGCAGGTACAGCGTGCGGTTGGCCAGCGCCTTGGCCTGCGTATTCCCCGGCTCATCGCCGGGGTGTCGTTGAAGCGCCCCCGGGCGCACGCCGCAGGCGGGCATCTAGCCGTGTATTCCCCGGCTCATCGCCGGGGTGAACAGGCAGCCGCGTGATCGACTTGCGCGGCGGTCACCGGGCCCCGGTGTCAGTCGGGCAGGTCGCGCTCGCGAATCCATGCCGCGAAGTTCGGGTCTTCCGGCACATAGCTGCCGCGGGCGCTCTGGCGGGTGACGAGTCCGCGCCGCTGCAGGCGACGGATAGCGGCCTGCATGGCGGCGACAGCCAGCATCGGCACGCCGAGTTCCTCGCTGATCTGTTCGCGGACCTCCTCCGAGAACAGCCCGGCGTCGCCGTTCGCCAGTCGCGCGAGGATGCTGCGGTCGAGCGGCGTGACGCCCGCCCACAGCGAGCCGTAATCGCGTTGCTCGGCGAGGTCGGCAGCGAGGGCATCGACGGCGGCGGTGAGTTCGATGGCGGGATTCAGCGCCAGCCGCTCGACCAGCGAGCGCGCCATCTGCGGCACCTTGCCCAGGCGCTCGAAGGCGGCCCACAGTGCGGCGGTGTCGATCTGTCGGCCGGTCGTCGCGGCATAGGCCGCGGCCAGATGGTCGGTAAAGCCGCGATCCATGTCCGGGAAGTCGAGGTTCTGCCCGAAGTGGAAGAACGGCGCGTTGGCCTGCGAGAACATGCGCCGCAGGCCCTCGCGACTCGATCCGGTGAAGATCGTCTTCAACCGGTCCTTGTTCGTGTCGAGGCCGGTGCGCAGCGCGGCGACGAAGGACGCGTTCTTCGGGCTGGCGGCCAGCGCTTGCACTTCGTCGAGCAGCAGCAGCGTGAAGGTGTCGCGGCGGCCGAGTTCGTCGAGCAGGGCTTTCAGGTCTTGTCCGCTGGCGGCCTCGGCTCGGGTGAGTTCAACGTTGCCGCCGGTGCCGGCGACCGTGCCGCCGACCTTCACGCTCCTGGGCAGGTGCTCGCGCAGCCGGCTCACCCAGCCCTCTCCGCGCGCGAAGCGCCCGAGCGCCGCAACGAAGGCGCCGCGCACGTCCTCGGTCTCGTCGAGAAAGCTGAAGTAGAACACGCCCCAGCCGCGCGCCTGCGCCGCCGGCCTGATGTCCTTGCGCAGGAACTCGGTCTTGCCCATGCGCCGCGGGGCGAAGAAGGTCAGGGCGCTGCTGAGCCCGCCGGCGAACAGGCCGAGCACGCCGTCCGCCAGCGCGGTGCGCGGGTAGTGCCAGGGATCGGGAGCAACGGGGGTCGGTGCCATTGGACGCAAATAGCTCATCAATGTCTAATTGGCCATCATTGTAGCTAATTGCAGCCAATCGCCAACGGGTACCGGCGAGCGCGTCGCGCAAGCTCTCGGCAGCGGTGCTCACGCCGGGATGCTCCGGGTTCGGTCAGGCGGTCGGGTCCGGCAGCCGCGTGATCGACTTGCGCGGCGGTCGCCGGGTCCAGGTGGATCGGCAGCATGCCGGCCTGCCTGGCGTCGAGGATGGTGATCTCGCCAACACCCTCGGCGGTATGACCCGGCACTGAAGGCGACCGGGCTTCCGGGCACGGGGACGTCGTTCCAGGAACCCCCCCGACGCCCGTCGACGACCGTTGCCGGTATCGCACGGCCATCCGTCGCGGGCGGTCACCGGCGAATGCGGTTCACACGGCACGTCGTGACCGCCGCTGCGCTGGGGCCGTCGACGGAACGCCTGTCTACAGTCATGTCTATGACACCGAGCCTCAGCGGGTACCGCTCATGAACACGTTTCCATCGCCTGCAGGCAGAACCCCGGTCCTCCTGCTTGCGCTCATCCTGTCGAGTCTGTCGCCACGCCCGGGTTCGGCGGCATTGCTGGGCGTGGACCTGCTTTCGAGCGGCGACCAACGGCTGACACGCGATACGGCCACATGGCTGGACTGGCTGGATCTCACCGCCACGCTGAACCTGTCGGCGCAGGACATCCAGGACGGCATGGGGGGATGGAAGTCGCGGGGATTCGTCCACGCCACGATAAGCGACGTCAGGACCCTGTTCCTGCATGCCGACCCGCCGAACATCGTGATCAACACCGGGGCGAACCCCTTGTCGGCCGCCAACGTCGATGGCGCACAGCGGCTGCTGCAGTTGATGGGGGTCACCTCGCCGGGCCCGAGCGACAACGACTTCGACATCCTCGGCAACGGGATCGCCGGCGTCGGCGAACCGGGCGCCGGCTATGCGCATCTGGCCGACTACGGCACCAACACGGACGGGACGCTCGGCTTCTTCTTCGTTCCCGACGGCATCGTCTTCGATACCTTCAGCGACGCCCAGGTCGGGAACTTCCTGATCCGCCCCATCCCCGAACCGTCAGCGGCCTGGCTCCTGGGGGCTGGATTGGCGGCGCTATCGGGAACGCTTCGAAACATGACGAGACGCTGCCCCATGCCCCGCATGCTCGCGGGAAGACAGATGGAAAACGCCCTATGACAGCAGAAACCCCCTCGCTCATCGCCGACCTGGCCGCCTGCCGGCAGATCGTCGAGGATTACGTGAAACGGCTCGATGCCGCCTGCGAGGAGTACTACGCGACGGGGAAGTACCTGTTCCCGAGCCTGTCGCGGGCGGAGGATGAAGACGTCGACGAGCGCTGTATCCGCGCCCTGAACAAGCTGGCGGCGATCGAGCCGGACGCGCTGGCGCGCTGGAGGGACATCCCATATCCGTCCAACCAGTACGACCAGCAGATCGAGCGCCTGCGGGATATCTGGGTGCGCCGGCGAAACCTCTTGCGCGTGCTCGAAAGCAGCCTGAGCAGCCGGTTCGAGCTCCAGCCACGCAAGGACAAGGGAGCCGAAACGGTGACGAACTACCACATCACCATCCATGACGTCGTCGGCCCGGTGAACGTGCTGAGTTCGCTGGATGGCGTCATCCAGGCCGTCAGGAACGCCCCCTCGCTGTCGAACGACGGCAAGGATCGGCTGGCGGCGCTCATCGAAGAACTGAAGTCCTCGCTGGCCAATGCCCCGGATGCGCACGCCGAGGACGCCACGGTGGTCTCGGAGCAGGCCCAGTCGATCGCCGACGAGTTGAGCAAGCCCGCACCGCGCCCGTCCGCGCTGAAGATCAAGGCCTCGGGGCTGATCGAGGCGGCCAAGGCGATGGAAGTCGTGGTGCCGGCAGCCCTGACGGTGGCGAAGAAGATCGCGGCGTTCGTCGCCAATCCCATGTCCTGATCATCGCGTCGAGCGGCTGCTGGCGCCGTGCCGAAAGCTGCCGCAGGCGGGGCACGCGCGCCCCCCGCCCCTGCTCCCGCTGCGGTGAAAAGGCTGGAAGCGCCTGCTCCGGCGGCATCCGCGCAGGCTCCACCAGCGCTTACCAAGCATTTGAACGGTATCCCGTTTTACTTTTTACACTTGCATTTGACAACGTTGTCAAACACACTTGGCGCATGCGAACACGAGGTCGTCATGCGGCTCCATGGCACATCACGCCCCCTCGCCCTTGCTCAAGCCTGCCAACCATTCACGGGGACACGTCCATGACCGCCAAAGCCTTGACCACCGCTGCCGGCGACCCGACCCGGCCGCAGTACCACTTCAGTGCGCCTGCCAACTGGATCAACGACCCCAACGGGCTCGTGTACTACGACGGCGAGTACCACCTGTTCTACCAGTACCACCCGGGCGGCTACGCGGTCGGCGAGCTTTACGCCGATCCGCTGCGCTGGGGCCCGATGCACTGGGGGCACGCCGTCAGCACCGACCTCGTCCACTGGCAGCACCTGCCGGTCGCGCTGACGCCCGACAGCGCGCCGGGTGCGGCACCGGTGCGCGGCATGGCGTTCTCGGGCAGCGCCGTGGTCGACTGGAACGACAGCGCCGGCCTGCGCCGCGGCAGCGAGCCGGCGCTGGTGGCGATCTACACGCTGGCCGACTCCGAAGGCGGCGAGGCGCAGCGCCAGGCGATCGCCTGGAGCGAGGACCGCGGCCGCAGCTGGACCAAGTACGCCGGCAACCCGGTGCTGCCGAACCCCGGCATCCCCGACTTCCGCGACCCCAAGGTGTTCTGGCACGCCCCCAGCGGGCGCTGGGTGATGGTGCTCGCCGCCGGGCCGTGCATGCAGATCCACACCTCGCCCGACCTGCGCCGGTGGACGCACGCGAGCGACTTCACGGTCGACCAGGGCATCGACGGCGCGCCGTGGGAATGCCCGGACCTGTTCGAGCTGCCGGTCGAGAACGCCCCCGGCGAGCGCCGCTGGGTGATGCTGGTCAGCATGGTCGGGCACGGCATCCTCGGCGGCGGCTGGAACACCCAGTACTTCGTCGGCGACTTCGACGGCGAGCGCTTCGTGCCCGAGGCGCCGCAGGGCCCGCTGCTGTGGCTCGACCACGGCCGCGACCACTACGCCGGCGTCACCTGGAACGAGCACCCGGGCAACGATCACGAGCGCGTGCTGATCGGCTGGATGAGCAACTGGGGCTACGAGCAGGCGGTGCCCGCCACCACCTTCCGCAACGCGATGACGCTGCCGCGCGTGCTGCGCCTGCGCCGCTGCGCCGACGGCATCCGCCTGTTCTCGCGCCCGCTGCCGGCGCTCGCCGGCCTGCGCGCCCCGGTGCCGCTGTGCCACGCGGCGGACGTCCGGGTGACGCCCGGCTGCACGCTGCTCGACGGCCTGCGCGAGGACTGCGTCGAGATCGTCGCCGAGTTCGCGCTCGACGCCGACACCGGCGCGACCGGGTTCGGTTTGCGCCTGCGCCAGGGGCCCGGCACCGAGCTCGTGGTCGGCTACGACGTGGCGACGGCCGAGGTCTTCGTCGACCGCAGCCGCGCGGGCTACGCCTTCCCCGGCGACGACGGGCGCCGCCATCCGGCGCCGCTCGCGGCCGAGGACGGCCGCATCCGCCTGCACGTGTTCCTCGACCGCGCTTCGGTGGAGGTATTCGCCAACGACGGCGCGGTCACGCTCACCGACAGCTTCTTCACCGCGCCCGATGCGCTCGGCATGGCGCTGTACGCGGACGGCGGCGAGGTGCGCCTGCTCAGCCTCGACATCCACGCGCTGGGCAGCATCCACGGCTGACCCCGGCGGGCCGGAACGCCGCCGCCCGCGGTGTTCCGGCCCTGCCCCCATCACACCGGCAAACGAAAACGGCAGGGGCGTTTCCGCACCCTGCCGTTCCTTTTGGACGTGCCGGCGCCGGGCCGGATCACCACTCGGCGACGCTGCCGTCGGCGTGGCGCCACACCGGGTTGCGCCAGCGGTGGCCGGCCTTGGCGCGCTCGATCACGTATTCCTCGTTGATCTCGATGCCGAGCCCCGGCCCCTGCGGGATGTCGACGTAGCCGTCGCGGTAGGCGAACACCTCGGGCCTGGCGAGGTAGTCGAGGATGTCGTTGCTCTCGTTGTAGTGGATGCCGAGGCTCTGCTCCTGGATGAAGGCGTTGTAGCTGACGGCGTCGAGCTGCAGGTTGGCGGCCAGCGCGATCGGGCCGAGCGGGCAGTGCAGCGCGACCGCGACGTCGTAGGCCTCGGCCATCGCGGCGATCTTGCGCGTCTCGGTGATGCCGCCGGAGTGCGAGGGGTCGGGCTGGATGATGTCGACGAAGCCGTCGTGCAGCACGCGCTTGAAGTCCCAGCGCGAGTACAGGCGCTCGCCGAGCGCGATCGGGATGCTGGTGTGCTCGCGGATGTCGCGCAGCGCCTCGGCGTTCTCGCTCAGCACCGGCTCCTCGATGAACATCAGGCGATAGGGCTCCAGCGCCTTGGCGAGGATCTTCGCCATCGGCTTGTGCACGCGGCCGTGGAAGTCCACGCCGATGCCGATGTCGGGCCCGACCGCCTCGCGCACCGCGGCGACGTTGGCGACCGCGGCGTCGATCTTGGCGTAGGAGTCGACGAACTGCAGTTCCTCGGTGCCGTTCATCTTCACCGCGGTGAAGCCGCGCGCCACCACCTCCTGCGCCGCGTGCGCGGTGTCGGCCGGTCGGTCGCCGCCGATCCACGAGTACACGCGGATGCGCTCACGCACCTGGCCGCCGAGCAGCGCGTGCACCGGCACGCCGAGCGCCTTGCCCTTGATGTCCCACAGCGCCTGGTCGATGCCGGCGAGCGCGCTCATGTGGATCGGGCCGCCGCGGTAGAAGCCGGCGCGGTAGAGCACGCTCCAGTGATCCTCGACCAGGCGCGGGTCCTTGCCGACGAGGTAGTCGCCGAGTTCGGCGACCGCCGCCGCCACCGATTCGGCGCGGCCTTCGACGATCGGCTCGCCCCAGCCGACGATGCCCTCGTCGGTCTCGATCTTCAGGAACAGCCAGCGTGGCGGGACGGTGTAGGTGGTGAGTCGGGTGATCTTCATCGGTACCTCCTGAGGCGGTCATCAACGGGCCCCGCACGGCGCGGGAGCAACGGGCGGAACGGGATCGGTGGCGGTGCGCGACGGTTCAGCGCAGGCCGCGCCAGGCGTCGGCGAAGGCACGGGCCTGCGCGCCGACCTCGGCGGGGCTCTGCCCCGGGCGGTACAGCGCCGAGCCCAGGCCGAAGCCGTTCGCGCCGGCGGCGAGCCACGGCGCCATGTTGTCCGGGGTGATGCCGCCGACCGGCAGGCACGGCACGCCCGCCGGCAGCACCGCGCGCCACGCCTTCAGCACCGCGGGGCCGAGCTGCTCGGCGGGGAACAGCTTGAGCGCGTCGGCGCCGGCGGCGAGCGCGGCGAAGGCCTCGGTGGGCGTCGCCACGCCGGGCGCGCAGGCAAGGCCGGCGGCCCTGGCGGCACGGATCACCGCGGGGTCGGCGTGCGGCATCACGATTAGCCGGCCGCCGGCGGCGGCCACCTCGGCGACCGCCTCGACACTCAGCACCGTGCCCGCACCGATCAGCACGGTGGCGCCGAAGGCCCGGGCCAGGCGGCGGATGCTCTCGCAGGCGTCGGGCGAGTTCAGCGGCACCTCGATGATCCGGAAGCCGGCATCGACCAGCGCCTGGCCGACCGGCAGCGCCTCGTCGGGGGTGAGGCCGCGCAGGATCGCGACCAGCGGCAGGGGGGACAGGTAGTCGTTCAGCATTGCGCAGGCTCCGCGGCAGGGGTGTCGGTGACCAGCCCGGCGGCGACGGCGATGCGCCACAGCCCGGCGGGTGCGGTGTTGTCGAGGCTGCGCGCGTCGGTGACGCCGAACAGCGCCAGCGCCCGCAGGTAGCGTTCACACAGAGCCGGGTCGCCGATCAGCACCGGCGCCGGGGTGGCGGCACCGGCGAGCGCGCAGCGCAGCTCCTCGCCGATCAGCAGGCCGGACAGGTAATCGAGGCTGTGCGCCGCATCGAGCGCCCCGCGCAGCACCAGCGTGCGGGCCGAGAACAGGAGCGGAAACAGGCCGTCGGCAGCGTCGCGGACGGTGGCGACGCCGCGCGCGAACGCCGCCGCGTCGCCCGTGGCGCCGGCCTCGCGCGCCGGGCGGCCGAGGATCGAGTGCGCGCGCAGCACGGCGAACAGCTCGCCGGTCATGTAGGTGGCGAAGCGCTCGATGCGCCCGTCACGCACCGTCACCCACTTCGAGTGCGTGCCCGGCAGCACCAGGCGCGCGTTCGCCGCGAGCGCCGGCTCCACGGCCAGCGCGCCGAGGATCTGGGTCTCCTCGCCGCGCATCACATCGGGCAGTGCGGCCTCGACGCGCAGCCCCGGCACGATGTGCAGGCGGCCGCCGCAGCCGGTGTCGACCTCGATCAGGCCGGTGCCGAGCGCGCCGGCGTCGGCCGGGCACACCTGGTACGGCGCCTCGCGCCAGCCCTGGGCGCTGCCGATCATGCCGGCGGCGAGCGCCGGCAGCCCCGGCGCGGCAGTGCGCCAGGCGGCAGTCAGCCGCGCGTAGACGCCGGCGAAGTCGCCTTCCGGCACCTGCTGGACGCCGAGCGGCGCGGCGCAGGTGTCGAGCACCGCACCGCCGCCGCCGAGCAGCCAGGCGCGCAGCGAGGACGTGCCCCAGTCCAGCGCGATCAGGCGCGCATCCGCGCCGAAGGTGTTCGTATCGTTTGCGTTCATGGCCTCTCCTCTCCCCGTCTGCCCGCGCCCGCTCAGCTCCAGCCGCCGTCGACGACGACGTCCTGCGCGGTGACCATGCGGCTGTCGTCGGCGGCGAGGAACAGCGCCATCGCGGTGATGTCGGCCGGCGCGAGGCGGTCGGGCAGGCACTGGTTCTCGACGATCGCGCGCTCGCCGTCCGCATCGAGCCACAGGCGGACCTGCTTCTCGGTCATCACCCAGCCCGGCGCGAGGTGGTTGATGCGGATGCGGTCGCGGCCGAGTTCGCGGGCGAGGCTGCGGGTGAGGCCGGCGGCGGCCGACTTCAGCGTGGCGTACACCGGGTAGCCCTCGTTCTTGGTCATCCAGCTGATCGAGCCGACGTTGACCACCGCGCCGCCGCCGAGCCGGCGCATGCCCTCGCGCACCGCCTGGATCGCGAACAGGTGCGGGCGCAGGTTGACCGCGACCATCGCATCGAAGAACGCCGGCTCGACCTCGGCGAGCGCCCGGCGCTGGTCGTTGGCGACGTTGTTGATCAGCACGCCGATGTCGCCGAAGTGCGCCGCGGCAGCCTCGATGCCCGCACGCAGCGCGGCGATGTCGGTGACGTCGCAGCGCTGGAACAGCGGCCGGTGCGCCACCTCGCCGAGCCCGTCGAGCAGCGCCGCGGCGCCCTCGGCATCGACGTCGATGAAGGCGACCTTCGCCCCCTGGCGGGCGAACCCCGCCACCAGGTCGGCGCCGATGCCGGTGGCGCCCCCGGTGATGAACACGACCCTGTCGCGCAGGCTCGGATAGGTTGCAGCGGTACTCATCGCTCGCGCTCCTCGGTGGATCTTTCTGAGTCAGTGGTGATGCGGGGCGGCAGCGCTTTCCGGCACGCCCCGACGATTTATGGCAGCTCGCGCCGCGACGGCACGCGGGCGTCATGCGCCTTGCGCTCGCCCGGCGTGCCACGACGGTCACTCCTTCCAAGCCCGCGAGGCCACGATCCCGCCTCCCGTGATAGTGGGAAGATGTTAAGTAATATTTTTATATATGACAAATCATATTTTATTGACAGGAATGCACATCCACGGACTCCCCTGCAGCCCTTCTGCCCGCAGCGGCAGGCGAGGCGCATGCATGACAGGCACGCATGGCCGTCGAAATCCTCGATGGTGAAGGGGCTGATCGTCAGCTGGCCGACCCGCGGCGACGACGGCGGCGCGATGCACACCCTGGGCGTCGCACTGCCGGAGCCGATCGGACACCGCCGCCGGGCATCGCGATCCCCCGCCTCCGCGCCACCCGAGGCGGGCGCGCGCTCCCGGCGGGCGTCGCCACGGATTTCCTGCTGATCCGCGCTACTCTCTGCGCGGTTACGCTCGTCAGCGGGCGTAACGAGGCCGTACGCCCACCGCCACCGTGCGGCGCGGCCACGGCCGGCAGGGATCGGCTCCCGTTCCAGGATTCCCGACCAACATCCGGGCTGCGGACGACGCGGCCCCTCCCCTCGAGGAGACCAGCATGCGAACAGATTTGATGCGCAAGGGGGCCGCCGTGGTGGCCGCCGCCCTGATGGCGCTGAGCGTCGGCTCCGCGTACGCGCAGACCCAAGGCATGGAGCGGCGGGACGATCGCCGTGACGACCGCGCCGGGGCGCGGGCCACGAAGCAGGCCTGCAAGGCGGGCGACGAGAAGAGCCGGCCGGAGTGCCGCCAGATGAAGCGCGAGGTCAAGCAACAGGGGCGGCAGGACGGCGGCGCGGACACCCCCTCCGGACAGTGAAATCCCGGGGGCCGCATCCGGGCGGGACCTTGCCCCCGAAGCCCACCGCAGCACCCGGACGGTCGATCGCGCGCCACGGACCTGCTCGACCGTCTCGCGGCCGCAATCCGCGAGCGCCACACCGGCGCTCCCTCCGACGACACCGGCGCCCATGCCGGCGCCAGCCCCCGTACCGCCCGTCCGCCCGCGGCCCCGAACGCAAACCCCCGTCGCGCGCCTCCTGGAGCACGCCATGCCCGTCGGGCGGCGCTTCGGTGCGCGGCAGCCGACTTCGCTACAGGGCGAGGTCGATCGCTTGCCGCAGGGCCTCGGCCCGCATGTCGCGTCGGTTTCGAGGGCGGCGTGCCGCCTCAGGCGGGCACGCCGACGCGGTAGCGGACTTCGCCGTGGAGGCTCGCGCCCGGCGCCAGCGCGACGAGGCCGGGCAGGCCGGGGCGGTGGTGGGCGTCGGTCAGGTGGCTGACCGGTTCGAAGCAGAAGAACGGGGCGTCGGCGTCCGGCTGGTAGAGGTGGCAGCCACCGAAGGCGGCGCTCGCGTCGATGTCCAGCGTGACGCCGTCCGCGGGCCAGCGGATGCGCGCCTGCCCGCTCCAGCCCTCGCAGGGCGTGTCGACCGGGCGCGCCGGCAGGGCGCGCGGGGCGTGGAAGTCGAGGTCGCCGAGCGCGGGCGCCGGCTCGACGGGGATGCCGTCGGGGCGCACCTGCCACCAGCGCGTGAACGGCGCCTGCAGCTCGACGCCGCCGAAGCGCGCGAAGTGCGGGTGCAGGCCGAAGCCGAACGGCAGCGCGTGCTCGCCGTCGTTGTGCAGCGTCAGCGCCACGGTGTGGCCGTTATCGTCGAGCCGCAGCAGTTGCTCGATGCGGTAGCGGTAGGGGCTTGCCGGGTCGGCGACGCGCACCTGCAGGCGTGCCTCGTCCGCGGCGTGCTGCAGCACCTCCCAGTTGCGCAGCCAGACGTCGCCGTGGATCACGTGCGGGCTCAGCGCGGTGTTCGGCGCGAGTTGCCAGCGGCGGCCGTCGAAGTCGAAGGCGCTGCCGTCGATGCGGTTGCAGAACGGCGCCATCACGTAGCTCGCCGCGCCGATGGCGCGCTGCACCGGATCGGGCGCGTCGACCACCGCGAGGCCCGGCCGGAACAGCGGCCGCTCGCCGGCCGCGGTGGTCAGCCCGAAGGCGAGCGTGAGCCCGCCCGCGGGCGTGAAGGCGAGGCGCAGGCGCCCGGCCCGCAGCCGCAGGACCGCAATGCTCATGGCTGCGCCCCGCGGGCGGCGCCGAGGTCGTTCGAAGTGCGGTTCAGCAGCGACTCCGACGCCGCGCGGGCGGCCACCGGGTCGCGCATACGGATCGCCTCGACGATCTGGCCGTGCTGCTTGAGCGCCACGTCGTGCGCGCTGCCGTGATGCAGCGTGAGTTCGAACAGCACGTGCAGCGCGGCGCGGATGGCGCCGGCGAGGTGCATGAACACGTGGTTGTGGCTCGCCGCGAGCAGCGCGGTATGGAAGGCGAGGTCGGCGTCGCACCAGGCGGCCTCGTCGCGGCCGAGGCTGTCGCACATGCGCAGGTAGGCGTCCTCGAGGGTGGCGAGGTCCTGCGCGGTGGCGTTGCGCGCGGCCATCTCGGCCGCGGCGGGTTCGAGGATGCCGCGCGCCTCCATCAGCGAATTGACGAACTCCGGGCTGAACAGGCGCCCTTCGGCCCATGCCAGCAGGCCGGGATCGAGCATGTTCCACTCACTTTCGGGCTGGACCTGGGTACCGATGCGCATGCGCGTCTTCAGCAGGCCCTTGGATTCGAGCACCTTGAACGCTTCGCGCGTGACGGTGCGGCTGACGCCGTAGTGCTCGCACAGCTCGGCTTCGACCAGCGTGGTGCCGGGTGCGAGCTCGCCACCCAGGATGCGCTGGGCGAGGCTGACGACCAGTTCGCGGTGCACGCGCGGCTTGCGCCGCGGCGGCGTGGTCGGGGTGGCGACGGGTTGGTTCATCTGCAGTCTCCGGAACGCTCGGCGAGCGTCATGGCAGGGGATCGGGGCCGGCGAAGCCGTGGCCCGGCAGGCCGGGCACGTCGACGTCGAGCGCGAGCAGGGCGCCGTCGACCGGCGCCGCCTGCGCCAGGCCGATGCGGGCGCTGGTGATGTAGAGCGTACGCAGTTCCGGCCCGCCGAACACGCAACTGCTGGGCTGGCGCACCGGCAGCGGCACCTCGCGCTCCACGCGGCCGTCGGGGCGGTAGCGGATCAGCCGCCCGGCGCCCCAGCGCGCGTTCCACAGGCAGCCCTCGGCGTCCACCGCCGAGCCGTCGGGCTCGCCCGGCCCGCCGTCGACGAAGGGGCGCCGGTCGCTGAGCGCGCCGCGCTCGACGTCGAAGGTCCAGGCATCGATGCGGTTGGCGAGGCTGTCGGCGAAGTACAGCGTGCGCCCGTCCGGGCTCCAGGCGAGCGTGTTGCCGATGCCGACGCCGCTCACCCAGTTCTGCGCGAGCCCGCCACCGTCGAGCGAGTGCAGCGCGCCGCTCGCGCACGTCACCGGGATGCCCTCGCCGTCCGGCCCCAGGTTGTTCTGCATCGTCGCCACCCACAGCCGGCCGTGGGCATCGCAGCGCGCCTCGTTGGCGCGATTGCCGAGTTCGGGCGACTCCAGCGCACGCCAGCGCACCAGCGCGCCGCTCGACGGATCGAGCAGCGCGGTGCCCGACGCCAGCGTCAGCAGCAGGCGGCCGTCGCGGCACGGGATGGCCGCCGAGACCGGTTCGGGCGTGCGCCACCGGCGCGGCTGCGCCTCGCCCTCGCGCCAGGCCAGCACCAGGCGGCCGGCGATGTCGACCCAGTAGAGCGTGGAGGTCGCGGCGTCCCAGTGCGGGGCTTCGCCGAGGAGCCAGGGGCCGTCATGGATCACGCGCAAGGACATGGTGGGGTCTCCGGAGGTGGTTGCACTGCGTGGGTGTCGTGCACCCATTATATCGTATTTCTAAATTTGACAAATATGATTTTATAAATAACACTTCATACACCTGCTCGACACCACGGCCCACGACACGACGGGCCGATACGGGCGGGCGAACCTGCCCAGACGCTTCACCCACGTCCGCAGACGGTCGTCCGGCAGCCGGTATTCCATCGGGAAATGACAACGTTTACCCCGTCATGCCCGGTCGACACCGCCGGCACCGCCACGTTGGAGGAGAAGAGAACATGAACGACAAACTGCAGGCCCGCGAGCGCAGGGCCGGCCCGATCCCTTGGCAGGCGGCGCTGCCGCGCCCGGGCAAGGACACGCTGGTCGCCTGGGGCATGGTGCTGCCGGCGCTGATCGGCTTCGCGATCTTCTACGCCTACCCGCTGCTGCAGGCGGTGCGCACGAGCTTCACCGACTGGAACCTGCTGAGCGCGCCGGGCTGGGTCGGCTGGAGCAACTACGTCGAGCTGTGGCAGGACGACAAGTTCTGGCACGCGCTGAAGATCACTGCCTACTACGTGCTGCTGAACATCCCGCTGCAGACCGCGCTCGGCCTGTTCCTGGCCGCGGCGATGGACCGGCTGCTGCGCTCGGTGGCACTGCGCGCGGTGGTGCTGTTCCCCTACCTGCTGTCGAACGTGCTGGTGGCGATGATCTGGCTGTGGCAGCTCGATCCGACCCTCGGCTGGGTCAACCACGCGCTCGACGCCGTGGGGCTGTCGTCGCACGCCTACTTCAGCGATCCCGACGAGTCGCTGCTGACCATCGCCGGCGTCAACATCTGGCGGCACATGGGCCTGGTGGCGCTCTTGTTCCTCGCCGGCATGCAGTCGATCCCGCGCGATCTGTACGAGGCCGCGGCGATCGACGGCGCCAGCGAGTGGCAGATGTTCCGCCGGATCACGCTGCCGCTGCTGCGCCCGGTGATGGTGTTCGTGCTGGTCACCAGCGTCACCGGCTCGCTGCAGATCTTCGACACGGTCGCGGTGGCGACCGCCGGCGGCCCGGCCGAATCGACCCGGGTGCTCGTTTACTACATCTACGAGAACGCCTTCAGCTACTACCGCATGGGCTACGCCTCGGCGCTGTCCGTCGTGCTCTGCCTGATCATGGTGCTCTACACCTTCGTGCAGATGCGCCTCCTGAACGCCAACCAGTCCGATCTCGCGTGAGGTGCATCATGAGCAACCGTCCGCTGTACACCCGCGCCCTGACGCCGGGTCGCGTGCTCGCCTGGGGCGTGCTGATGCTGGTGCTGGTCGTCACGCTGTTGCCGATCGCCACCGTGCTGCGCACCGCGCTGACCCCCTCGACCGAGCTCTACGCCCACAGCGGCTCGCTGCTGGCGGGAGGCTGGACGCTCGACAACTTCGCCCGCGTGCTCGGCCTGCTCGACGAGGCCACCAACGCCGCGCTCGGCGGCTCGGGCGCCAACATCGACGTGCTGCACGCGCTGTTCAACTCGGCGCTGTTCACGGTGGCGGTGGTGATCGGCCAGGTGCTGTTCAGCGCGATGGCCGCCTACGCCTTCGCCCGGCTGCGCTTTCGCGGCAGCCAGGTGGTGTTCGGGCTGTTCGTCGCCTCGATGATGGTGCCCGGCATCGTGCTGTTCATCCCCAACTTCGTGCTGGTGAAGGATATCGGCTGGCTCAACACCTACGCCGGCCTGGTGGCGCCGTTCCTGCTGTTCTCGGCCTTCGGGATCTTCTTCCTGCGCCAGTTCTTCCTGTCGATCCCGAAGGACCTGGAGGAAGCCGCGCTGCTCGACGGTGCCTCGCGCCTCTACATCTTCTTCCGCATCGTGCTGCCGCTCAGCAAGACCCCGATCGCGACGCTGTCGATCCTCTGCGGCATCGCCGCGTGGAACGAGTTCTTCTGGCCCTTCCTGGTCGCCAAGGACGAGGACATGCAGGTGCTCACCGTCGCGCTGCAAAGCTTCAAGTCGAGCACGCCGCAGGGCGCGCCGGACTGGACCGGGCTGATGGCCGCCACCTTCCTGTCGATCCTGCCCACCGCGGCGCTGCTGATCAGCATGGCGCGCCGGGTGGTCGAGTCCGTCGCCTTCAGCGGCGGGAAGTGATCCGTATCCGTACCCCGCGGGCGCCCTGCGCGCCCGCCCCGAACAAAGGCGGCGCGTACGCGGGCCGCCAACCCCAGGCAGTTGCACCCGTGAAGACCATCATGAAGAAGCAGCACATCGCCCTCGCCCTCCTCCTCGCCGGCGCCAGCGGCGCGAGCCACGCCGCCGAGGAGATCCGCTACCTGCTGTGGGACGCGGCGCAGAAGCCCGCCTACCAGGCCTGCGCCGCGGCGTTCGAGCAGGCCAACCCGGACCTCAAGGTCAAGGTCGTCCAGAAGGGCTGGGGCGACTACTGGACCGAGCTCACCACCGGCTTCATCGCCGGCACCGCGCCCGACGTGTTCACCAACCACCTGTCGCGCTACCCCGAGTTCGTCGCCAACGGCCAGTTGCTCGACCTCGCGCCGCTGATCGCCCGCGACAAGCTGGCGACCAACGTCTACTACCCGGGCCTGTACGAGGCCTGGAGCCGCGGCGACCAGCAGTACGGCCTGCCGAAGGACTGGGACACCATCGCGCTCGTCTACAACAAGGCGATGCTGAAGGACGCCGGCGTCACCCCCGAGGAGCTGCGCGAGCTGAACTGGAACCCGCGGGACGGCGGCAGCTTCGGCACGATGATCGCCCGCCTCAGCCGCGACGAGGCCGGCCACGACGGCCTGAGCCCCGACTTCGACCCGAAGAAGGTCAAGGTGCGCGGCTTCCAGACCAGCGGCGCCGGCGGCATGTCGGGACAGACCGAGTGGAGCCACTTCGCCGTCTCCAACGGCTTCCGCTACTACGACGGCCCGTGGAGCAAGCACTTCAACTACGCCGACCCGAAGCTCGCCGAAACCCTGACCTGGCTCGCCGATCTGTCGAAGAAAGGCTACTCGGCGCCGCTTTCCGACGTGAGCAAGCTCGGCGCCAGCGCGCTGTTCGCCGCCGGCAAGGTGGCGATGGTGCCGGACGGCGCGTGGATGGTGGGCTGGTACAAGGACAACGCGCGCTTCGAGGTCGGCTACACGCTGCTGCCGGCCGGCCCGCAGGGCCGCGCGACGATGTTCAACGGCCTGGCGGACTCGATCTGGAGCGGCAGCAAGCACAAGGAAGCCGCCTGGAAGTGGGTCAGGTTCCTCGGTTCGAGCGACTGCCAGTCGATCGTCGCCAGGTCCGGCGTGGTGTTCCCGGCGATCCGCGACCTCACCGAGACGACGCTGGAAGCGCGGCGCGCGAAGGGCATCGACGCCAGTGCCTTCGTCGAGATGACCCAGGCCAAGACCTTCCTGCCGCCGATCGCCGACCGCGCCTCGCAGATCAACACGGTCGTCCTCAGCGCGATCGAGAACGTCCTGCTCGGCAAGGCCGAGGCGCAGCCCGCACTGAGCGCGGCGAACGCCAAGGTCAATGAGATCGCCGCGAAGTGACGTGATGGCGCTGCGGGCGTGCGGCCGGGAGCCTGCCGCACGCCCGCCCGGCGGCGGTTTTGTGGAGGCAAGCCTCTGATTTCCTGAAAAAAGGCTTGCATCACAACAAATATGATTTATTATATATACAAGTGCTACTTAAGCGATCGCGCGCAACGCCTGCCACCCCTCGCAGCGAGCCGCAGACCCCGCCCCCCACCAGAGGAGATCCGCCCCGTGTCCGACGTCGTCCTGCGCCAGGTGAGAAAGGCTTACGGCAGCATCGAAACCATCCACGGCATCGACCTGGCCGTCGAAAGCGGCGAGTTCGTCGTCTTCGTCGGCCCCTCGGGCTGCGGCAAGTCCACGCTGCTGCGCATGATCGCGGGCCTCGAGGACATCACCTCGGGCGAACTGGAGATCGCCGGCGTGCGCGCCGACACGCTGCCGCCGGCGCGGCGCCAGGTGGCGATGGTGTTCCAGTCCTATGCGCTGTACCCGCACCTGACAGTGTTCGAGAACATGGCCTTTGGTCTGACCCTGGCCGGCGAAAGCAGGGACGTGATTCGCGACCGCGTCAGCCGCGCCGCGCAGGTGCTGCAGCTCAGCCACCTGCTCGAGCGCAAGCCCAAGGCGCTGTCGGGCGGCCAGCGCCAGCGCGTGGCGATCGGCCGCGCGATCGTACGCAAACCGGCGGTGTTCCTGTTCGACGAGCCGCTGTCGAACCTCGACGCCTCGCTGCGCGTGCAGATGCGCATCGAGATCGCCCGCCTGCACGCCGAGATGCAGGCGACGATGATCTACGTCACCCACGACCAGGTCGAGGCGATGACGCTCGCCGACAAGATCGTCGTGCTCAACAAGGGCGGCATCGAACAGGTGGGCTCGCCGCTCGATCTGTACCACCACCCGCGCAACCTGTTCGTCGCGGGCTTCATCGGCTCGCCGAAGATGAACTTCCTCGAAGGCGTGCTGCAGGGCACGAGCGGTGAGCTCGCCACGGTCACGCTGGCCGACGGCACGCCGCTGCAGCTGGCGATCGATACCGGCAGCACCGCCCCGGGCACGCGCGTGACCGTCGGCGTGCGCCCCGAGCACTTCGTCGCCGTCGCCAGCGGCGGCCTGGCCGGCCGGGTGCTGGTCGTCGAGCACCTCGGCGACGCCACCTTCGCCTACGTCGACGTCCCCGGCCGCGCGCAGGAGGAACTGCTGATCGTGCGCCTGCCGGCAAACAGCAGGACGCGCATCGGCGACACGCTGCACCTCGACGTACCGGTGTACGGCGGTCACCTGTTCGACACCGACGGCCACGCCTTGCGCCGCCTCGTCACCGAGGACACGGACCGCGCCGCCGCCTGAACGCCACGGCACCGCCCGCCCGCGGGCGGGCGCAAGCCCCCGACATCGCACCACGACAAACGACCACCGCCACCATGACGACCGCGAACCTGCCCGACACGCCCGCCGAATTCATCGTCCTGCACAGCCGCAACAGTTCGCTGGTGCTGGAGGCGCACGCCGACGAGGCGCCGATCTGGCGCTACTGGGGCCCGCGCCTGCCCGACGGCGCCAGCCCCGGCGTGCCGCTGCGCGACACGCGCCCGCTGCCCAGCTTCAACCTCGACTTCGACCAGCCGCTGACGCTGGTGCCGACCTTCGGCGTCGGCTGGTTCGGCCAGAGCGCGCTGCTCGCCCACCGCGCCGGCCGTGACTTCGCCCAGGCGGTCACGCGCTGCGAGGTCGAGTGGCTGGCACCCGCGCGCGCCGTCGTGCTGCACCTCACCGACGCGGTGGCGGCGCTGCGCCTCGACGTCACGCTCAGGCTCGACGAGGCGAGCGACGTACTCGTCGCCAGCACCCGCCTCACCAACCTCGGCGACGACGCGCTCGACGTGCAGTGGCTCGCCGCCGCCACGCTGCCGCTGCCCGGCCAGTGCGATACGGTGCGCTCCTACGCCGGCCAGCACGTGCACGAGTTCCTGCTGCAGACCGACCGCCTGTCGCGCAGCCTGTGGCGGCGCGAAAGCCGGCGCGGGCGCACCTCGCACGACTGCTTCCCCGGCGCGGTGGTCACCACCCCCGGTGCCACCGATGACGCCGGGCTGGTCTACGGCGCGCACCTCGCCTGGTCGGGCAATCACCAGCAGACCATCGAATGGCTGCACGACGGCCAGTACCAGTGGCAGCTCGGCGAGTGGCTGGCACCGGGCGAAGGGCGCCTCGCCCCCGGCGCCAGCCTGCAGACCCCGGAGGTCGTGGCGACGCTGTCGAGCGCCGGCCTCAACGGCCTCGCCGCCAACTTCCACGCCGAACTGCGCGCGCGCCTCGACTGGCCGGGCGGCGCGATGCGCCCGCGCCCGGTTCACCTGAACACCTGGGAGGGCTTCTACTTCGACGTCCACCCCGAGCCGGTCAAGGCGCTGGCGACGGCCGCCGCCGCGGTCGGTGTCGAGCGCTTCGTGCTCGACGACGGCTGGTTCCACGGCCGCCACCACGACCGCGCCGCGCTCGGTGACTGGTGGCCCGACGAGACCAAGTTCCCCGTCGGCCTCGGCGACCTGATCACCCACGTCAACGACCTGGGCATGGAGTTCGGCCTGTGGGTCGAGCCGGAGATGATCAACCCCGACAGCGATCTGTACCGCGCCCATCCCGACTGGGCACTGCAGCTCGAAGGCCGGCCGCTGATCACCGCGCGCAACCAGCTGGTGCTCGACATCGCCCGCCCCGAAGCCGCGGACTACCTGTTCGACAAGATCGACGCGCTGCTCTCGGCGCACCCGATCCGCTACCTGAAGTGGGACCACAATCGCGACCTGACCACCGCCGGCCTGGCCAGCGGCCTGCCCGGCTACCGCGCCCAGGTGCACGCGGTCTACGCGCTGATGGCGCGGCTGCGCGCGGCGCACCCCGAGGTCGAGATCGAGAGCTGCTCGGGCGGCGGCGGGCGCATCGACTTCGCGGTGCTGCGCCACACCCACCGCGTGTGGACCAGCGACTGCATCGACGCGCTGTCGCGGGTCGACATCCAGCGCGGCTTCCTGCAGTTCTTCCCGCCCGAGATCATGGGCGCACACGTCGGCACCGCGCCGGCGCACACCACCGGGCGCACGCAGTCGATGGCGTTCCGCTGCGCGGTCGCGCTGCCCGGGCACCTCGGCGTCGAGCTCGACGCCCGCCACCTGAGCGACGCCGACACCCGCGAACTGCGCGGCTGGATCCAGCTCTACAAGGACCTGCGCGAGCGCCTGCACGGTGGCCGGGTGTGGCAGGGCGAGACCGCCGACGGCGTGGTCTGGCAGGCGCACGGCGATGCGGCCGACGAGCTGCTGCTGCTCGCCTACCGCGTGCGCCCGAGCACCCACCGCTACACGCCGGCACTGCGCCTGCCGATGCTCGACGCCACCGCGCGCTACCACGTGCAGGAGATCGCGCAGCCCGCAGGGCCCGAAGGCGTGTGGTACCACACCGCCATCCCCCACTTCGTCGAGCTGCGCCGGGAAGGGCGCGCCTGCGACGGTGCCTGGCTGGCGCAGGCCGGCCTGCCGCTGCCGCGCGAGCTGGCCGAAACGGCCTACATCGTGCGCCTGCGTCGCGTCTGAGGCGCACCGCCGCGGCCCCGGCGCGGGCCGCGGCGGGCGGCGGTGCATCGATCCCGTGGCGGGCCGCTCGTGCGTGCCTGCGCACGCGATCGCATGACAACGTTGTCTGACGGTTTTTCCACCACCCGACCGCACCCCCGGGGTGCCACGAGCCAACCAGAGAGGATGCCAACCATGAAATCCGCCCTTCGCAACCGCACCCTGATCGCCGTCGCGCTGGCCGCGTCGGCCGGTGCCGCGCACGCCGAGACCACGCTGTTCGGCCGCGCCGGCGCTGCCGTCGTCAACCGCCAGCCCGTG
>NZ_SLWY01000017.1 GCF_004341245.1 Plasticicumulans lactativorans | reverse complement strand
CACGGGCTGGCGGTTGACGACGGCAGCGCCGGCGCGGCCGAACAGCGTGGTCTCGGCGTGCGCGGCACCGGCCGACGCGGCCAGCGCGACGGCGAGTACGGACAGTCGCAAGGAATGGTTCATGTCGATACTTCCTCTTTATTAAGGTGGTGCGTGAGTTCGTGTGCGATCGATCCTGACGGCGCCCTGGTGTGTCGTGAGGCGCATGCTGCATTCCTTCGTTGTAATTTAACTAACACGTGACATCGTTGTCAACAGCGCTGACAAGCTTGTCAGCGCCGTCTGCAAAGGCCGGCCTTTCCCGCGTGCACAGACCCGTCCGCATCACCGGCGTCGGTGCGTTTATGTATGATTTTTAATTGAAAAGCAGGGCGGTGACGGTCGCACGGATACGGCCGTGGCGCGGCGGGCACGATGCCTGACCCGCACCGCGGCACCGGCCCCGGCGGCCACGACCGCGGGCGTGGCCCTGGTGGTAGTTGTTTTGTAGTCTAACTACGATCCGATGCGGGCGGATGGCCGCGGCGGTGGGGGGCGGCGTGCCCGGTCGGATGCTTGCCGGGCGCCAGGTCGCGTATCGCCCGAGGCGATCGCGGCCCGCTACGTCGTCGTGCCGTCGGCCAGCCGTGCCAGCGCCCAGGCGACGTGTTCGCGCACCAGCGTCGAGGGGTGTCCGGCGCGCGCGTGCAGTGCCGCGAGCACCTGCGGCGAGCGTGGGGCGTTGCCGAGGGCGACGGCGAGGTTGCGCAGCCAGCGCTCATGGCCGACGCGGCGCAGGGCCATGCCCTCGGTGCGCGCGAGCCAGGTCGCCTCGTCCCAGCCGAACAGCTCGACCAGGCTCGCGGCGTCGAGGCCGTGGCGGGGGATGAAGTCGGCTTCGGGCGTCGGTGTGGCGTAGCGGTTCCACGGGCAGACCAGCTGGCAGTCGTCGCAGCCGAAGATGCGGTTGCCGAGCGCCGGGCGCAGCGCCTCGGGGATCGGCCCGTGGTGTTCGATCGTCAGGTAGGCGATGCAGCGGCGGGCGTCGACCACGTGCGGCGCGACGATCGCCTGCGTCGGGCACACCTCGATGCACGCGGTGCACGAGCCGCAGTGCGCGCTCACCGGCGCGTCCACCGGCAGCGCGACGTCGACCAGGATCTCGCCGAGGAAGAACCACGAACCGGCGTCGCGCGCGAGCAGGTTGCTGTGCTTGCCGACCCAGCCGAGGCCGGCCTTGGCGGCGAGCGGTTTTTCGAGCACCGGCCCGCTGTCGGTGAAGGCCCGGTGACCGAACGGGCCGATCGCGGCCTCGATGCGTCGGGCGAGCTCGGCCAGGCGCCTGCGCAGCACCTTGTGGTAGTCGCGGCCGAGCGCGTAGCGCGCGACGTAGGCGCGGCTGCCGTCGCCGAGCACGTCCCAGGCCGGCGCGGCGGCGGCCGGCCAGTAGTCCATGCGCGCCGAGATCACCCGCAGCGTGCCCGGCACCAGTTCGGCCGGGCGCGCGCGGCGGGTGCCGTGGCGCGCCATGTAGTCCATCTGCCCGTGGTGGCCCGCCGCCAGCCAGTCGAGCAGGCGCGTCTCGGCCTCGCGCAGGTCGACGTCGGCGATGCCGACGCGCTGGAAGCCGAGTTCGCGCCCCCAGGCCTTGATGCGCGCGGCGAGCGCGGCCGCATCGGGCAGGGCGGGTGGCGGGGTGGGGGTGGGCATGGCGGCTTGGCGCGGCGCGGGGCGGGGGGGTATTTTGCCGCATCCCCGCCCGCCGAGCCCGCGCCGATGTCGACCGCCCACGCCGACCCCTTGCCGACCGCGCTGCACACCGCCGCCGCGGTGCGCGAGATGGACCGCCGCAGCATCGAGGAGCACGGCATCCCCGGCTACACGCTGATGACCCGCGCCGGCGAGGCCAGCGTCGCCGCGCTGCTCGCGCACTGGCCGCTCGCCACCCGCATCAGCGTGGTCTGCGGCGGCGGCAACAACGCCGGGGACGGCTACGTGATCGCGCGCCTGCTGCGCGCCTCCGGGCGCAGCGTGCGGGTCGGCACGCTCGCCCACCCGGGGCGGCTGGCGGGCGACGCGGCGCAGGCCTGGCGCGACGCCGTCGCCGCGGGGGTGTCGGTCGCCACCTTCGAGGCCGCCCAGCTCGACGACGCCCACGTGATCGTCGATGCGCTCCTCGGCACCGGGCTCGAACGCGCGGTGACCGGCGACTGGGCGGCGGCGATCGACGCCGTGAACGCCGCGCACGCGCGCGGGGTGGCGGTGCTCGCGGTCGACATCCCGTCGGGCCTGCACGCCGACAGCGGCGCGGTGCTCGGCACCGCGGTGACGGCCGACCTCACCGTCAGCTTCATCGGCCTCAAGCTCGGCCTGTTCGTCGGCGACGGTCCCGGGCACAGCGGCGCGGTGGTGTTCGCCGACCTCGGCGCGCCGGCCGCGGTGCGCGCCGCCGCGCCGGTCGCCGCCGAACGCTACACCGGCGCCGACCGCGGCGTGCTGCTGGCGCCGCGCCCGCGCGCCGCGCACAAGGGCGATCATGGCCACGTGCTGGTGGTCGGCGGCGACAGCGGCTACGCCGGCGCCGCGCGCATGACCGGCGAGGCCGCGGCGCGGGTCGGTGCCGGGCTGGTCAGCGTGGCCACGCGCGCAGCGCACGCCGGCGCGATCGCCGCCGCCCGCCCCGAGCTGATGATCCGCGGCATCGAGGCGCCCGACGAGCTCGACCCGCTGCTCGCGCGCGCCAGCGTGCTCGCGCTCGGCCCCGGCCTCGGCCAGCACGCCTGGGGGCGGGCGCTGTTCGAGTACGCCTGCGGCGTCGCGCAGCCGCTGGTGCTCGACGCCGACGCACTCAACCTGCTCGCGCAGACGCCGCGCCGGCGCACCGACTGGGTGCTCACCCCGCACCCCGGCGAGGCGGCGCGGCTGCTCGGCACCACGACCGCGGCGATCCAGGCCGACCGCCTCGGCAGCGCCCGCGCGCTGGTCGCCCGCTACGGCGGGGTGGCGGTGCTGAAGGGCGCCGGCAGCGTGGTCGCGCAGGCCGACGCGCCGCCGGCGCTGATCCTCGCCGGCAACCCCGGCATGGGCAGCGGGGGCATGGGCGACGTGCTCACCGGCACCATCGCCGGCCTGCTCGCGCAGGGCCTAGCGCCCGCCGCCGCCGCCCGCCTCGGCGCCTGGCTGCACGCCACCGCCGGCGACCTGGCAGCGGCCGACGGCGGCCAGCGCGGGCTGCTCGCGACCGACCTGCTGCCGCACCTGCGCCGCCTCGCCAACCCCTGAACGGCGCCGGCGCATCCCACCCCCTCACCGGAGGCCGCGACATGACGTACACCGGAAGCTGTCACTGCGAGCTGCCCGACGCCGCCGCCACCGAGGCGCTCGGCGCGCGCCTCGCGGGCGCCTGTGGCGACGACGGCCTGGTGGTGTACCTGCACGGCGAACTCGGCAGCGGCAAGACCACGCTGGTGCGCGGGCTGCTGCACGCGCTCGGCCATGCCGGCCGCGTCCGCAGCCCCACCTACACGCTGGTGGAGCCGTACGAGCTCGGCGCGCGCAGCGTCTACCACTTCGACCTCTACCGGCTCGCCGATCCCGAGGAGCTCGAATTCATGGGCATCCGCGACTTCCTCGACCCGGCGGCGCTGCTGCTGGTGGAGTGGCCGGAGAAGGGCGCGGGCTGGCTGCCGCCCGCGGAGCTCGACCTCAGCCTCGCCTATGCCGACGGCGGCGGGCGCAGCGCGCGGCTCGCGGCGGCCGGCGCACGGGGCGAGGCGGTGCTCGCCCGCCTGTGAGTGGCATACTCGCCGCCCTCGGCGGGGCGCTCGGTGTGTCCCGCCGCCCCGACCCGGAGTCTGACGACGTGCGCATGAAGGTAGTCCCGTACCGGTGGCGATGGCTGCTGCCGGTTCTGATCGCGCTGCTCGGCGTCCTGCCGGCGCGCGCCGCCGAGGTGCTCGGCGCGCGCCTCGCCGAAGCCCCCGACCGGGTGCAGCTCGTGCTCGACCTGAGCGGCCCGGTGCGCTACTCGAGCTTCGCGCTCGACAACCCGCCGCGCCTGGTGCTCGACCTGCCCGACACGCGCGGCTCGACGGCGGTGCGCGACGTGGTGCTGCAGTCGGCCGACATCCGCTCGGTGCGCGGCGGCATCCGCGACGGCCGCGACCTGCGCGTGGTGGTCGACCTGGAGCGCCCGCTGCGCGCCGAGACCTACTTCGCGCCGGCGGCGAACGGCAGCGGCAAGCTGGTGGTCGAGTTCCGTCGTGCGGCGCGGCGCGGCGAGGCGGCGGCGGCGGCGGCGGCCGAGCTGCCGGGCATCGAGCTGGTGTCGGTGCCGGGCAGCGAGGCGCAGCCGGTCAGGCGCGCGCCGCAGCCGCTCGTGCGCGCCGCGCGCCGACAGATCGTGGTGGCGATCGACCCCGGCCACGGTGGCAAGGACACCGGCGCGCTCGGCGGCAACGGCACCCGCGAGAAGGACGTGGTGCTGGCGATCGGGCGCAAGCTCGCCGCGCTGATCGACGCCGAGCCCGGCATGCGCGCGGTGCTGACGCGGCGCACCGACGTGTTCCTGCCGCTGCGCAGCCGCATCGACGTGGCGCGCCGGCACAAGGCCGACCTGTTCATCTCCATCCATGCCGACTCGGCGCCCGGTGGCTCCACGGCGACCGGCTCGACCGTGTACATGCTGTCCACCCGCGGCGCCTCGTCGGAGGCCGCGCGCTGGCTCGCCGACAGCGAGAACGCCGCCGACCTGGTCGGCGGGCTCAAGCTCTCCGGCAAGGACGAACAGCTCGCCTCGGTGCTGATCGACCTGTCGCAGGAGGCCTCGCTCGAAGCGAGCCAGTTCCTCGCCGAGAAGGTGCTGACGCAGTTGCGCCGCGTCGGCGACCTGCACCGCACCGAGGTCGAGCGCGCCGGCTTCGCCGTGCTGAAGGCGCCGGACATCCCGTCGATCCTGGTCGAGACCGCCTTCCTGTCGAACCCGCAGGAGGAGGCGAAGCTCGCCGACGACCGCCACCAGCGCGCGCTGGCGCGGGCGGTGATGGAGGGCATCCGCCAGTACTTCCGCCAGCGCCTGCCGCACGGCCTGATGATCGCCGACGCCGGGCCGGTCGCCAGCCCGACGCCCGAGCCGCCCCCGGAGCGCGCGGCGGCCGCGCGCGCCGAACGCGTCGCCGCCACGCTGCCGCGCGCGGCGCCGGCCGTCGCCCCCCCTCCGCGGCGTACCCCCACCCCGGTCGCCACGCCGGTCGCCACGCCGGTCGCCGCCCCGGCGGCGCGGCCCGAGGCCTACGTGGTGCGTCGTGGCGAGTCGCTGGCCGAGGTCGCGGCGCGGCTCGGCACCTCGCTCGGCCGGCTGAAGTCGGCCAACGGCCTGCCCGAGAACCAGCTCCGGGTGCCGGCGGGCACGCGGCTGCTGGTGCCGCACGGCTGAATCCGGGCGCCCCGGCAGAATCTGCCGGGGAAGCGGCCGCCGGCGGCAGCCGCCGGGGCTGCGGCGGGCGCGAAGCGCAGCGGCTGCGGCGGCGTGGCGGGCAGACTACGCTGCCTGTGGGGGTGCGCGTCGCCCCCACGCCGTCTTCCCGATCACGGCCGGCGCGTCCGCCGGCCCCGCGCGCAAGGCCCGCCCATGACCCACGTAAGCGTTGCTACTCCGCCCGCCGACGAGCGGCCCCCGGTCACGATCTTCGGCCCGGACTTCCCCTTCGGCTTCGACGACTGGATCGCGCACCCGGCCGGGCTCGGCAGCATCCCGGCCGAGCGCCACGGGGCCGAGGTGGCGATCGTCGGCGCCGGCATCTCCGGGCTGGTGGCGGCCTACGAGCTGATGAAGCTCGGCCTGAAGCCGGTGGTCTACGAGTCCTCGCAGATGGGCGGGCGGCTGCGCTCGCAGCCCTTCGAGGGCGCCGACGGCGTCATTGCCGAACTCGGCGGCATGCGCTTCCCGGTGTCGTCGACCGCGTTCTACCACTACGTCGACAAGCTCGGCCTGGAGACGCGGCCGTTCCCGAACCCGCTGACGCCGGCGTCGGGCAGCACCGTGGTCGACCTCGAAGGCAAGACCTGGTACGCCGAGACGCTCGCCGACCTGCCGCCGCTGTTCCGCGAGGTCGCCGACGCCTGGGCCGCGGCGCTGGAGGACGGCGCGCGCTTCAGCGAGGTGCAGGACGCGATCCGCCGGCGCGACGTGCGCACGTTGAAGGCGCTGTGGAACCCGCTGGTCACACAGTGGGACGACCGCACCTTCTACGACTTCGTCGCCACCTCGAAGGCATTCTCGCGGCTGTCGTTCCACCACCGCGAGGTGTTCGGCCAGGTCGGCTTCGGCACCGGCGGCTGGGATTCGGACTTCCCGAACTCGATGCTGGAAATCTTCCGCGTGGTGATGACCAACTGCGACGAGAACCAGCGCTTCGTGGTCGGCGGCGTCGAGCAGGTGCCCCGCGGCCTGTGGCGCCACGCCCCGGAGCGCCTCGCGCACTGGCCGCAGGGTACCTCGCTCGCCTCGCTGCACGGCGGTGCGCCGCGCCCGGGGGTGGCGAAGATCGCCCGCGCCGCCGACGGCCGCTTCGCGCTCACCGACCGCTGGGGCGACACGCGCCACTACGACGCCGTGCTGACGACCTGCCAGAGCTGGCTGCTGACCACGCAGATCGCGTGCGACGAGTCGCTGTTCTCGCAGAAGTTGTGGATGGCGCTCGACCGCACCCGCTACATGCAGTCGTCGAAGACCTTCGTGATGGTCGACCGGCCGTTCTGGAAGGACAAGGACCCGCGCACCGGCCGCGACGTGATGAGCATGACGCTCACCGATCGCCTGACCCGCGGCACCTACCTGTTCGACAACGGTCCCGACAAGCCGGGCGTGATCTGCCTGTCCTACTCCTGGATGAGCGATGCGCTGAAGATGCTGCCGCAGCCGGTCGAGAAGCGCGTGGAGCTCGCGCTGGGCGCGCTGGCCAAGATCTACCCGGGGGTGGACATCGCCCGCCACATCATCGGCGACCCGATCACCGTGTCGTGGGAGGCCGACCCGAACTTCCTCGGCGCCTTCAAGGGCGCGCTGCCCGGGCACTACCGCTACAACCAGCGCATGTACGCGCACTTCATGCAGGACGAACTGCCGCCCGAGCAGCGCGGCATCTTCATCGCCGGCGACGACGTGTCGTGGACGCCGGCCTGGGTCGAAGGCGCGGTGCAGACCTCGCTGAACGCGGTGTGGGGGATCATGCGCCACTTCGGCGGCAGCACCCACGCCGCCAACCCGGGGCCGGGCGACGTGTTCGCCGAACTCGGGCCGATCGAGCTGCCCGAGTGAGCGCGGCGGCGCAGCCTCAGCCGTAGTGGCTGCGCACGTAGGCGTCGACGATCGCCTGGAACTCCGCGGCGATCGTCTCGCCCTTCAGCGTCACGGTCTTCTGGCCGTCGACGTAGACCGGGGCGACCGGCTCCTCGCCCGAGCCCGGCAGGCTGATGCCGATGTTGGCCATCTTGCTCTCGCCGGGGCCGTTGACCACGCAGCCCATCACTGCGACGGTCATCGCCTCGACGCCCGGGTACTGCCGGCCCCACACCGGCATCTGCTCGCGCAGGTAGGTCTGGATCTCCTGCGCGAGGCGCTGGAAGTAGTCGCTGGTGGTGCGCCCGCAGCCGGGGCAGGCGATCACCATCGGCGTGAACGAGCGCAGCCCCATCGTCTGCAGGATCTCCTGCGCCACCAGCACCTCCTTCTCGCGCGGCGCGCCGGGCTCGGGCGTCAGCGAGATGCGGATGGTGTCGCCGATGCCCTCCTGCAGCAGCACGGCGAGCGCGGCGGTGCTGGCGACGATGCCCTTCGAGCCCATGCCGGCCTCGGTGAGGCCGAGGTGCAGCGGGTAGTCGCAGCGCGCGGCGAGCGCGCGGTACACCGCGATCAGCTCCTGCACGCCGCTGACCTTGGCCGAGAGCACGATGCGGTCGTGGGCGAGGCCGAGCTCCTCGGCGCGCGCCGCGCTCTCCAGCGCCGACACCACCAGCGCCTCGCGGGTCACCGCGGCGGCGTCGAGCGGCTCGGCCAGGCGGGCGTTGGCGTCCATCATCCGCACCACCAGTGCCTGGTCGAGGCTGCCCCAGTTGACGCCGATGCGCACCGGCTTGTCGTGCTCGATCGCCAGCCCGACGATGGTGGCGAACTGGTCGTCCTTCTTCCTGCCGCGGCCGACGTTGCCGGGGTTGATGCGGTACTTGGCGAGCGCGCGCGCGCACTCCGGGTAGCGGGCGAGCAGCTTGTGGCCGTTGAAGTGGAAGTCGCCGACCAGCGGCACGTCGAGCCCCATGTCGTCGAGCCGGGCGCGGATCTCGGCCACCGCGGCGGCGGCCTCCTCGGTGTTGACGGTGATGCGCACCAGCTCCGAGCCGGCGCGCGCGAGCTGCGCGCACTGGATCGCGGTGCGCACGGCGTCGGCGGTGTCGGTGTTGGTCATCGACTGCACCAGCACCGGGGCGTCGCCGCCCACGGTGTGCTGGCCGATGTGCACCGGCACGCTGTGACGGCGCGGGACGGGGAAGGGGGAATGCGACATGGCGGCGGTCCGGAGGGGGAGAGGCAGGCCGCGATTATCGCCCGCGGCCGCGCGCGGCGTCACCCGCCGGCCGCGGCCACCGCCGCCGCGGCCGGGCCGGCCACCGCGGGCGTCGCGGCCGGTGCCGCCGGCAGCCAGGCGATCATCTCGTCGTGTGCCTGGCGCATGATCTGGTCGATGCGCTCGGCGTCGTCCTTCAGCGGGCGCAGGTGCTGCACCAGCCGCTCGTCGTGCACGCGGATCGCGTCGAGCGCGGTGTTGACCTCGTCCTCGCCGCGGCCGAGCAGGTTCATCACGCGCCCGGCGGCGAGCAGGCCGGCCATGTAGGTGTCGCTGTTGGCGATGTGCGCGCCGGCCTCGAGCAGCGCCAGCGTGTGCTTGATGTTGCGGGTGCGCGCGTAGATCGTCACGTGCGGGTAGTTGCGCCGCACCAGCTCGACCACCGTCAGCGAGGTCTCCTCGTCGTCCATCGCCACCACCAGCACCCGCGCCGATTCGAGCTTGATCGCGTGCAGGATGTCCGGGCGGCAGATGTCGCCGTAGAACACCTGCCGCCCCAGGCGCTTGCCGATGGCGATCTTGCTGATGTCGTTGTCGAGCACGGTGAAGGGGATCTTCTGCAGCGACAGCACGCGCGCGATCACCCGGCCGTAGCGGCCGTAGCCGGCGATCACCACCGGCGCGCCGTCGGCATCGTCCAGCGCCGCGGGCGACGCCTGGGCTGGCACCGGGCGCTCGGCGCGGGCGCGCTGCCAGCGGTCGGAGAGCGTCGCGGCGAGGGGCGTGAAGGCCATCGACAGCGCCACCACCATCACCAGGCGGTCGTGCAGGGCGGCGCCGAGCACGCCCTCGGTCGCGCCGATCGAGAACAGCACGAAGGCGAACTCGCCGCCCTGCGCGAGCAGCAGCCCCACCCGCAGCGGCGCGCGGCGCGCGCTGCCGAAACGGCGCACCAGCAGCGCGAGCAGCACCGCCTTGGCCGCCATCAGCGCGAGCGTCAGGCCGAGCACGGTGGCGGGCTCGGCGAGCAGCAGGCCGAGGTTCGCCGACATCCCCACCGCCATGAAGAAGAAGCCGAGCAGCACGCCCTTGAACGGGGCGATGTTGGCCTCGAGCTCGTGGCGGAACTCCGAGCCGGCGAGCAGCACGCCGGCGAGGAAGGCGCCGAGCGACATCGACAGTCCGAGCAGGTCCATCGCCGTGGCCATCCCCAGCACGATCACCAGCGCCGCGGCGATCGACACGTCCTGGTGGTGCGCGGCGGCGACCATGCGCAGGATGCGCGGCAGCACCACGTGCCCGGCGCCGATCACCACCACCACCGCCACCAGCACCTTCAGCGCGTGCATCCAGTCGCCGGCGTTCGGCGCGCTGCCCTGCGTCGCCAGCAGCGGCACCAGCGCCAGCAGCGGGATCACCGCGAGGTCCTGGAACAGCAGGATCGCGAAGGCGTCGCGGCCGGCGCGGGTGGTGAGTTCCTGGCGCTCGGCGAGCAGCTGCAGCACGAAGGCCGTCGACGACAGCGACAGCGCGAAGCCCACGGTCACCGCCGCCGCCGGCGCGAGCCCCAGCGCCCAGGCGCCGGCGCTCAGCGCGGTGCCGGTCACCAGCACCTGCGCGCCGCCGAGGCCGAACACCGGGTAGCGCAGCGTCCACAGGCGCGACGGCTGCAGCTCCAGCCCGATCACGAACAGCAGCAGCACCACGCCGAACTCGCCGAGGTGCAGGATGGCCTCGGCGTCGCGCACCACGCCGAGGCCCCAGGGGCCGACCGCCATGCCGGCGGCGACGTAGCCGAGCACGGCGCCGAGCCCGACGCGCTTGCCGAGGGGGACGGCGACGACGGCGGCGGCCAGCATCACCAGGGTTTGCATCAGATTGGGCATGGGGCGGGACTCGCGGTGAAATCAGGCGTCGAGCAGGCGGTCGAGCCACGCTTCGAGCGCGATGGCCTTGTCGGCGGCCGGCGCGTTGCCGGCGAGGATGGCGTGCGGCTCGGCGCACGCGCGGTCGAAGTCCTCGCCGACCAGCCAGGCGCAGATCGCGTACAGCGCCGCGTGCTCTTCTTCCGTCAGTCCGTGCAGCGCGGCGCGGCGCAGTTGCGGCTTCGCCCAGGCCGCGAGTTCGGCGGCGGGCAGTTCGGCGGCATCGGCGAACTCCTCGCGCAGACGCGTGCACACCGGCTCGACCAGGCGGTCGGCGGCGGTGAGGTCGATCAGCATGCGGACGGCTCCGGGGCGGTCGGTCGGGCGGCCATTATCGACGCAGCGTCGCGCCCGTGCACCGCCTGCGTGCGCCGCGTGCCGCCTCAGCGCGCCAGCAGCGCGAGCGTCTCGACGTGATCGGTCTGCGGGAAGAAGTCGAACGGCAGCAGGTGGTGGACGCGCCAGCCGTGGGCGTCGAGCACCGCGAGGTCGCGCGCGAGCGGCGCGGCGGCGCAGGCGAGGTAGGCGAGGTAGGCGATGCGCGCCGGGCGGGCGGTCGCGACGATCCAGTCGAGCACCTCCGGTTCGAGCCCGCCGCGCGGCGGGTTGGCGTACACGCGCCGCGCCGGCGCCGGCACCGCGGCGAGCCAGGGGTCGAGCTGCGCCAGGCGCTGCCGGCAGGTGCCGCGCAGCACCTCGGCCGCCGGCGCGTTGAGCCGTGCGCAGGCCACCGCCTCGCCGCCGAGCTCCACGCCGAGGGTGCGTGCGCCGTGCGCGCTCCAGCGCGCCAGGCTGGCGCCGCGGCCGCAGTAGAGATCGGCCACGGCGACGCCGGGGGCAGGGGCGAGGAAAGCCGTGGCGGCGTCGAGCGCGGCGGCATGCAGCGCCGGCAGCGGCTGCTGGAAGGCGGCCGGGCCGTAGACCAGGCCGTCGGCGTCGCGCGAGCGCGGCGCGCCCCACAGCAGGTGCCAGTCGTTGTCGGTGAAGGCGTGCACGCCGGCGCCGGGGTTGCGGTGCAGCCACAGGCCGTCGAGCCCGGCGCCGGCGAGCCCGGTGGCGAGCGCGTCGACCCAGCCGGTGGCGGGCAGCGTGCGGGTCTTGACGATCAGCGTCGCCTGCGCGCCGCTCTGCGCGTAGTAGGCGAGCGGGAAGTCCGCCGGCAGCTGCGCCGCCAGCGCGTGCAGCGTGGTACGGACCGGCGGCGCGTGCACCGGGCAGTCGGGGATCGCCAGCACGCCGTCACGGCGGCGCAGGCCGAAGCACCAGCCGGCCTCGCGCCGCTCGGCGGCGAGCAGCACGCGGCTGCGGTAGCCGAGGCGCGCCGCGCCGGTGGTGGCGGTGAGCGGCGCGAGCGCCGCCGCCCACGGTGCGAGCCGGCGCGCGAGCCAGTCCTGCTTGCGCGCGGTCGAGGCGGTCTCGTCGAGGCCGCGGTAGGCGCAGGCCCGGCACTGCGGTTCGCAGCCGGGCGGCAGCGGCACGCTCAACGCGCGCGGTTCAGAGCCCGAGGTGCCCGCGCAGCTTCTCCAGCAGCTTGCGGCCCATGCCCTTGACGCGCAGCAGGTCCTCCAGCGTGGCGTAGGGGCGCCCGGCGACGATCGCCGCGGCGAGCGCCTTCGGCAGCCCCTTGATCGCCGCCAGCGCCGGCGCGTTCGCGGTGTTCACCGACACCTTGCCGCCGGCATCGGCGGTCACCGGCGCAGTCGCCACCGGCGCGGCAGCCGTAGCAGGGGCGTCCGCGGGGGGGGCGGCGTCCGCAGCGGCGGGGGCGTCCGCTGCCGCGGGTGCGGCGATCCGCAGCGCCGCGGCGAAGGCGACGAAGTCGCGGGTCACGTAGCCGTCCGCGGTCCACTCGCGCAGCATCAGCACCGGCTGCCACACGCCGGCGGGGGCGGCGGCGTAGACGGTTTCCAGCGCCACCGCGGCCTGCGCGGCGTGCCCGGCGAGGCGGCCGACGATCGCGCTGCCGAGGCAGTGGCCGGCGAAGTCGCCGCCGGTGTAGGGCTGCTCCAGCGCCCACAGCTCCAGCGCCAGCGTGCCGCTCAGGTTGTCCGCCGCCCGCGGGTTCTCGATGCCGTCGACGCACAGTTCGAGGCGCCCGCCGTCGATGCGGTAGGCGGCCGCGCCGGTGAGGCGCGGCAGCGCGAAGCACTCGCGGCGCGGGAAGTTGACCGCGTCGACCAGGTTCAGGCTGCCGTCGGCGGCGATGCCGGACAGCGCCAGCACCATCGCGTGGTCACCGTGGCCGGTCGGCAGCGTGGCCGCGACCGTGCCGTGCACCACCGCCGGCGCGGCGGGGTCGGTGCTGAGCGCGTGCGCGCGCACCTCGGCGACACGCTGGCCGCGCAGCGCGCCGCCGTTCCAGGGTTCGGCGCAGGCCCACAGCTGCAGCGCCCAGCCGGCAGCGGCTGCGCGCTGCGCGTCGGCGGCGACGATCTCGGCGTCCAGGCGTACCTGGTCGGCGTCGAAGGCGTAGGCGTGGTAGGCGCCGATGCGGGCGGCACCCGGCTCGGCGAGGCAGGAGGCAAGGGACTGATGCATGGGGGTGAGTCTCGTGTGATCCGGCGAAAGGCGCGCGAGTATAGGCGTCCCGGCGCGACACGGAAGAGGGCGGTGACGATCCAGGCACGATCGCGCAACAAGACGCCCGTTGCTGCGCTTTTATGGTGCCGTGGTGCGCGTTGCAGCCCCATGATGGGGCATCGGCATGCCCTCAGATGAGTCGGCGGAACAGGCTCGGGTACTCGGTGACGAGCCCGTCGGCGTCGACCGCGAGTTCATACTCGCAGCGGTTGCGCAGGCCCTCGAAGCGGTAGCGCCCGCCGGGCTGCAGGCAGGTGTAGCGCTGGTCGACGGCCTCGACGTCGAGCGTCGGCACCTTGACCCAGGCCACCCGCACCGTCTGCGCCGCGCCGGCGCCAAGCCCGAGGCGGCGGATCGGCAGGGTGTTGGTGAACGGCGTGGCGGTGATGTCGAGGTCGATGCAGCCGCGCAGCGCCGCCAGCGGCCGGCCCTCGCCGTCCTGCCAGTTGCCGCGGCCGTCGCTGTGCAGTTCCAGGCGCTCGCCGCTGCCGACCAGCGTCAGGCAGGCGTTGCGGCAGTGCCAGTGGGCGTCGCAGCGCAGCCGGTAGTGCAGCGCGTAGGGGGTGCTGCCGTGGCCGATGAGCATGCCGTCGGCGTGGATGGCGTCGGCGTCCTGCCAGATCTCCAGGTGTTCGAGGCCCTCGCCCCCCCAGGTCTGCCAACGAACGGTACGACGCATCGGGCTAACCTCCGGTGGGGGCGACGGATTCCATCCGAAAAGTTAGCAGGCTTCGGGCCAGCTTGCCGGCCGGCGCCCGGGCGCCGGCGGCGGCGCTCAGTATTCGAGCTGCACCTTGCCGCTCACCGTCACCGTGACGGTGGCGTTGCCGCCTTCCAGCGGTGTCTGCGGGGCGGCGTCGGCGGCTGCCATGCGCAGCATCGGGCGCGGCGCGGCGACCTCGCCGCCGCCGAGTTCGAGCGCATCGATGCGGTAGCGCCGCGCGCCCAGCGCCTGTGCCGCGGTGGTGGCCTTGGCGCGGAAGGCGTCGATCGCCTGACCGATCAGCGTCGCCTCGGCGTGACGGCGGGTCTCCGGGGCCAGGTGGAAACTCATGCCGCCGATCGCCAGTTGCTCCGACACCTGCTGCGCGACGCGCGCGAGCACCGCGAAATCACTGCCGCTGAGGACGAGTTCGGCGCGCGTGCGGTAGCCGCGGATGCGGTTGCCGGCGTCGGTGACGGCATGCGTGTAGTAGCCGCCGTTGCGCGTCACCACGCCGGCCTGCGCGCGCGCGGCCTGCACGCCGGCGTCGAGCGCCTGGGCGATCTGGCGCGCGAGTTCGGCCTGGTCGGTGTGCTCGCGCTCGGCCACCAGCACCAGCCGCGCCTGGTCGTTGGCGACCTCGGCCTGGGCCTCGGCGGCGAGCGTCAGCACGGTGCCGGCGACCGGCGGCGCGAGGCTGGTGGCCGGCGTGTCGGCCGCCTCGGCGAAACCGGCGACGAGCAGCAGGGGCAGGAAGACACGGGGCACGTGCGGCATCGGGTCGCCTCCGGGGGCGCGGGTCGGGGAAGGGGCGGATTATCGCAGGCGGCGCCCGCCGATGCCCCCGCCGCGTGCCTCAGGCGCCGTCGGCGAAGGCGAGGATCACGCGACGGTTGTGGGTGCTCTTCTTCTCGATCTTCGTCACCACCACGCGGCCGATCTCGCCGGTGCGTGCGACGTGGGTGCCGCCGCAGGGCTGCAGGTCGATGCCGGCGATCTCCACCAGCCGCACCCGGCCGTGGCCGCGCGGCGGCTGCACCGACAGCGTCTTCACCAGCTCGGGGCTGGCGTCGAGCTCGGCGTCGGTGATCCAGCGCGTGCCCACCGGGTGGTCGGCCGCGATCAGCGCGTTCAGCGCGGCGCCGACGGCGTCCCTGTCGAGCAGGGTGTCGGGCAGGTCGAAGTCGAGCCGGCCCTTGTCGGCCGCCACCGCGCCGCCGGTGACCCCGGCCGGGATCACCGCACTGAGCAGGTGCAGGCAGGTGTGCATGCGCATGTGCGCATGGCGGCGCGCCCAGTCGAGGTGCACGTGCACCGCCTCGCCCACGGCCGGCGGCGGTGCGTCCGCGGCGAGCAGGTGCACGATCGCACCCGGGGCCTCGCCGCGGCGGGTGTCGACGATCGCGACGGTGCTGCCGTCGGCGCGCCGCAGCACGCCGCTGTCGCCCGGCTGGCCGCCGCCGAGCGGGTAGAACACGGTGCGGTCGAGCTCGATGCCGGCGGGGGTCACCGCGGTCACCGTGGCGGTGCAGTCACGCCGGTAGGCGTCGTCGCGAAACAGCGCAAGCGTCATGGACATCTCCTCGGTAAAAGCCTGGGGTTCGGCAGCGCCGGCCGGGGCGGCGGCGGGCCTATACTCGCCGCCCGTCGCCGCATCGCGACGGGACGGCCCATGAAGGAGACCGGCATGCCACAGTCCGCCGTCACGCTGCTCGAGCGCATCGCCCGCTTCGCCCCCGGCGTGCCCGAGCTCGTGCGCTACCGCCTCGCCGATCTGCCTTACGACCTCGCCGCCGGGGTGTCGGTGGCGGCGGTGGCGCTGCCGGTCGGCGTGGCCTACGCGCAGATCGCCGGGCTTGGCCCCGAGACCGGGCTCTACGCGAGCCTGCTGCCGCTGCTCGTCTACGCGCTGTTCGGCACCTCGCGGCAGCTGATCGTCGGCCCCGACGCCGCCACCTGCGCGCTGATCGCCGCCTCGGTGGCACCGCTGGCGGCGGGCGACCCGGCGCGCTACGTCGCGCTCAGCGGTGCGCTCACCTGCCTCGCCGGGCTGTTCTGCATCGCCGCGAGCTTCCTGCGGCTGGGGGCGCTGGCCGATTTCCTGTCGCGCCCGATCCTGGTCGGCCTGATGAACGGGGTGTCGATCAGCATCCTGCTCGGGCAGATCGGCAAGCTGTTCGGCTTCCCGATCGAGGCCGGCGGCATCGTGCCGCGGCTGCTCGAATTCGCCTCGCGGCTCGGCCAGACGCACCTGCCCACGCTCGGCGTCGGCCTCACCGCGCTGGCGGCGATGGTGCTGACACCGCGCCTGCTGCCGCGGCTGCCGCCGGCGCTGGTGGCGACCGTGATCAGCGCCGGGCTGGTCGCGGCGCTCGGGCTCGACGCACGCGGCGTGGCGGTGCTCGGGGCGCTGCCCGCCGGGCTGCCGGCGCTGCGCCCGCCGGGGCTGCCGCTGGAGGAGCTGCCCGCGCTGCTCGCCAGCGCCGCCGGCCTCGCGCTGGTGAGCTTCTCCAGCGGCATGCTGACCGCGCGCAGCTTCGCCGCCCGCAACCGCTACGAGATCGACGTCGACCGCGAGTTCGCCGCGCTCGGTGCCGCCAACATCGCCGCGGCGCTCACGCAGGGCTTCGCGATCAGCGGCGCCGATTCGCGCACCGCGATGAACGACGCCGCCGGCGGGCGCACCCGCGTCGCCGGCCTGTTCGCCGCCGCCGCGATCGCCATCGTGCTGCTGTTCCTGACCGCGCCGCTCGCCTACGTGCCGGTGGCGGCACTCGGCGCGGTGCTGGTGTACGCGTCGCTGTCGCTGTTCGACTACCGCACGCTGTACGACATCTACCGCATGGACCGCGTCGAATGCGGCCTCGCCGTCCTCACCATGCTCGGCGTGGTCGGCTTCGGCGCGATCAACGCGATCCTGCTCGCCGTCGGCCTCGCGCTGGTGCGCTTCGTGCGCATCACCGCGCGCCCGCGCGACGAGGTGCTCGGCAAGGTCGAGGGCATCCCCGGGCTGCACTCGGTCGAGCGCCACCGCGACGCGCGCACCTTCCCCGGGCTCGTGATCTACCGCTTCGACGGGCCGCTGACCTTCTTCAACGCCACCTACTTCCGCCAGCGCGCGCTGTTGGCGGCCGACGCCGCCGGGGCCGGGCTGCGCTGGTTCGTGATCGACGCGATCCCGCTCAGCAGCATCGACGTCACCGGCCTCTACGCCCTGCACGACGTCTACGGCGAGCTCGCCGAGCGCGGCGTGCGCTTCGTGGTCGCCGGGCGCCGCGCCGAGCTGCTGGCGTGGCTCGACGAGCACGGCTTCTACAAGCCCGAGCACGACGCCATGCTCTACCCGACGCTGCGCCAGGCGCTCAAGACCTTCCGCCGCGAGGTCCGTCCGGCGCGCGCGCCGGTCGCCGACGACTGAAGCGGCGGCGCGCGCGCTCACGGCGTCAGCAGCGCGCCCGGCGCGTGCGCGTCGAGCAGCTCGGCGAGGATGGCGAGGCCGCGTTCGAGCTCCTCGCGCGTCGCCGGGCCGCTCAGGCACACGCGGATCGCCGGCGGTGCCGCGCCGCGCCCGACCACGAACACCTCCGACGGCGTCACCGCGACGCCGCGCGCACGCGCCGCGCTGACGTAGCCGCCCACGGTCCAGGGTTCGGGCAGCGGCAGCCACAGGTGGAAGCCGCAGGGCTGGCACTCGGGGTGCCAGCGGCCGAGGTGCTGCGCGGCGAGCGCCTGCCGCGCGCGGCCCTCTTCGCGCTGCCAAGTCATCAGCCGCGCGGCGGTGCCGTCGGTGATCCAGCGCGCGGCGATCTCGGCCATCAGCGGCGGCGCCATCCACACCGAGGTGCGCACCGCCGCCGCGACCCGCCCGACCAGCTCCGGCGGCCCGGCGACGAAGCCCACGCGCAGCCCCGGCACCAGTGCCTTCGAGGTGCAGGTCACGTAGCAGCTGCGCTCGGGGGCGAAGCTCGCGAGCGGCGGCGGGCGGTCCTCGATCAGGAAGCCGTAGACGTCGTCGTCGAGGATCAGCACGTCGTGGGCGCGGGCGATCTCGGCGATGCGCGCGCGCCGCGCCGCGCTCAGCACCGCCGTGGTCGGGTTGTGCAGGTTGGCGACGCACGCCAGCAGGCGCGGGCGCAGGCGTTCGCAGGCCTCGGCGAAGGCTTCGGGGATCAGCCCCTCGCGGTCGATCGCCACGCCGTGCACGCGCAGCCGGGCCTGGCTGGCGATGGCCAGCGTGCCGGGGTAGCCCAGCGCCTCGGTGAGCATCACGTCGCCCGGCTCGGTCAGCGCGGTGATGGTCGCGAGCAGCGCGTTCTGCGCGCCGCAGGCGATCACCACCTGCTCGCCGCGCACCGCCAGGCCGAGTTCGCCGATCCACGCCGCCGCGGCCTCGCGGTGCGCCGGCAGGCCGGCGTCGGGGGTGTAGCCGAGCAGGGTGGCCAGGTCCGGCGCGCGGGCGAGCTCGGCGAGCGTCTCGGCCAGCGCCGGCACCTGCGGTGCGAGCGTCGGCCGGTTCACCGACAGGTCGACGAGCCCCGGGCCCTGCGGCGCGATCATCCGCGGCGCCTGCACGCGCGGCTCGCGCACGAAGGTGCCGCGGCCCACCGTGCCCTCGGTGAGCCCGCGCGCCTCGGCCTCGGCGTAGGCGCGGGTGATGGTGCCGACGGTGACGCCGAGCGCCTCGGCGAGTTCGCGGTGCGTGGGCAGGCGCGTGCCCGGCAGCAGGGTGCCGTCGGCGACCGCCGCGGCGAGCGCCTCGGCGATCGCCCTGTAGCGCGGGCCCGGGTATTCGGAGAGCTTCGGTATCCAGCTTGTCATGGTGACAAATTATCTGTTGACATCCTGATTGTGTCAATTATTCTCGATTGTGCCGAGACAATCGGCGGTAATCGATACAAGCGAGGGTGCGAAAATGAGTACAAATCGTGAATTGTCTCTCTCCCTGCCGTTGCGGACGACGCCGGTCGCCCTGGCCAAGGCGCGCGCCCTCGTCATCGCCGGTCTGTGCCTGCTCGCCGGGTGGCAGCGCCGCCACATGCAGCGGCGCCGGCTCGCCGAGCTGTCGCCGGAGGCGCTGAAGGACATGGGTATCAGCGAGGCCGAGGTCTGGCTCGAAACGCGCCGGCCGTTCTGGCAGGCGAGCCACCTGCAGGGCCGCGACGACTGACCGCCGCCGCCCGGCGCCACGGCGCCGGGCGCGGCCCCCGCACGAGGAGCCCCGCCATGTCCTGCCTCGAACCGTGTCACGCGACTGCCCGCCCCGCGGTGCCTGCGGTGAACCGTCATGGATGACACCCTGCTCGCCTTCTGGCTGCCGTTCGCGACCTTCACCGTGGTGATGTCGATCACCCCGGGACCGAACAACCTGATGCTGCTCGCCTCCGGCGCGCTGTACGGCTTTCGCCGCACCGTGCCGCACCTGCTGGGCGTGGCGGGCGGCTTCGGGATCATGCTCGCGCTGTTCTGCCTCGGCCTCGCCCAGGCCTTCGAGCAGGTGCCGGGGCTGCGCGAGCTGCTGCGCTGGGTCGGCATCGCCTACCTCGGCTGGCTCGCCTGGAAGCTGCTCGGCGCCGGCGCGCCGGGCGCCGCCGGCGCCAGCCGACCGCTCGGCTGGCTCGACGCCGCGGTGTTCCAGTGGGTCAATCCCAAGGCCTGGATGATGGCGCTGACCGCGGTGTCGACCTTCATCGCGCCGCACGCACGCGACTGGCTCGGCGATGCCGCGATCGCGGTGCTGGTGTCGGCGCTGCTCAACCTGGCCTGCGTGTCGCTGTGGGCCGGCTGCGGTGCGGCGATGCGCCGCCTGCTCGGCGATGCGCGGCACCGCCTGGCCTTCAACGGGGTGATGGCCGTGCTGACCGCGCTGACCGCGATCGGCATGGCGCGCTGAAGCGGAGAAATCGCGATGCCACTCGAACTGTTCCAGATCGACGCTTTCAGCGCGCGCCCGTTCGGCGGCAATCCCGCCGCGGTGGTGCCGCTCGACGCCTGGCTGCCCGACGCCACGCTGCAGGCCATCGCCGCCGAGAACAACCTTTCCGAGACCGCCTTCTGCGTCCCCGCGGGTGCGGCGTGGCAGCTGCGCTGGTTCACGCCGACGGTCGAGGTCGAGCTGTGCGGGCACGCCACGCTCGCCACCGCGCACGCGCTCTACACCCACCTTGGCTACAGCGGCGCCGAGGCGCTGTTCGACACCCGCAGCGGCCGCCTGAGCGTGCGCCGCTGCGCCGACGGCCGGCTCGAACTCGACCTGCCGGCGCGCGCGGCGCAGCCCTTCGCGGCGCCGCCCGCACTGGCCGCCGCGCTCGGCGCGGTGCCGCAGGCGAGCCTTGACGCCGGGGCCTGGCTCGCGGTGTTCGCCGACGCAGCCGAGGTGCGCGCGCTCGTCCCCGACCTGCGCGCGCTCGCGCGGCTGCCCTGCGACGGCGTCATCGTCACCGCCGCGGGCAGCGGCGCCGTGGACTTCGTCAGCCGCTACTTCGCGCCGCACGCGGGCATCGACGAGGACCCGGTCACCGGTTCCGCGCACGCGGTGCTCACGCCCTACTGGGCGGCGCGGCTCGGCCGCGGGCGGCTCAGCGCGCGCCAGGTGTCGGCGCGCGGCGGCGAGCTCGACTGTGAGCTCGACGGTGCGCGGGTGCGGCTGCGCGGCCATGCCGTCACCTACCTGCGCGGGGTGATCGAACTGCCGGACTGAAGCCACCGTGCTCACGGCGCGAACGGGTCGAACGGCTGCTCCTGCAGGCGGCCGTCGACCACCCGGCAGGCGGCGGCGGGCGCGACCGGCGTCGGCAGCAGCAGCGGCAGCCCGCGCGCGAAGCCGGTGGTGGCGGTGCGCGCGCCGGCGGCGGTGACGGCGACGGCGACGGCGAGGCCGCTGCGCGCGAGGTCCACGCCCGCCCAGCGCAGCGTCAGCAGCACCCGGGCCCGGCCTGCGGCGTCGTGGCCGTCGCGACGGACGAGGCGGGCGCGCGGCGCGCCGCGGGGGCTTGCGTCCAGCGTGCCGTCGCCGTCGACGCGGTAGACGTGGAGTGCGCGCGCGGCCGGGCGCACGGCACGGCCGGCGGGGCTCAGCCAGACCTCGACCTGCGCCGGTGCGGCCGGCAGGTCGAGCAGCAGCGTCGCCGGCGCCAGCACCAGCGCGCGCAGCTGCGGCGGCGCGCCGGCCGCGGGCGGCGCGCCGAGGCCGGGCACCGCGCCGTCGCCGAGGGCGAGCGCACAGGCGTCGAGCGTGCCGGTGACGGGTTCGGTGAGCTTGACGCGCGGCAGCGCCAGCGCGGCGAGCACGCCGGGCGCCGGTTCGGCGTTCCAGTCCGCGCGCGCCGGCGGGCAGTCGGGCGCCGCCGGCGCCGCGGCCTGCGCCACCCACACGCGGGCGAGGCCCTGCGCGGGCTCCTGGCGCAGGCGCTGCGCGATGCCGTCGGCGCGCTCGCAGCGCTCGTCGAGCAGCAGGCGCGGCGGACGCAGGCCGAAGCGGCGCGTGACGGGGCCGTCGGTGAGCGTCAGCGCGTCGGCCTCGACCGTCACCGTCGCGCCCGAGGTGGTGCAGGTCGCCAGCAGCCGGCGCACCGGGCGGCCGTCCTCCAGCAGCCACCAGGTGCGCACGGCGTCGTCGGCGCACGGGGCGGCGTCCGCGCCGGGGCCGGGGCGCACCTCGGCGACGGCGAGCACGCTGCCGTCGGCCGCCGCGCCGGCCGGATGCACGCGCACGATGCGGCAGTCCGGGCGAGCGGCGCAGGCCACGCCCTTCAGCGTCGGCCCGCCGGCCGGGATCACCCGTTCGACCGGCGGCGCGATCGGTTTCGGCGGCGTGGCGGCGAGCGCGCTCGCGGACAGCAGGCTGAGCAGGACGAGGCGGCGCAGGCGCATGCGGGCACCGGGGCAGGGGAGGCGCTGCGAGGTTAGCAGAGGCGCACGGGCACGCCGGACGGTTTATCGGTTTACCTCGCAAATAAGAATGATTATCTTTTGTCGGCCGTGGCATCGTTGCCGCGCACGCCGGTACGGCGTGCCGCGGGCCCGGAGCCGGGACTTCAGCCAGCGAGGATCATCCGATGACAACCCAGAACCTCCTTTCCACCGTGTCGCGTGCGCGGCCCGATGCAGTCGCCAAGCCGCGCCGCGTGTCGAGCGGCGCCCTGCTCGGCGGCCAGCGCGTCGTGCTGATCGAGCACAACGGCGAGTGCTACCAGTTGCGCCACACCCTGCGCGGCAAGCTGATCCTCACCAAGTAGGACGGCGCCGGGAGGAACCGGCCGCGGCCCCCGGCGGTCGGGCCGGCGGGGCGCGCGCGGGCGGCCATGCATATATATGCGCGGGTATATGCGCGGGCGGGAAGGAGGCGGCTGCGCCGCTGCGTCGTCCGCGGCGGCGGGCACGGCGCGTGGCGCGGGCAGGGTCCACACTGTCGTCCACGCCATGTTCACACCACCCGGGGGAGGTCCCCATGCCCTTGCGTTTCGTCACCTGCGACGTGTTCACCGAGCTCCGCCACGGCGGCAACCCGCTGGCGGTGGTGTTCGACGGCGAGCACCTCGATGCCGCGGCGATGCAGCGCATCGCCGCCGAGTTCAACCTGTCGGAGACCGTGTTCGTGCTGCCGCCGACGCGGCCGGACGCGGCGTTCCGGCTGCGCATCTTCACGCCGGCGGCCGAACTGCCGTTCGCCGGGCACCCGACGGTCGGTGCCGCGCTGACGCTCGCCTGGCGCGGCGCGGTGCAGGCCCATGCGGGGCGTGCCGACCTCGTGTTCGAGGAGGGCGCCGGCCCGGTGCCGGTCAGCGTGCGCTTCGACGGCGCGCGCCCGGTGTACGCCGAGCTCACCGCGCCGCGCCCGGTGGCGGTGCGCCCGGTCGACCCCGACCCGACGCGCCTCGCCGCCGCACTCGGCTTCGAGGGGCTGCTGCCCGGGCTGCGCGGCTGGGCGCCGGTGGTCGCCGACTGCGGCGTGCCTTTCCTGATGGTGCCGCTGGCCTCGCCGGCGGCGCTCGCGGTGCTTGCGCCGGACGCCGCGGCGCTCGCCCGGCTGGCGGCGGAGGTGGACGCGCGCGGCCTCTACGTGTTCGCCCCCCAGGACGCCGCGACGGCGAGCTACCGCGCGCGCATGTTCGCGGCCGGGCTCGGCATCGCCGAAGACCCGGCGACCGGTGCCGCCGCCAGCGCCTTCGCCGGCTGGCTCGCCGGGCGCGAAGGGCCGGCCAGCGGCGTGTGGCGCGGCGTGATCGAGCAGGGCGTGGAGATGGGGCGGCCGAGCCGCATCGTGCTCGCCGTCGACCGCGAGCAGGGGCGCAACGGCGCGATCCGCGTCGGCGGCGGCGCGGTGGCGGTCAGCGAAGGGCAGTTGCTGGACTGACGCGCGCCGCGGCGACTGGCGCCGGCGGGCGCACTCGGGGAACATGGCGGGCCCTGCGCCCGCCACCCCCGGAGGTTCCGTGTCCTCGTCCGCACCGGCATCCCGCGCCAACGCCTGGGCCGGCACCGTCTGCGTCGTGATCGCCGCGACCGGTTTCTCGGCCAAGGCCATCCTGATCAAGCTCGCCTACCGCTGGCAGGTCGACGCGGTGACCCTGCTCGCGCTGCGCATGGCGCTGGCGCTGCCGTTCTTCGTCGTCGCCGCGTGGTGGAGCACGCGCCGCGCGAGCGGGCGGATCGGCGCGCGCGAGTGGGCGGCGCTCGTCACGCTCGGCCTGTCCGGCTACTACCTGGCGAGCCTGTTCGACTTCATGGGGCTCGAGTACATCAGCGCGAGCCTGGAGCGCCTGATCCTGTTCCTCTACCCGACGCTGGTGGTGCTGCTGAACTGGGCCTGGTACCGGCGGGCGCCGGGGCGGCGCGAGTGGGCGGCGCTCACGCTGTCCTACCTCGGCATCGCGCTGGTGGTGGCGGGAGAGGGCGTCGGCGGGCAGCGCGAACTCGCCTGGGGCGTGGCGCTGGTGTTCGCCTCGAGTCTCACCTACGCGGTCTACCTGGTCGGCAGTGCGGCGCTGATCGCCCGCGTCGGCTCGGTGCGCTTCACCGCGCTGGCGATGACGGTGTCATGCCTGGCGGTGTTCGTGCACTACGCGCTCGCCGCCACCCCGCCGCTGACGGCGCTGCCGCTGCCGGTGTGGTGGCTGGGGCTGGCGATGGCGCTGCTGTCGACGGTGCTGCCGACCTTCCTGGTGTCGGAGGGCATCCGCCGCATCGGTGCGAACCGCGCCTCGCTGATTTCCAGCATCGGCCCGGTGCTGACCATCACCTTCGGCGTGATCTTCCTCGGCGAGGTGGTGCGACCGCTGCAGTGGTGCGGCGCGGCGCTGGTCATCGGCGGGGTGCTGCTGGTGGGGCTGCGCAAGTGAGCGCGCGCGCCGCCCGCCTGCCGCGCACGCTGTGCGCCGCGGCGCTCGTGCTCGCGGCGCTGCCGGCCGCGGCGCTGGAGGCGCGCCGGGTCGAGCAGGACGGCGTCGACTACGTGGTGGCCGACGTCGATCTCGCGCGCGACGCGCTCGAGCTGCTGTGGCGCCGGCCGGACGACGGCGAACCCTTCGGCACCCTCGGCGAGGTCGAGAACTGGGCGCGGCAGCGCGGGCGGCGGCTCGCCTTCGCGACCAACGCCGGCATCTACGCGCCGGGGCAGGTGCCGCTCGGCCTGTTCGTGGAGGACGGCCGCACCCGCGTGCCGCTCAACACCGCGCACGGCGCCGGCAACTTCTTCATGCGGCCGAACGGGGTGTTCGCGGTCTACGGCCGCGACCGCGCGCGGGTGGCGAGCACCGCGGCCTGGGCCGCGCGCCCCGGGGCGCCGCGGATCGCGACGCAGTCCGGCCCGCTGCTGCTGCAGGACGGGCGCATCAACCCGCGCTTTGCCGCGACCTCCGACAGCCGCCACATCCGCAGCGGGGTGTGTGCGCCGCAGCCGCAGCGGGTGCTGTTCGTGATCAGCGAGTCGCCGGTGACCTTCCACGCCTTCGCGCGCGTGTTCCGCGACCACCTCGGCTGCCGCGACGCGCTCTACCTCGACGGCACGATCTCGCAGCTCTACCTCGCCGGCCAGCCATACGCCGGCGCGAGCCGCTGGCTCGGCCGCCCCTTCGCCGGCATCTTCGCCGTGCTAGAACCACGCTGAGCCGCGTCGGCGCACGGTTTGGCGCCGTTTCACCGCTCTGCCTACAATCCGCCGCCGCAGGCCGTGCGACCGCGGCATCCCGACGAGGACCGAACATGAGCGAAAACCGCAGCGGTCGACGTGGCCGCGGCAAGGCCCACTCACCCATCGAGGTGGTCGAGGCCGACACCCTGGCGGCGGACGCGGCCGGCGCCGCACGCCCCGGCGACCAGGTGATGTACGAGGCGGTGCTCGCCGCCGTGATGGAGAGCCGCCTGCGCCCCGGCATGCGCCTGACCGAGGCCGCCTGCTGCGAGATCTTCGATCTCGGCCGGCTGGCGGTGCGCAAGGCGCTGCTGCGGCTCGCCCATGAAAAGCTCGTCGATCTGCGCCCCAACCGCGGCGCGGTGGTGGCGAGCCCGACGCCGGCCGAGACCCGCGAGATCTACTTCGCCCGGCGCATGGTCGAGACCGCGCTGATGCCGCTCGCGGTCGCCGCGGCCACGCCCGCGGTGTGCGCCGAGCTGCGGGCGATCGCCCACGAAGAAGCCGCCGCGGTGGAGCAGGGCGAGCGTTCGGCGGCGCTGATGCTGTCGGGGCGTTTCCACATGCGCGTGGCCGAGCTCGCCGGCAACGGCGTGATGACCGAGATACTCGCCGGCCTGCTGTCGCGCACGCGCCTGATCGTCGCGCTGTACGGCCCGCCCGAGGGCAGCCCGGGCGTGCCCGAGCGCCACCTGGCGCTGGTCGACGCGATGGAGGCGGGCGATGTCGCCGGCGCCGTCGCGCTGATGGAGCGGCACATCATTCTGGTCGAGCAGGCACTACGCTTCGACGTGCCGGCGCGCGAGACCGACCTGTTCGACATCTTCACCCGCCGCTGACGTTCCCACCGCCTCGCCCCGCACCGCCGCGGCCCGCCCGCGTGCCGGTGCGAGGGTGCCGCTCCGCCCTTCATCCGCGTTGCTTCACGGCACGGGACAGGCCGGGGCTTCTTCGGCTGTCTGCATTATTGTCAACAAAATATATATAAAATTGTTTACAAGTTTATTGATAAAGTGTTTACAGGTTGTTATCGTGCCTCCCGCACCTGATCGCATCGACGCGACGGTGTGGCCGGACCTGCACCGGCACCTGCCCAGATGACCACCCCCGCCGCCAGTACGGCGGGCAGCCGCGAGGAGATTTCGAACCATGGGCCGATTGACCACGCATGTACTCGATACGGCACGGGGCCAGCCCGGCGCCGGTATCCGCGTCGATGTGTACGCGCTCGACGGTGAACGGCGTCTGCTGAAGACGGTGCTCACCAACCACGACGGGCGCTGTGACCAACCGCTGCTCGAAGGCGCCGAGCTCGGCGTCGGGCACTACGAGCTGGTGTTCCACGTCGGCGCGTACTTCGCCGCGAACGGCGTCGAGGCACCGAGCCCGCGCTTCGTCGACGAGGTGGCGCTGCGCTTCGGTGTCGCCGAGCCCGCGCAGCACTACCACGTGCCGCTGCTGGTATCGCCATACAGCTACTCCACCTACCGCGGCAGCTGAGGGAGCGACGATGGAAGGTTATTTGTCCGAATGGCTGAACCTGCTGCTGCGCTGGTTCCACGTGATCGTCGCGATCGCCTGGATCGGTGAGTCCTTCCACTTCGTGGCGGTCGACAACAGCCTGAAGAAGCCGGAAGACCCCGAGGCCGAGAAGCGCGGCGTCGGCGGCGAGTACTGGTGCGTGCACGGCGGCGGCTTCTACAACTTCCAGAAGTACCGCGTGGCGCCGGCGGTGCTGCCGAAGAGCCTGCACTGGTCCTTCATCCCCTCGTACAGCACCGCGCTGTCGGGCCTCGCGCTGATCAGCGTGCTGTACTACTGGAACGCCAGCAGCTACCTGATCGACCGCAGCGTGCTCGACATCCCGGGCTGGGCCGGCGTGCTCATCGGCATCGCCTTCCTCGCCGGCGGCTGGCTGGTCTACGACCGTCTGTGCAAGTCCAAGCTCGGCCAGGACGAGCGCAAGCTCGGGCTGGCGGTGGCGGCCTACTGCGTGGTCGCGGCCTTCCTGCTCTGCCACGTGTTCAGCGGCCGCGGCGCGTTCCTGCATTTCGGCGGCATGCTCGCGCTGATCATGACCGCGAACGTGTTCTTCGTGATCATCCCCGGTCAGCGCGAGATGGTGCGCGCGGCACAGGAAGGCCGTGAGGTCGACCCCGAGCCGGGCCGTCGTGGCAAGCAGCGCAGCGTGCACAACACCTATTTCACGCTGCCGGTGCTGTTCGCGATGATCAGCAACCACTACGCGGTGACCTACGGCTCGTCGTGGAACTGGCTGGTGCTGCTGGCCATCGCCGCTTCGGGCGCGCTGATCCGCCACTTCTTCGTGATGCGCCACCGCGGCGAGAAGCACGTCTGGGCGCTGGCGGTGTCGGCGGTGCTGCTGCTCGCCGTGTTCTTCGGCCTGATGCCGGCCGCGCCCAAGGCGGTCGCCGGTGTCAGCAACGCCGAGCTCTTCGCCAAGGCGCAGCGGGTCATCGATGCACGCTGCGTGCAATGCCACGCAGCCAAGCCCAGCCCGCAGTTCGGCTTCCCGTCGCCGCCCAAGGGCGTCGCCTTTGACACCCCCGAGCAGATCGTCGCCAACGCCCAGGGCATCCAGCAGCAGGTGGTGGTGGCGAAGTCCATGCCGCTCGGCAACCTGACGCAGATGACCGACGACGAGCGCCAGACCATCGCCACGTGGATCAGCGCCGGCGCCAAGGCCAAGTGACGCAGCAGGCCCGCCTCCAGGAGAGCGCAAGCATGTCCCAGACCTACACCCTGCAGCAGATCAACGCGATGGACCGCGCGACCTTCACCCACACGCTCGGCGGCATCTTCGAGCACTCGCCGTGGATCGCCGAAGCCGCCTGGGCGCGGCGGCCGTTCGCCTCGGTCGCCGGGCTGCACGCGGCGATGCTCGCCGAGCTCGATGCCGGCGGCGAGAGCGCACAGCTCGCGCTGATCCGCGCCCACCCCGAGCTCGCCGGCAAGGCGGCGGTGCGCGGCGAGCTGACCGAGGAGTCGAAGAGCGAACAGCGCGGCGCCGGCCTCGACCAGTGCAGCCCCGAGGAGTTTGCCCGGCTGACCGAGCTCAACGCCGCCTACGGCGCGAAGTTCGGCTTCCCGTTCATCCTCGCGGTCCGCGGCCACACCCGCGAGAGCGTGCTCGCGAACATGGCGGCGCGCGTCGACAACGACCCCGCGGTGGAACTGCGCACCGCGCTCGAGCAGATCGCGCGCATCGGTGAGCTGCGCCTGAACGACCTGATCGTCGGCTGACGGCGCCCCGGCCCGGTGAACCCGGGCCGGGACATAAAACGAACAGAGGAGAGGTACCCGATGAGTACTACCAACCCTGCCGTCGACGGCGTCGACGCCGTCGACGCCGTCGACGACGCCGCTGCCGCCGCCGCCGCTGCGGTAGACGAGCGACTACCGCTCAGCCGCCTGCTCCCGCTCGGCCTGCAGCACGTGCTGGTGATGTACGCCGGCGCCGTGGCGGTGCCGCTGATCATCGGCCGCGCCGCCAAGCTGTCCGAGGCCGAGATCGCCATCCTGATCAACAGCGACCTGCTCGCCTGCGGCCTGGCGACGCTGCTGCAGTCCCTCGGCCTGTGGAAGTTCGGCATCCGCCTGCCGGTGATGATGGGTATCTCCTTCGCCACCGTGTCGCCGATGCTGGCGATCATGGCCAACCCCGAACTGGGCCTGCTCGGCGTGCTCGGGGCGACGATCTTCGCCGGTGCCTTCGGCATCCTGGTGGCACCGTTCGTCGGGCGGTTGCTGCCGTTCTTCCCGTCGGTGGTCACCGGCACGATCATCACCGTGATCGGCATCACCGTGATGCGGGTGGGCATCGGCTGGGCCGCCGGCGGGCAGCCGACGCTGCCGAACGGCACGCCCAACCCGGCCTACGGTGACCCGCTCAACCTCGGCATCGCCTTCGCCGTGCTGGCGGTGATCCTGCTGGTCCTGAAGTTCGGCCGCGGCTTCCTGGCCAACATCTCGATCCTGCTCGGCCTGGTGTTCGGGTACGTGGTCTGCCTCGGGCTCGGCAAGGTCGATCTCAGTGCGCTGGGCCAGGCCTCGTGGCTGGGCGTGGTGGCGCCGATGCATTTCGGCATGCCGAAGTTCGACCTGCTTGCCTGCTTCACGCTGTCGCTGATCATGCTGGTGGTGATGGTCGAGTCGCTCGGCATGTTCCTCGCGCTCGGCAGCATCACCGGCGTCGAGCTCAGCCGCGAGCGCATCACCGCGGGCCTGCGCGTCGACGGCATGGGCACGCTGCTCGGCGGCTTCCTCAACACCTTCATGCACACCTCGTTCTCGCAGAACGTGGGGCTCGTGGCGGTGACCGGCGTGCGCAGCCGCTGGGTCTGCGTGGTCGGCGGCGTCATCCTGATGTCGTTCGGCTTCCTGCCCAAGATGGCGTACACGGTGGCGTCGATCCCGCAGTACGTGCTGGGCGGTGCCGGGCTGGTGATGTTCGGCATGGTCGCCGCCACCGGCATGCGCATCCTCGCCTCGGCGCTGCTGAAGAGCCAGGCGAACCTGTACATCGCCGGCATCAGCATCAGCCTCGGCATGATCCCGCTGATGGCCGACAAGTTCTTCAGCAAGCTGCCGCATGCGCTCGAACCGCTGCTGCACAGCGGCATCCTGCTGGCGACGATCTCGGCGATCGTGCTCAACGTGATGTTCAACGGCGTGCGCTACGGCTACGTGGAAGCGCGCGAGCAGGCCGCCGCGCACTGATACGGCCCGGCTCCGGCCCTCACCGCGGCCCCCGCGACGTCACCGTCGCGGGGGCCGCGCTACGTTTGGTGGGAGCCGGTGACTGAACATCACCGTGTCGGCGCCGCGTTCAGGTGCCGGCGGTGATGCGCCAGCAGCGGTGGATGCGCGGGTTGCGGGCGAAGTCGGGCGGGATGGTGCCGGCGCTGATGTCCTCGATCGCGAGGTCGGCGAGCGCCGCGGTGTCGAGGCGAAAGCGCCGGTGGTTGTTCGAGAAGATCAGTTCGCCGCCGGGTTCGAGCAGCGCCACCGCGCGGCGGATCAGCGTGACGTGGTCGCGCTGCACGTCGAGCGTGCCGCTCATGCGCTTGGAGTTCGAGAAGGTCGGCGGATCGAGGAAGATCAGTCCGTAGCGCCCGCGCGCGTGCTCCAGCCACGCCAGGCAGTCGGCGCGCACCAGCCGGTGTGCGTCGCTGCCGCAGCCGTTCAGCGCGAGGTTGCGCCCGGCCCAGTCGAGGTAGGTGGCCGACAGGTCGACCGAGGTCGTCGTGCGCGCCCCGCCGAGCGCCGCATGCACGGTCGCCGCGCCGGTGTAGGCGAACAGGTTGAGGAAATGCCGCCCGTGCGCCAGCCGGCCGAGCAGCGCGCGGGTGATGCGGTGGTCGAGGAAGAGCCCGGTGTCGAGATAGTCGAACAGGTTCACCAGCAGCCGCGCCGGGCCTTCCCGCACCTCCAGGAACTCGCCGTGCTCGGCCTGGCGCGTGTACTGGCTGCTGCCCTTCTGGCGGCTGCGCACCTTCAGTGCGATGTGCTCCGGCGCCACGCCGAGCGTGTCCGGCAGCACCGTCATCACCTGTTCCAGGCGCTCGGCGGCGGTGGCCTCGGGGATCGTCGCCGGCGCCGCGTACTCCTGCACGTGCAGCCAGTCGCCGTAGCGGTCGACCGCCACCGCGTACTCGGGGATGTCGGCGTCGTAGAGCCGGTAGCAGCTGATGCCCTCGCGCGCCGCCCACTTGCCGAGCGTGCGCAGGTTCTTCTTCAGGCGGTTGACGAAGGCGTCGGCGCCGCCGGCGAGCGCGCGCTCCAGCGTGGCCTCGTGCCGGCGCCGGTCGGCACCCTCGCGGTCGACGAAGGCCGATGGCTCGACGCTGAACTGCAGCAACTGGCAGGGCAGCGGGCCGTTGTGGAAGGTGTTGGCCTTGTGCGCCCGCAGGCCCATGCGCTTGCCGAGCGCGGGGTTGCCGGTGAACAGCGCCACCTGCCAGCCGCCGAAGCGCGCCTTCAGCACGTCGCCGAGCTCGGCGTAGGTGGCGCGCAGTGCCTCCTGCTCGCCGAGACGCTCGCCGTAAGGGGGGTTGACGATCACCAGCCCGGCCGGGCCGCGCGGCGGCTCGGCGCGCGCGAGTTCGCGACGCTCGACGTGGATGCCGCCGGCGAAGCCCGCCGCCTGCACGTTGGCGAGCGTGGCACGCACCGCGCGCGGGTCGGCATCGCAGGCGACGATCGCCGGCAGGCGCGCGCGGCCGGCGGCGGCGCGCTCGCGCGCCTCGAGCACCAGTTCACGCCACAGCGCGGGCTGGTGCCGGCGCCAGCCGTAGCAGCCCCAGTGCGTGCGCTCGAGCCCCGGCGCGCGGTCGGTGGCGATCAGCGCGGCCTCGATCGCGAAGGTGCCGGAGCCGCACATCGGATCGAGCAGCCCGCCGCCGGCCGCGGCGAGCGCCGGCCAGCCGGCCTTGAGCAGCAGCGCGGCGGCGAGGTTCTCCTTCAGTGGCGCGGCGACGGTCTCCACCCGGTAGCCGCGCCGGTGCAGGCTGTCGCCGGCGAGGTCGATGGCGATGCGCGCGGTGTCCTTCAGCACGAACACGTTGATGCGCAGGTCCGGGGTGTCGCGGTCGACCGACGGGCGCCGCCCGCTGAGCTCGCGCAGGCGGTCGACGATGCCGTCCTTGACCCGCTGCGCGCCGTACTGCGAGTGCGTGATCGCCGCGCCGCTGCCGGCGAAGTCCACCGCCAGCGTGCCGTCGGGGTCGAGGTGCTCCTCCCAGGCCAGCGCGCGCACGCCGGCGTACAGCGCATCGGCATCGGGCGCCGGCACGCTCGCCAGCAGGTACAGCACACGGTTCGCGGTGCGCGACCACAGGCAGGCGCGGTAGGCCACCGCCAGCGGCCCGTCGAAGGCGACGCCGCCGCGGCTCTCGCGCGCCCGGCTCGCGCCCAGGGCCAGCAGCTCGGCGGCGAGCAGGGGTTCGACGCCCTGCGGCGCGGTGGCGAAGTAGGGCAGGTCGGCGGCGGGGGGGGCGGCGGTCATCGCGCGGTCCGGAGCGGGCGGGCCGGCCATTCTACACGCCGGCATCGCCGCGCCCGGCTATCATCCGCGGCCCGTCGTGCCGGCCCGGAGGGGTGCCCGTGGAAGACCGCATCATCGAACTCGAGATCCGCCTCGCGCACCACGAGGTGCTGCTCGGCGACCTGAACGACGTGGTCGTGCGCCAGGCGCGCGAGCTCGACCGCCTGGCGCGCGAACTCGCGCTGTTGCGCGAGCAGGTCAAGGCGCAGGCCGAACTGAACCTCGCCGCGCGCGGCGAGGAACCGCCGCCGCCGCACTACTGAGGTGCGCTCAGGCGCCGGTGGCGACCTGCACCGGGGTGGCGCCGAGCACGCGGCGCAGCTCGGCCGGATCGATGCCGACCAGGTAGCCGCGCTTGCCGCCGTTGATGTAGATGCGCGGCAGCTCGAGCACGCTCGCCTCGACGTACACCGGCAGCGCATGGCGGGTGCCGAACGGCGAGGTGCCGCCGACGCGGTAGCCGCTGTGGCGTTCGGCCACCGCCGGGTCGCAGGGCTGCACGCGCTTGACGCCGAGCACGCGCGCCAGTGCGCCCACTGACACCTGACGGTCGCCATGCATCAGTACGATCAGCGGCCGGCGCGCCTCGTCCTCCAGCACCAGCGTCTTCACCACGGCGTGCTCGTCGACGCCGAGCGCCTGCGCGCTGTGCAGGGTGCCGCCGCGCTCGACGTAGTCGTAGAGGTGGTCGGTGAAGGCTACGCCGTGCTGGCGCAGCACGCGTACGGCCGGGGTCACCGGCGCTCGGGGCTTGCTCATGGGGCGGTTCCACGACGGTTGGGGGTGCGCGGGCGGTGCCGCGAACCGCCGTACAGGCAGGTTCGGGGCCGAAAAGGGAATTCCGGATTGCATACCAGTGTAAAATTAGGTAACAATCGAACCAATTTTTTTGCTGTCAGAGGTTAAACCCATGCTGACGAGGGGTCCTATGCACGTACTGGATGATGCCGCTGAAGAGACCGAGGCCGAAGCCTGCCCGCCGCGTCGGGGTTTCCTGCGACTCGCGGCCGCTGCGGTCGGCACCTTGGTAGCCGCGCCCGTCCTCGCCAAGACCACGCCGCCGCCCGCGGGCAAAACCAGCACCAGCCAGAAGCAAGCCGCCACCGCCGCCCGTTCTTCCGCGTCCACCACCCGCGTCGCCGCCAAGCCCGCCGCTGCCGATAGCCGCACCAGCAAGCTCAGGAACGTCGATACCTCGGGCCGGCGCATCACCGAGCGCAGCTCGCGGGTGCGCGAGGTCTACAAGCCCCACCTGCGCAGTCGCGAAGGCCTCGCGCGCGCCGAGCGTGAAAACCTCGGGCACACCTCGCGCGGGAGCGTGGCGCACGTGCAGCCGGTCGCCGACACGACCTCGCTGCAGGCGCCGGTGATCCACACCGAAGCCAAGACGCTGACGCCCGATATCGCCTTCCGCTCCGGCGACCGCGCCATCAGCCTCTACGCCCCCAACACCGGCGAGGCGATCCGCTCGGTGTTCTGGACCCCGCGCACCGGCTACGTGTCGCAGTCGATCAAGGAGCTGAGCTGGGCGCTGCGCGATCACCACAACGACGAGTTCAAGCTGTTCGACGAACGCGCCTTCGACATCGTCTACGCGATGCAACTGCTGATGGGCACGACCCGCGAGACCCACGTGATCTCCGGCTACCGCTCGCCCGAGACCAACTCGCTCTTGCGCGAGGAGAGCCGCGGCGTCGCCAAGAACAGCTTCCACATCCAGGCGCGCGCGGTGGACCTGCGCATGCCCGGCGTGAGCCTGGCGATGATGCACCGTGCCGCGCTGTCGCTGCGTGCCGGCGGCGTCGGCTACTACCCGCGCTCCAACTTCATCCACGTCGACACCGGTCCGGTGCGCTCCTGGGGCTGAGCCCCGCCCGCAGAATCCCCTGCGACGGCCCCCGCCCTGCGGGGGCCGCGCGTTTCAGGGGCGGCGAACCGCGCCCAGCGCCGGCCCGGTGCACCCCCTCACGCCTGACGCCCTCGCCACGCCGGCCGCGGTGCCAAGTTGCGCGCCGTACCGGGCCCGGGTGCATTCGGCCTCCTATAGTGGGTACCGGTGCGGCGGCAGCGGGGCTGCCGCACCGGCGCCGTGGCCGCCCGCCGCTCGTACCGGCGCTGGCGGGTGCGGCGCGCCATCCCCGGGAGACCGAGAAGGAGCCACGCCATGAGCACGCCCTACGTCCGCCTCGACAAGCACGCCGCCGCCGTCCTGCTGGTGGACCACCAGGCCGGCCTGCTGTCGCTGGTGCGGGACATCGAGCCCGACCGCTTCAAGAACAACGTACTGGCGCTCGCCGACCTCGCCAGGTACTTCGAGCTGCCGACGATCCTGACCACAAGCTTCGAGGACGGTCCGAACGGGCCGCTGGTGCCCGAGCTCAAGGCGACCTTCCCGGACGCGCCCTACATCGCCCGGCCCGGCCAGATCAACGCCTGGGACAACGCCGATTTCGTCCAGGCGGTGAAGGCGACCGGCCGCAGGCAGTTGATCATCGCCGGCGTGGTCACCGAGGTCTGCGTCGCCTTCCCGGCGCTGTCGGCGCTGGAGGAGGGCTTCGAGGTGTTCGTCGTCACCGACGCCTCGGGCACCTTCAACGAGCTGACCCGGGATTCGGCCTGGCAGCGCATGGCCGCTGCCGGCGCCCAGCTGATGACCTGGTTCGGCGTGGCCTGCGAGCTGCACCGCGACTGGCGCAACGACATCGAGGGCCTGGGCACGCTGTTCTCGAACCACATCCCCGACTACCGCAACCTGATCACGAGCTACACCACGCTCACCGCCGGCCGCTGAGGGGCAGGCGCCCCGACGCTCGGCGCGCCCGGCGCGGCGGGGCTCAGCGCTGGCGCCGGTAGGTGCCGACGAGCTGCGCCTGGCCCAGCACGTGGCCCTGCATCGCGCGCTCCAGCGCCGCCTTGGTGGGGCGGTGCAGGTCGGGGAAGCGGGTGTCGAGCGCGTACAGCTTGAAGAAGTAGCGGTGTTCCCCGACCGGCGGGCACGGCCCGCCGTAGCCGCTGCGCCGCCAGTCGTTGAGCCCGGCCAGCGTGCCGGCCGGCAGCTCGGCGTCGCCCGCCGCCTCGGGCAGGTGGCCGGCGGAGGCCGGGAGGTTGTACAGCACCCAGTGCACCCAGGTCATCTTCGGCGCCGCCGGGTCGGGAGCGTCGGGGTCGTCGACCACGAGCGCGAGGCTGCGGGTGCCGGCCGGCGGCGCGCTCCACTGCAGCGGCGGCGAGACGTCGCGGCCCTCGCAGGTGTACACGTAGGGGATCGGGGCGTGGTCGGCGAAGGCCGACGAACTCAGGCTCATGTCCATGGGGTTTTCCTCCGGCGCGAGCGGATGGTGGCCGGCACGCCTGCGCCGGCGCCCGCACGGGCGCGCGATACCGCCCGCTCCCGATGTTGTAGCCGGGACGGCGACGCCGCGCACGCCCGGGCGCACGGCCATCCCCGCCGCGGGATCGATTCCCGCGGCGGGCTGTCGCAAGCGATGGCAGCGTGCGCAGGCCCCGGCCCGCGCCGCGGCTCCGTTCCTGCCCGCCCCGCGAGGTTCCGCCATGCTCGACAGCTTCCAGGCCCGCGCCACCCTGAGCGTCAACGGTCGCGACCACACCCTCCACCGCCTCGCCGCGCTGGCTCCCCACGCCGCGGTGGAGCGCCTGCCGTACGCGCTGAAGATCCTGCTGGAGAACCTGCTGCGCTGCGAGGACGGCGTCGACGTGCGCGCCGATGACATCCTGGCGCTGGCGCGCTGGCAGCCCGGTGCGGTCGCCGAGCGCGAGATCGCGTTCACGCCGGCGCGCGTGCTGATGCAGGACTTCACCGGCGTGCCGGCGGTGGTCGACCTGGCAGCGATGCGCGAGGCGATGGCCGCACTCGGCGGCGACCCGGCGAGGATCAACCCGCTGGCGCCGGCCGAGCTGGTGATCGACCACTCGGTGATGGTCGACCATTTCGCCGCGGCCGATGCGCTCGAGCGCAACGCCGAGCTCGAGTTCGCCCGCAACCGCGAGCGCTACGCCTTCCTGCGCTGGGGCCAGCAGGCCTTCGACCGCTTCCGCGTGGTGCCGCCGCGCACCGGCATCTGCCACCAGGTCAACCTCGAGTACCTGGCGCGGGTGGTGTTCACCGACGCGCGCGACGGGCTGCACGTCTACCCCGACACCCTGGTCGGCACCGATTCGCACACGACGATGATCAACGCCCTCGGCGTGCTCGGCTGGGGCGTCGGCGGCATCGAGGCCGAGGCGGCGATGCTCGGCCAGCCGATCACGATGCTGATCCCCGAGGTGGTCGGCATGCGCCTGCGCGGGCGGCTGCGCGAGGGCGTGACCGCGACCGACCTGGTGCTGACGGTCACCCAGCGGCTGCGCGCGCACGGGGTGGTCGGCAAGTTCGTCGAGTTCTTCGGCCCGGGGCTCGCCGGGCTGCCGCTCGCCGACCGCGCGACGATCGCCAACATGGCGCCCGAGTACGGCGCCACTTGCGGGCTGTTCCCGATCGATGCCGAAACGCTCGCCTACCTGCGCCTGAGCGGGCGCGACGCGGCGCAGGTCGCGCTGGTCGAGGCCTACGCCCGCGCGCAGGGGCTGTTCGCCGAGCCCGGCGCGCCCGAGCCGCTCTACAGCCAGGTGCTCGACCTCGACCTCGACGCGGTCGAGCCGAGCCTCGCCGGTCCGCGGCGCCCGCAGGACCGCATCGCGCTCGCCGCGGCGCGGCCGGCGGTCGAGCAGGCGCTGGCGCAGGCCGCCGCGGCGCGCGGCGCCGGGCAGCCCGGGCGCGTCGAGGTCGCCGACGGCGGCTACACGCTCGCCGATGGCGCGGTGGTGATCGCCGCGATCACCTCGTGCACCAACACCTCCAACCCCGGCGTGATCCTCGGCGCCGGGCTGCTGGCGCAGAAGGCGCTGGCGCGCGGGCTGCGCGTGCGGCCGTGGGTGAAGACCTCGCTCGCGCCGGGCTCGCAGGTAGTCACCGCCTACCTCGAAGCCAGCGGGCTGCTCGCGGCGCTCGAAGGGCTCGGCTTCGCGCTGGTCGGCTACGGCTGCACCACCTGCATCGGCAACTCGGGGCCGCTGCCCGGGCCGGTCAGCGCGGCGATCCGCCAGGGCGACCTCGCGGTCGGCGCGGTGCTGTCGGGCAACCGCAACTTCGAGGGTCGCATCCACCCGGAGGTGAAGCTCAACTTTCTCGCCTCGCCACCGCTGGTGGTCGCCTACGCACTCGCCGGCACGCTGGCGATCGACCTCACCCGCGAGCCGCTCGGGCTCGACGGCGACGGCCGCCCGGTGCTGCTGAAGGACATCTGGCCCTCGGCCGAGGAGATCGCGCGCGCGGGCAGCGTGATCTCGCAGGCGATGTTCCGCGAACGCTACGCCGACGTGTTCGCCGGCGACGCGCACTGGCGGGCGATCGCCACCCCCGCCGCCGGGCGCTACGCCTGGGACGCGCAGTCGACCTACATCCGCCACCCGCCGTACTTCGAGGGCATGACCCGCGAGCCGCCCGGCTTCGCGCCGATCGCCGACGCCCGCGTGCTGCTGCGCCTCGGCGACTCGATCACCACCGACCACATCTCGCCGGCGGGCTCGATCAAGCGCGACGGCCCGGCCGGGCGCTACCTGGTCGCGCACGGCGTCGCGCCTGCCGACTTCAACTCCTACGGCGCGCGTCGCGGCAACCACGAAGTGATGGTGCGCGGCACCTTCGCCAACGTGCGCCTGCGCAACGAGCTCGTCCCCGGCACCGAGGGCGGGGTGACGCGCCACCAGCCCTCGGGCGAGACGCTCAGCGTGTACGACGCCGCGATGCGCTACGCCGCCGAGGGCGTGCCGCTGGTGGTGCTGGCCGGCAAGGAGTACGGCACCGGTTCGAGCCGCGACTGGGCCGCCAAGGGCACGCGCCTGCTCGGCGTGCGCGCGGTGATCGCCGAGAGCTACGAGCGCATCCACCGCTCGAACCTGGTCGGCATGGGCGTGCTGCCGCTCGAGTTCCCCGCCGGTGCGTCGCGCGACACGCTCGGGCTTTCCGGCAGCGAGCGCTACGCGATCGAGGGCCTGGTGCCGGGGGCGCGCTCAGTCACGGTGGTGGTGCGCCCCGACGCCGGGCAGGAGCGGCGCTTCCCGGCGCGCGTGCGCATCGACACGCCGAAGGAGTGGGCGTACTTCGAGCACGGCGGCATCCTGCCCTACGTGCTGCGGCAACTGGCCGGCTGAGCCGCGGCGCCGGTCGCCGGAGCCTCAGCCGCCGGCGCGGCTGCGCCGCCACGCCGCCGGCGGCAGTCCGACCAGGCGCTTGAAGGCGCGGCAGAAGGCGGCCTCGGAGTCGTAGCCGACCTCCTGGGCGATCGCCGCGACGGGGCGGCTGCTCTCGCGCAGCCGCTGCGCGCCGGCCTGGATGCGCCAGTGCGCGAGGTACTGCATCGGCGGCTGCTCCAGGTAGCGCACGAAGCGCTCGTGCAGCGCCGAGCGCGACAGCCCCACCTCGCGCCCCAGCTCGTCGATGCTCCACGGGTGCGCCGGGCGCTCGTGCAGCAGCGCGAGCGCCCGGCCGACGTAGCGGTCGCGCAGCCCGGCGAGCCAGCCGGTGGCGTCGGCGGGCAGGTGGTCGAGGTAGCGGCGCGTGGTGTCGACGAACATCATCTCCGCCAGGCGTTCGAGCACCGCCTCGGCGCCGGGGCGGCGCTGGGTCGATTCGAGCGCCGCCTGGTCGATCACGTGCGCGACCCATTGCCCGGCCTGCGCCGCCGGCACGTGCAAAAGCCGCGGCAGCCCCGCGATCAGCGGGTTGAACGGGCGCAGGTCGCAGCCGAGGAAGCCGCAGACGATGATGGTGTCGGCATCGGCGACCGGCAGCGGCGAGCCCGGCTCCTTGACGCCGTGGTGGAAGGCGATCGGCAGCGGCTTGGCCAGGTGGCGCGTGGCGTACACCCACTCGGCGTCGATCGGCGTCGCCGGCATCCCCGGTGCGCTCGACATCACGTGCGCGTCGCCGTGCGGGAACATCACGATGTCGCCGGCGGCCAGCCGCACCGGGGCGAGCCCCGAGGTCGCCGCCCAGCCGCCGCCCTTGGCGACCATGTGGAACTCCATCACGTGTTCGACGCCCGGCATCACCGCTTCGGCGATCTCGACCGCCGGCGGCGCCGAGGCGGCCCAGTCCTCCCAGTAGCTCACGTAATAGAACACCGCGCCGCGGAAGCGCACCGCGCGCAGCAGATCGGAAAGCGTGTCCCGGTTCATCGTGTCAGGCCGGCCTGCGGGCAGTCCCGATCGGACCCTGTGGATTATCGATCGGCTAGGGCGGCGGCGAAAAGCGGACGCACGGGCAAAACGCCGCGACGCACGGAAAAGCGTGCGGCGGCCGGGGTTTCGACAATGGGTGTGTCGGACGGCGTGCCGCAGGCGCGCGACGGCACTCCCCGATGCCCACGCGGCGTCGGCCGTCGCCCGCCGCACCCCGCAGCCGACCCCCGTAACCCGCAGGAGAACCGATCATGAGCCTCGATACCGCCCTTTGCCCCACCCCCGCCGCGCCGCCGGCCGCCACCCCGGACTTCGCCGTGATCAAGCAGCGCCAGCAGGCGGCCTGGGCCAGCGGCGACTTCGCCGTCATTGGCACCACGCTGCAGATCGTCGGCGAGACCCTCGCCGAGGCCGCCGACGTGTGCGCCGGCGAGCGCGTGCTCGACGTCGCCGCCGGCAACGGCAACGCCACGCTCGCCGCCGCGCGGCGCTTCGCCGAGGTCACCGCGATCGACTACGTGCCGCACCTGCTCGACAAGGCGCTTGCCCGTGCGCACGCCGAAGGGCTCGGCGTCACCGTGCGCGAGGCCGATGCGGAGAACCTGCCGTTCGCCGACGCGAGCTTCGACGTGGCGCTGTCGACCTTCGGCGCGATGTTCACGCCGCAGCACGCCCGCGCCGCCGGCGAGCTGCTGCGCGTGGTGCGCCCCGGCGGGCGCATCGGGCTCGCCAACTGGACGCCCGAGGGCTTCATCGGCGAGCTGTTCCGCGTGGTCGGCCGGCACGTGCCGCCGCCGGCGGGGGCGCCGGTGCCGATGCGCTGGGGCGACGAGCCCTACATCGTCACGCTGTTCGGCGCGCGTGCCGCCGACATCCGCTGCGTGCGCCGCCAGTTCAACTTCCGCTACCGCTCGGCGGCGCACTGGATCGAGGTGTTCCGCGCCTACTACGGCCCCACGCACAAGGCCTTCGCGGCGCTCGACGCCGCCGGCCAGGCGCGCCTGAACGCCGATCTCACGGCGCTGCTCGAAGCGCGCAACGTCGGCGGCGCGGGCTCGCTGGTGGTGCCCGGCGAGTACCTCGAAGTCGTCATCACGCGGCAATGAGCGCGCGGCCCCGGGAGGCGTCGGCATGAAGGCTCCTTCGATCCTGCTGGCCGCCGTGCTCGCCGGGGCCTGCCCGGTCGCCACGCCCGATGCGCCGGCGCTGCCCGCCGGCATCGGGAAGATGCCGGTCACACCCGCCTTCGAGGTCTTCGGCGAGCCCGCCGAGCGGTCGCGGGCCCTGTTGTCGCCGATGCGCGCCGGCAGCCGCGGGCAGGCGGCGCCATCCGGGGCCGGCGTGCCGCTGCCGTACGGCCTGCCGCTGTGGGATGCCGCCTGGCGGCCGATGACCGACGCCGGGGTCCACGTGCCTGCCGGCGCGGTGCCGGTGGCGCGGCTGCGCTCCGCGGGGGCACGCGGTCGCGCCGCCCGCCGCGGCGTTCAGCGCCGCAGCTCGGCGACGAAGTCGTAGTAGTCGCTGCGGCACCAGGTGTGGGTGATCTCGACTGCGCGGCCGTCCTCGGCGTAGCCGACGCGGGTGATGAACAGCAGCGCGTGGCCCGCCGGCACCGCGAGCAGCTCGGCCTGGCGGGCGCTCGCGTTGGCGGCGCGGATGTGCTGCAGCGCGCGCACCGGCACCGCGCCGCGCTCGGCGAGGAAGTGGTAGAGCGAATCGGTGACCGCCTCGGGGTTGGGCAGCGCGAAGATCGGCAGCGCGCTCGACTCGTAGGCCATCGGCGTGGCGTCGGCGAGGCGCACGCGCTCCAGCCGTGCCACCCGCGCGCCCGGCGACAGGCCGAGCGCGACCATCTCGTCGGGCAGGGCCGGGCCGACGGCGCGGCGCAGCCAGCGCGAGCTCGGCACGAAGCCGCGCTGCCTGAGCTCCTCGGTGAAGCTGGTCAGCCGCGTCAGCGGCTGTTCGAGCAGCGGCGCGATGTAGTTGCCGGAACCGTGGCGGCGCACGATCAGGCCCTCGCCGGCGAGCGCGTCGATCGCCTTGCGCGCGGTTACCCGCGAGATGCCGAGCTTCTCGGCCAGCGTGCGTTCGGAGGGCAGGGCCTCGTCGGTGCTGAAGTGGCCGTCGCGGATCAGGCGCGCGAGTCCGTTGCGCACCTGCACGTACAGCGGGGTCGAGGCGTGCGGGTCGAGGCCGAGGGCGGCGGCCAGCGGGTCGTCGGCGGGGGAATCGGTGGCGTCGCTCGTCATCGGGGCGATCCGGGGCAGGGGACGAGCCATTACGATACCACTGCGCTACCAGCGTCGCGCCACTGCCGGCTTCAGCCGGCGCGGGTGCCGAGCCCGCGCGCTTCGAGGATCGCGCCGGCCAGTTCCTCGACCGAGTGGACCGAGGAGTCGAGCCAGCGGATGCCCTCGCGGCGCATCAGCGCCTGCGCCGCCTGCACCTCGGCGCGGCAGTTGTCGAAGCTCGCGTAGCGGCTGCCGGGGCGGCGCTGCTCGCGCACCCCGGCCAGGCGCTCGGCGGCGACCGTCAGGCCGAACAGCTTGGGGCGCATCTTCAGCAGCGCCTGCGGCAGCCGGCCGCGTTCGAAGTCATCGGGGATCAGCGGGTAGTTGGCCGCCTTCACCGCGTGCTGCATCGCCAGGTACAGGCAGGTCGGCGTCTTGCCGCTGCGCGAGACGCCGACCAGGATCACGTCGGCCTCGTCGAGGCGCGCGTCCGACGCGCCGTCGTCGTGCGCCAGCGCGAAGTTGATCGCCTCGAAGCGCGCGCGGTGGTCGCGCAGCCGCGCGTCGCGCACCTTGGGGATCGACTTGGCCTGCAGGGCCGCCTCCAGCGGCCCGATGAAGGTCTCGAACAGGTCGAAGAACACACAGTCCAGGGCCCGCAGCGCCTGCGCCGCCTCCGGGTCGACGAGGGTCGCGAGCACCAGCGGCGGCACCCCGTCCGCTTCGCGCGCGCTGCGCACCTGGTCGACGCAGGCGTACAGGCGGGCGAAGGTGTCCACGCCGCCCAGGCGCACCTGGCGGAAGGCGAAGCCTTCGAACTGGGCGAGCAGGCTGTGACCGAGGGTTTCGGCGGTCAGGCCGGTGCCGTCGGAGACGTAGAACACGCTGCGGGCCGGGGCGGACATGGCGTTTCTCCTCGAGGGGCCGGGGGTCAGGCGTTGGCCTTCAGGGTACCGCGGATTTCCTCCGCGACCGTGTCGGCGATCGGCCCGAGCACCACCTGCACGCTGCCCGGCGCGGGCTTGATCAGGCCGCGGGCGCCCAGCGCCTTGAGCTCGGCATCGCGCACCAGGGCGTTGTCGACCACCTGCAGGCGCAGCCGCGTGGTGCAGGCATCGACGTTCTTCAGGTTGGCGGCACCGCCGAGCGCGGCAATCAGCTTCTCGGCGCGCGTTCCGGCCGCGGGCGCCGGGCGCGGGGCGGTGGCGCCCTTCAGCGTCGCGCGCACCTCGTCGGCGAGGATCTCGGCACCGGGGCCGACGATCACCTGCACCGCACCCGCGCCGGGGCGCACCACGCCCTTGGCACCGAGCGCCTTGAGGTCGGCTTCACGCACCTGCTGGTTGTCGGCGACCGCGAGGCGCAGCCGCGTGGTGCAGGCGTCGACGTCGCGGATGTTGGCGGCACCGCCGAGGGCGGCGACGAAGCCGGCGGCGCGCGTCGCCGGGGCGAGGTCGAGCGGCGCGTCCATGTTCTCCTCGGCCAGCTCCTGCGGGGTTTCGCGGCCCATCGTGGCGAGGTCGAAGCGGCGGATGAAGAAGCTGAACAGGCCGTAGTACACCGCGAAGTAGGCGAGGCCGACCGGCACGATGAGCCAGGAGTTGGTCGAGATGCCGTAGGAGAGCACGTAGTCGAACGCACCGCCGGAGAAGGTGAAGCCGGCCTTGACGTTGAGCGCGTACATCAGCGCCATCGACACCCCCGTCAGCACCGCGTGGATGCCGAACAGCACCGGGGCGAGGAACAGGAAGGAGAACTCGATCGGCTCGGTGACGCCGGTGAAGAAGGAGGTCAGGCCCATCGACAGCAGCACGCCGCCGACCAGGTGCTTGTTCTCCGGACGGGCGTTACGGTACATCGCCAGGCAGGCGGCCGGCAGGCCGAACATCATCACCGGGAAGTAGCCGGCCATGAAGGCTCCCGCGGTCGGGTCGCCGGCGAAGAAGCGCTTCAGGTCGCCGTGGATCACCTCGTTGGCGACCGAGAAGTCGCCGAACACGAACCACACGAGGTTGTTGAGGATGTGGTGCAGGCCGGTGACCAGCAGCAGGCGGTTCAGCGCGCCGTAGATGAACAGGCCGATCTCGCCCGAGCCGATCAGCCAGTGGCCGATCAGGTCGATGCCCTTCTGGATCGGCGGCCAGCCGAAGCCGAACACCACCGCGAGCACCAGCGCCGCGAGGCCGCTGGCGATCGGCACGAAGCGCTTGCCACCGAAGAACGCCAGCCACTCGGGCAGGGCGATGTCCTTGTAGCGGTTGTAGAGCACGCCGGCGACGATGCCCATGATCAGGCCGGCGAGCACGCCCATGTTGATGCCGGCGTCGATGGTCTTCATCGCCGCGACCAGCACGAAGTAGCCGACCGCGCCGGCGAGGCCGGCGACGCCGTTGTTCTCCTTGGCGAAGCCGACGGCGACGCCGACGGCGAACAGCAGCGCGAGGTTGGCGAACACGGCGTCGCCGGCCTGCGCCATGAACGAGATGTTGAGCAGATCGGGCTGGCCGAGGCGCAGCAGGATGCCGGCGATCGGCAGTACGGCGATCGGCAGCATCAGGGTGCGGCCGAGCTGCTGGATCGCAGCGAAGCGGTTGGCGGACATGGAGGACTCCTCGGTTCTCGGGTGGTGTTCGGGGTTCAGGCGGAGGCGTCGAGCCACGGCCAGGTGGCCTTGACGTGGGCGCGGATCGCTTCGGGCGAGCTCAGTTGCAGCGCGGCGCGGGCGGCGGCCTGGCATTCGGCGAGCGTCACGCGGCGCACCACGGCCTTGATCTCGGGGATCACCGCCGGGCTCGCCGACAGCTCGGTGACGCCGAGGCCGATCAGCAGCGGCACCGCGACCGGGTCGGACGCCATCGCGCCGCACACGCCGAGCCAGCGGCCGTGACGCGCCGCGCCCTCGGCGGCCTGTGCCATCAGCCGCAGCACCGCCGGGTGCAGGCCGTCGAGGCGGGCGGCCAGCGCCGCGTTGACGCGGTCCATGCACAGCGCGTACTGGGTGAGGTCGTTGGTGCCGACCGAGAAGAAGTCGGCCTCCCGGGCGAGCTGGTCGGCGAGCACCGCGGCCGAGGGGGTCTCGATCATCACGCCGAGCTGCACCCGCTCGCTGATGCCCATCTCGGCGGCCAGGCGGTCGAGCACCGCGCGCGTCTCGGTGATCTCGGCGAGGTCGGTGACCATCGGCAGCATGATCTTCACCGCCGCGAGCGGCTTGACCGCGAGGATCGCGCGCAGCTGCTCGGTCAGCAGCGCCTCGCGCGCCAGGCACAGGCGGATGCCGCGCAGGCCGAGCGCCGGGTTCTCCTCGGCCGGCATCGGGATGTACGGCAGCTCCTTGTCGGCGCCGACGTCGAGGGTGCGGATGATCGCGCTGCGCCCTTCGAGGGCATCGATCACCGCCTGGTAGTCGGCGCGCTGCTCGGCCTCGGTCGGCGCGGTCGTGCGGTCGAGGAACAAGAGCTCGGTGCGCAGCAGGCCCACGGCCTCGGCGCCGAGCTTCACCGCCTCGCGCGCATCGGCGGGGGTGGCGATGTTGGCGGCGATCTCGATGCGCACGCCGTCGGCGGTGGTGGCCGCGGCGTGCGCCGAGGCGAGCGCCGCGGCACGCGCCACGCGGCGGCGTTCGACCTCGGCGCGGGCGGCGGCGAGGCGCTCTTCGCCCGGCGCGGTGTCGAGCACGCCGTGCTCGGCGTCGACGATCACCAGCGTGCCGGCGGCGAGCTCGGCGAGCTGCGGGCCGACCGCGACCAGCGTCGGGATGCCCTGGGCGCGGGCGAGGATCGCGACGTGCGAGGTCGGCCCGCCGTGCGCGGTGACGATCGCCGCCACGCCGGCGCGCTCCAGCGCCGGGAAGTCCGACGGCAGCAGGTCGTCGGCGAGCAGCACCGCGTGCGGCGGCAGCTCCGGCGCGCTGGCGGCGTCGCCGGCGAGCTTGCGCAGCACCTGCCGCTCGACGTCGCGCAGGTCGTTGGCGCGGCCGGCGAGCAGCGGGTTGCCGGTGGCGACCAGCGCCTCGCACTGCGCCTGCGCCGCCGCGCGCCAGGCGAAGGCGGCGCTCTTGCCGGCGCCGATCAGCGCCTGCGCCTGCGCCAGCATCTCGGGGTCCTCGGCGAGCGCGTGGTGGGCGGCGTAGATGCCGGCCTGGTCGGCGAGGCCACGGCGCTCGGCCTCGGCCACCGCCGCCTCGATGTCGCCGATCACCGCGTGCAGCGCGGCGTCGAGCGCGCGGCGCTCGAGGATCTCGCCTTCGCCCTGCTCGTGGATCTCGCCGACGCCGTGCTCGAAGCGCGCGGTGGTGCCGAGCGCGAAGCCGGGCGAGGCGATGACGCCGCCGAGCTGGTGCGGCGCCAGTTCGCGCGCCGGCGCGGCGGCGGCAGGCGCGGCCGGCGCCGCGTGCACGGCGGCGGCGGTGACGGTTTCCAGCGCGACGATCGCCGCCTCGAGCGCGTCGCCGGCGCGGGCGCCGACCGCGGTGAGCTGTACCTCGTCGCCTTCGCCGACGCCGAGCGTCATCAGCGCGGTGGCGCTGCGGGCGTTGGCGCGCTTGCCGTGGAGGTGGATCTCGACCGTCGCGGTGAACGCCTTCACCGCGTTGGCGACCAGCGCGCTCGGCCGGGCGTGCAGGCCGCCGGCGTGGGCGACCACCGCCCAGCCGCTGGCGGTCTCGTCGCCACCGGCCTCGACGGCAGCCGCGACCGGCTCGGCACCGACCAGCGTCAGCAGCGCCGCGCCGACGGCGATGCTGCCGTCGCTGGCGCGCCAGCTGATGCGGTGTTCGTCGCTGTTCTCCACCACCAGCACGGTCAGCGACGGCTTGCCGTGGCGTTCGAGCACTGCGGCGTCGAACTCGATCAGCGGCTGCCCGGCCTGCACGCTGTCGCCCTCGGCGATGCGGGCGCTGAAGCCCTCGCCCTGCAGCAGCACGGTGTCGAGCCCGATGTGCAGCAGCACGCGGGCACCGCTCGCGGTTTCGAGGGTGCAGGCGTGGCGCGAGGCGTGCAGCTGCACGATGCGCCCGGCGCAGGGGGCGTGCAGCACGCCGTCGCGCGGATCGATGGCGAGGCCGTCGCCCATCAGGCGGCCGGCGAACACCGGATCGGGCACGGCTTCGAGCGGCACGACGGTGCCGTTCGCGAAGGCCGACAGGTTCAGTTGCGGGGCAGTCATCGGGATCTCCAATCGTCGTGGTTCTGGTGGTGAAGGCGTGGGTGACCGACTGGCACCTGACCTTTGACACCAGTCTAATACCACTTAGAAGGCTGTCAAGACCTTTTGAAGTGACCCTGCGGGCGGTTTTCGCCCTTGGTATGCACATTTTTATGCTGCATTGCCGCAATTCAGGGGCTCACAGCGCGATGTGAAGTCAAACTAACGCTTGACCTGTTTATAAAGTGGTATTAAATTGGACCCATCAAATCACTGGCCAGGGGGTTCCCGCCATGTCCGAACGCATCTCCGGCTGCATCCTCACGCCCCAGGGCTGGGTGCTCGGCACGCTCAGCTTCGATGAGCGCATCACGGCCATCGACGGCACGCCGGTGCCGGCGCCGCGTGACGGCGAACCGGTGGTGCTGCCCGGCTTCATCGACGTGCACGTGCACGGCGGCGGCGGCGCCGACGTGATGGACGGCAACGGCGCCATCGACACGGTGGCCCGGCTGCACGCGGGCCACGGCACCACCAGCCTGCTGGCGACGACGATGACGGCGCCGCGCGAGGACATCGAGCACGCGCTCGCCGACGTCGGCCGGGCGATGCGCGAGCGTCCGGCCGGGGCGGCGCGGGTGCTCGGCGTGCACCTCGAAGGGCCGTTCATCAACCCCGGCAAGCTCGGCGCCCAGCCCGGCTTCGCCCGCGTCGGCACCATCGAGGAGCTGCGCACGCTGCACGAGCTGGCGCGGATCCGCGTGCTGACGCTGGCGCCCGAGGTGGCCGGGCACCTCGACTTCATCCGCCACCTGAAGATCGCCGGGATCCTGCCGCAGATCGGCCACAGCACCGGCACCTACGAGGACGGCGTGGCCGCGCTGGAGGCGGGCGCCTGCGGCTTCACCCACCTGTTCAACGCGATGAGCGAGCTGCACCACCGCAAGCCCGGCATGGTCGGGGCGGCGCTGGCGCACGCCGAGTTCGCCGAGGTCATCCCGGACCTGCTGCACGTGCACCCGGGCGCGATCCGCACCGCGCGGCGCGCGATCCCGAAGCTGTTCTGCGTCACCGATTCGACCGCCGGCGCCGGCATGCCCGACGGCACCTACCACCTCGGCTCGCACACCGTCACCAAGTGCCTGGGCGGGGTGCGCCTGGCCGACGGCACCCTCGCCGGCAGCGTGCTGACCATGGACCAGGCGCTGCGCAACCTGGTGTCGATCGGCATCCCGTTGCACGAGGCCGTCCGCCACGTCTCGACCAACGCCGCCGACTACCTCGGCGAGCGCACGCGCGGCCGGCTGCAGCTCGGTGCGCATGCCGACATCGTCGTGATGTCACCCGATCTGCAACTCACCCACACTTTCGTCGAAGGAGAAGCCATTGAACTCGCTGATGCTTGATGAGGCCCGCTCGGCACCCGAGCGCGTCGCCGCCCAGTTCGCCGCCGACGGCGAACGCTATGCCGCCCTCGGCGCGCAGCTGCGCGACCGGCCGCCGGCCGCCGCGGTGACGATCGCCCGCGGCAGCTCCGACCACGCCGCGAGCTACCTGGCCTACCTGCTGATGGCGCGCTACGGCCAGCTGGTGACCTCGCTGCCGATGTCGCTGGTCACGCTCTACCGCGCGCCGCTCGCCACCCACGGCACGCTGGCGGTGGCGATCTCGCAGTCGGGGCGCAGCCCCGACCTGATCGAGCCGATCGAGGTGTTCCGCCGCGGCGGCGGCACCACGGTGGCGCTGGTCAACGTGGCCGAGTCGCCGCTCGGCGCGGCGGCGGAGTGGGTGCTGCCGCTGCACGCCGGCGCCGAGCGCAGCGTGGCGGCGACCAAGAGCTTCATCTGCAGCCTGACCGCCGGGGCGCGGCTCGCCGCGAGCTGGCAGGACGACCGCGCGCTGCTGGACGCGCTGCGCGAGCTGCCCGAGGCGCTGGGTGCGGCCTGCGCGCTCGACTGGTCGGCCGGCGTCGAGCCGCTGCGCGGCGCCGAACGCATGATGGTGATCGGCCGCGGCACCGGGCTCGCGATCGCCCAGGAGGCGGCACTCAAGTTCAAGGAGACCTGCGCGATCCAGGCCGAGGTGTTCAGCAGCGCCGAGGTGCAGCACGGGCCGATGGCGCTGGTGGAGGCGGGCTACCCGATGCTGGTGTTCGCGCCGCGCGGGCCGGCGCAGGCGGGGCTGATCAAGGTGGCCGAGGAGATGCGCGGGCGCGGCGCCAGCGTGCTGCTGGCCGCCCCGGCGGATGTCGCCGAACGGCAGCTGACGCTCGCCACCAGCGCCAGCGAGGACCTCGACCCGATCGCCGCGGTGCAGAGCTTCTATCTGCTGGTCGAAGCCGTGGCGCGGGCCCGCGGCCGTGACCCGGACCGCCCGCCGCACCTGAACAAGGTCACCAGCACGCTGTGAGCGGCGGCCCGGCGCGCCGCCCGCCCGCGCCCCGGATGGCGCGGGCGGGCGGCGCGCGGTTTTTTCAGAGCCCGGCGTCGGCGCGCAGCGCCTCGACCTTGTCGGTGCGCTCCCAGGGGAAGGCGGTGAAGGTGTCGCTGTTGCCGACCTTGTCGGTGTAGGTCATCTCCACCGGGGTGCGGCCGAAGTGGCCGTAGGCGGCGGTGGCCTGGTACATCGGGTGCAGCAGGTCGAGCATGCGGGTGATCGCGTACGGGCGCAGGTCGAAGTGCCGGCGCACCAGCTCGACGATGCGCGCGTCGCTGATCTTGCCGGTGCCGAAGGTGGTCACCGAGATCGACGTCGGCTGCGCCACGCCGATCGCGTAGCTCACCTGGATCTCGCAGCGCTCGGCGAGGCCGGCGGCGACGATGTTCTTGGCCACGTAGCGCCCGGCGTAGGCGGCCGAGCGGTCGACCTTGGACGGGTCCTTGCCGGAGAACGCGCCGCCGCCGTGGCGCGCCATGCCGCCGTAGCTGTCGACGATGATCTTGCGCCCGGTCAGGCCGCAGTCGCCCACCGGGCCGCCGATGACGAAGCTGCCGGTCGGGTTGATGTGGAACTGCGTGTCGCGCGTGATCAGCTCGGCCGGGATCACGTGCCTGACGATCAGCTCCATCACGGCTTCCTTCAGGTCGGCGTAATGGACGTCGGGGTTGTGCTGGGTCGACAGCACCACGGCGTCGATGCCGACCACCTTGCCGTCGGCGTAGCGGCAGGTGACCTGGCTCTTGGCGTCGGGGCGCAGCCACGGCAGCTGGCCGCTCTTGCGCGCTTCGGCCTGACGCTCGACCAGGCGGTGCGCGTAGCAGATCGGTGCCGGCATCAGCACGTCGGTCTCGGTGCTCGCGTAGCCGAACATCAGCCCCTGGTCGCCGGCGCCCTGGTCCTCGGGGCGCGAGCGGTCCACGCCCTGGGCGATGTCGACCGACTGCTTGCCGATGATGTTGATCACGCCGCAGGTGGCGCCGTCGTAGCCGACGTCGGAACTGGTGTAGCCGATGTCGCAGATGACCTTGCGCACCAGATCCTCGAGGTCCACCCAGGCGCTGGTGGTGATCTCGCCGGCGATGATCGCCACGCCGGTCTTGACCATGGTCTCGCAGGCGACGCGTGCGTGCTTGTCCTGCGCCAGGATGGCGTCGAGCACGGCGTCGGAGATCTGGTCGGCGATCTTGTCCGGATGGCCTTCGGAGACCGACTCGGAGGTGAAGAGGTAGCTGTCGCTCATGCGGATTCCTTAGAAGGATGCGGCCGATTCAGGGAGTTGGACGGAAAGCGGGGAGGGGCGGCCGGGTCCGGCCGGGGCGGGCGATTCTAACCCTGCGACGGCTGCGGATTCATCCCGCCGCGCGGTGCGCGTGGCGATGGCGTGCGGCGCGCCGTACAGTCGGCGCAGCCGGCGGATGCCTGCCGCCGGCCCTGCCCGCGGAGGAATACGATCATGGTGCTGCAGCACACCCCCGTCTGTGCCTTCGGCACGCCGGCCCCCGACTTCCGCCTGCCCGGCGTCGACGGCCGCGACTGGACGCGCGCCGACTGCGCCGGCCCGCGCGGCCTGCTGGTGATGTTCATCTGCAACCACTGCCCCTACGTGAAGGCCATCCGCCCGCGCCTGGTGGAGGACGTGCGCGTGCTGCAGGCGCTCGGCATCGGCTGCGTGGCGATCTCGGCGAACGACCCGGCCGACTACCCCGAGGACGGCTTCGCGCCGATGGCCGAGGTCGCCCGCCGCTGCGGCTTCACCTTCCCGTACCTGTTCGATGCCAGCCAGGAGGTCGCCCGCGCCTACGGCGCCGTGTGTACGCCGGACTTCTTCGGCTACAACGCCGCGTTCGAACTGCAGTACCGCGGCCGGCTCGACGCCAGCGGCCGCGAGCCGGCCGCGGCGGACGCGCGGCGCGAGCTGGTCGAGGCGATGCGGCAGGTCGCCGACAGCGGCCACGGCCCGGCGGAGCAGGTGCCGAGCATGGGCTGCTCGATCAAGTGGCGCGCCGCCTGAGCGCGGCGCCGGCGGGTTTCCCCTCGGCCGGATGCCGACCGTATAATCCGCCGCCTTTCGGCGCCGGCCGGCGCCTGCGCGCCGCGCCCGACCCGCCGCCGATCCCATCCGCCGACCCAGGAGCACACCATGCCGTCGCGCAGAGAACTGGCGAACGCCATCCGGGCCCTCAGCATGGACGCCGTCCAGCAAGCCAACTCCGGCCACCCCGGCGCGCCCATGGGCATGGCCGACATCGCCGAGGTGCTGTGGAACGGCGTGCTGCGCCACAACCCGGGCAACCCGCACTGGGTCGACCGCGACCGCTTCGTGCTCTCCAACGGGCACGCCTCGATGCTGCTGTACAGCCTGCTGCACCTCTCGGGTTACCCGCTCGACATCGACGACCTGCGCGACTTCCGCCAGCTGCATTCGAAGACGCCGGGGCACCCCGAGTACGGCATCACCGTCGGCGTCGAGACCACCACCGGCCCGCTCGGCCAGGGCTTCGCCAACGCCGTCGGCATGGCGCTCGCCGAGCGCACGCTCGCCGCGCAGTTCAACCGCGCCGGGCACACCATCGTTGACCACCACACCTACGTGTTCGTCGGTGACGGCTGCCTGATGGAGGGCATCTCGCACGAGGCCGCGTCGCTCGCCGGCACCCTCGGCCTCGGCAAGCTGATCGCGCTGTACGACGACAACGGCATCTCGATCGACGGCGACATCGAGGGCTGGTTCGCCGACGACACCGCCAAGCGCTTCGAGGCCTACGGCTGGCAGGTGATCCGCAAGGTCGACGGCCACGACCCGGTCGAGGTCGCCACCGCGCTCGCCACCGCCCGCGCCGAGACCACGCGGCCGACGCTGATCTGCTGCCGCACGGTGATCGGCTACGGCGCGCCGAACAAGCAGGGCGGGCACGACGTGCACGGCGCGCCGCTCGGCAGGGACGAGGTCGCCGCCGCGCGCGCACAGCTCGGCTGGTCGCACCCGCCGTTCGTGGTGCCGCCGGAGATCTACGCCGCCTGGGACGCGCGCCCGCGCGGCGCGGCGCTCGAGGGCGAGTGGCAGGCGCGCTTCGACGCCTACCGCGCGACCTTCCCCGAGCTCGCCTACGAGTTCGAGCGGCGCAGCCGCGGCGCGCTGCCGCTCGCCTGGAGCGAGACCGTGCAGGCGGCGGTCGCCGCGGCGCAGGCCGCCGGCGAGAACATCGCCAGCCGCGCCGCCTCGCAGAAGGCGCTCAACGCCTACGGCCCGGTGCTGCCCGAGCTGTTCGGCGGCTCGGCCGACCTGACGCCGTCCAACAACACGCTGTGGAAGGGCTCGCAGGTGGTATCGGCCGCGGCGGCCGCCGGCAACTACCTGCACTACGGCGTGCGCGAGTTCGGCATGTGTGCGGTGATGAACGGCATGGCGCTGCACGGCGGCTTCATCCCCTACGGCGGCACCTTCCTGGTGTTCTCCGACTACGCGCGCAACGCGCTGCGGGTGGCCGCGCTCGCCAAGGTGCCGTCGGTGTTCGTCTTCACCCACGACTCGATCGGCCTCGGCGAGGACGGCCCCACCCACCAGCCGGTCGAGCACCTGGCGTCGCTGCGCGTGATGCCGGGCATCACCGTGTGGCGCCCGTGCGATGCGGTCGAGAGCATGGTCGCCTGGCAGGCGGCGATCGAGCGCCGCGACGGCCCCAGCGCGCTGGTGTTCTCGCGCCAGAACCTGCCGCACCAGGCGCGCGACGCCGCCCGGGTGGCGGCGATCGGCCGCGGCGGCTACGTGCTGGTCGACAGCCACGAGGCGCCCGAGCTGATCCTGATCGCCACCGGCTCCGAAGTCGGCCTCGCGGTCGCTGCGGCGACCGAACTGGCGGCGCAGGGGCGGCGCGTGCGCGTGGTGTCGATGCCCTGCACCGAGGTGTTCGAGGCCCAGGACGCCGCCTACCGCGAGGCCGTGCTGCCGCCCGCGTGCCGCGTGCGCATCGCCATCGAAGCCGGGGCGACGCTGCCCTGGTACAAGTACGTCGGCTTCGACGGGCGCGTGATCGGCCTCGACCGCTTCGGCGAGTCGGCCCCGGCCGGCAAGCTGTTCGAGCACTTCGGCTTCACCGTGGCGCACGTGGTGCAGGTGGCGCGCGAACTCCTCTAGGAGCCGGCGGCGCCATGCCCCGCATCGCCATCAACGGCTACGGCCGCATCGGCCGCTGCGTGCTGCGGGCGTTGCACGAGCGCGGCTGGCAGCAGTGGCTCCAGGTCGTCGCCATCGACGAGCCGGCGGCCGACCTGCCGAGCATGGCCTACCTGACGCGCTTCGATTCGACCCACGGGCGCTTCCCGGCCGAGGTGGGCGTGGAGGACGGCGCGCTCCTGGTCGGCGGGCGCGCGATCCCGGTGTTCCACGCCCGCGACGCCTGCGAGGTGGACTGGGGCGCGCTCGGGCTCGACCTGCTGCTGGAGTGCTCGGGCAGCTTCCAGCAGCGCGCGCAGGCCGACCGCTACCTCGCCGCCGGCGCGCCGCGCGTGCTGGTGTCGCACCCGCTGGCGAGCGCCGCCGACGTCGACGCGACCATCGTCTACGGCGTCAACCACGAACGCCTCGACGGCAGCGAGCGCGTGGTGTCGGCGGCCTCGTGCACCACCAACGCGATCGTGCCGGTGCTGCGGGTGCTGCACGCGGCCTTCGGCATCCGCCACGGCCACATCACCACGCTGCACTCGGTGATGAACGACCAGCCGCTGCTCGACGGCTACCACCAGGCCGACCTGCGCCGCACGCGCTCGGCGATGCAGTCGATCGTGCCGGTGTCGACCGGGCTCGCGCGCGGCATCGACCGCCTGATGCCCGAGCTGCACGGGCGCATCGAGACCAAGGCGGTGCGCGTGCCGACGCTCAACGTCTCGGCGCTCGACACCACGCTGCAGCTCGCCCGCGACAGCAGCGTCGCCGAGGTCAACGCGGCGCTGCGCGCCGCCGCCGGCGCCGGCCCGCTCGCCGGGCTGCTCGGCTACACCGAGCTGCCGCATGCCTCCACCGACTTCAACCACGACGCCCGCTCCGGCGTCGTCGACGGCAGCCTCACGCGCCTGAGCGGCGCGCGGCTCGTGAACCTGCTGATCTGGTTCGACAACGAGTGGGGCTTCGCCAACCGCATGCTCGACGTCGCCGCGCACTGGCTCGGCCGCGTCAACACCCGTTCCCCATGACCCGGAAGCCACGCCATGAAAGTGCTGAAACTCGAGGACCTGGAGCTCGCCGGCAAACGCGTGTTCATCCGCGCCGACCTCAACGTGCCGCAGGACGACAGCGGCCGCATCACCGACGACACCCGCATCCGCGCCTCGGTGCCGGGCATCGCGATGGCGCTCGAGCGTGGCGCGGCGGTGATGGTGACCTCGCACCTGGGCCGGCCGACCGAGGGCGCGTGCTCGCCCGAGGACTCGCTGGCGCCGATCGCCGTGCGCATCGGCGAGTTGCTGGGGCGGCCGGTGCCACTGGTGAAGGACTGGGTCGACGGCGTCACGGTCGCCCCCGGCGAGGTCGTGCTGCTGGAGAACTGCCGCTGCAACGTCGGCGAGAAGCAGAACAGCGACGCGCTCGCGCAGCGGATGGCGCGGCTGTGCGACGTCTACGCCAATGACGCCTTCGGCACCGCGCACCGGGCCGAGGCCACCACGTACGGCATGGCCAGGTTCGCGCCGGTCGCCTGCGCCGGCCCGCTGCTCGCCGCCGAGATCGACGCGCTGACGCGCGCGCTGCACCAGCCGGCGCGGCCGCTGGTGGCGATCGTCGGCGGCAGCAAGGTCAGCACCAAGCTCACCATCCTGCGTTCGCTGGCGGCGAAGGTCGACGGCCTGATCGTCGGCGGCGGCATCGCCAACACCTTCATGCTCGCCTCGGGCCTGCGCATCGGCCGCTCGCTGGCCGAACCCGAGTTGGTCGGCGAGGCGCAGGCGATCATCGACCTGATGAAGGCGCGCGGCGCCGAGGTGCCGCTGCCGGTGGACGTGGTGGTCGCCGACGAGGTTTCGGCGCTCGCCCGCGCCAACAAGGTCCCCGCCGACGCCGTGCAGCCGCGCGACCTGATCCTCGACGTCGGCCCGAAGACCGCGGCGAAGTTCGCCGAGATCATCGCCCACGCCGGCACCATCGTCTGGAACGGCCCGGTCGGGGTGTTCGAGTTCGACCAGTTCGGCGGCGGCACCAAGATGCTCGCCTCGGCGATCGCGCATGCGAGCGCGTTCTCCATCGCCGGCGGTGGCGACACCCTCGCCGCCATCGCCAAGTACGGTATCGCCGACCAGATCGGCTATATCTCCACCGGCGGCGGCGCCTTCCTCGAATTCCTCGAAGGACGGAGCCTGCCGGCGATCGAGGTGCTGGAGCGCCGCGCCGCGGCGGCCTGACCTCGCCTTACGGGCCGGCGCCGGGCGCGTCGGCCCGCGCGTATCCCGTTCGTTTCAAGGAGAGACCCGATGAACTGCAGACCGCATTCCGCCGTGGCCGCCGTGGCCGCCGTGCTGCTGCCGCTCGTGCTCGCGACCGGCTGCGCCGGCACTGCCCCGGCGTCCGGCACGACGCCGTCGGTAATGGTGGCGACGCCGCAGGCCAAGGCCGAGATCGCCGCGCTGTTCGAGCGCTGGAACCGCTCGCTGGCGACCGGCGACCCGGAAGCGGTGCTGGCGAACTACGCGCCCGACGCGATCCTGCTGCCGACGCTGTCAGACCGCGTGCGGCACACGCCCGACGAACTGCGTGACTACTTCGTCCACTTCCTGCAGGCCAAGCCACAGGGCACGATCACCGAGAGCAACATCCGCGTCTTCGGCGACATCGCGATCGATGCCGGTACCTACGTGTTCGACACCAGGAAGGGCAAGGTGCCGGCGCGTTACACCTTCGTCTACCGCAAGATCGGCGACCAGTGGCTGATCGTCGAGCATCACTCGTCGATGATGCCGGAAACGACCATGGCGAAAGCCAAGCACTAACCGTCGCGGGCGGGCGCCGTCCGCGTGTCTGGAGACTTCCGATGCCCCTGATCACGTTGCGCCAGTTGCTGGACCACGCCGCCGAACACGGCTACGGCGTGCCGGCCTTCAACGTCAACAACCTCGAACAGCTGCGCGCGGTGATGGAGGCCGCGGTGGCGACCGACAGCCCGGTGATCGTCCAGGCCTCGGCCGGCGCCCGCAAGTACGCGGGCGCGGCCTTCATCCGCCACCTGATCCTGGCGGCGATCGAGGAGTGGCCGCAGATTCCGATCTGCATGCACCAGGACCATGGCACCTCGCCGGCGGTGTGCCAGCGCTCGATCCAGCTCGGCTTCTCGTCGGTGATGATGGACGGTTCGCTCGGCGAGGACGGCAAGACGCCGATGAGCTACGATTACAACGTCGACGTCACCCGCCGCACCGTCGAGATGGCGCACGCCTGCGGGGTGTCGGTGGAGGGTGAGCTGGGCTGCCTCGGCTCGCTCGAAACCGGCATGGCCGGCGAGGAGGACGGCATCGGCGCCGAGGGCAAGCTCGACCATTCGCAGCTGCTCACCGACCCGGAGGAGGCGGCGCAGTTCGTCAAGGCGACCGGCGTCGATGCGCTCGCCATCGCCATCGGCACCAGCCACGGCGCCTACAAGTTCTCCCGCCCGCCGACCGGCGACGTGCTGGCGATCCAGCGCATCAAGGAGATCCACGCGCGCATCCCCGGCACCCACCTGGTGATGCACGGCTCGAGTTCGGTGCCGCAGGACTGGCTCGCGATCATCAACCAGTACGGCGGCGACCTCGGCCAGACCTACGGCGTGCCGGTCGAGGAGATCGTCGAGGGCATCAGGCACGGCGTGCGCAAGATCAACATCGACACCGACCTGCGCATGGCGAGCACCGGCACGATCCGCCGCTACCTCGCCGAGCACCCCAAGGAGTTCGACCCGCGCAAGTACCTCGGCGAGACCGTCAAGGCGATGCGGGGCATCTGCGCGGCGCGTTACGAGGCCTTCGGCACCGCCGGCCAGGCGTCGAAGATCAGGACGCTGGGCCTCGAGGCGATGACCGCGCGCTACCAGAGCGGCGAACTCGACCCGCAGGTACGCTGAGCCCCTGCCGCCCCTGCCGCCCCTGCCGCCGCGCGCGGCGGGGGCGGTTCACTCCCAGCCGAGATACAGGTCGTGGAAGCGCTTGGTCTCGAGGTCGTACTGCATCAGCTCGCCGTTCTCGATGTCGAAGTACCAGCCGAACAGCTTCAGCCGACCGGCTTCCACGCCGGCGCGCACGAAGTCGAAGGTCATCAGGTTCTCCAGCGACACCAGGATCGCCATGCGTTCGCAGGCGCGCTGCTGGAACGCCGGCGTGGCGTCGGGCCAGCGGGCCAGCACGCGGTCGCGCGCGCGCGCGGCGATGCCCACCCACGGTGCGATGTAGCCGCCCTCGCCGCCACCGGTGAGCAGCGCATGGATGCCGCCGCAGTGGCCGTGGCCGAGCACGACGATGTTCTCCACGCCGAGGTCGCACACGGCGAACTCCAGCGCGGCGCTGGTGCCGTGCAGGCCACCGCCTTCCTCGGCCGGCGGCATCAGGTTGGCGACGTTGCGGATCACGAACAGGTCGCCCGGCGCGGCGTCGGTGATGATCGCCGGATCGACGCGCGAGTCCGAGCAGGCGATCACCAGGGTGCGTGGCGCCTGGCCCTGGTGGGCGAGTTGCTGGAAAAGTTCGCGGTCGCGTTCGAAATAGCGGGCGCGGAAGCGCTGGAAACCCTGGATCAGGTTGTCGACGGTCGACACCATGCGTTCCTCCTCGACTGGCTGAAGCGGCATCATAGGGGAAGCCCGCCACCGAGTGCCACGAGACCCCATACCCATGCAGTGCGCGATCTACAGGAGCCGCAAGCGGCCCGACACCTACCTCTACCTTGCCCGCAAGGATGCCTTCGACGACCTGCCGCCGGCGCTGCGCAGCGCGCTCGGCGGGCTCGTCCACGTGATGGACCTGGAGCTCACGCCGCAGCGCCGGCTCGCCCACGAGGACGTCGACGAGGTACGCCGCCAGCTCGCCGACAAGGGCTGGTTCCTGCAACTGCCGCGCCGCGAGGACTGGGCCGCGGCGTGGCGCGGCGGCCAGGACTGACGAGCCCGGGGCGCACGGCAGAAGGTCACGTGTTGTCGCGCGCGGATCGGAGGGCGCCCGCGGTCCGCGGGCGCCCGATAGACTCCGTGCCGCGCGACTCCGGGGCGAGCGCCCCCAACCCCCGCGTGCGCATTGGGAGTGCCGTACATGAATTCGCCCGTCAAACCCCTCGAGGCGCGCCTGCTGGCGCAGCGCGCCCGCGCCAGCATCGACCCCGCCGAGCGCGAGCGTCTGCGACAGGTGCGCGTCGGCGCCGTGCTGGTCACCTACAACAGCGAGCGCTGGCTCGACGACTGCTTCCGTGGCCTCGGCCGCCAGGACAAGGTCGACCTGCGCGTCTACGTGGTCGACAACGGCTCCACGGACGGCACGCTGGCGCACGTTGCCGCGCTCGACACGCCGCTGCGCGTGACGCCGATTCCACTCGGCGCCAATCGTGGCTACGCGGTTGCCTGCAACGCGGGGATCCGCGCCGCGCTCGCCGAAGATGTCGATTACGTACTGATCCTGAACCCCGACGTCGAACTGCTCGACGGCGCCCTGGCCGAGATGGTTCTGGTATCGCTCGCCGAACCCCGCCTCGGCCCGGTATCGCCTCTGCACGTGAATCGTGAAGGGGACCGCGTCGAACCCGGCTGCTACTGGTTCGTCCGCCACACCGGCGCCCTGCGCGAGGAGCCGCCGGCTGCCGCCGAATTGCAGCGCCACTACCCGATCGAGTACCTGTCGGGCGCGATCATGCTGCTGTCGCGCGACATGCTCGAACGGGTCGGCTGGTTCGACGAGTTGTTCTTCTTCTTCGGCGAGGACAATGACCTCTGCCGGCGCAGCTACCTCGCCGGCTATCCGCCGGCGGTGGCGGTGCGGGCGCAGGCCTTTCATTGGCACGCCACCTACCGCGGGCTCGATGCATTCCGCCGTTCGGCACAGCGCCGCGCCAACTACGGCCTGATCCTGAAGAAGCCGACGCGCTGGTTCTGGCTCAATACCCTGCTGACGCTGGTGAAGTTCGCACTCGACCTGCGCCGGGTGAACGCCGATCCCGATGAGCGCCGCCGCGCATTCGCCGATCTGCGCACGGTGTTCGCCGGATTCTGGGCGCTGCGCGCCTCGCGGGCGCGTGACCGCGCGCGTATCCGCGCCGCACTCGGCCGCGCCTGACGGCGGCCGCGCATCTGCTGCTTGCATGCGCGCGCGGCCTCGGGTTAGGTAGGAAATCCGGTTGTACCGCAGGGCTCTCCCATGTTCTCCGTCCGCATCGAACGCCTCACCAGTTCGCTGATCCGTGAACTGCTCGCGCTGACCCAGCAACCCGACGTGATCTCCTTCGCCGGCGGCCTGCCCGCGCGCGAGGCCATGCCGCCCCTCGACCTGCGCGAACTGCCGGCGAGCCTGAGCCAGTACGGCACCACCGACGGCGAGCCGGAGCTGCGCGAGACCATCGCGCGGCAGCTCACCGGCATCGGGCTGCGCGTGCCGCCCGAGCGGGTGCTGATCACCTCGGGCTCGCAGCAGGGCCTCGACCTCGTCACCAAGCTCTTCATCGATCCCGACACCCCGGTCGCCGTGGAGGCGCCGAGCTACCTCGCCGCGCTGCAGGCGTTCCGCTTCTTCGGCGCGCGCATGCTCGAACTGCCGCTGACGCCGCAGGGCATCGACCCGCAGCAGCTGCGCGAGCTGATCCGGCGCGAGCGCCCGGCGTTCGTCTACCTGATCCCCACCTTCCAGAACCCCTCGGGCGTGTGCTACGCCGAAAGCCACCGCGCCGGCGTCGCCGAGGTGCTGCGCGAAACCGGCGTGGCGCTGCTCGAGGACGAGCCCTACCGCGAACTGATGTACGAAGCGGTCGACCGCACGCCGCTGTCCGGGCGCCTCGGCGGGGCGCCGTGGATGTACATGGGCTCGTTCTCGAAGACCGGCATCCCCGGCCTGCGCATCGGCTTCATCGCGGCCTCGGACGACATCCACCCGCACCTGGTGCGCATCAAGCAGTGCACCGACCTGCACACCAACCGCATCGGCCAGTGGTGGTGCAACCGCTTCCTGCTCGACGGCGACTACCTCGCCCACCTCGACCGCCTGCGCGCGTTCTATCGCGAGAAGCGCGATGCGATGCAGGCCGGGCTCGAACGCCACCTCGGCGAACTCGCCACCTGGAGCCAGCCGCACGGCGGGCTGTTCTTCTGGGTGCGCCTGCGCCAGGAGGTCGACGAGCGCGCGCTGCTCGAACGCGCGCTGGCGCGCAAGGTGGCGTTCATGCCGGGCGGTGCCTTCTACGCCCACCCGCCGGCGTTCCAGGGGCAGATGCGCCTCAACTTCAGCCTGTCGACGCCCGAGCAGATCGACCGCGGCCTGCGCATGCTCGGCGAGGTGATCCGGGCCTACCACGCCGAGGCCGAGGCGCGCCGGTCGTGGCCGGTCGCGCACGTGCGCTGACATGCCCGAGATCGACTGGGACGACTACCGCTACTTCCTCGCCACCGCCGAAACCGGCAGCCTGTCGGCGGCGGCACGGGCGCTCGACACCAACCAGCCCACGGTCGGCCGGCGCATCGCCGCGCTGGAGAGCCGCCTCGGCGTGCGCCTGTACCAGCGCCATGCCCGCGGCATGGTGCTGACCGAGGCCGGCGAGCGCCTGCTGCAGGCAGTGGCGCCGATGGGCGAGGCGGCGCACGCCGCCAGCCGCGCGGTGACCGGCGACGACACCAGCCTCGCCGGCAGCGTGCGGGTGTCGACGCCGGAGAGCCTCGGCGCGCTGGTGATCGCGCCGCAACTGCGCGACCTGCACGTGCGCTACCCGGCGATCGAGGTGGTGCTGCAGCTGACCGCGGCCACCGCCGACCTGCTGCGCGGCGAGGCCGACATCGCGCTGCGGCTGTTCCGGCCCACCGCCGCCGACCTGGTGGCGCGGCGCGTCGGGCGCGTGAGCTTCGGCCTCTACGCCGCGCCCGCCTACCTGGCGGGCGCACCGCCACTCGCCCGTCTCGAAGACCTCGCGGCGCACGTGCAGATCGGCTACGCCGACGACCTCGCGCTGATCCCCGAGGCGGTCTGGCACAGCCGCCACGCGGTCGGCGCGCCGACCGCGCTGCGCTGCAGCGGCGGCGTGGCGCGCGCCGCCGCCGCCGCGAGCGGGCTCGGCATCGCCCTGCTGCCGAACCGCGTCGCCGGGGTCTGGCCGGGGCTCGTGCAGGTCCTGCCCGGGCACGGCCCCGAGCCGCGCGACGCCTGGGTGGTGGTGCACAAGGACCTGCGCTACGTCGCGCGCATCCGCGTGGTCAAGGAGTTCATCGCCGAGCTGTTCGTCGACGCCAGCTGAGCGCGCCGCGCGGGTTCAGGGCCTCGGCCCGACCATCTCCTGCGGGCGCACCAGCGCGTCGAACTCCTCGCCGCTGAGGAGCGCCAGCTCGATCGCCACCTCGCGCAGCGTCTTGCCCTCGCGGTAGGCGGTCTTCGCGACCTTGGCCGCGTTCTCGTAGCCGATGCGCGGGTTCAGCGCCGTCACCAGCATCAGCGAGTGGTGCAGGTGGTGGGCGATGCGCTCCAAGTTCGGTTCGATGCCGCTCGCGCAGTGTTCCTCGAAGCTCGCGCAGGCGTCGCCGAGCAGGCGGATCGACTGCAGCAGGTTGTAGCCGATCACCGGCATGAACACGTTGAGCTCGAAGTTGCCCGAGGCGCCGGCGACGTTGATGGTCGTGTCGTTGCCGAGCACCTGGGCGACGACCATGGTCATCGCCTCCGACTGCGTCGGGTTGACCTTGCCCGGCATGATGCTGGAGCCCGGCTCGTTCTCGGGGATGCGCAGCTCGCCGATGCCGCAGCGCGGCCCGCTCGCCAGCCAGCGCACGTCGTTGGCGATCTTGTTGAGGCTCACCGCGAGCGTCTTCAGCGCGCCCGAGGCGAACACCGCGGCATCGCGCCCGCCCAGCGCCTCGAACTTGTTCGGCGCGGTCACGAACGGCAGGCCGGTCAGTTCGGCGATTTTGGCGGCGCTCTTCACCGCGTAGTCGGGGTGGGCATTCAGCCCGGTGCCGACCGCGGTACCGCCGAGCGCGAGTTCGTAGAGCCCGGCGAGCGCCTGGTCGAGGCGTGCGAGGCCGTGGTCGAGCTGGCTGACGTAGCCGCCGAAGGACTGGCCGAGGGTCAGCGGCGTGGCGTCCTGCAGGTGGGTGCGGCCGATCTTGACGATGTCGCGGAAGGCCGCGGCCTTGCCCTCCAGCGTGTCGCGCAGCCGCTGCAGCGCCGGGAGCAGCCGCGCGTTGATCTCCAGCGCCGCGGCGACGTGGATCGCGGTCGGGAACGAGTCGTTGGTCGACTGGGCGCGGTTGACGTGGTCGTTGGGGTGCACCGGCCGCTGCGCGCCGCGCGGCTGGCCGGCGCGCTCGTTGGCGACGTTGGCGATCACCTCGTTGCAGTTCATGTTGCTCTGCGTGCCCGAGCCGGTCTGCCACACCACCAGCGGGAAGTGCGCGTCCAGGGTGCCGGCGATGACCTCGTCGGCCGCCGGCACGATCAGCGCCGCCAGCGCCGGGTCGAGCTGGCCGAGCTCGGCGTTGACCAGCGCGGCGGCCTTCTTGACGATGCCCATCGCCTTGATCAGCGCGCGCGGCAGGCGCTCGTCGCCGATGCGGAAGTTCTGCACGCTGCGCTGCGTCTGCGCGCCCCAGTAGGCGCCTTCGGGCACTGCGATCTCGCCCATGGTGTCGCGTTCGATGCGGGTGTTCATGCGCGGCCTCCGTACGCCGTCGGCCAGGGTCGTCGCGGCGGCCGCGCCGACGGCACCGCTCGCGGCCGGCCTTGAGCGTAGCCGATGGCGCCACCGGGCCGGGGGTGCTCAGGGCCAGGGATGCTGCCCCAGCGGGTGATAGAGGGGTTGCAGCTCGTTGGCGAGGGCATACAGCAGCCAGGCGGAGTTGGCTGCCACCAGCACCAGCACCACAGCGATGCCCGCCGACCACAGCCGTTCGCCGCGTGCGCTCGACGGCTGCGGCAGTGTCGTCAGCAGCGCGACCAGGGGCGTCCAGTGGGGCGCGTAGAGGAAGTAGTCCGAGCCGATGCGGGCGTGGAAGACGCCGTGGAAGGCGGTGGCGGCCAGCAGTGCGGGTGCTGCCGGGGTGCGCATCCCGCTTCGGCGCAGGCCGGACGCCGCGCTCGCCGCCAGCAGCAGGGCCACGGCAAGTGCGGCCGGCGCCATCGCCGTGAAGATCGGCACTTCCGCGAGCGTCGCCTCGACGTCGTAGCGGTGGGGTTCGCGCCGCGCCAGAGCATTGGGTATCAGGTGGTAGCCGGTCGGTGCGAACGACTGGATCACCCGCCCCGGGAAGCTCGCCAGTTCCTGCCACGGCTCAGCCTTCAGCGGCCCGACGCCGGTGCCTGGGTAGAGCACCGCGGGGTCGGTGATGCCGTAGCCGAGGTTGAGCAGCAGCGAGGTCGCCAGGGCTAGCGCCACCGCGAGCAGCGCGAAGCCGGCGCTGCGCACGGTGGCGCGCAGCCAGCCGTCGCCGTCGCCGCGACGGCTGGCGAGGTAGAGCAGGGCGACCGGCGCGATGTTGGTGATGGTGATCCCGGCGGCGAACCAGCCGATGCCCCACCACGCAGCCTGCGGCAGCGGCCGCGCGGCGGCGCTGCGGGCGCAGGCCCAGGCGGCGAGCGCGATGGTGAAGCCGCCGAGCGCCAGATGATCCGGGATGCCGGCCATCAGCAGTTGCGAGAAGCTCAGGCCGAACAGGCCCGCCACCAGGGCGGCGCGCCGCCCTGGTGCCCCCAGCAGCAGCGCGCTGCACCAGGTCAGCGCCACCGCCGCGGCGCCGGCCGTCGGGGCGACGAAGCGGGCGACGGCGCCGCGTTTCTCCTCCGCGCCCGCCGTACCGGGCAGCAGTCCGGCGATCACGCGCACCGGCGGATTGACCAGGTTGCACAGGTTCGGGTGCTGCAGGTTGCGGCCATGGCCGACCCAGCCGTCGGCATAGCATTCGAGCCGGGATTTCAGGTCGGTGTCGAACAGCACGTTGTGCTGGTCGAACAGGCCGCGGCGCTCCCATTCGAGCGCCAGGGTGCCGTAGAGCAGCAGGCCGAGCAGGAACACGGCCCAGGTCGGGCCGCGCGTGGCTGCGCGAGACGGGTGTGGCGGGCGGAGGGTATTCATCGTCGTGCGCCGCGGTGGCCGGATCAGGGGCACAGGGTAGCGCGCTGCAGCATGCACGTCCGTTGCGATGGCGGCAGCAGCGCGACGGCCTGCTATGCTGCGTGGCCGCAGGCGGGACGGTCGACGGGTGGTGGCACGGGGTGCTGCGACGGGCCGGGGCCGTGCAGGGGGAGGGGATGAGCGCTGACGCCGATGAACTGCAGACGCTGATCGCGCGCGTCGCGCTCGGCGATGCGCACGCCTTCCGCCGGCTCTACGACGCCTGCGCGCCCGCGCTGCTCGGCGTCGCGCTGCGCATCCTGAGCCGGCGCGACCGCGCCGAGGACGCGCTGCAGGAGGCCTTCGTCAAGGTCTGGCAGCGTGCCGACAGCTACTCCGCGACCGCCGGTTCGCCGCGCACCTGGCTGACCTCGATCGTGCGTCACCAGGCGCTCGACCTGCTGCGCAGCGACCGCCGTCGCGACACCGAGTCCACCGACGACGACGCCCACGCCGCGCTCGCCGACCCCCCCGACGAGCGTCCCGACCCGCTCGCGCTGCTCGAACGCGCGCTCGACGCGCTGCGCCTGCACGCCTGCTTCGAGGTCGTGCCGGAGGCGCAGCGGCGCTGCCTCGCGCTCGCCTACTACCACGGCCTCAGCCACAGCGAACTGGCGGCGCGGCTGCAGGCGCCGATCGGCAGCGTCAAGGTGTGGCTGCGGCGCGGGCTCGAGCGGCTGCGCCGCTGCCTGGATGCCGCCGCATGAACTACGACCGCCCGGAACTGCTCGACCACCTCGCCGCCGCCTACGTGCTCGGCACGCTCGGGTCGCGTGCGCGGCGGCGCTTCGAGCGCCTGTGCCGCACGCTGCCGGCGGCGGCCGACGCGGTGCGCGACTGGGAGCGGCGGCTTGCGCCGCTGGCCGCGCCGCTGCCGCCGGTGCGCCCGTCGGCGCAGCTGTGGCGCGCGATCGAGGCGCGCACCGTGGCGGCGCGCACGCACGTCGCCGAGCCCGCCGAGCCCGCCGGCGGCGCCCGCCGTGGTGGCGGCTGGTTCGGGCTCGCGTTCGGCTTCGCCTGCGGCCTGATGCTCGCCGTCGGGCTGCTGCGGCTGTACCCGGAGGTGCTGGTGCCCGCCGCGCCGCCCGCCGACGAGGCGGCGCTGCCGGCGAGCTACGTCGGCCTGCTCGCCGCGCCCGACGGCACCCCGATGCTGCTCGCCAGCGCCCCGCGCCAGGGCCGGCGCCTGACGCTGAAGCTGCTGCACCCGATCGACGCGCCGATCGGGCGCATCGCCGTGCTGTGGGCGCTGCCGTCGGGAAGCGCGCCGTTCGTGCTCGGCACGCTGCCGGTGCTGGGCAGGAACGAGCTCGAACTCGCCGCCAGCGCCGAGCAGCTGCTGTCGACGGTGCCGCGCCTCGGCCTGTCGTTCGAGGCCGACGTGCCGGCCGCCGGCGCCCGGCCGGGCACGTTCGTGCTCACCGGCCACTGCGTGAAGCTCTGGTAGCGCGTCGCGCCGGAAAAAGCTTCTGTCCCCCTGTCTCCGCTCGCGCGCGGCCGGCGTATCGGTCTGCGAGAAGCCGCACGGCTTCCGCCCGAACGTCCGCCACCGTCGCCAGGAGACCGTCCATGAACCCGTCCCGCCTTGCCCTCGGCCTCGCCGTCGCCCTCGGCCTCGCCGGCAGCGCCCACGCCGTGCCGCTGGTGTTTTCCGGCACCGCCGGCGGCGCCACCGCCGCCTTCGACGGTTTCCGCGCCGCGATCGGCGGCGGCAGCCGCATCACCTGGGACGGCGTGCGCCTCGACGGCACCGACGTCAACCCGGCGACACGGGTCATCGTGCCTAACAGCACGGTGGCGATCCCGGTCGACCGCTTCCGCGCCGCCGGCGCGCTGTTCGCCGACCCCTACGCGGTGGCCGGCGACGGCTTCGCCGCGGTCAACCCGGCGACCGCCGGTGCCTTCCCGGCGTTCTCGCCGAACAACACCTTCGTGATGTTCGACGACACCACCGGCAGCTTCGACGACCGCTTCATCGAGCAGAGCTTCGTGCTGCCCGGCACCGCGACCGCCGCCGGCACGCGCGGCTTCGGCGCGATCTTCGTCGGCGTCGAGGACGCCGGCAGCAGCAGCATCGAGTACTTCGGCCGCGACGCCGGCGGCGGGCGCATCAGCCTCGGGCGCTTCGTGGTGCCGGTCGGCAGCGGGCCGGGCGACACGCAGTTCCTCGGCGTGCTGTTCGACGCCGCGGTCATCGCCGACGTGGTGCTGACGGTCGGCACCCACGCGCTGTTCAGCTTCGACGGCAGCACGCTGCAGTCCTTCGGCCCGCAGACCGGGGCGGGGGTCGACCTCGCGGTGACCGACGACTTCGCCTTCGCCACCCCGCAGGCCCTGGTCACCGTGCCGGAGCCGCCGCCGCTCGCGCTCGGCTTCGCCGCGCTCGGCGCCGCGCTGTGCCTGCGCCGGATCCGCGGCGCGTAGCGCGGCGTCAGCCGAGCAGGGCGGGGATCGCGTCGAGGCCGTCGATCACGCTGACGCGCCCGGCCAGCTCACCGAGCGTCGCCGGGTCGAGGCCGAGCGCCGCCACCCGCACCCCCGCCGCGACCCCGGCCTGCACGCCGGCGAGGCTGTCCTCGACCAGCAGGCAGCGCTCGGGGCGGGTCGCCAGCAGCGCCGCCGCGTGCAGGATCAGGCGCGGGTCGGGCTTCCACGCACCGACCTCGTAGGCGCTGACGATGCGTCCGGTGAAGTAGGGCAGCAGGCCGGTCACCGCCAGGCAGGTCTCGATCTTCTGCCGCGGCCCGTTCGACGCCACGCACTTGTCGAGCGCGAGCCCGCGCACCAGCTCGAGCGCGCCGGGGATCGGCTGCAGCCGTTCGCGGAACAGCGCCAGGCTGCGCGCGCGGAAGGTCTGCGTCAGCTCGTCGGCTTCGAGCCCCGGCCGCTGCGCGCACAGCGTGGCGACGAAGTGCGCGAACTCGCGACCGCGGTACTGCGCCAGCACCGTGTCGTAGGCGAGTGCGTGGCCGCGCTCGGCGAGCAGGTCCACCAGCACCTGCGCCGCCAGCACCTCGCTGTCGACGAGCGTGCCGTCACAATCGAAAATCAGCGCATCGATCGCCATCGTCCGTCCTCCGGGCCGCGGCTGCGGCGCGCGCAGTATGCCGCCGGCGCGCCCCGCCGGCCCGTGCGATCCGCCCCGTCCACCGCGCCCGCCCCGGGAGCCCGCCATGCCCGACTGGAACGACCCGCTGCACGCGCTCGCCGCCGGCTGGATGGCGCTGCGCGAGGCGCTGCTGCATCCGCACGTCGACCCGGCCGCGCTCGACGCGCTGCTGCGCGCGGCGCGCACGCGCCAGCCGCTGCCGGTGATCTGGCTCGTCGGCCGCGCGCAGTCGGGCAAGACCTCGATCGTGCGCGCACTGACCGGCAGCCCCGACGCCGACATCGGCAACGGCTACCGCGCCTGCACGCGCACCGCGCGCCTCTACGACTACCCGCCGCAGGCGCCGCTGGTGCGCTTCCTCGACACCCGCGGCCTCGGCGAGGTGGCCTACGACCCGGCCGAGGACATCGCCTTCTGCGAGCGCCAGGCACACCTGCTGCTCGGCGTGATGCGCGCGCTGGAGCCGCCGGCCGGCCCGGTGACGGCGGCGCTCGCCGAGGTGCGCCGGCGCCACCCGGAGTGGCCGCTGGTGGTGGCGCAGACCTGCCTGCACGAAGCCTACCCGCCGGGGGGCGGGCACCTGCTGCCCTATCCCTACGCCGCGGAGCCGCTGCCCGAGGCCGTGCCCGCGGAGCTGCGCCGCGCGCTCGCCGCACAGCGCGCGGCGCTGGCACGGCTGCCGGGGGCGCTGGCGCCGCGCTGCGTGGCGCTCGACCTAACGCTTGCGGAGGACGGCTACGCGCCGCCCGACTACGGCCTGGAGGCGCTGTGGGCGGCGATCGAGGCGGTGCTGCCGCACGGCCTGCGCGCCACCCTCGGCACCGACGCCGGGGTGCAGGACCTGTTCGCGCGCAGCGCCGAGCCGCACCTGCGCGGCTACGCGCTCGCCGCCGCGGCGCTCGGCGCGCTGCCGGCGGCCGGCGCGGTCGGCGTGCCGGCGCTGCAGGCGAAGCTCCTGCACAGCCTCGCCGCGCTGTACGGGCTCACGCTGGATGCGCGCCTCGCCGGCGAGTTCCTCGCCGCGCTCGGCCTCGGCATCGGTGCCGGCTACCTGGCGCGCTACGCCGGGCGCGAGCTGGCCAAGCTGGTGCCGGGCTTCGGCCAGACCGTCGGCGCGCTGTGGGGGGCGAGCGCGAGCGGGGCGGGCACCTACGCGCTCGGCCGCGCCGCCTGCGCGTACTTCGCCGCGCTGCGCGGCGGCGCGCAGGTCGACGTCGAGGCGGTGCGCCGCGCCTACGGCGAGGGCCTGACGCGCGCCGTCGCGCTGCTGCAGCCGGCCGACGGGGCGCGGCGATGAGCCGCCTGCCGCTCGACCGCCTGCGCCTGCTCGCGCTCGCCATCGGCCTCGCGCCGCTGGCGGCGCTGCCGGCGCTCGGCCTGCTCTGGCTGTGGCAGCAGCAGCACCTGCCGTGGTGGCTCGGCGCGCTGGGCGGCTGCGCGCTGCTCGGCTACGCGCTGCACGCCTGGCTCGACCGCCGCGCCCGTGTGCTGCTCACGCTCGTGCCGAGCGGCCCGGCGCCGCACTGGCCGCCGTCGGCGCAGGCCGCCTGGGAGCGCGTCGAGGCGCTCGCCGCCGGGCTCGACCCGGACGACTGGCCGCTCGACGACGGTGGCCGGCTGCTGCGGCTCGGCCGGCGTGCGGTCGAGGCGGTCGCGCAGCACTACCACCCGCAGGCGGGCGAGCCGGTGTGGGAGCTGAGCGTGCCGCACCTGCTGCGCATCGTCGAACTCGCCGCGCGCGACCTCGGCCGCGAACTGCGCGAGCAGATCCCGTGGAGCGAGCGCGTGAGCATCGGTGACCTGCTGCAGGCGCGGCGCTGGCAGGCGCGCGCGCAGGGGGCCTACCGCCTCTGGCGCGCCGGGCGGCTGCTGTTCGACCCGCTGTCGGCGCTGCTGCGCGAGGCCGCCGGGCACCTGCAGGGCCAGGCCTTCGGTGCGGTGCGCCGCGACGTGGTCCGCTGGCTCCTGCAGGAGTACGTGCGCCGCACCGGCCGCTACGCGATCGAGGTCTACGGCGGCCGGCTCCTGTTCGACGACGCCGACCCGCGCGCGCGGCCGACGCCGGCGAGCGCCGCCGAGCTCGCCGCCGCCGCCGCCCCGGCCGAGCCGCTGCGCATCCTCGTCCTCGGCCAGACCAAGGCCGGCAAGTCGAGCCTGGTCAACGCACTGTGCGGCGCGCCGCTCGCCGCGGTCGACGTGCTGCCGGTGCACGCCGCGCCGCGCGCCTACCGCCTCGAACGCGAGGGCCTGACCGCCGCGCTGGTGCGCGACGGCCCCGGCCTCGACGCGCTGCCCGCAGCCGAGCTGCTCGGCGCGGCGCGCGACGCCGACCTGATCCTGTGGGTCTGTGCCGCGCACCGCGCCGACCGCGCGGTCGACCGCCGCTGCCTCGACGCCCTGCGCGCCGATGCCGCCGCCCACCCCGAACGCCGGGCGCCGCCGCTCGTGGTCGTGCTCGCGCACATCGACCGCCTGCGCCCGGCGGCCGAGTGGCAGCCGCCCTACGACCTGCGCGACGCGCACTCGACCAAGGCGCGCCACATCGCCGCGGCACTCGCCGCGGTCGCCACCGACCTCGTGCTGCCGCCCGCCGACATCGTCCCGGTGTGCCTCGCCGCGGGGCGCCTCTACAACGTCGACGACGCGCTGTGGGGCGCGGTGCTCGAGCGCCAGGACGAGGCCGACCGCGTGCGCACGCTGCGCTGCCTCGATGCCGCGCGCCGCGACGAGCGCCGCACGCTGCGCTGGACGCAGCTGCGCCGTGCCGGGCGGGTGCTGGCGGAACTGCCGGAGCGGCTCGGCGGGTGAGCCGCCGCCGGCCGCCGTCGATTAGACTGCCCGCCGGTCCGTCACCCGCACCCGCCGCATGCTCAGCGTCCACCACAGCAACCGCATGGAAGTGCTTGCCACGCGCCTCGCCGCGCGGCTGGCCGAGCCTGCGGCCGAGTTCTGGGCGCCCGAGGTGATCGTGGTGCAGTCGAACGGCATGCGCCGCTGGCTCGGCCTGCGCCTCGCCGATGCGCTCGGGGTGGCGGCGAACCTGAGCTTCCCGCTGCCGGCGAAGCTGTTCTGGGAGCTCTACCGCGCGGTGCTGCCCGCGGTGCCGGCCGATTCGGCCTGGGATGCGCCGGTGCTCGCCTGGCGGGTGCTCGCCGCCTGCGAGGCGCTGCCCGACGACGCGGCGCTCGCGCCGCTGCGCGCCTACCTCGACGCGAGCGACGCGCGCGGGCGCTGCGAGCTCGCCGCGCGCATCGCCGACGCCTTCGACCAGTACCTGGTGCACCGCCCCGACTGGGTCGCGCGCTGGGAGGCCGGTGCGCCGGCGGTCGCCGGCGACGGCTGGCAGGCGGCGCTGTGGCGCCTGCTCGCCGCGCACGACGCCGACCACCGCGCGCGCCTGCACGCGGCCTTCGTCGAGCGCCTGCGCGCGCTGGCCGCGCCCCCGCCGGGCCTGCCGGCGCGGCTGTCGTTCATCGGTATCCCGACGCTGCCGGCGCCGCTGCTCGACGCGCTGCACGCGCTGGCGCGGCTGTGCGACATCGACCTCTACCTGCTCAACCCCTGCCGCGAGTACTGGGGCCTGATCGAGTCGGAGCGGCGCATCGCGCGCGAGCTGCCGGCGGCCGACCACGCCGCGCTCTACCTCGAAACCGGCAACCGCCTGCTCGCCTCGCTGGGGCGCCAGGGGCGCGACTTCCACCACCTGCTCGCCGAGCTGCCGGTCGACCATGAGACCACCGCCTTCGTCGACCCCGGCGAGGGCTGCCTGCTGCACGCGCTGCAGCGCGACATCCTCGACCTGCGCAACCGCGGCGGCAACCAGCGCGCCGGCGCCGAAGCCGACGCCGCGGCGCCGCGCCACGCGCTCGCCGCCAGCGACCGCTCGGTGCAGATCCACGTCTGCCACGGCCCGGCGCGCGAGGTCGAGGTGCTGCACGACCAGCTCCTCGACCTGTTCGCGCGCGAGCCGACGCTCGGCCCCGCCGACGTGCTGGTGATGGCGCCCGACATCGAGGTCTACGCGCCGCTGGTGCAGGCGGTGTTCGGCAGCGCCGAGCGCGAGCGGCGCATCCCGTTCAGCCTCGCCGACCGCGGCCTGACCCGCGCCAGCGCGCTGGTCGAGACCTTCCTCGCGCTCACCGCGCTGCCCGGCGGGCGCTGGTCGGCGGCGGCCGTCGCCGGGCTGCTGGAAACCCCGGCGCTGCGCCGGCGCTTCGGCCTCGGCGAGGACGACCTCGGGCGCGTGCGCGACTGGCTCGCGGCGACCGGGGTGCGCTGGGGCATCGACGCCGCCGGCCGCGCCGCGCTCGGCCTGCCGGACAGCCGCGAGCACACCTGGCGCGACGGCCTCGACCGCCTGCTGCTCGGCTACGCGCTGCCCACCGGCGGCCGTGCGCTGTGGGCCGACGTGCTGCCGCACGACGAGGTCGAGGGCGGCGAGGCGCTCGCCGCCGGGCGCTTCAACGCCTTCGCCGAGCGGCTGTTCGCGCTCGAACGCGAGCTCGCCGGCGAGCGCAGCCCGCAGGCCTGGGCCGCCGTGCTCGCGCGCGTGCTCGGCGACTGCTTCGCCGCCGACGCCGACGAGGAGGCCGAGCTGCAGCCGCTGCGCGAGGCGCTGCAGGCGCTCGCCGACAGCGCCACGCGCGCCGGCTTCAGCGGTGCCGTGCCGCTCGCCGCGGTGCGCGCGCGCCTCGCCGGCGAGCTCGACGCCGCCGGCACGGCGGGCTTCCTCGCCGGCGGCGTGACCTTCTGCGCGATGGTGCCGATGCGCGCGATCCCGTTCCGCGTGGTGTGCCTGCTCGGGCTCGACGACGCGGTGTTCCCGCGCCGCCACCGCGCGCCCGACTTCGACCTGATCGCGCAGCACCCGCGCCGCGGCGACCGCTCGCGCCGCAACGACGACCGCTACCTGTTCCTCGAGGCGCTGCTGTCGGCGCGCGAGGTGCTGTACCTCAGCCATGTCGGCCAGGACATCCGCGACAACGCCGAGATCCCGCCCTCGGTGCTGCTCGCCGAACTCGGCGACTACATCCGCGAGGGCGCACAGGCAGCGCACGAGCCCGGCGGCGACGCGCTCGCCGCGATCCGCGTGCGCCACCCGCTGCAGCCGTTCAGCCCGCGCTACTTCGGTGCCGACCCGCGCCTGCCGAGCTATTCGACGCGCCTGTGCGAGGCCGCGCGCGAGGTCGGGCTGGGCCGCGGCGTGCCGCCGCCGCTCGTTTCCGCCGCGCTGCCCGCGCCGCCGGAGGCGCTGCGCGCGCTGAGCCCGGCGGAGCTCGTGCGCGGCCTCGGCCACCCGGCGCGGCTCTTGCTGCGCGAGCGCCTCGGCGTGCACCTGGAGCGCGGCGAAGGCGTGCCCGAGGAGCGCGAGCCCTTCGTGCTCGACGACTTCGCCGACCGCGAGCTGCGCCGGCGCCTGCTCGACTGGCGCCGCGCCGGCACCGCGCCGGGCAGCGTGCGCCGGCTCGCCACGCGCAGCGGCGTGCTGCCGCACGGCGCCGTCGGCGAGCAGCTGTACGCGCGCGAGGCGGCGAAGGTCGACGCGGTGCTGGCGCGCGCTGCCGGCGCGCCGGCCGCGCTGGCGCCGCTGCCGGTGGCCTTCGAGCACGCCGGCTACCGGCTCGACGGCTGGCTGCGCGACGTGTACGCCGACGGCCTGCGCCGCCTCGACCCCAACCCGGTGAGCGCGCGCAGCCTGTTCGAGCTGTGGCTGCAGCACCTGCTGCTGAACCTGCTGGTCGCGCGCGGCGAGGCCGACGTGGAGCCGGCGAGCCGGCTCGACGCGCTCGGCGGCAGCCTGGTGCTCGCCCCGGTCGCCGACGCCGCGGCGACGCTCGGCGAGCTCCTCGCGCTGTACGGTCGCGCGCTGTGCGAGCCGCTGCCCTTCGTGCCGGCCTGCGCCTGGGCCTACGCGCAGGCGACCGGCGCCGGCACGGCCGACGACGCCAAGGCGCTGGCCGCGGCGCGCGGCAAGTGGGAAGGCGGCTTCGGCCGCTACGGCTACCGCGAGGACCCCTATTACGCGGCGCTGTTCGGCGAGCGCTCGCCGGTCGACGCGCCGGACTTCGCCCGCCTCGCGCTCGCCGTGTACGGCCCGCTGCGCGCGGCGCTGCAGGCGGCGCCGTGACGGCCTTGCGGGCCTTCGACGCCCTCGGCGTGCCGCTCGACCGCCTGTGCCTGGTCGAGGCGAGCGCCGGTACCGGCAAGACCTACGCGATCGCCGGGCTGTACCTGCGCCTGGTGGTGGAGGCCGGGCTGCACGTCGACCGCATCCTGGTGGTGACCTTCACCGAGGCGGCGACGCACGAGCTGCGCGGGCGCATCCGTGCGCGCCTCGCCGCGGCGCGCGCGGCCTTCGCCGGCGAGGCCGGGGCCGGCGACGACGCGGTGCTCGCCGGGCTGCTCGATGCGTGCGACGACCGCGTGCGCGCGGCGCGGCGGCTCGAGGCGGCGGTGCTCGGCTTCGACGAGGCGGCGATCTTCACGATCCACGGCTTCTGCTCACGGGTGCTCGGCGAGCACGCCTTCGCCGCCGGCCAGCCCTTCGCCGCCGAGACGCTCGCCGATGCCGACGCGCTGCTCGCCGAGGTGGTCGAGGACTTCTGGCGGCTGCGCCTGCACGCGGCCACGCCGAGCTTCGTCGGCCAGGTGCTGGCGGCGCGGCTGAGCCCGCGCGTGCTGCTGGCGGAGGTGCGCCCCTACCTCGGCCGCCCGGGGCTGGCGCGGATCGCGCCGGCGGCGGCCGACGTCGACGCCGCCGACGCGGCCTTCGCGGCGGCCTTCGCCGCGGCGCGCGAGGCGTGGCCGGCGGCGCGCGAGGCGGTGGCCGCGCTGCTGCTCGAATCGCCGGCGCTCAACCGCAACGCCTACCGCAAGCCGAGCGTCGCCAGGTGGCTCGCCGCGCTCGATGCCTACCTCGCCGCCGCGCCCGACGTCGCCGGCTTCGACGGGCTCGAGCGCTTCACGCCGGCGCGGCTCGCGCTGGCCACCGGCAAGGGGAAGGCGCCGCCGGAGCACCCGTTCTTCGCCACCTGCGCGCACCTGCACGATGCCGCCGCTACCGCGCGCGAGTTCCACGCCGGCGCGCTGGCGCGGCTGCGCCTGGAGCTGCTCGACTACGCCGAGCGCGAACTCGCGGCTCGCAAGCGGCGCGAGCGCCTGCAGTCCTACGACGACCTGCTGAGCGGGCTCGCCGCTGCGCTGGCTGCGCCGGGCGCCGGCACGCGGCTCGCGGCGAGCCTGCGCAGCCGCTACGCCGCCGCGCTGATCGACGAGTTCCAGGACACCGACCCGACGCAGTACGCGATCTTCCGCGCGATCTACGCCGGCCACGCGCAGCCGGTGTTCATGGTCGGCGACCCCAAGCAGGCGATCTACAGCTTCCGCGGCGCCGACGTGTTCGCCTACCTGCGCGCGCGCGCCGACGCCCCCGAGCGCTACACGCTCGCCACCAACTGGCGCTCGCGCCCGGCGCTGGTGGCGGCGGTCAACGCGCTGTTCGCGAGCCGCCCCGACCCCTTCATGCTGCCCGGGATCGCCTTCCAGCCGGTGGCGGCGGCGCCGCGCGCGCCGGCCGAGTGCACCTTGCCCGACGGCCCCGCCGATGCCGCGCTGCAGCTGTGGCTGCTGCCCGCCGGTGAGGACGGCCAGGGGCTCGCCAGGGAGCGCGCCAGCGGGCTCGCCGCCAGCGCCTGCGCGCGGCGCATCGCGCGCCTGCTCGGCGCACCCGGCGCGCGCCTCGACGGGCGCGCGCTGAACGGTGGCGACATCGCGGTGCTGGTGCGCAGCCACCGCCAGGCCGGCCTGATCCGCGACGCGCTCGCCGCGCTCGGCGTGCCCGCGGTGCTGCAGTCGCGCGAGAGCGTGTTCGCGAGCGCCGAGGCCGAGGCATTGGAGCGCGTGCTGCTCGCGGTGCACGAGCCGCGGCGCGAGGCGCGGGTGCGCGCGGCGCTGATCACGCCGCTGTTCGGCGTCGACGCCGCCGGGCTGCTCGCGCTCGACGCCGACCCGGCGGCCTGGGAGCGCCTGCTCGACGTCTTCCACCGCTACCACGCGCTGTGGCGCGAGCGCGGCTTCAGCGCGATGCTGCGCGCGCTGCTCGCCGGGCACGCGGTCGAGCGCCGCCTGCTCGCGCTGGCCGACGGCGAGCGCCGCCTGACCAACCTGCTGCACCTGGCCGAGCTCGCCGCCGCCGCCGAGAGCGCCGAGCGCCTGGCGCCGGCGGCGCTGCTGCGCTGGCTCGCTGCGCATCGCGACGCGCCGGGCGGCGACGACGACGACCGCCAGCTGCGCCTGGAGAGCGACGCCGAGCGGGTGAAGATCGTCACCATCCACAAGAGCAAGGGGCTGGAGTACCCGGTGGTGTTCTGCCCCTTCCTGTGGGACGGCCAGGTGCACGCGCGCAAGGCGTCGGCGATCCGCTACCACCACGACGGGCACGGCGTGGTCGAGTTCGGCGCCGCCGCCGACGCGCCGGGGCGCGCGCTCGCCGAGCGCGAGGAGCACGCCGAGAACCTGCGCCTCGCCTACGTCGCGCTGACCCGCGCGCGCCACCGCTGCTACGTGGTGTGGGGCGCGGTCAACAAGGCCGAGTCGAGCCCGCTCGCCTGGCTGCTGCACCCGCAGGGCATGGGCGAGGCGCCGGGCGTCCTGCCGCGCGGCGAACTCGACGCGCTCGCCGCGGCGAGCGGCGGGGCGGTCGCGGTGCTCGACTGGCCCGACGAGGCGCCCGCGCACTACCGCGCCGTGGCCGAGTCGCGCACATCGCTCGCCGCGCGCCCGTTCACGCGCACGCTGGTGCCGGGCTGGCGGCTGACGAGCTTCAGCCAGCTGGTGCAGGGGCTCGCGCACGAGGGGCCCGACCACGACGCCGCCGTGCCGCTGCCGCTGGCGGACGCGGCGGTGCAGGCGCCCGACGACTTCCGCGCCTTCCCGCGCGGGGCGCGTGCCGGCACCTGCCTGCACGCGATCTTCGAGGCGCTCGACTTCGCCACCGCCGACCGCGAGGCGATCGCCGCCGAGGCCGCGCGCCAGCTCGCCCGCCACGACTTTGCGCCGCAGTGGCGCGAGGCCGTCGCCGCCGGCATCCACGACGTGCTGCACACCCCGCTCGACGCCACCGGGCTGCGCCTCGCCGAGGTGCCGGCGGCGCGCCGGCGGGTGGAGCTGGAGTTCGTCTACCCGCTCGCCGGGCTGTCGGTGGCCGGGCTCGCGCGCGTGCTCGGCGCGCACGGCGTGGTGCTGCCGGGGCTCGCCTTCGAGCCGCTCGGCGGCTACCTGCGCGGCTTCGTCGACCTGGTGTTCGAGGCGCGCGGGCGCGTGTACGTGGTCGACTACAAGTCGAACTGGCTCGGCGCCGAGGCCGACGACTACCGCGCCGAGCGCCTGCCGGCGGCGATGGACGCCGCCGGCTACCGCCTGCAGTACCTGGTCTACACCGTCGCGGTGCACCGCTGGCTGCGCCTGAAGCGCCCGGGCTACGCCTACGCGCGCGACTTCGGCGGGGTGTTCTACCTGTTCCTGCGCGGCATGGGCCCGGCGCTCGGGCCGGGCCACGGCGTGTTCGCCGATCGCCCCGCGCCCGCGCTGGTGGAGGCGCTCGACCACTACCTGGAGCACGGTGATGCCGGCACGCGCCAGGCCTGATGCCGGGCAGGGTGACCTCTTCGCCGCCGCGCCGCCGCCGGCCGCGGCGGCGGGCGACGAGCTGCAGCGCCTGTTCGACGCCGGCGTGCTGTCGGAGCTCGACCTCGGCTTCGCCCGGCTGCTCGTGCGCCTCGGCGGCGGCGGGCCGGCGCTCGCGCTCGCCGCCGCGCTGGCGAGCCGCGCGGTGGGCGAGGGGCACGCCTGCCTCGACCTCGCCAACCCGGGGCCGCGCGGCCGGCTGCTGCTGCCGGCCGCCGCCGACGCGCCGGCGCTGTGGGCGCCGGAGCCGGCGGCGTGGCGCGCCGCGCTCGCGGCGAGCCCGGCGGTGGGCGCACCGGGGGGGGAACCGGCGCCGCTGCTGCTCGACGCCGCCGGGCGGCTCTACCTGTACCGCTACTGGGCCTACGAGGGCGCGCTCGCCGCCGGGCTGCGCCGGCTCGCCGCGCAGCCGGTGGACGTCGACGCGGCGCGCCTGCGCGCCGACCTGGCGCGGCTGTTCCCGGCCGACCCGGCGGCGGCCGACCAGCGTCGCGCGGCGGCGGTGGCGGTGCTGTCGCGCTTCGCGGTGATCTCGGGCGGCCCGGGCACCGGCAAGACCACCACGCTCGCGCGTGTGCTCGCGGCGCTGGTCGGCCAGCACGGCCCGGGGCTGCGCGTGCGCCTGGCCGCGCCCACCGGCAAGGCCGCCGCGCGCATGGAGGAGGCGCTGCGCGCGGCCACCGCGCAGCTCGCCGCGCAGGGCGAGGCGGCGGCGACGCTCGCCGCGCTGCCGCAGACGGCGTCGACGCTGCACCGCCTGCTCGGCGTGCGCCCCGGCTCGGTGCGCTTCCGCCACGGCCCCGATGCCCCGCTCGCACTCGACCTGCTGGTGATCGACGAGGTGTCGATGGTCGACCTGCCGCTGATGGCGAAGACCGTCGCCGCGCTGCCGGCGCAGGCGCGGCTGCTGCTGCTCGGCGACCGCGACCAGCTCGCCTCGGTCGAGGCCGGCTCGGTGCTCGCCGACATCGCCGCGCAGGCCGGCCCGCCGCCGGCGGCCTTCGCCGCGCGCCTCGGCGCGGTGCTCGGCGAACCGGTCGCCGCCGCCGCCGCGACGACGGCGCCGCTCGCCGAGAGCATCGCGCTGTTGCGCCACAGCTTTCGCTTCGACGCCCGCGCCGGCATCGGCCGGCTCGCCGCCGCGGTCAACACCGGCGCGGCGGCGGACGCGCTCGCGCTGCTCGAAGGCGCCGCCGCCGCCGACCTCGGCTGGCTGCCCGACGGCGACGTCGAGGCGGTGGTCGACGCCGCGCTCGCCGGCTACCGCGGCTACCTCGACGCGGTGCGCGCCGGTGCGCCGCCGGAGACGCTGTTCGCCGCCTTCGCCGGCTTCCAGGTGCTGTGCGCGCAGCGCCACGGCGCGCTCGGCGCGCAGGGCCTCAACGCGCGCATCGAGGCGCGCGCGCGCCGCGCGCTGGGGCTGCCCGACACCCCCTGGTACCCCGGCCGGCCGCTGCTGGTGACGCGCAACGACTACACCCTCGGCCTCTACAACGGCGACGTCGGCATCGCGGTGGCGACGGCCGACGGCGCGCTGCGCGTGCACTTCCCGGCCGCCGGCGACGGCGCCGCGCCGCGCGACCTGCCGCTCGCGCGCCTGCCCGAGCACGAGCCGGTGTTCGCAATGACCGTGCACAAGAGCCAGGGCTCGGAGTTCGACCGCGTGCTGCTGGTGCTGCCCGAGGCCGACTCGCCGGTGCTGTCGCGCGAGCTGCTCTACACCGGCATCACCCGCGCGCGCCGCCACGTGCACCTGGCGGCAACGGCCGAGACCCTCGCGCGCGCCGTCGCCCGCCCGGTGCGGCGCGCCTCGGGGCTCGCCGCACGCCTTGCCGATCCGTCCGTCCTGCCCGCAGAGAAACCGCCGCGATGACCATGCCCGCCGACCTCGTGATCCGCCCCGCCGTCGCCGCCGACGTGCCGCTGATCCTGCGCTTCATCCGCGCGCTCGCCGACTACGAGCGCCTCGCCGGCGAGGTCGTCGCCACCGAGGAGGGGCTGCACGCGACGCTGTTCGGCGCCCGCCCGGTCGCCGAGGTGCTGATCGCCGAGTGGCGCGGCACGCCGGCCGGCTTCGCGCTGTTCTTCCACACCTATTCGACCTTCCTCGGGCGGCCGGGGCTGTACCTCGAAGACCTGTTCGTCGAGCCGGCGCAGCGCGGCCGCGGCATCGGCCGCACGCTGCTGGTGCACCTGGCGCGGCTCGCGCTCGAACGCGGCTGCGGGCGCCTCGAATGGTCGGTGCTCGACTGGAACGAGCCGGCGATCCGCTTCTACCGCCACCTCGGCGCCCAGCCGATGAACGACTGGACGGTGCAGCGCGTCACCGGCGCGGCACTGGCACATCTCGCTGCCGGGGGCTGAGGCGCGGCCTACACTGGCGACAACGCGGCGGCACGGTGTCGTCGCGCTTGCGCGCGGGGGCGGTCATGAGCACGAAGAAGGTCGACGGGGTGTTCGAAGGCGGCGGGGTCAAGGGCATCGGCCTGGCCGGGGCGCTCGCCGTCACCGAGGAGCAGGGCTACCGCTTCGAGAACGTCGCCGGCACCTCGGCCGGGGCGATCATCGCGGCGCTGGTGGCGGCGGGCTACAGCGCGGCCGAGCTGAAGGCGGTGATCGACAACCTCGACTACCGCGAGTTCAAGGACGAGAGCCTGATCGACCACATCCCGCTGCTCGGCCCGGCGCTGAGCCTGGGCTTCGAGAAGGGCATCTACGAGGGCGACTACTTCGAGGAGTGGATACGCGAGAAGCTCGCCGCCAAGGGCGTGCACACCTTCGCCGACCTGCGCACCGCCGAGACCGACGCGCGCTGGCGCTGGCGCCTCAAGGTGATCGCCGCCGACATCAGCCGCGGCAAGCTGCTGCGCTTCCCCGACGACGCGGTCGACTACAAGCTCGACCCCGACGACCTCGACGTGGCGCGCGCGGTGCGCATGAGCATGAGCATCCCGTTCTTCTTCGAGCCGGTGGTGCTGAAGTCGAAGGAGGGGCGCAGCTGCTACATCGTCGACGGCGGCGTGCTCAGCAACTTCCCGGTGTGGCTGTTCGACAGCGATGGCGAGCCCGCATGGCCGACCTTCGGCTACAAGCTGGTCAACCCCAAGGAAAACCGCCCGCACCAGATCAACGGCCCGCTCACGCTGTTCGCGGCGCTGTTCAGCACCATGCTCGACGCCCACGACGCCCGCTACATCGAGGACCAGCACTTCGCCCGCACCATCCCGATCCACACCGGGCACGTGCGCTCGACCGACTTCGACCTGAGCAAGGCCGACGCCGCCTGGCTCTACGCCCAGGGCCGGCTCGCCGCGCGCGAGTTCTTCGACCGCTGGGACTTCGAGGCCTACAAGCGCCAGTGGCGCCAGGGCGCCCCCGACAGCCGCGCGCTGCGGCTGTGAGCGGCGCGGGGCGTCAGGCGGCGGCCGGGGCGGGCAGCGTGGCCTGCACCCGCGCCAGCGCATCGGCGGCCTCGGCGGGGTCGAAGTCGGCCTGGTAGCGCTTCTTCACGCCGTAGTCGGCGAGCACGTGGTGCACCGCGGGCACCACGCCGTGGCGCGCCAGCGTGTGCCTGACGCAGGCGAGCGCGCAGCCGTCGAGGGCGACGACCGGCCGCCCCGAGGTGGCGACGCGCACCAGCGCCGGCACGTCACCGCCGACGCCGGCGATGCACGACATCTCGGCGTGGCCGCCGCGGTCGAGCGCGAGCGCGAGGTGGTTGGCCATCTGCGCGGCGCTGGAGCAGCCCGAGCAGGAGTAGACGAGGGGCAGGGTGCGGTCGCGGGGGGGCATGGCGGCTCTCCGTGATGTGGTGATGCCGCCAGTTTATTTGCCGCATCGTGGTGCGGCTTGAGGTGGATCAAGCCGCACCGGCGCGAAGGAGGTATGCCGGGCGGGGCTGGCCCGGCAGGGGCGCGCGCCTCAGGTGCCGTAGTGGCGCAGGCGCGCGGGGTCGAGCACCTCGATGTGCTTGCCGTCGATGCGGATGATCCCCTCGTCGGCGAGCGCGCGCAGGATGCGCGAGAAGGTCTCGGGCTTGATCGAGACGCGCGAGGCGATGACGTTCTTCGGCGTCGACAGGTCGATCACGTGGCGGCCGTCGGGGGTCTGCGCGATCTGCTCGTCGAGGTAGTGCACGACGCGGAAGCTCGCGTTCTGCAGCGTCAGGTGCTCGATCTCGTTCAGGCGTGCGTGCAGGCGCATGCTGAGGTCGCCGAGCAGCGAGAAGCACAGCCGCGTGGAGCCGCGCAGCAGGTCGAGGAAGACGCGGCTGTCGAACGAGCACACCTCGCTCGGCTCCAGCGCGCTGGTGCTCACCGGGTAGTCGTGCCGCTGCATGAACATCACCGCCTCGGCGAAGGTCTGGCCGGGGCCGGCGATCTCGACCACCTTCTCGTTGCCGTCGAGCGACACGCGATAGAGCTTGATCTTGCCGCTCGCGACCAGGAAGAAGCGCTCCGCCGGCTGGCCAGCGTCGAACAGGCGCTGGTTCTCGTCGAGGCGCAGCACGCGCATGCCGGCGCGGATCTGCGCGAACTGGGCGTCGTCGAACGGCACGAACAGGTAGTTGGAGCGGATCAGGGCGTCGAGCGCCGCGGAGGCGAGGGCGTGCTGCATGGCGGGGGCTCGGGGGGTGGCGACCGCGCGGCCGGATTGGTTGACGTTAGCGCAGCGCCGGCGCAGCGACGAGGGCGCTTGACCCAGCGCAAGGCGCGCACGGGCGCGCCGCCCAGAATCGGCCGCAGCGCCGCCGCGCAGGAGGAGGGCCCACGATGAACCCGCATGTCTCCCGCCCGCTTGCAGCACGCCGCCGCGCCGCCGCGCGCGTGCCGTCGCCCGGCCCCGCCGCGGGGTCGCGCCGATGAGCGCCGCCCGCGAACGCCTGCTCGACGTCAGCGCGCTCGAAGCGCCCGAGCCGCTGTTCGCCGCGCTCGACGCGGTCGATGCGCTCGGGCGCGGCGAGTACCTGCGCCTGCGCCACCGCCGCGAGCCGCATCCGCTGTACGCGCACCTGCTCGAACGCGGCTGCGCCTGGCGCGTGCTCGACGCTCGCCTCGGCGCCTACGAGGCGCTGATCTGGCGCAACGACGACGCGTGCGCCGCTGCCGCCTGCGCCGCGCCTGAAGAAGACGGCTGACGCGCCGGCCTCACTGCACCAGCGGCGAGGGGCTGCCTTCGAGCGTGATGCCCTGGATGTCGGCGCGGCCGACCAGGATCTGCAGGTACTGGCGCAGCGCGGTGTGGCGCACCGCCTCGCGCAGGTACTGCGCCACGCCCTCGCGCACGTCCTCGTACGGACGCGGATCGCCGATGATGCGCCGGTGCAGGCGCACCACGTGGAAGCCGAAGCGGGTCTCGACCGGTTCGGCGCGCAGCTCGCCGTCCGCCATCCGCATGAGCGCGTGCTCGAACTCGGGCACCGTCTGTCCCTGGCTGAGCTGGCCGAGGTTGCCGCCCATCACCTTCGACGGGCAGTCGGAGCGCAGCGCGGCGAGTTCGGCGAAGCGCTCGGGCGTCGCGCGCAGCTCGGTGAGCGTCGCCTCGGCCTTGGCCCTGGCGGCGGCGCGCTCCTCGGGCACCTCGGGCTTGGCGACGAACAGGATGTGCGCGACCTCGAACAGGTCGGGTGCGCGAAAGCGCGCCGGGTTGGCGTCGTAGTAGCGCCGGCAGGCCGACTCGTCGGGCTCCGGCAGCGCCACCTCGCGCTCGACCAGCGCGGCGATCAGCGCATCCTCGGCATCGGCGCCGGTGTCGGCCCTGGGCTCGACGCCGAGCCGGTGCGCCTCCTGCAGCATCAGTTCGCGCAGCACCAGCGCCACCGCGGCCTGGTGCTCGGCCTGTTCGCGCGACGGCGCGGGGTGGTGCTGCATCTCGGTGTGGATCGCGTGCAGCGGGATCTCGACGCCGTTGACGGTGATGGTCATGGGAGCAGTGTTCCGGTAGCGCTCTGGGGCGGCGCAGCATACCCGCTTCAGCGCGGTGCGCGCGCCGCCGGGTCGAGCGGACACACCAGCGGCAGGAACTCCTGCCGCCGCGGCGAGTACGCCAGCAGTGCGCCGGCCTCGATGTCGAAGTACCAGCCGTGCAGCGTCAGCCGCCCGGCCTCGACCCGCGTGCGAATCCACGGGTAGCTCAGCAGGTTGTCGAGCGACAGCAGGATGCTCGCGAGCTCGCAGGCGCGCTGCTGGTCGGCCTCGGGCCGGTGCGCCAGTTCGCGCTGCACCTTGGCCTTGGCCGGTGCGGCGAAGCGCATCCAGCGGCCGAGGAAGTCGGTGTCGGGCGCCACCACCTGGCCCTGCAGCAGCGCGCGGATGCCGCCGCAGCGCGCGTGCCCGAGCACGATCACGCGCTCGACCTCCAGCCCGCACACCGCGAACTCGATCGCCGAGCTGACGCCGGGCGGTGCGTCGGGGGTGCAGGTCGGCACCAGGTTGGCGACGTTGCGCACCACGAAGAGGTCGCCCGGGTCGCAGCCGGTCAGCAGCGCCGGGTCGACGCGCGAATCGCAGCAGCCGATCAGCAGCGTCGTCGGGTGCTGCCCCTCGTGGAGCTTCAGGCGCTCGAACAGCCCGTCCTCGCCGAAGTAGTTCTCCTGGAACTTCAGGAAGCCCGAGATGAATTTCTGCAGTTCGTGCATGGTCGGGAGCTCGCCGGGGGTGGGGGGCTGCGTTCAGTGCACGAGCCCGCTGCTCTGCGGGCCGGTCCTGCGGCCGGCGAAGTCGACCGCGTAGAGCTTCTCGATCGCCGCGCGCCCGCGCGCCTCGCCGAGCGTGCCGTCGGCCCAGAACACGTCGAGGTGCTCGTCGGCGCCGGTCTCCATCGTCGTGTCCTCCTGCGCGCCGTGCTGCACCATCGGCGCGTGGAAGCGCGCGTTGAGGAAGTCGGCGATCTCCCGCGCGCGCGGCCCGAAGGTGTTCTCGACACCGTAGAGGATGGCCTGGTGCACCGTCTTGAACGCCGGCATCGCCGCTGGGACGATGCCGAACAGGTCGTAGTCGCCGTGGATGTAGCCGTTGCCGGGGCGCGTCGCGAGCAGCTCGATCGCCGCCCGGGCATCGCGCGGGAACGCGCGCAGGTTCAGCGGGCAGAACATCAGGCAGCCGTAGTGCAGGTGCGTCGGGTCGGCCTGCACCAGGTACACGCCGCCGCGGTCGAGCGTGAAGCCGATGCGTCCGTCCTCGCTGCCGAGGCTCGACCCACCCAGGTAGGCCTTGCCCGACGACAGGTTGCCGGGGCGCGGGCGCAGCGTGCCGGTGTAGCGTGCCTTGTCCCACAGCCCGTGCTTCAGCGCGAAGCGGCGCCACTCCTCCTGCGCCTTGCCGACCTTCTCGGGCCGGAACGCCTTGTCGAAGCCCGGCAGCATCGGGTCCACCACCAGCCCGGCGCAGCGCACGACGAGCCCCGACGGCAGCACCACGTCGCGGTCGGCGGTCTTCGGCTTGCAGTCGATCGGCTTCGGCACGTAGCCGTCGCGGCCGACGTAGGGCAGCGAGGCCGGGTTGGTGCGCCGCACCAGGAGGTGCACCGCGAAGCGGCGCGCCGCTTCGCGGAACGCCTCGACGTCCGGCCGGCGGATGTGGTCGTAGATCGAGGCGCTGACGCTCATGGCCCGTTCCTGTCCGTGTGTGCGCCGTCGGCGCCGTTCAGTCGTCGTGCGGCGCGGCGTCGCGCCCGCGCAGCAGCCAGCCGGCGCAGCCGAGCACGTAGATCGCCCCGGCGAGCGCCGCGAACCGAGCCGGCCCGCAGCCGCGGCCGCGCGCCGCGGCGAAGCGGCGGACGAGGCCCGGCAGCGCGAACGCGATCACCGTCGCGGCTCCCTCAGGCGCCCGGCCGGCGCCGCGCCAGCGTGGCGGCGACGCCGAGGCCGAGCAGCGCGAGCGTCGCCGGCGCCGGAATCTCGACGATGTCGCCGCGAATCTCGCCGCCCGGGTACACCGAGGTGTGGATGTTGAAGTACGCCTGGCCCGCGCGCAGGCCGGCGACGACGGCCGCGCGCGCGGCATCGACGTTACCGCCGAAGCTCGTCAGGAAGCCGCCGCCGAAGCTGCCGGCGGCATCGAGATCGAACACGTGCGAGAACGTCCCGCTGGTGGTCGCGGGGAAGCTCGCCGGCACGAAGTCGATCGCCACCGAACTGTTCACGCCCGGCCCCGAGCAGCAGTGGATGTGCGCCGCGCCGGGCGTGGCGAGCAGGCCGCTCCAGCTCAGGTCGACGCTGAGCAGCAGGGTGTCGGTGTCGTAGACGGCCGACCCGCTGCCGCTGGCCGGCGTCGCCTTCGGCGGCACCTCCTGCGCGCCGCTCAGCCCGAGCGGCGCGGTGAAGTTGAGCAGCGTGGCGTGAGCGCCGGCACTCGCGAGCAGGGCGCCCGCGAGCGTGAGTGCACGCAATGGCATGGGCATGGCGATCTCCTCAGGTCGTTATAAGTGTGATGCGGCCCCCCGCCGCCTGCTGTGCCTGCCGGGGCCCTCGCTCCCCGACCGGCCGGACGCACTCCGCAGCGCCCCTGACCAGCAAAGGTAGACCACGCGGCGGAGCGGTTCCGGCGGCGCTCACCCGTGCGCCGTGGCTGCGCGATGCGCGGCGGCCATGGCTGTAGGTCGGGACGGGGGGAGCGGGGAGGGGGCATGAGCGGGCCCATGGTGTTCATTCGGTCACGCGCATGAAAGCGGCGCACGACGCACAGGGGAAAAACCTTGGCCTGCTTACCGCCGATGCGAACGCCCGAAGCGCAGAAACGCACCCCTGCGACGTAAAGCAAGAACCCCTCTCCCCCTGGGAGAGGGGCAGGGGTGAGGGTGCTTTTGAAACACCGTGGAAGCGGTAAGGCTGGATGCAGGACCGTCTTGCGGACCGCGGCAGGCCGGGGGTGCGCCTGCAAATGCGGTCCGCATAACGATTCTTCATGAGTCGATAACATATTGAATGTTATGTATTTTATGGCACATCGAAAGCGGGTGTTAGACGGGCGGACCACCGCAATAAAAAATAGTGCGGCGATCCGGTCCGCCTAACACAAGAAAGTACCTCTGAGCGTAGTCTTGCCAAGTGGATGATTGACATCTACTTTATCAGAAACATCCCATGACCGAGGTGTGATTAGGCGGCCAATGAGGCGTCTAATTGTAGTTCGGCAAGAGGTCGTAAATTAGGGAGTTACGAATGAATTCACAGCTTTTTGTTTTCGCGCTCGAACACGCTCGATCTTCCGATTGGGAACATTTTGAGGAGCTAAGTTCGCGGTTCTTGGCAAGCGAATTTCCCGAACTACGAACAATGGCCAATCCAACAGGGGATGGTGGCAGAGACTCAGAATTGTTTTCGCCAGCAGGATTTCCCTCTGTTGTCGCTCAGTACTCTGTGTCGAAAGACTGGGGGCAAAAAATTCGAAAAACTATTAAGCGATTAAAGGAAGAGTTTCCGACTGTTCAAGTGCTGGTGTACACAACGAACAGAAAGATCGGTGCAAGTGGAGACAAAATAAAAAGCGAAAGTATAAAGCAAGGTTTGTCGCTGGATATTAGAGACCTTTCTTGGTTCTCTGAGCGAATAGATTTGGATGATAACAAATATTCAGCGGCCAAAGCATTTTCTCAGGTCGTCGCGATACCACTGCTTGATGGACAAAAAATAATTGAGCAAAACAGACCGTCATTGACAACTATCGAGTCAAAGGCTGCGCTGATCTACTTGGCTATGCAGTGGGAAGATGAAAATACCGACAAAGGGTTAAGCAAGATAGTCTATGAGGCTTTGGTGTTATCCGCGCTTAGGAATACGAATTCAGATAGGAGGATGGTACGGCGCGCTGTCCATGAAGCTATAACTGGTTACTTAACGTCGTCTGCCGAAGATGAGGTTTCGACGCAGGTGGATGCGGCGCTTAGGCGATTAACGAAGAAAAAAGTCCGACATTGGCAGGCGCACGACGAGTTCTGCTTAGCACACGAAGAAATTGTTCGGCTTCAGGATCGACTCGTTTTAACTGAAAATCAAGAGACTGATTTTATTGATGAAGTAGAACGACTTGTTTCAATTGAATTGGGCAGTGATCCGAACTTTGCAGCGAAGTTGCGGGACTACCGGAACAGGGTTGTACGGGTTCTTGATAGTTTCCTACTCAAGACTGGCGAGGTCTTTGCGGCTTCTGTGGCCGCTGGGGAAGTTGCTGTTGTAGACAGAGATCTTCTTTATAACACGGTCTATTCTGACTTGTCCGCACACCCAAACGGATCCGTGAATTTAGAACTGTTTCCTGATGTTGCGCTGAATGTAATAGCTAGGCTCTGTGCGTCAAAAAACGATAATGTGCAGTCTCATTTGCGCAAACTATCTGACTCCTATACGTTGTTTTCGTTCTTGCGTGAAACTCCAGATGTACAAAAGGCTACAAAAAAGATCTTTGGACACGGAAAGATATGGCTCGATACAACAATTGTCCTTCCTCTCCTAGCTGAATCATTCTTTGCCGAGCAAGGTAACAAACGATACACATCAGCAATAAATAATCTAAAAGGGGCGGGCGTTGAGCTTCGAGTTACAGACGGTGTAGTTCAGGAGCTTTTGAGCCATATTCGCGTGTCGCAAACATGTTCTACGTACTCTCTTGGTGAATGGAAAGGGCGTATTCCGTATCTCTATAAAAATTACATTCAGATGGGTTGTTCACCGTCTGGTTTTCGTTCCGCGGCAGAGATTTTTCGAGGTCATGAGCGACCAGAGGATGATATTAGTGATTATCTTTTCGCTAATTATGGTATTCAAGTGGAGTCACTGGCAGAACACGCACGGGCTGTCGATAATGAACTGCGCTATGCGACTGAGCGTTTGTGGCGAAAGGCTCATGACGAACGGAGGGGCGGTAACGATGAAAGTGTAAGTCTTGGCGGGACCATTGATATTCTTATTAGGCACGATGTGGAAAGTTATCTTGGAATTGTGGGGCTTCGTAAGAGCGAGCAATCATCCGAGTTAGGATATAAGCATTGGTGGCTTACAATAGATAGTGTTGCATGGAAAATTCGAAAAAGCTTGAAGGAAGAACTGAAAGATAAGTCTGTGTCGCCGCTAATGTCATTGGACTTTTTGCTTAATTCGCTGTCGTTTGGACCGGCAAGAACAAAATTGGCACGAACTCATGAGCAATTATTGCCAATACTGCTTGATCTGGATTTTTCCGCATATTTGCCCGTGGAGCTATTAGATCTGGCTGACCGCATTCGTAAGGAAAACGAAGGCGCTCAAGATTATGTGATTAAGAGAAAGGTCCGAGATGCATGTGATCGGATGAGGGGCAAATATGGGCAACTAACTAAAACGGCGGCCGATATCGAACAAAGCGTTGCAGGTGACGCTTGACCCGTTGCTCGCGTCAAACGCACCTGAACGCCAGCGCTACTACTGATCTCTGCTTAGCTTTTTAATAAACTATGGTTATCAAAAGAACCGCCGGAGGTTGATAGCCATGTCATCGCAGACAGCGGATGGATTTGA
>NZ_SLWY01000016.1 GCF_004341245.1 Plasticicumulans lactativorans | reverse complement strand
TGCAAGGCCGAGGGCATCAAGTACGGCAAGGCGGTGTTCCCGTGGGCGGCCTCGGGACGGGCGATCGCCAACGGGCGCGACGAGGGCTTCACCAAACTGCTGTTTGACGAGGCCACGCACCGCTGCATCGGCGGGGGCATCGTCGGCACGCACGCCGGGGACCTGATCGGCGAGGTGTGCCTGGCGGTGGAGATGGGGGCCGATCCGACCGACATCGGCAAGACCATCCACCCGCACCCGACACTTGGCGAGAGCGTCGGCATGGCCGCCGAAGTCTTCGAGGGCGCCTGCACCGACCTGCCGCCCCAGAAGAAGAAGTAAGCAGTCTCACCCCTGACGTCACTAAAAAGACAGACCCTGGGAGGTCCTAAACAAATGAGCGACTCACTGCGCGACGCGGCCCTGGAATACCACCAGTTCCCCAAGCCGGGAAAAATCTCGGTGACGCCGACCAAGGCGATGGCCACCCAGCGCGACCTCGCGCTGGCCTACTCGCCGGGCGTGGCGGAACCCTGCCTGGCCATCCAGGCTGACCCCAGCACGGCGGCGCTTTACACCTCGCGCGGCAACCTCGTCGCCGTGGTCACCAACGGCACCGCGGTGCTCGGGCTCGGCAACATCGGCGCCCTCGCCGGCAAGCCGGTGATGGAAGGCAAGGGCTGCCTCTTCAAGAAGTTCGCCGATATCGACGTCTTCGACATCGAGATCAACGAAACCGACCCGGACAAGCTGGTCGAGATCATCGCCAGCCTCGAACCGACCTTCGGCGGCATCAACCTCGAGGACATCAAGGCGCCGGAGTGCTTCTACATCGAGAAGAAGCTGCGCGAGCGCATGAGCATCCCGGTGTTCCATGACGACCAGCACGGCACCGCGATCGTCGCCGCCGCCGCGGTGCTGAACGGCCTGACGCTGGTCGGCAAGGACATCGGCAGCGTGAAGATGGTGGTGTCGGGCGCCGGCGCCGCGGCGCTGGCCTGCACCGACCTGCTGGTCAGCCTCGGCCTGAAGAAGGAGCACATCTTCGTCACCGACGGCAAGGGCGTGGTCTACCTGGGCCGCACCGAGGGCATGGACGAGAACAAGGCCCGCTACGCGCAGGACACCAGCGCACGCACGCTCGCCGACGTGATCCCCGACGCCGACGTCTTCCTCGGCCTGTCGGCCGGCGGCGTGCTGAAGCCGGAGATGGTCGCGAAGATGGCGCCGAACCCGCTGATCCTCGCGATGGCGCCAACCCGACGCCGGAAATCATGCCCGAGGAAGCCAAGGCCGTGCGGCCCGACGCGATCATCGGCACCGGGCGCTCGGACTACCCGAACCAGGTCAACAACGTCCTCTGCTTCCCCTTCATCTTCCGCGGTGCGCTCGACGTCGGCGCCACCACGATCAACGAGGAGATGAAGCTCGCGACGGTGCGCGCGCTCGCCGAGCTCACCCATGCCGAGATCCCGGACATGGTGGCGAACGCCTACGGCGCCGCCGGCCTGAGGTTCGGCCCCGAGTACCTGATCCCCAAGCCCTTCGATCCGCGCCTGATCGAGCGGATCTGCCCGGCGGTGGCCAAGGCGGCGATGGACAGCGGCGTGGCGACGCGCCCGATCGAGAACCTGGAAGCGTACCGGCAGAAGCTGTCGCGCTTCGTCTACCAGTCCGGCAGCAGCATGGAGGTGGTGTTCGACACCGCCAAGAGCACGCCGAAGCGGGTGGTCTACGCCGAGGGCGAGGACGAGCGCGTGCTGCGCGCGGCGCAGGTGGTGGTGGACGAAGGGCTGGCGCGGCCGATGCTGATCGGACGCGAGGACGTGATCGCGGCGCGCATCGAGAGCTTCGGCCTGCGCCTGCGCCTCGGCGACAACTGCGAGTGCGTCAACGTGCTCGACGACCGTCGCTACCACGCGGCGTGGAGCGGCTACTACGAACTGATGAAGCGCAAGGGCGTGTCGCGCGCGCAGGCCAAGGAGGACATGCGCACCCGTCCGACGCTGATCGGCGCGATGCTGGTCCACAATGGCGAAGCCGACGCGATGCTGTGCGGCACCCACGGCACCTACACCGACCACCTGAAGTACGTGCGCGACGTGATCGGCATGCGTGAGGGGGTGAACACCCTCGCGGCGATGCAGATGCTGATCCTGCCGGGCCGCCAGCTCTTCATCTGCGACACCCACGTCAACCTCGATCCGAGCGCCGAGCAGATCGCCGAGATGACCGTGCTCGCCGCCGAGATGGTGCAGCGCTTCGGCCTGTCGCCGAGCGTCGCGCTGCTGTCGCATTCGAGCTTCGGCAGCTCCGATGCACCGTCGGCGCAGAAGATGCGCGACGCGCTGGAACTGATCCGCGCCCGCGCACCGGGCCTGGCGGTGGAAGGCGAGATGCGCGGCGATGCGGCGCTGTCGCCGACGATCCGCAGCGACGTGTTCCCGGACGCGGAGCTGAAGAGCGAGGCCAACCTGCTGGTGATGCCGAACGTCGACGCCGCCAACATCGCCTTCAACCTGCTGCGCATCGGTGCCGGCAGCGGCATCACGGTGGGCGGCATCCTGCTCGGCGCGGCCAAGCCGGTGCACATCCTCACCCCCTCGTCCACCGTCCGGCGCCTGGTCAACATGACCGCGCTCGCCGCGGTGGACGCCGGGGCGAGGCACGACAAGAGCTGAGGCATCAGCCGATGAGCTCGGGCGCGACGGCCGCGCGGCCGGAGGCCGCCGCCGTCGCCCCATGCCTGCGCCTTCCGGTCCGCGCCGTGCCGTCAACGGCTACGGCAGCGGGCCGGGGGAGTGCGTCGTAAAACGCTTGCAGAGGTGAGGGTCCATGGGAAAGAAGCCGTTTTACAAGAGCTTGTACATACAGGTGCTGATCGCGATCGCCATCGGCATTGCCCTAGGTCACTTCAACCCCGAGCTCGGCGGGGCGATGAAGCCGCTCGGTGACGGCTTCATCAAGCTGATCAAGATGATCATCGCGCCGATCATCTTCTGCACCATCGTGGTCGGCATCGCCGGCATGGAGGACATGAAGAAGGTCGGCAAGGTCGGCGGGTACGCGGTGCTCTACTTCGAGGTCATGAGCACGATCGCGCTGATCATCGGCCTGATCATCGTCAACGTGGTGCAGCCCGGCGTCGGCATGAACGTCGACCCGAGCACGCTCGACACCAAGGCGATCGCGCAGTACACCGGCCCCGGGAAGATGCAGACGACCACGGACTTCCTGCTGAACATCATCCCGTACAGCGTGGTGGACGCCTTCGCCAAGGGCGACATGCTGCAGGTGCTGTTCTTCTCGCTGCTGTTCGGCTTCGCGCTGCACGCCTTCGGCCCCAAGGGCAAGCCGGTGTTCGACTTCATCGAGCGCCTGTCGCACGTGCTGTTCGGCATCGTCGGCTACATCATGAAGGTCGCACCGATCGGCGCCTTCGGCGCGATGGCCTTCACCATCGGCAAGCACGGCGTGAGTTCGCTCGCGCAACTGGCGAGCCTGATGGCGACCTTCTACGCCACCTGCCTGGTGTTCATCCTGGTGATCCTGGGCATCGTCGCCCGCCTGCACGGCTTCAGCGTCGTCAAGTTCATCAAGTACATCAAGGAAGAGCTGTTCCTGGTGCTCGGCACCTCGTCGTCGGAATCGGCGCTGCCGCGCATCATGGCCAAGCTGGAGAACCTGGGGGCGCAGAAATCGGTGGTCGGCCTGGTGATCCCGACCGGCTACTCGTTCAACCTCGACGGCACCGCGATCTACCTGACCATGGCGGCGGTGTTCATCGCCCAGGCCACCAACACGCCGCTGGACATCGGCCATCAGCTCACCCTGCTCGGCGTGCTGCTGCTGACCTCCAAGGGCGCCGCCGGCGTCACCGGCAGCGGCTTCATCGTGCTCGCGGCCACGCTCTCGGCGGTCGGCAACGTGCCGGTGGCCGGCCTGGCGCTGATCCTGGGCATCGACCGCTTCATGTCGGAAGCGCGCGCGCTGACCAACATCATCGGCAACGGCGTCGCCACGGTGGTGGTGGCGAAGTGGTGCAACGCGCTCGACACCGAGCGCATGACCAAGGTGCTGAACAACGAAACGGACGTCGAAGCCGAGGAGCCGGAACTCATCCTCGACACGCAGGTGGCCGAGATGGACACCCACGGTGGCAGGACCTTACCGCCGGGAGCCACTTCGGCCTGACCGGCTGAAGGTCGGGTCGCGGAAACCACCCACTCCTTCCCGGCAATCACACGTTAACGGGGGGGGCGGCATGATGCGTGCCATCCCCCCATGACAACCAAGCGGAAGGCGAGTAACATGCAGGAAACATCGAGCACGACGGATTTGAACCAGGATCCCCCTTCGGGTCTGCACCGCATCGTGATCGTCGGCGGTGGCGCAGGCGGCCTCGAGCTGGCCACGCGCCTCGGAGACACGCTGGGCAAGCGCGGAAAGGCCTCCGTGACCCTGATCGAGAAGGCGCGCACGCATTTCTGGAAGCCGCACCTGCACGAGATCGCTGCCGGCAGCATGGATCTGGGCACCTACGAGACCAACTATCTCGCCCAGTCGCACTGGCACGGTTTCCGCTACCGCATCGGCGAGATGATCGGCCTCGACCGCGCACGCCGCGAGGTGCACGTGGCGCCGTTCATCGACGAGGACGGCGACCAGGTGACGCCGCAGCGCGTGTTCGGCTACGACACGCTGGTGATCTCGATCGGCAGCCTGACCAACGACTTCGGCACCCCCGGCGTCAAGGACAACGCGATTTCGCTGGAAACCCCGGTGCAGGCCGCGCGCTTCCACCGGCGCCTGGTCAACGCCTGCATCCGGGCGCATGCCCAGCACGACCCGCTGCGCCCCGAACAACTCAAGGTGGCGATCATCGGTGCCGGTGCCACCGGCGTCGAGCTCGCCGCCGAGCTGCACAAGACGACGCGCAGCCTCGTCTCCTACGGGCTGGATCGCATCGATCCGGAGAAGGACATCAAGATCATCCTGATCGAAGCCGCCGACCGCATCCTCCCGGCGCTGCCGCCGCGCCTGTCGGAAGGCGCCAGCGGACTCCTGCGCGGGCTGGACGTGCAGGTGCGCACCTCGGCCCGGGTGGCCGAGGTGCTGCCCAGCGGCGTGCTCCTCGCCGGCGGCGAGGTGATTCCCGCCGAGCTGGTGGTCTGGGCCGCCGGCGTCAAGGCCCCCGAGTTCCTGAAGGACATCGACGGGCTCGAAACCAACCGCATCAATCAGCTCGTGGTGAAGCCGACCCTGCAGACCACGCGCGACGACAGCATCTTCGCGATCGGCGACTGCGCCGCGTGCCCGTGGGTCGGCCAGGAAGGCAAACTCGTGCCGCCGCGGGCTCAGGCGGCGCACCAGCAGGCCTCGCACCTGCTGAAGCAGATCAAGAACCGCATCGCCGGCCAGGAAGTCAAGGAATGGCGTTACCGCGACTTCGGCTCCCTCGTGTCCCTCGGCAAGTACAGCACCGTGGGCAACCTGATGGGCAACCTGGTCGGCGGCAACCTCTGGCTCGACGGCCATTTCGCGCGGATGATGTACCTGTCGCTGTACAAGATGCACGAGCTTGCCTTGCACGGCTTCTGGAAGGTCAGCCTGGACACCGCCGCCAGGTTGATCACGCGCCGCACCGAGCCGCACGTCAAACTGCATTGAGCCGTTCGACGCGCGGCCCGGGTGGCGCGCATGGTGTGTGTAACTGTCTGACAACCTGTTGACGGAGACTGAAGATGGAAGACGTCGTTATCGTTGCCGCGGCGCGTACTGCGGTGGGCAAGTTCGGTGGCAGCCTGGCGAAGATCGCTGCTTCCGACCTGGGGGCGCAAGTCATCAAAGCCCTGATGGCCAAGACGGGCCTCGCTCCGGACCAGGTGAGCGAAGTGATCCTGGGCCAGGTGCTGACCGCCGGCTGCGGCCAGAATCCGGCCCGTCAGGCGCTGATCCGCGGCGGCCTGCACGACATGGTGCCAGCCATGACCATCGGCAAGGTCTGCGGTTCGGGCCTGAAGGCCACGCACCTGGCGGCGCAGGCCATCAAGTGCGGCGACGCCCAGATCGTCATCGCCGGCGGGCAGGAGAACATGAGCGCCTCGGCGCACGTGCTGCCCAACTCGCGTGACGGCTTCCGCATGGGCGACGCCAAGCTCGTCGACACCATGATCACCGACGGCCTGTGGGACGTGTACAACCAGTACCACATGGGCACGACCGCGGAGAACGTCGCCCGCAAGTACGGCATCACCCGCGAAGAGCAGGACGTGTTCGCCTGCGCCTCGCAGAACAAGGCCGAGGCGGCGCAGAAGGCCGGCAAGTTCAAGGACGAGATCGTCCCCATCGAGATCGCGAGCCGCAAGGGCACCGTGGTGTTCGACAGCGACGAGTACGTCAAGCACGGCGTCACGCTCGAGAGCCTGCAGAGCCTGCGTCCCGCCTTCGCCAAGGACGGTACGGTGACCGCCGGCAACGCTTCGGGCATCAACGACGGCGCCGCCGCCGTGGTGATGATGTCGGAGAAGAAGGCCGCCGAACTCGGCCTGACCCCGCTCGCCCGCATCCGTGCCTACGCCTCGGCCGGCCTCGACCCGACGATCATGGGCATGGGCCCGGTCCCCGCCTCCCAGCTGTGCCTGAAGAAGGCCGGCTGGACCCCGGCCGACATCGATCTGATGGAGATCAACGAGGCCTTCGCCGCCCAGGCCATCGCGGTCAACAAGCAGATGGAGTGGGACACCAGCCGCATCAACGTCAACGGCGGCGCGATCGCCATCGGCCACCCGATCGGCGCCTCGGGCTGCCGCGTCCTGGTGACGCTGATCCACGAGATGGTCCGCCGCGACGCCAAGCGCGGTCTCGCCTCGCTGTGTATCGGCGGTGGCATGGGGGTCGCGCTCGCCATCGAGCGCTGAGCCGGGCACCCGGCTCGCCGGAGCGCCCCGCTGCCGCAGCGCGGCAGCGGGGTTTCCCCCGGGGCAACGCGCCAGCGGAGCCCCGGGGGCCCGGACTCCATCCGCGCGGACCGGACCGCGCAAGACGGCAGTAACACACGACCCCGAACAAGAAATCTTGCAGAAAAACGCCTGCGCGAAGCTGTGTGCTCGCGCGGGGTGGGTGGCGTTTGCCTTCGCGACGCGTGCCCGGAGGCGGTCGAACGGACCGCATCCGGCGATGTACTCGGGAACCCTCGCGGCCGGTGCGGACCATCGCCCGTGGCGGCATCCGGCCCGGAGCCGGAGCGGATCGCCTCGCAGGGGCCCAGGTACGGATGAACTGCATGAATGAGCCGATAACCGTACTGCTCGTCGAGGACGATGCCGATGTGCGCGAGGCCGCTGCCCAATCCCTGCGACTCGCCGGCTTCACGGTCGACGCCTTCGATGCGGCCGAGAAGGCCAGGCAGCGGATCGTCCCCGGCAGCCGCTGTGTATGCGTCAGCGACGTGAAACTGCCGGGCAGCACCGGGCTCGATTTCCTCCGCCACGTGATGGCGGTCGACCCGCAACTGCCGGTCATCCTGGTCACCGGCCACGGCGACATCGCGATGGCGGTGCAGGCGATGCGCCAGGGCGCCTACGACTTCATCGAAAAACCGTTCTCCGCCGCGCACCTGGTCGAAGTGGTGGAACGGGCGATCGAGAAGCGCCAGCTAACCCTGGAGGTCCAGGCGCTGCGCGCCAAGCTCGATGACTGGCGCGGCATCGAAGCGGACATCCTCGGCCGTTCCCCCGCGATCGAACAACTGCGCCGCATGATCCTCGACGTCGCCGACACCTCCGCCGACGTCCTGATCTACGGCGAAACCGGCACCGGCAAGGAACTGGTCGCGCGCTGCCTGCACGAGCACAGCAACCGCCGGCAGAACAAGTTCGTTGCCCTCAACTGCGGCGGACTGCCGGAGACGCTGTTCGACAGCGAGATCTTCGGCCACGAAACGGGCTCCTTCACCGGCGCCATGCGCAGCCGCGTGGGCAAGATCGAATACGCCCACCGCGGCACGCTGTTTCTCGACGAGATCGAGAGCATGCCGCTGTCGATGCAGGTGAAGCTTCTGCGCGTGCTGCAGGAGCGCAGGGTCGAACGGCTCGGCTCGAACGAGCCGATCGCGGTGGACTGCCGTTTCGTCGCCGCCAGCAAGGAGGACCTCGCCCGGCTCTCGGCCGAGGGCAGGTTCCGCAAGGACCTGTACTACCGGCTGAACGTCGTCGTCATCGAACTGCCGCCGCTGCGCGAGCGCCGCGAGGACATCCCGCTGCTGTTCGAGCATTTCGTGCTGCAGGCGGCGAGCCGCTACGAGCGTCCCGCGCCGATCGTGTCGAGCAGCCAGCTCGGTGCCCTGATGGCGTACGCGTGGCCCGGCAACGTGCGCGAGCTGCGCAACGTCGCCGACCGCTTCGTGCTCAAGCTGCTGGGCGACAAGTTCCCGCTGCTGCAACCGCCGGGGCTCACCTCGGCCACGCTCGCGGAGCAGGTCGAACGCTTCGAACGTTCGCTGATCCAGGAACATCTGCGTCAGCACCAGGGACAGGTCGCCGCCGCCAGTGAGGCGCTCGGCCTGGCGAAGAACACGCTCTACGACAAGCTGCGCAAATTCCACCTGTCGCCGGAGGACTATCGCTGAAATGGACCACCCCCCTGACGCGCGCCGCCTGCCACCGCTGCGACGCCCGAATCTGAAACGCGAGATCACGCTGATCCTGATCGTCAAGACGATCGCGATCGGCTTCATCTGGAAGACGTGGTTTTCGAACCCGCAAGACGCACACCTGGATGGGCCGGATATCGGCCGCGCCGTGTATGCCGTCGCGCCACCCCCAACGTCACAAGAGGAGGACGATGATGCTTCCCGACATGGATCTCGTTAACGTATCGCGCCTGCAGTTCGCCATCACGGCGATGTATCACTTCCTGTTCGTGCCGCTCACGCTCGGCCTCTCGTGGATCCTCGTCATCATGGAGTCGGTCTACGTGATGACCGGCCGCGAGATCTACAAGGACATGACGCGGTTCTGGGGCAAGTTGTTCGCGATCAACTTCGCCATGGGCGTGACCACCGGCATCACGCTCGAATTCCAGTTCGGCACCAACTGGGCGTACTACTCGCACTACGTCGGCGACATCTTTGGGGTGCCGCTGGCGATCGAGGGCCTGATGGCCTTCTTCCTCGAATCGACCTTCGTCGGCCTGTTCTTCTTCGGCTGGGATCGCCTGCCGAAGGTCCAGCACCTGGCGGTCACCTTCCTGGTCGCGCTCGGCTCGAACCTGTCCGCGCTGTGGATCCTGGTCGCCAACGGCTGGATGAACAACCCGGTCGGCGCCGAATTCAACTTCGCGACCATGCGCATGGAGCTGACGAGCTTCGCCGAGATCTTCTTCAACCCGGTGGCGCAGGTGAAGTTCGTGCACACCGTGGCGGCCGGCTACGTCGCGGCATCGATGTTCGTGCTCGGCGTCAGTTCGTACTACCTGCTGAAAGGGCGCGATGTCGCCTTCGCCATCCGCTCCTTCGCCATCGCCGCCGGCTTCGGCCTCGCCGCGACGCTGTCGGTGATCGTGCTCGGCGACGAATCCGGCTACACCGCCGGCGAGGTGCAGAAGGCCAAACTCGCGGCGATCGAGGCCGAATGGCACACGCACGAGCCGCCGGCGGCGATCACCGCGTTCGGCTTTCCGAACGAGGAGGAGCAGCGCACCGACTACGCGATCCGCATCCCCTGGATGCTGGGCCTGATCGCGACCCGCTCGGTCGACGAGCCGATCGCAGGCATCGCCGAGATCAAGCAGCACAACGAGCAGCGCATCAGCAACGGCATCAAGGCCTATGCGGCGCTGCAGAAACTGCGCGCAGGCGACACCAGCGCCGACGTGCGCGCGGCCTTCGAAGCCGCCAAGGACGACCTCGGCCACGCGCTGCTGCTGAAGAAGTACACCGCGAAGGTGGTCGATGCCACGCCCGAGCAGATCAAGCACGCCGCGGCCGACACCATCCCGAAAGTCGCCCCGATGTTCTGGGCCTTCCGCGTCATGGTCGGGCTCGGCATGCTGTTCCTGTTCATCTTCTCGGCCTCGTTCTACTTCCTGGCGGTACGCAACCTCGCCCCGCAGCGCTGGCTGATGCGCCTCGCGCTGTACAGCATCCCGCTGCCGTGGCTCGCCATCGAGGCCGGCTGGTTCGTCGCCGAGTTCGGCCGCCAGCCGTGGACCATCAGCGGCATCCTGCCGACCTTCCTCAGCGTTTCGAACATCCCGGCGTCGAACGTCTACACCAGCCTGGCCGGGTTCATCGCCTTCTACACCCTGCTGCTCGCGGTCGAGCTGTTCCTGATGTTCAAGTACGCGCGGCTCGGGCCGAGCGCCCTGCACACGGGCAAGTACGACCTCGAACGGCTGCACGCGGGGGGCGGCACGGCCCATCTGGGTCACCAGCCGGCCAAGCCGCTCGATCGCGTGCGCGACGAGCGTTCGTGACGCCGCCCATCAACCAAAAGGAATAAAGGCGTGGAACTCGACTACGAGACTCTCAAGCTGATCTGGTGGGGCTTCGTCGGCCTGTTGCTGGTGGGCTTCGCCATCACCGACGGCTTCGACATGGGCGTCGGTACGCTGCTGCCCTTCCTCGGCAAGACCGACGAGGAGCGGCGCGTCATCATCAACGCGGTCGGCCCGACCTGGGAAGGCAACCAGACCTGGCTCATCACCGCGGGCGGCGCCACCTTCGCGGCGTGGCCGCTGGTCTACGCGACGGCGTTCTCCGGCTTCTACGCGGCGCTGATCCTCGCGCTGTTCGCGCTGTTCTTCCGCCCGGTCGGCTTCGACTACCGCAGCAAGATCGAGGATCCGCGCTGGCGCGGCGCCTGGGACTGGGGGCTGTTCATCGGCGGCACGGTGCCGCCGGTGATCTTCGGCGTCGCCTTCGGCAACCTGCTGCAGGGGGTGCCCTTCCACTTCGACGCCGAGACCATGGGCGTGACCTACACCGGCTCGTTCTGGCAGCTGCTGAACCCGTTCGGACTGCTCGCCGGCGTGATCAGCCTGGTGATGCTGACCTTCCACGGCGCGACCTTCCTGCAGTTGCGCACCGTGGGCGCGGTGCAGGCGCGGGCGACCGACGCGATCGCCCTCAGCGGCAAGATCCTGCTCGTCGCGCTGGCGCTGGCGGCGGTGTGGAGCACGTTCCTGCTCGACGGCTACCGCATCACCTCGATGCCGCCCGCCGACACCGCCTTCATGCCGCTGGCCAAGACCGTGGTGCGCGAAAGCGGGGCCTGGATCGGCAACTACCTGGCCCACCCGTGGATGCTGATCGCTCCGCTGATGGCCTTCGGCGGCACCTTCGGCGCGATGCGCGCGTCGGCCGACGAACGCCCGGTGGCGGCCTTCATCCTCAGTTCGGCCGCCGTCGGCGGCGTGGTCCTCACCGCGGGCTTCTCGCTGTTCCCGTTCGTGATGCCGTCGAGCACCGACCTCAACAGCAGCCTCACGGCCTGGGACGCGGTGTCCAGCCACCACACGCTGAAGATCATGTTCTGGGCCACGATCTTCTTCCTGCCGCTGATCGTCCTCTACACCTCGTGGGTCTACCGCGTGATGCGCGGCAAGGTCACGGTGGAGTCGATCCGCGCCACCACGCACACGAGCTACTGAGGCACACCCGCATGTGGTACTTCACCTGGATACTCGGGCTGGGACTGGCCCTCGCGTTCGGCGTCATCAACGTGATGTGGCTGGAAACCGCGTACTTCTCCGGCCAGCTCGACGAGGAGCTGGTGCGCGAGCGCTTCAAGCACGGCGGTGGCCCGCGCCGCTGAGCCCCCCGCCCGGCCGCCCCGCTCAGGGGCGTGCCGGCGGCGCGTCGAGCATCATCGCGAGGCGCGCCGCCGGCACGTAGCCGGGCACCATCTCGCCGGTTTCGAGCACCATCGCCGGCGTGCCCTGCACGCCGAGGCGATTGCCGAGTTCGTACTGCGCCGCGATCGGGCTCGGACAATCCGCCGCCGGCAGCTCCTCGCCCCGCTTGGCGCGGGTCAGGGCATCCTTGCGATCGGCCGAACACCACACCGACACGAACTTGTGGTACGACTCCCCGTCGAGCCCGGTGCGCGGGTAGGCGAGGTAGCGCACGCGGATGCCGTAGCGGTTGTAGGCCTCGATCTCGCTGTGCAGCTTGCGGCAGTAGCCGCAGTCGATGTCGGTGAACACCGTCACCGTGTGCCGGACCGGCCCCGACGGCGCGAAGATCACCATCTCGGATTCGGGCACCGTGGCGAGCGCCGCGAGGCGCAGCGCGTTGCCGCGCTCCTCGGTGAGGTTGACCCCCTTGGCGAGGTCGATCACGTCGCCGCGCACCACGTAGCGGCCGTCGGCGCTCAGGTAGAGCACGCGCCCGCCGACGACCACCTCGAACAGGCCCGGCAGCGGGCCGGGGCTGACGCTGTCGGGCTTGTGCCCGTCGAGCACGGCCTGCAGGCGGCCGAGGTCGGGCCGCGGCCCTTCCGCCGCAACCGCGGCGGCGACACCCAGGGTCAGCACGACCCCCATCAAGACACGCATCGAATGACTCCGTAGCGGCACAAGCCTTCACCTGCGCTTAGGGTACCGCCGCGCGCCGCGGTTCCACCATGCGCGGCGGTCGCGCCGCCGCGATGCTAAGCTGCGCACCCCTCTCCACACCGCGCCGCGCGCCGCCCCCGTGCCAGCCCCGCCGCCCTCCGTCCTCGGCATCGCCGCCCGCAGCGGCACCGGCAAGACCACGCTGCTGCGCGCGCTGATCCCGCTGCTGCGCGAGGCCGGGCTGCAGCTCGCGCTCGCCAAGCACAGCCACCATGCCCTCGAGCTCGACCGGCCGGGCAAGGACAGCCACCGCCTGCGCCTCGCCGGCGCCGCGGCCGTGCTGGTGTGTTCGGGACGACGCACGGCGCTGATCGACACCCGGCCCGAACCCTGGCCGCTCGCCGCGAGCCTCGCCGCGCTCGCCGCCCCCGACATCGACCTGATCCTCGTCGAAGGCTTCAAGGCGGCGCCGATCCCCAAGCTCGAACTGCACCGCCCGGCGCTCGGCGCACCGCCGCTGTTCCCGCACGACCACCACATCATCGCCGTCGCCTGCGACGCACCGCTCGACCGCCCGTGCCCGCTGCCGCTGCTCGACCTCAACGCGCCGCCGGCGATCGCCGCCTTCGTCCTCGCGCGCCTGCAGGCCGGCGCGCTCGTCACCACGCCCTGACGCACCACCGCCGCCCGAGGGAGCCCGCGATGCCCGTCGCCCAGTCCATCCTGATCACCGGCTGCTCCTCGGGCATCGGCCTTTGCTGCGCGCACGGCCTGCGCGAACGCGGCCACCGCGTGTTCGCCAGCGCGCGGCGCGAGGCGGACGTCGCCCACCTGCGCGACGCCGGCTTCGAGGCCTGGCGCCTCGACCTCGACGACCCGGACTCGATCGCCACCGCGGTCGATGCGGTGCTCGCGGCGGGCGGCGGCCGTCTCGACGCACTGTTCAACAACGGCGCCTACGGCCAGCCCGGCGCCGTCGAGGACCTCTCGCGCGCGGCGCTGCGCGCGCAGTTCGAGACCAACCTGTTCGGCACCGTCGAACTCACCAACCGCGTGCTGCCGGTGATGCGCCGGCAGGGGCACGGCCGCATCATCCAGAACAGTTCCATCCTCGGCTTCATGGCGATGGCCTACCGCGGTGCCTACAACGCGAGCAAGTTCGCGCTCGAAGGCATCACCGACACGCTGCGGCTGGAACTCGCCGACACCGGCATCCACGTGAGCCTGATCGAGCCCGGGCCGATCACGAGCCGCTTCCGCGCCAACTCGCACGCCAAGTTCCTGCAGTACATCGACGCGGCGCACAGCCCGCACCGCGCCCGCTACGCGGCGATGGAGGCGCGCCTGACCCGTCCGGGGCCGGCGGCACCGTTCACCCTCGGCCCCGAGGCGGTACTGGCGGCGCTGGTCCACGCGCTGGAAAGCCCGCGGCCGCGCACCCGCTACCGGGTGACGGTGCCGACGGTGGCGTTCTGGTATCTCAGGCACCTGCTGCCGACGCGCGCGCTCGACTGGATCGCCGCCCGTGCGGGCGGCGGCGGCAGCCGCTGAGCTCGACGGAAGCGCGGGCACAGCGCCGCACCCAAGAAAAAAGGCGCCTGCAAAGGCGCCTCAGATTATCCCGCGCAGTCCGGTTATAGGTTTTGGAAGCGACCCGCGGAAGTCGTGGCAGCCGATCCCGGTGCTGCCTCGATCGGGTTCCAAGCATTTTTGGCGCCAAAACCCACAAGCACCTGAAGCGACACGCTTGTGCATCCGCAGCAGCGCACGGTTGTACGCCAGAACGTAAAATTTGGTGACACTAGCCGGCAAGCCACACCAGGCTCGCCTGGCGCCCGGTGCGTCCGTCGCGACGGTACGAGAAGAAACGCCCGCGCTCGCCGAAGGTGCAGAAACCGCTGCCGTAGACCGCGCCGACACCGCAACGGGCCAGCACCTGCCGCGCGAGCGCGTACAGGTCGGCGTAGTGGCGGTCGCCGCTGCCGGCGGTGAAGGCGCTCGCATGCGCGGGATCGCGTGCCACGAAGGCCGCCCGCACCTCGGGACCGACCTCGAAGGCGGTCGGGCCGATCGCCGGGCCGAGCCAGGCGAGGATCTGCGCCGGCGCCACCTCCATCGCGGCGACGGTCGCCTCCAGCACCCCCGCGGCGAGGCCGCGCCAGCCCGCGTGCGCCGCCGCCACGACGCCCCCGGCGCGGTCGCAGAACAGCACCGGCAGGCAGTCGGCCGTCATCACCACGCAGGCGTGCCCGCACGCGCGGGCGACGGCGGCATCGGCGACCGGCACCGCGGTGGCAGGGGCATCGGCGTCGGCGACGTCGCAGCCGTGCACCTGGTCGAGCCAGGCCGGCGCCTGCCCGAGCCCGAGCGCCTGGCCGAGGCGCCGGCGGTTCTCGGCGACGGTCGCCGGGTCGTCGCCGACGTGTGCGCCGAGGTTCAGGCTCGCGTACGGCCCGGCGCTGACGCCGCCGACGCGCGTCGTCGCGGCCGCGCGCACCCGCGCCGGCGCCGGCCAGTCGGGCGTGATCAATCCCTGTAGTGGCATTCGCCTGCGTCCTCATCCGGCAGCGCGCCGGTCGCGGCATCGGCGCGCAGGGCGTCGAGCAGGTGGGCGAGATCGGCCGGTGTCGGGCTCTCCCAGTGCAGGGGTCGACCGCTGCCGGGGTGGACGAGTTCGAGCCGGCGCGCATGCAGGGCCTGGCGACCGAAGCCGCGCAGCGCCGCCACGCACGCGGCTCCCGCCCCGGGTGGCAGGCGCAGGCGCCCGCCGTAGACCGGATCGCCGACCAGCGGATGGTGGAGATAGGCCATGTGCACGCGGATCTGGTGGGTGCGCCCGCTCTCCAGGCGCAGGTACAGGTGGGTGTGGGCACGGAAGCGTTCGGCGACGCGGAAGTGCGTGATCGCCGGTTTGCCGCCGGGACTCACCGCCATGCGCTTGCGGTCGATCGCGTGACGGCCGATGGGGACGTCGACCAGCCCGCCGGCGACCAGCACGCCGCTCACCACCGCCTGATACTCGCGCCCCATGCGCCGCGTCTGCAGCTGCTCGACCAGGCCGGTGCGCGCACGCTCGCTCTTCGCCACCACCAGCAGGCCGGAGGTGTCCTTGTCGAGGCGGTGCACCAGCCCCGCGCGCGGCAGGTGTGCGGTGACCGGCGCGTGGTGCAGCAGGGCGTTGAGCAGCGTGCCGTCCGGGTTGCCCGCGGCGGGATGGACGACCAGTCCGGCGGGCTTGTCGATCACCAGGATGTCGTCGTCCTCGTAGACCACGGCAAGATCCATCGGCTGCGCGGCGTCGGCGACGACCTCGGCGAGCTCCCAGCACCCTTCGAGGTGCTCGCCGCCGAGGACGCGGTCGCGCGGCCGGCCGGGGCGCCCGTCGATGCGGATCGCGCCGTCCTTGAGCCAGTGCTGCAGGCGCGCGCGCGAGTGATCGGGCAGCAGTTCGGCGAGCACCTGATCGAGCCTTTTACCGGCGAGCTCGACGGGGATGGTGCAATCCAGCCGTTCCTGTTTGGGCATGGTCTTAATTCCGGGGTGCGCGGTATACTCCGCGCCCATTCTTTCGCCTTCGGAAATCAGGCAACGCATGTCTGCATCCCGCCGTCCGTTCCTCGCCACCCTCGCCCTGCTGCTCGCGTTCGCGGGCGTTTCGGGCTGCTCGCTGCTGCCCGACAAGATCGACGAGACACGCAACTGGTCGGCGGCGAAGTTCTACTCGGAAGCGAAGGATGCGCTGGACAACGGCAACTACCAGCAGGCGATCACCTATTACGAGAAGCTGCAGGCACGCTATCCGTTCGGGAAGTATGCCCAACAGGCGCAACTCGAGTCGATCTACGCATATTACAAGGACAGCGAGCCCGATTCGGCCATCGCCGCCGCCGATCGCTTCATCAAGACCAACCCGCGCCACCCCTACGTCGACTACGCCTACTACCTGAAGGGCCTGGTGAACTTCAACCGCGCCGACGGCCCCGTCGACCGCCTGCTGCCGGCCGACCCGACCCGCACCGACAGTGCGACCGCGATGCAGTCGTTCAACGACTTCAACGAACTGGTGACCAAGTTCCCCGACAGCAAGTACGCGCCGGATGCGCGCCAGCGCATGCTGTTCCTGCGCAACAACCTGGCGAGCTACGAGGTCAACGTCGCAGCCTTCTACCTCGAACGCGGCGCCTACGTGGCCGCCGTCAACCGCGGCAAGTACGTGCTCGAAAACTACTCGAGCGCGCCGGCGGCGGCCGACGCCCTGGCGGTGATGACGCGCGCCTACGCCGCGATGGGCATGCGCGACCTGGCCCGCGACTACCTGCGGGTGCTGCGCGAGAACGCGCCGAACCGCGCCGATCTGCCGCAGCTGAGCGCCCTCGTCGAAGGCTGAGCCCGGCGCCGTCCCTGCGGGCGGCGCGCCACAGGCCGCGGTGCCGGTCGCCGCGAGAGCTTCATCACGCGCCCAAAGGTACGGACCCATGTGGGATTTCTTCGAAACGGTGCGGCACCGCCATTCGGTTCGCCAGTACCAGGCCGACATGCCGGTGGAGGACGCCAAGCTCCACGCCATCCTCGAAATGGCCTGCGCCGCACCGTCCGCCGGTGACCTGCAGGCCTACCGCATCGTCGTCGTGCGCGACGCCGCGGAACGCCAGGGGCTCGCGGACGCCGCCGCAGGCCAGCACTTCATCGCCGCGGCGCCGGTGTGCCTGGTGTTCTGCGCCGACCCGGCGCGCTCCGCGACCGAGTTCGGCCCCCGCGGCGAGGCCCTCTACGCGGTGCAGGACACCACCATCGCCGCCGCCTACACCCAGCTCGCCGCGGTTGCCGCCGGCCTCGCCTCGGCGTGGATCGGCTACTTCGACGAGGTCGCGGTGGCGCGCCTGCTCCACCTCGAACCCGGCCTCAAGCCGATCGCGCTGATGACCGTCGGCTATCCCGCCGAACTGCCGAACCCCACCCCGCGCCGGCGGCTCGCGGAAGTGGTCAGCTTCCGCTGACGCCCCGGCGGCCTCAGCGCCGGAACCCCGAGGTGATCGGGTAACGGCGGTCGCGCCCGAAGGCCCGCGGGGTGATCCGCACCCCCGGTGCGGCCTGGCGGCGCTTGTACTCGTTGACGATCACCAGCCGCACCACGCGTTCGACGGTCGCCCGCTCGAAGCCCTCGGCGACGATCTCGTCGACCGCGCGGTCCTGCTCGACGTAGCGCTCCAGGATGGCGTCGAGCACGTCGTAGGGCGGCAGCGAATCCTGGTCGGTCTGCTCCGGGCGCAGCTCGGCCGACGGCGGGCGGTCGATCACCCGCTGCGGGATCACCGGCGTCAGCGCGTTGCGCCAGTGCGCGAGCCGGTACACCAGGGTCTTCGGCACGTCCTTGATCGGCGCGAAGCCGCCGGCCATGTCACCGTACAGCGTCGAGTAGCCGACCGCGGTCTCGCTCTTGTTGCTGGTGGTCAGCACCAGCCGGCCGGTCTTGTTGGAGAGCGCCATCAGCAGCACGCCGCGGCAGCGCGCCTGGATGTTCTCCTCGGTGGTGTCGGCGGCGAGGCCGGCGAAGCGCTCCGCGAGCAGGGTGTTGAAGGCGTCGAACGCCGGCTCGATCGAGATCACGTGGTAGCGCACGCCGAGCTGGCGGGCTTCGAGCGCGGCGTCGGCATTGCTCATGTCGGCGGTGTAGCGCGACGGCATCGACACCGCCTCGACCGCGTCCGCGCCGAGGGCATCGACGGCGATGGCGAGGGTCAGCGCCGAATCGATGCCCCCGGAGAGCCCGAGCACCGCGCCCTTGAAGCCGTTCTTGGTGACGTAGTCGCGCACGCCGAGCACGATCGCGCGGTACACGGCTTCCTCCTCGCTCGGCTCGGGGGCGAGGGTGCCCGGCACCGGCAGCAGCCGCCCGTCGGCGTCGCGCGTGAAGTCGACCGGGTACAGGCCCTCGACGCAGAACGGCGCGCGCTGCGTGATCTCGCCGGCGGCATCCAGCACCAGCGAGCCGCCGTCGAACACCAGTTCGTCCTGGCCGCCGACCTGGTTGACGTAGACGATCGGCAGCGGGCTCTCGCGCACGCGGGCACGCAGCACATCGGTGCGCTGGCGGCCCTTGCCGAGGTGGAAGGGCGAGGCGTTGAGGTTCAGCATCAGCTCGGCGCCGGCCGCGAGCGCCTGCGCCGTCGGCTCGGGGAACCACACGTCCTCGCAGATGCTGAGGGCGAGGCGCACACCGCGATGCTCGACCACGGTCGGCGTCGTGCCCGGAACGAAGTAGCGCTTCTCGTCGAACACGCTGTAGTTCGGCAGGCGCTGCTTGGCGTAGACCGCCTTGACGGCGCCGTCGGCGATGAACGCGGCGGCGTTGTAGAGGCCGCCGAGGCTGCTCGTCGGGTAGCCGATCACCACCGCCACGCCCTCGACCGCGGCGGCGATGCGTGCCACCGCGGCCGCGGTGGCGCGGATGAACTCGGGGCGCAGCAGCAGGTCCTCGGGCGGGTAGCCGGTCACGGTCAGTTCGGGGAACACGATCACGTCGGCGCCGTGGCGGTCACGGGCCTCCCGGGCGCTGGCGACGATGCGCTCGGCGTTGGCCTCGACGGCACCGACCAGCGGGTTGAACTGGGCCATCACGACCCGAAGTGCGTGGCTGCTGCTCATGCGACCGGCCTCGGAATGCGGTAACGGGCAAACAAAAAGGGCGGGGATGTCCCGCCCTGCGGATTCTAGACCCCGCGCGCGGCGGGCCGGGGCTCAGCCGGAGAAGAACTCGTTGATCGCCGAGCCGAGATCGGCGGGCGAGCGCACGGTCCTGACGCCGGCGGCGTCGAGCGCGGCGAACTTGTCCTTGGCCGTCCCCTTGCCCCCCATGATGATGGCGCCGGCATGCCCCATGCGCTTGCCGGGCGGCGCGGTGACGCCGGCGATGTAGGCGACCACCGGCTTGCGCACGTGCGCCCTGATGTACTCGGCGGCCTCCTCCTCGGCCGAGCCGCCGATCTCGCCGACCATCACGATGCCCTTGGTGGCGCTGTCGGCCTCGAACAGCTCCAGCACGTCGATGAAGCTCATGCCGTGGATGGGGTCGCCGCCGATGCCGACGCAGGTGGACTGGCCGAGGCCGATCTGCGTGGTCTGGTGCACCGCCTCGTAGGTCAGCGTGCCCGAGCGCGAGACGATGCCGATCTTGCCCGGCTTGTGGATGTGGCCCGGCATGATGCCCATCTTGCACTCGCCGGGCGTGATCAGCCCCGGGCAGTTGGGGCCGATCAGGTACACGCCGCTGCCCTTGAGCGCGGCCTTGACCTTCAGCATGTCCATCACCGGGATGCCCTCGGTGATGCAGGCGATCACCTTGATGCCGGCGTCGGCGGCCTCGAGGATCGCATCGGCGGCGAAGGGCGCCGGCACGTAGATCATCGAAGCGTTGGCGCCGGCCTGGGCGACCGCGTCGTGGACCGTGTTGAACACCGGCTTGCCGAGGTGGGTCTCGCCGCCCTTGCCGGGGCTGACGCCGCCGACCAGGTTGGTGCCGTAGGCCAGGCACTGTTCGGAGTGGAAGGTGCCCTGCGAGCCGGTGAAGCCCTGGCAGATCAGCTTGGTGTTCTTGTCGATCAGGATGCTCATCGTGTTCTCGTCCCCGGATTCGGCTTACTTCTTGGCCGCGGCCACGGCCTGCTTGGCGGCGTCGGTGAGGTCGTCGGCGGCAACGATGTTCATGCCGCTCTCGGCCAGCATCTGCCGGCCGGCCTCGACGTTGGTGCCCTGCAGACGGACCACGACGGGGATGGTGAGGCCGACTTCCCTGACGGCAGCGATGATGCCCTCGGCGATCAGGTCGCACCGTACGATGCCGCCGAAGATGTTGACCAGGATCGCCTCGACCTTGTCGGAGGAGAGGATCAGCTTGAAGGCCTTGGCGACGCGCTCGGCGGTGGCGCCGCCGCCGACGTCGAGGAAGTTGGCCGGCTCGCCGCCGTGCAGCTTGACGATGTCCATGGTCGCCATCGCCAGGCCGGCACCGTTGACCATGCAGCCGATGTTGCCGTCGAGCGCCACGTAGTTGAGGCCGATCTCGTGGGCGATGTGCTCGCGCTCGTCCTCCTGCGTCGGATCGCGCATCTCGGCGAGATCCTTGTGGCGGTAGCTGGCGTTGTCGTCGAGATTGACCTTGCCGTCGAGCGCGAGCAGCTTGCCGTCGGCGGTGACGATCAGGGGGTTGATCTCGACCAGCGAGCAGTCCTTCTCGACGAACATGTCGTAGAGGCCCTGCATCACCTTGACGAGGTGGTTGACCTGGTCCTTCTTCAGGCCCATGCCGAAGCCGAGCTGGCGCGCCTGGTAGGCCTGGAAGCCCGCCGTCGGGTCGATCGCGACGGTGAGGATCTTCTCGGGGGTGTGCGCGGCGACCTCCTCGATGTCCATGCCGCCTTCGCTGGAGCCGATGAAGGTGATCTTCTTGCGGGAGCGGTCGACGAGCACCGAGAGGTAGAGCTCGTCGACGATGTTCAGCCCTTCCTCGATCAGCACCGCATGGATCGGCAGCCCCACCGGGCCGGTCTGGATCGTCGACAGGCGCGAACCGAGCATCTGCCCGGCGATGTCGTCGACCTCGTCGAGGCTGCGGGCGAGCTTGACGCCCCCGGCCTTGCCACGGCCACCCGCATGAACCTGCGCCTTGACGACCCACACGGAGCCGCCGAGCGTCTTCGCCGCGTCCACGGCCTCGCGGATCGAAGTCGCCTTGATCCCGCGCGGCACCGCGACGCCGAACTGGCGGAACAGGTCTTTCGCCTGATATTCATGGAGATTCATGCGCGTGCCACCCCCTGTATTTGTAGGAGGCCGTACTATAGCCGAAAAGCCGCAAACGCTGCCTAGTACGCCCTCGGACGGCGCCTGCGCGGGGCCGCCGCCGCTCTGCTATCGTGGCGGCTGCGCGACGCTTCCGGCGCAGGTGTAACCATGTCCCGCGTGCTCATCGTTCTCTTGCTGATCGCCGTCGGCGTCTGGATCGTCGGGCGCCTGCGGCGGTCACGCCGCGCACGGCCGCAGGCGCCCACCGAGTACCGGCGCACGGTCCGCTGCCGGCACTGTGGCGTGCACCTGCCGGCCGAGCGCGCGCTGACCGGCGGCGATGGCCAGCCCTACTGCTGCGAGGAGCACCGCCGCAGCGCCGCGGCCGCGCGCCCCACCGACCGATCGGAATGATGCTGGCACCAGGCTATCCGGCTCCAAGGACCATGAGCAGTCATCAGCCCTCCCTGGCAGGCATCCTGCCCGGCACGGTCGCCGATCGCCGCCACGGCTGGTCGGTGTTCCGCGCCTACAACCTGTACCGGCTGGCGCTGGCGGCGCTGCTGCTCGGCATCTGCGCGGCCGGTGAACAGGGCCGCATCCTCGGCGCCGTGCGGCCCGAGCTGTTCTGGTGGGTCGCCCTCGTCTACTTCTGGATCGTCGCGCTGACGCTCGGCCTGAGCTACGCGCGCCGGCCGCCGCTGCTGATCCAGGCCTCGGCGCAGGGGGCGGTCGACGCGATCTGCCTAGGGCTCCTGCTGTATGCGAGCGCCGGCGATGCCAGCATCGGGGCGCTGCTCGTCACCGCGGCCGCCGGCAGCGCCATCCTGCTGCCACCGCGGCCGCTGATCGGCGTCGTCGCGCTCGCCTGCGCCGCCGCCTCGCTGGCGTGGCTCGCGCATCTCTGGACGGTGTTCAGCCAGCGCACCGGTGCACCGCGCTTCGGCACCGAGTACCTGGTGCCGCTGGTGCAGTTCGCGAGCGGCAGCGGTTTCGAATCGAGCCGCCCGGCGCTGCTGTGCCTGCTGCTCGCCGCCGCCGCCGCGATCGCCTATCACCTCGCCGAGCGCACCCGGCGCAGCGAGCACCTGGTGCTCGAGCGCACCTTCGAGCTGCTCGAGATGGCCGAGCTCAACGCGACCATCCTCAAGCACCTGCAGTCCGGCATCGTCGTCGTCGACCGCCACTCGCACGTGCGGATGATGAACCAGACCGCCGCCCAACTGCTGGACGTGCAGGGCCCGGCCGAGGGCCGCCCGCTCGCCGAACTGTCGCCGGTGCTCGGCGAACGCCTCGCCGCCTGGGTCGGCGCCGAGGGCAGCACGCCGCGGCCGTTCCGCCAGGCCGAACACCTGCCGGAGATCATCCCCGAGTTCAGCCACCTGCCGGCCAGCCGGGCCTTCGACACCCTGGTGTTCCTCGAAGACTCCTCGGCCGCCGCGCAGCGCCTGCAGCAGATCAAGCTCGCGGCGCTCGGCCGGCTCACCGCGAGCATCGCCCACGAGATCCGCAATCCCCTGGCCTCGATCAGTCACGCGGCGCAACTGCTGAGCGAATCCAGCGTCGGTCCGACCGAGAAGCGCCTGGGCCGAATCATCTTCGAGAACGCCGGCCGCGCCAACCGCATCATCGCCAACGTGCTCGACCTGTCGCGGCGCGAGGCGGCCAGGCCGGAAACCCTGCTGCTCAAGCCCTGGCTGGAGGAGTTCGCCCGCGAGTTCAGCCGCGGCCGCGGCGCCCCCCTGCCGACGATCACGATCACCGTCGAACCGGCCAGCCTCGCCGTGCGCTTCGATGCCAGCCACCTGCAGCAGGTCCTGTGGAACCTGTGCAGCAACGCCTGCGAGCACGGCAGCGAACCCGGCCGGGCGGCGCGCATCCGCCTCACCGCGGCCGTCGATGCCGAACGCCGCCGCCCCTTCCTCGACGTGCAGGACAGCGGCCTCGGCATTCCCGAGGCCGAGGCACGCCAGATCTTCGAGCCCTTCTTCACCACCAACCCGCGCGGGACCGGCCTCGGCCTCTACATCTCGCGCGAACTGTGCGAGGCCAACCGCGCGCAACTGCAGTACCTGCGCCCCAGCGGCGGCGGCAGCTGCTTCCGCGTGACCTTTCCGGCGACCGGACGCAACGAGGACGCGCCATGGACACTTGCCAGGCACTGATCGTCGACGACGAAGAGGACATCCGCACGCTGATCGAGATGACCCTGCAGCCGCAGGGCGTCCGCTGCGACAGCGCCGCGACGCTGGCCGACGCACACCGGCTGCTGCGCACGCGGCCGTACCAGTTCTGCATCACCGACATGCGCCTGCCCGACGGCAACGGCCTGGAGCTCGTCGCCCACGTCCAGCGCCACCACCCGGACATGCCGATCGCGGTGATCACCGCGCACGGCAACGTCGAGAGCGCCGTCGATGCGCTCAAGCTCGGCGCCTACGACTTCGTCTCCAAGCCCTTCGACATCGCCACGCTGCGCAGCATGGTCGCCACCGCGCGCAAGCTCGCCCGCCCGTCCGACGCCCGCAGCGCTGCGGTGCCGCGCCAGACCCTGCTCGGCGACTCCGCGGCGATGCAGCGCGTGCGCAGCCTCATCGCCCGGCTCGCACGCAGCCAGGCGCCGGTGTTCATCAGCGGCGAATCCGGCACCGGCAAGGAACTCGCCGCGCGCCTGGTGCACAGCTCCGGGCCGCGCGCCGACAAGCCCTTCGTGCCGGTCAACTGCGGTGCGATCCCCGCCGAGCTGATGGAGAGCGAGTTCTTCGGTCACCGTCGCGGCGCCTTCACCGGCGCGGTGCAGGACAAGGCCGGCCTGTTCCAGGCGGCCGACGGCGGCACGCTGTTCCTCGACGAGATCGCCGAACTGCCGCAGCACATGCAGGTGAAGCTGCTGCGCGCGATCCAGGAGCGCGCGGTCAAACCGGTCGGGGCGACGCACGAGGTGCCCGTCGACGTGCGCGTGCTCAGCGCGAGCCACCGCGACCTCGGCCGCATGATCGCCGAGGGCGGCTTCCGGCGTGATCTCTACTACCGCCTGAACGTCATCGAACTGCACCTGCCGGCACTGCGCGAACGGCCGGAGGACATCCCGGTGCTGTGCGAGCACCTGCTCGCGCGCCTCGCCGCCACGGCCGGCCTGCCCTGCCCGCACATGCATCCGCAGGCGATCGCCGCCCTGCAGCGCCACCCCTTCCCCGGCAACGTGCGCGAGCTCGAAAACATCCTCGAGCGCGCCTTCACGCTCTGCGACCACGACACCATCGGCCCGGCCGACCTGCAGCCCGACCCTCCGCCCGCCGACGCCGGAACCGTGCGCACCGCGGTGCCGGTATCGGACCTCGAGGGCTACCTGGAAGGGCTGGAGAAGGAAGCGATCGAACAGGCCCTGCGCGCCTGCCGCTACAACAAGACCGCTGCCGCCGAACGCCTCGGCATCAGCTTCCGCGCGCTGCGCTACCGGCTGAAGAAACTCGGCATGGAGTGAACCCCGCGCGGAGATCCCGCGCCCGAACGGCGACCTGCGTGGTCGACGGGCGCCGTCACCCGGTTGCTCGTGCCGCAGTCCCCGGCGTCCGGTTTCCCTCCACCGAGCGGGGTGACGAAAAACGTCAGTTCCTGGCACATCGAGTCATCCGCCGGCTTCCCGCACATGGCACCGCCGCCGGGTGGCATGCAGCAAGCCGCTGATCGGCCAAGCCGATGCAGCCACCACGCCGGACGGCAAGCTATTTGCTCGACAATGGGCGCGTGGAGCCGTCGCTTGCCGACGGAACGCAAGCTCACCGGTCCCGACGACCCACAGGGAGAACACACCATGAAGAAGATGCAGCAAGGCTTCACTCTCATCGAACTGATGATCGTCGTGGCGATCATCGGCATCCTCGCCGCGATCGCGATCCCGTCGTACCAGGACTACACGCGCAAGGCGCAGTTCTCCGAACTGCTGTCGATGGCATCGGCGGCGAAACTCGCCGTGAACGAGTACACGATCGCGAAGGGCGGCGTCCCCGCCAGTGGTTCGTCGCCTACGGCCATCGGGTTTTCCAGCCCGGCGACCAGCTTGGTCTCAAGCATCGGTTGGAGCACCAACCGACTGGTGATCACGGCGACAGCAAAACTCGGCGGCGCAACGGTTTCACTCACCCCTACGTACACCTCCGGCACCGGCGTTACCTGGAAGTGCGCCGCGACCTCGAAGTACGCGCCGTCCTCCTGCAAGTAAGCTGTCTCTTGATCGCACTCCCCAGCCGCGGCCATGCCGCGGCTTTTTCTATGCGCGCATACCGCCACCCGGATCTCTGCTTGGCAGCCCTCCTCGGGCTGGTTCTGGCGACGACCTGTTTCGTTTACTGGCCCGGGTTAGGCGGCCCGTTCATTCTGGATGACGACCCCAACCTGAAGCTGGCAATCATCGATTCGCTCGACTGGAACGAACTGCGCAAAGCCGTCTTCGGAAACTACAGCGGCCAACTCGGGCGACCGGTTGCCGCCTTGAGCTTTGCGCTCAACATCTTCTTCAGCGGCTACGATCCCTGGCCACTCAAGTACGTCAACCTCATGCTGCACGCGCTGACGGGTGTCCTGATCTGCTGGTTCACCATCCGTTTGCTGCGCCAGGAACCTCTACGCCCGCAGAACTCCAGCCCGGAACTGATCGCAGTGCTGGTGACTGCCCTCTGGCTGCTGCACCCGCTGAATGCCAGCACCGTACTCTATGCGGTGCAGCGCATGGCCCTGCTCTCGGCGCTCTTCGTCGTCGCGGCCATGCTGTGCTATGTGCTGGCCCGCGAACACCTGATCAGAGGCGAGCGCTTCAAATCGTTGTGCTGCCTCCTGTTATGTGCCGGATTCGGTGTACTCGGCCTGTTGAGCAAGGAAAACGGCGCCCTGCTGCCCCTGTACATCCTGCTCGTCGAGTACACGGCCTTCCGGCCGGCCCATGAAGACAGGACCAGCAGAAACCTCGTCAACACCTTACTCCTGCTCTGCTGTGTCCTGCCGGTCGTGGCCGCCATCGGCTACCTGATCACGCACCCCGAATATGTCATGTCGGGCTATCGCAGCCGGGATTTCACACTCACCGAACGCCTCCTCACACAGCCGAGAGTCCTCCTCCATTACCTGCATCTGATCGTGTTGCCACGACTTGCCGACATGGGGCTGTTTCAGGACGGCTTCCCGATCTCGCGGCATCTCGACGTCGCCACGGCACTGGCCGTGCTGTTCTGGCTGGCGCTGATCGCGATCGCCGTCGGTGCGCATCGCAAGCATCCCGTCATCACGCTCGGCATCGGCTGGTTCTGCATTGCCCATCTGCTCGAGTCGACGGTGTTCGGGCTGGAAATGGTCTTCGAACATCGCAACTACGCTGCGAGCTACGGTCCCCTGCTGTGTCTGGTCTACTACGGCTGGCAGGTGCTCACGCGGCTGCGCTCACGCCTGCTGAGCGCAGCGCCTTGGCTGCTGTACGCTTGCCTGCTGGCCTGGCTGACGAACGCGCGTGCCGACATCTTTGGCAGTTACGATCTGTTCGTCACCTATAGTGTCGCCACCCACCCCGCGTCGCCACGCGCCCAGATCGCAGCCGCCAATCTCCTGATTCAAAACCGGGGCGACCCGGAACAGATCCGCGCCCACATCGAAACCGCGATGAAACTCATCCCGGGCGACGCCGGTCCTCCCCTTCACTTGTTGATAACGTATTGCGCGACAGCGGCACCCCCTCCTGCTCTCGTCGAGAACGTGTTATCCGCCTTGAGCCAGGGCCGGCTGACGGCCTACGCGACCGATACGTTGCGCCGGCTCGTCGATACCAAGATCGAGCGGCATAACGACTGTCCAGCGGTGTCACCCGAGTTACTGCTTCGGCTCACCGATGCCGCCGTGAGCAACGTGCGCCAAACCTCGCCGTTTCATGTGCACTACCTGGACGGACAAGCCCTGGCACTCAATAGCCGCTACGCCGCCGCCGCCGTCCAATTCCGCATGGCCTATGACCTGGGCGCCTCGATGCCCGTCGTGCACCGCGTCGTCCCGCTGCTGTATCGCATGCAGGTACTACTGGCGACCGAAGACACGGACGCCGCGAAAGCCCAGCTCGACGAGATCATCGCGTTGAATCGTGCGCACTCGCTCGGCCTGGAACCCGATATCGGCGCCGTCGATAAACTTCTGCGCGCATCCGGAAGCGAATGAAGAGCATCAACATCGTCATACCGGCCCGCCAGGAAGCCGCGACGCTGCCGACGCTGCTGGAAAGCCTCGGCAGTCTGGTCGACCCCGAACAGATCATCGTCGTCGACGATGCATCGTCCGACGCGACGGCCAGCCTGTGCCAGGAATACGGCGTCGTACACCTGCGGCATCCCTATAACCTCGGCAACGGCGCCGCCATCAAGACCGGCTGCCGCCACGCCATGGCCAACGTCCTTGTGCTGATGGATGCCGACGGCCAGCACGACCCGGTCGACGTGCGCCGCCTCGTCGAGAAGCTGGACGAGGGATACGACATGGCGGTGGGTGCCAGGGCGCCCTCCTCGCATGCCAGCCTTCCACGACGCCTGGCGAATGCCTTCTACAACCGCCTGGCGAGCTGGATGACGGGCCACCGGATCGACGACCTCACCTCGGGTTTCCGTGCAGTACGCACGGAGCGCTTCCGCGAGTTCCTGTACCTGCTGCCGAACGGCTTCTCCTATCCGACGACGATCACCATGGCGTTCTTTCGTAGCGGCTATCCGGTGGCCTACGTCCCCATCGTCGCCGGACGTCGCTCGGGCACCAGTCACATCAAACCCTTGCGGGACGGACTGCGCTTCCTGCTGATCATCTTCAAGGTCGGCACGCTGTATTCGCCGATGAAGCTGTTCGGTCCGGTGAGTCTGTTCTTCTTCCTGCTCGGTGCGGGCTATTACACCTACACCTTCATCGCCGATCACCGCTTCACCAACATGAGCGCACTGCTGCTGACCACCTCGGTGATCATTTTCCTGATCGGGCTGGTGTCGGAGCAGATCACCAGCCTGCTCTACCGACGCGAGTGAGGCCGGCATGGTCGATCGCCTGCTGCTCGTGACCAGTTCCTACCCCGACGCCGGCGAGGGCGAGGCGGCGGCCGGATCGTTCGTCGCCGACTTCGCCGCCGCCTTGTCGTCACACTGCCGCGTCGGCGTGGTCTGCCCCGGCCGCACGAGCAGCAGCACGCAGCAGGAGCCCACGCTGACGGTCCACCGGTTCGCCGTGCCGCGGTTGCCGCTCTCTCAACTGTCGGCCGGCCGCCTCACCGACTGGCCTGTCATCGCCAGCACCCTGCGAGCCGGCCGGATAGCCGTCGCGCACGCCTGCGAACGGGAGTGCCCCGAGCACATCCTGGCGCTATGGGCTTTGCCGTGCGGCGAATGGGCACGCCGCAGCGGCGTGCCTTACGCCATCTGGGCGCTGGGCAGCGATATCTGGACCCTGAGGCGCCTGCCTCTGGTGCGACAGGTGCTGCGTCACGTCCTGCGCCGTGCGACGCATCGCTTTGCCGACGGGCTGCAGCTTGCCGAGGACGTCGAGCGACTCGGTGGTCGTCCGTGCGCGTTCCTGGCCAGCAGCCGGCGCCTGCCGCGACGTGAGAAAACCGCCCGCGCGGCGGACGGCCCGCTGAAGCTCGCATTCCTCGGCCGCTGGCACGCCAACAAAGGTATCGACCTGCTGCTCGATGCACTGGGTCAATTGGACGAGGCGACCTGGGCGCGCATCGAGTCGGTCCGCATCGCCGGCGGCGGCCCGCTGGAAACCGCCGTCCGCCAGGGCTGTGTCACCCTGCGAGCAGGCGGTCGCCCCGTCCACGACGAGGGTTATCTCGACCGCGAAGCCGCTGCTGACCTGCTGACCTGGGCCGATCGCCTGCTGCTACCCTCGCGCATCGAAAGCATCCCGGTCGTGTATTCCGATGCGCTGCAGGCCGGCTGCCCGCTGGTGGCGATGCCGGTCGGCGACCTGCCGCGCCTGCTGCGGGAAGACCGCAGTGGCTGGCTTGCAGAGGCAGTCACGGCGTCAGCATTCGCCGCGGCGATCCGAGGCAGCGTGGCATCGCAGCAGCCACTACCGACATTCGCGCCGGGAGCCTTGAACCGCTTCTCGGTTGAAGCGAACGCAGCGCTCCTGCTCGAAAGACTGGCGAGCCAACCATGATCGATCGCGAACGGCTCGAAACGTTCTACCGTGCCGAAGCGGCCCGCTACGACGCCAGCCGCTACCGCACACTGTATGGCCGCCTCTATGCGCGGCTGCACCATGAAGCCCTGATCGCCGCGCTCGACGACATTCCGCGCGACGCGCGTGTGCTGGAAGTCGCCTGCGGAACCGGACACGTGACGGGGCTGCTGCAGGCGCTCGGCTTCACGGTGGTCGCCTGCGACCTGACACCCGCCATGATGAAACAGGCCATGGAGCGCTACGCAGGCCGGGTGCCGGCGGTGCATTTCATGCGTGCCGACGCGACACGCTTGCCGTTTGCCGATACCACCTTCGACCTGGTGGTCTCGACACGCTTTCTGCACCTGTTCGATAGCGGCGGACAGACGACGGTACTCGGCGAGATGGCGCGCGTGCTGAGGCCGGGTGGCCGACTGCTGGTGGATTTTGACAACTGGAGCAGCCGCTGGCTGTTCGCCGTGCCCTACGCGCTCTACAACCTGCTGCGCCATCGGCGGCTCGCGCCAGCGGACACCTACTACAACCGTCCCACCGCTACCGCTGACGTTTTGAATCACCTGGGATTGGAAACGGTCCGCACCGTGGGCCTGGGCGGTACCCATCTGGCCGCGATCGCCGCCTTCAATGATGATCGGGCACTGCGCGCCGGAAGACGTCACCGCAGCGGCGCACTGGCGGTACTCGCCGAGCAGTTCCTGATCGAGGCCGTGCGTCGCTGACGGTGTACCGCGTCAGTGACGTGCCGACTCCGGTCGGTAGCAGGCCGCGCAGAAACCCGGGTAGTTGCCGTGCGCATGCTGGTCGCGGAAGGCCCGGTAGGCATCCGAGTTCCAGATCTCGCCGACGTTGACTGCAATCGCGTCGAGGTCGGCGCCGGGCCGCATCGCGGCGAAAGCGCCCTGCTCGGCGGCATCAAGGCTGACGATCAACTGAAAAATGCCGGGCACGGCGGTGGCTCAGCGCCATCGGGAACGCTCCTGTGGAGATACATCCTCAGTCACGCAGCGACGCATCAGGGCCAGGATGTCTTCACGACTGCCGTCGATGTCCATCCGCTGGCGCACGAATGCGGCGGCGGCCTGACGCTGCCGCTCACGCTCATCAGCCCCTTCGGCCATAGCCAGGAGGACACGGATGAGATCGTCGCGATCGCCCGGCGTAAAAGTCGCGGCCCAGCCTCCCTTCCAAAGCGGGGCGAGGAACGGATGGCGCGGCAATACCACGGGCACGCCGGCATGCATCGCTCGAGGAGGCATGGAGCGACCCGCGAGCCGAGGAGCCCCCGGTAGCCAGGGAGAAGGGCGTCAAGCCATTTGAGCATCGGGTCTGCGCAGCGCGTCTCGACGGGCGTAGCAGGCCCGATGCGCAGGGCGAACCGGGGCCGTTGAACACGCCGTAGAGGCACGGGATGGGCGCCCGCGAAGCCGGGATGCTCGACAGGGATGGCGAGCGGGTGCCCAACAGCCTCTACTCCACTCGATCACCGAGGTCGGCACGAATTGCGTTTCATCGCGGCCATAGGGGAAGACGAAGCAGCCCATACCAGCAAAGATATCGGGCACCCGCGCCTCGCCGAGCATCCGCAGCGCTGCGGCCGGCCACGTATTACCGGGCCATTCCAGGAGCGAGCGGCGCAGCAACGGATCCCTCAGCAATGGAACGGCGATCGTCAGGCGGAAGCCCGCCTCCGCCAGCGGGGCGCCGGCGCGCAGCAGCACCCCCAGACCTCGCACTTCCAGCACATGGCGAAGCCGCTCCCGCGTGGGCTCGGCCATGCCCGCCATGAACAGCAGTTCGCGCGGCGGGCCGGCTGACGGGACATCGCTTTGCGGCAAGGCGACGCCGAAACGCACGGGATGTCCGCCATGGACGTAGGGGTTGGTCAACAGGTGGCGCACCCAAGGCCGCAGGGCACGCACGGAGGCTTCCCGCGTGATCGCGTACATCAGCGTCAGGCAGACGACACCACGCTGCGCGCACTGCCGATCGGCAAGCCACATGCTGGCGATGTTGCCGATCCGGTAGCGCCCGTGGAACGACGTCGTGGGCAGGTGAACGGCGAGATCGGGATGCCAGGCGTCGAGCGTCCTGCCCAGCAGGCGATGAAAGCCCAGCAGGTGCCGCGCCCCACCGTCGGCTACGGCACTGACGGCCGGCACGGCGAAGTCCGCGCACTCGCCGGGCGCGACGGTCGTTACGACACGCACCTCGTGGTCGGCTGCAAAGGCCCCGGCGAGATCACGCACGAAGCGCTTGCGTCCCTCGGTCCATGGCGAACACACCTTGGGACCGGCCAGAAGGATTCTCATGACCCGGACCGCTCCTCGGTATCACGGCCGGCTCCCAGCAGGCGACCGACGCGGTCACGCAAGCCGCGCAACTCGAACCCGAGCGCATGTGCGCTCCAGAGGCCAAGCACGGCGCTGACGACGAGCGTGCCGACACGGTTGGCCAGAACCATCGTCGCCGCCGCATCCGGAGGAGCGCCGAGTCCGATCAGACCGGCAGCCAGGGTGACGTCATAGCCGCCGAGGCCCATCGGCATGAAGCTGGCGATGCCGGCGAACACCGCGAACACCGCGAGTACCGCGAGATCGCCCGGCGGCACATCCAGCCCCAACAGCGTGGCGAGCGCCAGGTGCCGGCCGGCATGACTGGCGATATCGATCGCCACCGCCAGCAGCAGCACCGCCGCCCCCCGGCGCCCGATGCGTGCCCAGATGGCGCCGTTCCACCATGACGCCCGCACCCCGTCGCCAATCCGGCGCCAACGCCGACGTACCGCCATCAGCAAGCCTCCCCCCAGCACCAGGGCGCCCCCCCCCAGCAGAAACCCGTATCGCCACTCTGCGGGCATCCGCCCCAGCACAGCGATACCGGCCAGCCCCCCGGCCAGCAGCCAACTGCTGTAGCTGACGAGGGCATCCACCACGAGCCCTGCCGATACCGCGCCGAGCGGCACGCCCAGGCGACGATTGAGCATCAGCACGCGCAGCGGAAGCCCGAGCTTCGCCGGCAGCAGATAGCTCATCAGGGCGGTCAGGAAATACACGTGCAGATAGGGACGAAGGCGCTCACCGCCGAACACGATCCGCCAGCGCACCGGTTCGCTGAGGAAATGCAGCAACACACAGATCAGGTATGCAACCGCCCCGCCCCCAAAGGACGCCATCGGTTGGGCCGCCGTCACGCGCGGCTTCCATGATCAGGCAACAGCACCAGCGTCCAGCGCTGGAGAGACAGGCGCGTCCAGCCTTCTGCATGCCGGTCCAGCGCCGCCGTCATCCTCAACAGCAGCCCCAGCACCCGCGGCAATCGTCGGCAGGCAAGCATGACCGGTACCGCGAGCGAAAACCCCGGAACGCCGCCACAACGAACGCGGGCATCGGGCATCAGCTCCTGCAGCAGGTGCAACAGTTCCGACCGCTCAAAACCATGACCGCCGGTAGGCGAAGCCGGTGCACCGAGGCGGCGCGCCACCCTCAGGAACTCCTCACCGGGCTCCACCAGCAACAGACGGCCTCCAGGGCGCAGCAGGCTCAACCAGTTCCCCAACACCTGTGCGCGCTGTGCGGGGGGTACATACATCAGAGCCGTGACTGCGAGCACGCCGTCAAAGCTGCCCGGGCGAAAGGGCGCCTGGCCAAGGTCACCACAGACCGCCGGAGCGGCCAGGCGGTCGGAGAACAGACGGCAGAAGGTCGGTGCGAGATCGAGCCCGACCAGTTCGAGATCGGGGCGTTGCGTCCGCACGTGCTCGCCGATGCGGCCATAACCACAGCCCAGATCGAGGAGCCGCCCCGATGCCGGCAGGTGCGCGAGCATGCAGCGGCTGACCACTGCCTGATGCCACGCGTGCAGATACTCGTTGGCGAGCGGCGGGAAACCCCGGTAGAGCACGGCGGCGAGGTCCGTGCCGACAAGGCGTGCACGTGACTCCCAGGCATAACGGAGTCGACCGACGTCATCCGGTTCGGCGGGTGTACCGGCAGCGTCCATGCCCTTCACGACCGCCTCGTCTCGTCCCGAACCGCACCGATCACCCGCTCGGCATCCACATCGGTCAGCCGCGGCGACAGCGGCAGACTCACGGTCTGCCGACCGATGCGCATCGCCCGCGGCCATTGCTCCGGACGCCAGCCGAAACGCTGCTGGTAGTACGGGTGTTCGGGGATGCTCAGATAGTGCACGCCGACGCCGATACCGCGGGCGGTCATCGCCTCGAGGAAGGCATCGCGGGTGATGCCGCAGGCGTCAGCGTCGATCAGCAGCGTATAAAGGTGATGGGCATGGCGGGTGTCATGCGCGGGCTCGGCCGGGCAGGTCACCGGCAGGTCCGCGAAGGCGGACTGATAATGTGCCCACAACGCACGCCGGCGCAGCCAGTTGGCCTCGATGCGCGTGAGCTGGTGCAGGCCGATCGCAGCCTGCAGATCCGTCATGTTGTACTTGAAGCCGCATTCCATCACGAAGTAGTGCTTGTAGCCGGCATCGCCGAAACGATGCCAGGCGTCCTTGCTCATCCCGTGCAGTGCCAGCATCTTGATGCGGCCGATCGCCCGCGCGTCGCGCGCGAGCACCATGCCGCCCTCGCCGGTGATGACGTTCTTCGTCACGTAGAAGCTGAAGCAGCCGAAATCCCCGAAGGTGCCGGCCTTGCGCCCGCGCCACTCGGTCTCGATGGCGTGGGCGCAATCCTCGATCAGTTGCAGGCCATGGCGCTCAGCCAGCGCGAGCAGGGCATCCATGTCGCAGGGACGGCCGGCGAAATGCACGGGCAGGATCGCCCGCGTGCGCGGCGTGATGGCCGCGGCGACCGCGGCGGGATCCAGGTTCATCGTCAGCGGATCGACATCCGCCAGGACCGGCGTCGCACCCGCATGCAGAATCGCGTTGACGGTCGCGCAGAAGGTCAACGGCGTGGTGATCACTTCGTCGCCAGGTCCCACCCCGCTGGCGAGCAGGGCCAGGTGCAGCGCAGCGGTACAGGAATTGACCGCGGCGGCATGGGAGGCGACCCGGGACTTGTACGTTGCGAAAGCGTGTTCGAAGGCGGCGACGCGCGGCCCGGTGCCGAGCCAGCCGGATTCGAGCACGGCTACCACTTCGTCGATCTCGGCCCGCGCGATCTGCGGCGCTCCGAACACCAGGAATTCGTCACTCATCGATGGGGGGCCTGCTTGGCTTTATGATCCTGCCCGGTGCGATCCCGGGGCCGCCGGCAGCGGACGTCGCGCGGGCGACCGAGTCTAACGGGCGCCCACGTGGCCGGCCATCGTCTGACCAGCCAGCCCGGCGCCCCCACCCTTCCCGCCGCCCGGCAGCGGCGCTAGAGTCTAGCGGCCGCCCAGCCGCCACCGTCCACCGGATGCCCGCATGCTGAAGCCCTCCCCCGAAGTGCCTGGCACCGCCCTGTCGGCCAGCCTGTCCGGCCTGGCGCGGCTGCTGGTGCGCAACCGCGTGCTCGACGAGGCCGTGGCGCTCAAGGCGGTCGAGCAGTCGGAGCGGCAGCGCCAGCCGCTGGCGGCCTGGCTGGTCGAACAGAAGCTCGCCACCGCGCTCGACATCGCGCTCACCGCGCACCGCGAGCTCGGCCTGCCCCTGCTCGACCTGAGCGCGGTCGACGTCGCGCAACTGCCGATTGCCGCGATCAGCGAGAAACTGTTGCGCAAGCACCAGGTGCTGCCGCTGTGGCGGCGCGGCTCGCGGCTGTACGTCGGCGTCGCCGACCCCACCGATCAGCAGGCGCTGGACGAGATCAAGTTCCAGAGCGGACTGGCGATCGAGCCGATCGTGACGCTGCAGAGCCAGATCGGGACGGTCCTCGAACAGGCGCTCGACAAGCCGACCGATTTCGGCTCGCTGCTCGACGAGTCGCTCGACAACATCGCGGTCGAGGGCGGCGACGACGTCGCCGACGATTCCGGCGTGCCGGAAGCCGAGGATGCGCCGGTGGTGCGCTTCGTCAACCGCCTGCTGCTCGACGCGATCAACCGCGGCGCCTCCGACATCCACGTCGAGCCCTACGAGCACTTCTTCCGCGTGCGCTTCCGCCAGGACGGCATCCTGCACGAGGTGGCGAAGCCGCCGCTGAACCTGGCGGTGCGCGTCACCGCGCGGCTCAAGGTGATGGCGCACCTCGACATCGCCGAGCGCCGCGTGCCGCAGGACGGGCGCATGAAGATGAAGCTCACCGCCCGGCGCTCGATCGACTTCCGCGTCAACACGCTGCCGACGCTGTACGGCGAGAAGGTGGTGCTGCGCATCCTCGACGCCGGCGCGGCGAAGATCGGCATCGACGCGCTCGGCTTCGAGGCCGACCAGCGCGAAGCCTTCCTCCGCGCCATCCACAAGCCGCAGGGTATGGTGCTGGTGACCGGCCCCACCGGCAGCGGCAAGACGGTGACGCTCTACACCGCACTGAACATCCTGAACACCCACGAGGTGAACATCTCCACCGCCGAGGATCCGGTCGAGATCCAGTTGCCCGGCGCCAACCAGGTCAACATGAACGTGAAGACCGGCCTGACCTTCGCGAACGCGCTGCGCGCCTTCCTGCGCCAGGACCCGGACATCATCATGGTCGGCGAGATCCGCGACCTCGAGACCGCCGAGATCGCGATCAAGGCGTCGCAGACCGGGCACATGGTGCTGTCGACGCTGCACACCAACGATGCGCCGCAGACGCTGTCGCGGCTGATGAACATGGGCGTCGAGCCCTACAACATCGCCGCCAGCGTGACGCTGATCGTCGCCCAGCGGCTGGCGCGCCGGCTCTGCCCGCACTGCAAGGCCGAGGAGCACAACATCCCGGCGCCGGAACTGCTCAAGCTCGGCTTCCACCCCGACGAACTCGAGCGGCTGACGATCTACAAACCGGTGGGCTGCGAGCAGTGCACCGGCGGCTACAAGGGGCGCATCGGCATCTACGAGGTGATGCCGATCTCCGAGGAGATGGGGCGGCTGATAATGAGCGGCGGCAACTCGATCGCCCTCGCCGACCAGGCGCGGCGCGAAGGCGTGCGCGACCTGCGCGCCTCGGGCCTGAACAAGATCCGCATGGGCCTGACCAGCCTTGATGAAATCAACCGCGTGACCAAGGACTGACCGGTGGCCAGACCCGCGACCAGGATCACCGCCAAGAAGGCCCCGGACGATCTCACCTTCGTCTGGGAAGGCACCGACAAGCGCGGCCGCCGCGTCAAGGGCGAACTGCGCGGGCTCAACGAGGGCGCGGTGCGCAACGACCTGCGCCGCCAGGGCATCACGCCGCTGAAGCTGCGCAAGAAGTCCAAGCCGCTGCTCGGCGGCGGTGGCAGCATCACCTCACGCGACATGATGCTGTTCACCCGGCAGTTGTGCACGATGCTCGGCGCCGGCGTGCCGGTGGTGCAGTCGCTCGATCTGGTCGGCAACGGCTCGCGCAACCCGAAGCTGCGCGAGATGGTGCTGGCGATCAAGAACGACGTCGAATCGGGCACCGGGCTCGCGGTGTCGCTCGCGAAGTTCCCGCTGTACTTCGACGATCTCTACGTCAACCTGGTGCAGGCCGGCGAGGAGGCCGGCGTGCTCGAAACCCTGCTGAACAAGATCGCGATCTACCAGGAGAAGACCGAAACCCTGAAGGCCAAGATCAAGAAGGCGCTGTTCTACCCGGCGATCGTGATGCTGGTGGCGGTGCTGGTGACGGTGTTCATCCTGCTGTTCGTGATCCCGCAGTTCGAGTCGCTGTTCAGGGGCTTCGGCGCCGACCTGCCGGCCTTCACCAAGCTCGTGATCGAGATCTCGCGCTTCATGCAGGACTGGTGGTGGCTGCTGCTCGGCAGCGTCGCCGGCGTGATCGGCAGCCTGCTCTACACCTACAAGCGCTCGCGACCGATGCAGAAGTCCATCGACCGCATCGCCCTGCAGGTGCCGATCATCGGCAGCGTGGTGCGCCTGGGCGCCAACGCCCGCTTCGCACGCACGCTGTCGACGATGTTCGGCAGTGGCGTGCCGCTGATCGAAGCGATGCGCTCGGTGGCCGGCGCGACCGGCAACGTGGTGTTCGAGGAGGCGGTGATGGACATGCGCGAAGCGGTCGCCACCGGCCAGCAGCTCAACTTCGCTATGCGCCAGTCGACGCTGTTCCCCGACATGGTGGTGCAGATGGTGGCGATCGGCGAGGAGTCGGGCTCGTTGTCGGACATGCTGGCCAAGGTCGCCGACTTCTACGAGGAGGAGCTCGACAACACCGTGAGCAAGCTCACCACGCTGATCGAACCGCTGGTGATGGCGATCCTGGCGGTGATCGTCGGCAGCCTGGTGATCGCGATGTACCTGCCGATCTTCAAGCTCGGTTCGGTGGTCTGACGCGCGAGCACAGCCCCTTCCCGCCCCTCACGGCTCCTGCCGGGCGCCCGCGCGAATGCGGGCACCCGGCCTTCACCACGACCTGTCGATGCCCGAAACGCGCACCCTGCTGGACCTGTTCGCCACCTCGACGCCGCTGTTCGTCGGCGCCATCGCCGTGCTCGGCGTGGTGGTCGGCAGCTTCCTCAACGTCGTCATCCACCGCCTGCCGCTGATGCTCGAACGCGAGTGGCGGGCGCAGTGCGCCGAACTCGCCGGCGACCCGGTGGTGGCGGCCGAACCCTTCAACCTGGTGCTGCCGCGCTCGCACTGCCCGGCCTGCGGGCACGTGCTCGGCGCCCTGGAGAACATCCCGCTCGTCAGCTACCTGCTGCAGCGCGGCCGCTGCCGCGCCTGCGGCACGGCGATCCCGCTGCGCTACCCGCTGGTGGAAGCGCTGAGCGCGCTCGCCGCCACAGCGGTCGCCTGGCGCTTCGGCCTCTCGCCGCAGTGCGCCGCGGGGCTGCTGCTGACCTGGCTGCTGATCCCGCTCGCGGTCATCGACCTGCGCACGCTGCTGCTGCCCGACGCGATCACCCTGCCCGGCCTGTGGGCCGGCCTGGCCTGCGCGCTGCTGCCGGTGTTCGCCGACCTGCCCAGCGCGGTGATCGGGGCGATGGCCGGCTACGGCACGTTCTGGGCCGTGTACTGGCTGGTGCGGCTCGCCAGCGGGCGCGAGGGCATGGGCCGCGGTGACTTCAAGCTGCTGGCGATGCTCGGTGCCTGGCTCGGCTGGCAGCACCTGGCCACCGTGGTCCTGCTGTCGGCGGCGGTCGGCGCGGCGGTGGGGCTCGCGCTGATCGCGCTCGGCCGCCATGCGGCCGCGCACCCGCTGCCCTACGGCCCCTACCTGGCCGGTGCCGGCTGGATCGCGCTGCTCGGCGGCGATGCGATCAACGCCGCCTACCTGCGCTGGGCGGGGTTCTGACGTGATCGCCGCGATGTGGGTGCTGGGCCTGACCGGCGGCATCGCCAGCGGCAAATCGGCGGCCGCCGACGCCTTCGCGCGCTGCGGCGCAACGGTGATCGACACCGATCTGCTGGCGCGCGAGGCGGTCGCGCCGGGGGCCCCGGCGCTCGCCGAGATCGCCGCCGCCTTCGGTCCCGACGTGCTCGCCGCCGACGGCGGTCTCGATCGCGCGGCGATGCGCGCGCGCGTGTTCGCCGACCCGGGTGCCCGCGCGCGGCTCGAGGGCATCCTGCATCCGCGCATCCGCGCCCTCGCCGCGGCGCGCATCGCCGCCGCCGCCCGCGCCGAAGCGCCGCCGCCCTACTGCGTGCTGGTGGTACCGCTGCTGGTGGAAAGCGGCATGCAGACGATGGTCGACCGCATCCTGGTAATCGACGTCGACACCGCGACGCAGCTGCAGCGCACGATGGCGCGCGACGGCATCGGCGCGGACCTCGCCCGCGCCATGCTCGCCGCGCAGGCGGACCGCGACACGCGCCTCGCCGCGGCCGACGACGTGATCGTCAACGACGCCAACCTCGCCACGCTGGAACGGCGCATCGACGCGCTGCATGCGCACTACCTTGTACTGGCACGCCGGCGTGACGCTGGTCCAGAATGACGCCCCCACAGATCCCCACGGGAGGACGCCCCGGGTGGAGCGCACCGTCTGGTACGAACTGCCGCTGAACGAACGCATCCGCACCTGGCTGCGCCTGGAATTCCTCTTCGCCCGCGTCGCGCACGCCGCCGCCGGCCACAGCGTATGGGACAGCCGCGCCGCACTCGAAGGCCTGCTCGACGTCTTCAACCTGCTCGGGCGCAGCGAACCGCGCACCGAGCTGCTGAAGGATCTCGACCGCCACGCCACGACCCTGGCGCGCCTGGGCGGCAGCAGGCTCGATCCGCTGCGCGCCGAGCTCGACGCCATCATCGCGGCGATCCACGCGCTCGACACGCGCCGGATCGAGGAGGTGCGCCAGGGCGACTTCCTGGTCGCCCTGCGCCAGCGCAACAGCATTCCCGGCGGCACCTGCCAGTTCGACCTGCCGGCCCTGCACCACTGGCTGCAGCGCGAGCCCGAGGTGCGCTTCGAGCAGATCGGGCAGTGGCTCGAACCGCTCGAAGCGCTGCGCCAGGGCGTCACCCTGCTGCTGCGCATCGTGCGCGCCGCCGCCGAACCCGCCGACGAGATCGCCTACGGCGGCTTCTACCAGCAGTCGCTCGACGCCTCCGCGCCGAGCCAGCTCGTGCGCGTGGCGCTGCCGGGCGCCGTCGACGTCTTCCCCGAGATCAGCGGCGGACGCCACCGCTTCTCGATCCGCTTCATGCGCCAGCCGAACCCGGCGCAGCGCCCGTTCCAGACCGACGACGACGTCGGCTTCGCCCTCGCCTGCTGCGTGATCTGAGGCGCGCGCTCAGCGTTCGGCCTGGAACGGGAAACCCGCCTCGTAACGCGTCCCGGCGGTCTGCACGCGCAGGCGCAGCTGCCAGTCGCTGCGCCCGTTGCTGCACACCGGCAGCAGCGCCTGGCCGTGCCAGCTGCCGTCGGGCTGCGGCGCGAGCGCGAAGCGCATCAGCCCCATGTCCATGTCGACCATCACGAAGTGCGCCTCGACGCCACGCACCGCGGCTGCCGCCGGGCCCGACAGGCGAACCTCCACCGGAAAGGCGACCAGCGGACGCACCGTCTGCCCGAGCCGGACCGTGATGCCGAGGTCGTGGCCGGCGGCCGAGCACGACGCCCCCAGCGGACGGCAGGCGGGATCGGGGGTGAGCACCGTGAGCGGCCCGGCGCCACCATCGAGCCACGCCCGCCAGCGCGGCGCGAACACGCCGATGGCGATGCCGAGCAGCAGGGCGAGGGCGAACAGCGCGCCGGCCGCGCGCGTCATGCGCGGGCGTTCGGGGCGCTCCACAGGCCGCGGATCGCCGCCACGCCCTGCGCGCCGTGCCGCCAGGCAGCGTCGAGGTCGGCCGGGGCGAGGCCGCCGAGCGCGAACACCGGCAGCGCGGCGGCCCCGGCCAGTGCGGCGAAGCGCTGCCAGCCGAGCACCGGCGCGCCCGGGTGCGTGGCCGTCGCCGCCACCGGCCCGAGCACGGCGAAGTCGACCCCGATGCGCGCGGCGTGGGCGAGCTCGTCGGCGTCGTGGCACGAGGCGGCGACCCAGTGCCGCGCGGGCGGGCGCCGGTCGAGCGCGCGCAGCGCGGCGGTGCTCAGGTGCACGCCGTCGGCGCCGATGGCGGCGGCGAGCGCCGGCTCGGCGTTGAGCAGCACGTGTGCCTCGAAGCGATGGGCGAGCGCCTGCACCCGGCCGTGGAGCTCGGCGAGGGCCGCGGGGGCGAGTGTCTTCGCACGCAGCTGCAGCAGGCGCACGCCGCGCTGCAGCGCCGCCTCGACGGTGTCGAGGAAGGCCGCCCGGTCGTCGCCCGGCTCGGGGGTGATCAGGTAGGTCGCCGGCAGGCGCAGCGCGGTGATGATCGGCCCGTCGGCGGCCGGGAACCGCGCCGGATCGCAGTCGGCCGGCGCCCACCAGGCGAGCGGCTGCCCCTCGCGGCCGTGCGCCTCGCCGTCCCAGCGCGTGACGCGCCACACGTCGAGGCACACGGCCTTGTCGGGGTAGGCGTGATGCACGCGGATCAGCGGACGCGCGGCGAGCGGGCGCACGCCGAGCTCCTCGTCGAGTTCGCGCGCGAGCGCCTCCTCGGCCCGTTCGCCGGGTTCGACCTTGCCGCCCGGGAACTCCCACAGGCCGCCCTGGTGCACATCCTCGGGGCGGCGTGCCACCAGCACGCGCCCTTCGGCGTCGATCAGGGCCGCGGCGACGACGTGCACCACCCGCATGCGCGCGTCCTCAGCGTCGCACCGAGGCCCGCGTCACGAGCGGTACTCGGCGTTGATCTTCACGTAGTCGTAGGAGAAGTCGCAGGTCCAGACCGTGTCCGTGGCCGTACCGCGGCCGAGGTCGACGCGCACGGTGATCTCCGCCTCACGCATCACCCGCGCGGCGTCGGCCTCGACATAGCCGGCCGCGGGGCCGCCGAACGCCGACACGAGGACCTCGCCCAGCCACAGCCGCACGGTGCCGACGTCGAGGTCGTCGATGCCGGCGTAGCCGATCGCCGCGAGCAGGCGGCCGAGGTTGGGGTCGGAGGCGAAGAAGGCCGTCTTCACCAGCGGTGAGTGGGCGATGGCCTTGCCGACGCGCACGCACTCGGCGCGGTCGCGCCCGCCGCTGACCTCGATGGTGATGAACTTGGTGGCACCCTCGCCGTCGCGGGCGAGCGCCTGCGCGAGTTCGACCGCGACCTCCCGCAAGGCCCGCTGCAACGCGACCGCGGCGGGCGCGTCGGCGTCGACGAGTTCGTCGCCCCCCGCCGCGCCGGTGGCGACCAGGATGAAGGAGTCGTTGGTCGAGGTGTCGCCGTCGACGGTGACGCGGTTGAAGGAGTCATCGGTGACCGCCTTCAGCAGGCGCTGCAGCAGCGGCTGCGCCACCGGCGCATCGGTGGCGACGAAGCCGAGCATCGTCGCCATGTTCGGGTGGATCATCCCCGAGCCCTTGGCGATGCCGGTCACGGTGAAGCGGCGCCCGTCGACCTCGACCTGGCGGCTGGTGCCCTTGGGCACCGTGTCGGTGGTCATGATCGCCTCGGCCGCCACGCCCCAGGCGTCCTCGCGCAGCGCGGCGATGCAGGTGGGCAGCCCGGCGACGATGCGCTCGACCGGCAGCGGCTCCATGATCACGCCGGTCGAGAACGGCAGCACCTGCTCGGGCGCGCAGCCCAGCCGCTCGGCCAGCGCGGTGCACACGGCGCGCGCGCGCGCGAGGCCATCCTCCCCGGTGCCGGCATTGGCGTTGCCGGTGTTCACCACCAGCGCGCGGATCGGCGTGCCGGCACCGAGGCGCTCGCGGCACACCTGCACCGGCGCGGCGCAGAAGCGGTTCTGCGTGAACACGCCGGCCACGCGCGCACCGGCGGGCAGCTCCACCACCAGCAGGTCCTTGCGGTTGGGCTTGCGGACGTGGGCCTCGGCGACGCCGAGCCGCACGCCGGCGACCGGCTTCAAACTGCCCGGTGCGGGCGGACTCAGATGGACCGGCATGTTGGCATCGACCTCCGGAAGGACGCCTCGGGAAACGGTGGGCAGGCGCGCCGCGCGCCGCCGGGCGGCACGGGCGAGGCCGCGGTGCTCAGCTCAGCTGGCCGTGGCAATGCTTGTACTTCTTGCCCGAACCGCACGGGCAGGGCTCGTTGCGGCCGACCTTCGGCACCTCGCGCACGAAGGGCGTGTGCGCCGCCTGCTCGGCCTGTTCGGCGGCCGCAGCCGCGGCCGCGTCGTCATCGCCGCCGAGCGCCGACACCTCGGCGTGCTCGTAGTGCAGTCGCTCGGGCGCCTCATGGCGCTCGGGCAGGGCCGGCGGCGGTTCCTGCTGCTGGAACTGCACCCGCGACAGGAAGCCCACGACGTCGTGCTGGATGCGTTCGAGCATCGCCTCGAACATCTCGAACGCCTCGCGCTTGTATTCCTGCTTCGGGTTCTTCTGCGCGTAACCGCGCAGGTGGATGCCCTGGCGCAGGTAGTCCATCGCCGCGAGGTGCTCCTTCCAGTGGTTGTCGAGCACCTGCAGCAGCACGCTCTTCTCGAACTGGCGCATCCACTCGGCGCCGACCAGGTCTTCCTTCGCGGCGAAGGTGGCGTCGGCGGCTTCGAGCACGCGCGTGCGCAGCGCGTCGGCGTTGAGGGCGGTATCGCCGTCGAGCCAGCCGCGGATGTCGAGCACCAGCCCGAAATCCTGCGCCAGCGCCGCCTCCAGCGCCGGCACGTCCCACTGCTCCTCCAGCGATTCCGGCGGGATGTGGGTGGCGAACACGCGATCGATGACCGTATGGCGCATCGACGCCACGGTATCGCCGACGTCGGCGGCGGCGAGCACCTCGTTGCGCTGGCTGTAGACGACGCGGCGCTGGTCGTTGGCGACGTCGTCGAACTCGAGCAGGTGCTTGCGGATGTCGAAGTTGTGCGCTTCGACCTTGCGCTGGGCGTTCTCGATCGCGCGCGACACCCAGGGGTGCTCGATCGCCTCGCCCTCCTTCATGCCGAGCTTCTGCATCAGCCCCGAGACGCGCTCGGAGGCGAAGATGCGCATCAGGTTGTCCTGCAGCGACAGGTAGAAACGCGACGAGCCCGGGTCGCCCTGGCGCCCGGAACGGCCGCGCAGCTGGTTGTCGATGCGCCGCGACTCGTGGCGCTCGGTACCGACGATGTGCAAACCACCGGCGCCGACCACCTGCTCGTGGCGCTGCTGCCAGGCATCACGCACCGCCTGGCGCTGCGCGGCGTCGGCCTCGGCGCCGAGCGCATCGAGTTCCGCGGCGAGGTTGCCGCCGAGCACGATGTCGGTGCCGCGGCCGGCCATGTTGGTGGCGATGGTGACCGCCCCCGGCCGGCCGGCCTGGGCGACGATCTCGGCCTCGCGCTCGTGCTGCTTGGCGTTCAGCACCTCGTGGGGCACGCCGTCCTGCTGCAGCAGCCCGGAGATCAGCTCCGAGACCTCGATCGAGGTGGTGCCGACCAGCACCGGCTGGCCGCGGCCGTGGCAGTCCTTGATGTCGGCGATCACCGCCTGGTACTTCTCGGGCTGGGTGAGGAACACCAGATCGCCCATGTCCTTGCGGATCATCGGCCGGTGCGTGGGCACGACGACGACCTCGAGGCCGTAGATCTGCTGGAACTCGAAGGCCTCGGTGTCGGCGGTGCCGGTCATGCCGGCGAGCTTCTTGTAGAGGCGGAACAGGTTCTGGAAGGTGATCGAGGCGAGGGTCTGGTTCTCCGCCTGGATCTCGACGCGCTCCTTGGCCTCGACCGCCTGGTGCAGGCCGTCGGACCAGCGCCGGCCGGCGAGCGTGCGCCCGGTGAATTCGTCGACGATCACCACCTGGCCGCCACGCACGATGTAGTCGACGTCGCGCTGGTAGAGCTGGTGCGCGCGCAGGCAGGCGTTCAGGTGATGGAACAGCGTCAGGTTGACCGCGTCGTAGAGGCTTTCGCCCTCGCGCAGCAGCCCCGCCTCGACCAGCATGCGCTCGACCGTCTCGTGGCCCTGCTCGGTCAGGAAGACCTGCTTCATCTTCTCGTCGACCGAGAAGTCGCCCGGGCCGTCCTCCTGCTGCTGGCGGACCAGTCGCGGCACCAGCGCGTCGATGCGGCGATAGAGTTCCGAGCTCTCCTCGGCCGGCCCGGAGATGATCAGCGGCGTGCGCGCCTCGTCGATGAGGATCGAGTCGACCTCGTCGACGATCGCGAAGTGCGGCTCGCGCTGGACCTTCTGCTCCAGGCTGAAGGCCATGTTGTCGCGCAGGTAGTCGAAGCCGAACTCGTTGTTGGTGCCGTAGGTGATGTCGGTCGCGTAGGCGGCGCGCTTGGCCTCGGCATCCATGCCCGGAACCACGCAGCCGGTGCTCAGGCCGAGGAAGCCGAACAGCCGGCCCATCTGGGTGGCGTCGCGGCGCGCCAGGTAATCGTTGACGGTGACGACGTGCACGCCCTGCCCCGACAGCGCGTTGAGATAGGCCGGCAGCGTGGCCATCAGGGTCTTGCCCTCGCCGGTGCGCATCTCGGCGATCTTGCCCTGGTGCAGCACGATGCCGCCGATACACTGGACGTCGAACGGGCGCAGGCCGAGGACGCGCTTGGCCGCTTCGCGCACCACCGCGAAGGCCTCGGGCAGCAGGCTGTCGAGGCTGGCACCGGCTGCGAGGCGCGTCCTGAAATCGTCGGTTCTGGCCCTGAGTTCGGCATCCGTGAGCTTCTCGAGACTCGGTTCGAGCGCGCTGATACGGGCGACCTGCTTGCGCATGCCCTTGATCACGCGATCGTTGCGGCTGCCGAAGATCAGTTTCATCAGGTTCATGAGGTTGAAGCCTTTGGCTCGCGTCATCCGCGCCGGAAACGGCGCATGATACCCGAAAGCTCCCGCCGAATCGCAGCGCCCCCGGCGCGGCGGCAACCCCGAAACGCAGCGGGGGCACGACGCTCGCGCGCCGTGCCCCCGCAGTTTCGAAGCGGGCGAGACGTTGCCGTCAGCGGGCGACCTGCGCCGGCTGCAGGAAGGAGATCGGCGCCTGGTGCTCGTCGGTGAAGGTCACCTCCTCCCACGCCGAGCGGTCGGCGAGCAGCGCACGCAGCAGGCAGTTGTTCAGCGCATGCCCGGACTTGTAGCCGCGGAAGGTGCCGATCAGGCTGCGCCCGAGCAGGTAGAGGTCGCCGATCGCGTCGAGGATCTTGTGCTTGACGAACTCGTCCTCGTAGCGCAGGCCGTCCTCGTTCAGCACGCGGTACTCGTCCACCACCACCGCGTTATCGAGGCTGCCGCCCAGCGCCAGCTTGCGCTCGCGCAGGTACTCGATCTCGTGCATGAAGCCGAAGGTGCGCGCACGGCTGACTTCCTTGACGAACGAGGTCGTCGAGAAGTCGACCTCGGCGCTCTGCGAGCGGTTGCGGAACACCGGGTGGTCGAAATCGATCGTGAAGCCCACCTTGAAGCCGTCGAACGGCTCGAAGCGCGCCCACTTGTCGCCGTCCTCGACCTGGATCGTCCGCTTGATGCGGATGAAGCGCTTCGGCGCGTTCTGCACCTCGATGCCGGCGGACTGGATCAGGAACACGAACGGACCGGCGCTGCCGTCCATGATCGGCACTTCCGGGGCGCTGACGTCGACGTAGGCGTTGTCGATGCCGAGGCCGGCGAAGGCCGACAGCAGGTGCTCGATCGTCGAGATGCGCACGTCACCGCGGGCCAGCGTGGTGGACAACTGCGTCTCGCCGACATGCTGCGGCGCCGCACGGATCTCGACCGGCGGCGTCAGATCGACGCGACGGAAAACGATGCCGGTGTCCGCCGCGGCGGGACGCAAGGTGAGATAGACCTTCTCTCCCGTGTGCAGACCCACGCCGGTTGCGCGGATCACGTTCTTCAGCGTGCGTTGCTTGATCATGCCTACCCCCACCGCGCCTGGCGACCACCTCGGAGACGTCCGGAACCGATACCGTCCGGTCGACCGATGGTCGAGCTACTCAAAGCCGCCGGGAGCCGATACAGCCCCTCGGCGGCACATGGCGGCATTTTGCATCGCCGCAACGCAACATTGCAACATTGATTTGCGTCAATACAACAGCGTTGCGGCATCGCGGTGGCCGGCAGCGATGTGCCGGCCGTGGCGTCAATCCGCCTGGCGGCGGAGGAAGGCGGGAATGTCGAGATACTCGAGATCGGCCTCGTTGCGATCGAACAGGTCGGTGGCCGGCTTGGTGGCCTTGGCAGCGGCGGGGGCCGTGCGCTCGACCCGCGCCTCGCGCTCGGTGGCGTGCTGACGGGTCTGCACCACGCGCACCGCCGGCGCGGCGGCGGGGACGTGCGCCGGCATCTCGCCGGGGGCGCGCTGGCCGATGCCGGTCGCCACGATGGTCACGCGCAGCTCGTTGCTCATGTCGGGATCGATCACCGTGCCGACCACCACGGTGGCATCGTCCGCGGCGAGCTCGCGCACGATGTCGCCGACCTCGTGGAACTCCCCGATGGTCAGGTCGACACCGGCGGTGATGTTGACCAGCAGGCCCTTGGCCCCGGCGAGGTCGATGTTCTCCAGCAGCGGGCTCGCGATCGCCGCCTCGGCGGCCTCGCGCGCGCGGCCGTTGCCGGTGGCGCGGCCGGTGCCCATCATCGCCACGCCCATCTCCGACATCACCGTGCGCACGTCGGCGAAGTCGACGTTGATCAGGCCGGGGCGGGTGATCAGCTCGGCGATGCCCTGCACCGCGCCGGCGAGCACGTCGTTCGCCGCCCGGAACGCATCGAGCAGCGTCGCGCCCTTGCCGAGCACCGGCAGCAGCTTCTCGTTCGGGATCGTGATCAGCGAATCGACCTCGTCGGAGAGCTCCTTGATGCCCTGGACCGCGATGTCCATGCGCTTCTTGCCTTCGAACGAGAACGGTTTGGTGACCACCGCCACGGTGAGGATGCCCAGTTCGCGCGCCACCTGCGCCACGATCGGCGCCCCGCCGGTGCCGGTGCCACCGCCCATGCCGGCGGTGATGAACACCATGTCGGCGCCGTCGAGCACCTCGCGGATGCGCTCGCGGTCCTCCATCGCGGCCTTCTTGCCGACCTCGGGGTTGGCGCCCGCGCCCAGCCCCTTGGTGATGCCGCCGCCGAGCTGCAGCGCGTGCATCGACGTGTACGCCCGTAGCGCCTGCGCATCGGTGTTGGCGCAGATGAAGTCCACACCCTCGATCGCGTGGGCCGTCACCATGTGCTGCACGGCGTTGCCGCCACCGCCACCGATACCGATGACCTTGATGATCGCGTCTTGTTGGCTGCTGGAATCCATGATCTCGAACATGGTTGTTGTACTCCTCGCGAGTGCTGGCGCGCCGGCCACGCGGCGCGGCCACGGAACTCAGAAATTGCCCTGGAACCAGTTTTTCATCCGCGCGAGCAGGCCCTGCCGCTCGCGCACCGTGGGACTGCCCCGACCCTGCATCCGGGTTTCACCGCCGACCAGCAGCAGGCCCACCGCCGTCGCGTACACGGGGTTGCCGATGATCTCGGGCTGCCCCGTCACGTACAGCGGCACGCCCTGGCGCACCGGCATGTGGAACACCTCCTCGGCCAGTTCCACCGCGCCGCGGATGCGTGAACTGCCGCCGGTCAGGACGATGCCGGCGGCGATCATGTCCTCGAAGCCGCTGCGGCGGAGTTCCGCCTGCACCAGCCCGAACAGTTCCTCGTAACGCGGCTCCACGACCTCGGCGAGGGTCTGCCGCGACAGTTGCCGGGGGGCGCGCTCGCCCACGCTCGGCACCTCGATGATCTCGTCGGCGCTGGCGAGCGCCGTCAGGCAGCAGGCGTGGCTCGTCTTGATGTCCTCCGCGTACTGCGTGGGGGTGCGGAAGGCCACGGCGATGTCGTTGGTGACCTGGTCGCCGGCGATCGGGATCACCGCCGAGTGCTGGATGGCACCGTTGACGAACACCGCGATGTCGGTGGTGCCGCCGCCGATGTCGACCAGGCACACGCCGAGCTCCTTCTCGTCCTCGGTCAGCACCGCCCGCGCCGAGGCGAGCGGCTGCAGGATGATGTCGTCGACCTCGAGGCTGCAGCGCTCGACGCACTTGACGATGTTCTGCGCGGCGCTGACCGCGCCGGTGACCATGTGCACCTTGGCTTCCAGGCGCACCCCCGACATGCCGATCGGCTCGCGGATGCCCTCCTGGTGATCGATCAGGAACTCCTGCGGCAGGATGTGCAGCACCTTCTGGTCGGTGGGGATCGCGACCGCGCCGGCGGCCTCGATCACGCGGTCGACGTCGGCCTGGGTCACTTCCTTCTCGCGGATCGGCACGATGCCGTAGGAGTTCTGGCTGCGGATGTGGCTGCCGGCGATGCCGGTGTGCACCGAGTGGATCGAGCAGCCCGACATGCGCTCGGCCTCCTCGACCGCGCGCTGGATCGACTGCACGGTGGACTCGATGTTGACCACCACGCCCTTCTTCAGCCCCCGCGACGGATGGGTGCCGACGCCGATGACCTCGATGCGCCCGTCGGGGCCGGTCTCACCGACCATCGCCACCACCTTGGAGGTGCCGATGTCGAGGCCGACGACCATGCGTTTTTCGTGTTTGCGTGACATGCGTACTCGCTTGCTTGCTGCCGTCAACCGGCGATTCGTAACCCGGTGGCGCTGGGATCGCCGGTGCGCTGCGTAGCGGCGACCGGATCGGCCGGCGCCGGGCGCGGCGGCGGCGCATCGGCCGGCGCGGGGCGCCAGCGCACGGCGAAACCGTTGACGTAGCGCAAGTCCACCGCGGCGACGCGCTCGGCCTGCGCTGCCAGTACCTTCGGGTAGATTTCGATGAAACGCTGCAGGCGCGTGTCGAACTGCTCGCGCCCCAGGCTGAGTTCGATGCCGTTGTCGAGCACCACCGTCCATGCCGCGCGGGCGTCCTCGTACACGCGCACGACCTTGAGCCCGAGCGGCGCCAGCGCCCGACGGGTGTCGGCGTAGATGCGCATCAGCAGCGCCTCGTGGCCGTTCGGCCCGTGCAGGCGGGGCCAGTCGTGACGCTCGCGGATGGTGCCGGGGCGGAAGCGCTGCCCCTTCTGGTCGAGCATCTCGCCGTCGCCCCAGTGCGCGTAGGGCACGCGCTCGGTGAAGCTCACCAGCAGCGTGTCCGGCCAGCGCCGGCTCACCGCCACCTGCTCCACCCAGGGATTCTCGGCGAAGGCCGCGTGCAGCGCGGCCATGTTCAGCATGAAGAAGTTGCGGCCGAGATAGGGCTCCACCACGCGCTTTGCGTCGTCGGCGTCGAGGTTGCGCAGGTCGCCCTCCACGCGCACCTGGCGCAGCGGGAAGGCGCCTTCCGAGAGCATCCATTCGGCCGTGCGCAGCCCGCCCCAGCCGATCGCCGCCAGCGCCGCCAGCGTCCCGACCAGGCGCAGCAGCTTGCCGCCGAGGCCCGCGGCCCAGCGGCGCTCGCTGCCGGGCTCGCGCGCGGCGCGCGGCGTCGCGCCGCGCTTGCGCCGCCGCCGCAGCACGGCCGCTCCTTCCACCGGCGCCCAGGCGCTCACGCGCCGCCCTCGGTCAGTGTGGTTTCGAGGATGCGCCAGCACAGCGCCGGGAAATCGGCTCCGGCCGCGCGCGCCGCCATCGGCACCAGGCTGTGCCCGGTCATGCCCGGGGCGGTATTGACCTCGAGCAGGTACGCGGCGCCGGCCTCGTCGAGCAGGAAGTCGACGCGCCCCCAGCTGCGCCCGCCGACGAGTTCGAAGGCGCTCCGCGCCAGCGCGCGCAGTTCGGCCTCGCGCGCCGGCGGCAGGCCGCAGGGGCAGCGGTACTGCGTGTCGTCGCGGAAGTACTTGGCCTCGTAGTCGTAGAACTCGGTCGCCGGCTCGATCTTCACCACCGGCAGGGCCTCGCCGTCGACGATCGCCGCGGTGTACTCGCCACCGCCGATCGCCCGCTCGGCCAGCACCACGTGGTCGTAGCGCGCGGCCAGCGCCCAGGCGTCGCGCAGTTCGCTGACGTGGCGGACCTTGCTGACGCCGACGCTCGAACCCTGGGTCGACGGCTTCACGAACAGCGGCAGGCCGAGCCGCCCGGCCACCGCGTCGAAGTCGCTGGCCGCGCTCAGCAGTTCGAACTCGGGCACCGGCAGCCCGGCGGCGCGCCACAGCAGCTTGGTGCGCCATTTGTCCATGCACAGCGCCGAGGCGAGCACGCCGCTGCCGGTGTAGGGCAGCCCGAGCACCTCCAGCGCACCCTGCAGCGTGCCGTCCTCGCCGAACGGCCCGTGCAGCGCGATGAAGGCGCGGTCGAAGCCGCCGCCGGCGAGCACCGCGAGCAGGTCGCGCCCGGCGTCGATGCCGTGCGCATCGACGCCGCGCCCGCGCAGCGCCGCGAGCACGGCGTTGCCGCTCATCAATGACACCTCGCGCTCGGCCGACCAGCCACCGTAGAGCACGGCGACCTTGCCGAAGGCCTTCGCCTCGGCCACGCGCGTCTGCAATCCCGTCATTCCCCTCCCCCTCGGGCCGCGCACGGTGCGCGCCCTGGAAACCCCATCCGACCGGTTGCCCGGCCGCCTCAGCCGGCGAGCGGCAGTCCTTCCTTGCCGAGCCGGGTGGCACAGGCGCCGATGTCGCCGGCCCCCATCAGCAGCAGCAGGTCGCCGTCACGCAGCACCCCCGGCAGCGCCGCCGGCAGGTCCGCGGCACGGTCGACGAACACCGGGTCCACCTGCCCGCGGGCGCGGATCGCCCGTGCCAGCGAGCGCCCATCGGCGCCGGCGATCGGCTTCTCGCCGGCGGCGTAGACGTCGGTCAGCAGCAGCACGTCGACGCCCGACAGCACCTGCGCGAAGTCCTCGAACAGGTCGCGCGTGCGCGAGTAGCGGTGCGGCTGGAACGCCAGCACCAGCCGGCGGTCCGGCCAGCCGCCGCGGATCGCGTCGAGCACCGCGGCGACCTCGCGCGGGTGATGGCCGTAGTCGTCCATCAGCTCGACGCGGCCGCCGTCGGCCAGGCGCAGCTCGCCGTGCTGATGGAAGCGCCGGCCGATGCCCTGGAAACCGATCAGCGCCTCGCGGATCGCCGTCACCGGCACGCCCAGCTCGTGCGCGACGGCGATCGCGGCGAGGGCGTTGAGCACGCTGTGGCGCCCCGGCAGGTTGAGCGTGACCTTGAGCGCCACCGCGCCGCCCGACAGGTGCGCGGTGAAGTGCGTCTGCATGCCGCGCTGCACGATGTCGGTGGCGCGCACGTCGCAGTCCTCGGTGGTGCCGTAGGTGATCACCGGACGGCTCACCCGCGGCAGCACCGCGCGCACCTCGGGGTCGTCGGCGCAGAGCACGGCGAGGCCGTAGAACGGCAGGTGGTGCAGGAACTCGACGAAGGTCTCGCGCAGCCGGCCGAAGTCGCCGCCGTAGGTCGACAGGTGATCGGCGTCGATGTTGGTGACCACCGAGATCATCGGCTGCAGGTACAGGAACGAGGCGTCCGACTCGTCGGCCTCGGCCACCAGGTACTTGCCCGCACCGAGGCGCGCATTGGCGCCGGCGCTGTTGAGGCGGCCGCCGATGACGAAGGTCGGGTCCAGCCCGCCTTCGGCGAGCAGGCTCGCGATCAGGCTGGTGGTGGTGGTCTTGCCGTGGGTGCCGGCGACCGCGATGCCGTAGCGGAAGCGCATCAGCTCGGCGAGCATCTCGGCACGCGGTACCACCGGGATGCGCGCCTCGCGCGCGGCGAGCAGCTCGGGGTTGTCCTCCTGCACCGCGCTGGAGATCACCACGACGTCCTTGCCGGCGACGTGGGCGGCGGCGTGCCCCTGGTAGACCGCGGCCCCCAGCGCCGTGAGGCGCTGCGTGACCGGGTTGCTGGCGAGGTCGGAGCCCGACACCTGGTAGCCGAGATTGAGCAGCACCTCGGCGATGCCGCTCATGCCGGCACCGCCGATGCCGACGAAATGGATGCGACGGATGCGGCGCATGGCCTGCTGTCCGTTCGGGAGAGTGCTCATGGGGTCGAATCCTGTGAGGCGATCGGTGCCGCGGCGGGCAGCGCACGGGTGAGACAGAGGTCGGTGACGCGGCGCGCGGCGTCGGGCCGGGCCAGCCGGCGGGCGGCTTCGGCCATCGCCAGCAGGCCGGCGCGATCGGCCAGGCGCGCGCGCAGTTCGGCGGCGAGGCGCGCGGCCGTCAGCGCGGACTGATCGATCAGGCAGGCCGCACCGCCGCGTTCGAGGTGACGGCCGTTGGCGGTCTGGTGATCGTCCACCGCGTGCGGGAACGGGACCAGCAGGCTCCCGACCCCGGCGGCGGCGAGTTCGGCCACGGTCAGCGCGCCGGCGCGGCACAGTACCAGATCGGCCCAGCCGTAGGCGCCCGCCATGTCGTCGATGAAGGGCTCGAGCTGCGCCTCCACCGCCGCCGTGGCATAGGCGGTGCGGGCCTGTTCGAGCATCTTGCCGCCCGCCTGATGGCGCACCTCGGGGCGTTCGGCGGGGTCGAGCAGGGCCAGCGCCTGCGGCACGACGGCGTTGAGCGCCAGCGCCCCCTGGCTGCCGCCGAGCACCAGCAGCCGCGGCCGGCCCTGGCGCCCGGCGAAGCGCTCCGCCGGCGGCGGCAGCGCGGCGATCGCCGCGCGCACCGGGTTGCCGGTGAGCTGCGCCCGTCGCGCCGGCGGGAAGGCGCCGGGGAAGGCCTCGCAGACCGGGTCGGCGAAGCACGCGAGCACGCGGTTGGTGAGGCCGGCGATGGCGTTCTGCTCGTGCACCGCGAGCGGAATGCCGAGCAGGCGCGCCATCAGCCCGCCCGGGCCGCTGGCGAAGCCGCCCATGCCGAGCGCGAGGCGCGGCCGCAGGCGGCGCAGGATCGCGACCGCCTGCGCGCAGGCGCGCGCCAGCATCCACGGCGCCGCCAGGCGCCGCGCCCAGCCCTTGCCGCGCAGGCCGGCGACGCCGAGCCACTCGATCGGGAAGCCGTGCGCCGGCACCAGCGTCGCCTCCAGGCCGGCGCGGGTGCCGAGCCAGACCACCGGCACGCCGCGCGTGCGCAGCTCGGCCGCCACCGCCAGCGCCGGGAACACGTGCCCGCCGGTGCCGCCCGCCATGATCACCACCGGGCGCGTCACGGGGCACGCACCTTGCGCAGCAGCCGGTCACGGCGCAGGCGCGGGTTCTCGTCGTGGCGCGTCTCGACGTCGGCGCGCAGCAGCAGCGCGTAGGCGACGCACATCACCACCAGCGAGGAACCGCCGAAGCTGATGAAGGGCAGCGTCAGCCCCTTGGTCGGCAGCACCCCCATGTTCACGCCCATGTTGATCAGCGCCTGGAAGCCGATCCACAGGCCGATGCCGTAGGCGAGCGAGGCCGCGAACGGCTGCCGCACCCGCTCGGCGCGCGCGCCGACCTGGAAGGCGCGCACCACGACGACGGTGTACAGGCCGATCAGCGCGAGCACGCCGAGCAGGCCGAGCTCCTCGGCGATGATCGCGAAGACGAAGTCGGTGTAGGCCTCCGGCAGGTAGAAGAGCTTCTGCACCGAGGCGCCGATGCCGACACCGCTCATCTCGCCGCGCCCGATCGCGATCAGCGACTGGGTGAGCTGGAAGCCCTTGTTGAACGGATCCTCCCAGGGGTTGAGGAAGCTCGACAGGCGTGCGCGCCGGTACGGCGAGGACCACAGCAGCACCGCCATGCCCGACACCACCAGCAGCTGCATCGCCGAGAACTGCCAGAAGTTGACGCCGCCGAGGAACACCATGCCGAGCGCGACGAAGATGATCACCATCGCGGCGCCGAAGTCGGGCTCCATCAGCAGCAGCAGCGCGAGCACGCCGAGCACCAGCAGCGGGCGGATCATCGCGACGATCGAGGTGCGCAGCTCGGCGCCGTGCCGGCGCAGGTAGCCGGCGACGTAGACGATCGCGAACAGCTTGGCGAGCTCCGACACCTGCACGTTCATGATGCCGAGCGGGATCCAGCGCCACGAGCCGTTGACGCGCCGGCCGATGCCGGGCACCAGCACCAGCACCAGCAGGCCCATCACCACGAGCAGCAGCATCGGCCCGCGCTGGTACCAGGTCTCGGTGTTGATGTGGTAGGCGAAGTAGCCGAGCACCACGCCGAGCGTCACGTAGGCGCACTGCCGGTAGAGGAAGTAGAAGGGCTGGCCGGCCTGCCGGTCGGCGATCGGCATCGACGCCGAGGTGACCATCAGCACGCCGAGCGCGAGCAGCAAGAGCGCCGGGAACACCAGCCACGGGTCGAGCGGCGGCAGCGGCCCGGTGCTGTCTTCGGTGCGTGGCGGGCGCACCCGCGCGAGCACGCCGGCGATGTTCAGCATCCGGCAGCCCTCCGCGCAGCGGCGGCGAACACCCGGCCGCGTTCGGCGTAGTCCTTGAACATGTCGAGGCTCGCGCAGGCCGGCGACAGCAGCACGCTGTCGCCCGGGCGGGCGAGGCGCGCGGCGAGTTCCACCGCGGCGTCCATCGAGCCGGCGTGGTGCACCTCGACGCAGCCGTCCAGGGCCCGCGCGACCAGCGCGGCGTCGCGCCCGATCAGCACCGCCGCGCGCACCTTGCCGGCGAACGCGGCGGCGAGCGGGGCGAAGTCCTGCCCCTTGCCGTCACCGCCGGCGATCACCACCAGCGGGCCGGACAGGCCGGCGACGGCGGCGACGGTGGCACCGACGTTGGTGCCCTTGGAATCGTCGAACCAGCGCACGCCGGCTCCTTCGACGACCAGCTGGGTGCGGTGCGCCAGCCCGGCGAAGTCGCGCGCGGCCCGCGTCATCGCCGCGCGCTCCAGACCGAGTGCATCGCCCAGCGCGAAGCAGGCGAGCACGTTGGCGAGGTTGTGCCGGCCGCCGATGCGCAACTCGTCGGCGGCGAGCAGGGGCTCGTCGCCGTGGGCGAGCCACACGCGGGCGTCGCGCTCGACCGTGCCGTACTCGCCCTGCCCCGGCACGCCCAGGCGGAAGCGCCGCACCACGCGGTCGCTCGCGGCCATCGCCTCGACCAGCGGGTCGTCGGCGTTCACCACCATCACCCCGCCGCCGCGGAACACGCGGCGCTTGGCCTCGGCGTAGTCCCACACCGAGGCGTAGCGGTCCATGTGGTCCGGGCTCAGGTTGAGCACGGTCGCCGCCGCGGCGTTCAGGCTGGCAGTGGTCTCGAGCTGGAAGCTCGACAGTTCGAGCACGTAGAGGTCGGGCCGCTGCCCGGCGTGCTCGGTGGTGCGCCAGAGATCGAGCGCCGCGGTGCCGAGGTTGCCGCCGACGGCCACCGTGCGCCCGGCCGCCGCGGCCATCTCGCCGAGCAGCGTGGTGACGGTGCTCTTGCCGTTGGAGCCGGTGATCGCCGCCACCGGCACCGTGCTGAGGCGCGCCAGCAGCTCGATGTCGCCCCACACCGGGATGCCGGCGGCGACCGCGGCGCGCACCGCCGGGGTGGCGAGCGCCACGCCGGGGCTCGTCAGCAGGCGTGCGGCGCGCGTGAACACCGCCGCGTCGAAGCCGCCGAGGTGGACCGCCACCTCGGGATGCTCGCGCGCGAGCGTGTCGAGGCCGGGCGGGTGCGGGCGCGAATCGGCCACCGCGACCTCGGCCCCGAGCGCACGCAGCGCGCGCACCGCCGACAGACCGGATACTCCCAGTCCGACGACGAGCGTGAGACCGGTGAGATCGTGCCACGTGTCCATCAACGCACCTTGAGCGTGGCGAGCCCGATCAGCACCAGAATCACGGTGATGATCCAGAAGCGCACGATCACGCGCGGTTCGGGCCAGCCCTTGAGTTCGAAGTGGTGGTGCAGCGGCGCCATGCGGAAGATGCGCCGGCCGGTGAGCTTGTAGGAGCCGACCTGCAGAATCACCGAAACGGTCTCCATCACGAACACGCCCCCCATGATCACCAGCACGATCTCCTGGCGCACCACCACGGCGATCGCGCCGAGCGCGGCACCGAGCGCCAGCGCGCCGACGTCGCCCATGAACACCTGCGCCGGGTAGGCGTTGAACCAGAGGAAGCCGAGGCCGGCGCCGAAGATCGCGGCGCAGAACACGATCACCTCGCCCACCCCCGGCACGTGCGGGATGCCGAGGTAGTTGGCGAAGATCGCGTTGCCGGAGAGGTAGGCGAAGATGCCGAAGGCGCCCGCCACCATCACAGTGGGCATGATCGCGAGGCCGTCGAGGCCGTCGGTCAGGTTCACCGCGTTGCTCGAACCGACGATCACGAAATAGGTGAGCGGGATGAACCACAGCCCGAGGTCGAGCTTGACGCTCTTGAACAGCGGCACGATCAGCTGCGTCTCGGTCGGGTTGCTCGCCAGCAGGTACAGCACCACCGCCGCGGCCAGGCCGAACAGCGATTGCCAGGCGTACTTGGCGCGCGCCGACAGCCCCTTGGAGTTCTTCAGCACCAGCTTGCGGTAGTCGTCCATCCAGCCGATGGCGCCGAAGGCGAGCGTCACCAGCAGCACGACCCAGATGTACTTGTTGCGCAGGTCGGCCCACAGCAGCGTCGACAGCGCGATCGCCACCAGGATCAACGCCCCGCCCATGGTCGGCGTGCCGGCCTTGGACAGGTGCGACTGCGGCCCGTCGCTGCGCACGTGCTGGCCGATCTGGTAGAGGCTGAGCCGGCGGATCATCGCCGGCCCCACCAGCAGCGCGAAGAACAGGGCCGTGAGCACGCCGAGGATCGCCCGCAGCGTGAGGTATCGGAAAACGTCGAAACCGCTGTAGAGCTTGGTCAGCAGTTCGAAAAGAAAGACCAGCATGGTCTAGTGAGCCCCCGCCGCAGGGTCGTGGTTGTCGATCGCGAGCGCCGAAACGACCCGCTCCATGCGCGCCGAACGCGAGCCCTTGACCAGTACGGTCGGGCCACCGGCGTCGGCGAGCGCGGCATCGAGAGCGGCGATGAGGTCCTCGATGCCGGTGAAATGGACCGCCGCCGCCCCGAAGGCGGCCGCGGCGTGGCGGCTGTGTTCGCCGCAGGCGAACAGCCGGGTGAAACCGCAGCGGCGGGCTTGGGCACCGCTCGCGGCGTGCAGTTCCGCGGCACGCGCGCCGAGTTCGCCCATGTCGCCCAGCACCAGCCAGTGGCTGCCGGGTTCGCTGCCGAGCGTCTCCAGCGCGGCACCGAGCGAGGCCGGGTTGGCGTTGTAGGTGTCGTCGATCAGCACACAGCCGTGGCGCCCGGCGCGGCGCTGGAAGCGCCCGGCGACGCCTTCCAGGCCTTCGAGCCCGGCGCGCACGTCGGCGAGCGTGGCGCCGACCGCCAGCGCGGCGGCGGTGGCGGCGCAGGCGTTGCGCAGGTTGTGGCGGCCGGCGAGCGGCAGCGTGAGCTCGACCTCGCCGACCGGCGTGACCAGCACGTAGCGCCGCGCGGCGGCATCGAGCACGCGCGCGCTCAGCGTCGCCGGCTGGTCGAGGCCGAACTCGAGCACCGGCCGGCCGGCGCAGCGGCTGCGCCAGTAGTCGGCGTAGGCGTCGTCGGCGTTGATCACCGCGGTCGCGCCGGCCGGCAGGTGCTCGAACAGCTCGCCCTTGGCGCGGGCGACACCGTCGAGATCGCCGAAGCCCTCCAGGTGGCAGGGGCCGGCATTGTTGACCACCCCGACCTGCGGACGCGCGAGCCGCGTCAGGTAGGCGATCTCGCCCGGGTGGTTGGCGCCCATCTCGATCACCGCGTAGGCCTGGGCATCGAGCCCGAGCAGGGTCAGCGGCACGCCGATGTCGTTGTTCAGATTGCCCCGCGTCGCCAGGGTCGGACCACGCTGGCGCAGGATCGCGGCGATCATCTCCTTCAGCGTGGTCTTGCCGTTGCTGCCGGTGAGCCCGACCAGCGGCCCGCGGAAGCGCTCGCGGTTGTACGCACCGAGGCGGCCGAGCGCGAGCAGGGTGTCGGCCACCACCAGCTGCGGCAGCTCGCAGGCGACGCGCCGGCTCACCAGCGCGCCGACCGCACCGCGGCTGCGCGCGGCGTCGACGAAGGCGTGGCCGTCGAAGTGCGGCCCGCTGAGCGCGACGAACAGCTCGCCGCCGACGAGGCTGCGGGTGTCGGTGCTGACCGCGGTGAACTCGGCGTCGCCGCCGACCAGTTCGGCGCCGAACACGCCGACCAGTTGCGACAGGCGCAGCGGCCTCATGCGGCCCCCTCGAACCAGGCGGCGACCTCGGCGCGGTCGCTGAAATCGAGCCGCTCGTCGCCGATGAGCTGGTAGTCCTCGTGCCCCTTGCCGGCGATCAGCACGATGTCGCCCGCGCCGGCCGCCGCCAGCGCCGCCCGGATCGCGCGCCGGCGGTCGCCGATCACGCTGGCGCGCGCCGGCTCGCGCAGGCCGGCGAGGATGTCGGCGACGATGCCGGCCGGGTCCTCGCGCCGCGGGTTGTCGTGAGTGACGATCACCTGGTCGGCGAGGCGCTCGGCGATCGCGCCCATCTGCGGGCGCTTGCCGGCATCGCGGTCGCCGCCGCAGCCGAACACGCAGGTGAGCCGCCCGGCCGCGTGCTCGCGCAGCGCCTGCAGCACCGATTCGAGCGCGTGCGGGGTGTGTGCGTAGTCGACCACCGCGAGCGGGCGCGCACCGCCGCCGAAGCGCTCCATGCGCCCGGCCACCGTCGACACCCGGCCGACGCGCGCGAGCGCCTCGTCGAAGGGCAGGTCGAGCGCGAGCAGCGTCGCCAGCGCGGCGAGCAGGTTGGCGGCGTTGAAACGCCCGAACAGCGCACTGCGCAGCTCGCCGCTGCCGCGATGGCTGTGCACGGTCAGCGTCAGGCCACCGCCGTCGAGACGCAGCCCCTCACCCCGGACCCAGCCGGCGAGCCCGGCGGCGGGCCGCGCGCCGAAGCCGTAGCCGATCACCGGACGGGTGTCGCCCAGGCGTTCGGCGAGGGCGGCGCCGAAGCCGTCGTCGAGGTTCAGCACCGCCTGCGCCGGTGCGAGTTCGGTGAACAGGCGCGCCTTGGCGGCGGCGTAGGCGTCCGTCGAGCCGTGGAAATCGAGGTGGTCGCGGGTGAGGTTGGTGAGCACCGCGACCGCGAAGCGCACCGCCTCGACGCGGTGCTGCGCCAGCGCGTGCGAGGACACCTCCATCGCCGCGTAGCGGGCCCCGGTGTCGCGGAACGCCGCCAGCCAGCGCTGCACCGCGAGCGCATCGGGCGTGGTGTGGCTCGCCATGACGGTGTGGCCGCGCAGGCCGTAGCCCAGCGTGCCGAGGATGCCCGCGGGGCGCCCGGCCTCGCTCAGGGCCTCGGCGACGAAGTGCGCGACCGAGGTCTTGCCGTCGGTGCCGGTGACGCCGACCACCGCGAGCGTGGCCGAGGGCGCCTCGAACCAGCGGTCGGCGATGCGGCTGAGGTGGCGGCCGAGCGATGGCACCTCGACCAGCGGCAACCGGCTCGTCACCGGCGCGTGCGGTGGCTCCCACGCCACGGCGGCCGCGCCGGCGGCCTCGGCGGCGGCGAGGAAATCGAGGCCGTGGTGCGTCAGGCCGCGGGCGGCCAGGAACAGGTCGCCCGCCCGCAGCGCCCGGCTGTCGAGCGCGAGACCGCTGACGTCGCACGCCGGAACGGCGTCCGCCATCCCGGCGAGCAGTTCCGGCAGGCGGCGGCTGGCCGGCCTCACGGTCGCACCCGGCTGGCAGCGTTGGGGGAGGTGGCCGTGCTCGCCACGGTACCGAGCGGCTGGCGCTTCGGGTCGACGACGTTGTCCGGCGGCACGTTGAGGATGCGCAGCGCCCCGGCCATCACCTTGCTGAACACCGGCGCGGCGACCAGCCCGCCGTAGTAGGACTTGCCCTTGGGGTCGTCGACGATGACGACCATCGCCAGGCGCGGCTTGCTGAGTGGCGCGAAGCCGGCGAACACCGAGTAGTAGTTGTTCTTGGCATAGCCGCGCCCGATGATCTTGTGCACGGTGCCGGTCTTGCCGCCGACCCGGTAGCCGGGGACGCTCGCCTGGATCGCGGTGCCGTCGCGGCTGACCACGGCTTCGAGCATCGGGAAGAGCTTGCGTACCGTCGTCTCCGACAGGATGCGTTCGCCGGCGGGCGGCTGCGTGACCTTGACCAGCGACACCGGGCGGATCACGCCGCCCGAGGCGAGCGCGGCATAGGCGCGGGCCAGTTGCAGCGGCGTCATCGAGATGCCGTAGCCGAAGCTCTGGTTGGCATGGCCGATCGTGCTCCAGCGCGAGTAGTGCGCGAGCCATCCACCCTGCTCGCCGGGAAAGCCGATGTCGGTGGGCCGGCCGAAGCCGAGCTTGCGGAACAGGTCCCAGAGCTTCTCGGCGGGCATCGACAAGGCGATCTTGGTGGCGCCGACGTTGCTCGACTTGATGATCACGCGCGAAACGTCGATCAGGCCGTAGTTGTGCGTGTCCTTGACCGTGTAGCGGCCGACGCTCATGTAGCCGGGGCTGGTGTTGATCGGCGTTTCCGGGGTGTAGCGGCCGCTTTCGAGGCCGAGCGCGACGGTGAAGGGCTTCATCACCGAGCCCGGCTCGTAGACGTCGGTGAGCGCGCGGTTGCGCAGCAGGTCGCTCTTCAGTTCCTGGCGGTTGTTCGGGTTGACCGCCGGCTGGTTGACCATCGCCAGCACTTCGCCGGTGTTCACGTCGAGCACCACCGCCGACGCAGCGGCAGCGTGGTGCTCGATCATCGCCGCCTTGACCGCGCGATAGGCGAGGTACTGGATGCGGCGGTCGATCGACAGCGCGACGTCGCGCCCCGGCTGCGGCTCGCGCACGCTCTCGACGTCCTCGACGATGCGCCCGAGGCGATCCTTGATGACGCTCTTCTCGCCCTGCACGCCCTGCAGCTCGCGGTTGTGCGCGAGCTCGATGCCTTCCTGGCCCTCGTCGTCGATGTTGGTGAAACCGAGCAGGTGCGAGGTGACCTCGGCGGCCGGGTAGTAGCGCCGGTACTCGCGCTGCAGGAACACGCCGGGCACGCCGAGGGAGGCCACGCGGTGCGCGGCATCGGGCTCCATCGCCCGCTTCAGGTACATGAACTCCTTCTCGCCGCGCGCGAGCACCTTGCTTTCGAGCTCGGCGACGTTGATGTCGAGCATCCGCGCGAGTTCGGGCAGGCGCTCGCGGTGCGCGAGCAGGGTCGGGGGATGCGCCCAGACGCTGTCGACCGGCGAGCTCACCGCCAGCGGCTCACCGTTGCGGTCCAGTACCATGCCGCGGTGCGCGGGCACCGCGACGGTGCGCAGGAAGCGCTCGTCGCCCTGGCCCTGCAGGAACTCGGTGTCGATCACCTGCAGGTAGACGGCACGCGCGAAGATGCCGACGGCGGCCGCGCCCAGCAGGGCGAGCGCGAGCCGCCGCCGGTTGGCCGACCAGGACTGACGGGACGAACGGGTGGGCGCTTTCATCGGATCACGTAGATCACCGCCTCGGGAGCGGGGATGGCCATGTCGAGACGGCTGCGCGCGGCCTGGTCGATGACCGATTCGGTCGCGAGCGTGCTTTGCTCGAGCTGCAGCTGCCCCCACTCGATCTCGAGATCGTCGCGGGCGGTCTGCAGGCTCTGGAGTTCGATGAACAACTTGCGGCTCTGGTGCTTGGTGTGGACCAGGGCGATCGCACTCGCCACGATGGCCGCCAGCAACACCAGCACCGGTAACAGGTTGCGCCCGACGAGATCCTCCTCGCCGGGCTCCGGAACCAGCCGTACCGTTTCCGTCGCGGCGGCGGCGGAAACCTCGGTGTGCTGCGCTGAAAGCGACATTACAGACGCTCCGCAGCCCGCAACACGGCACTGCGCGCACGTGGATTGGCGTCGAGCTCCTCTGCTCCCGGATGCACCGCCTTGCCCACCAGGCGCAGGGTGGCGCCGTGATGCGCGCCGGTGATCGGCAGATCCGGCGGCAGGTCCGCGCCGCGCGCGCAGCTGCGCAGGAAACGCTTGACGATGCGGTCCTCGAGCGAATGGAAGCTGATCACCACCAGCCGCCCGCCGTGCGCGAGCAGATCGACCGCCTGCGCGAGCGCGCTCTGCAGCTCTTCGAGCTCGCGGTTGACATGGATGCGGATGGCCTGGAAGGTGCGCGTGGCCGGATGCTTGCCGCGCTCGCGCGTCGGCACCGCCTCCGCCACGATGCTGGCGAGGCGCCCGGTCGCGGTGATCGGCGCCTGCGCGCGCGCGCCCACGATTGCGCGCGCGACCCGCCGGTGGAACCGCTCCTCTCCGAGATCGCGCAGGACGCCGCCGATTTCGGCTTCGTCCGCGCGCGCCAGCCACTCGGCGGCGCTTTCGTCCTGAGTGGGGTCCATGCGCATGTCGAGCGGGCCGTCGCGCAGGAAGCTGAAGCCGCGCTGCGGATCGTCGAGCTGCGGCGACGACACCCCCAGGTCGAAGAGGATGCCGTCAAGCCGACCGGCCAGATCGCGCGACCGCACGACGTCGGCCAGCGCACTGAAAGCCGTCGCCTCGAAACTGAAGCGGGAGTCGTTGACCGCGAGCTCGGCTGCTGCCGCGGCGGCGGCCGGATCACGGTCGAGCGCCAGCAGGCAGCCTTTCGAGCCGAGCCGGGCCAGGATCGCGCGCGCATGTCCGCCGCGGCCGAAGGTCGCATCGACATAGCGACCTTCGGGCCCGACGCGCAAGGCATCGAGCGCCTCGTTCAACAGCACGGACTGGTGCACCGGACGAAAACCCCTGGGTTGTCGATCAAAACGCCAGCGATTCGAGATCGCCGGGAAGCTCGCCGTCTTCGCCTTCATCCTCAGCCAGCCATTCATCCCTGAGGCGATGCCACGTCGGTTCGTCCCAGAGTTCAAACTTGTTGCCCTGCCCGACCAGCACCACGTGCTTGTCGAGCTTCGCGAATTCACGTAGGGGAGCCGGTAGCAAGACACGTCCGCTGCCATCGAGATCGAGTTCTTCCGCGTGCCCCATCAAGAGCCGCTTCAAGCTGCGCGCACGTTTATTGGTACTGGACAGGCGTACCAGTTTGGCTTCGACCTCTTCCCAATCGGGAAGCGGATATATCAAGAGACAACCATCACGATCGACCGTAACCACCAGATGCCCGCCGCAGCGCTCGATCAGCCGATCCCGATGCTTGGCAGGCATCGAAATCCGTCCTTTCGCATCGAGCGTCAATGGCGAAACACCTCTGAACAACCTCCCGCCCCCTTTGCGTGGGTCGGCGAACCATCGCGCTCCACTCCGCCCCACTTTTTGACACTATAGGTACCGCTCTTCATACGTGTCAAGGAAACCCGCCCGGGCGGAGGCACGATTATTCTTTTCTCCACAACAGCTTATATTCTCTTGAACAACAAAAGTATCAATCATACAACAGCGCAATGCGCAGTTGTATAAGCGACTCACTCGAGATCACGAAGGCCGAGACAGGGGCGGTTCAGTTGCTCAGAAAGTCATCCCGCACGAGTGCCGGACCTGCACTCGCCGCACACTCTGGGGATGCCATCGGGACAGGCCGCGGACACGGCGCAGCGGAGCGAGAAAGGGGAAGTTGGCCTGTAAGCCGGGTTCTGTCGAGGACGATCATTCATCTGCGACGCCTGTCACCAGACGCCTGTAGCGACCTACCCGGGGGCCGTGCGGGCCACACGTATCGCCCCCCTATTTGGTCTTGCTCCGAGCGGGGTTTTCCCTGCCGTTCCTGTTGCCAGGAACGCGGTGCGCTCTTACCGCACCATTTCACCCTTACCGGCCCTTGCGGGCTTAGGCGGTGTATTTTCTGTGGCACTTTCCGTGGGCTCACGCCCCCCAGGCGTTACCTGGCGCCCTGCCCTGCGGAGCCCGGACTTTCCTCTGCCCCCGTGTGAGGACAGCGATCGCCCGGCCAACTTCCGGCACGGATTGTGTGCCCGGCGTCACTCGATGACAACCTTTTTGTGCGCCGCAATAGACGTGGCGAGCGCATACAGCGCGTTCTTGCGCCGCCCGGTGAGGCGGGCCGCCAGGCTCACCGCCTGCTTGACCGGTACCTCGTCGAGCAGGATGGCCAGCACGCGCTCGACCTCGGCATCGGGCGCCTGCTCGTCGCGCGCCTCGGCCCCCTGCAGCATCACGACGAACTCGCCCCGGCGCCGGTTGGCATCGGCCGCCACGCCCGCCTCGACCTCGGCGAGCGTCCCTCCCAGCAATTCCTCGAAGAGCTTGGTCAACTCGCGCGCGACGACGGCCTCGCGCGCGTCGCCGAACGCCGCGCGCATGTCGGCGAGGCACTCGGCGATGCGATGGCTGGACTCGAAGAAGACCAGCGTGCGGGTTTCGGCTGCCAGCGCCGCCAGTCGCGCCCGCCGCGCCGCCGGCTTGGCCGGCAGGAAACCTTCGAACACGAAGCGATCGGTCGGCAAGCCGGCGACCGACAAGGCGGCCAGCAGACTGCTCGGGCCCGGTACGGCGATGACGCGGTAGCCCGCCAGACGCGCCGCCCGTACCAGCCTGAAGCCGGGGTCCGAAACCAGCGGAGTGCCGGCGTCGGACACCAGGGCGAGCCGACGACCGGCGGCCAGTTCGGCGAGCAGTTCGGGCACCCGCTCGCGCTCGTTGTGCTCGTGCACCGCGGTCAACGGCGTATCGATGCCGAAGTGGCGAAACAACTGGCGCGTGTGGCGCGTGTCCTCGGCAGCGACGAGATCGACCTGCGACAGCACCTCCCGCGCCCGCGGACTCAGGTCCTGCAAGTTGCCTATCGGCGTGGCGACCACGTATAAAGCGGCGGACTGTAAGGACACCGGACTCTCACCCTTGGCTGCAAGAAAGCCCCCGGGACACAACGATCCGGGCGCCGAGAACCTCAGCCCCGCACAGCGGCGGGGCCGTGTCGGCGAAGACCAGGCCCTGCACTACCTCGAAGGACAGGGGCTGCGTCTCGTCGCGCGCAATGTGCGTTACCCCGTCGGGGAACTCGATATCGTCATGCTCGACGGCGACTGCCTCGTCTTCGTCGAGGTGCGCCGCCGCCGCGATGCCGGCTTCGGCAGCCCGGCGGAGTCGGTCACCCGCAGCAAGCAGCAACGCCTGATCCGCGCCGCGCAGTACTACCTCGTGCAGCACCCGCATCGCGCCGGTTGCCGTTTCGACGTGATCGCCATCACCCCCGGCCCCTGCGAAGCGCGACTCGAATGGATCCGCGACGCCTTTTCCGCCTGACCCAGCTCACGCCGAGGACACCGGACATGAAGCCCCTCACCCGCTCCGCCCTGATCGCTCTCGCCTGTGCGCCGCTGCTCGGCGGCTGTGCGGGCCTGTTCGTCGGTGGCGCCGCCACCGCGGTCAGCGTCGCGCACGATCGCCGTACCGCAGGCACCGTCGTCGAGGACGAGAGCATCGAAACCAAGTCCGTCGGCGACCTCGATCGCGCCGGCCTCAACGGCCGCGCGCACATCAACGTCACCAGCTACAACCGGGTCGTGCTGCTCAGCGGTGAGGTGCCGGATCAGGCCTCGCGCGCGCGGGCCGAAAGCATCGTCGGCAACGTCGCCGAAGTACGCAGCGTCTTCAACGAACTCGCCGTGGCCTCCAACAGTTCGTTGGGCAGCCGCAGCAGCGATACGTGGATCACCACCAAGGTCAAGTCGGCCCTGCTGGAAGTGGACGGCATCCGGGATTTCGACCCGACGCGGGTCAAGGTCGTCACCGAACGCGGCATCGTCTACCTGATGGGCCTGGTGCGTCAGAGCGAAGCCGAGAGCGTGACCCGCAGCGTGCGCCGCGTGAGCGGCGTACAGCGCGTCGTCCGCCTCTTCGAATACATGGACTGAGGCCGGGAGCGCTGCCGCCGCACCGGCGGCCTATTTCACGATCTTCAGCGCCGGCCGCTTGCTGCGCTCGGGTTGTGACGGGGGCGGGGGCGGCTCGTCCCCCGGCTCTTCCGGGAACGCCGTCCCCTGGCCATTCTCACGCGCATAGATGGCCATCACCGCACCGACCGGCACCCGCACCTGACGTGCGACGCCGCCGAAGCGGGCACTGAATTCGATCCAGTCATTGCCCAGTTGCAGCGTCTGCACCGCCGTCGGGCTCACGTTCAGCACGATGCGCCCCTCGTGCACGTGCTGTGGCGGAACGTCGACGCCGGCCGCTTCAGCGTTGACGAGCATGTGGGGGGTCAGGTCGTTATCGAGTATCCACTCGTAGAGGGCGCGGATCAGATAGGGGCGGTTGGACGTCATTTGGGGGCTCGGATCGCGGCCCGCTGCCGGCGCCACAGGGCGCGCGGGCAGCATCAGGCCCGCATTTCGGATTCGATCGCGCTCAGGCTGGCGCGAAACGCAGGGCGGGAAAACAGGCGCTCGGCATAATCGGTCACCGCCTGCGCCTCGGCGGGCAGCTCGATCTCGTACTGGGGCAGCCGCCACAGCACCGGGGCCAGCGTGGCGTCGAGCAGGCTGAACTCGTCGCCGAGAAAGAAGGGCTTGGCCGCGAATACCGACGTACTGTCGATCAACTGCTGGCGCAGCGTCGCCCGCGCGAGATCGCGCTCCTCGCGATTGGCGCGGTTGAAGCGCGGCAGCAGGGCACACCACTCGCTTTCGATCCGGCTGAGCGCCAGACGCTGCTTGGCGCGGCCGACCGGATCGGCCTTGAGCAGCATCGGGTGCGGGTAACGCTCGTCGAGATACTCGATGATCACGCGATCGTTGTAGAGCACCACATCCCGGTCGACCAGGGTCGGCAGGGACGCCGCCGGATTGACGTCGAGCAGCTCCTGGGGCACCGGCGCCGACGGGCTGACGTAGCAGATGTCGACGTCGAGCCCCTTTTCGAGCGCGACCAGCCGCGTGCGGTGGCAGGCACAGCAGTTCGGGGCCGAGTAGAGAGTGAGCGCCGCACGGCGACCCGCGGTAACTGCCATCAGCGCCCCCCGAAGCGGTGCGGCGGGAGGATGACCCGCCGCGGTGGGTGGGCCGCCACCCCACCGCGGCGGCCCGTTCCGATCAATGCACGTCCTTCCAATATTCCTTTTTCAGGAGGTAGAAGACAACGGTGAGCAGGATCAGGAACGCGATCACCCACACGCCGATGCGCGTGCGCTCGAGCTGGATGGGCTCGGCAACGTAGACGAGGAAGTTGACGAGATCCCGCATCGCCTTGTCGAACTCGGGCCCGCTCATCGAGCCCGGCTTGACGATCTCGAAGCCGGTGATCACCGAACGCTCGTTGCCCTCCGCATCCTTGTGCGTCTCGACGACGGCCTTCTGCCAGCCCTGCAGTTCCCACAGCACGTGCGGCATGCCGACCAGCGGAAACGCGGCGTTGTTCACGCCCCACGGCCGGCTCTCGTCGATGTAGAAGGTCTTCAGGTAGGTGTAGAGGTAGTCGGCCCCGCGCGAGCGCGCGATCAGGGTCAGATCGGGCGGGGTGGCGCCGAACCACTTCTTCGCATCCTTCTTCGGCATGGCGTTCTTCATCTGCTCGCCGACCTTGGCGCCGGTGAAGATCAGGTTGTCGCGGACCTGTTCGTCACTGAGCCCGATGTCGCGTGCCAGGCGGTTGTAGCGCTGATGCTCCGCCGAGTGGCAGCCCATGCAGTAGTTGACGAAGAGCTTCGCGCCGCGCTGCAGCGAGGCCTTGTTGCTCACGTCGACGTCCGCCTTCTCGAGCGGATACCCCTCACCGCCAGCGGCGACGACCAAGCCGGGCAGGGCCGCGAAGACCATCGCGATGATCAGCTTTCTCATTTGGACGTCACCCTTTCCGGAACCGGCTTGGTCGAGTCGATCGAGGTGTAGATCGGCATCAGCAGGAAGAAGGCGAAGTACACCACCGAGCAGACCTGCGACAGCAGCGTGCGTCCCGGACTGGGCGCCAGCGCCCCCAGATAGCCGAGGATGATGAACGCCACGACGAATGCCGCCAGCGCCGCCTTGGACAGCGGGCCGCGGTAGCGGATCGACTTGACCGGGCTGCGATCGAGCCACGGCAGGAAGAACATGACGACGATCGCACCGCCCATTGCCATCACGCCGAGCAGCTTGTCCGGCACGGCGCGCAGGATCGCGTAGTAGGGCGTGAAGTACCACACGGGGGCGATGTGCGGCGGGGTCTTCAGCGGATCGGCCGGATCGAAGTTCGGATGCTCGAGGAAGTAGCCGCCCATCTCCGGCGCGAAGAAGATGATGGCGCAGAAGAAGATCAGGAACACGGCGACGCCGACCAGATCCTTGACGGTGTAGTACGGATGGAAGGGGATGCCGTCCAGCGGCTTGCCGTCCGCATCCTTGAACTTCTTGATCTCGACGCCGTCGGGGTTGTTCGAGCCGACCTCATGCAGCGCCAGGATGTGGGCGACGACCAGGCCCAGGATCACCAGCGGCAGCGCGATCACGTGCAGCGAGAAGAAGCGGTTGAGCGTCGCGTCCGAGACGACGTAATCGCCGCGGATCCACAGCGACAGGTCGGGACCGATGCCGGGAATCGCGCCGAACAGCGAGATGATCACCTGCGCGCCCCAGTACGACATCTGCCCCCAGGGCAGCAGGTAACCCATGAAGGCCTCGGCCATCAGGGCGAGGAAGATCAGCACGCCGAAGATCCAGATCAGTTCGCGCGGCTGCTTGTAGGAGCCGTACATCAGGCCCCGGAACATGTGCAGGTAGACGACGATGAAGAACGCCGACGCCCCGGTCGAGTGCATGTAGCGGATCAGCCAGCCGTACTCGACGTCGCGCATGATGTATTCGACCGAGGCGAACGCCTCCGCCGCCGACGGCTTGTAGCTCATCGTCAGCCAGATGCCGGTGAGGATCTGGTTGACCAGCACGAGCAGCGCGAGCGAGCCGAAGAAGTACCAGAAATTGAAGTTCTTCGGTGCGTAGTACTCGGTCAGATGGGCGCGGATCGCATTCGTGACGGCCAGTCGCGAATCGATCCAGCCCATGAGGCCGGTGGTACCCGGATGATTGCTGGCCATTACGCGCCCTCCGTGCCGACGCCCACGATCAGGCGGGTATCGCTCAGGAACTTGTAAGGTGGAACTTCGAGGTTCAGCGGTGCCGGCACGCCCTGGAACACACGGCCGGCCAGATCGAAGCGCGAGCCGTGGCAGGGGCAGAAGAAGCCGCCCTTCCAGCCCGGGCCGAGGTCGGCCGGTGCGATGTCCGGGCGGAACGTCGGCGAACAGCCGAGGTGCGTGCAGATGCCGACCAGCACCAGCAGTTCCGGCTTGATCGAGCGGAATTCGTTCTTCGCATAAGCCGGCTGCTGCTCGACCACGGTCGACTTCGGGTCACGCAGCTGGCCGTCGAGCGTCGGCAGGGCGTCGAGCATCGCCTTGGTGCGCCGCACCAGCCAGACCGGCTTGCCCCGCCATTCGACGGTCATGATCTGTCCGGCTTCGAGCTTGCTGATGTCGGCTTCGACGGGGGCACCGGCGGCCTGGGCGCGTTCACTCGGCGACCAGGACTTCAGGAACGGAACCGCGACGAACGCCGCGCCCACGCCACCGACAACGGTGGCGGTGGCGGTCAGAAAACGGCGTCTGCCGAGGTCGACTCCACCTGCCGTACTCATGAGCACTCTCCTAACGCACTGAAAATACAGGGATAGATTGGGCCGTTCCGGTTGCGCGTGACGGCAGTGTTGCGGGCGCAACTAAACGGCGAATGTTCTTATAACGTCACCTGACGGGTCAAGCCGAACGCCCGTGCGCCGCTCCGCTCATGCCGGGTTGGGCAGATCGATGAAACGGAACTCCACGCCGAAGCGCACGGCCAGGTGCTCGCCGAGCGCGGGCACACCGTAGCGCTCGGTGGCATGGTGGCCCGCGGCGAAGAAATGCAGGCCGCATTCGCGCGCGACGTGGACCGTCTGCTCCGAGACCTCGCCGCTCAGGTAGGCATCCACGCCCGCCGCCACCGCCACCTCAATGTAGCCCTGCCCGCCGCCGGTGCACCAGGCGATGCGCCGGATCGGCGTCTGCGCGCCGGCCACGTGCAGGGGCACGCGGCCGAGCCGTGTCTCGATGCGCGCGGCGAGCCTTGCCCCGTCCATCGGCGCATCGAGTTCTCCCACCATCACCAGACCGGGCGTGCGCGCGGAGCCGCCCAGCGTGCCGGTGATCCTGAAGCCGAGTTCCGCGCCGAGCCGGGCGTTGTTACCGAGCGCCGGGTGCGCGTCGAGCGGCAGGTGATAGGCGATCAGGCTCAGCTCGTGCGCCAGCAGTGTGGCCAGGCGCCGGCGCTTCATGCCGGTCACGCACGGGCTCTCGCCCTTCCAGAAGTAGCCGTGGTGCACCAGCACGGCGTCGGCGCCGTCGCGCACGGCCGCGTCGAGCAGCGCCTGGCTCGCGGTCACGCCGCCGACGATGCGCCGCACCTCGGTCCGCCCTTCCACCTGCAGGCCGTTCGGGCAGTAGTCGCTGAAGGCGCCGGCGGCGAGGAGTTCGTCGGTGTACGCGACCAGCTCGCGCAGCGCCACCACCGTCAGAGCTCCGCCAGTGCGGCGACGAGCGCGCCCAGCAGGGCCGCGTTCTGCGCCGGCGTGCCGATGGTGATGCGCAGGAACTGCTCGATGCGCGGCAGGCGGAAGTGACGCACGATCACGTGCCGGGCGCGCAGCGCGGCGGCGAGCGCGGCGGCGTCGGCACGCGCGTGGCGGGCGAAGACGAAGTTCGCCGCCGACGGCAGCACCTCGAAGCCGAGCCCGGCGAGGTCCGCCGCCAGCCGTTCGCGGCTCGCGATCACCGCCTGCCGCGTCGCCTCGAAGTGCTCGCGATCGGCGTAGGCGGCCACCGCGCCGGCGATCGCGAGCCGGTCCAGTGGGTAGGAATTGAAGCTGTTCTTGATCCGCTCCAGGGCCTCGATCAGGCCCGGATCGCCGATCGCGAGCCCCACCCGCAGCCCCGCGAGCGAGCGCGACTTCGACAGCGTCTGCGTCACCAGCAGGTTCGGGTAGCGCGCCACCAGCGCGATCGCGCTGTCGCCGCCGAAGTCGACGTAGGCCTCGTCGACCACCACCACCGAGTCGCGGTTGCGCTCGAGCAGCCAGGCGATGTCGGCGAGCGCGAGCAGGCGCCCGGTCGGCGCATTCGGGTTGGCGAAGACGATGCCGCCGTTGGGCCGCAGGTAGTCGGCCACCCGCAGCGTGAAGTCGTCGGCGAGCGGCAGCGTGGTGTACTCGATGCCGTAGAGGCCGCAGTACACCGGGTAGAAGCTGTAGGTGATGTCGGGGAACAGCAGCGGCGCCGGCTGCTGGAAGAAGGCCTGGAACACGTGCGCGAGCACCTCGTCGGAACCGTTGCCGACGAAGACCTGCGCGGGTGCCAGGCCGTGATACCCGGCGATCGCCTGCTTCAGCCGCTCGGCGTTCGGGTCCGGGTAGAGCCGCAGCGCGTCCGACAGCTCGGCCTGGATCGCGGCGATCACCCGCGGCGACGGCCCATAGGGGTTCTCGTTGGTGTTGAGCTTGACCAGCTCGGCGAGCTTGGGCTGTTCGCCCGGCACATAGGGCACCAGCCGGTGCACCACCGGGCTCCAGTAGCGATTGCCCATCGCGGCTAGCCCCGCACCCGGTATTCGGCCGAGCGCGCGTGCGCGGTCAGGCCCTCGCCGCGCGCCAGCACCGACGCGGTGCGCCCCAGCGCAGCGGCGCCGGCCGGCGAGCAGAAGATCACGCTCGAGCGTTTCTGGAAGTCGTACACCCCGAGCGGCGACGAGAAGCGCGCGGTCCGCGACGTCGGCAGCACGTGGTTGGGACCGGCGCAGTAGTCGCCGAGCGCCTCGGCGGTATGCCGGCCGAGGAAGATCGCCCCGGCATGGCGGATCTGCGCGAGCAGGGCCCCGGGGTCCTGCACCGAGAGTTCGAGGTGCTCGGGCGCGATGAAATTGGCCACGTCGGCGGCCTCGGCGAGGTCGCCGACGTGGATCAGCGCCGCCCGGCGGGTCAGCGAGGCCTCGATGATGGCGGCCCGTTCCATGTCGGGCAGCAGCCGCGCCGCCGCCGCCGCCACACGGTCGAGGAAGGCGGCGTCGGGCGAGATCAGGATCGGCTGGGCGTCCTCGTCGTGCTCGGCCTGCGAGAACAGGTCCATCGCGATCCAGTCTGGGTCGGTCAGCCCGTCGCACACCACCAGGATCTCGGACGGCCCGGCGATCATGTCGATGCCGACCTGGCCGAACACCATGCGCTTGGCGGTGGCGACGTAGATGTTGCCGGGACCGACGATCTTGTCGACCCGCGGCACGCTGGCGGTGCCCCAGGCGAGCGCGGCGACGGCCTGCGCGCCGCCGATCGCGAACACGCGGTCGACGCCGGCGATCGCGGCGGCGGCGAGCACGAGCTCGTTGACCTCGCCGCCCGGCGTCGGCACCACCATCACCAGTTCCGGCACCCCGGCGACCTTGGCGGGGATCGCGTTCATCAGCACCGACGACGGATACGCCGCCTTGCCGCCCGGCACGTACAGCCCGACGCGGTCGAGCGGCGTCACCTGCTGCCCGAGCACCGTGCCGTCGGCCTCGGTGTAGCGCCACGAGTCGAGCTTCTGGTGTTCGGCATAGCTGCGGATGCGCGCCGCCGCGAGCTGCAGCGCCTCGCGCTCGGCGGGCGCGATGGCCGCCAGCGCCTGTTCGAGGCGCGCCGGCGGGATCTCCAGGTCGGCCGCCCGCGTCACCCCCGAGCGGTCGAAGCGCGCGGTGTAGTCGAGCAGCGCGGCATCACCACGCGTGCGCACCGCGTGGACGATCTCGCGCACCGTGTCGGCCACCGCGTGCTCCGACACGCCTTCCCAGGCCGTCAGCCGTTCCAGGCGCGGCCAGAAATCGGGGTCTCGGGAGCTCAGGCGAGCGATGTCCACGGGGCATACCTCGTTGCGGGGGGCTCAGGCGGCCACCGCCGTCGCCATGCGTTCGATCAGTTCCTTGACGCGCGCGTGCTTCATCTTCATCGCCGCGCGGTTGACGATCAGCCGCGAACTGATGTCGGCGATGTGCTCCAGCGGGGCGAGGCCGTTCGCGCGCAGGGTGTTGCCGGTGTCGACGACGTCGACGATGCAGTCGGCGAGGCCGACCAGCGGCGCCAGCTCCATCGAACCGTAGAGCTTGATGATCTCGACCTGGCGGCCCTGCGCGGCGTAGTGCCGGCGCGCGGCGTTGACGTACTTGGTGGCGACGCGCAGCCGCCCGCGCGGCGGCGGCGCGTCGGGGTCGCCGGCCACCATCAGCCGGCAGCGCGCGATGCGCAGGTCGAGCGGCTCGTAGAGCCCGTCGCCGCCGTGCTCCATCAGCACGTCCTTGCCGGCCACGCCGAGATCGGCCGCGCCGTACTGCACGTAGGTCGGCACGTCGGTGGCGCGCACGATGACGAGCTTCACCTCGGCCAGGTTGGTGTCGAGGATCAGCTTGCGGCTGGTCTCCGGGTCCTCGGCGGGCGTGATGCCCGCCGCGGCCAGCAGCGGCAGGGTCTCGCGGAAGATGCGCCCCTTCGAGAGCGCGATGGTCAGGGCGGTCATGGCCGGGTGGCGCTCAGGGTACGCGGCGGATGAGCGCGCCGAGGCTGCCGAGCTTTTCCTCGATGCAGTCGTAGCCGCGGTCGATGTGGTAGACGCGGTCGACCACGGTATCGCCCTGGGCCACCAGCGCCGCCAGCACCAGGCTCGCCGAGGCGCGCAGGTCGGTCGCCATGATCGGCGCCGCCGACAGCTGGCCGACGCCGGTCGAGATCACCGTGTTGCCTTCGAGCTGGAACTGCGCGCCCATGCGCAGCAGTTCGTTGACGTGCATGAAGCGGTTCTCGAACACCGTCTCGGTGATCGTGCCGACCCCCTCGGCGACCGCGTTCAGCGCGCAGAACTGCGCCTGCATGTCGGTCGGGAAGGCCGGGTACGGGGCGGTGCGGATGTGCACGGCCTTGCCGCGCCGCCCCTGCATGTCGAGTTCGATCCAGTCGGGGCCGGTGTCGATCACCGCGCCGCCCTCCTCGAACTTCACCAGCACCGCCTCGAGGGTGTCCGGGCGGGTGTCCTTGACGCGCACGCAGCCACCGGTGATGGCGGCGGCGGCGAGGTAGGTGCCGGTCTCGATGCGGTCGGGCAGCACGCGGTAGTGCGCCCCGCGCAGGCTGTCGACGCCGTCGATCACCAGGGTGTCGGTGCCCGCGCCGGAGACCTGCGCGCCCATCGCGTTGAGGCACTCGGCGAGGTCGACCACCTCCGGTTCGCGCGCGGCGTTCTCGATCACCGTGGTGCCACGCGCCAGCGCCGCGGCCATCATCAGGTTCTCGGTGCCGGTGACGGTGACCAGGTCGAGGACGATGCGCGCCCCGCGCAGGCGGTCGCAGCGGGCGCGGATGTAGCCCTCCTCGACGCGGATGTCGGCGCCCATCGCGGCGAGGCCCTTGATGTGCAGGTTCACCGGCCGCGAGCCGATCGCGCAGCCGCCCGGCAGGCTCACCTCGGCGCGGCCGAAGCGCGCGAGCAGCGGCCCGAGCACGAGGATCGAGGCGCGCATCTGCCGCACCAGCTCGTAGGGCGCGGTGAAGCTGTCGATGGTGCGCGGGTCGACCTCGATGTTCATGCGCTCGTCGACGACGAGCTGCACGCCCATGCGGCCGAGCAGTTCCATGGTGGTGGTCACGTCCTGCAGGTGCGGGACGTTGCCGATGGTGACCGGCGAGTCGGCGAGCAGGGTCGCGGCGAGGATCGGCAGCACGGCGTTCTTCGCGCCCGATGCCCGCAGTTCGCCTTGCAGCGGCTCGCCGCCGGTGATGATGAGTTTGCTCATGCGCTGGCTCGGAGGACGGGATCAGGCCTGGCGGGCAGCCCAGGCTTCAGGGGTGTAGGTCTTCAGGCCGAGCGCGTGGACCTCCTCGCGCTGCAGACGGTCGCCGAGCGCCGCGTAGACCATCTTGTGCTGCGCGACCGGGGTCTTGCCGGCGAACGCGGGGCTGACCACCACCGCCTCGAAATGCACGCCGTCATCGCCGCGCACGATCACCTCGGCGTCGGGCATGGCGGTCTCGATCAAACGCTGGATATCGGATGCTTGCATGGGACGGGTCCGCGGACACCTGGGGAAGGAACGGGGGATCGCGCTGCCGGCGCGCCGACGGCGCAGCGTGGACGAACCGCGAGGGCGCTGAGCATAGCCGAAACGCCCCGGCCTGGGGGAGCGCACGGCGCCGGCTCAGTCCGCGGCGGGTGCGGGGACGACGTCGAGCACGTCGTCGAGGTCGGCCACCCTGAGCAGCGCGAGCATCGCCTGGGACATCCCCGTGTAGCGGATGTCGCCCCCCGCCTGCCGCGCCACGCGCAGCCATTCGACCAGCAGCGCCATGCCGGCGCTGTCGGCGCGGCTCACGCCGGCGACGTCGATCTCGATCCGCGCGCCGCTGCCGACCGCCCCGCGCCCGGCGTCGAACAGCGCCGCGACGTGCTGGCGACAGAGTCCGCCGCGCAGGCCGTAGCGGTCCGGTCCGAGCACGTCGAGGCGCGGCGGCGCCTCGCTCACTGCGCCGCCCCGCGCGTGGTCGAGCCGCGCGCGTTCAGGTCGGCGAGCGAGCCGATCACCTTGTCGACGCCGCCGTCGCGCACCTGGTTGGCGAAGGTGCTGCGGTAGCTGCTGACCAGGCTGACGCCGTCCACGGTCACGTCGTAGACCAGCCAGCGCCCGGCCTTCTGGTGCAGGCTGTAGTTGATCGGCACCGCCGGCCCCGCCTTCGGCTGGAACTCCGAGCGCACCAGCACGTCGCCGTCGGCGTTGGGGGCGGAGGTCGGCAGGAAGCGCACCGCCTCGTCGCTGTACTCCAGCAGCGCGTTGCCGTAGGTACGCACCAGCAGCATGCGGAACTGCTCGGTAAAGGCGCGCTGCTGCTCGGGCGTGGCGACGCGCCAGTTGCGCCCCAGCGCCCACTGCGAGATCGCCTCGAAGTCGAAGCGCGGCACGGCGATCTGCTCGACCAGGCCGTAGATCAGCCGCGGGTCCTGCCTGAGCCGCGCCTGCTCGCGCCTCAGGGCCTCGAGCATGCGGTTGGCCGTGGTTTCGATCACCGCCTGCGGCGCGTCGTCGGCACGCGCCAGCGCGCCGGCGCCAGCCCAGCCGCACAGCGCCGTCCATAACAGCAAAGCCAGCATTCGCTTGAACATGGAACTCCTCGATGGTCTGCGCCGCGGCCCGCGGGGCCGCGTCAGGGTTTGGCGGGCGCGGCGCTGCCGCCGCCCTCGGCCGCCTTGCTGAACAGGAACTGGCCGATGATGTTTTCGAGCACCAGCGCCGACTGCGTGAGCTTGAGCGTCGAGCCGTCCTGCAGCACGGCGTCGGCGCCGCCGGCCTCGAGCCCCACGTACTGCTCGCCGAGCAGGCCGGAGGTGAGGATCTTGGCGCTGGTGTCGACCGGCAGGTTGTCATAGCGACGCTCGATGGTCATCTCGACCAGTGCGTCGAAGCGCTGCGGATCGACGCTGATCGCGGTGACCCGGCCGATGCGCACCCCGGCCATCGACACCGGCGAGCGCACCTTGAGGCCGCCGACGTTCTCGAAATGCGCGCGCACGCGGTAACCCTCGCCGCCCTCATGGCTGATGCCGCTCACTTTCAGCGCCAGCATGAACAGCGCGGCGAAGCCGAGGGCGACGAACACTCCGACGGCGATCTCGACCGTCTTGGACGCGGGCATGATTCAGACTCCTCCGAACATCAGGGCGGTCAGCACGAAATCGAGCCCGAGCACCGCGAGCGAGGTGTTGACCACGGTGCGCGTGGTCGAACGGCCGATGCCCTCGGCCGTGGGCACCGCATCGTAGCCCTCGAATACCGCGATCCAGTTGGCGACCAGCCCGAACACCAGGCTCTTCACCACGACGCCGTTGAGGATGTCGCGGCCGAACTGCACCTTCGCCTGCATCTGCGACCAGTAGGCGCCGTCGTCGACGCCGAGCATGCCGACGCCGACCAGATGCCCGCCGAGGATGCCGACCGCGGTGAAGATCGCGGCGAGCAGCGGCAGCGCCAGGAAGCCGGCCAGGAAGCGCGGCGCGATCACGCGGCTGATCGGGTCGACCGCCATCATCTCCATGCTCGACAGCTGCTCGGTCGCCTTCATCAGGCCGATCTCGGCGGTCAGTGCCGAGCCGGCGCGCCCGGCGTAGAGCAGCGCCGCCACCACCGGGCCGAGCTCGCGCACCAGGGTCAGCGCCACCACGGTGCCGAGGGACTCGGCGGCGCCGAAGTCGACCAGCGTGTTGTAGCCCTGCAGCGCGAGCACCATGCCGACGAACAGCCCCGACACCAGCACGATCGGCAGCGACAGCACCCCCACCGAGAACAGCTGCCGGATCACCAGCCGCGGGCGCAGCAGCACCGCGCAGACGCCGACCAGCAGCGGCAGCAGAAAGGCGCTGCCGCGCCCGAGCCGCGCCACGTGCTCTAGCGTCCAGCGGCCGAGAGCGGCGAGCGCGTTCATCCTGCGCCACCGAGCAGGTCGTCGGCGTAGGCCGGCGCCGGGTAATGGAACGGCACCGGTCCGTCGGGCAGGCCGTGCATGAACTGGTCCACCCAGTCGGAGTCGGCACGTTCGAGTTCGGCCGGCGTGCCGTGGGCGACGACCTGACCGCCGGAGATCAGGTACAGGTAGTCGGCGATCGAGGCCGCCTCCTTGACGTCGTGCGACACCACGATGCTGGTCATGCCGAGCGCGTCGTTGAGCAGGCGGATCAGCTTGACCAGCACGCCCATCGAGATCGGGTCCTGCCCGGTGAAGGGCTCGTCGTACATGATCAGCGCCGGATCGAGCGCGATCGCGCGCGCCAGCGCCACCCGCCGCGCCATCCCGCCCGACAGCTCGCTCGGCATCAGCTGGCGCGCGCCGCGCAGCCCCACCGATTCGAGCTTCATCAGCACCAGGGTGCGGATCAGCGACTCCGGCAGGCGGGTGTGCTCGCGCAGCGGGAAGGCGACGTTCTCGAACACGCTGAGGCCGGTGAACAGCGCGCCGCTCTGGAACAGCATGCCGATGCCCTTGCGCAGCTCGAACAGCTCGGAACGCGACAGCGCGTGGATCGCCGTGCCGCCGATCTCGACGCTGCCCGCCTGCGGGCGCAGCTGGCCGCCGATCAGCTTCAGCAGCGTGGTCTTGCCGGTGCCGCTGGGGCCCATGATCGCCGTCACCCGGCCGCGCGGGATGTCGAGATCGATGCCGTCGAAGATCACCCGCGTGCCGCGGCTGAACCGCAGTCCACGCACGCGGACCAGCACTTCGGCGAAACGGGGGGAGGCGGAATCGGGCATCGGAGGAAACGGTCGGGCCGGAAGGAGCGGGTGGCGCCCCCGGTCTGGGCAACGGCACGGGGCCGGTAGTGTCGGTGCAAGCCCCCGGCGAGTCAAACCGCGGGGCGGGCGTGTATCATGCCCCGACCCCGCCCTTCGCACCGGACCGCGCATGAGCACCGACAGATTCCAGCACCTCGGCCAGGCCGTGCTGCGCATCGAGGCCGCAGCGCTCGAAAGCCTGATTCCCCGTGTCGACGCCGATTTCGGGCGCGCCTGCGAGTACCTGCTGGCGACCCGCGGCCGCATCATCGTCACCGGCATGGGCAAGTCGGGGCACATCGGCAGCAAGATCGCCGCGACGCTGGCGAGCACCGGCAGCCCGGCGTTCTTCGTGCACCCGGCCGAGGCGAGCCACGGCGACCTCGGCATGATCACCGCGCAGGACACCGTGGTCGCGCTGTCGAACTCCGGCGAGACCGACGAACTGCTGATCATCCTGCCGCTGATCAAGCGCCTCGGGGTGCCGCTGATCGCCCTCACCGGCAACCCGCAGTCGGCGCTCGCGCGCGCCGCCACCGTGCACATCGACGTGTCGGTCGCGCAGGAGGCCTGCCCGCTCGGCCTCGCCCCCACCGCGAGCACCACCGCCGCGCTGGCGATGGGCGATGCGCTCGCGATCGCGCTGCTGGAGGCGCGCGGCTTCACCGCCGAGGACTTCGCGCGCTCCCATCCCGGCGGGCGCCTCGGCCGCCGCCTGCTGCTGCTGATCGACGACGTCATGCACACCGGCGAGCGCCTGCCGCAGCTGAGCCCCGACGCGCCGCTGCGCCAGGTGCTGGTGGAGATGAGCCGCAAGGGGCTCGGCCTCGCGATCGCGGCCGACGCCGACGGGCGCGTGCTCGGCGTGTTCACCGACGGCGACCTGCGCCGCACGCTGGACCGTGCGCTCGACGTGCGCAGCACCACGCTCGCCGAGGTGATGACCAGCCCCTGCCGCACCGCCCGCACCGGCATGCTCGCGGCCGAGGCGCTGGAGATGATGGAGCACCACAAGATCAACGCCCTGCCCGTGGTCGACGCCGACGGCCGCCTGGCCGGCGCCCTGAACATGCACGACCTGCTGCGCGCCGGCGTGCTCTAGTGCCCTTCCCGCAAGGAACCCGCCCATGCAGGACCTTCTGCTGCGCGCCAGCCGCATCCGGCTGGTGATCTTCGACGTCGACGGCGTGCTCACCGACGGGCGCCTGTACTTCGGCAACGACGGCAACGAGACCAAGGCCTTCCACGTCCGCGACGGCCACGGCATCCGCATGCTGATGAACCAGGGCATCGAGACCGCGGTCATCTCGGGGCGCCAGGCGGTCTCGGTGACGCGGCGCATGGCCGACCTCGGCGTCAGCCACGTCCAGCAGGGCGTGCACGACAAGGGCCAGGCCTTCGAGGAGCTGCGCGCCCGGCTGGACCTGCCCGCCGAGGCCGTCGCCTTCGTCGGCGACGACGTCATCGACCTGCCGGTGATGACCCGCGTCGGCTTCGCCGTGGCGGTCGCCGACGCCGACCCCTTCGTCGCCCGCCACGCGCACTGGCAGACGCGCACCGCCGGCGGGCGCGGCGCGGTGCGCGAGGTCGCCGAGTTCATCCTCGCCGCGCAGGGCCGGCTCGACGCCGAGCGGGCGCGCCACCTGTCATGATCCGCCGCCTCGCGCGCGTGGCCGAGGCCATCGGCGGCGGCGGCCTCGCGCTGCTCGCGCTGCTGCTGCTCGCGGCCGGCAGCGCCTGGTTCCTGCGCGACCTGCGCCACACCCTCGAAGACGTCGAGCCCGAGGACGACACCACGCCCACGCTCACCGCCGACCACTACAGCGGCAGGCAGATGAACGCCGCCGGCGACATCCAGTACACGCTCACCGGCCCGCACCTCGAACGCCGCCCCGGCCAGCAGGGCACCCTGATCGACCAGCCGGTGATGCACACCTTCACCGATCGCCGCCCGGAGTGGGAGGTGCACGCGGACACCGGCTGGGTGGCGGCCGACAACTCGGTGATCGAGCTGCGCGAGGCGGTGCGCGCCGAGCGCCCGGCCGAGACCGGCGCCATGCCGCTGCTGCTGACGACGCGCAACGTGCGCCTGATCCCGGAACGCCGCTACGGCGAGGGCGCGGAGTTCGCGCGCATCGACAGCCCCGGCGGCGTGGCCACCACCGTCGGCTTCCGCGTCTGGCTCGACGAGAACCGCATCGAACTGCTCTCGCAGGTACGAGGAACCTATGACCCCCCGAAACGCTAGCCTTGCGCTGCCCGCCGCCGGCCTGGCGCTGTGCGCCGGCCTGTTCGCCGCGGCGAGCGCCCGCGCGCTGCCGGAGGACCGCCAGCAGCCCGTCAACCTCGTCGCCGACCGCGCCGAGCTGAACCAGAACACCGGCGTCGCGGTGTACGAGGGCAACGTCGTGGTCACCCAGGGCACGATGCGCCTCACCGGCGACAAGGTGATCGTCTACACCAAGAACGGCGAGTTCGAGCGCATGGAGAGCTTCGGCAAGCCCACCACGTTCAAGCAGAAGCCCGCCGCCGACAAGGAGGAGATGTTCGGCGAGGCCCTGCGCCTCGACTACAGCGCCACCACCGGCGTCGTCGTGGCGACCACCAAGGCGAAGGTGACCCAGGCCAAGGACGTCTTCACCGGCGACCGCATCGAGTACGACGTGAACAAGGACATCGTCCGCGCCCAGGGCAAGCCGAACGAGCGCGTGCAGATCATCCTGCAGCCGCGCCCCGAGGGCGGCACCGCCCCGGCGGCCCCCGCAAAACCCCAGGCGGGCACGCCCGCCCAGCCGAAGAAGTGACCGATGGCGCGCCTCGAAGCCCGGGATCTGGTCAAGACCTACCGCGGCCGCAGCGTCGTCGACGGCGCCAGCGTGCACGTCGACAGCGGCGAAGTCGTCGGCCTGCTCGGCCCGAACGGTGCCGGCAAGACCACGAGTTTCTACATGATCGTCGGCCTGATCGGCTGCGACGGCGGGCACGTGTTCCTCGACGAACGTGAGATCACGCGCCTGCCGATGCACGCGCGCGCGCGCCTCGGCATCGGCTATCTGCCGCAGGAAGCCTCGGTGTTCCGGCGCATGACGGTGCTGGAGAACGTGCTCGCGATCCTCGAAACCCGCCGCGGCCTCGATCGGCGCGCACGCGTGGCACGCGCCGAGGAGCTGCTGCACGAACTGCACGTCGGCCACCTGCGCGACAGCCTCGGCATCAGCCTGTCGGGGGGCGAGCGCCGGCGCGTGGAAATCGCCCGCGCCCTGGCCGCCGATCCGCGCTTCATGCTGCTCGACGAGCCCTTCGCCGGTGTCGACCCGCTGTCGGTCAGCGACATCCAGCGCATCATCGAGCACCTGTGCGACCGTGGCATCGGCGTGCTGATCACCGACCACAACGTGCGCGAAACGCTCGGCATCTGCGACCGCGCCTGCATCATGAGCGAGGGCCAGGTGATCGCCATGGGCTCGCCGCAGGAGATCCTGGCCAACCAGCGCGTGCGCGAGGTCTACCTCGGCGAAGGATTCCGGCTGTAACCCTGACGCCACGCAACGGCTCTGGCATACGCCGTGCTATAACCAACACAGGTACTCCCGCCACCGGACGTGTTTCCCGATTCGGCACCATGAGACAGTCGCTCCAGCTCCGCCTCGGCCAGCACCTGACGATGACGCCCCAGCTGCAACAGGCGATCCGCCTGCTGCAACTGTCGAGCCTCGATCTGCAGGCCGAGATCCAGACCGTGCTCGATTCGAACCTCATGCTCGAGCGCGCCGACGAGGGTGGCGACGAGCCCGCGCCGGCCACCGAGGCCGCCCTCGAGTTCTCCGCGCCGTCGACGCCCGATGCCGAGCCCGTCGTCGCGGCCGAGGCCAGCCGCGACGAACTGCCGGCCGACACCAGCTGGGACGATCACTACGACGGCTACGACGGTTCGACCGCCTACTCGCGGGGCGACAGCGACGAGGACCGCGACCCCTTCGAGACCCACGGCGGCGCCAGCGAAAGCCTGCGCGACCACCTGCTGTGGCAGATGCGCCTGACGCCGTTCAGCGAGACCGACCAGATCATCGCCACGGCGATCATCGATGCGACCGACGAATCGGGCTACCTCGGCTCGCCGCTCGAGGAGATCTACGGGGGCCTCAAGGACGAATTCCCGCAGATCGAGCCCGAGGATCTCGAAATCGTGCTGCACCGCCTGCAGCGCTTCGATCCGCCCGGGGTGTGTGCGCGCAACGCCGCCGAGTGCCTGCTGCTGCAGCTCGACGCACTGCCGCCGGCGACGCCCTGGCTCGCGCAGGCGCGCGAACTGGTGCGTCATCACCTCGACCTGCTCGCCGGGCGCGACTTCAACACGCTGATGCGGCGCATGCGGCTGACGCGCGAGCAGTTGCAGGCGGTGATCACGCTGATCCAGAGCCTCAACCCGCACCCGGGGACGGCGCTCTCCGACAGCCAGGCGGCCTACGTCGTCCCCGACGTGTTCGTGTTCCGCCACCGCGACCAGTGGCGCGTGGACCTCAACCCCGACTGCGCCCCGCGCCTGCGCATCAACAGCGAGTACGCGCGCCTGGTGCGGCGGGCCGACTCCAGCGCCGACAACACCTACCTGAAGAACCACCTGCAGGAAGCGCGCTGGTTCCTGAAGAGCCTGAAGAACCGCCACGAGACCCTGCTCAAGGTGGCGCGCTGCATCGTCGAGCGCCAGCGCGGTTTCTTCGAGCACGGCCCCGAACACATGCGCCCGCTGGTGCTGCGCGACATCGCCGAGGCGGTCGAAATGCACGAATCGACGATCTCGCGCGTGACCTCGCAGAAGTACATGCACACGCCGCGCGGCATCTTCGAGTTCAAGTACTTCTTTTCGAGCCACGTGGCCACGCACGACGGCGGCGAGGCCTCGTCGATCGCGATCCAGGCGATGCTGAAGAAGCTGATCGCCGCCGAGAATCCGCAGAAGCCGCTGAGCGACAGCAAGCTCGCGGAAATGCTCGATCGGGAGGGCATTCAGGTGGCGCGCAGAACGGTGGCAAAATATCGTGAAGCGATGGCCATTCCCTCTTCCACCGACCGCAAGCGCATCGGCTGAGCCTGCCGATGCGCGGCGCGGAGCTTCACCTCGGGGTCGCACGACCCCGACAGCGGCCGAGCCGCCGTCCCCGGCGACCCCGGCCATCTTTCCTTCGAGGAGCGAATCATGCAAATGAACCTCACCGGGCATCACGTTGAGATCACGCAGCCACTGCGCGATTACGTGCAGGACAAGATCGGGCGCATCGAGCGCCACTACGACAACGTCACCAGCGCGCACGTGATCCTCAGCATCGAGAAGCTCGATCAGAAGGCGGAGGCGACCGTGCACGTCGCGGGCGGCGACATCCACGCCTATGCCACCGAGGCCGACATGTATGCCGCCATCGACGTGCTGGCCGACAAACTCGACCGGCAGATCAAGAAGTACAAGGAAAAGCTGACCGACCATCACCGCAGCGACAAGGTGCGCTCGTTCACCTGAGCAGGCCCATGAACATCACCGACCTGATTGCCCCCGCGCGCGTGGTCTGCCGTTCCGATGTGGCGAGCAAGAAGCGCGTGCTCGACCTGGTCAGCGAGCTGATCGCCAGTGGAGGCTCGGGCTGCGGATCGCGCGAGATCTTCGACAGCCTCGTGGGTCGGGAACGGCTGGGCAGCACCGGACTCGGCCATGGGGTGGCGCTGCCCCATGGCCGCATCCCCGGCGCCGAGCAGGCGCTCGGCGCCTTCGTCAAACTCGCGCGCGGCGTCGACTTCGACGCCATCGACCAGCAGCCGGTCGATCTCGTCTTCGCGCTGCTGGTGCCCGAGCATTTCACCGACGAGCACCTGAAGATCCTCGCCCACCTCGCGGAGATGTTCAGCGACCGCGCCTTCTGCCAGTCGCTGCGCGAAGCCGCCGACGACGCCACGCTCTACCAGCGCCTCGCCGCCTGGTCGGCGGTCTCCCGCGCCACCACGTCATGATCACCGCGCTGCGGGCCGATGAGATGTTCCAGGCCCTGCAGGGGCCGCTGCAGCTGTACTGGGTGGGCGGACGCGACGGCGCCTCGCGGCTGGTGTGCCAGGCCGGGGAATACATCCCGCCGCGCTCGCTCGGCGGGCTGATGAACCTCGTCACGCCGCCGCGCGTACAGGTGCTCGGCAGCGAGGAGCTGGGTTTCCTCGCCGAAGTCGAGCCGATCGCCCGCCGGGCCCTGATCGGTCGCATGCTCGCCGCCGAGCTCGGCGCGACCATCGTCTGCGGCGACACCCCGCTGCTGAACGACCTGCAGGCGTGTGCCGACAGCTGCCACGCGCCGCTGTGGCACACCGCGACCAGCCCGAGCGAAGTCCTCGACTGCCTGAGCGACTACCAGCACAGCCTCGACGCGAGCTCGACGCTGCTGCACGGGGTGTTCCTGGAGGTCTACGGCCTCGGCGTGATGCTCACCGGCGACTCGAGCACCGGCAAAAGCGAACTCGCGCTCGAACTCATCAGCCGCGGCCACCGGCTGATCGCCGACGACGCGCCGCGCCTGACCCGCGTGGCGCCGCAGGTCATCGAGGGCACCTGCCCGGATTCGCTGCGCAATTTCCTCGAGGTCCGCGGCCTCGGCATCCTCAACGTCCGGCGCATGTTCGGCGACAGCGCGATCAAGCGGAACAAGCGCCTGCGCCTGATCGTGCACCTGGTGCGCCTGGAGGACGCCGCGCTGGCGCCCGAGGTGCGCCTGCACGGCGCGCGCAAGAACCGCCACATCCTCGACGTGCCGATCCCCGAGATCACCCTGCCGATCGCCCCCGGGCGCAACCTGGCGGTGCTGGTGGAGTGCGCGGTGCGCGACCACATCCTGCGCCTCGGTGGCTACAATGCCGATCACGATCTGATGGAGCGTCTGCAGGCCGAGATGTCGGGCCGACCGTCATGAAGTTGATCATCGTCAGCGGCCTGTCCGGCTCGGGCAAGAGCGTGGCGCTCGCCACGCTCGAGGATCTCAACGACTACTGCGTCGACAACCTGCCGCTCGCGCTGCTGAACCCCTTCGTCGCCGAAATCCACGGACGCACCCATCCGGGCTTCCACACCGCCGCGGTCGGCATCGACTCGCGCAACTTCCGCGACGAGCTGGCGCACTTCCCGGAAGTGATCGACGCGCTGCGGGCGGACGGCGTCGACATCGAGATCGTCTTCCTGCTGGCCGATGACGACACCCTGATCAAGCGCTTCAGCGACACCCGCCGCCGCCACCCGCTGAGCGCCGACAGCGGCATGCCGCTGCTCGAGGCCATCCACCGCGAACGCGCGCTGCTCGAACCGATCGCCGCGCTCGCCGATACGGTGATCGACACCAGCCACACCAACGTCCACGAGTTGCGCGAGCTGGTGCGGGTGCGCCTGCACGGCGACGCCAGCGGCGGCATGTCGCTGATGTTCGAATCCTTCGGCTTCAAGCACGGGCTGCCGGACGACGCCGACTTCGTGTTCGACGTGCGCCATCTGCCGAACCCGCACTGGCAGACCGAGCTGCGCCAGCTCACCGGCCGCGACGCCGCCGTGATCGCCTATCTCGAAGCGCACGCCGCAGTCGAGCGCCTGCTGAACGACCTGGTGCGCTTCCTCGAAACCTGGATCCCGGCCTTCGAGGCCGGCAACCGCAGCTATCTGACGGTGGCCGTCGGCTGCACCGGCGGCCAGCACCGCTCGGTGTACCTCGTCGAGCGGCTCACCCGCCACTTCCGCGACGGCCGGCGTCACGTCGCCACGCGCCACCGGGAGTTGCCGTGAACACCTTAGTTGCCATGAGCGAGCTGTTGTCATGAGCGTCGGTTTACTGTTGATCACCCACAACCGGCTCGGCGACGAGCTGCTCGGCACCGCCACCACGACCTTCGCGCACTGCCCGCTGAACGCGGCGGTGGTGCGCGTGAGCGACTCCTGCGACCCCGACGCGATGTTCGCCGAGGCCAGCCGCAAGCGCGCGGAAGTCGACAGCGGCGACGGCGTGCTGGTCCTCACCGACGTCTTCGGCTCGACGCCGAGCAACATCGCCAGCCGCCTGCTCGGCACCCCCCAGACGATCGTGGTCGCCGGCGTCAACCTGCCGATGATGATCCGCGCGCTGAACTACTGTCAGCTCAGCCTGATCGAACTGGCCCAGAAGGCCGTCAGTGGCGGCCGGGAGAACATCTTCATGTTCGGCCACGAGGCCGAAACACCCGACCATTCCGACTAGAGGCTGCAGCGTTGCTTACCCGTGAAGTCACCATCATCAACAAGCTGGGGCTGCACGCCCGGGCCGCGGCCAAGTTCGTCACCCTCGCAGCGAGCTTCGCCGCACGCATCCAGATCAAGAAGGGCGAACGCGTGGTCAACGGCAAGAGCATCATGGGCGTGATGATGCTCGCCGCGGCCAAGGGCTCGCAGTTGCAGTTGTGCGCCGAAGGTCCCGACGCCGAGACCGCCCTCGACCGGCTCGAGGAACTGGTGGCGCAGCGCTTCGGCGAGGACACCTGACCCCATGCCAGCGTGCCTGCATGGCATCGGCGTCTCCCGCGGTTGCGCGATCGGCAACACCTACCATTTGGTGCGCAACCAGCCCGAGGTGACCGAGTACGCGATCCCGCCGAAGCTCATCGACGACGAAGTCACGCGCTTCGAGGCCGCACTCGCGCAGGCACGCCAGCAGTTGCGCGACATCCGCGAACGCGTCGCACACGGCGTCCCGGCCGAGGTCACGTCGTTCATCGACGCGCACCTGCTGATGCTCGACGACCCCACCCTGGTCGACGCCCCGATCCGCACCATCCAGCTGCAGGGCTGCAACGCCGAGTGGGCGCTGAAGCTGCAGCGCGACCTCGTCGTCCAGGTGTTCGAGGAAATGGACGACCCCTACCTGCGCGCGCGCAAGGACGACGTCGACCACGTGGTACGCCGCGTCCAGGGCATCCTGCTCGCCGACGAGCCCAACGTCGACATGATGGCGAGCCGGCTCGAAGGACGGGTGATCGTCGCCGACGACCTGACCCCGGCCGACACCCTGGTGATGCAGCACCAGGGTGTCGCCGCCTTCGTCACCGAGTACGGCGGCCCGCTGTCGCACACCGCGATCCTCGCGCGCAACCTCGGCATTCCGGCGGTGGTCGGCGTGCGCCACGCGCGCCGCCTGCTCGCCGAGGACGAGCCGATCATCGTCGACGGCCAGTTCGGCGTGGTGCTCGCCGAACTCGACGACGGTGTCCTCGCCCACTACCGCCGGCGGCAGAAGGACGAGCAGCGCAGCCGCCACGAACTCGTCAAGCTCAAGCGCCAGTCCGCGGTGACGCGCGACGCCGTCAGCATCGGCCTGCACGCGAACATCGAACTCCCCGAGGACGCCCCGGCGGCCAAGGAAGTCGCCGTCGACGGCGTCGGGCTGTACCGCACCGAGTTCCTGTTCATGAACCGCCCCGACGTGCCTGATGAAGAGGAGCACCTCGCCTCCTACCTGCACGTCATCAACACCCTCGGCGAGCGACCGATCACCATCCGCACCGCCGACCTCGGCGCCGACAAGCAGGTCGACGGCGGTCGCCGCGGGCCGGTGGCGACCAACCCGGCGCTGGGCCTGCGCGGCATCCGGCTGTGCCTGAAGGACCAGGACCTGTTCCGCCCGCAACTGCGGGCGATCCTGCGCGCCTCGCACTTCGGCCAGGTGCGGATGATGATCCCGATGCTCTCCACCACGCACGAGGTGGCCCAGGTGCTGCGCCTGGTGGACGAGACCAAGCGCGAGCTGCGCGCGCGCGGCCAGGCCTTCGACGAACACCTGCCGGTCGGCGGCATGATCGAGGTCCCGGCCGCCGCGGTGTGCGCCGGCCAGTTCGCGCGCCAGCTCGACTTCTTCTCGATCGGCACCAACGACCTGATCCAGTACTCGCTGGCGATCGACCGCATCGACGACGAGGTCAACTACCTCTACGACCCCCTGCACCCCGCCGTGCTGCAGCTGATCAGCATGGTGATCCGCGCCGGGCGCAAGGCCGGCATCCCGGTCACGCTGTGCGGCGAGATGGCCGGCGATCCGCGCTACACGCGCCTGCTGCTCGGGCTCGGCCTCGCGCACTTCAGCATGCACCCCAACAGCGTGCTGGAGGTCAAGCGCATGGTGCTCGACGCCGATGCGGCCCGGCTGGCCGAGCAGGTTGACCGCATCCTGCGCACGGCGCAGCCGGAGCGGCAGGCGCAGCTGCTCGCCGACCTCACCGGCACCTGAGTCCGTGGAAACCCCGGATCGCCTGCCGCTGGCCGATGACCAGTGGCTCGCCTACCACCGCAGCCCCGGTCGCGCGCCGGGCGTGGTGTTTCTCGGCGGCTTCCACTCCGACATGGGCGGCACCAAGGCGTGCCACCTGGAAGCCCGCTGCCGCGCCGCCGGCCGGGCGTTCCTGCGCTTCGACTACCGCGGGCACGGCGCCTCGAGCGGGCGCTTCGAGGACGGCACCATCGGCCGCTGGGCGGCCGACGCGGTCGCCGTCATCGATGCGCTGACGACGGGGCCGCAGGTCCTCGTGGGGTCGTCGATGGGCGGCTGGCTGGCGCTGCTGGCGGCGCGCGCGCGCGCCGCGCGCATCGTCGGCCTGGTCGGCATCGCCGCCGCGCCCGATTTCGTCGAGGACCTGATCCAGGCCGGGCTCAGCGACGCCGAGCGCGCGCGCCTGCTGGCGGAAGGCGTGATCGAGCGGCCGTCCGCCTATGACGACGGACCGTACCGCATCACCCGCACGCTGCTCGCGGAAGGGCGCCGGCACCTGCTGCTGCGCGCACCGCTGACGCTCGGCATCCCGGTGCGGCTGCTGCACGGCATGGCCGACGCCGACGTGCCCTGGCAGACCAGCCTGCGGCTGCTCGAACGCCTTGGCGATGCCGACGTGCGCCTCACGCTGATCAAGGACGGCGACCATCGCCTGGCGCGCGAATCCGACCTCGCCCTGCTCGACGCCACGCTCGACGACCTGCTCGCCGGCCTCGCCACATCCTGAACCGCCGGGCGGGCGACGCCCGCGGCGTCACAGCGACAGGTCGTAGTGGATGAACTCGTCGGGCTGCTGCACGAAGTTGCCCTGGACGAGGTCGATCTCCGCCTGCCAGAGCAGGCCGAGCGACTGGGCGTCCTCGATGAAGGACGCGATCAGCTTGATCCCGCGCTGCTGCATCTGCCGCGCGACGTCGCGCACCCGCGCCTGGCGTTCGGGGTCGGCGCCCAGCCCCTGGGTGAGCGAGCGATCCAGCTTGACGTAGTCCACCGGCAGCTCGTCGAGCAGGCTCATGGCCTCCGGGCGACCGCCGAAGTGTTCGAGGCCGCCGAGCTGCCGGCGCTCGTGCACCGCCTCCAGCAGCGCGCGCGCGCGTCGCGGCTGCGCCAGCAGGGTGCTCTCGGTGATCTGGAACACGCAGCTTTCGGCGCGCACCTCGACCTTGGCGAGCATCTGCTGCAGCCAGTCGGGAAACGCCGGGTCGGCCACCGAGGTCGCCGACAGCTTGATGAAGAAGCCCGTGTCGGGGTTGTCGCGCTGGCGCGCATCGAGCCCGCGCAGGGCCCGGCTGACCACCCAGCGGTCGAGCAGGCGGTCGAGGCCGAGGCGCGCCGCGATCGGCATGAACTGGCCGGGCAGCAGCGTCTGCCCGCCCGGGTCGCGCATGCGCAGCAGTACCTCGAACAGCTGGCAACGTTCGGCGACGAGGTTGCTGATCGGCTGGAACACCAGGAACAGCCGCCCCTCCTTCACCGCGTCGTTGATGGTCTGCACCCAGCGCCGCTGCTCGTCGGCGTTCGAGGACTGCGCCGCCAGCAGCTGCGGCTGCAGGCGCACGCCGTTGCCGCCCTCGCGCTGCTGCGCCGAGGCGAGCTGCGCGGCGTCGCCGATCAGGCCGTGCACCGGGCCGACGTCGGCCCGGCATACGCCGATGCTCGCGGTGATCGCCGGACCGTCGCCGAGGTCGGTGACGTCGAGCCCCGCCACCGCGCTCACCAGCACCCGCGCGAACGCCTGCAGCTGCGCCAGGTCGGGCTGGTGCGTGCCGATCACCAGGCGCCCGGCATTGTCCCAGCCGACGATGTCGTGCGCCCGCAGGTGGCCGGCGACGCCCCGCGCGATGCGCAGGCGCAGCTCGTCGAGCTGTCCCGCATCGAGGCGCCGGCGCCAGTCGAGGTAGCCGTCGAGGATCACGTAGAGCAGCGCGCTCAGCACGCCGCCGGCATCGTCCGGGTGCGCGAGCCGCGCCTCCAGCGCCTCGGTGAACTGGGCGATGGTCGGCATGCCGGTGACCGGATCGATGCGGTCGGTGCGGCGCACGCGGGTGGACAGGCGCCGGTACTGCGCGGCGCGCGCGCGTACGCGTTCGAGCAGGCGCGCAGGGTCGGCCGGCTTGACCATCACGTCGACCGCCCCGGCCATGATCACCCGCGCCTGGGCCTCCGGGTCGCTCTCGCCCGACAGCAGGATGATCGGCAGGTTCATGAACGCGCGCTCGTCGTGCAGCAGGCGGGTGACCTCGCTGCCGTCGGCCTCCGGCATGTACAGGTCGACGATCAGCACGTCGGGGTTGAAGTCCTGCGCGGCTTCGAGGATCTCCATCGGGTCGGCGAGCGTGCGCACCGCGAAGCCGGCAGCACGCAGGCGGCTCGACTGCAGCTCGAGGAACACCTTGTCGTCGTCGACCATCAGCACGCGGTAGGGCTCGGGCTCGGAGGCATCGAGCAGTTCGAGCAGGCGCGCGGCGAGGTCGGCGACGCTCACCGGCTTGACGAAGTACGCCGCGCCGCCGGCGCGCAGCGCGATCAGCTTCGCCTTGCCCTCCTGGCTCGCCGACAGGAACACCACCGGGAACGGCGCCTGCCCGCTGCGGCGCAGTTCGGCGAAACGATCGGCACCGGTGAACGTGCCGGAAACGGAATCGAGATCGGCCACCAGCGCCGCCGGCGGCGCCACCGCGACCGCCTGCGCGAGCGCGGCCCAGTCGGAGAAGGACTCGGTGTCGAAGCCGTGCCCGGCGAGCTGCAGGGCCAGGAACTTGCTCTGTGCCGGATCGGTGTCGATGACGTGGATGCGCCGCAGCGCCTCGGCCACCCGGCCGACCGGCGGCGCCGCGCGCCGGGCAGCGCTACGCTCGGGCGGCGGTGCCGGCGCCACCCCGCCCGCGGCCGTGGCGAAGGCCTCGCGCACCCCGGCGATCAGGGTTTCGAGCTGCGCGCGCACCGCGTCGTCGGGCACGCGTGCGCCCTGGATGATCTCGCGCAACACGCGGTCGACCTCGGCGACGTGGTCGGCGGCCGCTGCGGCACTGCCCTGCCGGCACAGGTCGAGCAGCGCCGTCGTGAAGCAGCAGAAGTCCTTCAGCTCGGCGAGCGCGAACTCGCGGGCGTGCACGCGCGCCCAGTGCTGATCGAGCTCGCCCGCCAGTTCGGCCGACTCGGCACCGTCATCGTCATGCGACATGAGTTCCGGCATCGCCAAGGCGGGCCGGGAATCGGAATCCATGCGCTTCTCCTGAAGACACTTCAGGGCATTATAGAAAGAGGCTCCGGCCAGAAGTCGGGCCTGTGGCATTTCACATAGTGTAAAGGACTGTTACGGCGCGGCCGGCGGTCGCGCCCCGAAGGCTCCGAGGAGATCCCATGCGCCATCCGCTCCTGCTCGCCCTCCTCACCCTCGGCGGGGCCTGCAGCGCCGCGCAGGCCGAGCAGATCGGCAGCGTCGACACCGCCTTCCAGTGGCTGGGCGCCAACCACAAGATCGTCATCGAGGCCTTCGACGACCCCAAGGTCGACGGCGTCGCCTGCCACGTCTCGAAGGCGCAGACCGGCGGCATCAAGGGCAGCCTGGGCCTCGCCGAGGATACCTCCGACGCCAGCATCGCCTGCCGCCAGGTCGGCCCGATCGTCTTCCGCGAAAGCTTCAAGAACGGCGAGGAGGTGTTCACCGAACGCCGCTCGCTGCTGTTCAAGAAGCTGCGCGTGGTGCGCTTCCTCGACGAGAAGCGCAAGACCCTGGTCTACCTGGTCTACAGCGACAAGCTGGTCGAGGGCTCGCCGAAGAACTCGGTGACCGCGGTCCCGCTGATGGCGTGGCCGGGGTCGGCCGCGCTGCCGGCGACCCCGGTGCGCTAGAACCCCGCCGGCAGGCGCAGGTACGGCGCCACCCGATCGGCGTCGGCTCCGGCGAGGAAGGGCACCACGCCGAGGCAGGGCGCGGCGAGCGTCGCGCGCAGCGTGGCGAGGTTGTCGTCGAGCGCCGCCATCGCCGGGTCGACGACGCTGCCGACCCAGCCGGCGCAGCGCAGGCCGCTTGCGGCGATCGCCTCGATGCTCAGCAGCGCATGGTTGATGCAGCCGAGCCGCAGGCCGACCACCAGCACCACCGGCAGGCCGAGGCGCCGCGCGAGCGCGACGACGTCGCCGTGCGGGCCCAGCGGCACGCGCCAGCCACCCACGCCCTCGACCACCAGTCGTTCGCCGTGCGCCCCGAGCTCGGCCGCGCAGGCCTCGATGTGCGCGAAGTCGATCGTCACGCCGACCTGCGCGGCGGCGAGGTGCGGCGCGATCGGCGGCGCGAAGGCATACGGGTTGACCAGCGCGTAGGGCACGGGTGCCGCACCGGCCGCGCACAACGCCAGCGCATCGGCGTTGCGCAGGCCCGCGGGCGTGGCGTCGCAGCCGCTCGCGACCGGCTTCATGCCGAAGGCGCGCAGCCCCTGCGCCGCCAGCGCCCGCAGCAGGCCGGCGCTGACCACGGTCTTGCCGACGCCGGTGTCGGTGCCGGTGACGAAGCAGCCGTGCAGGGCCATCAGCGCCGCCGCAGCCGTGCCAGCGGGAAGGTCGCCACGCCGTCGCCGTGCGATGTCGCCAGCTCCTGCGTCGGCGTCCAGGCGTGACCGTAGACGACCTCGTAGGTCGCCGGCAGCACGCCGTCGCGGCGCTGGCGCTCGTAGGCCGCCGCCATCGCCTGCAGCCGCCGCCGGCCGGTGAGGCCCGGCGCCCGCCCGCGGCTGACGTTGTGCGCGCCGAGCACCTTCAGCTCGCGCATCAGCGTGTAGACGTCGGCGTAGGTCAGCGTGAAGCGCTCGACGTCCATCACCGGGTCGGCGAAGCGCGCCCGCAGCAGCGCATCGCCGACGTCGTGCATGTCGGTGAAGGCGTTGACGTGGTTGTAGCCGTCGGCGTGCGCCCAGGCCTCGCGCAGCTCGCGCAGCGTGTCCGGCCCGAGCGTGCTGAACAGGAACAGCCCGCCGGGGCGCAGCACGCGGCGGGCCTCCGCGAACACGCGGCCGAGGTCGCGGCACCACTGCAGCGTGAAGTTCGAGAACAGCAGGTCGCAGCTTCCCGAGGCGAGCGGCAGGCTCGCCGCATCGGCGCAGACGACGTGCAGGGTGCGCAGCCACGGCGCCCGCTTGCGCGCGCGCAGCAGCATGCCGGGGGCGAGGTCGAGCCCGAGCACGCGCGCCTTGCGGTAGCGCTCCATCAGCCCGCGCGTCACCTGCCCGGTGCCGCAGCCGATGTCGAGCACGGTCTGCGGCGTCAGCTTGATCAGGTCCAGGCGTTCGAGCAGGCGCGTGCCGACCTCGCGCTGCAGCACCGCGACCTCGTCGTAGCGCGCCGCCGCGGCGTGGAACGAGGCCGCCACCGCGCGCGGGTCGAGATCGAAGGCCTCGTCCTCACGCATGGCGGCGCTCCGGCGCGTCGGCCCGCGGCGCGGGCGGCCCCGGCGGGCGGCGGGGGGCGCGGGGCTCAGTCATGCAGGGCGCTCCGCAGCGCGGCGAGGAAGGCCTCGGGATGGGAGAAGAACGGCGCATGGCCGGCACGCTCGAACACGTGCGCGCGGGCATCGGGGGCGAGCTGCGCGAGCGCGGCGGCGGCGGCGGCCGGCACCAGCTTGTCGCGCCGCCCGGCGAGCAGGCGCACCGGCAGCGCGAGGCGCGGCCATTCGTGGCGCAGGTCGGCGGCGCCGAGGATGGCGAGGCCGTCGGCGAGCGCCGCCGGATCGGGCGCGCCGTGCTCGAAGACGATCTCGCGCAGGCGCCGCAGCTGCTCGGCGGCGTTGTCGCTGTCGAGCACCTCCAGCGCGATGAAGCGCTTCAGCGTGGCGCGGTAGTCCTGCGCGAGGTTCGCGGCGAACTGCTCGAGCGTCTCGGCCGCCATGCCGTGCGGCCAGTCGGGCCGCGCGCCGAAGCAGGCATTGGCACCGACCAGCACCAGCCGGCGCACGCGTGCCGGGTGGTCGAGCGCGATGCGCTGCGCCACCAGCCCGCCGAGCGACCAGCCGATCCAGCTCGCGTGCCGCGGTGCGTGCGCGGCCACGGTCGCCGCCAGCGTGGCGAGGTCGCCGAGGGGCAGGCCGCGCGAGCGGCCGTGGCCGGGCAGGTCGAGCACCGTCACGCGCCAGTCATCCACCAGCCCCTCGATGACGTCCTCCCACACGCCGGCGTGCATGCCCCAGCCGTGCAGCAGCACGAGGTCGGGGCCGGCGCCGTAGTGGCGCACGTACAGCGGGCCGCTCATGCGGGCACCTCGGCGGCGGCGATCGCGGCGAGTGCGTCGAGCAGGCGCGCGACCTCGGCCTCGGTGTGCGCGGCCGACAGCGTCACTCGCAGGCGCGCGCTGCCGGCGGGCACGGTCGGGGGGCGGATCGCCGCGACCAGCAGGCCGCGCTCGCGCAGCGCCGCCGACCATGCCAGCGCGCGCTCGGCGCTGCCGACCACGACCGGTTGGATCGGCGTCGCCGACGGCATCAACGTCAGCCCCAGTTGCCCGCAGCCGGCACGGAACTGCGCGATCAGCGCGCCCAGCCGCGCGCGCCGCTCGTCCTCGCGGCGCAGGATCGCGAGCGCGGCCCGCGTCGCCGCGGCGACCGCCGGCGGCGTCGCCGTGGTGAAGATGTAGGTGCGTGCCTTCTGGATCAGGTACTCGATCAGGTCCTCGCTGCCGGCGACGAAGGCGCCCGAGGTGCCGAAGGCCTTGCCCAGCGTGCCGATCAGCACCGGCACGTCGGCCACGCCGAGGCCAAAGTGCTCGGCGCTGCCGCGGCCCTCGCGGCCGAGCACGCCGAAGCCGTGGGCGTCGTCGACGACCAGCCAGGCGCCGTGCGCGCGGCAGGCGGCGGCGAGCGCGGGCAGCGGCGCGAGGTCGCCGTCCATGCTGAAGACGCCGTCGGTGACCAGCACCCGCTCGCCGCCCGCCGTGGCGAGCCTGGCGGCGGCGGCCCCGGCATCGGCGTGCGCGTAGCGCGCGAAGCGCGCCCCCGACAGCAGGCCGCCGTCGAGCAGCGAGGCGTGGTTCAGGCGATCCTGCAGCACCGTGTCACCGCGCCCGGCGAGCGCGGTGATCACGCCGAGGTTGGCCATGTAGCCGGTGGAGAACAGCAGCGCGCGCGGGCGGCCGGTGAACTCGGCGAGTTCCTCTTCGAGCGCGTGGTGCTCGGCGCTGTGCCCGCAGACGAGATGCGCCGCGCCGCCGCCGCTGCCCCAGCGCGCCGCGCCGGCGACCAGCGCCGCCTGCACGCGCGGATCGGCGGCGAGGCCGAGGTAGTCGTTGCTGCAGAAGGCGAGCAGTTCGCGCCCGTCCACGCGCAGCCGCGGCCCCTGCGGCGAGCTGACGACGCGGCGCGCACGGTAGAGGTGCTGCGCGCGCAGCGCCGCGAGTTCGGCGGCGAGATCACGCACGCGCCTGCCTCCCGTGCCCGTGGTGCCGCTGCGTGGCGCCGCTCAGGCGCCGGCGCACAGCTTGGCGGCGCCGCAGCCGCAGCCCGCGCTCGGCTCGACGTCCCCGGTTTCGGGCAGGGACCCGGTGCGCTCCAGCGCGTGGATGCCGAGCCGCGCGAACAGCGCGCGGTCGCGGTCGACCTCGGGGTTGCCGGTGGTCAGCAGCTTCTCGCCGTAGAAGATCGAGTTGGCGCCGGCGAAGTAGGCCAGCGCCTGGGTCTCGTCGCTCATGCCGGAGCGCCCGGCGGACAGGCGCACGTAGGAACGCGGCATCAGGATGCGGGCGACCGCGATGGTGCGCACGAACGCCAGCGGATCGAGCGCCTCGGTGCCGAACAGCGGCGTGCCCTCGACCTGCACCAGCAGGTTGATCGGCACGCTCTCCGGGTGCTGCGGCAGGTTGGCGAGCTCGATCAGCAGGCCGGCACGGTCGCGCACGCCCTCGCCCATGCCGACGATGCCGCCGGCGCAGACGTTGATGCCGGCCTCGCGCACGTGTTGCAGCGTGCGCAGGCGGTCCTCGTAGGTGCGCGTGGTGATGATCGAGCCGTAGAACTCGGGCGAGGTGTCGAGGTTGTGGTTGTAGTAGTCGAGCCCGGCATCCTTCAGCCGCTGCGCCTGCTCGCGCCTGAGCATGCCGAGCGTGACGCAGGTCTCCAGGCCGAGCGCCTTGACGCCCTCGACCATCGCCGCGACCTGGTCGAGATCGCGGTCCTTCGGGTTGCGCCAGGCCGCGCCCATGCAGAAGCGGCTGGCGCCGGCGGCTTTGGCGGTGCGCGCGGCGTCGAGCACCTGGGCGAGCGGCAGCAGCGCCTCGCGCTCGACGCCGGTGGCGTAGCGCGCGCTCTGCGGGCAGTAGGCGCAGTCCTCGGGGCAGGCGCCGGTCTTGATGCTGAGCAGGGTGCTGACCTGCACGGCGTTGGGATCGAAGTGCGCGCGGTGCAGCGTGTGCGCCTGGAACAGCAGGTCATTGAACGGGAGCGCGAACAGCGCCTCGACTTCGGCGTGGGTCCAGTCGTGGCGCAGGGGGGCGTGGGTGGCGGTCATCGGGCGTCCCGTTCAGGTCAGGGGTTCAGGGATGGTGGTGATCATCGACGATCGGCGTGTCCTGCCAGTCGTCCTGCTGGATGCGGCGCAGGTCGCGCACCGACAGCGGCACCAGCGCGGCGGCCGCGGCCACCCAGCCCAGCACCCACACCCAGACGTTGTCCCGCGGCGCGGCGGTGAACATCACGATCAGTGCGCCGGTGACCGCGTAGAGCCGGTAGGCCGCCTGCTGCGTGTAGTGCCCGACCTTGGGGTTGGGGTGGTGGCGGTTCATCGCGTAGACGAACATCGAGGCACCGAACCAGAAGATCAGCAGCGGGAAGGGCAGCACCATGGCCACGATGTTGCCGAGGTTCATCATCCGCGCCGCGCGGCGGGCGGATTCGGCGGTGGCGATGCGGGGGGACTGGGGTTCCGTCATGGTGGAGAGTGGCTCCGGCGCGGCCCGGCCGCATCGACCCGGCGATGGTAACGGCATCGCGTCGTCAACCGCAAGGGCAGGCACATGGTTTACAGATGGGCAGAAATTATACGAAACACCCTGCTGCCGCCGGTCTGCCTGCTCTGCGGCGCCCCCGGCAACGGCGGCCGCGACCTCTGCGAAGGCTGCGCCGCGGAGCTGCCGCGCAACCGGCACGCCTGCGCGCGCTGCGCCGAAGCGCTGCCGGCCGGCGCCGCCGGCGCGGTCTGCGGCCGCTGCCAGCGCCGGCCACCGCACTTCGACGCCGCGCTGGCGCCGCTGCGCTACGCCTACCCGGTCGACGCGCTGGTGCTGCAGCTCAAGTTCGGCCACCGCATCGCCGTCGCGCGGCTCCTCGGCGAACTGCTCGCCGACGCCCTCGACGGCCGCCCCGGCCCGCTGCCGGAGCTGCTGATCCCGATCCCGCTGCACCCGCGGCGGCTGCGCGAGCGCGGCTTCAACCAGGCCGCCGAGATCGCCCGCACGCTGGCCCGGCGCAGCGGCGTCGCGCTCGCCGAGCACGCGATGCAGCGCGCGCGGCACACCCGCGCGCAGAGCACACTGCCGTTCGCCGAGCGCGCCGCCAACGTCGCGCGTGCCTTCGTGCTGCACGAGCACGTGCGGGCGCGCCACGTCGCGCTGGTCGACGACGTCGTCACCACCGGACACACGGTGGACGCGGCCGCGCGCACGCTGCGCCTGCAGGCCGGCGTCGAGCGCATCGAGGTGTGGGCGCCGGCGCGCACGCCGCCGCCCGACGGCTGAGCGCGGCGCCGCTCAGGGCAGGGCGTCGAGCAGCAGGCCGGCGAACACCACGAGGCCGAACCAGTTGTTGTTGAGGAAGGCGCGGAAGCACGCGGCCGGCTCGCGCGCGCGGATCAGGTAGCGCTGCCAGAGCGCGAACCACAGCGCGGCGAACAGGCCGAGGTAGTAGAGCGGGCCGAGCCCGGCGCTCACGCCGACCACCACCAGCAGCGCCAGCAGCAGCAGTTGCAGGCGGGCGATGATCGCGAGGTCGCGTTCGCCGAACAGGATCGCCGTGGACTTCAGGCCGATCTTCAGGTCGTCGTCGCGGTCGGTCATCGCGTACATGGTGTCGTAGACCACGCTCCAGGCGATGTTCGCCGCCCACAGCAGCCACGCCACCACGGGCACCTCGCCGGTGAGCGCGGCGAAGGCCATCGGCACGCCCCAGCCGAAGGCCATGCCGAGCACCACCTGCGGCAGGTGGTGCAGGCGCTTCATCAACGGGTAGCACGCCGCCAGCACGACGCCGATCACCGACAGCCACACGGTCAGCGCGTTCTGCGTCAGCACCAGCAGGAAGGCGAGCGTCACCAGCGCGATGAACAGCCACAGCGCCTCGCGCACGCTCACCCGGCCGGCGGCGAGCGGGCGGCTGCGGGTGCGTGCGACGTGCGGATCGAAGCGCCGGTCGGCGATGTCGTTGGCGACGCAGCCGGCCGAGCGCATCAGCAGCACGCCGAGCACGAACACCAGCGTGGTGCCCTGCGCCGGCTGGCCGTGGCCGGCGATCCACAGTGCCCACAGCGTCGGCCACAGCAGCAGGAAGCTGCCGATGGGGCGGTCGAGGCGCATCAGCAGGGCGTACTCGGTGAGGCGGTCGTAGAGTCGTGTCGGGCTCATCGTTCGGGGACGTTGGCAAGGGCATGGGCCCGCACCGCGGGATGGGCGGGCAGGAAGAGTTCGCACACCAGCAGCGGCCGGCCACCGATATGGAAGACCGAACGCCGCGCCCACAGCGCCACGGCCGCGTCGGCGCAGGGCGCGCAGGCGTGCCGGTAGAGCGGCCGGCGCAGGTCGAGCCGCGCCACCTGCAGCGGCCCGCGCCGCACCTGGGGGTCGGCGAACAGCAGCTCGCCGAGCGGGCGGGCGCCGAGGCGGGTGAGGCTACGGCCGGCGCCGCGCAGGCTGCGCAGCGGCACCACGGTGCGCGCGAACACCCAGGGTTCGCCGCCGGCGCGCAGCAGCACCTCGCGCACCCAGGCGTAACCGCTGCGTCGGCAGCCGAGCGCGGCGGCCTCGTCGTTGAGCAGGCGCGCCCGCCCGGTGCGCAGCACCTCCACCGCGAAGGCCTGGCCGCGCTCGGCGCAGGCGGCGCGCAGCCGGCGCGTCAGCGAGCCGGTGTCGAACAGCCAGGCGGCGAGCGCCGGCGGCGGATGGCCGGGCGCGCCGTGTCCGGCCGGGCGCCAGCGGGCTTGCAGCACGAGGTGTCGGAACGGACGGTCGGGCACGGCGGCGGGCGATGGTCGGCAGGCGGCGGCAGGGGCGGCGGATTATGGCACCGCTCGCCCGCCGCCGGGCGGGCGGCCTCACAGCCCGCGCAGCGGATCGGCGGGATCGACGCCGTCCATGAACGGCAGCCGGCGGTCGGCGTGGGTGATCTGGTACATCAGCCCGAGCCAGTTGTTGAACACCGCCTTGGCGCTGTCGGCCCAGGTGTTGTCGAGCTGCGCGCGCACCTCGGCCTCGGGGAAGGGCGGCACCGGCACGCCGTGGGCGCGGTTCGCCAGCACGTGCGTGCGGTACTCGTAGAGCAGCGCCTCGGCGGCTTCGTTGAAATAGTGGTCGAGCAGCGGCGGGTAGTCCTCGCGGCTGCCGTCGATGAAGCGCATGACCTCGCGCTTGTACTCCTTCAGCAGGCTGTCGGTGTCGTACTCGGGGTGGCCCTGGAAGAACACCAGGCGGAAGCCGTCGCCGCTCACCGCCAGGTGCGGGCCGACCTCGGCGCTCTCCACCAGCGTGATCAGCCCGGCGTCGTCGAGCTGATCGCGCGAGACCTCGTTCCAGCGCGAATGCGGCACGTCGAAGCGCGTGTTGACGTTGCGCACCAGCGGGTGCGAACGCGCGACCACGCGGTGCGGGTACACGCCCCAGACCTTGTCGGGCAGGCGCCGGCGCACGATGCCGTAGCGCATGCGCAGCGTGGCGTGCGCGGCGAGGCAGGCGAACAGCGTGGTGGTGACGTGATCGCAGGCCCAGTCGACCACCTCGCGCAGCGGCTCCCAGAACGGCTCGCGGGTGAAGTCGGGGTTGGAGATGTTGGCGCCGGTGATGATCAGCGCATCGAGGCCGTCGCGCTGGATCGTCTCGAACGGCTCGTAGTAGGCGTCGATGTAGGCCCGCGCCTCGGCGCCGCGCTCGATGCCGCCGACGGTGAACGGGTGCACGTAGAACTGCGTGATGCGGTTGCACGAGCCGATCAGGCGCAGGAACTGGCGCTCGGTCGCCGCCAGCGCGGCGTCGGGCATCATGTTGAGCAGGCCGATGTGCAGGTCGCGGATGTCCTGCTGATGGGCTCGCTCCAGGCCGAGGATCTCCTCGCCCTCGTCGGCGAGGCGCATGAAGCTCGGCAGCGGAGAATGGGCGACCAATGGCATGGCGGCGCCTCCAGTCGGCGGGGCTGCGGAAAGGCTGCGCAAACTAGCACGAAAGCCGCCCGCGCGGCCCGCCCGCCGGCGCCTTCAGACGTCGCCGTAGCGCTGCCCGCGGCCGATCCAGCGGCGCACCACCGCGGCGGCGTGCTGCGGCCAGTCGGCGAGCAGTTCGTCGGCGCTGCGCTGGACCTCGTCGAGCAGGTCCTCGTCGCGCAGCAGGTCGGCGACGCGCAGGCCGAGCTCGCCGGTCTGGCGGGTGCCGAGCACCTCGCCGGGGCCGCGCAGTTCGAGGTCGCGGCGGGCGATCGCGAAGCCGTCGGTGGTCTCGCGCAGGATCGCCAGCCGCGCCCGCCCCTGCTCGCCGAGCGGCGGGTGGTAGAGCAGCACGCAGGCCGACTGCGCGCTGCCCCGCCCCACCCGCCCGCGCAGCTGGTGCAGCTGCGCGAGGCCGAGGCGCTCGGCGTTGTCGATCACCATCAGGCTCGCGTTGGGCACGTCGACGCCGACCTCGATCACCGTGGTCGCCACCAGCAGGTCGAGCGTGCCGGCCTTGAACGCGCGCATCACTGCCTCCTTGTCGGCCGGGCGCAGCCGCCCGTGCACCAGCCCGACGCGCAGTTCGGGCAGCGCCTGCACGAGGCTCGCCGCGGTATCGGTGGCCGCCTGCGCGGCGAGCGCCTCGGACTCGTCGATCAGCGTGCACACCCAGTACGCCTGGCGCCCCTGCAGGCAGGCCGCGCGCACCCGCTCGACCACCTCGCCGCGGCGCGTGTCGGCCACCACCACCGTCGTCACCGGGCTGCGCCCCGGCGGCAGCGCATCGATCACCGAGGTGTCGAGGTCGGCATAGGCGCTCATCGCCAGCGTGCGCGGGATCGGCGTCGCGGTCATCACCAGCTGGTGCGGGCAGCGCGCGCCGGCACGGCCCTTCTCGCGCAGCGCCAGACGCTGGTGCACGCCGAAGCGGTGCTGCTCGTCGATGATCGCGAGGCCGAGGTCGGCGAACGTCACCTCCGCCTGGAACAGCGCGTGGGTGCCGATCACCACCTGCGCGCGGCCGTCGGCGATGGCCGCGAGCGTCGCCGCGCGCGCGCGGCCCTTGAGGCGCCCGGCGAGCCACGCGAGCTCGATGCCGAGCGGCGCGAGCCAGGCGTCGAAGCTGCGGAAGTGCTGCTCGGCGAGCAGCTCGGTCGGCGCCATCACCGCGGCCTGGCAGCCGGCGGCGACCGCGCGCAGCGCCGCGAGCGCGGCGACCACGGTCTTGCCGGAGCCGACGTCGCCCTGCAGCAGGCGCAGCATCGGCCGCGGCGCGGCGAGGTCGGCGCCGATCTCGGCGAACACGCGCGCCTGCGCCGGGGTCAGCGCGAACGGCAGCGCGGCGAGGAAGCGCGCGCTCAGCTCCGCGGCCTCGGGCAGCGGCGGCGCCTGCTGCGCGCGGGTGCGGCGGCGCAGCGCGCGCAGGCTCAACTGGTGCGCGAGCAGTTCCTCGAAGGCGAGCCGACGCTGCGCCGGGTGGCGCCCGGCCTCGAGCATCGCCAGCGACACCTCGGGCGGCGGCCGGTGCAGCAGGTGCAGCGCCGGCGCGAGCGGCGGCAGCCCGAGGCGCGCGAGCAGCGGCGCGGGCAGCACCTCGGCCAGCCCCTCGGCGTCGAGCAGCGCCAGCGCCTGCGCGGTGAGCGCGCGCAGGCTCAACTGGTGCAGGCCCTCGGTGGTCGGGTAGATCGGCGTCAGGTGCTCCTCGACCGCGGCGGCGGCATCGACCCTGCGCCACTCCGGGTGCACGATCTCGAGCCCGGTCGGCCCGCCGCGCACCTCGCCGAACACGCGCAGGCGCTCGCCGCGCGCGAGCGCCGCCTGCTGCGCCGCGTTGAAGAAGAAGAAACGCAGCGTCAGGCTGCCGGTGCCGTCGCCGAGGCGCACCAGCAGCGCGCGGCGCTTGCGCACCACCACCTCGGCGAGCAGCACCTCGCCTTCGATCACCGCCTCGGTGTACGGCGTGAGCGAGCCGATCGGCACCACGCGGGTGCGGTCCTGGTAACGCAGCGGCAGGTGGAACAGCAGGTCGCCGACCGTGTGCAGGCCGAGGCGGGCGAGGCGCTCGGCCTGGCGCGGCCCGACGCTCTTCAGCGCGGTGAGCGGGCGCTCGGCAAGGGCTTCGGCACGGAGCGCGTCGATGGCCGCACCACCCGGTCCGGCCGCTGTGCTCAACCCGGCACGATGGTGCTGACCGGCCGATCCGCCGGCGCGGGCGTCGACGGCGTGAGCGGCACCGTCACCGGTACCGTGCCCGGCACCGCGGGCGCCGATGGCAGCGGCGTCGGCGGGGTGGCCGGCGTCACCAGCGGCGTGCGCGGCACCTGGTCGAGCTGGTGCTGCAGCAGCGCGAAGAAGCGGTCGTAGAACGACCCCGGCGGGATGGTCTCGGCGCCGACCTTGACCAGCGAATCGTCGCTGCCGGCGAGCGGCAGCGAGATCGAGCCCATCATGCCGACGCCGACGCTCGCCGCCGAGTTGGTCTTCTTGATCGTGTAGCGGTTCTGCTCGGCGTTGGCGAAGGCCACCGAGCCGTCGCGATCGGGCGCGCAGGTCACGCGGAAGTTGAGCTCGACGTGGAGCTCCTTCTCCGGCTGGAAGGTCTTCTTCGCCTCCACGGCATCGGCACGCGCCTCGCCGATCACGTAGCCCTGGCTCAGCAGCGTGCGCCGCGCCGCCTCGCAGGTGGCCTGCGGCGACGCGGCGAACTTGCGCGAGTAGTTGCTCCCCGCGGTGAACTGCTCCTGCTGGTACACCGGCTCCTTGCCGCCGCTGCTGCAGGCGCCGAGCACCACCATGCACAGCGCCGCGCCGCAGCCGCGCGAAAAGGTCGACACACTCACCATCTCGTCGCCATCCGTCCGGTCGCGGCCGTCAGTCGGGTTGTACCGCCTCGGCGGCGCGCGCGGCCCGTTCGGCCTTGAGCATCTCGGCCACCAGGAAGGCGAGTTCGAGCGACTGCGAGGCGTTCAGGCGCGGGTCGCAGTGGGTGGTGTAGCAGGCGGCGAGCGCGGCGTCGTCGAGCGCCTGGGCGCCGCCGGTGCACTCGGTGACGTCCTGCCCGGTCAGCTCGAAGTGCACGCCGCCGGCGTGGCTGCCCTCGGCGCGGTGCACCGCGAAGAAGCCGCGCACCTCGGCGAGGATGCGCTCGAACGGGCGCGTCTTGTAGCCGGTGCTGGAGGTGATGGTGTTGCCGTGCATCGGGTCGCACGACCACACCACCTTGCGCCCCTCGGCGCGCACGCGGCGCACCAGCGCCGGCAGCTTGTCCTCGACGGTGCCGGCGCCCATGCGCGTGATCAGCGTCAGGCGGCCGGGCTCGTTGCCGGGGTCGAGCGCGTCGATCAGGCGGATCAGCTCGTCGGGCTGCATGCCGGGGCCGATCTTGACGCCGATCGGGTTGCCGATGCCGCGGAAGAACTCGACGTGGGCGCCGTCGAGCTGGCGCGTGCGCTCGCCGATCCACACGAAGTGCGCCGAGCAGTCGTACCACAGCCCGGTGAGGTGGTCGCGGCGCGTCAGCGCCTGCTCGTAGCCGAGCAGCAGCGCCTCGTGCGAGGTGTAGAAGGCGGTCTCGCGCACCTGCGGCACGGTGTCGCTCGACAGCCCGCAGGCCTCCATGAAGGCCAGCGCCTGCGCGATGTGGTCGGCGAGCTCGCGGTAGCGCTCTCCCTGCGGGCTGGCGTCGAGGAAGTCGGCGGTCCAGCGGTGCACCTGGTGCAGGTCGGCGTAGCCGCCCTGGGCGAAGGCGCGCAGCAGGTTCAGCGTCGCCGCCGCCTGGAAGTAGGCCTGGACCTGCCGCTGCGGGTCGGGCGTGCGCGCCTCCAGCGTGAATTCGAGGCTGTTGACGTTGTCGCCGCGGTAGCTCGGCAGCGTCACGCCGCCGCGGGTCTCGGTGGGGGCGCTGCGCGGCTTGGCGAACTGCCCGGCCATGCGCCCGATCTTCACCACCGGGCAACCGGCGCCGTAGGTGAGCACCACCGCCATCTGCATCAGCACGCGGAAGGTGTCGCGGATGTTGAAGGCGTGGAACTCGGCGAAGCTCTCGGCGCAGTCGCCGCCCTGCAGGATGAAGGCGCGGCCCTCGGCGACCTCGGCGAGCGCCTTGCGCAGCGTGCGCGCCTCGCCCGCGAACACCAGCGGCGGATACTTCGCGAGCTGGCCCTCGGCCGCCGCCAGGGCGTCCGCATCGGGGTAGACGGGCATCTGCTGCACCGGGAAACGGCGCCAGCCGTTCGGACTCCAGGACTCGGACATACGCTCTCCACGCACCGCCGCGGTGCGCCGGACGCGCGCGCCGGACACGCGCGCCGGAAGGGGTGGATCGGGCCGGCGCCCCACGGGCACCGGAGCCGGCTAGACTCGCGCATCCTTGAAAAAGCTGCAACCGCAGGCATATTGCGCTCCCACGCGGGCGCCCGCGCCCGTGCCACCGCCTGGAGTCACGCATGAGCACCGACCTTCCGCCCGGCTACCGCCCCAGCGCCGACGAGCCCTACATGAACCCGCGCCAGCTCGCCTACTTCCGCGAGAAGCTGCTCGCCTGGCGCCAGGAACTGCTGGAGGAAGCCCAGGCCACGCTCGACGCGATGCGCGAAGCGCCGAGCGACGTCGCCGACGAGGCCGACCGCGCCACTCGCGAGAGCGACACCAGCCTGGAGCTGCGCACCCGCGACCGCTACCGCAAGCTGCAGTCGAAGATCGACGCCGCGCTCAAGCGCATCGGCGACGGCTCCTACGGCTACTGCGAGGAGACCGGCGACGAGATCGGCCTGGCCCGGCTCGAAGCGCGCCCGATCGCCACGCTGACGGTGGAGGCACAGGAGCGCCACGAACGCCTCAGCGCGCAGGTCGCGGACCGCCGCGATTGAACGACGCCGACTGGCTGACGCTGCGCGAACTCGACCAGCGTCACGGCCGGCCCAAGGGCAGCGCCTTCCGCGCCTTCAAGGCGGCACTGCCCGGCCTGCGCGAGGGCGTCGACTTCGTCGTGCTCGCCGCCGCGGACGACGCCGGGCGCATCGAGCCGCTGCGCCGCGCCGGGCGCCTCTACCCGGCGAGCCGCAACGTCGTGCTGCTCGCCCCGGCCGCCGCCGCGCGGCTCGACCTCGCGCCGCCGTGAACGTCACCAACGTTTGCCGGGGGCCCGCGCGCATCGGCTAAGCTGCCGCAGCTCAAGGCGCCGCGGTCCGCGCGGCCCGGTATCGCTACCCACGGAACCGGGCAGCCGGGAGAACCGTGGTGAACGCGCACGTCTTACGTACCCCCGAAGGGCATTACACCCTCGCGGCGCTCGACGCCTTCGCGTGGATGCTGACGCCGGTGTGGCTGCTCGACCCCGATGCCCCCGGCATCGTCTGGGCCAACCCCGCCGCCCTCGAACTCTGGGGCGCCCCCCACCTCGACGCACTGCGCGCGCGCGACGTCTCCGCGCCCGACGCGGCCACGCGCCTGCGCCTCGACCGCGCGATGGCGGAGATCCGCGCCGGGCGCAGCTGCGCCGAGCCGTGGACCTTCTACCGCGACGGCCAGCCGCTCCACGTCGTCGCCAACCTGACCGGCGTGGTGCTCGTCGACGGCCGCCTCGGCGTGCTGCACGAGGCCCGCCCGGTCGCCGGCGAGGCCGCGCAGCCGCTCACGCTGCGCAGCGTCGAGGCGCTGCGCCACACCCCGGTGGTGATCGCGATGTTCGACGCCGACGGCCACCTGCTGATGCAGAACGCCGCCGCGCAGCAGGCCTTCGGCGTCGTCCCCGAACACGTGCCCGGGCAGCTCGCCGCGCGCTGCGCGCGCCCGCACGACGCCGCCCGGCTGCTCGCGAGCGTCGCCGACGGCGAGCACTTCTGCGCCGAACTGCCGCTGCACACGCTCGACGGCCCGCGCTGGCACCGGGTCAAGGCCGACGCCGCCGTCGATCCGGTGAGCGGCGCCCGCGCGGTGCTGGTGAGCGCGCAGGACACCCACGAGCTGCACCTCGCGCGCGGCGAACTCGCCGCCAGCGAGGCGCGCCTGCGCGCGCTGCTCGAAGGCGTCGCCGCGGTGATCTGGGAGCTCGAACTGCCCTCGCACCGCATCGGCTACGTCTCGCCGCAGATCGAGCAGGCCACCGGCTTCCCCGCCGCCGCCTGGCAGGACAACGCCTTCTGGATCTCGCGCGTGCACCCCGACGACCGCGCGCGCGTCGTCGCCGCCACCCACGCCCGCCTCGCCCCCAGCGATTCCACCGACGGCGCGCTCGAATACCGCGTCGTGCGCGCCGACGGCGACGTGGTGTGGTGGAAGGATCACTACCGCGTGCTGCGCGACGCCGACGGCCGGCCCACGCGCGTGCTCGGCTTCACCGTCGACATCAGCGAGCGCGTCGCCGCCGAGGAGAGGCTGCGGGTCGCGCAGGTGGTGTTCGACCACGCCGCCGAAGGCATCATGGCCACCGACGCCGACAACCGCATCCGCTACGTCAACCCCGCCTTCGAGGCCATCACCGGCTACCGCGCCGACGAGGTGCTCGGCCGCCCGCCCAGCCTGCTGCGCTCCGGCACCCACGACGCCGCCTTCTACGCCGGCATGTGGTCGGCGCTGCACCGCGACGGCAGCTGGAGCGGCGAGCTGTGGAACCGGCGCAAGAACGGCGAGCGCTACGCCCAGCACATGACCGTCAGCGTGGTGCCCGGCCACGTCGACAGCCGCATGCGCTACCTCGCGCTGATCGCCGACGTCACCGAGCGCAAGCAGCAGGCCGAGGCGCTGCGCTACCAGGCGCTGCACGACGCCCTCACCGGCCTGCCCAACCGCAAGCTGTTCCACGACCGCCTGGTGCAGAACGTCCGCGCCGCGCGCCGCGACGGCCGCCGCTTCGCGCTGATCGGGCTCGATCTCGACGGCTTCAAGCGCGTCAACGACACCCTCGGCCACGAGGCCGGCGACCACCTGCTGATCGAGGTCGCCGCCCGCCTCGCCGCCTGCGTGCGCACCACCGACACCGTCTGCCGCATGGGCGGCGACGAGTTCAACGTGCTGCTGCGCGAGATCGAGACCAGCCGCGACGCCGAATCGGTCGCCGCCAAGCTGGTCGCGAGCCTCGCCGCGCCGTTCGAGCTCGACGGCCACCGCGTGCGCATCGGTGCGAGCCTCGGCATCGCCCAGTTCCCCGACGACGGCGACGACGAGGAAGCCCTGCTGCGCCACGCCGACACCGCGCTGTACCGCGTCAAGCAGGAAGGCCGCGGCGGCTACGCCTTCTACACCGCGGCGATGGGGCGCGAGGCGCGCCTGCGCGCCACGCTCGAAGCCGAACTGCGCGAGGCGCTGCGCGACGACGCGCTGCAGCTCGCGCTGCAGCCGGTCATCGACCTCGACGACGGCAGCCTGCGCGGCGCCGAGGCGCTCGCCCGCTGGACCCGCGCCAACGGCCGCGCGGTGTCGCCGGGGCGCTTCGTCGCCATCGCCGAAACCAGCGGCCTGATCCAGCCGCTCACCGAAGCCGTGCTGTCGCGCGCGCTCGCGCTGCTCGAACGCTGGCGCGCGCACCTGCCGGCCGACTTCCGCCTGAGCGTCAACCTGTCGCCGGTGCTGTTCGAGCACGGCGAGGCCGCGCGCCTGCCGGCGCGGCTGCTCGCCGGCCGCGAGGCGCTCGCCCGCCACCTGAGCTTCGAGATCCCCGAACGCGCCCTGCTCACCGCCGACGACCGCGTGCAGGCGCAGCTCGAAGCGCTGCACGCGAGCGGCGCGTGGATCGCCATCGACGGCGTCGGCACCGGCCCCGCCCCCCTCGCCGGACTGCGCCGCGCCCCGGTCGACGAACTCAAGATCGACCGCGCGGTGATCGACGAGGCCGCCGCCGACGCCGTCGGCCGCCGCCTGCTCGACGCCCTGCTCGCCCTCGGCGGCGCGCTCGGCCTCACGGTGATCGCGCAGGGCGTCGAAACCCTCGCCCAGGCCGACCTGCTGCGCGCCCGCGGCTGCCGCTACGGCCAGGGCTTCGGCCTGGCACGCCCGCAGAGCGCCGAGAGCCTGTTCAGCCGGCTGACCGAAGAGGCGTGACGGGCGCACGTTCCTGGAAGCCTTCTCCCCAGTGAGGCGACCAGGCCCCTGCACGGCACACCCAAGGCCCTTCTCCCCCTTGGAGAAGGGTGGGGATGAGGGTTCTTTTCATGACCTCGACCACGTACACCGGGAAAACGTCCCCGCCCCGCCCACCGCAGGAGAGGCGCCACATCGCGGCAGCGTCTCGCGCTCCCGTCGGAACCGGCGGCAAAAACAGGGCGGTCGCCCGGGTTCGCGAGCGACCGCCCAAATCGGATCATCGGCCCTTGCACCGCGGATGCGTCCAGGCACTGCCCGCAACGCAATACGCCGGTTCGTTCTACTGATTGCCCCCCTCCTCCGACGGGGCATCTCCCCAGGCCATGCGGTGGCATGCGGCGACACCGCATTCAGGTCCCGCCGCGTTGCCGTGGCGGCGTCGACGGTCGCCCATGCGCTGATCGCGGGGTTCGCGCTACGCTGGAGCCATGCCGATCGCACCCCGCCACCGCCCCCGCGGGCGCCCGCACGTCGGGGCGCCGTGCGGCGCATCGCCCGCGCGCCTCGAAGCCTCGCAGCATGGCTAGCGACAAGGCCGTCCGCGCCGTCGCCTATCTGGAGGCGACCAAGGGCGTCGTCGTGCTGGCGGCGGCGACCGGCCTGCTGTCGCTGATCCACAAGGACGTGTACGCGTTCGCCGCGATGCTGATCGAACACGCCCATCTCAACCCGGCGTCGAAGTACCCGCAGATCTTTCTCGATGCCGCCGCCAACCTGCAGGACTCGCGGCTGCTGATGCTCGCGGCGGGCGCGGCGCTGTATTCGCTGCTGCGCTTCGTCGAAGCCTACGGGCTGTACCGCGAGCGCGCCTGGGCCGAGGTGCTGGCGGCGCTGAGCGGTGCCGTCTACGTGCCGTTCGAGCTGGTCGGCCTGGTGCACGAAGCGAGCTGGCACGGCTTCGCGCTGCTGGTACTGAACCTCGCGGTCGTCGCGCTGATGATCAGGGCCATGCTCCGCCGCCGTGCCACCGCGCCGTGATGGCGGACCGGACATCCCCCTGCACGAAACGCGGAGCAGCCGGCATCCGCAGCGCCGAAGTCCGCGGCCGGCGGCAGGCGTATCGTATGCCGCGACCACGTCGGCTCGTCCGCGCCACTCCGGTGCCCCCATGAACCTCACCTCCGTACCCGACGGCTTCGCGATCCGCACGCACGGGCTGACGCGCCGCTTCGGCCCGCTGACCGCCGTCGACCACGTCGAGCTGCAGGTCCCGCGCGGGGCGATCTTCGGGCTGCTCGGCGCCAACGGCGCGGGCAAGAGCACGCTGATGAAGATGCTGACGACGCTGCTGCGGCCGACCTCGGGCAGCGCCGAGGTGGACGGCTGCGACATCGTCCAGGCGCCGGCGCAGGTGCGCCGGCGCATCGGCTACGTGCCGCAACTGCTGTCGGCCGACGGCACCCTCACCGGCTACGAGAACCTGCGCCTGTCGGCGCAGCTCTACGCGCTGCCGCGTGCGCAGCGCGGCGCGCGCATCGCCGAGGCGCTGGCGTTCATGGGGCTCACCGATGCGGCGCACAAGCTGGTGCGGACCTACTCGGGCGGCATGGTGCGCCGGCTCGAACTCGCGCAGGCGATGCTGCACCGCCCGCGCGTGCTGTTCCTCGACGAGCCGACGATCGGCCTGGACCCGATGGCGCGGCACTCGGTGTGGGACCGCCTGCACGACCTCAGGCGCGACTACGGCATGACGGTACTGATCACCACGCACGACATGGAGGAAGCCGAGACGCTCTGCGAGGCGCTCGCGATCCTGCACGCCGGGCGCATCGCCGTCGTCGGCACGCCCGGCGACCTGCAGCGCGACATCGGCCCGGCGGCGACGATGGACGACGTGTTCGCGCGCCATGCCGGCGGCGGGATCGCCGACGGCGGGGATTTCGCCGGCGCGGTGCGCACCCGCAAGACCGCCAACCGCCTCGGCTGAGGGAGGGCTGCGATGCTGCGCTTCATCCGCGAAAGCGCCGCCGTGGCGCAGATCGAGCTGATCAAGCTCACCCGCGACCCCACCGAGATCGTCTCGCGGGCGGTCCAGCCGGTGCTGTGGCTGGTGGTGTTCGGCCAGGTGCTGGCGCACGTGCACGGCATCTACACCGGCGAGATCGGCTACCTCGCCTTCATCACGCCGGGCATCCTCGCGCAGAGCGTGCTGTTCAGCGCGATCTTCTACGGCATCGCGGTGATCTGGGAGCGCGACCTCGGCGTCGTGCACAAGCTGCTGGTGAGCCCGGCGCTGCGCAGTTCGCTGGTGTTCGGCAAGGCGGTCGCGGCCGGCTTCCGCGGGCTGGTGCAGGCGCTGGTGATCTACCTGATCGCCTTCGCGCTGCACATCGCGATCCGCCTCGATCCGCAGGCGATGCTCGGCGTGCTGGGCGGCGTGCTGCTGGGCTCGGCGATCTTCTCGACCTTCTCGCTGATCGTCGCCTGCATCGTGAAGACGCGCGAGCGCTTCATGGGCATCGGGCAGTTGCTGACGATGCCGATGTTCTTCGCCAGCAACGCGATCTACCCGCTCGACCTGATGCCCGAGTGGCTGCGCACGATCGCGCGGCTGAACCCCCTCACCTACCTGGTCGACGCGCTGCGCGGGCTGATGATCCCCGGCGGCGAGAGCGTGCACGGCTACGCGGTCGATTTCGCGGTGCTGGCCGCGGTATTTTGCGCGCTGCTGGCGCTCGCCGTGAGGCTGTACCCGACCCTGGCGGAGTGAGAGACGGCGCACGGCACGGGCATCCGGAGGGCGGGGCATGGACCAGGGGGCATTGTTCGTCGGCTGGGGGGCGATCATCGCCGGGCGCGAGAAGGCCGCCGCCGGCGTGCTCGATGCGGCGCTGCGCTACCTGCAGCAACTGCAGGACGACGGCAGCGTCGACAGCGTCGACGTCGTGCTGCTCGAACCCCACGGCGGCGACCTGGAAGGCTTCGTGCTCGTCAGGGGCGGGCGCGACACGCTGGCACGGCTGCGCGTCGATGAGGCCTTCGTCCGCGTCATCGTCGGCGTGCAGCTCGTCCACCAGAAGGTCGGCGTGGTCGGCGCCTACACCGGCGCCGGGCTGCAGACGCTGCTCAGGCTCTGGGACGAGCAGGAAGCCCGCCTGCTCTAGCGCGCCCGTCCGTCCGGCCATCGCTCCCGGCCCCGCAGCGGAACGCACCGATGCCGGAACCCGCAGCGGCGCACCCGTGCCGGCCGGCCCGCTGCTTCAGGCTGCGGTAACCGCGCGCCGGTGCGCCCTCACCTGGCGAAGAGCCGCGTGATGTCGGCGAAGGCCTTGATCTCCAGCGCGTTGCCCGACGGATCGAGGAAGAACATCGTCGCCTGCTCGCCGGGCTGCCCCTTGAAGCGGGTGTACGGCTCGATCACGAACGCGATGCCCCGGGCCTTCAGCCGCTCGGCGAGCGCCTCCCATTCGGGCATCGGCAGCACGATGCCGAAGTGGCGCACCGGCACGCCGTGACCGTCGACGGCGTTGCGCTGCGCGGGGCCGGTTTCGCCCGGTGCCAGGTGCGCGACGATCTGGTGGCCGTAGAAGTTGAAATCGACCCAGTCCTCGGAACTGCGGCCCTCGGGGCAGCCGAGGAGTTCGCCGTAGAACGCGCGCGCCGCGGCGAGGTCGTGCACCGGAAAGGCGAGGTGGAACGGCGACAGCAGCGCGGGGTTGGTGGCGGGGCTCAGCATGCGGGCATTCCTCGGGGTTCGCCGATCGTCAGGCGGCCAGCATATCGATTTCCATCGCATGATCCGCGCCGGCCGCAGCGCCACGGGCCCCCGTGCAGGCGCCGGCGGCATCAGCCATGCTCGACGTGACGCGCATCACGGTAGGCCGGCCCGCCGGCCCGAGGGGAGGCAGCAGACGATGATCACCCGCATCTGGCACGGCTGGACCACGCCCGACTACGCCGCGGCGTACGAACAACTGCTGCGCACCGAGATCTTCCCGGGCATCGCGGCGCGGCGGGTGCCGGGCTACCGCGGCCTCTCGCTGCTGCGGCGCGATCACGAGGACGAGGTCGAGTTCGTGACGATCATGTGGTTCGACTCGCTCGCCGCGGTGCGCGCGTTCGCCGGCGAGGACTACACGGTCGCCGTGGTGCCGGCGCAGGCGCGTGCGCTGCTGACGCGCTTCGACGCGCACTCGGCGCACTACGAGACCCTCGTCGCGCCGCCGTCGGCCTGACGCCGCGGGCGGCGGCGCGACGCGCGCGCTCAGGCCTCGCCGCGGCGCAGGAAGCGCCCGGCGCGCTCGCCGGTCGGGCCGCCGTCGCGCCAGCTCACCCGGCCGGCGACCATCACCAGCTCGATGCCCTGCGCCGGCGTCGCCGGGGCGACGAAGTCGGCGCGGTCGAGCACGCGGGCGGAGTCGAACACCACCACGTCGGCGTGGTAGCCGGGGCGCAGCAGGCCGCGGCCGGGGATGCCGAACTGCGCGGCGGACAGCCCGGTCATCTTGCGCACCGCCTGCTCCAGCGGGAACAGGCCGAGATCGCGGCTGTAGTGCCCGAGCACGCGCGGGAAGGTGCCCCACAGGCGCGGGTGCGGGTGGCTGTCGTGCGGCAGGCCATCGGAGCCGATCATCGTCTCGGGGTGCGCGAGCACGCGGCGCACGTCGTCCTCGTGCATCTGGAAGTAGCAGGCGCCGCCCGGCTGCAGGCGCGTGCAGGCCTCGACCTGGCTGACGCCCCAGGCGGCGGCGACGTCGGCGAGCCAGCGCCCGGCCATCTCCGGGTGGGTGTCCGACCAGGTGACGAGGATGTCGATGACGCCGTCGACCAGGTCCTCGCGCAGCACCGTCGAGCCGGCCACGTAGGGGTAGGCGTCGAGGCCGAGCGGCTGCTGCGCGCGCATGCGGTCGATGTAGGCGAGCGTCTCGACGGTGCGGCCCCAGTTGGCCGGCCCGGCGCACTTGTGGTGCGACAGGATCACGCGCACGCCGGCGAGGCGCGCGGTGGTGCAGGCCTCGTCGAGCGCCTCGAGGATGCCGTCGAGTTCGGTGCGGATGTGCGTGGTGTAGACGCCGCCGGCCGCGGCGACGACCCTGGCGAGCTCCACCAGCTCGGGGATGTCGGCGGCAGCGCCGGTCGGGTAGAACACCCCGCTCGACAGGCCGAAGGCGCCGGCCGCCATCGCCTCGCGCACCCCCTCGACCATGCGCGTGATCTCCTCGGGGCGGGCGGCGCGGTAGGGGTCGTCCATCGCCGCGACGCGCAGCGTCGAGTGCCCGACCAGCGCGGCGACGTTGACCGCCGGGCGGGCGGCGTCGAGCGCGCGGGCGTAGTCGCGCATGGTCGCGAACGTGTACTTGTCGCCGCCGCCGAGCAGGTTGAGCGGCGGCGGGGCGTCGGCGTGCAGCAGCGGCGCGAGGCTGATGCCGCAGTTGCCGGTGACCACGGTGGTCACGCCCTGGCTCAGCTTGGGCAGCGCCGCCGGCTGGTCGAGCAGGTAGCGGTCGTCGTGGGTGTGCACGTCGATGAAGCCGGGGCTGACGATGCGCCCGGCGACGTCGATCACCTCGGCGCCGTCGGCCGGCAGGTCGGTGCCGATCGCGTCGATGCGCCCGTTGCGCACGCGCAGGTCGGCGCGCACGCGTGCGCTGCCGCTGCCGTCGATGAGGTCACCGCCGCGCAGCAGCCAGTGTTCAGTCTTCATGGGGGTTGTCCTGGTTGGGGCGATCGACCGAGCGCGTGCGCAGCACGTCCCGGAAGCGCTTGAACTGGGCGATGACCAGCGGGCCGCGGCGCTGGCCGACGCCGACGGTGAGGATCTCGAGCAGCGCGAGGTGCGCGATCACCGCCTCGGTGCCGACGCGCAGCGTGGTGTCGTCGGGCGCGGTCAGCGTCAGCGGGTAATCGGCGAGCGCGGCGAGCGGGGTGCCGGGCTGCGTCAGCGCGACCACCGTGGCGCCCTGCTCGCGCGCCACGCGCACCGCCTCGAGCAGCGTCGGCATGCGCCCGACGTGCGAGGCGACGAACACCGCGTCGTGCGCCCCGAGCGTGGTCGCCGCCATCAGCTGCATGTGCGCGTCGAGGTAGACGTGCGCGTTCAGGCCGAGGCGGAAGAAGCGCGACTGCGCATCGGTGGCGAGGTAGTTCGAGGTGGTGCCGACGCCGTAGCAGTCGACGCGCCGCGCCTGGGCGAGGCGCCCGAGCGCGCCTTCGAGCACGCCGAGGTCGATCTGGCGTTCGAGGTCGGTCAGCGCCGCGGCGGCGCCGAACAGGATCTTGCGCAGCGTCTCGCCGCTGCTGTCGTCGATGCCGACGGCGCGGTGCAGGTAGGGCGTGCCGAGCGCGAGCTCGCGCGCCAGTTCGAGCTTGAACTCGCGCAGCCCCGAGTAGCCGAGCGCACGGCAGGTGCGCACGATGGTCGGCGCGCTGACCTCGGCGCGCGCGGCGATCTCCTCGACGTTGGCGCGCAGCGCCCAGTCGGGCTCGTCGAGCAGCAGCTGCGCGACGCGCTGCTGCGCCGGCGCGAGCGTTTCGAGGCGGGCGCGGATACGGGCGCCCATGTCGGGCGTCAGGGTGTCCATGGGCTTTCGTGGGCTCCCGGGTGAGCGCGGCGGGCCGGCGCGCCGGCCCCGCGTGGCGTCAGAAGAAGGTGCGGATGCCGCCACGCACCGTGTACTCGTCGTCGACCAGGTACAGCAGCTGCCAACGGTCGAAGGTGGTGCACGGGTGCGAGATGCCGCAGCCGACCAGGTCGCCGACCGCGAGCGTGCAGCCCTCGGGCAGGCGCAGGTAGGCGTGCTGGTCGTTCAGCGCGCTGATGTGCGCCCCGGCCGGCAGCGGCTGCGGCGCCTCGGTCGCGCCCGGCCGGTACCAGTGCTGCGGGATCGGCAGCTCCTGGTCGTAGGAGGCGTCGCGCCGGCCCAGCGTGAGGATCGCGAGCCCCGGCTCGGGGCAGGACTGCACCTGCGCCCACACCTCCAGCGCCGGCAGCAGCCCCGGCCGCGGCAGCGTCGGCTCGCGGGTCTGCACCGCCCGCAGCATGCGCGCATAGAGGCCGGAGTCGTGGGTGAGGTAGCAGCCGCTGCGCAGCAGCGTGCGCGACGGGCGGCCGAGGCGGGTCGGCAGTTCGCGCGCCACCAGGTCGAACAGCGCCGAGCCGCCGGCCGAGAGGATCACCTCGTCGGTGTCGAACAGGTTCTCGCTGGCGCAGGCGATCGCCAGCTCGCGCACCTGCGCCAGCAGCGGCGCGGCGCGCACGGCGTCGGCCGCGGCGTCGCCGGTGGCGAAGCCGCCCTCGTAGCACTCGATGCCGGACAGGCGCAGGTGCGGCGAGGCGGCGATCGCGCGCGCCAGCGCGAGTGCCGCACCGGGCTCGCGGCAGCCGGTGCGGCCGCCGTCGTAGCCGACCTCGAGCAGCGCGAACAGCGGGCGCAGCGCGCCGGCCTGCGCGGCGAGCGCCTCGAGCTGCGCGCGCTGGGCCTCGGAGTCGATCAGCACGTGCAGTTCGAGCTCGGGGTGCGCGGCGAGCAGCGCGCACACCGTGGCCACCTCGGCCCGCCCGAGCAGCTGGTTGGCGAGGATGATGCGGCGCACGCCGAAGCGCACCGCGATGCCGATCTGGTGCACGGTGGCGAAGGTCATGCCCCAGGCGCCGGCTTCGAGCTGCTGCGCGAAGAGCTGCGGCGCCATCGTGGTCTTGCCGTGCGGGGCCAGGCCGACCCCGGTCAGCGTGCAGAAGTCGCGCATCCAGGCGTGGTTGTGCGCGAGCGCCTCGCGCTTCAGCACCGCGACCGGCAACGGCAGGTCGCCGGCGAGCAGGTTCCAGCCGCTGGTGCCGAGCGTGCCGAGCCGGCGCGGCAGCGCGGCGCCGGGGTAGCCCTTGGTGCGGGCATCGAGCACTTCGTTTTCGATCTCGCTCAGGTCGAGCATGGTCAGGTCTCCTGGCACGCCGGGCAGTACCCGGCGGCATGGTGAAGGGGCGCGCTCAGGGCGCGGCCAGCGGTACGTCGTCGCGCAGGCAGGCCTTGAAGTGGCCGGGTGCGACCTCCTTCAGGCGCGGCACCGTGCTCGCGCAGGCGTCCTGCACGTAGGGGCAGCGGGTGCGGAACACGCAGCCCGAGGGCGGGTTGACCGGGCTCGGCACCTCGCCCTGCAGCGGCTTGCGCGCCTTGACCTGGTCGGGGTCGGGGCGCGGCGAGGCGGCGAGCAGGGCCTCGGTGTACGGGTGGCGCGGGTTGCGGTAGAGCGCCTCGGCCGGCGCGATCTCCATCACGCGGCCGAGGTAGAGCACCACCACGCGGTCGCAGAGGTATTCCACCACGTCGAGGTCGTGCGAGATGAACAGCATCGTCAGTCCGAGGCGCTCGCGCAGCTCCTGCAGCAGGTTGAGCACCTGCGCCTGGATCGACACGTCGAGCGCGGCGACCGGCTCGTCGGCGACGATGAAGCGCGGCTCGACCGCCAGCGCGCGGGCGATGCCGATGCGCTGGCGCTGGCCGCCGGAGAACTCGTGCGGGTAGCGGTCGGCGTAGTCGACGGGCAGGCCGACCAGGCTGAGCAGCTCGGCGATGCGCGCCGCGCGCGCCTCGCCGCGGTGCAGCCCGTGGGTGTCGAGCGCCTCGCCGATGATGTCGCGGATGCGCAGGCGCGGGTTGAGGCTCGCGTAGGGGTCCTGGAACACGATCTGCAGCTCGCGGCGCAGCGGCCGCAGCGCGCGCGGCGGCAGGCGGGCCAGGTCCTGCCCGCCGTAGTGCACCTCGCCGCGGGTCGGGTCGAGCAGGCGCAGCACGCAGCGGCCGATGGTGCTCTTGCCCGAGCCGGACTCGCCGACCAGGCCCAGCACCTCGCCGGGGCGGATGTCGAAGCTGACGTCCTCGACCGCGCGCACCGGCCGCTCGCCGGTGCCGAAATGCTTGTGCAGGCCGCGCACGCGGATCAGCGCCTCGGCGGTTTCTTCTCGGGACATCGGGATGTTCTCGGCGACGGCATTCATCACAGGGCACTCCAGCGCAGGCAGCGGCTCTGGTGGTCGGGGGCGACGGCGGCGAGCGCGGGCACCGCGCTCTCGCAGCGCGGCTCGGCGAACGCGCAGCGCGGGGCGAAGGCGCAGCCCGGCGGCTGGCGGCCCGGCGCGGCGACCTGGCCGGGGATCGCCTTCAGGCGCACCGGCTGGCCGCGTTCGTCGCGGTGGGCGTTGGCCGGCAGGCACTCCATCAGCCCGCGCGTGTACGGGTGCTTGGGCGCCTTGAACACCTCGCGCACCGTGCCGGTCTCGACGATGCGCCCGGCGTACATCACCGCCACGCGCTGCGCGGTCTCGGCGACCACGCCGAGGTTGTGGGTGATGAACAGGATGCCCATGCCGAGCTCGTGCTGCAGCTTGCGCATCAGCACCAGGATCTGCGCCTGGATGGTCACGTCGAGCGCGGTGGTCGGCTCGTCGGCGATCAGCAGGCGCGGCTCGCAGGACAGCGCGAGCGCGATCATCACGCGCTGGCGCATGCCGCCCGACATCTGGTGCGGGTACTCGCGCAGGCGCTGCCTGGCGGCCGGGATCTCGACCAGTTCGAGCATCCTGAGCGCGTGCGCGAGTGCCGCCTGGCGGTCGAGCCCGAGGTGCAGGCGCACGGCGTCGGCGATCTGCTCGCCGACCGGCAGCACCGGGTTCAGGCTGGTCATCGGCTCCTGGAAGATCATCGCCAGCTCGCGCCCGCGCAGGCGCCGCAGCGTGGCGTCATCGGCCCGGGCGAGGTCGACGCTGGCGCCGTCGCGGGTGCGGAACAGCGCCGAACCCGCGGCGATGCGCCCGGCCGGGCGCGCCAGCAGCCCCATGATCGACAGGCTGGTCACCGACTTGCCGGAGCCCGACTCGCCGACCAGGGCGAGCGTCTCGCCGGGGGCGACGCTGAAGTCGACCCCGAGCAGCGGCGTGACCACGCCGCCGTCGGTGCGGAACTCGGTGCGCAGCCCGCGCACGTCGAGCAGGGCGGTGGCGGCCTCGGCCTGCGGCGCGGGCCGCGCCACCGTCTTCTGGAGAGTGGAAACGGTCATGATGTCAGCTCCTCACAGCGATTTGCGCAGGCGCGGATCGAGCATGTCGCGCAGGCCGTCGCCGACCATCTGCAGCGACAGGGCGGCGATCACGATCGCGAGGCCGGGGTACAGCACCACCCAGAAGGCCTGGTCGGCGAACTGCTGGCCGGCGGCGACCATCGTCCCCCAGGTCGGGATCTCCGGCGGCACGCCGACGCCGAGGAACGACAGGCCCGCCTCGGCGAGGATCGCGTAGGCGAAGATGAAGGTCGCCTGCACCAGGATCGGACTCAGGGTGTTGAGCAGGATGTGGCGGAACAGGATGCGCGCGGTCGACACGCCGAGCGCCCGCGCGGCCTCGACGAACAGCAGCTCGCGCACCACCAGCGTCGACGCCCGCACGATGCGGGCGATGCGCGGCGTGTAGACGATCGCCAGCGCCAGCACCACGTTGAACAGCGAGGCGCCGAGCATCGCCATCAGCGCGATCGCGAGCAGGATGTCGGGGAAGGCCATCATCGCGTCGACCACGCGCATGATCGGCGTGTCGAGGCGGCGGAAGTAGCCCGCACACAGCCCGAGCAGCGTGCCGGCGACGGTCGCGATCAGCACCGTCAGCGCGCCGATGGTGAGCGAGTAGCGCGCGCCGACGACGACGCGGGTGAAGATGTCGCGGCCGAACTCGTCGGTGCCGAACCAGTGCAGCGCCGACGGGCCCCTGAGGCGTTCGAGCACCTTCAGCGCCGAGGGGTCGTAGGGCGAGGCGAACGGCGCGAACAGCGCGAGCAGCACCAGCACGACCAGCGCCACGGCGCCCGCCAGCACCACCTTGCGGCGGAACAGCTTGCGCAGGGCCAGGCCCAGGCCGGGGGACGAAACGGAAGCGGAAGCGGCAGCGGCCATGGTCAGAACCTCACGCGCGGATCGGCCACGCGGTAGAGCAGGTCGATCAGCAGGTTGATCAGCACGTAGACGGCGGCGATCGCGAGCAGCGCGCCCTGGATCACCGGGTAGTCGCGGCGCAGCACCGCCGACACCACCAGGTTGCCGACGCCGGGCAGGCCGAACACGGTCTCGGTGACCACCGCGCCGCCGATCAGCAGCGCCGCGGTCAGGCCGATCACGGTGATGATCGGGATCAGCGCGTTGCGCAGCGCGTGGCGCAGCACCACGACGCGCTCGGCATGGCCCATCGCCCGCGCGGTGCGCACGTAGTCCTCGCCGAGCACGTCGAGCATGCTGGCGCGGGTGAAGCGGATGATCAGCGCCGAGTTGAGGATGCCGAGCACGCAGGCCGGCAGCACCAGGTGCCACAGGCGCTCGGCCAGCGGCACGTCCGGGTCGCCGTAGCCGGCCACCGGGAACCAGCCGAGCTTGACCGAGAAGAACTGGATCAGGATCAGGCCGAACCAGAAGCTCGGGATGCTCGCGCCGAGCATCGCCACGCCGGTGAAGGCCTGGTCGAGCGCCCGCCCGCGCCACACCGCCGACACCACCCCGCAGGGGATGCCGATCAGGCTCGCGATGGCCACCGAGAAGAGCGTCAGGAAGAAGGTCGGCTCGGCGCGCTCGGCGAGCGCCGCGGTGACCGGCTGCTGCAGGAAGATCGACTGGCCGAGGTTGCCCTGCAGCACTTCGCCGAGCCAGTACACGAACTGCAGCGGCAGCGGCTGGTCGAGGCCGTACTGCGCGCGCAGCCGGGCGACGTCCTCGGCGGTGGCCTGGTCGCCGAGCATCAGCGCGGCCGGGTCGCCGGGCGCGAGGCGCGTCAGCAGGAACACCAGCACCGCGACGATCAGCATCACGGCGAGCATCCCGGCGAAGCGGGACATCAGATATCGGAACATGGTGTGCCTCCGGTGGCAGGCGGGCTCGGGCGCGCGGCGCGGGCAGCGGTGCAGGGGAGCGGCCTGGCGGCCGCGCCCCGCCGCGTGCCCGGCGCCGTGCGCCGTGCCCGCGTGTGGTGGATCACTTCTGCTTCAGGCCGACGTTCCAGAAGTACGGCCAGGGGCGCGGGTCGTAGCCTTCGAGCCGCGGCGACACCGCGGTCAGGGCGTTGAAGTTGCCGACGCGGATGTACGGCACCTCGGCGTAGACGGTCTCCTGCACCTTCGCCCACAGCGCGCCGCGCCTGGCCGGGTCGGTCTCGCCGTTGAAGGCGGTGAGCGCGGCGTCCTTGGCCGGGGTCTTCCACCAGCCGGGGGCGTCGTCACCGAGTTGCGGCGGCGACAGCATCGGTTCGGGCAGGAAGGCCGAGTGGGTGACGTAGACGTCCCACAGCGCCGGGTCGTTGCGCCGCTGCACCAGCGTCGCCCAGTCGACCAGTTGCAGGTCGACCTTGAAGCCGGCGGCCTTCAGGTTCTCGGCGAGCACCAGCGCGATGCGGTAATGGAACTCGTACTGCTGGCTGGCGAGGATGCGCAGCGGCGCGCCGTCGTACTTCGCCGCGGCGGCCTCGGTCCTGGCCTTGGCCGCATCGGCGACGCCGTAGCGCGCGGTGCCGGCATCGCTGTGGAAGGCCGAGCCCGCCGGGAAGTGCGCCCCCGTGGCCTCGAAGAACTGCGGGTCGCCGAAGCCGGCGAGCAGCATCTCGGTGGGGTTGACCGCGGTCTGCACCGCCTGGCGCAGCGCGGCGTTGGCGAGCACGCCCTGCCTGGTGTTCAGCACCAGGTAGGGGAAACCGAACGGCTTGGTCAGCAGCGGCTTGATCTTCGGCTGGTTGTCGAGGCGCTTCTTGCTCTCCACCGGCAGCAGGTCGGCGAACTGGTACTGCCCCGACAGCGAGCCTTCGACGCGGGTGTTGGCGTTCGGCACCGGCACGAAGCGCAGCTCGTCGAGCAGCGCCTCGCGCTTGCCGGCGTAGCCGCTGGCGGCATCGGTGCGCGGGGTGTATTCGTCGAAGCGCGTCATCAGCACGTACTGGTCGGGCTTGCGCTCCTTCAGCCGGTACGGCCCGGTGCCGACGAACTCGGTGAGCGGGTTGGCGATCGTCTCCTTCGGCATGATCGCGGCGAAGCCGGTCGGCAGCGCGAACTGCGCGACGAGCGGCGCGTAGGGGCGGTTCAGCGTGACCACCACCGTCGCCGGGTCGCGTGCCTCGATGCTCTTCACTTCCTTGGCGGTGGCCTTGCCGCGCGGCGCCAGATCGGCCCAGCGCTTCAGCGACGCGACCACGTCGTCGGCGTTCATCTCGCGGCCGTTGTGGAACTTGACGCCCTTGCGCAGCGGGATGGTGTAGACGAGCCCGTCGGCGGACACCTCGGGCAGGCGCTCGGCCAGCATCGGCGCCAGGTTCCACTGCGCGTCGAAGGTGTACAGCGGCTCGTAGACGTGCTGCATCAGCGTGCCGACCAGGTCGGCGGCCGAGGCCATCGGGTCGAGCGTCGGCGGTTCGCCGACCATCGCCAGGTTGGCGGCACCACCGCGCTCGGCGGCGAAACCCGGGGCGAACAGCAGGCTGCCGACGGCAGCGGCGAGCACGGTGCGACGGAGCGCGGTGAGTACGGGGTGCTTCATGGATCGACCTCCTCGGTGGCGATGTAATGTAATTAAATTTCACTCACCATATCGACCAAGCCGACCCGCGTCAACCTCCCCTGCGCGATCATTTTTTTTGCTGCTTTTGCACAAATGGGCAGGCTTGGCCGCACGCATCGGGCAGGGCTTGCCAAACGCCGCGAAAGAAATAAAATTACATTCATCGACGCGAACAAGGCCTCGCGTCGCCCTAGCCACCACCACCCTGGAAGCCCCTCCGATGAGCATCGAATTCCTCGGCAACACCCGCACCGGCGCCGGCGGCCAGCCGCTGCCCTTCTCTCCGGCCGTGCGCGTCGGCGATCTGGTCTTCGTCTCCGGCCAGGTCGCGATGGGCGACAACGGCGAGATCGTCCCCGGCAGCATCGAGGCGCAGACGCGGCGCACGCTGCACAACGTCGCGCAGGCGCTGGCGCTCGCCGGCTGCACGCTGGCCGACGTCTGCAAGGTCACCGTGTGGCTCGACGACCCGCGCGACTTCTGGACCTTCAACCGCGTCTACGCCGAGTTCTTCCCCGGCGACAAGCCGGCGCGCTCGACCACGCAGGCGCGGCTGATGGTCGACGCCAAGATCGAGATCGAAGCGATCGCCTGCCGGCCGCAGGCCTGAGCCCCCGGGCGCAGCCCAACCCTTTGGAGGACGCGTGCCCATGCACACGATCTGGAGCATCGGCGAGGCGATGGTCGAGCTGCGGCACGCCGCGCCGGGCAGCCTCGCGCAGACCTTCGGCGGCGACACCCTGAACACCGCCGTCTACCTGGCGCGCCTGCTGCCGCAGGCGCAGGTGCGCTACGTCAGCGCCGTCGGCACCGACCCGCTCAGCGCCGAACTGCTCGCCTTCATCGCCACGCAGGGTGTCGACACCGCGCTGATCGCGCGCGACCCGGAGCGCCTGCCCGGCCTGTACCTGATCGAGACCGACGCCGCCGGCGAGCGCCGCTTCCATTACTGGCGCAGTGCCGCCGCCGCCCGGCACATGCTCGGCGCAGCGCAGGGCGCGACGCTCGATGCCGCGGCCTGCGAGCTCGTGTACTTTTCGGGGGTGAGCCTGGCGATCCTCGACGACGCGCGGCGCGAGCGCCTGCTCGGCCTCGCCGCGCGCAAGCGCGCCGCGGGCGCGCGCGTCGCCTTCGACAGCAACTACCGGCCGCGGCTGTGGGAGGACGTCGCCAGCGCGCGCCGCTGGAACGCCGCGGCGCTCGCGCTGACCGACATCGCGCTGCTGACCTTCGACGACGAGGCCGCGCTGCACGGCGACACCGACCCCGCCACCGTGCTGGCGCGCGCGCGCGCCGCCGGCGTGGGCACGGTGGTGGTCAAGCACGGTGCCGCCGGCTGCCTGCTCGCCGCCGACGCCGGCGCGCCGCCGGTGACGGTCCCGACCGAGGCGGTCACCCCGGTCGACACCACCGCCGCCGGCGACAGCTTCAACGCCGGCTTCCTCACCGGCATCGCGCGCGGCCTGCCGCCCGCCGCCGCCGCCGCGCTCGGCCACCGCGTCGCCGGGCGGGTGATCCGCCACCCCGGCGCCATCGTCCCCGTCGCCGCCACCGCCGACCTGGTCGACGCCGCCGGCGCCTGAGCGGCGCCCCGCTCCCCGCCGGCGTTCGCGTCGGCGCCCATCTTCCCCGCACCGGTCGTCGGCGACGGCCGGTGCGGTCCCGCCGCCGCCGCGGATTGGTTCCCCCGAAGTCTCGACGATTGTCTCTCACGGCCGCCCGCGCGCCTTCCGTAGGCTGCGCGGCGCTGCAGAGGCCCCGCGCTGCACGCCGACGCCCTGCGTCGCCAAGCCCGAGCGGGGGCGCCATCCCTTCGAGAGAGATCCTTGTCATGCGAATGAAGCACGCCGTGATCGCGACCGCGCTGACGCTCGGCCTCGCCGCCGCCGTCCAGGTCAGCGCCGCGCCGCCGGAACCGCAGGCGGTCGAAACCGCGGTGAACGCGGCCTACGAGAAGTACAGGACGCTGCACGAGGGCAAGAACGCCGACTACATCCCGGCGCTGGCGCAGGTCGACCCCGAGCTCTACGGCATCGCGCTGGTAACGGTGGACGGCAAGGTCTACACCGCGGGCGACATCCGCTCGGAGGTGTCGATCCAGTCGATCTCCAAGGTCTTCACAATGGCCAAGGTGATCGAGGAGTCGGGGCCGCAGGCGATCTTCAACAACCCCGGCGTCGACGCCACCGGCCAGGTGTTCAACTCGATCGTCGCGATCGAGCAGTACAAGGGCGCCGAGATGAACGCGATGGTCAACCCGGGCGCGATCACCGCCACCAGCATGGTCGGCGGCACGAACTACGACGAGATCTGGGGCAGGATCCTCGATTACTACGGCGAGTTCGCCGGCCGCAAGCTGGCGGTGCTCGAAGACGTCTACCAGTCCGAAGCCGCCACCAACCAGCGCAACCAGGCCATCGGTCGCCTGATGTACGCCTACGGCCGCATCAAGGACAACCCGGACCGCGCCACCGACATCTACACCCGCCAGTGCGCGGTCGGCGTCAATGCCCGGGACCTCGCGACGATGGCCGCCACGCTCGCCAACGGCGGCCGCAACCCGCTGACCGGCAGGCAGGTGCTGAAGCCGGACTACGTGCCCGAGGTGCTCGCGGTGATGGCCACCGCCGGCCTCTACGACGACTCCGGCAAGTGGCTGTACCTGACCGGCCTGCCGGCCAAGAGCGGGGTGGGGGGCGGCATCCTCGCGGTGTCGCCGGGCAAGTTCGGCATCGCGGTGATCTCGCCGCCGCTCGACGCCGCCGGCAACAGCGTGCGTGCGCAGAAGGCGATCGCCGACATCTCGAACGCCCTCGACGGCAACCCCTACGCCGTCAAGCCGCAGCAGCCGTGAGCCGCCGCGGCGCCCGCCCGGGGCGCCGCCCGGTCACAGGCACTCGCGGATCACCGTCGCCAGGCGCGCGAACTCGCGGGGGATCTCGTCGCGCGCCACGCAGCCGTAGCCGAGCACCAGGCCGCGCCGCGCCTGGCGCTTGTCGCAGTAATACAGCGACAGGGGGCGGGCGACGATGCCGTGCGCGAGCGCGCGCGCACTCAGCGCCTGGTCGTCGACGTCCCCCGGCAGGCCCAGCACCAGGTGCAGGCCCGCGGCGCTGCCGATCACCGGCAGCGCATCGCCGAAGTGCTCGTGGATGGCCTCGATCAGGGTGACGCGGCGCTCACTGTAGATCGTGCGCATGCGCCGGATGTGCGAGGCGAAATGACCTTCGCGGATGAACTCGGCCAGTACCGCCTGCGGCGCCAGATGGCCCTCGCGATACAGTTCCATCAGCCCCAGCGCGAAACCGTCGACCAGGTTTTCCGGCACCACCATATAAGCCAGGCGCAGGCCGGGGAACATGATCTTGGAAAGCGTACCGAGGTAGATCACGCGGCCGCCGTCGTCCAGGCCCTGCAACGAAGGCAGGGGCCGGCAGCCGTAACGGAATTCGCTGTCGTAATCGTCCTCGATGATCCAGGCGTTGGTCGATTTCGCGTATTCCAGCAATTCGCGGCGCCGCGCCAGACTCATCACCGACCCCAGCGGGAATTGATGCGAGGGCGACACGAAGATGAATCGCGGCACCCGCCGCAACGGCAGTTCGCCCGGATTCATGCCCTGCTCGTCCACCGGCACCGCGGTGATGTCGAGCCCGGCGATCTGCAGCAGGCTGCGCGCGCCCCAGTAACCCGGTTCCTCCAGCCAGACGCCGTCGCCGAAATCGGCCAGCAGGTGCGTCAGCAGGTGCAGCGAATGGTGGGTGCCGGTGGTGATCAGCACCTGGCGCGGATCGCAGCGCACGCCACGGGCGGTGCGCAGGTAATCGACGAGCACCTCGCGCAGCGGCGCGTACCCCCCGCCGCTGGCGTAGGACATCATCTCCGGGGACAGGCGACGCCACAGGCGGCTTTCGATGCGGCTCCAGACCCGCGCGGGGAATTGCGTGACATCGGGAACGCCGGGGACGAAGCCCCCCCACTGCCGCTTGCCCGCACCGGCGTTCTCCAGCAGCACCTTGCCGCGGCACGACAGCGAGCCCCCGTCGTTGCCGCGGCGCGCCGGCGCCGTGATGAGGTCGAACCCGGCGATCCGGTCCGGCGCGGTATCGGCGACGAAGGTGCCGCGGCCGACGCCGGTGTGCACGTAGCCTTCGATCCCCAGTTGCTCGTAGACCTGGATCACCGTGTTGCGCGCGATGCCGAGATCGCAGGCCAGGAGCCGCGTCGGCGGCAGTTGCGTGCCCGCGGGGAGCTCCCCGCTCAGGATCGCCTGCTGCAGGATGCGGTAGAGCTGCCGATGGTTGGCTTCCGCAGTGTCGGGGTCGAACTTCTGCTGCAGCAGGTCCGAAAGCACCGCGGCCCGACGGCAGGCAAGGGGCGCTCCGGTCGACATGGGCTTACTCACTCGGCGGCCTCGCCGGGCCGATTGGTTCCACGCAAAAGTCCCGCATTGGCTCTCATACCGAGGCCACGCTAACACATAAATTAACCTTCACACCAACCTCGTCGACGTCGGCCGCCCGCGTGCCGATGCCCTCGACGTTTGGTTCTTCATCCGTGTGCAGCTTCTCCATGGCGACAGGTGCAGGGCAGGGTCCGTTGAATATGTGCAGCACTTTCCAGCACCCCATCGCACTAAAAATGGGCTGCACCGGCTCCACCCTGGAGCATTCGCTTCGGCCATATCGGGATTCCGCCGTTATGCCGCAAAAGACATCATCGCCGTTTCCGGCCAGTCATTTCGTGACTCGCCATTGAAAATGGCATGGCAAATGCTTAAAGACCGCGCCGGCAATGATCAAGACGCGGTCGACACGGTAACCGCCCGGACGGCACCTTGCCGCGCCGGGCAATGGCCGCACCGATCGATTCGATAGCCTTACAAACCATGCCGCGCGGAATGCCGCGCCGGCATTGAAACCGCATGGCGGTCGGACATAAACCGCCGAATATCCGGAGCAGACATGGCCAAACGCGCAGTGGCAAAGAAAGGCGTTTCGTTGAACCGCTATCGCAGCGTCTGGGAGATGCGCTCGGACGGCTGGATCCACCTCACCGACGATCTCGGGCGCCTGCTCGAACTCGCCCCCGACAGCGACGAGTACACCCAGCGCCACGCCCGCGTGCGCGAGACGCTGGCCACCCTCACCCCCATCGAGAGCTACTG